>CAWCPB010000017.1:0-40121 GCA_963797415.1 uncultured Acidobacteriaceae bacterium
GCCGTGGCGTCTCCGGATCGCCGCTCCGCTGCTGCTGGCTGCTATTACCTTTACTGCGGCTCCTGCCTTCGCCGTCAACAAGGACATGGTGCAGCTCCAGACGCAGATACAGGATTTGCAGGACGCCGTGGCAAAGCTGCAGCGGTCAAACGATGAACGCATGGGCGCATGAAGGACCTCGTCCAGCAGAGCGCTGATTCCATCAACAAGATGGCGGCTCAACCTCGACGCCATACAGCGCCAGCTACACACTCAGCAGGAGGCGCAGGGCACCAAGATCGATCAGGTCTCCGGCCAGATTCAATCCCTCAACGACTCGCTCGACGAGCTCAAAGCCCGTCTCGGCCGTCTTGAAAAGCTGACCCAGGACGTCCAGAACCAGCAGCAGTCGATGAGCGCGAGCATGCCCCCTGCCTCAGCAGGCGCGCCTGCGTCTACTGATTCTCGCTCAACCAGCCATCTGCACTTCAACCCCTGATATGCAGTCGCCCCCCGCCGGCCAAAGGGAAGCGCGGCAAGCCCTCCGCAGCGATAGCGGCAGCCGATCTGCCCAGCACTCCGCCGACATCCGACGCCCCGCCGGCGCCTCCAGCCGACCAGCTCTACAAGACCGCACTCGGCGACTACATGGGCGCGAAATACTCCCTGGCCGAAGCTGAATTTGCCGACGTCATCAAGTTTTACCCCGACGATCCGCTCTCCGGAAACTCCTACTACTACCGCGCCGAGATCGACTATCGCGGCGGAAAATACCCCTCGTCCATAAAGAACTACGACAAGGTCCTCGAGCAGTATCCGGACAGCAACAAGGTCCCCGTCTCCCACCTGCACAAAGGCCAGGCCCTCATCGCCATCAAGCAGACCGACGCCGGAGTCCGCGAGTTCCGCACCCTCATCCAGCGCTTCCCCAACTCGCAGGAGGCCATGCAGGCCCGCAGCAAGCTCAACGGCATGGGCATCACCATAACCCCACGCAAGACGCCCACCGACTAACTCCGCATCCCCTGCATCAGGCCTCGACCTCGGCCCGTTCCGCCCCCGTAATCGGCAACCACGGCAGCCGCGGCAGGCCGCCGAAGTATCCGTTCAGGTCGCAGCCGTACTTCATCACCCGCAACGCCCATCCCCCGCTCGATACGTCCCGCGGCACCGGCCACCCGGATCTGCTTCTCCTCCGCCAGCCCTGCATCGCCATCCTTCCACGCCGCAAACACCTCGTAGCACGCCTGCGGAGCACACGCGCCAAACCCCGGCACCGCACCCACCGCCCCGGCCTGCAGCCCTTCGAGCATCCCCAGCGTATCTCCCGCCAATATCTGAAATCCCACAGTCTTCGTCCGCGTCCGTAACCCCGGCTTCCCCGGAGCGCACGCCACCGCAGCGCCTCCACCCGTCAGCGTCTCTGCTGTCACCAGCGAACCACCTTCGTCGCAGCACGGTCAGCCAGCATCCTTCCCGTCACCGCCGAAAAGACCGTCGTCACCGTCACCTCGTGCTGCACCGCATCGGTCCCAGCCTTCAACGCCGCCATCCGCTCCCGCCGCAATCCGCATCGATCAACCCAATAACCCGCGGATGCCCAGCCAACTCCGACCACGATCTCTGCGCCAAGCCTCTCATCTCCGGGCAACGCCATAATCTGCCAGCACCACCGGCAGCGGAGACCGATCCGCCACCATCTGAAAATAAGTCAGCATCTCCTTCGCTCGCCCCGCTCCACGCAGCATCGACGGCGCCTGCACCACCACAGCGTCATACCGGACGCTGGCCGCAAACTCCGCCCAGCCAAAGTCCCCGCCACACTGTCCCGCGACACCCCAGCCATCATCACCTTCGTAGCCGACGGCAGCCTCGATCGCCGACCCCAGCACCTGCCGCGTCTCATCGTCCGACAGCAGGTTCGCCTCGCCCTGCGACCCAGCACCACCAATCCAGCCGCCGGCGTCCGCGAGTAGCGGTCGACATTAAACTCGAGCTTGCGCAGGTTAAGGCGGCCGTCGGGAAAAAACGGCGTAGTCAGAGGCAGATGGAGCCCTTCAAGCAGCATCCCTCCATTCTATGAGCGCCAGGCCCATCGCGTCTCCCGGTAACCTCCGAAGGAACTATGTGCCACAAAAGACGTATCCAATCACCCTCCCGGCGCGCCATTTGCGATAACCTGACCAGTAGCAGCCATGGCTATCCATCAGGACATCACGAAGGGCAAATCGCTCGGCGACCTCGGCTGCGAGGCCTTCTGGTTCCTCACCCACACCCTCCTCGCCGTCGTCATCCTTGCAGCTGCCGTCGCCGCCATCTCGCTCGCCCATCCCGATCCCGACGCCACGACACCCAAGCTATTCGGCACCGTCATCGCATTCCTGGTCCCGATGATCGGCGGCTTCATCATCACCAAGATGCAGCAGAACGACATCGCCCGCTACGTCTGGATCTCCGGCCTGCTGCTCTTCTCCGTCGTCTGCGTCTGGGTGCTCGACCTGCCCACCGGCAACGGCCTCTGCGAAAACTGCGGAGCCATCGAAAAACTCTGGCGCACCTTCTTCGACATCAACCACGGCAGCGGCCTCATGGGCGGCGACGGCCTTCTCGTCGGCGCCTGGATCCCGCTCTCCATGATCGGCTACGCCGTCGGCGCAAGATTTGCCATCACGAAGACTAACAGCACCAGCCGCCAACCCAGCTTAAGACAATCAGCCCGAGCTACCAATCCGGTAGCTCGGGCTTTTGATTTAATCCAGCAATCTAAACCACCGCCGCAACTCGATCCGCATGCAGCGCCTGCAGCGCAAACACGCTCAGCGTCCCCTGCTGCAGCGCCGCAGATACCCTCCGCCGCCGCCCGTGCCGCCGCCAGCGTCGTAATCGTCGGAATCCGCGCCAGCACCGCCGCCCGCCGAATCGCCTTCTCATCGAAGAACGTCTCCTGCCCGCGCGGCGTGTTGACGATCAACTGAATGCGATCGCCCTTGATCAGGTCCACCACGTTCGGCCGGCCTTCCTTCACCTTGTACACGCGCTCCGGCTGCAGCCCGCCGGCCTCCAGCACCTCCGCCGTTCCATGCGTCGCCACCAGGTGGAAGCCCATCTCGACAAACGTCCTTCGCCAGCGACACCAGCGCCATCCTTGTCGTGATCGTTCACGCTCATGAAGATCGTGCCCTTCATCGGCAGCACCTGCCCCGCCGCAATCTGCGCCTTGGCAAACGCCTCGCCGAAGTTATCCGCCACGCCCATCACCTCGCCGGTCGACTTCATCTCCGGCCCCAGCACCGTATCCACGCCCGGGAACTTGCCCCACGGAAACACCGGCGACTTCACAAAGTAATGCGATCCCGTCTCCAGATCCTTGCCGCTCGCCACCTGCTCCGGCAGCAGCTCCTTCAGCTTCCGTCCCACCATCATCCGCGAAGCAATCTTCGCCAGCGGAACGCCCGTCGCCTTCGAAACATAAGGCACCGTCCGCGACGCCCGCGGATTCACCTCGATCACAAACACCTTGCCGCGCTGAATCGCGAACTGAATATTCACCAGCCCGATCACGTTCAGCGACATCGCCAGCTTCCGCGTGTACTCGCGAATCGTCTCCAGCACATCCGTCGCTCAGGTCCACCGCCGGCAGCACGCACGACGAGTCGCCCGAGTGAATTCCGGCCTCTTCGATGTGCTGCATGATGCCCGCGATCACCACATCCTCGCCATCGCACAGCGCATCCACATCGCACTCGGTCGCATCTTCGAGGAAGTGGTCGATCAGCACCGGCCGCTCCTGCGAGTACTCAATCGCCGTGCTCATGTACTCGCACGATCGCCTCGTCGTCATACGCAATCACCATCGCGCGCCCGCCGAGCACATAGCTACGGCCGCACCAGCACCGGATAACCCACGCGATTCGCACCCGCAACAGCCTCTTCCACGCTGGTCGCCATCGCGCCCTGCAGGCTGCGGAATCTCCAACTCCGTCAATCAGCTTGCCGAACCGCTTGCGGTCTTCCGCCAGATCGATCGACTCCGGCGAAGTCCCGATGATCGGCACGCCCGCCCTCTTCAGCGGCAGCGAAAGATTCAGCGGAGTCTGCCCGCCGAACTGCACGATCATCCCAATCTCCGCGCCCGCCGAAGCCTCATGCTCATACACCGCCAGCACGTCCTCCAGCGTCAGCGGCTCAAAGTACAGCCGATCGCTGGTGTCGTAGTCGGTCGAGACCGTCTCCGGATTGCAGTTCACCATGATCGTCTCGTACCCATCTTCGCGCAGCGCAAACGCCGCATGGCAGCAGCAGTAGTCGAACTCAATTCCCTGCCCAATCCGGTTCGGCCCGCTGCCCAGGATGATGATCTTCTTCCGCGCCGTCGGCGCCGCCTCATCCTCTTCGTCGTAGCAGCTATAGAGATACGGCGTGTAGCTCTCAAACTCGCCGGCGCACGTATCCACCATCTTGAACACCGGCTTCACGCCCAGCTTCTTCCGCAGCGCGCGCACCTCAGCCGTACCCGCCGCGCCTTCAAGCCCCAGCTCCGCCGCCAGCCGCTCGTCGGAGATGCCCATCCGCTTCGCCGATCCGCAGCTCATCCGCCGTCACGCTCTGCCATCGACACGCCGCCAATAGCCTTGATCTCATCCGTGATCTGCTTCATCTGGTTCAGAAACCACGGATCCATCGAGGTCATGCCGCGCCACCTCGCGCACGCGTCATGCCCTTCTCAAACGCGTAGCGCAGATACGCCAGCCGCTCCGGATGCGGCGTCACCAGCCGCTGCGTCAGCCGCCGCGGCTCAATGTCCGCCGCGGTCGCCTTCTTGCCCGTCTCCAGCGATCGCACGGCCTTCATCATCGCTTCCTTGAAGGTCCGCCCAATCGCCATCACCTCGCCCACCGACTTCATCTGCGGCCCCAGGCCCTCATCGGCGCCGGGAAACTTCTCAAACTGCCACTTCGGAATCTTCACGACGACATAGTCAATCGTCGGCTCAAAGCAAGCCGGCGTCGCCTTCGTAATGTCGTTCTGAATCTCATCCAGCGTGTACCCAACCGCCAGCCGCGCCGCAATCTTCGCAATCGGAAATCCCGTCGCCTTCGACGCCAGCGCCGACGACCGCGACACACGCGGGTTCATCTCAATCACCGTCATGCGCCCGTTCTGCGGATTCACCGCGAACTGCACATTGCTGCCGCCCGTCTCCACGCCAATCTCGCGGATCACCGCAATCGCCGCATCGCGCATCACCTGGTACTCGCGATCGGTCAGCGTCTGCGCCGGAGCCACCGTAATCGAGTCGCCCGTATGCACGCCCATCGGATCGAAGTTCTCAATCGAGCAGATGATGATGACGTTGTCCTTCAGGTCGCGCACCACCTCCAGCTCATACTCCTTCCAGCCCAGCACGCTCTCTTCAATCAGGCACTCATGCACCGGCGAAAGATCGAGCCCGCGCGAAAGAATCTCCGTCATCTCTTCGCGGTTATAAGCAATGCCGCCGCCCGAACCGCCCAGCGTAAAGCTCGGCCGAATCACCACCGGAAACCCAATCTTCCCCGCAAACTCCAGCCCGTCGCTCACGTATTCGACCAGCTGCGACCGCGGCATATCCAGGCCGATCTTGTTCATCGCGTCCTTGAACAGCAGCCGGTCCTCGGCCTTCTTGATCGCCTCCAGCTTCGCGCCGATCAACTCCACGCCGTACTTCTCCAGCACGCCCGAGTCCGCCAGATCGACCGCAAGATTCAGCGCCGTCTGCCCACCCACCGTCGGCAGCACCGCAAACACTCCCGTCGCTCCGAGCCGCCATCATCTCCGCCTCAACGCGGATGATCTCCTCGAGATAGGCCGCACGTCAACGGCTCAATGTAAGTCCGGTCGGCAACCTCAGGATCGGTCATGATCGACGCCGGGTTCGAGTTCACCAGCACCACCTCATACCCCTCGGCCTTCAGCGCCTTGCACGCCTGCGTGCCCGAGTAGTCGAACTCCGCCGACTGCCCAATCACAATCGGCCCCGAGCCGATCACCAGAATCTTCGCAATGTCATTCCTGCGTGGCATTCACTTCTCCGCTTCTTTCAACATCGCAGTGCGATCGGCACTGACTCATCTTCTACAACTCGGCACTTCATCCAGACGCCCTTGATCATAACTACTGCGTGTCCGGTGAGTTGTGCGAACATCACTACCCTTGTCAGACCAATCGTCGTCATCGAACTTGACTCGTATCCACTCATCTGGATAGAGCTTGGCCTTTCGGGCCTACCGTCGTGTCCATAAACGAAACGCTTCTGTGCAATCCATTCAGAACTGCCGTTCGGCGTCAACACGTGAACGCGAAGAACGAGCGACCCCGCAAGCGCTTCATCACATCTACTTCTTCCACTCCTCCATCATCTTCCGAAAATCCTTGAACAGATAATGCGAGTCATGCGGCCCCGGACTAGCCTCCGGGTGGTACTGCACGCTGAACATCGGGTCTGTCTTGTGCTTCAACCCCGCCAGCGTCTGGTCGTTCAAATTCGTATGCGTCCGCTCCACATCGTCCGGCAGCGAATCCGGATCGACATTGAAGTTATGGTTCTGCGCCGTAATCTCCACCTTGCCCGTCTGGTGGTTCATGATCGGATGATTCCCGCCGTGGTGCCCAAACTTCAGCTTGTACGTCTTGCCGCCCAGCGCCAGCCCAAAGATCTGGTGCCCCAGGCAAATCCCGAAGATCGGCTTCTTGCCCTGCAGCTCCTGCACCGTCTCGCACCGCATAGTCCAGCGGCTCCGGATCGCCCGGCCCGTTCGAGAAGAACACTCCATCCGGATTCATCGCCAGCACATCCTCCGCCGGAGTCTTCGCCGGAACCACCGTCACGCGGCAGTTCTCGCGCGTCAGCATCCGCAGAATATTTTCCTTGATGCCGAAGTCGTACGCCACCACATGCATCTGCTTGCCGTCGCCGTTCTCGGCCGCAGGCAGTAGCGCATCGCCAGTCTGATTCTTCGGCTCGCTTGTCGCTCCACTCGTAGATCGTCTTGGTCGTCACCACGCTGGCAAGATCCGTGCCGTCCATCTTGCGGATCGCCCGCGCCTTCGCCACCAGCGCATCCACATCCAGATTCTCGCCGCTCGCAATCACGCCGCGCATCACGCCATTCGCCCGCAGATGCCGCACCACCGCCCGCGTATCCACCTCCGCAGATCACCGGAACGCCATTGCGTTCCAGATATTCGTCGGCCACTTCGCGTCGACCGCCAGTTCGAGCTCATCGGCGAGAACTCGCGCGTCACCAGCCCTTCGATGTAAGGCCGCGCCGACTCCGCATCATGCGGCGTCGTTCCATAATTTCCAATGTGAGGGTTGGTCAGAACCACGATCTGCCCCGCGTAGGAGGGATCCGTAAAGATCTCCTGATAGCCGCTCAGCGATGTATTGAAGACCACCTCGCCAGAGCACTCCACCCGCGCGCCAAAGCTCTTGCCACGAAAGATGCGCCCGTCTTCCAGCGCCAGTATTGCCTGCATTGCCTCTCCAGAGGAGTCGGAAGGATGGATTCTAACAGCTTCTGCAGCCTTCTCACCAGTACGTCGGATGCCCGGAAATCCGCCCCGCAATGTACCGCTCTTAGCGTTACTGATTAATCCTTCAGCCAACGTCACAAATCGGCACTAACAAAAGAAAAACCCAGCCGCAAACGGCTGGGTCTCTTCAAAAACCTTGATCGCAAACTACTACTTCTTATGATGATGCTTTTGATGATGATGACGGTCGCGGCATGAGTCGGCAGGAACAACCGAGCCAACCAATACGACCAAAGCAACTAACTGCCAGAAAAAAATGACGAAACTTCATAGCACTCCTCTTTTCCTCGCCAAACTTCTTCCGAAATCGGTCCGGCATGCTTCGCAGCATAGCTCTGCATAGACGATATTTTCCATTTAAAATTCTGCTTGCCCGGCCAGATGTTCCCGAGCTTGATTCCTCCGTCGCAGCACCGCCGCCTCAATCATCCACCAGCACATCCTCTCCCTCCATCTTCAGCCGGAAACACCTTGATCCGCTCATGCACCGGAAACTCCGCCACCCCGGTCTTCACGTCGGAACGTCCACGAGTGCCACGGACACACCACCAGCTCGCCCTCCACCCATCCCTGCCCCAGCGGCCCCCCCGGTGCGGACACCGGTTATCCACCGCCGAAAGCTCGCCACCTACATTCGCCAGGCAGATCGTCCACACCCTCCACCTGCGCCTCACTCACCTGCCCCACCGCCGGAGCCTCCCCCACCCCGCACAACCGAACCCACTCCGCCAAAGTCAAATCCTCCTGCTCATCTCTATCGTTATCCTGCAAGGCCCCGCAGCCCGCACCCCACGCTCCCCACAACTCTCGCAATGCTAAAGTTCATAGACAGAAGAGATCCAATGTCCCGCCCCACCCCACCCCCAGCAAACGCCAGACGTCCATGCTCCAGCCCCGCCCACCAGGACGTCGAGCCCCGCTGGCTCGTCAAGGCCGCTGCCTCACCGTCCTCGTCGCCCTCCTCTGCGGCTACCTCACCCTCTGCCTGCTCTTCTATCAAGGCCAGTGGCAGCTGGTCCTGCACCCCACACGCACCGCCACCTCCCAGCCACCAGTGCCGACGCCCCAGCCGAGCTCGTCCACTTCGCCCCCGACGAAACCGCCATCCCCCAGCTCACCGGCTGGTGGATCCCCGCCTCCCCCGGCAGCTCGCTACTGCCGCACGACCACCATCCTCCTGCTCCGCGCCGGCGACGGCTCCCTCGCCGACTACCGCCGCCGCTCCTCACCACCCTCCACACCCTCGGCGTCAACATCTTCGCCTTCGACTACCGCGGCTACGGCCAAAGCGCCGCCACCCACCCCACCCAGCTGAGCATGACCAGGACGCCGACTCCGCCTGGCAGCTACCTCATCACCTCCCGCTCCATCCCCGCCCGCCAGATCGTCCCCTACGGCATCGGCATCGGAGCCTCGCTCGCAACCCAACTCGCCGCGACCCACCCCGACGTCCCCGCCATCATCCTCGACTCCCCCCGATACCGACCTCCTCGCCACCATCCGCAAAGACCCCCGCAGCAGCCTCATCCCCGTCCGCCTGCTCTTCCACGACCGCTTCCCACTCACCGAGCCGCTCACCACCCTCCACACTCCCAAGCTCCTTCTCTCAACCGACGCCGCAGGCCAGAAAATCCCCCCGCCTTCCGAACCGCCGCCGACCCAAAGATCACAGCAGAGTTCACCGCTCCCTCCGATCCAGCACTACCTCCAGACACTCTCACCGCTTTCTCGGACCAGTACTTAAATCTCATCCGCTCTCCAACCATCCCTCAACTCATCCCAGCCACACCGCCCAAACCCTAAACCTATCTCTGAAAGGAAAACCCTGTATGTCGAAGTGGCTAAATAACCTGCAACCCTGGGGAGCACTTTTCCTGCGCCTCGTCCTCGGTGCCTCCATGGTCTTCCACGGATACGGAAGGTCATCCCCCACGGCGCACTGAACCACTACGCCCACTACGTCACTACTCTCGGATCTCCCCTACTGGCTGGGCTACGTCTCCGCATTCACTGAGCTCGTCGGCGGCATCCTGCTCATCCTCGGCCTGCTCACCCGCTTGCCGCCGCCCTGGTCGCCATCAACATGTTCGTCGCATTCTTCCCGGTCGGCATCCATCAGGGCTTCGGCATCTACAACTACATCCTCGCGCTTGCCGCCATCGCCACCATGCTCCTCTTCTACGGAGGCGGAACCCTCGCCATCGACCGCAAAATAGGCTTCGCCTAACTCAGCATCAGCGAGTTAAGCTTAAGGAGAGAAGGCGCCCGGTACTCTGGGGGCCTTACGTTATGAGGGGAGGATGTTGCGGATGAGGGAAACCGGAACCGAGGGAACTGAAAGTCCGGCGCTTGCTTACTACACTCAATAAGACGCCAACCCAAAAAGAAAGTTGTCCACTATTTACGGATTTACATATAAAAGTTTTCCACGATATCCCGAAAACAATAAAGACTTCGTAAATCGCATAATTGCCCAAATCATAAAGTTGCTGAATCTAAATAAAGTTCAAAAACTCTCCCGGCCGCACCTGCGCTCCCGGAAACACCACATCCAGATTCCTGCGATCCCAGAGTCTTGTACGCAGCCTCGCCCAGCACCCTGCCGGAAGTCCGTCGTCACCGCCAGATCCCGGCCTTCATTCAACTGCTCATTCGCCAGGCCCGGCCACTTCCCGTAGACCTTGCCGCCCTTCACCTGCCCGCCCAGCACAAACATCACGTTCGCGTGCCCATGGTCCGTCCCGCCGGTCCCGTTCTGCCGAGCCGTCCGGCCAAACTCCGACATCGTCACCAGCGTCACATTCTCCGCATCCGTGCCCATATCCTTCCAGAACGCCGCAATCGTCTCCGAAAACTCCTTCAGCCGATTCGCCAACTGCCCATTCGCATTCCCCTGATTCTGGTGCGTATCCCATCCGCCAATGTCCGAGAACGCCGCCTCAACTCCCAGGTTCGCCTTCATCAACTGCGCTATCTGCTTCAAGCTGTTGCCAAACGGCGTATTCGGATACACCACCCCCGCCGCCGGCTGATACTTCGCCGGATCGGCCGCCTTCAGCATCTTCACCGCTTCAAACGTCTCCTGCCCCGTCCCATGCAGCACCGCATCCGAGCTCTGGTCATACATCGCCTGGAACGCATTGCTGATCGGCGAAGTCTGCGGCCCCTTCCCGCCCACCGAAAAGTCCGCCAGATTATTCACCGCAATCGCCGGCACCTTGCCCTGCAGCGTCCGCGGCACCTGCGTCCCCAGCGCCACCGCACGAAACGCCGACGGCTTCCCTGTCAGCGGCTCCGCCTGCAAAGCCCGATTCAGCCAGCCATCCTGCGTCGACTTCACGCCCGGCGTCCCGCTCTCCATATAGTCCTGCGCGTCAAAGTGCGACCGCGTCGTATCCGGCGAGCCCGCCGCATGAACAATCGCCAGATGTCCCTGGTCATACAGCGGCTTGAACGCCGCCATCGGCGGATGCAGCCCAAAGAATCCATTCAGATCCATCACATCCTTCTGCTGGATCGCGATCGACGGCCGCATCGCGTAGTAGTTCTTCTCCTGGTACGGAACCACGATATTCAGCCCATCCGCCGCCCCGCGCTGAAACAGCACCACCAGCTTCTTCTTGTTCGCCGCAGCGGTCGTCATCTCCGCCATCACGCTCCGCGTCAGAAACGCCGGAATCACCGAAGTCCCCACCAGCGCCAGCGCTCCGTTCTTCATAAATCCGCGCCGCGTCACGCCCCGCCGCGCCTGATCGCGGCCATGCATATCGCATCCCCAGTCGCTGCAGTCCGACCGTATTCCACTCTGCATCCAATTCGCCATGGTCGTCGCTCGCTTCCTGCATAACCATACCCGAGACTCGTTTACCGCTCCAGTCATGCAGTGTTCAAACTCGACATCCGCCATTCGAAGTTGCTCGCACTCATCCGTAATCGTCCGCGTACTCGTTACCGCCGCTGAAACTCCGGCGACCCCAGCAACAAGCCCAGCCATCATCGCTGCCTGCTGATCTCTGCACCCGAGCCGCCGGCTCGTCCTCGCTGATTCGCCATCGATCCGCCCGGCACCGCTCCGGCCATCATCTCCGTATCCATCGCCTTGATCGGAAAGTTCCTCGCCGCCTGCTGCTCGCCGCCGCATCGTCGAAGCTGCTGCAGCACCGTCGCCCGGGTCTGCTCGCTCACCGGCATCCCCAGCAACAGCATCTCCAGCTTCTTCTCCTTCGCCGCAACCGCCGATCGACGGTCCACGCGCATTCAGCGAACACCGTCTTCACCCGCCGCGGACGTCGCCCAGCAGTCCGAGGCCAGTCCGTCCGCACCCCCGGCAGCCGATCGCCCGCTCAACACCAGCGCAAAGTTCATCCGGTTCACCAGGTCGCCCGTACTCACCCACGGCTCCGCCATCCAGCGATATCCATTCGGCGTCTGCATCCCATACAGCGGCATCCCCAGCCGGTCCAGCGCCTGCACCAGCGGCTGCGCATTCTTCACCTCGCACCGCTCGCCCGCACCGCCGACACCACAAACTCCAGCGGCGTCTTCACCTTCGCCCGGTACACCTCCGGCGACCAGAACTCCGGCGCATCGAACATCGTCCGCAGCACCGCCTTGATGTCCCCGCCGCTCGCCTCAGAACGACTGCGCCATCCGTGTCCACCAGCGCAGGCGGAGGCGTATCGCTCACAAACCGCACCGCCAGCTTCGTCGAAATAAACTTCGCCGTCGCCGGACTGGTCGCCAGCATATGCAGCACCTGCAGCCCCTCCTTCTCGCCGTTCTCGTGGATCGTCTCCCCCAGCACCTTCTTCGAACCCGGCTCATGCCGCCGCTCCTGGAACTGGAACGCCGCCACCCTGCGAACGGCCGGTTCAATCGTCCAGCCCGTAAACACCTTCGCCACCTGGGTCACGTCCTTCTGCGTATACCCGCGCCCACAAGCCTTATCCAACTCACTCGCCGGATGGTCCGCACTCACCTCGCACTGCACCCCCACCGTATGCAGCTCCATCAACTCGCGCCCATAGTTCTCATTCAGTCCGCGATCCTTCGCCGCCTGCTTCACCTGCGGATTCCGCGCATACTGAGCGAATCTCCCCGCATTCCTCGCCGCCATCGAATCCGGCCCGATGCTCTGCAAGTTGTCCAGATACATCAGCATCGCCGGACTCTTCGCCGTCGCCACCAGCATGTCCTCAAACTTGCCCAGCGCATTCGGCCGAATCACATCGCGCTCATACGCCGGCAGCAGATACGGCTCATTCTGGTTCTTCCTCACATACACGTTGAAGTGGTTCAGCCAGAAGTCCGTCATCACCGCCTCAAGCTGCCGCTGGCTATAAATATCCCGCATCATCCGCGACTGCAGCTGCTCCCCCCCCACCATCCGCGGCGATCCCTTCATCGCCGCCAACTCCTCCCGCTGTATCGGGCTCAACCCCTGCGCAAACTCCGCCCGCTCGCTCCGGCTCAAGCTCTTGCTGAACGCCGACAGCTCCGCCGGCTGCATCGCCAGCACCCGCCGCATCCGCTCATCCGGCGGCAGGTTGATAATCTTCACCGCCTCCAGCCCCGAATAAAACTTCTCCGCATGGTCGTCCATCGCCGGCGTCGCCGGATCGACATAATCTCCCGGCAGCGCTACCTTCCCCGCCTCCATCGCCATCGAATCGTTGTTGCTATTGTTGTTCGCCTTCTTCGTCGTCGCCGCTCCGCCATCGCCCAGCAGATCGACCTTCTTGCCACCCTTCTTCCCCGCCGGAGCCACCCCATCCGCCGCACCCGCGTCCATCAAGGCAGCCCCGTCCATATTCTGAGCCGCCGGACCACCCTGCGCCGCAGCCGGGGCCGCAGCCGCCTTCTTCGCCTGCGCCTCCTTATAAAGCGCAATCTGATCCGCATAGATCGCATGCTCCACCGGATCGCTCGGCAGCGGCGCATTCGTCTGGATCATCTGCCGAAGAATCTGCGGGCTCGGATAACGTCTGATCAACTCCGCCTGCTGCATCTTCATCGCCGGAAACATCGCCAGCCGCGCCTCCAGCGCCGAATCGTCGATGCTGGCCGGATTCAACTGCTGCTCAAACCACCGCGGCAACCCCATCGCCTTCACGGCCTCGACATCCCCCGGCCGCGGCCCAAACGTAAACCGGTTCAGCGCATGCAGCAGCCGTTCCTCGCCCTGAATCCCCACCCGCGGCGCAGTCGGCGCCCGCCTCGCGATCGGGGGCTCAGCCATCATCGGCTGGTCTATCAACAGCACGCATAGCACCCCCGCCACTACGGTCCGCATCAAATTCTTGCCAGTCTCAGTCGATATCCCGGCAACCCTCATAGCGATATCCTCCGCCGATATCCAGCCCAGCCAGCCCGCACGCACGCCCGAAAAAGCCTCACACCCAGCAGAAACCCGGCCTCCGCGTATCAGTTGCGCCCATCCGCACCATTATCTCCCTGAAACACCCCAATCATCCAGAATCAATGGAACCTAACTTCTAGTCCCTATTCCCTATTCCCTGGCCCCCGCCCGTTGCTATTCTTGTTGCACTAACTCACAGGAGAAGACTCCGCATGGCGATCGAGCTGGTAAAGAGCAGCGACCCCCAGTTTGCAGAACAGGCAATGATCCGGAATGGCCGTTTCCCGGTTCCAGAGGAATCGCCCGCGCAGATCATGGTCTGCCACAGTGCCGAGGACGTCGCCCTGGCGGTGGAGCAGACGGTGCATGGTGGCAAACGCCCCACCATCCTCTCCGGTGGACACTGCTACGAGAACTTCGTATTCGACAATCCCGCCGGCAACGTCATTGCTGTGCGTTCGATGAACGGTATCAGCCAGGACCCAGCCTCCAAACGCTGGAAGATCGAGAGCGGCGCAACCGTCGGCGAGATGTACTTCGGCATGTACACCCAGGGAAACGTCACCATCCCCGCCGCATCCTGCACCTCAGTAGGCGTCGGCGGTCACATCTCCGGAGGCGGGTACGGATTCCTCACACGCCTCTACGGAATCGCACCCGACTGGATCTCCGCAGTAGACATCGTCACGGTCGACGCCAAAGGCAAAGTGCAGCTTCGCCACGTCGATAAGAAGACTGACCCTGACCTGCTCCGAGCCTGTCGCGGATCAGGCGGCGGCAGCTTCGGAGTTATCACCGCCTACTACGCCGACGCACCGCCCCCCGCGCCGAAGGAGGTATTGACCGGAAACATGAGCTTTACATGGGGCGACATGACGCCCGAACGGCTGCACCACATCCTCTACATCTATAGCAGCTACTGGGACACACGCGGCCGCGACCCGGATACGTGGGGCCTATTCACCATCATGAACATGTCGCCCGCCAACCCCGCAGTACCGAACAGCACACCCCGCATCGGCATGTCGCTACAGTTCTGCAATCCCGACGGCACCATCAAAGACACAAAGGTGCTGGACGAATTCCTCGCCATGTTCGACGAGTGCAAGCCCGTCTCCCAGCTAACGCATGACCCCACTTCTCACGCTGCCGACCACCTCCCTACTCCTTCCGCCCCCGGAGACATCGTCTGCCTCGCACGACACAACGTCGTGCAGCACAAGTGGATCGATGCAACCGGATCAAACAACTCAGGCGTCAGCGCACCTGACGGCTCGCATGCAGTTCCGGCTGTAACTTCGGGGCCGCGTATCCGTAGGAAGAGCAAGTCCGCATACATGCGCAAGCCCTACACAATGGAGGAGGCACAGGTCTTTTTCAAACATCTGACCGATACGAGCAAGTTCGGCGGCACCGGCTTTGCTATGGACTCCTTCGGCGGCGCGGCCAGCAAGCCGGGTCTGATCGAGGAGACCTCCGACGCCCATCGATCATCGATCATCAAAATGCAGTTCAGTACCCGATGGTCCGATCCCGCGCAGGACAAAGAGCGCATGACCCACATCGACCGCTTCTACACCAATCTCTTCTCGGCATCATCCGACGGCAAGCACCCCGGGACCCCCGCCTTCAACGACCGCACCCAGGGCTGCTACATCGGCTACCCAGACGAAGCCGTGCTGCGCTACCCCTACTGGGCCCAGCTCTACTGGGGCGACGGCAACCTCTATCCATATCTGCAGCGCGTCAAGAAAAAATACGACCCCCACAACGTCTTCCACCACGCACTGTCCGTGCGACCCATAAGTTAAGTCGATCGAGCCAGCCTTGCAGCAGCCGGTAGTGGTGCAAGTTCAGGATAGGTCGTGACTCGGGACCAATCAGCCTAAGCGCACTATTTCGTGGAAGCTGACGGAGTGCTCAAGGTGTCACATGCTGTCATGCGGCGACAGATGGCTGCGCTGAGTGGCACGTTCGGTTGGCGGCTCTTTCGAGGAACACTGAATCGCCAAACTCGTGTGTGCGATAGTCGCGAGCATTCAGTTCCTGGTCAATGCGGCCAAGTATTTCATCATCGACGAAGGCGCGCAGCAGCTCGTAATGACTGGTGCCCCGCTCGTGGGTGCCGGAGAGAATTGCATCGACGATACACAGCTTGCTGGAGGCGCCGAGTCTCTGGGTCGCCAAACGCTCGCCGGATGGCACGACGCCGCCAAACATTGCAGCCGTATGTTCCAGTGCCCGGACAACCGTAGTACCGATGGCAATGATGCGTCCGTGTGACGCCTGAGCCTGCTTGATCATCAATGCAGTCGATTGGGGAATCCGGTACGGCTCAGCGAAAGGCAGGAGCGCATCCAGTTCCGGATCGCCGGTCGAAGAAAGCCCAGCTGCATGCGTGATTGTTCCGAACCGGATCTTCCGTGCGCTCATGGATGCGAGCATGCTCCAGTCAAGAACAAATCCAGCTGAAGGCGGCTCGAAAGCGACTGGTGGACCGGCTATTGATGTCCAAGTGTCCCAAACGCAAGTGGGGTCGGAAGGTGTGCATATTGGACAGGTCGCCCGTGCCGGGCCAGCCCCTCCCAGATCTCCTGCGGCGAGCCCTCGAATTGCAACAAAATCAAGCGCGGATGATTCAGCAATCGTGCGACAGTCGCCCGTAGCCGCCCTAACTCCAGTCGGTCGCCGGGAATCAAGACTGGGGGTGTCGACCGACTCTCTGTGCGCGTGCGGAAGTCACCCTCTCCGAAGACGACAGCAGAAAACTGCCCGACCTTATCGAGTGAGTCACGGCCCGCAAGACGTACTTCAATCTGGCGGCCGGTGCGGCTATGCTGTCCGAAAAGACTCGCTGGCAAGGTAGCAGCGTCATTCGCAATCACCACATCGCCGAGACGCAATAGGTTCACGAACTCGGACCGGGCCTGATGCTTGATATGACCTCGACGGTCAACGATCAGTACCTTCGCGTTGGACGGGCGCTGGACTGGAAGATTGGCGGCAATCATCCAATTGCCTCTTTTGCTATCGCCTCAGAATCCGAATCCGAGTCCAAATCCGAGACACGCCGCGACAGCACGGCAGCGACCGCGTCAGCGAGTTCGCGGGCTGCCACCTCCGGGCGCTTCAACGTTGAGCGGTCCGCATCCGGCACCGCAGCAGCGTGCAAGGGTGTGTCCATGTCGCCTGGATCGATTGAGAGAACGCGGACTCCCTCCAAACGGAGTTCTTCGTCCCAGATGCGGCTCAAATGAAGTAGTGCTGCCTTGCTCGCGCCATAAGCGCCCCAGCGCTGGTAAGCGTTCGCCGCGGCATCGCTCGACACGTTTACCACTACCGCTCCGCGGCCCTCCCGCGCGGACGCAGCCAGCGAGCCAAGCAGCGCCTTCGTCAGCCGAAAAGGGCCGAGGACATTCGTCGCGAGTGCGCGCTCAAAGTCTTCACACTCCGTATCGCCCAATAGCTTCAACGGCGTCGGCCCCAGGTCCGATGCATTGTTGATGAGAACATCAAGTCCTCCAAGCGCACCCACGATCTGCATCGCAATGGGGTGTGTATCTTCCTTCCGGGACACGTCACCGACAATGCCGTGTGCGTCCGACAACTCCTGCACGACACGTTTCACCCTGTCCCGGCCACGCGCGACGAGTGCGATCTTCGCGCCGCGATTCAGCAGTTCGCGGACGAGGGCTAGGCCAAGGCCGGAAGTGCCGCCGGTAACAGCGACTCGACTATCGGGGAAGGGGTTGAACAGATGGTCGTCTGACAGTGCGGGCGGAGACGGAATAGAGTCGACAGCTTTGTGATGGATATTCATGAGAGGTCTTTCTGCCGAAAAGGCGTTACGATCTGACACTTCTTCAGACTACAAGTTCAAGTTTAACTTGAAGTCAAGCGCAAATCCCGTTAGTCTTCCCTTATGTCCGGCTTGCTTTCAATCTCCGAGGTTGCACGTCGAAGTGGCGTTGCCGCGTCGGCGCTCCGGTTCTATGAAGAGCGAGGCCTGGTCAAGTCCGAACGTGCGGGCTCAGGTCACCGTCGGTATCCCAGGGCGGTTCTTCGGCGGATTGCTTTCATTGTCTTCGCTCAGCGAATGGGTCTGACGCTCGAAGAGGTCGGCGCCGAACTGGCGAAGTTACCGGAGAACCGCGTGCCAGAACACACGGATTGGGCGAAAATCTCTGCGAGTTGGACAAAGCGTATTGATGAGCGGATTGCTGAGCTCGAGCGCCTCCGGGCGGGCCTCACCCGATGCATTGGTTGCGGCTGCTTGTCACTACAGGACTGTCAACTTGCCAACCCTGGTGATCGGGCCAGCCGACTCGGTCCCGGTCCTCGCTATTGGATTGGTGACAAGAGACTTTAAAGTAGGTGCATCGATTCGAAGTAACTCTTGGATTGTCGGCAAACCGGAAATTGCACCACTACTCGGCGGCCCGGAAACTTGACAAAATACTTCCCCGAAACAGGTCCCTGGAGCGAGGATGCAAGCGCACCACCGGCCCCACGCAACCCTGAAGCCCACACGAAGTCCAGACCTAACATCCCTCGTTCGAAGACTTTAGTACTTTTCAGGGGGGAGGGGGGCACCTCCCTAGAACGCCACCAGCTCCACCATGGCCCGATAAGATCCTCCGCCTGCGGCAGAATCACATCCTCCAGAACTGGCTGATAAGCGACAAAAGTATCCATCGCCGCCACTCGCCGCACCGGAGCATCCAGATCATGGAACAGCTCATCCCCGATCCGCGCCGCGATCTCCGCCCCATACCCCCAGCTCAGCATGTCCTCATGCGCCACAATCACCCTGCTGGTCTTCCGCACCGACTCCGCAATCGCCTCCCAGTCATACGGACTCAGGCTCCGCAGGTCGATCAGCTCCACCTCCATCCCCTTCTCCCGCTGCAGCCTCTCCGCCGCCTGCAAAGCCCGAGGCACAATCGCCCCGTAGGTCACCACCGTCAAGTCCTTACCCGGCCGCACGATCTTCGCCTTGCCAAACGGAATGCAGTACTCCGGCCCCGGGTACATCGCCCGCCCATACGTCTCGCGATAAAGCCGCTTGTGCTCCAGAAACATCACCGGATCATCGCACCGAATCGCCGTCCGCAGCAGACCCGAGCGCATCCAGCGCATTCGAAGGCATCACCACCCGTATCCCCGGCGTATGCGTAAAGATGCTCTCCCCCGACTGCGAGTGATAGATCGACCCACCCGTCAGATATCCGCCAATCGGCACCCGAATCACCAGCGGGCAACTGAACCCATCATTCGACCGCCAGCGAATCAGCGGCAGCTCATTCCGCAACTGGTGCATCGCCGGCCATATGTAGTCGAAGAACTGTATCTCCACCACCGGCTTCAGCCCCCGCACCGCCATCCCCATCGCGCGGCCAACAATATTCGCCTCAGCCAGCGGCGAGTTCAAGCACCGGTCGTTGCCGAACTCCAGTCTGCAGCCCGGCAGTCAGCTTGAAGACGCCACCCTTGCCCTTAATCTTTCCCGACCGCAGATCCTCATCGCGCGTCGCATCGGCAACATCCTCGCCGAACACCACAATCCGCTCATCCCGCCGCATCTCGTCCTTCAGGCAGTGGTTGATCAGGTCCGCCATCGTCCGCTCACTCGGATCGGCCGTCGCCTCGGGCTCCGTCTCAAAGCGCGCATCCGTAGGCTTCAGATTCTCCGAGTAAATATGCCGCAGGATCGCACTCGGCGCAGTCGACGGCAGCACCGCCTGCAACGCCTTGTCCGCCGCCCGCTGCACCTCCTCATCCACCTTCTGCTCCAGCCGGTTGATCCCCTCGGCGTCGAGAATCCCCTCGCGCAGCAGCCACATCTGCATCCGCGAGATCGGGTCCCGCAGCGCATCCGCCTCAATCTCCGCCGCCGACCGGTAGACCCGCTCATCGTCACTCAGCGAGTGCGAGTAAGGCCGCACCACATGCCCATGCACCAGCGCCGGCCCATGCCCCGCCCGGCAGTAAGCCACCGCCTCCACCATCGCGTTATAGCTCGCGATAGGATCAGTCCCATCGATCTCGGCAAAATGAAAGTTAGGAAAGTTCGCCACCAGCCGCGAGATATTTCCGCCCGGAGTATTCGCCTCCACCGGCGTCGAGATCGCATAGCCGTTGTCCTCGACCACATATACCACCGGCAGCTTCGCATTGCTCGCCGTATTCAGCGACTCCCAGAACTCTCCCTGGCTCGTCGATCCCTCACCGATCGAGACATACACCACCTCATCGCCATGAAACTTAACGTCCTTGAACTCCCGGTAGTCCCCATCATGCTTCGCCGCCGCCTCAGGATGTTGCGAGAAGTACCGTCCCGCCTCCGCGCATCCAATCGCATGCAGGCACTGCGTCGCAGTCGCCGAAGACGGCGTTACGATATTCAGCTTCCTGCTCGACCAGTGCGAAGGCATCTGCCGCCCGCCGCTCGCCGGATCATCTGCCGCCCCCACCGCCTGCAGCAGTTGCTCCTCAACCGTATTGCCCAGCGCCAGGCAGATCGCCCGGTCCCGGTAGTACGGAAAGAACCAGTCATACCCCGGCCGCATCGCCATACCCGCCGCCACCAGCAGCGCCTCATGGCCTGCGCACGAGATCTGGAAAAAGATCTTCTGCTGCCGCTTCAGCACGATCTCGCGATCGTCCGTGCGCCGCGAAAGATACATCAGCCGGTAGAACTCGCGGTAGAAATCGGCATCCAGCTTCGGAGCTCACCGTCTCCTTCACCGCCACCTTCGTTCCCGAGTGGGACGCACCGTTCCGAGCCATCGAATCTGCCTCCGTCAACTCAAGATTGTACTTACTTGAGCTGTGTACTTCCACCAACTCACGAAAGCAAAAGGACCGCCCCGAAGGACGGTCCTCTCCAACAGCAATCAACGCTCAGACAAACAGCGGAGCCAGCACCAGCGTAATCGTAGCCAGCAGCTTGATCAGCACATGCAGGCTCGGCCCCGCCGTATCCTTGAATGGATCGCCGACCGTATCGCCGACCACCGCCGCCTTGTGCGCATCGCTCTTCTTGCCGCCATACTGTCCCGTCTCGATGAACTTCTTCGCGTTGTCCCATGCCCCGCCGCCGTTGTTCATCAGCATGGCCAGCAACACACCGGAGATCGTCCCGACCATCAGCAATCCAGCAACAGCCTCTGCGCCGGCAAGATTCACCGCACGTCCAGCAATCGCAGGCACCGGCAGTATCGTCCCCGCAGCATAAATCGCCGAGTTCGCCTGATAGCTCGCACTGAAGTTCCGGAAGATCAGTCCAACCGCCACCGGCAATCCCACGGCCAGCAATCCCGGCAGCACCATCTCCTTCAACGCCGCGCCAGTCACGATACTCACGCAGCGCGCATAGTCCGGCTTCGAAGTCCCCGCCATGATCCCCGGATTCTCCTTGAACTGCGCCCGCACATCCTGCACCACCATCTGCGCCGTTCGTCCCACCGCTTTGATCGCCAGCGAACTGAACAGATAGGTCAGCATCGCGCCCAGCAACGCGCCAACAAACACCGGCACCTGCGCCAGGTTGATATTCGTGAAGCTCCAGCCCGGCAGGCATGTACCCGCCCGCAGCCGCAACCTTCTCCGTCACAATCGTCTTGATCTCTTCGAGATATGCCGAGAACAGCAGGAACGCCGCCAGCGAAGCCGACCCCACCGCATAGCCCTTCGTCAGCGCCTTCGTCGTATTGCCCGCCGAATCCAGCTTGTCCGTCCGCTCGCGAATACTATGCGGCTGGTCCGACATCTCGATGATGCCGCCGGCATTATCCGTAATCGGTCCAAACGTATCCATCGCCAGAATGTAAGCCGCGCACGACAGCATCCCCATCGTGGCAATCGCCGTCCCATAGATGCCCTTCGCATAGTCGCTGATGTTCGCAACACCCGCCAGTCCCTGCACGCCGAAGTAGTAGCTCAACAACAGCGCCGCAGAGATCACGACCACCGGCATCGCCGGCGTCTCCATCCCAACCGCCAGCCCGCTGATGATGTTCGTCGCCGGTCCCGTCAGCGAAGCCTCCGCAATCGACTTCACCGGCCGATAAATCGACTCCGTGTAGTACTCCGTAATCCACACAAACAGGAACGCCGTCGCCAACCCGATCACGCCGCAGCCCAGCAACCACAGCGGCTGCACCATCGGACCCGTTCAGCATCGTATACACCGCCCCCGCAAACCCCGCCAGCGCCAGCGCCGAGGTCACATAGAACCCCCTGTTCAGCGCATGCATCGGGTCTTCGTCTTCCGTCGTCTTCACGACGAACACACCCACCATGCTCGCAATCAGATTGATCGCCAGCACAATCAGCGGAAACAGAATCCCCTTCACCCCAAACACCGGATACAGCGCCGCGCCCAGAATCATCGCGCCCACATTCTCCGCCGCGGTCGACTCAAAGATGTCCGCGCCACGACCCGCGCAGTCGCCCACGTTGTCGCCCACCAGGTCCGCGATCACCGCCGGGTTCCGCGGATCGTCCTCCGGAATTCCAGCCTCAACCTTGCCCACCAGGTCCGCGCCCACATCCGCCGCCTTGGTATAGATTCCTCCGCCCAGCTGCGCAAACAGCGCCACCAGCGAAGCTCCAAAACCAAACCCCACCAACTGATACGGAACCTGACCACGGATGCTCCAACCCGCCAAAGAACAGGAACAGCGATCCCACTCCCAGCAG
This sequence comes from uncultured Acidobacteriaceae bacterium, assembly GCA_963797415.1. Classification (GTDB taxonomy): domain Bacteria; phylum Acidobacteriota; class Terriglobia; order Terriglobales; family Acidobacteriaceae; genus Edaphobacter. The sequence continues at coordinate 22,616 of CAWCPB010000017.1, forward strand.
CGACAACGCCACCACCACCAGCCCCGTCACCGCGCCGCCGCGCAGCGCCATCTGCAGCGCCGCATTCAAACTCGTGCGCGCCGCCGATGCCGTCCGGATATTCGCCCGGATCGAGCAGTACATCCCCGTATACCCCGCCAGAGCCGAGCACACCGCGCCCACCAGAAAACTGATCACCGTCTTAGCAGCATAGGGCGCCGTCCGCGGCGACAGGTGATACCCAAAGAACACCACCACCGCCAGCACCAGCGCAATCGCCCCAATCGTCCGGTACTGCCTGCTCAGAAAAGCCTCTGCCCCCTCACGGATCGCATCCGAGATCGCCTGCATCTCCGCCGTGCCCGTGTCCGCCGCAATCACCGCACGCGCCAGCATCAACGCCGCCACCAGCGCCAGAACCCCTACTCCCAGCGCAATCCACAGATACATCTCGTCCATCATCGCCATTCGCATCTGAGGGCGTTAGAGGCACTTGCTCCTGAAATACAAATGCCAAAAGGCTTACTACATGCATGCAAAGGTCTCCTTGAAAGGCTGCAGTTTGAAACGCAAATTCACGTGTTGCTTCATAAAGGCGCAATTAGAGCATGCGAAAACCTCATGGTCAATTGGCAGATCAGTGCGACCGGCTCGTCACGCCAGAATAAATCAAAAGTAACGTCCAGCCAGCCACACTTTACTGCTGTTCGCTGATCGCACGCCGATGCATACCTCAGCCCGAATAACGAGGTACAGCCGTGTCCATCAGCTCCCGTCCATCAGCCATAGACTCCCACGCTCCGCCCACCGCCTTCTCCGCCAAACCGCACGTCCTCCTGCTCTCACGGCCTCTGCCCGGCCCTCCGACGCACAGTTCGATTCCGCTGCTGTAGTCCCGCACCGTTACATCGTCGTCTATCGCAACGCAACAATTCCCGGCGATGCGGAAGCCCATACCCAAACCGCCGGCGCCCGTCTCCTCCACCGCAGCGAACAATTCGGCATGGCCACCGTCCAGACACCAGCCAGACTCCAGCAACGACGGACGACGCCAGCGACAATGAGCCGCCTCGCCGCCCAGCCCAACGTCGCCTACGTCCTCCACGACCGCATCGTCTCAGCCCACCGTCTCCTGCTGCGTCCAGCAGACATCAATCCGACCGTCAGCACTCCCGATACCCTCCATCTCCGCGCCCATGTCCCCACCCACACCCGCATCGGCCACGCCCCGGCGCACCAACCGCCCCTGCTCCCACTCCCACGCCCGACTCCGCCCCCCACCGACACCTACTACAACTCCCCCCAGGGCTGGGCCGTCCGCCAGGCAGGCGGCTACGGCAACAACATCCCCGGCGGCCCGGCGCACGGCCCCTGGGACACCACCATCGGCAAAGGCGTCCGCATCGCCATCCTCGACAGCGGCGTCGACGCCTCCCACCCCGACATCGCCCCCAACCTCGCCCTCAACCTCACCGAAGTCGATCAGGATCGCCCAGACCGGCCTCCCCAGCGCCTGCGACGACGGCTCCCCGCAGGACCAGGGGCCACGGCACCTGGACCGCCTCGCTCGCCGCCGCTGCCCTCGGCCCCGGCACCGGAGACGTCATCGGCGTCGCCCCCGCAGCCACCCTGCTCAACATCAAAGTCCTCGAGCGCATGCCCGACACCAGCCGTAACACGGCAGCCTCGCCACGCCAATGCGCCGCAGGGGAAGGCCAGCGGACTCCTCAGCTGGGTCATCAAGGGCATCGAAGACGCCATGGCCAACCACGCCGACATCATCTCCATGTCCCTCGGAACCACCATCGATCTCACCACCGGAGAAGGTGCCGGACTCAAGGCGGCCTTCGACCGCGATCACCTACGCCGCCTCGCAGGCCGGAATCGTTCTCGTCGCCGCCGCCGGCAACGACGGCTACGACCTCTCCAATCCGCGTTACATCGAAATCCCCGCGCAGGCTCGCGGCGTCCTCGCCGTCGTCGCCTCCACCAACCCCGACTGCGCCGAGAACACTCGCCGCCAACGCCACCTGCACTCCCGGCCCCATCACCCTCGCCTACTACAGCAACTACGGCGCACCGCTCAATGCTCTCGCTGCCCCCGGCGGCAGCTATCCCTCCGGCAGGCGACCTCGACGTCAGCGGCTGGGTTCGCGGCGCCTGCAGCTCCGGCAAACCATCCACCTCCGACGGCCCGCCCGTCGACTCCCGCCCACAGCTACGGCTGCTTCGATCTCGGCCACACCGCCTACGTTCAGGCCATGGGAACCAGCGCCTCAGCCCCCCTCGCCGCCGGAGTCGCCGCCCTGCTTCGCGCCGCCCATCCCGACCTGGAGTGCCGCCACCATCGTCGCTGCCATGCGCTCCTCAGCAGTCACCATCCACCCGGCCTGCCCAGTCCGCCAGATCAACGCCGCCACCGCGCTTCGCAGCAATGAGATCTTCCGTCACGCAACCGATCCCGCTTACCGACATCAACCCTTCATCCGGTCCTTCACAGCTCTTCGCCAGCTTCTCGATCTCTTCCGCCTTCTTGATCACATCGACCGACAGAATGTTCTTGTCCGTCTTATCCACCTGTTCTTTCAACTCTGTCGCCAGTGACAGCAGTTTATCCGTATCGTCCTCCAGCTTCTTCTGCCGGTCGCGTATTCCGCGATCGCGCCTGCTGCTCCTCGCAATCTTGTCCGGACATCTCCGTGCGTCGGCCCAGCTGGGCTATGCACCGGCCTTCGTCCGGCTGGACATCCTCGGCTCTGTCCCGCTCTGCGTCCCCTGTTGTCACCTGCTGCGGCGGAAATTGCGCTTACCTGGCCATCCTGTCAGTAAGGCCCGTCGACTGCAGATCCACACTAAACGCTACAGATCGACTCACCATTCGCAATGTTCGCATCTTGCATCTCCATCTCACCCCTGGCGGCATACCTGCTTCGTCTTCTCTGTCAGCTTACATCCTAAGACTTACGTAAAGCATTCTGTTCTTACGCAATCTACTCAGAAAGTGAGATTTGCTGTAATAATGCTCCTTCAGAGCCTCAGCCCCGCAAGATCAATCACGTCTGGAACATCCTCAAGCTCGACTGGCGCACGACATCATCGAATTTCTCCGCACCGATCTCCCCCGCCTCCTCGCAATTCTTGTCCTCGGTCTTTATCCTCCAGCGATCGTGAGTTCTTCGTCAACCGGATGCTGCGTCTCGCCGAACAGCAGGTCGGCAACTCCCAGCGCGCCTCCCAGCTCCGCACCATGGCCGCCATCATCCGCGCCACCTCCTACGGCATCATCGGCTTCATCGTCCTGCTCCACGTGCTGTCCATCTTCAACATCAACCTCACTCCGCTCCTCGCCTCCGCCGGCGTCGTCGGCGTCGGCATCGGCCTCGGCGCCCAGTCCATCTTCAAGGACATGCTCAACGGCATCTTCATCCTCGTCGAAGATCAGTACAACGTCGGCGAAGTCGTCAAAATCGCCGGCCTGCAGGGCACCGTCGAAGACCTCACCCTCCGCTGCACCACCCTGCGCGACGGCGACGGCACCGTCTACATCATCCCCAACAGCCAGATCGCCACCGTCTCCAACCTCTCCCGCGACTTCTCCGTCGCCTCCTCAACCGTCAGCGTCGACGCCAGCGCCGACCCCGACAAAGTCATGGCCCTCCTCAAAATCCTCGCCACCGAAGTCCGCAACGATCCCGCCTTCAAACAGGTCATCATCTCCGACCCCGACATCCTCGGCGTCGACAAGATCAACGGCCGCGAAGTCATCTATCCCATCAACCTCCGCGTCCGCGCCAACCAGAGAGACGGCGTCCTCCGCGAACTCCGCCGCCGCATCCTCATGGCCTTCGAAACCAAGGGCATCCCTCTGGGCACCGACCCCAGCAACATGCTCATCATGCAGCACCCCGACCCCACCGCCCCACCAGCAGCCCCCACCATCGGAGCCTGATCACATCACCCGATCACGACTGACCCTTACAACGACTGATTCATAGCCTCAATCAACTCATCCACCGTCTGCACCGGCGGCAGACATCCCTTGCCGTTGCACACCATCGCAAAGCTGCCGCATAATCCATCTCCGGCAGATGCGGCAGCGTCTCCGCCAGCATCGGAGGCAGCGTCGTCCAACTGATCCCGCCGCAACCGCACCACGCTCTTATTCACCGCATACCGCGCCAGCGCAACCGCCTCCAGCCGCCGCGCATCCGCATCTTCTCCAATCACACACACCTGCACCGACCGCTGCACCATCCGCTGCAGCGCCAGCCCATAGCTCGCCGCATACAGCCCAAAGTGCTCCACCACCCCCGCAAACGTCTCCATCGTCTCCTGCGCCTTCACCGCATAGTCCTCGCGCCCGTTCAGCGCCTCCAGCCGCATCAGCAGCGCCGCCGCCAACGGATTCGCCGCCGGAGTCGGCGAATCCTGCAGCGGCTTCCTCCGCGTCACCAGCGCTCCCAGCCGACGTCTCGCCCTCCGCCGGCAATCTCCGTATCGAAGAACCCGCAGCCCGTCCGGATCGTAGAACCGCGCCACCATCGCCTCCGCGATCGCCTCCGCCGCCTCGTAGTACCGCATCTCTCCCGTCGCCTCCCAGGCATCGAGCGCCGCATGCCCCAGAAACACGTAGTCATCCAGCACTCCCGCGCACCTCGCCGCCCCGCCGCCCACCTTCGCCATAAGCAACCACATGCGCCATCCCCGTACTCGCGTCCCACGCCTCCGCCAGCACCCGGTCCAGCGACTTCAATCCAAACGCCAGCGCCTCCGGCATCCCCAGCACACGCCCCGCCTCGATATAAGCCGAGATGCACATCCCGTTCCACGCCGTATAAATCGTCTTGTCCACATACGGAGTAGGACGCTGCAGCCGAGCCGCATACATCTTCGCCTTTGCCTGCGCCAGCAACTCCTTCGCTGCCTCCAGATTCAGCCCATTCGATCTCGCCACGCTCTGGATCGTCGTCCGCACATGCAGCACATTCTTCGCCGGATTGTGGTGCATGTCCCCAATCTCGCCGATATCGTAGTAAGCCCCCGCAACCGCCAGCTCCTCCTCCGTCAAAACCGCCGCAGCCTCATCCCGCGTCCACGTAAAGTAGTCGCCATCGTCATCCAGCGAGTAGTCCGCATCCTGCGATGCATAGAACCCGCCCAGCATCGCGATCGCTCAGCCACTCGTCCATCCACCGCACAATCTCCCGCGCCACCCGCGCATGCTCCGGCTCCACAAACGTCTGGAAGCCATGAACATAGTTCTTCAGCAGCTCGCTGTTGTCGTACGCCATCTTCTCGAAGTGCGGCACCACCCAGTTCTCATCGACGCTGTAGCGATGGAATCCCCCCGCCAGATGGTCGTAGATCCCGCCCTTCGACATCTTATCCAGCGTCACCAACGCCGCCCGCTTCGCCGACTCCCCCACATCCACCGTCCCGGCTCCAATCGACACCCGCGAAGCCGCATCCAGCAGCAGATCGATCGCCCCCGAGTGCGGAAACTTCGGCTGCGATCCAAACCCGCCCGACCGTGCATCGAACTGCTTCAGCGTCGCCTCCACCAGCTTCGCCACCAGCTCCGGCCCCGGATTCCCGCTGCGGCCCATGAACGACTCGTTGTGCTCGATCGCCGCCATCACGCTGCCCGCAGACTCATCCACCTCGTCCCGCCGTTTCTGAAACGACTCCGCCATCGTCAGCAGCACCCGCTGAAACCCGGCCGCCCATGCCGGTCCTCCGGAGGAAAATACGTCCCGCCAAAATAAGGCTTCCCATCCGGAGTCAGAAACGCCGTCAGCGGCCATCCACCCTGCCCGCTGATCGCCGCCACCGCCGCCTGGTAACGCGTATCCACATCCGGCCGCTCATCCCGGTCCACCTTCACCGCGACAAAGTGTTCATTGATGATCTTCGCCGTATCGGCATTCTCATAGCTCTCCCGGTCCATCACATGGCACCAGTGGCACCACACCGCGCCAATATCCAGCAGGATCGGCTTGTCCTCAGCCTCGGCCTTGGCAAACGCATCCTCGCCCCACTGCTGCCACTCCACCGGCTGATGCATCGCCGAACGCAGATACGCTGAGGCAGCTTGCGCCAGGGAATTCTTTGTCTCACTCATAGACTCACCAGTCTAGCCGAACCCGATAAAGGAACGGCCTGCAAAAAAATGCATGGCATCACAGCCAGTGCACGAGCGTAAGTGACATCGGTCCGCGCCTTCCACTGCCTTGACGATTTATGCTGTGACTCATCTCCTCTTACGGATTGACCGTCAGTGGCTTCGGAGGAGCAGGCGGCGTCGGTGCCGTCAACCCCGGAACTACAGGCTTTATCGACACTATGCCTTTGGCCGAATCCACCAGGCTGATGCCGTATCGGTCCAGCGTATTCGCCAGCAGTTGTTCCAGAGCCGCCCGGTCCTTCGCATAAACAGCAATCGCGGAGATCAGCGTATTATCCGCCATCGCCTGATTTCTCGCCTGCTGCAGCACCAGCGCCGTAGTCGAAGCCCCCAGCCTGTACTTCTTCTCCTCCGCATCCAGGCTCTGCGCCGCATAATCTCGCGCCGCCTGCGCCGCAACTGACCTGGGCCCGGTCGTTGGTCAACGCATACTGCCCATTGATCACACCCACCTTGATTTGGATATACAACTGCTGCAGCCGCATCTGCGCCTGCCGATACTCCATCTGCGATCGTTCCTGATCCGCCTGCGCCGTCCGATTGCGGATCGGGATGTTGATATTGACGCCCACGCCCTTGTCCGGCGAAGTGTTGTTAAACGTATTGCTGAACACGCCTCCGTAACCTATCGTAGGTACGGCATTTGCCCCGGTGCATGGAACCGGCTGAAACGATGCGTCCGTGCACTTCAGAGCAGGATTCTGCGCTCCGCCCAGGCCACTCCCCCCGTAAAACGCATACGCATCGACCGTCGGCAGCAAACCATTCTTCTCCGCCTTGATCGTGATCTCGTTGTTCTTCATGTTCAATACCGCCTGCTCGATCTGCGGATTGTTGATGTAGGCCTGTTTCACCAGGTCTTCCGCCGGCATGTCCTCCTCAGGCAGCCGGTCAAGACCCACCCGGTCGGTAGGAATCACCGGCGCATTCGCCAGCTGCCGTGCCATTCAGGTCCCTCGCAATCGCCTGCTTGATGATCAGTTGCTGATATTCCAGGTTCGACTTCGACGCCACCAGTGCCTGCTTGTCCGTCGCCACCGCCGAGTCCGAGTTCACCACATCCAGCGGTGCCAGCGTTCCGATCTCCAGCTGCTTCCGGTTATCTGCCGCCAGTTGCGTCGACTGCGCTAAGGCACGTTCCTTCGCCTGTTCATCCTCGTAAGCACTCACCAGGCCCCAGTAAATATTCTCCACCTGGTTGACCGTGAAGAGCAGCTGCTGCCGAAACGACGAATCCGTAATGCGCCGGTCGTTCTTCGCCTGCCGAATAAACCGGCCATTGAGATTCGGCCCAAAGCCCTGCAGCAGATGCTGCGTCGCCGTCGCACGGAAGGTCGTCTGGAATTGCGGGCTATAAGTGGCTGCGAACGCTGTTGGTAGTGGTGCGGGCTATTGTTGAAACCTACGTTGAGCGCGGTGCCCGTCAGAAACCCCTGCGCATAGCCGAAATCGTACGTGGCGGTGTTCTGATTCAGGCGTGTTTGTTCCGGTGATAAGCGTGCTCGATTGCTGTGTCTGCGCAGATTCATACTGCAGTGTTCCCGTCAGCAGAGGATCCAGCGGCTCCGGGTGTCGGACCACGGCCATTCGTGCTCAACACCAATCCACCCGCACCCGTACCGCTGCCGCCTACCGCGCTCGACGTTCCACCCGGTCCGCCGCCACCGGTGATGGTCGATGTCGTTCCGCCCAGCGTCCCCGTAACCAGTCCGGAAGACACACCGCGCAGCCCGGATCCCGCCTTTGCCCGCAGAATATCCGTATCCGCGATATCCAGGTTGATCCGCGCGATCGCGATGTCAAAGTTGTTATCAAGCGCCAGCGCCACAGCATCCGCCAGGCTCAGGTAAATCTTCCCATCCCGTATCAGCCCCTGCAGACGATCCGTGTTCCCCAGCCGCGCCAAAGGATAATCCGTGGGCGTATAAGGGGCCCAGAACTTCCAGATATGGCTCTTCGGATTCGCATAGTTCTTGCCCGTATCCAGCAGGTACAGCGGCTCGGTCAACTTCGGGTCCGGCGCCTGTGGCAGCGCCCCGCGTCGGCGTCATGTACGTTCCAGCCTGTGCATTCGAACTGCTCACGGGGTCGGCGCCGGTGCGGGCGGGTTGGTCTGCTGTGCGATTCCCTGTGGTGCGCTCAAGCTCATCAGCAGCAATCCGATGCTCACTGCCGCCTGCATATCCCGTAATTTCACTATGCTCTCCAGCCGTTACCTTCTATATCGTCGACGGATTCGCCTCTTTGACCCTGGCGTAGATCCGGATTGATTCACACTGCCCATCACCGGCATAAACCACGCAGGTGCCAGAGCAACAAGTAATTGAGATATCAACTAGACGCTCAGACCACGTCGAAGGACTCTAAAAGTAGTCTTCCCGATCCACATCCCGTCCATATCCAGTTATCTTCCCCAACATCTTCACTTATCTGAAACCTACTACGCGCCTCATGCCCTCGTTCCACACCTCTCCCGGTTCGCCTCCAGCAAGCCGGACGATCACACCGCGGACAATTCAACTCATGCGCAGCACTCAAAGTATAGCAATCACAAACGTCAACGGTTGTCGTGATACCGTCCAAAACATCCCATGCCTCTCTGGAAATCCATCCTCACCTACGACGGCACTCCCTTCCACGGCTGGCAGGTCCAGCCCGGACTCCCCACCGTCCAGGGAACCCTCGCCCAGGCCATCCACCACATCACCGGAGAAACCGTCCTCCCCCAGGGCTCCGGACGCACCGACACCGGCGTCCACGCCCTGGCCCAGGTCGCCTCCTTCTCTCTCGACGCCCCCATCCCCCCCGCCAACTTCCATCTTGCCCTCAACCGCGCCCTCCCACCCGCCATCCGCATCCTCTCCCTCGAGCACGCTCCCGAAGACTTCCACGCCCGCCACACCGCCCGCCGCAAAACCTACGAATACCGCATCTTCCCCAACCGCCCCTTCAACGCCGCGACCAAACTCCCTGCCCCCATCTGCTCCCCCATGCTCGCCCCCTACGTCTGGGACTGCCATCTCCCCCTCGACCTCTCCATCCTCCAGCAAGCCGCCCGCCACATCATCGGCACCCACGACTTCACCTCCTTCGCCGCCGTCGACCCCGACCTGACCACCCGCAAGCCCGAAGCCTCGGAATCCCGACCACTCACCACCGTCCGCACCATCCACCAATCCACCTGGCATCAGCAAGACAACCTCCTCATCTACCGGTCACCGGCACCGGATTCCTCCACCACATGGTCCGCAACCTCGTCGGCACCTTCGCCGAAGCCGGCACCGGCCGCATCCCCCCCGACTCCATCCCCCACATCCTCGCCGCCCGCAACCGCGCCGCCGCCGGCCCCACCGCACCCGCCCGAGGCCTCTTCCTCGTCGAAGTCCTATATTCAGACGCTGAGGTCGACTCCTGATGCCCACCGTCTCCGCCCAGCGCCGCATCACACGCCTCGCCACCCTCACCGCCGTCCACCGCGCCTTCCACTGGCTGCATCTCCATCAGCCCCAACTCCGCCAGTGGCAGCTCGACCTCGTCAGCATCCCCGCCCCCACCTTCAGCGAAGCCACCCGCGCCGCCTGGTTCCTCGATCGCTTCCGTGACCTCGGCCTCACCAACGTCCACCTCGACGAAGCCGGCAACGCCCTCGCCGAACTGCTGCCCCTCCATGCACGACCCCACCAAACCCTGCATCCTCCTCTCTGCCCACCTCGACACCGTCTTCCCCGCCGGAACCCCCTGCGATCCCATCGAAGACCCCGGCACGCCCCGCATCTTCGCTCCCGGCATCTGCGACAACGCTGCCGGGCTCACTGGCCTCCTCGCCATCGCCGCCGCCCTCCGCTTCGCCAAAATCACTCCCCCCATCCCCATCCTCTTCGCCGCCAACGTAGGCGAAGAAGGCGAGGGCGACCTCCGCGGCATGCGTCATCTCTTCCTCAACGGCCCCTGGCGCGACCGCATCGCCGCCGCCATCGCCCTCGAAGGCAGCGGAAATAACACCGTCGTCACCCGCGCCCTCGGCAGTCTCCGCTTCCGCATCACCATCACCGGCCCCGGCGGCCACTCCTGGACAGACGCCGGAACCCCCAACCCCATTCTCATCCTCAGCGACGCGCTCACCCGCCTAAACCAGCTCCAGCTACGCCTGCCTGACACCCCTCACACCACCCTCAACGTCGGCCACATCTCCGGCGGCACCTCCATCAACTCGATCCCCGAATCCGCCACCGCCCTGCTCGATCTCCGCTCCACCGATCCCGCCCAGCTTGCCGCCCGCGCCGACGACATCACCCGCATCCTCGCCGACACCGTCACCACCTTTGCCAGTCAAAACGCCAGCTACTCACCACCCAAATTCGACATCACAACCATCGGTAACCGCCCCGCCGCCGCTCTCCCCGACGACTCTCCCCTGCTCCACACCCTCCGTGCGGTAGATCGCCACCTCACCCTCCGCACCGAACCCCGCCTCGCCTCCACCGACGCAAACATCCCGCTTTCATTGAGCATTCCCGCAATCGCCATCGGCGCCGGAGGCTCCGGCGGCGGCATCCACACCCTGCAGGAATGGTACGATCCCACTGGCCGCGAGTTGGCCCTCCGCCGCATCCTCCTCACCCTGCTCGATACAGCAGCCGTCACCGCGGCATCTCTGCCCACCGGCAACCATTGAAAACCCACATCGATCGCCACTTTTTGGCGACAACTCGCGTCTAAGCAAATGCCGCAGTATAAATAACTGCAAAAACTCATAGCCGCGCCTAACAGGCAGACACCCACGTCAGCGACTATACTTAAGTTCTCGTAAGATGGGCACATCGCCCTGGAACGAATTGAGGTCAGACTTACCGATGGATACCCCGAACCAAACACCGAAGACTCTGCTCGACCGCCTTCGCAGCCACCGCCTCACCACGACCTTTACCCTCCTTGCCACCTTGTCTCTCGGCATCCTCGCCGGTACCGTTCTCACGCGCAACGTCAGTGGCAAAGAACAGGCGGTGGACTCCTCCGATGCGCGTCCGTTGGTCATCCCCTCGCCAACCACGCTCTCCAATGGCTTCTCTCAGATCGTCAAGCAGGATGGCCCCGCCGTAGTCAACATCAACACCACCTCGCTCCCCAAGCAATCCACCAGCAAGACCCCGCGCCGCCGCGGCCAGGGCCGTACCCCTCCGGGTGACGATGAAGACCAGGCGCCCCCCGACGACATGCAGGACTTCTTCAACCGTTTCTTTGGCGGTCATGGCGGCGATGACGGCGACGGCATGGGCGGCGCAGAGCCGCGCAAGGCCCTCGGCTCCGGCTTCATCGTAGATCCCCGCGGCTACATCATCACCAACAATCACGTCGTCGATAAAGCCGACAAGATCTTCGTCAAGCTCTCCACTGATCCCGACGGCGCAGGCGAAGAAGGCCGTCCCGCCCGTATCATCGGCATCGATAAAGACACCGACATTGCAGTCATCAAGATCGATGTCGACAAGCCCCTGCCAACCATCAAACTCGGCAACTCCGACAGCGCCCAGGTCGGCGACTGGGTTCTCGCGATCGGCAGCCCCTTCGGCCTCTCCCAGACCGTCTCCGCCGGTATCGTCTCGGCCAAGAACCGCTCCATCGATGAACCGTCCCAGAGCCAGTTCCAGCGCTTCATCCAGACCGACGCAGCCATCAACCCCGGCAACTCAGGCGGTCCGCTCGTGGATATGGCCGGAAACGTCGTCGGCATGAACACCGCTATCTACACCGCCTCCATGGGCTCGGAGGGCGTCGGCTTCGCCATGCCTTCAAACACCATCGCCTCCGTCTACAACATGCTCATCGGGCCCGAACATAAGGTCACCCGCGGCTCCATCGGCATCAGCTTCCAGCCCGGACTCAACTCCGCCGTAGGCCGTATGTACGGATTCTCGAACGGCGTCCTCGTCAGCACCGTCACCCCCAACGGCGGCGCAGCCAAGGCCGGTCTTCAACCAGGCGACGTCATCGTCTCCATCGACGGCCGCAACATCAAGGATGGCGACGATCTCGTCAACGACATCTCCGCCCGCAAGGTCGGCAGCAGCGTTAAACTCGGTTACCTCCGCAACGGCAAACAAGCCGTCGCGAACGTAGCCATCGGAGATCGCGCCAAGACCTACGCAGATATCAACGGAGACGGCGTCGACGACAACTCCACTCCCGCCGAAGTAGATGCTGGTGAAGGCAAGCTCGGCATCAAAGTCACGGCCGTCCCTCCGGCTCTGCTCAAAAAGCTGAATCTCACCGGAGGGGTCATGGTCACTAGCGTCCGTCCCGGCTCATTCGCCGATGAGATCAACCTCACCAAGGGCGTGGTCATCACAGCCATCAACCGCAAGCCAGTGACCGACGAAGCCAGCTACCGGACAATCGTAAGTACGCTCAAGCCAAAGGATGATGTCGTCTTCGTCGTGCACGACACCCGCAGCCCGATCGGCGGCAACTCCTACGTCGGCGGCACCCTCCCATAGCGATCTTCCTGTGGAAAACACAAAGGCGCGGATCAAATCCGCGCCTTTCTACCACCTATGACGTAATTATGTGTCGCAATTGGGCAACCTTTCCTGTTGCAACAAAGGATACTCTCACGCTACTCTTAAGCTCGTACGGGCGAAGATTCAAAAGATTTTGCCAACACATTTGGCAAAATTGACTAGTCCGGAGGGCTCAGACAACGATGAGGTTTGGTCGAATTTTCAGTGTGTGTCTTCTGCTCACGATGGCCCTGACCGCCCAAGCCATGACGCACGCTCGTCGTGGTCCCACCTCTCCCAAACTGTTCAACAAACACAAACCAGCGGCGAAGCCCGGCCAACGCACAATAGACTCCGCCCGCACAACAGAGATTCAGAACGCCCTTATCAAATCCGGATACCTCTCCGGTGAGGCCAGCGGAACCTGGGACGCAAAAACCGCCTCCGCTATGGAGAAGTTACAAGCCGACAACGGCTGGCAGACAAAGATCGTCCCGGACTCACGCGCCATCATCAAGCTCGGCCTGGGCCCCCACCAGGACAACATGGACGGCGGTCAATAAATCCTGTCAACCCCCAAATCCTCCTAAACTCATGAAAGCAAGCCCGATAACACCTGCCAATGAGTTAGGTCCTATCCGATAAAATAGAAGTAGAAGAAAAAGCTGATAGATCAAAGCTGACAGCTCGCGGCTGCTCATTGAGAACTTGAAGCTACGCTAATCTCCCGTAAGTGACGCTGGCTCAATATTTTGGACGCAAACATTTTAGAATCAATATTTTAGCGGAGATGATCGCCCGTAACTGAAGCAATAAAACGACTTCACTCCAAAATCCCCTCTACATAGGGGTGGGGGTAGTGGATCAAGCTCCAATCGTGAAACACGTAATCCTGCATATCTTCGACACCGGTAGGCAGGCTGCCGGCTCTGCCTTTCGTACCGCTCTCCAGCCAAAGCCTCAACCAGTAGTACCGATGGAGTCGAACCAGCCTGGAATCGATCGGCTGTTTCTGCTCCAATAACGCCGTAATTCTACCCGCCAGCGCATCGGCGTCGCCCATCGACTCCGTCTGAACCGTTACCGCCTCGCACTGCAGCAGTCTCTGCCGAGCCGCCCGCAACTGAGCTCCGGCAACCAGGCCACTCTGCACCTGCAACTCCGTCATCTTCTCCACCGCAAGCGCCACCGAAGCATCCAGCTTATCCTCGAACCCGAGCTGCAACACACGTTCGCCTCGAACCCTCAGCGGCACCGCTCCAAACTCCTCCACAAACAACCGCGGCATCACCAGCGCCATCCGCTCAGGAGTAAACCCCTCCGTATCCAGCACCGAACAGCTCCACTGAACACTCAGCCCTCGAGCCACCTGCTCCGCTCCCACCCCACACTCCTGTATCAGCCAATCGCCGATCCGGCCTGTCCCACTCGCCCGCTGCAACTCCAGCGCCTTCTGCAACTGCGGATGCGTAATCCATCCCTGCGCCAGCATCACCAACCCAAGCGGGATCCTGTGCCGATGCGGCTCATCCATCACCAGCCTCGACTCGCCAATCTCCCTCCGCAACGCCGCCCCGAACGATCGCTAACACGCATCGCCCGCTGCATCCCCACTGCCCCTCAAATATCGGCCGCCGCCGGTTCCTCCAAGGCACCGTCCACCCCCCCGGACACTCCCCGCTACCGCAGCTCCGCCGCTCGGCTCCCCCCGCCCGGCCCGCCAGCATCCCATCGCCAACAGCCAATGAGTCGCTCCCTCGATTCATTAGAAAAGGCATCGTATACTCTCCAGCCGCAGCTGCGGCGCAGCAACCTCTGTAATGCGCAACGCCAGGTTGCCGCTCAACACCACGACCTCTCCACGCGCCACAATCCGATCCCCAACCACCAGGTCCACCGGCTCCGACACATGCCGATTCAACTCCACCACATCCCCCGGCCCCAGCTCCAGAACCTCCCGCAGCAGCATCTCTCGCGAACCAAACTGTAGCGTCGCATCCAGCTCAATGTCATACAGCAAGTTCATCGACGACTCGCTCCAGACGCTCTGCGAACCACCGTCGACCTGCCCACCCTGACTCGACTCCACTAAATTCAACCTGCCTTCTTCCATCTCTTCCTCTTGTTCTTCCTCTTGCCTAATTCACAACAGTCGTCTCCGCCGCACTCATGCCGCCTGGACTCTTCTCCGCCAACTGCGCCCCGCGATGCTCACCCGTCCTTACCGGATGCGCAGTTCCAATCCTCAGCCCGCCCACACAAAACTCCGCATCAGCATGTTGCGGCAATGGCAAGCGCAAAATGGAGCCAGCAGCCAGTCCCGCCAACTCCTTCGCCCGCAACCGCAGCGGAGGAAACTGCAGCACTGCTCCCACGCCTGCCTCACCAATCAACTCCCCCATCCGTACACGCGCCTCCTTCGACCGCCGTCGTGGCCGATAACCCTCAGCAACCAACTGCCGCAAAATCGTATTCAGCACCGCTGACGGCAAGCAGAGATTGATCCGTCCTCGCGTCTCCGGCATCCGCGCTTCGAAGTTCACGCATAGAGTCTTCTCGCTCGAAGACATCGTTCTCGCTATCTGCGCCTCTGTCTCCCGTTTCTCAAATGCCAGATTCAACCCAACCGATTGCCACGCAACGTTCAGCTCCTGCACCACCTTCTGAACCACAGCACCCAGAATCTCCTCTTCGATTCCGCTCAACTGACGCATCGCGCCCACCCGACCCACTCCACCTAACAACAAATCCACAATCGGCGAAGCCAACGCCAGATCGATCTCCATCAAACCCGTCGCATCGAACGGTTCCAACCGGATCGAGCATACATACACTGGATTCGGCAGCCGCTCCACAAACTCGCCATACAGCAGTTGTTCTCCGGCCACCAGTTTCATTTCGAACTGCGTCCTCAGCCACGCTGCCAGCGTATGCGTCAGATTGCGAGCGAATTGGTCGTTGATCGTAGTGATCGCCCGCATCGCATGGCCGCTGATCTCTCCCGCGCGGCTGAAGTTATACAACTCCGGCACAACCGCCTCATTCGAAGTCGTCGCTGTAGCATCGGTCAGCAGCGTCTCATCACTCTCCGGCTCAGATAACTTATCCATGCTTCTGCGCCCGCACTCCGGTCAACTTCGCAGTCCTCCCACCGCTCAGATTCGCCAGTGCAGAACGCAGCCGCAGCACCGCCGAAGAATGGATCTGCGACACGCGCGACTCCACCACCCCCAAAGTCAGTCCGATCTCCTTCATCGTCAGCTCCTCGTAGTAGTAAAGCGTCAGCACCATCCGTTCCTTCTCAGGCAGTTCCTCGATCGCATCCACCAGCCGCTGTTTCATCTCTCCCTGGAGGCAACGAAACAGTGGATCCTCCTCCGGTGAACCCGGAATGTACGCCAGTTCCTCGTCACCCGAGTCCTCTGACCGCTCGACATGCAGGCTTCCAATCTCTAACCCCTTCAACTCTCCAAGCAGTTGCTGATACTCGTCCAGCCCCAGCTCCATCTCCGCAGCGATCTCCTGCTCCGCAGGAGCGCGTCCCAGCCGTTGCGTCACCGATCGAATCGCCTCCTCAACCGCCCGGCCCTTCCGCCGCAGCTCACGCGGACTCCAGTCCAGCGTCCGCAGCGAGTCCAGAATCGCCCCACGAATCCTGAAACTGCGCATAGCTCTTGAACTGAACCTTCTTCCCATGGTCGAACTTCGCAAACGCATCAATCAGCCCCACGACCCCGGCCGAAATAAAATCGTCCAGATCGACATGCTGCGGCAACCGCTCATGGATCCGCCGCGCGATATACCGCACCGTCGGCAGATGCTCCATCAGCATGCGATCGCGATCACCCGCGACTCCCGCCCTCAAGCCCCTCGCCGCATCAACACTGCCGCCAGTAAAAGGCGCAAACAACAGTGGCACACTCGCGTTCAACTCCGCTCGACGTCTCCATCGGCAAACTCCCAGCAAAGTCCCCTCGCTAAAGATCGTCCGCCCCGCCGCACTCGGCAACATCGTTACCGGAATAGGATTTCCTGCTCCCATCATTCCCTCCTTCTCAATCTCTCTAACCGCTGCACAATCTGCCTACCCTACCGTCCCGACGCTCCGCACCCGTATCTCAGGCGGAATCTCCGAAGGTGCCAGCACCGTCACCTTTGGCAGAAATGGCTCCAGCCATCGCCGCACGTGATATCGCGCTGGACTCGGACATAGAAGCACGGGAAATGCCGATGTAGAACCCCCTCCGGTTAGGCGTTTCACAGATTCCACCAGCCGCCTCATAAAGTCCGTCGGAGCCCCCGCTGGCCGCGCACCATCTCCCAGCAGAAGCCCCGCGCCCTGTGGATCGAACGTGCTCACCAGCTCGGACTCAAGTAGCGAATCCAGCACCAGCACCCGCAGCCCTCCCTCGCCATCCAGCAACGGTCGCACAAGTCCACGCCCCAGCGACTGGCGCACGCTCTCCACCAGGTGCACAACGCTCTTCGACTGCTGCGTCGCCTCCACCAACACCTCCAGAATCCCCCCCATATCCCGAATCGACACCTGTTCCCGCAGCAACTGCTGCAGCACCCGCTGCACCTCACCCAACGTCATCAGCTTCGGCACCAGTTCCTCAACCAGCTTCGGATGACTCTCCGACAAGCTGTCCAGCAGTCGCTTCACCTCCTGCCGTCCCAGCAGTTCATGCGCATGCCGCCGAATCAATTCGCCCAGATGCGTCCCGATCACCGTCGTCTGATCCACCACCGAGTAGCCCGCCGCCAGCGCAGCCTCCTCCAGCCCTGGCTGAATCCAACGTGCCGCCACGCCAAATGCCGGCTCCGCGTCTCTACACCCGCGAGC
>CAWCPB010000018.1:0-72881 GCA_963797415.1 uncultured Acidobacteriaceae bacterium
CATCGTGAGCGAACACGGAAACCCACCGCAGGCATTTGACATGAATCGAGTCTCTTCCGGGCTCTTCGAAATGCTGCACATTCATCCCGTCCTCGGACGCGGATTTCTTCCCGCCGACGACAAGCCGGGCGCAGAGCCAGTACTCCTGCTCGGTTACGGCGTATGGAAAGATCGCTACAGCAGTTCGCCCAGCATCCTCGGCCACCAGGTTCGCGTCAACGAAAAGCCCGCCACCATCATCGGCGTCATGCCGGCAGAGTTCAAATTCCCAAACAACGCTGAACTCTGGATGCCGCTCGTCCCCACACCGGAACTTGAAAACCGCTCCAACCGATCGGTGCAGGTCTTCGGAATCCTCAAACCCGGCGTCTCGATCCCACAGGCCAACGCTGACCTCGAAACCATCGCCCGCCGCCTCGCCATCGCATATCCCGTCGAGAACAAGGACATCAGCGTAATCGTCCAGACATTCCACGAGCGCTACAACGGCGGTCCCATTCGACTGGTCTTTCTCCTCATGCTCGCCGCCGTTGGATTCGTGCTGCTCATCGCCTGCGCCAACGTCGCAAACATGATGCTGAGTAACGCATTAGGACGCCAGCGCGAAATCTCCATCCGAGCCGCAATGGGAGCCACCCGCTGGCGAGTCATTCGCCAGTTGCTGATCGAAAGCATGCTGCTAAGCACGCTGGGCGGCGTGCTCGGCCTCGGATTAGCCGCTCTCGGAGTTCACTGGTTCGATCTGTCATCACGGGACGTCGGCAAGCCCTACTGGGTTCTGTTCACAATGAATTACACCGTCTTCGCCTACTTCGCGGCCATTTGCGTACTCTGCGGTCTGCTCTTCGGCCTGGTTCCTGCGCTAAGAGCTTCTCGTGTGGATCTGAATAGCGCATTGAAAGATGGCGGCCAAGCGCAGGCACACACCGTGGCGGCGCACTCTCCGGGATACTTGTCGTCTTCCAATTCGCCCTCACCCTCGTACTGCTCACGGCGGCGGGCGTATTCATGCACAGTTTTCTTGAGCATCTATCTCTCAATCGCATGGTGCCGGCAGAACAAATCCTGACCGCGCGTCTCGATCTGCCAAAGCAGCGATATGCAGACACTGACGACCCGCTGGCACTTCTATCAACAACTACAGCAGCGCATGAGCGCCCTTCCCGGCGTAACGCAAGCTGCAATCGGATCTAACCTGCCCGGAATAGGCGCCGCCACAGATCACATCGAAATCGAGCACTCCCCTATCGAAAAGCCCGAAAAGGGTCCTTCCGCATCCTTTCTCGTCCAATCCCCCGGATATTTCGCCGCCATCAATCTTCCCCTCCTTAGCGGCCGCGATTTCAACGACACCGATGGATCTCCCAACCACGAAGCCGCCATCGTGACCGCCGAATTCGCCCAGCGATACTGGCCAAATCAGGACGCCATCGGTAAGCGTTTCCGCTTTTACAGCGACGGCAAACCCGACCCATGGAGCACCGTGATCGGAGTCTCAGCCAATATCGTCCAGCAACCCAACGAAAAAGATCCCAGCCCGCTGCTGTTCCTGCCCTACCGACAAAAAGGCTGGAACGGCATGGCGCTCCTGGTCCGCTCTACCGGAGACTCCTCCTCCGCCGTACGAGCGGTCGTACAGAATCTCGATCAGGACCTGCCACTGACTCAGGTGCGAATGCTCAACAAAGCCATCGAGCACGATCAGTGGTATCTCCAACTCTTCGGCAAACTATTCCTCGGCTTTGCAATCATTGCGCTGATCATGGCCTCGGTCGGTATCTACGCAGTCATCGCACAGGCAACCAGCAGACGCACGCAGGAGATTGGAGTGCGCATCGCGCTCGGCGCCACCACCCGCAACATCCTCGGCCTGGTAATGATGCGCGGCCTGAAACAACTGCTCATCGGCCTCGCCATCGGCTTGGCAATCACGATTCCAGCCGCCCGCGCCATGGCCGCCCTCCGACTCCGTGCTTCAACGTACGACCCGATCGTACTCTGCATCGTTTGTCTGCTACTTTCAGCCGTGGGATTGTTCGCATGCTGGCTGCCCGCGCGCAGGGCAGCCGCACTCGATCCCGTCAAAGCCATCCGGTACGAGTAACTCCAAGCAATTCACGAGTCCAATCACGGCATTAAGTAAGCGTAAACTTCGCAGGTAGCCTTAGCACGCTTTCAGCTCAAATTTAGGAGCACCTGCATACGCAATGATGATCACGAACCGCACGATCCTGTCTCTCGTTCTGCTCACATCCGACACTTCCCGCAATCAGCCAGCAGGCACAGCGTCCTCCTGCCATGCCGCTCATCGCCCACGACCCATACTTCAGCGTGTGGTCCGCCACCGACAAGCTCACCGATTCACCGACAGTGCATTGGACCGGGCATCCTGAGCCATTCACCAGCCTCGTCCGCGTAGACGGCAAGACCTTCCGCATCATGGGCCGAGATCCACGCAATATCCCTGCGATGGAGCAGACCGACAGCCATCTCTCCTTCACCCACACCCGCTATAGCTTCCGCGGAGCAGGCGTTCAGATCGACCTCACCTTCTTCACCCCAGCATTCCTGGACGACCTCAATGTGCTCTCACGTCCCGTAACCTACCTCACCTGGACCGCACACGCCATCGACGGCGGCTCCCACACGGTCTCTATCTTTCTCGAAGCCCAGCCCGACATAGCCACCAGCTATCCCGCTCAACCAGTCACCTTCACTCGCCATCAAACTGCATCCGAAACCGTGCTCTCCGTCGGCACAAAGCAGCAAGCCATCCTCAACCGTTCCGGCGACGACCTCCGCATCGACTGGGGATACTTCCACATTGCCCTGCCCAACAATGCTCATGGCATGGCCTCCATCACTGCCGACGCAGAGGCTGTCTTCGTGCAAGACGGCTCCCTCCCACCCGCAGACGACATGGAAGGAGTGCCACCCAGCAGACACAGCTCTCCACGTCTCGCAGTAGCAATTCCGCTTAGGAAGTGTCGGAGCAGAAATAGTCTCGCAACACGTCCTGCTCTCATACACAGAAGACTTCGCCATCCAGTTCCTGCAGACAAACCTGCGACCCTACTGGCAGCGCAATAACATGCCGGTAGCCACCATGCTGGACACCGCCGAACACGACTTCACCCAACTCGAAAAGCGCGGACAACAGATGGACAACGAACTGGAGCACGACCTGACCAAGAGCGCCGGAGAGCAATACACCTGGCTCTGCATTCTCGCCTATCGCCAATCCATCGCAGCGCACAAACTGGTCGCAGATCGAAACGGCGACGCCATGCTTTTCGCTAAGGAGAACTTCTCCAACGGAGACATCTCGACGGTAGATGTGATGTACCCATCCTCTCCAATCTTTCTCTTCTTCAATCCCCGTCTCCTTGAAGCGCAAGTGCTTCCCGTGCTCGAATATGCGGCCATGCCCAGCCGTTGGCACTTCCCCTTCGCGCCGCACGACCTCGGCCAATACCCCTTGGCAAACGGCCAGGACTACGGCGGCGGAGAGAAGACCGAAGAAAATCAGATGCCCGTCGAAGAATCCGGCAACCTCATCATTCTCGTAGATGCGCTCGCTCGCACCGAAGGCCACGCCGACCTGGCACAACGCTTCTGGCCGCAACTCACCCAGTGGGCCCTCTACCTCAAGCAGCATGGACTCGATCCAGAAAATCAACTGACCACCGACGATTTCGCCGGACACGTCGCACACAACTCCAATCTCTCCATCAAAGCCATCGACGCCCTCGCCGCATACGCCGATCTTGCCGCACTGCTGCATCACGAGAACGAGGCAAAAAGTTACAAAGCAACAGCCGCAGGACATGGCCCACAAGTGGATCACCATGGCATCCGAGGGCGACCACTACAAACTGGCCTTCAACAGCCCCGGAACTTGGAGCCAGAAATACAACCTCGTCTGGGACAAGGTGTTCGACTATAACCTATTCCCCGAAAAAGTACGCGCCACCGAGATCGCCTACTACCTCACCAAAATGAACACCTACGGTCTCCCCTTAGACAGTCGCGCCGACTACACCAAGGTCGACTGGGAGCTATGGACCGCAACCCTCGCCGATCGCCCCGCCGATTTTCAAGCCCTCATCCAGCCCATCTACCGCTGGACGAACGAGACCACCAGTCGCGTTCCCATGACCGATTGGTACGACACTAAAACTGGCAAGCAGGTAGGCTTTCAAGCCCGTAGCGTAGTCGGAGGAATCTTCATCAGGGCTCTAAGTGATCGGCCACTCGCAGAAAAATGGCGCGCCAAAGCCTCCGCCAACCATTAGAAACTTCCCTTTCAGCAGCGACATCACATAAGCGAGAGTCAGCGGAATCCTGCGCGCCGAGCGACGCCCGTCGCATCGAAAAACGCCGCTGCTACCGCCGGCGGAGTCACCGCATTCGGAGCCTCTCCGCGCCTCCACCATAGCCTTTGTCGTCGCGCGAAATCTGCACGACTTTGATCTCTGGTATCTCCGCCATCGTAAGAATCTTGTAGCGGTTCCAGCTCGTGCTGGTGATTTTCTCTTTGTCGAAGGTCACTTCTTCTTTGAGCGCCTCACTCAGTCCCATGACCACGCCGCTCATTCATGCATCGCTCGAGTTGACGCGGGTTGATGATCTTGCCGCAATCCGACGCCGATGGTGAACTTTGTTACCTGCACCACTCCGGTCTGCCGGAGTCACGGCAACTTCGGCGATAGCAGCCCAGTAGGCGTTCTGCGCGCACCATCAACGCACATGCCGCGTCCCATCACCGGCTCCGCTCCCGTCTTGTCGCGCGCCTGGATGCGGCGAAGGCCGCGCACTCCCATCGCAGCCGCCTCCGCCGTGGCCTTGAGAAGCGTCGATCAGCCGCTGGTCCGATGATATGCTGCAAGCCGAAACTCGATCGGATCAGCTGCCCGCGGCTGCCGCCGCCTCGTTGATCAGCGACTCCAGCGCGAAGTTCTGTTGCCGCTGGCCCGGAGTGCGCATGATAAGTCCACGCATCCCGACAGCCGACGACTGCCGCTCCAAGGTTCGGCATCCCGTAAGCTTCCTCACAGCCTGATTTTGAATCTTGCCATACGGCCACTCCGTCGCAATCCAACCCGACGGCTTGGTGATCGAACGGCGGGCATCCCGGCGAGCACGGCACCGAGAGATGCGCGCATCATTCGACTGCGGCTGAGTAGAAAGCAGCTATGAATGGCCGCAATCAGGCGGCCGTTTGCATCGAGTCCGCACTTCGAAATCCGAGACCCACGCAGGCGAAGACGCACGACCAGCGCCAGATCCTCCTGCAAAGTCCATTGCACGCGCACCGGCTTACCCGATTATCTGCGAAAGGATGGCAGCATCGCGCTTCGGCGCCATCGCCACCAAACGTCGTCCGGCCGAATTGCCCGGCATGATTCAAGCCACCGAACAACCACTTTTTCCATCAGGTATACTCAGCGTATTCGCGATCTGTGCGCGCAGCCCCTGCGAGTTCTGCCGAGTGGGTCCACATTGTGGCGGTGCCATCGCTGCGCACATCGGCCACGGCGAGAAAAGGTCCTATCGGCGCATGCTTGATATAAGGCTGCTCGTAACGTCACCGAGATCGTCTTCGACGCGCTTTCCGCCATCAGCCGCAGTAACATCGGCTGCATTTCCTCTGCTTCCGCGGGCTTGCCCCATGCGTAATCGCGTATCGCCTGCGGTCAGATTCTCGCTACCTGGCAGCCCGGCCCAGTTCAGTCCACTTGGTACCGGCAGCAACGGACACGCGCCGCACTGATCGGCCTCCCACTCATTCGGAGAGACCACCGCAACCAGATTGCCTTTCTTCACTACTGTCAGCGGTCGGAAATCGTTCTCTTGTCGACTGCACCCACTGAGATCAAGTATCGAGCCCATGCGTGGGCGGCCGCACCATCCGCGCGTGGAGCATCCCGGGGAGCGTCACATCGCAACTCCATTGCGTCTGCCCGGTTACTTTGTCTCGGAGTACCGGGCATGGGATAGCGAAGTGCCAATCACCTTGTACTCGCTCATCGGTTTCATGGGCGGATTTCCCGAGCACCGCCGAACCCATCCAGCCCGGCCATGCCGATTCCACTATTGATGCCCGGTGGAGCAACATTCGCATCTGCGACCGGTGACAGGAATCTTCAGATCGAGCTGGCTGGCCTTGCACATGAGCTCTCCATAGCTGATGCTCTTTTCTGCCGCCCGAGACGACTCCGTCCGTCAGCTGTCAGCGCAGAGATAGGAACGCCGAGCTTCGTTCGAAGCCAGATCCAGCAGCGCCTGATAGTGTATACGCCGCCACCTTGCGAACGATTAGCGGCTCCGGTGAGAAAACCCGCGGAGTAGCCGCCGTCTGGCGTCTTGTCCGTATCGCCCATGAGCAGCGTGATGCACTGCGGGCTGAACACTACAATTCTTCGGCAATCATCTGCGGATAGTAAGCGCTCATGCCGGTGCCGATCTCCGTCCGGCCCGTGCGCGCCAGAATCGTACCGTCATGACGAATCTCGAGCCACGACGAGCTGCCGGATCGATTGAGTCGCCGACTTGGAGCTCGGCCGTACTCCGCGGCGAAAAGGCTCGACGGCAAAGCGAGCGAGACCATCAAGAGGGCCCGCCTGCTTTGCACAAAGCCGCGTCGCGTGAGCGTCAGTTGCGAATCTCCGCTACATCATCTGGACTCACCCGTTATCGCGAACTGGAGTCATTCTATCCTCTCAGGCTGCCATCACCTTGCAGCGCGTTGCACCGCAGCAATGATTGCCGCATAAGTGCCGCAGCGGCAAAGATGCGGCGATGGCGGCTGTATTGGTAAACGCATCCTTGATCTGCGGCCACGGTCGGATGTCGGATTCTTAGCTAGCAACTCGCACCGCGGCAATCATCATCCCGCTCTGGCAGTACCCGCACTGCGGAACCTGCTCGTCGATCCAGGCTTGCTGCACCGGATGCAGCGTCTTTGCAGCATCCTCAGCACTCAAGTGCTTCTCTGCTGCCCAAACCGCAGGCAGACCTTCGATGGTCGTCATCTTCTTGCCGACAGCGGAGGAGACGGGTGTAATGCACGAGCGCACTTCTTCTCCATCAACCAGCACAGCGCACGCTCCGCACTGCGCAACCCCGCAGCCAAGCCGCGGCCTCGACAACTTCAGCTCATTCCGCAGCACATAGAGCAAAGGCGTATCGGCTGCAACAGACACAGGTCTGCTGGGCGCCGTTTACGAACAGCGTGATCTCATTCGTCATCTCTTCTCCTTTAGCAGCGCGTTCTTCGCGCAGTCGCGACCAGATACCAGGCCGGCCAACTCAGCGCCCAGTTGGGAATCCACGGGCCAGTGCTGCTCCAGGTAGGGATCGTCAACGCGGTGATAGCCGACCGCGAGCGCGATAGCGGAACTGCGTTTGATCGGAGCAATCTGCAGACCTCGACGAACGCCCCAAAGTGCTAGGCGGCAAAAAAAGAAGCACGCAAAACCTCGAAATCGATTCGATGTGGAACCTCGACAGGCAGAACAGGCACGGTATGCACGAGAGAGCGGCACTCACCCAGATAGTCCGTCGCGACACCGATCCCATCACAAAGCCGCACGTCCACGACCAGGCGGCCAGCAGCGAGACATGGCACAGCAACAGCGAGAGTCCCGGGCACCCGAAAACCTGTGGCGTGAAGAATCACGGGTCGCAGCATTCGTTGATAGGCGTGGCTGATCGAAAGCGAGAAGTCCCAGCAGCAGAAAGCGTGCCGGGGAAGCGCCAACCCAAACGCCGCGAGCCATGGCCGCCAGCTCTTCCAGATGAAGTACTGTGCCGTCGGATGATCAGACCCAGCACATCCAGCAACGCCTGCCCGGCGCTCTCACCAGACTCCGCCAGATCGCCCACGCACCGCCTCGCGTTCATCACGCTCCAGCAGCTGCGCGACGACATCGACGATCGACCAGCCAAGCGCTGTCATGGAAGACCCTCCACGCTTCGATTGGCTGCCCACGAAGCTCCCCGGCTGACACGGGTCATCGCCTCATAAAAATCCTTCGCGGCCTGCACGCCTTTCGGCGTAACACGCACCATACGCTTGGCGCGTCCACCTCGCTGCGCCGTAGCCTCGCCCATCCAGGTCTTCAGCAGAGCCTTGGTTTCCAGCCGATCGATGGTCGTATACAGCGCACCGATCGAGCACTTGCGGCCCGTCGTCGTCTCAATCTCTTCACGAATGGCAGCACCATAAGCCTTGTCGCCCAAGTCCGGCGGCAGCGGTAATCAACAGGTATTCGAATTCACCAAGCATAATTAGAATCACATTGTGATATTAATCACGCACCTTGTCAAGCTAACCCGAAAATCCCACTAAACCGGCCACATTTGCCTCTTTCATTTGACGCCGCATGCAAGCTGGCGTTACGGCGGCCTTACCATCGTTACAATTAGCTGCGTGCCTACCTCAGGTCATAACCGCTACAAACAGAACGCATGTCAGGAAGGGCAGAAATCATGGATCGCAGAACATTTCTTCAGAACGCTGCAGGCGCAGCCATCACGGCAACCACCGGCGGAGCCAATGCCCTACCGGCCAAGCTCGTCTCCAAAAAGATGATCGGCATCCAGATCGGCGCCGTCTCCTTCCTCGATGAAGGCGTCGAACAGGTACTCGACCACTGCGAAGAGAGCGCCGGGGTAAACACCCTCTTCGTCGCCACCTTCACCTACGGCCGCGGCATCGCCGGACGCCAGGTGCCAGGCCAGCCCCTTCCCGACCACGGCAAGCAGCAGTACGACACCGACACCTTCTTCGGCGGCTCCTACACCAATATCAATCCGAAGTACTACCAGAACACCACCTTCAAAAACTTCCGCGCCCCCGACCTCGGCAACTACGACGTCCTCGAGCACGTAATCCCCGCCGCAAAAAAGCGCGGCATAAAAACCATCTGCTGGTATGAAGACGTCTTCCGCCGCGATCTGCCTGGCATCGAAAGCATGCAGGAGGTCGAACTCTCCGGCAAAAAAGCGGTCGACTCTCTGCTTCAACAATCCCAACTACCACAACTGGCTGCTCGACATTGCCGAGGACTGGGCTCGCTCCTATGACATCGACGGCATCATGTGGGGATCCGAGCGTCAGGGCGCATTCTCCAACGTACTCGGCGCCAGCCACGCGCATCCCCAACCGTCACAGGCTACCTGCTTCTGCGAGTTCTGTTACGCCAAAGCCCGCGCCCAAGGCATCAATCCCGACCGCGCCAAGGCAGGCTTCCTCGAGCTCGAAACATTCGTCCTCGCCGCCCGCAAAGGCACGCGCCCCGTCGACGGCTACTACGTCGAACTCTGGCGCCTCATGCTCAAAGTACCCCGAACTCCTCGCGTGGGAATCACTCTGGACCTCCAGCCTGCGAGAAACCCAAAAAGCCATCTACGACAAAGTCAAATCGGTGAAGTCGTCCCTGGGAGTAGGCTGGCACATCTGGCACAACAACTCCTTCAACCCGATCTATCGAGCCGAACAAAATCTCGCCGAGATGGCGCCCTACTCCGACTTCCAAAAAGTCGTCATCTACCATAACTGCGCCGGCGAGCGTATGGCCGACTACATTCAAAGCGTCGGTACAACCTACTTCGCCGACGTCCCCCAGCAGGAGCTACTCGACTTCCATTACCGCGTACTCAACTACGATCACGAGCGCAATCTGAAAGATATCCCCGTCACCGGCTTCTCCTCCGAATACGTCTACAGCGAGACCAAACGCGCCAGCGACGCCCTCAAAGGCCTCTCCACCAAACTCTGGCCCGGCATCGACATCGACATCCCCACCGCCGCTACCCACAGCAAGTCCACTCCAGCGAGCACCAAAGGCGCGGTCATGGCCGCCTTCCGTGGCGGCGCCGACGGTGTCCTCCTCTCCCGCAAATACTCTGAGATGAAACTCGAAAACCTCCGCGCCGCCGGCGACGCACTCAAAGAAATCAACCTCGCATAGATGGCAATCCTCTGGCAATCAGCGGGGGTTAGCAGCCCTCACGCCGGAAAATCTAACTCCCCGCCAACTTCCTCTTCAGCAACTCCCGCGAAATCACGATCCGTTGTATCTCACTCGTCCCTTCCCCAATCGTGCACAGCTTCACATCCCGGTAAAACTTCTCCGCCGGATAGTCCTTGATGAACCCATATCCGCCATGAATCTGCACACCCTCGTCGCAGATCCGGCAAGCCGCTTCCCCCGCATAAAGCTTCGCCATGCTCGCCTCCATCGTCACCTTCTGCCCGCGGTCCTTCATCTGCGCCGCTCGCATCGTCAACAACCACGCCGCATCCAGCTGCGTCGCCATATCCGCAAGTTTGAACTGGATCGCCTGAAACTCGCTGATCGCCTTCCCGAACTGCCGCCTCTCCTTCGAATACTTCAACGCCGCATCCAGCGCTCCGCGCGCCATCCCCAGCGCCAGTGCCGCAATCGAAATCCGTCCTCCATCCAGCACTCGCATCGCATCCTTGAAGCCCTCCCCTTCCTTGCCCACCATATTCTCCGTCGGCACCACGCACTCCTCGAAGATCAGCTCCGCCGTATCGCTCGCCCGCAGCCCCAGCTTGTTCTCCTTCTTCCCAACTCGAAGCCCCTTCGTCCCTCTCTCAACCACAAACGTCGAAATCCCCCGCGTCCCCTTCTCCCGATCCGTCACCGCCAGTACCACCACGCAATCCGCATAGCTCCCATTCGTGATGAATGTCTTCGAACCATTCAGCACCCAGCTATCACCGCGCCGCACCGCCGTAGTCCTTGCGCTCGCCGCATCCGACCCCGACCCCGGCTCCGTCAGCGCCCACGCTCCCAGCCACTCGCCCGTCGCCAGCTTCGTCACCCACCGCTGCCGCTGCGCATCGTTCCCCGCCAGCATAATGTGATTCGTGCAAAGCGAATTGTGTGCCGCGACCGTGATCCCCACGCTTCCATCCACGCGCGACAGCTCCTCGATCACCAGCACATATTCGACATAACCCATCCCCGCCCCACCCAGCGACTCCGGAACGATCACCCCGAGCAACCCCATCGGCCCAAGCTTCTTCACCACCTCAAGCGGAAACTCGCTCGCCTCATCCCATCGCGACACATGCGGAGCCATCTCGCGCTCCGCAAACGCCCTCACCTCCCTGCGTAACTGCTCCTGCTCCGCCGTTAATCCAAACATCAACACCTCCGGCCTTCCTCACCAAACTAAGATAACTATCAACCAACTCACGCCTATCCCGACAGCTAATATGCGACAAAAGCATCTCTTCCAAAATATTTATGGAACACAAACCCATCCACCCATCTACCAAGCCTGTAACCCAAATCCCCATCCCCGGAGGTTCAACTCCCTCCAAACCCACGAAAGCCACATGGACATCCCCTCAGGTGTGAGCCGTCGGATGCCGAACAAAAAACTCTTGCCATATGACCGTCGCACTCGCCGCAACGCCGCACTTAGCCCAGCAATCATCTGCACCACCGACTCTGCCGTCCCTCCTCCAAACCAAAGTCCCGATCGATCACCTCTGCTGTCCTCACTCCGGCGCATTCCCTAGCGCTCCCGATCCCAGACCTCACCTCCGCTTCAACTCGAGGTCTGCCATCTCGAAACGTCAGCTCGTGTCCGAACATCGGGAGCAACTCCCGGCAGCAACCCCGGCGGCCATCCTAAAAAATCGTCGTCCACCGCTCCGAGCGCGAGTACATCGTCCACAACGCCACCGCCAGACCAGGCGCCGTCGTCCTCGACCCAGCCGCTCACAGGGTTGGCCGACTCGACTCTGACCCCAGCCGTCCGAGGTCACACCCACAGGCGTCTACTCTTCCGCGTCGAAGCTCAGCCCGGCCAGACCGACCGACTACACGTCGGAACGCACACTCAATTAAGTACGACGTAGGCTGATGCGGCTCCACCTGAATCGCCGCATACGCGCTCTCTGTTGCCAGAGCCGTCTCCGGAGTCACCAGCGCCCCAATCTTCATCAGGTAAGCGATCACTCCCGTCCAGCCCGTCTGATGGCTGGCACCCAGTCCCGCCCCATTCTCGCCATGGAAATACTCATGGAACTGAATCAGATCTTTCCAATACGGATCGTTCTGAAACTTCTCCATGCTCTTCATCCCGCCATACACGGCGCGCCTCCCCTTCTCATCACGCAGAAAGATCTTTGCAAGCCTGTGATTCAGTTCCTCCGCAACCTCAAACAGCGTCATCATCTTCCCCGAACCCGTCGGACACTCGACCTTAAAGTCATCTCCATAGAATTGATAGAACTGGTAGAGCGCCCGCAAAATCAGCGTATTCACAGGCATCCAGATCGGTCCTCGCCAGTTCGAATTCCCTCCAAACATCCCCGTATTCGACTCGGCCGGCAGATACTCCACAGAATTTTTGCCGCCCGTGAACTCAAAGACAAATGGCTTTCCCTCGTAGCACTTCGAGATCGACCGAATCCCGTAGTCGCTCAGGAACTCACTCGGATCAAGCATCCTATGCAGCACCCGCCGTAACTTTTTCTCGTTCAGCACGGCCAGGATGCGGCGCCCATGCACTCCACCGGTTCGCAGCGAAGTGATGTTCTCGTACAGATTCGGGATGACGTTTCAGAAAGTCATCCACTCGCTTCGCAGTCTCCGGAAAATGCTCCAGATACTTGCCCTCGATCACCGTAGTCGCGCAGAGCGGCAACAAGCCGACCATCGTACGCAGCTTGAGCCGTGTCGCATGACCATCCGGATAGCGGAGAATATCGTAGAAAAATCCATCCTCCTCATCCCACATCTCGTCGCCGTGTTCGCCCACCGCATCCATCGCCGCCGCAATCCACAAAAAGTGCTCCGTAAACTTCAGCGCCATCTCGGCGTACATCGGGTTACTCTCGCTCAACTCAATCGCGATCTGCAGCATATTCTGCGAGAACAGGCACATCCACGCCGTGCCGTCCGCCTGCTCCAGATGACCGCCCGTCGGAAGCGGGCTGCTCCGATCGAAAACGCCAATGTTGTCGAGCCCTAGAAAGCCGCCCTGAAACACATTTTTTTCCGGCCGCATCCTTGCGATTCAGCCACCATGTAAAGTTCAGCAATAGCTTCTGAAAGCACTGCTCGAGAAAGGCTATATCCGCTCTCCCGCACTGCGCCCTCTCCGCGCGATAGAGTGCCAGACACCGCCCACGCATGCACCGGCGGATTCACATCCCCGAAGTTCCACTCATAGGCAGGCAGTTGCCCATTCGGATGCAGATACAGGCTGTTCAGCATCAGCTTCAATTGATTCTTGGCGAACGCGAGATCCACCATCGCCAGCGGCAGCGTGTGAAACGCCAGGTCCCACGCCGCAAACCACGGATACTCCCACTTGTCCGGCATCGAGATCACATCCTGCGTCAGCATGTGGAACCATCCCGAGTTGCGCGTGTTGCCTTGCTGATCCAGCGGCTACACCCCGCTCGCGCAAGCCAGTGTTCAAGATCGTAGTAATAGTACTGCTTCGACCACAGCATGCCCGCAAACCCCTGCCGCATCACCAGCTTCTCGTCGTCCGTCACATGCTGCGGCAAAACCAGTTGATAAAAATCATCCGCCTCTTTGCGCCGAAGATCCATCACCGAAGAAAAGTCATCGAACGAAGTCTTCTTCCCGTCCTCCACCTTCGTCAATCGCATCCGAACCGTCAGCGCTCTTGCCTGCAGGAACCTTCAGCTCGTAGTGCGCCGCCCCTTTCGTGCCAGTCTGCGCGGGATTCACCGCATTCGTCTCTCCATGCAGCAGAATACCGATGAAACGCATCCTTCGTGTAAGCGGAGACGGACTTGCCGCCATTCCTCTCCTGATTGGTCTCGTTGTCCGTAAATAAAAGCGTCCGGCTTGCCTTCACAGCGAAGCTCGTACGCCCCCATCTCGGCATGATCCGTGACGAATTCCCGATCCGATCGCAATTGGCAGCAAGCGTCCCTGCGCGGCGCCGGCGTCGCATCCGCCCACCATGTATTCCGAAACCACAGCGTAGGCAGCAGATGCAGCGCGGCGTCCTGGTCGCCGCGATTATGCGCAGTAATTGAGATCAGCAGGTCATCCGGGTCCGCCTTCGCATACTCCACAAACACATCGAAGTATCGGTCCTGATCGAAGACCCCCGTATCGAGAAGCTCATACTCCGGCTCAGTGCGCGACCGCTTCCCGTTCGTCTGGACCAGATCGTCGTACGGATAAGCCTTCTGCGGATACTTGTACAGCATCTTCATGTACGAGTGCGTCGGCGTCGAGTCGATGTAGAAGTAATACTCCTTCACATCCTCCCCATGGTTCCCCTCGGAGTTCGTCAACCCAAACAGACGTTCCTTCAAAATAGGATCCGCCCCATTCCACAGCGCCAGCGAAAAGCACAGTATCTGCTGATCGTCCGACACACCTGCAATTCCATCCTCGCCCCACCGGTACGCCCGCGACCGCGCCTGGTCATGAGTGAAGTAATTCCACGCATCGCCGTTATGGCTGTAGTCTTCCCGCACCGTGCCCCACTGGCGCTCGCTCAGATAGGGTCCCCACTTAGCCCCACGCGATTCCCCCCGTACGCGCCGCGTCCAGCCGGTCGTACTCTGCCTTCAACGATTCATCCTTGGCACTTACGCTCTCGTTCGACATGGTGAACCATCTCGTGTGATCGAATTATGCATCTGTCAGATGCGCCCAATCCCCTTAAGACGCACCCATCGATATGAGACAGAAATAAATTATCCTGCTTCGCACGAAGCCCCGACACTGTAAGATCTGACTGTTTCTTGAGGCCGGATGCCCGTGATTCCTACTTCGAATTGATCGAGTAGCGCACCACCACACCCTCGACAAACGTCACATCCACCACGCTCTCATCTGTCTTATATTCCAGCACTTGCGTCTTCAATCCATCCGGCGAGCCGGCGCCCACCGCTAACCGTCAAGCGCCTGTTTCAAATCCGCCACAATATCCTCCACATCCTCAATCCCCACCGAGATCCGCATCAGCCCATCCGTAATCCCCAGCCGTGCCCGCTCCTCCGCCCCCACCGCAGCATGCGTCATGCTCGCCGGATGACACACCAGCGTCTCCACCCCACCCAGCGACTCCGCCAGCAGGCATAGCTTCAGCCTCTTCGCAAACGCATTCGCATTCGCAAACGACCCCGTCTCAATCGAAATCATCGACCCAAACCCCATCTGCTGCCGCGCCGCCAGCGCATGATGCGGATGCTCCGCCAGCCCCGGATAAAACACCTTCTGCCACCTTCCCATGCCCCTTCAAAAACTCCGCCACCACCCGCCCATTCTCATCATGCTGCTTCATCCGCACCGCCAGCGTCTTCACTCCGCGCAGCAGCAGATAGCTCTCGAACGGCGACAAAATCCCACCCGTACACTTCTGCACATACTTGAACGTCGCATCATGCTCCGGCGTCGTGCACACCAGCACCCCACCCAACCCATCCGAGTGCCCATTCAAAAACTTCGTCGTCGAGTGCATCACAATATCCGCACCCAGCGCGATCGGCTGCTGCAGATACGGCGACAGAAAAGTATTGTCCACACTCAACTCCACCCCCCGCGCATGGCAAATATCCGCCACCGCTCGAATATCCGTCACCGCCATCATCGGATTCGTCGGCGTCTCCACATGCACCAGCTTCGTCGCTGGCGTAATCGCGGCAGCCACATTCCCCGCCACGCTCGTATCCACATACGTAAAGCTCAGCCCGAACTTCGCCATCACGTTGTCGAACATCCGTGCCGTCCCGCCATACACGTTGTCCGAGCACACCACATGGTCGCCACTCTTCATCATCGTGCACAACGCCGTAATCGCCGCCATCCCACTGCCAAACACATGCGCGCTCGTCCCACCCTCCAGCGCGCACAAACTCACCTCCAGCGCATCCCGCGTAGGATTCGTCAGCCGCGCATACTCATGACCCTTGTTCTTCCCAATCTCCTGCTGCTGATACGTCGACGTCAGATAAATCGGCACATTCACCGCACCCGTCAGCTCATCCGGATCCTGCCCCGCATGGATCGCCCGCGTCGCAAACCCCCTCGCTTTATCTTGCATATTCCCTCAATTCACTCACATGATGAGAGTCTCGTCTAACCCGGGCAGAGCTAGAAAGCCATAACCGTTGTCGTTGCTTCTAGGTACCCAAGGCTTCAGCCTTGGGCCTCTCAAATTGGCCGCCCAAATTAGGGCTTGAGCCCCTGGGGTATGACTTCCTATCCCGGGAGCCTCATCCAACAATTCCAATGTCTGTTCATGTGATCGGGATTCTTTGGCACCGTCACGCCACTCGCACTAATTCGGCCGCTTCCCTGCCGGCGCCTTCTTCTCCGAATCCTGCCCCGTATGCCCACTAAAACCAGCATCCCCCGCCTCGCTCTTCGCCACCTGCGGATAGTACCCGGTCCGCGTCCTCACCTGCATCCGGCCGTGGCCCTTCTCCTTCGCCTCCACATGCACCTCGCGATACCCACCCAGCGACGGCGGCTTCGTCGACCGGTACGTAATCGTGTATTGCGTCCGAATATCCTGCGCCACCTCCGACGCAATCGGCCCCACCTCTTTCAGATTCCGCGGAAAATAAGCCACTCCACCCGTCTGCTCCGCCAGCGCCTCCAGCACCCGCTTCGCATGGCGCGACTCGCTCTTGTTCGTATCCTCTCCAAACAGCAATCCAACGCAATAGATCGTCGGCCCATCCAGGTCCTGAATCCGCCGGATCGCCTGCTCCAGCGTCGCCGTCGAGGCGTTGTCCTCGCCGTCCGTAATCACCAGCAGCACCTGCTTCGGCTGCTTCGCGTTCTTGCTCAAATAGTCCGCCGAGGCCACCAGCGCGTCATACATCGCCGTCCCGCCGCTCGACTTGATATACCCCAGCCCATCCTTCAGCTTATTGATGTCCGAAGTAAAGTCCTGATCGATGAACGCCTCCCACGAGAAGTCCACCACAAACGCCTCGTCCTTCGGATTCGACAACTTAATCAGATCCAGCGACGACTGCTCCACCGCCGCCCGCTTGTCGTACATCGACCCCGAACTATCGATCAATATCCCCAGCGACACCGGCAGGTCCTCATGCCGGAACGACGCCATCGTCTGCGGCACCCCATCCTCATATATCTTGAACGCATCTCTGTTCAGGTCCAGCACCGAGCGCCCGACGTATCCAGCACCGTCGCATTCAGCCGGACCTCATACGCATCCGACCGCAGCGTGTACTTCCCGCCCTCGCGTCTCGATCTTTCCCAGACCCACCCCTTGCGGAGGCTCCGTCGCACTCTGCGCGAGGCGGGTCCGGATCAGGCGAAGCCACCGGATCCCGATCCACCGTCAACCCCGGCTGTTGCCCTGCACCTCGCTGCCCACTACCCCCCGCGGCAGCCGCAGCCTGCGCCATCGCGCCCGTCGCACTCAGCGCACACAGCAACATTGCGGGAATAACCCGCCCAAAAAATCCGTCACTCCGAAGGTGCATAGTATCCTTGCCGATTGTGTACGGTCAGCGGCGGCAGGCCCGCCGGCGGCACCAGCCGTATCTTCAATTTACGCCAGTTCCCGTCCCGCTTCAGATCCGAAGGCCGATACCCAATCACATATTCATTCCGCAGCTCCGCGCTGATCCGGGTAGCGATATCTCCCAGATCTCCCACATCCAGAACCCGGAACATACGTCCGCCCGTCATCTCCGAAATATCCGTCAAAAGAATCGGCCCCAGTTGCTCCTCCGTCGTCGGAGCATACGTATCGAATATACCAATCGAATAGATCTGCACATCGCTCTCCCGAACCACCCGCCGTAGCTCCCCCTCCGAGTACCGGCTGCGATTGTCGCCCCCGTCCGAGATAATCAGCAGCGCCTTGCGGTCAAACTTGCCTTCTTTCAGCTTGTTCACCCCCAGGTACACCGCATCGATCAGCGACGTGCGCTTCTCCGGCTTCAGCATCACCATCCGCGCCTCAACATCGTCCACATCCGAGGTATAGTCCACAATCACCGCCGGCCGGTCATTGAACCCCACCACAAAAAACTCATCCTGCGGATTGCACGTCCGCAGAAACTCACTCAGCGCCTTCCTTGCCCGCAAGAACTTCGAAGTCATGCTCCCGCTCAGGTCGAAGACGATCCCAATCGTCACCGGCGCATCGTCCGTGGAGAAGCTCTTGATCGTCTGCCCCACATTGTTGTCGAACACCTGGAAGTTATCCCGCTCCAGCCCCGTCACCAGCCGGTTCATCGGATCGGTCACCGTCATCGGCACCAGCACCAGGTTCACATCCACCCGTATCCGCGCGTCGCGATGAGACGTCCCAAACTTCACCGCGTTCTCCGCCCCCTCGATCACCGGCTTCTTGTCCTCCTCCGTCTTCGGAGCAGGCGGAGGCGTCTGCGTCGTCACCCGGTCCAGCGGATTCTCCTGCGCCACCGCGAACCCACCCAACATCCCTGCGCTCAACATCACCGCCAGCACCGCGACCACCCGGCGCCACGCCCTCAACTTCCGCCCTATATCCCAACTGCAGTTCATATCCCGCATAATGTTGCCTATGCCATCGTCGCGACTAGCCCGATCTCCCCAGCAAGCGTCGCTCAAACTCGCCGGAATCGCTGAAGTAATTATCCGCCTGATGCCCATCCCTTCTCCCAACCCACGCCCGCAGCTTACACCCGCTACGCCCAATCCCACCCTCCGCCGACAAAAGAGTAGCAATCAAATGACATCTCACAAAACAAACCTGGATGCTGCTCACCCTCGCCGCTGCCGGCATGGCAATCCTCCTCGCTCTGCTTCCAGCCGTCGGCCACGACCAGCTCTGGTGTCTCTACGTCGCTCAGCGCATCCTCCACGGAACAACACTCTACGGCCCCGAACTGCTGGAGTCCAATCCTCCCCTCATCATGGGTATCCTGCTCATCCCCGCCGCCCTCGGCAAACTCCTGCACCTGCCCATCACCATCCTCTTCAAACTGGGCGTTCTCCTCCTCGAGGTCGCCTCTGCCATCATCTCCCTGCACATCCTCCGCCGCATCCAGCGAAGCCTCGCGCCCATAAACCTCTGGCCGCTCGCCTTCTTCTTCCTCGTCATCTTCGCCGTCGTACCGGCCCGGGACTTCGGTCAACGCGACCATCTCCTCGCCCTCCTCTGTCTTCCCTACGTGTTGGCTGCCGCACTGGATTCCGAATCCTCCAACACAGCTATACATTTCACCAGTCAATCTCTCTCCCGCACACTGGCACTTTTGATAGGCATCGCCGCCGGCCTCGGCATCTGCCTCAAACCCCACCACATCCTCATCCCCATCGCCATAGAAGCCGCGCTGCTCCTCAAACGCCGCGCTCCGCGTACCCTCCTACGTCCCGAACCCCTCGCCATCGCCGCCACCTGCCTCGCCTACCTCGCCGCCATCCACCTCTTCACCCCCAACTACATCACCCAAGTCGTTCCTCTCCTGCGCGACGTCTACTGGGCCATCGGCCACCTCACCCTCCCTCAACTTCTCCTCGAAGCCATCGAACTCCACATCCTCGCCGCCATCACCCTAACCCTCTACCTCTTCAGCGATCGAAACTCCCTCCTGCGCCCCGCAACCCTCAATCTCATCCTCGCCGGCATCGCCAGCACCATCGCCTACTACCTCCAGGGAACCGGCTGGTACTACCAACAGCTGCCTGCCATCAGCTTCTTCGCCGCAGCCCTCGGCCTCCAACTCCTCCCACTTCGTCACCCGCCCCCTGCCCACTCTGGACCCCCAAAGCCGCCGCAGCGTTGTCCATCCTCGCCCTCACCCTCACCGCCCACTTCAGCGGCTACACCCTCGCGCACCCAACTACCTTCCCCTCCGGCCTATCCAACATCCCCGACCCCAGCCTTCTTCGCCAACCTCCCACCCGGACACCCCCGTAGCCATCCTCACCACCGTAGTCGACGACAGCGTCCCGCCCATCTTTACCCACCATCTCCTCTGGGCCCAGCGCACCAACAACCTCTGGGTCCTCCCCGCCATCCTCCGCAACGAAACCCCCAACGGCCAGCCCCCGCAGCACAAAATCCCCCCCACCCGCCTCGACGAACTAGACCGCCAGCAACACCTCTGGATGGTCGAAGACCTCAACCGCTGGCGCCCCGCCCTCATCCTCGTCCTCCGCTGCGAAGACCCCACCGTCCAATGCCAGATCCTCGAAGACCGCCACGACAACCTCCTCGCCTGGTTCCAGCGCGACGCCGCCTTCCGCGCCGCCTTCGCCCAATACCACTTCCTCCGCACCTCCGGCCCATACGACGCCTACGTCCCGAATTTAACGGCAGTGAGGTCAGTTTGAACACCGGGGCAACCGTAGTTACCCATAACCCCGCTTTACGTGAGCTACAAAGGTTAATCCACACAAAAGCGTTTACCGTTGCTTATGCAGTCTCGAAGCCTAGGCGAGCTCGCCTGCCTACCGCGCGGGCTTTTCGGTGTCACTCACAGAAAGAGCGAGATTGAGAAGACGACTCCGCCACGCGCACCATAGCCGACCAGCAGGTTGCAGCAGATGGCAATCGCTATCAGTTATTCAGAGCCTGGAATTAGAACCGGAGGCTTCTTGGTCCAGATATAACCTTTTTCAGCCATACTGTAACCCACATCGTAGAGCGCACGCATGTAAGCGGTATCGAACTCTGCCTTGTGAGGGGTGTCAAAAGTCGGAGGGATGTAAGCAAGGTTGAAATCGATGCCATCCCTCTGGGTGACACGTATAAATACGGTAGAGATCGCCGATGCCTTGATACTGGATCAATGTGCTGATCGCTTGGGCGGCAATCGGGAGCGTCCTGCGTTCTACCTGTGCCCATTCCGGATCGAGCCGGGCATTCCGGATAAGGTAGAGCTTTCTTTCGCGATGTACTCCAACGGTCTCCGCCACTTCCTTGAGCCTTACGGCCGCTGGATATACGAAGACCTGAGCGGCGGTATTTCCGTCAACATGCATCTCCTGGTACTTCTTGTTGCCCACTTCTACGTTGATCATTACTGGGGGAAACGTGGCAGGAATAGCAGATGAGGCGATCAGAAGCGACTGGGCCAACTCCAGAGATCCGGGACGTCGGCTAGCTGCGATTTTGGTAATGTTCCAAATGACCGGCCGACGCGCATCCAGATCTACAGTACCTATTAGAAGCATGCGTCCCTTCGCATCCTCAGCAGCGATTGCATCAAGCACGGCCTGGTCGATGGCTTTCTTGACCAAATTCTTTAGAGGGGTATTGTCGGCCATGGCATCATTCGTCACGACTGCAAGAATCGAACGTTTCTTGGCAATATCTTTTGATGAAATGCTCGTGTATAACTCCTTCAGTTTCTTGTCATACGCTGGTCCCAGAAAAGCGAATGGCGCAATGAGAGCTCCGGTGCTTACGCCCGTTACGAGCTTGAACTGCGGTCGCGTTCCTTCTTTGGTCCACCCATTGAGAAAACCCGCAGCAAAAGCGCCGTTATCGCCCCCTCCGGAAATTGCGAGCATCGCTATCGGCGGAAGAGAACCCGTATGGCCTTGCTTGGCAAAGTAGGCTTCTTCAAGCTCCAGGGACTTCAGGTAATCATCTATAAATAACTGGACGCGCTCAGGATCTCGGGGGAAATACCGTATTCCATACTCCATTCCAGAGACAGTGGCTTTTGCTTCTAGAGCACTAGGCACGGCCGCATGACGCTTCTGTACCGCGCATCCCTGCAAAATAACCAGAGAGAGAGTGAATATAAGTATTGCCACCGACTTGGGCGACGCTCTCATTGCGGTACCAGCGAGAAGTCTTTCTTGAGCATCACTCTGCTCGTTGTTCATATTGCTTTGGCACGATTGCAATTCTCGAGGGCAGTCTATAAGCTTCCCGCCGCACAGATAACTAGCAAAACTGGCAGCCATAACCTGAAACTCTTTTGAGCTTGCCAGAATTTCTCCTGGATCACGGGCAATCCGGAAATAATCTCGTGGTGCAAGAAAAG
This sequence comes from uncultured Acidobacteriaceae bacterium, assembly GCA_963797415.1. Classification (GTDB taxonomy): domain Bacteria; phylum Acidobacteriota; class Terriglobia; order Terriglobales; family Acidobacteriaceae; genus Edaphobacter. The sequence goes on from CAWCPB010000018.1 coordinate 22,016, forward strand.
TCAGCTTTCGGAACTTCAGTCATTCACTTCAAACTGAACCACCATCCAAATTAACCCACCGTTTCCCCACACTCCCCTCACCCCCGTACAATCAAATCAAACCTTTCTCTGGAGCACACCCACCGCATGGCCCGCATCTACCCCTTCCGAGCACTCCGCTACGACATCTCACGCGTCAACATGGAAGACGTCGTCACCCAGCCCTACGACAAGATCACCCCGGAGATGCAGCAGCGCTACTACGACGCCAGCCCCTACAACCTCATCCGCGTCATCCTCGGCAAACACCTCCCCGGCGACACCGAAGCCCAGGACTTCCTCCCCCCCGGCGAGCAGGCCCACAACGTCTACACCCGCGCCGCCGAGACCCTCAAATCCTGGCGCAAAGAAAACATCCTCCGCGAAGAGTCCGAGCCCGCCCTCTACGGCTACTCCCAGACCTACACCGTCCCCCATACCGACGAGGTCCGCGAACGCCGCGGCTTCATCGCCCTCGGCCACCTCTACGACTACGCCGACAAGGTCGTCTACCGCCACGAACAGACCTTCCCCAAGCACAAATCCGACCGCCTCGCCCTCTTCAAGGCCACCCGCGCCTACTGCGAGCAGATCTACATGCTCTACTCCGACCCCGCCTTCACCGCTGAAAAACTCATCTTCGGCGCCAAAAGCCCCAACGGCTTCGACGACAACCCGGCCGACCTCGCCATCACCGACGAATACGGCGTAGTCCACAAGGTCTGGAGGCTCACCGACCCCAACATCATCAACCTCCTCGTCACCGCCATGGCCGACAAAAAGCTCATCATCGCCGACGGCCACCACCGCTACGAGACCTCCGTCGCCTACGCCAAGGAGCGCTCCGCCCAGCTCAAACTCCCCCTCAACCAGCCCCGCGACGAAGACGAAAAACTCTCCCCCGGCCATCTCCCGGTCCCCTCGTTCCCCGAAGCCGCCATGATGATGACCTTCGTCAACATGGACGCCCCCGGCATCACCATCCTCCCCACCCACCGCGTAGTCCACGGCCTCGACAACTTCTCCTCGCCCGACTTCATCACCCGAGCCAGCGCCTACTTCGACATCGAAGAACTAGCCGACTCCACCGGCCACAAACTCATCGAAAGCCTCAACAACACCACCGGCACCGCCCTCATCGCCGCCACCCCCGACGGCAACTACCTCCTCACCGCCAAACCCGAAGCCATCGCCGCCGAACTGAAAAACCATCCCCGCCCGCCAGGCCCAGCTCGACGTAGTCCAGCTCCACTCCATCATCCTCGACAAGCTCCTCGGCCTCGACCAGGAGACCATCACCCGCCTCGGCAACGTCCACTTCATCCGCGAAGCCGACGAAGCCGTATCCCTCGTCGAATCCGGCAAAGCCAACATCGCCTTCCTCATCAAACCCATCACCCTCGCCCAGCTCAAAGACATCTCCTTCGCCGGTGAAGTCATGCCCCAAAAATCCACCGACTTCTACCCCAAACTCCTGAGCGGCCTCGCCATCTACGCCCTCGACTAAACACAGCAGCACTCTACCCAAAAAATGTCATCTCGACCGAGGCAGCTCTCTGTATTTGCTGTCGTCTGTTCTCTCTTCAACCACCACAAAAGCACGGCTACTCATCCATCGCAGCTCCATAGCGATGGATGAGTATGCATCCCCTCCCCGGCCAGTATTTCGCTCTACCGTTATCGTCCTAGCTTCACTCCCCAACAAATCCAACCCTCCTCTAGTTACAATCGAATCACTGTCAACCGTGACCCCAACCCGCCCACCAATCCTCAAAGCCGCAACCACCCTCATCCTGAGCATCACCCTCCACGCCCAAACTCCCACTCCCCTCAACCCACCATCTAACCGCAACCTCATCTTCCTCGACCCCGCCCACGGAGGCCCCGACACCGGAGCCCAGTTCCCCAACCACATCCTCGAGAAAGACCTCACCCTCGCCTTCACCGCCCAACTCCGCACCACCCTCGCCGCAGCCAGCTTCAACATCATCGCCCCACGCGACGCCGACCCCACCGACGCCATCCCCCCCGACCAGCGCGCCAGCCTCGCCAACCACGCCCGCCCCACCGCCTGCCTCCTCATCCACGCCACCCCCAGCGGCTCCGGCATCCACCTCTTCACCTCCACCCTCCCCGACACCGGCGAAGTCAAACCCTGGCAACCCATCCCCTGGGACACCGCCCAATCCGCCTTCATCTCCCCCAGCCTCCAGCTCGCCAACCTCATCGGCGCATCTCTCCTTCAGGCCAAAATCCCCGTCATCCTCGCCCACGCCTCCATCGCCCCGCTCGACAACCTCACCTGCCCCGCCCTAGCTGTCGAAATCTCCCCCCTCATCACCGACAACGCCACCACCCCCATCACCGACGACGCTTATCAGCAACGCATCGTCTCAGCCATCGCCGCAGCCTCCAGCAATGGCGCACTCTAAACCCACCCGCCCACTCCACCTCCAGCCCCACCACCGGAGCCACTCCATGATCCCCCGCTACCAACGCATTCTCTTCTGGATCCTCGCCGGCAGCAGTCTGCTCATGGTCCTCTTCCTCATCCGCGGCTGCCATCAGGCGCACCAGCGCATCACCGCCACCGTCGACCCCAACCCCATCGCCCCGCCCACCGCCGCCATCCCCGAGGACATCACCCTCTACCTCGCCAACGACAGCGAAGGCTCCATCACCACCGCCCAGCGCTCCGTCGCCCTCCCGCAAGAACCCACCGCCCGCGCCCGCGTCCTCCTCGACCGCCTCCTCGCCGAGTACGCCCTCCCCAAATCCGCCCACCCCCTCAAAAGCGGCCCCGCCATCCAGGACGTCTTCCTCCTCAACGCCGACGCCACCGAACCATCCGACCCGTCCACCCCCACCAGCCTCGATACGAAACCCACCACCGGCCAGCTAGCCATCATCAACCTCAAAGACTCCTTCGTCGCCAACCACCCCTCTGGCATCGAGGTCGAAACCCTCACCCTCCAATCCATCATCGGCACCCTCCACACCGCCTTCCCCGACATCACCCGCATCCGCTTCCTCGTCAACGGCCAGCCCCACGACACCCTCGCCGGCCACGCCGACCTCCTCCGCACCTACCCGGCCATCGACACCGCCTTCACCCCCGAGCCCCCCACTGAAACCCACACCCACCGCTTCCGCTCCCACGCCCACTCCAAAGCCTGCGCTAATCCCACTCCCGCTCCAAAACCCGCCACCAATTCAACTTCCACGCCAAGGCCTGCCGCCCCAACTCCCAGGCCGGCAACGGCTCCAACTTCCAAACCCGCTTCCCAACCCACCGCCAAGTCCGCCACCAAACCTGACGATAAGCCCGTCACCAAGCCCGCCGACTAACCCACCCCTCAAAAATGACCAGCACCACGCCTCGCCCACACGACCTAACCATCGGCGTCTTTGACTCCGGCTTCGGCGGCCTCACCGTCCTGCACGATCTTCTCCCCCTCATCCCCAACGCCAACTACATCTACCTCGGCGACACCGCCCGTCTCCCCTACGGCTCCAAGTCCCGCGAGACCATCGTCCGCTACGCCCTCTCCAGCGCCCGCTTCCTCCTCGCTCAGGGCGCCGACCTCCTCGTCATCGCCTGCAACACCGCCACCGCCCTCGCCCTCGAAGACATCCGCGCCGACCTCCCCATCCCCGTCATAGGAGTCATCCAACCCGGTGCCCAAGCTGCCCATAATCAAACCGGACCACCTCTGAACCGGGTGCCCCATCTTCGCGACAGTCTCATCGTCGCTAAGGTGGGCGAAGCGCCACTAATCTCCCCGGAAGCCCCACACGTCATAGTCCTCGCCACCACCGCCACCATCCAATCCCACGCCTACGCCCATGCCCTCAACGCCCTCAACCTCGAAGCCACCGAAAAAGCCTGCCCCCTCTTAGTTCCCCTCGTAGAAGAAGGCTGGGTCGACCACCCCGTCACCGCCGAAGTCCTCCGCATCTACCTCTCCGAAGCCCTCGCCGCCGCCCCGCACGCCACCACCCTCCTGCTGGGCTGCACCCACTACCCTCTCATCAAGCCGCTTATCGCATCCACCTTGCAAAGCCTCAGCCACCCGCTCCACATCATCGACTCCGCCTACGCCACCGCCCAGGCCACCGCCGCCCTCATAGCCACCCAACTCCCCAACCTCACCCAAAGCCCCAACCCCACCCGCACCTTCTACGCCACCGACTCCATAGAAAAATTCCAGCGCCTCGGCTCCAACTTCCTCGGCCAACCCCTAAGCGAAGTCCGCCTAATCGACCTCGGCGGCTAGACCCGTTACGGCCCAGCACGACAATTTTTTCCATTCGTTTTCTGTTTGTCATCCTGACGCTGAGCGGAGTCGAAGGGGAAGGATCTGCTTCTGTCTTTGCCGTTGCCTGTTCTTCTCCCATACCCCCGACTCCCGTCATCTCGACCGAAGCAGCGGACAGCTTCATCGTCCGTTGCGCAGTGGAGAAGCCCCTGTATTTCGCTTTTGCCGTTGCTTGTTCTTTTGTTTGTCATCCCATAGGGATCTGCTGTTGCATTTGCTTTTGCCATTGCCTATTCCAAACCCACCAAAGAACTGTCATCCTGAGCGCAGCAGATCACAGCATCATCGTGATCTGCGCAGCCGAAGCACCCGCGACAAACCAAAGATCACTACCAGCTCTTAAGCCTCGGCCAAAGATCATGCAAATCGGTCGACAAATCCCGGCACAGATAAATATCGAAGCGTTCATCTGCGCGAGCGTAAGGATTATCCACGCGTCCAGCAGCTTCCACCGTCCTGAAGTGCTCACGGTCCCCGTCGCCGTTGCTTCCCAGCACGACGACTGTCTTGCCGGTATAGTCCCCCGGTCCCCATAACCAATAGCTCTCATTCTTCCCAATCGCCTTCGGAAGACCATACTTTGCACCGAAGAAATCGACGGCGGCGGCTTCTCCATAATCATTCGCGAAGACAGCGGTTCTGCTCCTCTCCGCATCGGGCAGGCTGTTGAAGACCAGCCCTGCCTTGCGCACCATCTCTTCCCAGCCAAACTCGTCGGAAAACTGTTGCGGTAAAAGTTCCGGCCCCATTCTCTCCATTCGCACCGGCGTAAAGCCGCCAAAGCTTCGCTGATACGCAACAAATGTATCCACCGGCAAAACAGGCAGCACAAACGGAGCAAGTATTAAACCCGCCACCACAACCGAACCCACATAGACGCTCCGCCCCCAGCGTGCTCTCCACTTCGTCGCATCTTCCAGCACCACTGCTCCCGCCGCGAACAACACAGGATACGCAGGCGCGACATAATAATTCTTCGCCTTAAGCATCAGCAGCGGCACAAACACTCCAAGGAAGGTCCACCCAAGAAAACGAAATCTGCTCGCACGTCTGGATAACAGAAGCCACCCAAGTCCCCCCAACCACAGCGGAGCCAGCAACGGATTCATCATAAGCATCTGGTCCGCAATAAACGCAATGGGACCACGTTCAATGCGCGTCATGCTCATCCGCGAATGGCGCTCAAACTCCAGAAATGGAAAGTTGTGATCAATCAGCCACAAAAGGTTCGGAAGAAACAGCAGGAACGCTACCGCCGCACCCGCCACGAACCACTTGCTCTTCATCACCCGGCGCTCTGGCGTAAGCAACAACCCAAATACCAAAGCAGCCGAAAGAAAAGCCATCGAATATTTATTCTCAAGCCCAATGCCGCACAACACTCCTATCGGGAGCCAGTATCGTGGTTCATTCCGGCCGAGCAATCGCAACGTCAGCCACAACGTAGTCATCCACAGAAGCGGCTCAAAGGCGTTCATCGTCAGCCAGTGATTCAGCATCAGGTAGACGGGAACCGGAATAATCGCAAAGGCCGCCAGGCACTGCGCGAATCGCCCTCCACCCAACTCCCGTGCAATTTGAGCAGTCACCCACACCAACATGCCGCCGGCAAGCGCAGGCAGAAATCGAAGGCCGAACAGTGAAGTACCGAAGACATGCGCTGAGAACCAAGTGACAAACGCAATCAGCGGAGGTTGATCGACATACCCCCAGGCCAGATGATTAGCGCAGGCAAGATAGTAAAGCTCATCCCGGAAGATCCCATAGCGACCAGCCGTTGCGAATTGAATCGCGAACTTGGCAAAGGCCAGCACAGCGACCACTGCTCCGGTCGAACAAATTAGCCGAGCCGCCGTGGTCGTATCGCTCATCGCTCATCATTGATCACTCAAAACGAAACCTGCGCTCTCAGGTTCCGCAATCTTCCTACATTGTCATCTGCCACCCTTTTTACATTGTCATTCCGCAGCGCACGGAGGAATCTGCAGTCGTTCTCGTTCTTACTTTTGCCGTTGTCTGTTCTTTTGTTTGTCATCCTGGAGCGGAGCGAAGGATCTGCTGTTGCATTTGCCCTTGCCGTTGCCTGTTCTCCCAAACCCACCATAGAACCGTCATCCTGAGCGAAGCCTCTCGCAGTCTCATCGCGAGAGGCGAAGTCGAAGGACCCCGCGACACCTAATCCAGCCACAAAACTTTGACCGTTTCTAACTCCAAACTTGCGCGTATATTTCCTCTCATGCGCCGACTCGCATCGCTCGTCCTGATCCTGTCTCTCGCCTCCGTCCGAGCTCAGCAGCCACCCGACATGAAGCATCGCGACGACGGTAGCAAACTGGACAATTTACTCGACACCCTTGGGAAAGACTTCGAGGCCTACATCGCCGCCCTCCCCAACTTCATCTGCGCTGAGCACATCAAATCGGGAATCTACGAGAACTCCTCCGCCCCGTCGTCCTACTTCGAGGCAACAGGCTACTTCCGAGTTAAACGCACCCTTACAGAACGAGGCCACGTAAAGTTCATTGAATCCCACTCCATCAAAACCATTAATGGCAAACCCGCCAAAGAGGATGGTCTGAAGAAAGCTCCCCTGCTGGGCTCAGGCATGTTCAGCTACGGCTTCGCCATCCTTGCTCCACAGTACCGTCACTGCTTTGACTTCACCCAGATGGCCACCAACCCGAGATTCCCGGAGACCGTCTTCATCCTGTTCACCGACAAACCCTCCGCTCTACACGATGGCACCTGTCCGGACTTTCCCATCACCAAAGGCGAAATCATGGTGGACGGAGATAGCACCCGCCCTGGGATGCACGTTCGCAACATTTCATTCACGACACCTCACTCTCATGCAGTACCCGGAATAGATACGAGATCCCGTTGGGGTATGGCATTTGCACCCTCCTCCATCGACACCGAGTCCTTCCTGATGCCGGTAGTAGCTACCCTGGAAGTCACCTCCAATGGTGCATGGGACTTCCCTTATCCACCTATATTCGGCCTCGACTGGGGAGGTACAGACAAATCGCCGATGGGCAAGCGATGGATCTTTAGCGCCCAATACACCAACTACCGCAAGCTGCCGGACACCCCGACGACCCCGTAGGAATCTGCCGTTGCCGTTGCAGTTGCCGTTGCCTGTTCTCCTGAATCCACCCCCGCAATCCAAAGGAAACGTCATCTCGACCGAAGCAACGGACAGTTTTATCGTCCGTTGCGCAGTGGAGAGACCCCTGTATTTCGCACTTGCTGTTGCCTGTTCTTACATCCCAGCCCCAAACGAACGTGTGCCCATCCATCGCAACTTTCCGCGCTGGGGTGGGAATGTAACTCTACCCCAACCATCTCTCAACTCCCCCAGAAACCATGTCAAGCCCCCACCACCCACAACCCAAACCACAACAGCAACATACACCTGGCGTACTTACCCCCAGCCGCGAACTATACTGGATATAGAGCAAAAGAAACAAAGCAAGACACGCAAACAAGAACCACAAAGCAAACCGAATCAATACTTTACCAACCGGCACCCTTGAATCCAGAGACTTTGCGGCCCGGACACACCCGGAGTCCAGACCTAAGTCACTTCTTTCGAAGACTTTGACACTTAACCGGGGGAGGGGGTATACCTCACCCGCCACAGAAAGGAGCCACACCAAGATGCCTCACCTACTCAAGACAGAACCCGACAAGTACTCCTTCGACGACCTCCTCCGCGACGGCGAGACCACCTGGGACGGCATCTCCAACAACACCGCCCTCCTCAACCTGCGCAACATGAAACCGGGCGAAAAGCTCATCATCTACCACTCCAATATCGGCAAGGCCGCCATCGGCACCGCCAAGGTTGTATCCGTCGACGCCACCGATCCCAAAAACCCAATCGTCCGCATAGCCCCCGTCAAGCGATTCAAGCGCGAGAAGACCCTCGACGAAATGCGTCAGGCGCCCGTCTTTCACGACTCCATCCTCTTCCGCCAGTTCCGCCTCTCCGTAGTCCCCCTCACCCAGGACCAATACGATTGGCTCACTAGCCCATAACGATTCAGCAATTTACCCATTCTGCCTACAACTAACTAGTGAGTGTTCCAAAATAAAGACACGCCTAAACTCGGTGCAGACCGATGGCACCGCACCTACTTCATCTTCTTTCGTGGATCGACAACCGAACCATGCTCGGCTGCATAGTCATTCTGACCGGGATGTTCGCCACCGTCTTCTGCGCCGTAAAACGCATGTACCCCCACACCGCCGGCAGCGGCCATTTCGCTGTCGGCTACTTCGCAGGCATGCTCGGCTGCATCCTGTTCACCGGCCGCAACGTAATCCCCGCATTTCTCTCGGTCGTAGTCGCCAATCTTCTCGTCTTCATCTGTTTCACCCTCATCTATCAGGGAATCCTGAGCTTCTTCGAAGTCGAACGCAAAACGTATCCGTTATGGATTCTCATCGGCCTCGCAGCACTCCTGCTCACCTGGTTCAGCCTAGTGCATGACGCAATCGTCCCCCGCATCGTCATCATCTCCCTCTTCTACGCCCTCACCCGCGGGCTCATCGCCATCGAACTCTTCCGCCACGCCAAGGGACGCCCGCTGCTGGCGCTCTTCGGCTACTTCATGACGCTCTACGGCCTCTGCGGCCTGAACCGTGCAGCCTTCGTCCTCGTCAACGGAGCGCCCTCCGACTTCATGGCGCACAACACGCTGCAGAGCGCCCTGCTCCTCACGGAGGTGATCTTCATCTGCATCATGGGCCTCTTCAAGCTGCTCATGCTCTACGGCGGCCTCCTCAGCCAGATCCAGAAGCAGTCCTTCCAGGATCCCCTCTCCGGTGCCCTCAACCGCCGCGGCATCGAGGAGAAGCTGGCATCCGAGCTCAAGCGCATCAGCCGTAACAGCCAACAGAAGCTCTCCATCGCCCTCATCGACGTAGACCACTTCAAGGCCATCAACGACACCCAGGGCCACGCAGCCGGAGACGCCGCCCTCCGCGGCGTAGTCGACGCCATCTCCGAGCGCCTCCGCGCCTACGACTACCTCGGCCGATTCGGCGGCGACGAGTTCCTCCTCCTCCTCCCCCAAACCACCTGGCAAGACTCCCAGATCGTAGCCGACCGCGTCGACCATGCCGTCCGCAAGCTCACCCTCCTCCCCAACGGCCAATCCCTCACCATCAGCATCGGCATCACCGAGGCCATCCCCACCGACGACGCCACCACCGTCCTCGCCCGTGCCGACAAGGCCCTCTATCAGGCCAAGACTGCCGGACGCAGCTGCAGCCGCGTCCTGCTGGCCGAGAATGCCGTCGACGACCTGCTGCAACCCGAACTGGTCCAGCGCTAACACCCCCACCCGCCCCCAACTGCTATCCTTACCTCGCACCTTCGAAAGGAATCGATAGCAACATGATTGATCTCAAAGGCAAAGTCGCCGTCGTCTTCGGCCTCGCCAACAAGCGCAGCATCGCCTGGGGCATTGCCCAGAAACTCTCCGAGGCTGGCGCGACACTCGCCATCTGCTACCAGAACGAACGACTCCAGCGCGACGCCGAAGAGCTCGCCGCCTCCCTCCCCTCCGCCAGAACTCACCAGTGCGACGTCTCCAGCGACTCCGAGATCGACGCCCTCTTCGCCGTCATCAAAGAGACCTACGGCACCATCCACACCGTAGTCCACGCCGTAGCCTTCGCCCCCGCCGACGAGATCAAGAACGACTTCCTCCTCACCAGCCGCGAAGGCTTCCGCATCGCCCACGACGTCAGCGTCTACTCGCTCATCGCCATCGCCCGCGCGGCCACTCCCCTCATGACCGAGGGCGGTTCCATCATCACCCTCACCTACTACGGCTCGACCAAGGTCTTCCCCAACTACAACGTCATGGGCGTAGCCAAGGCCGCGCTCGAAGCCACCGTCCGCTACCTCGCCGCCTCGCTCGGAGCCAAGAACATCCGAGTCAACGCCATCTCCGCCGGTCCCATCAAAACCCTCGCCGCCCGCGGCATCGGCGACTTCTCGAAGATCCTCAACGCCGTAGAAGAGCGTGCCCCCCTCCACCGCAACGTAGACCAGCTCGAAGTAGGCGGAGCCGCCCTCTTCCTCGCCAGCGACCTCGCCAGCGGCATCACCGGCGAAATCACCTACGTAGACTGCGGCTACAACATCACTGGCCTATAATCAGGCCGCAATCCATCTCCGTTCGTCGCTTCAGAGCGAAGTCAAAGATATGCCCGCATTTTCTTATAGAGTGCTACTACTTTCAAAAAGGACCTGAATATGACCATCGCAGAAATCCTCCTCCAGGACTACGACGTCGAGATGAGAATACCCGCACCACCCTCGAGCGCATTCCCGACGTCACTCCCGACTTCAAGCCTCACGACAAATCGATGCCCTGCGGCCGTCTTGCCATGCACGTCGCCACTCTCTGTCGCTTCGGCTCGACTATTCTCACCACCGATGGCATGGATATGGCCACAACCAAATGGCCCACACTCGTATTCGAAAGCCGCGAGCAGCTTCTCGCCACCTTCGATTCCCTCTCATCCGAGCTTCGCGGCCACCTCGCTGCCGCTACTGACGAGCAGCTTCAGCAGAATTGGAAGTTCAGCTTCGGCGATAAGGTCATCGCGAATCATCCGCGCTCCGTCCTCTACAGAACCATGTTCTTCAATCACATGATCCACCACCGCGCCCAGCTAGGCGTCTACCTCCGCCTCAACAACCTGCCCGTCCCCGCGCTCTACGGCCCCTCCGCCGACGACACCATGGGCTTCTAAACAGCCACCACTCTGGGTGCCCATGTCCGGACTCTCGGACATGGGCATCCAGCGAAAGCTCGATCGACTCTCTAAAACTCTACCCAACCTTCTCCGTCAACTCCGCCCACCGGGCATACAGACCATCCGCCAACTCCTGCGCCGCCTCCATCTCCGCCAGCGCCGCCGTCAACTTCGCCGCATCAGTCGCCACCTCCGGCAACTCAATCTTCTCCCGAGCCGCCTGCAACTTCTCCTCCGCCGCCTCCACCGCAGCCTCGATCCCCGCAAACTCCCGCGCCTCCAGGTACGAAAGCTTCTTCTTCCCACCAGCAGGCGGAGCAGAAGGAGAACTAGTAGAAGCAACCGCCTTCCCCGTAGCTCCCGGAACAATCGACTCCTCCACCGTCACTCCCCGCCACTGCTCCCACTGCGAGTAGTCCGCGAACGTCTCAGCCCCACCCTTCCCATCCAGCCCCAGCACAATCGTCGACACCCGATCCAACATGTAACGATCATGGGTCACTAATACCAGCGCCCCCGTATACTCCAGCAGACTCTCTTCCAGAATCTCCAGCGTCGCAATATCCAGATCGTTCGTAGGCTCGTCCAGCAGCAACAAATCCGCCGGCTCCAGCATCAACTTCGCAATCAACACCCGAGCCCGTTCCCCACCGCTCAGCCTCTCCACCGGCTGGTTCAGCTGCTCACTCGTAAACAAAAACTTCGTGGCATAACTAGCCACATGCACCACCCGTGCCCTGGTACACCACCGAGTCCGAATCCGGAGCCAGCGCCCGCCGCAGCGTCACGCCCTCCTCCAACTCACGCGTCTGCGAGAAGTACACAATCTTCAGCGAAGCCGCCTTCTTGATCGTCCCCAGCCGTAGGCTGCAACTCCCCCGTCAACAGCCGCAGCAGCGTAGTCTTTCCACTCCCATTCGGCCCCACGAGCCCCACCCGCATCCCGCTCGTCACCAGAAAATTCAGCCCCTCTACAATCTTCCGGTCGCCCAGCACACAGCTCACATCCTCAAACTCCACCAGCCGCTTCGTCTGCCGGTCCGTCGCAGAAAAGTCAATGCCCGCAGCTCGCCGTCTGCACCCGCGAATTGACCTCCTTCAACTGCCCGATCAAATCGTTCGCATTATCGATCCGCGCCTTCGCCTTCGTACTCCTCGCCTTCGGCCCTCGCCGCAGCCAGTCCACCTCGATCTTCACGCGATTCTTCAGCGCATCCTGCAGCTTGCTCTGCGCCTCCATATACGCCTGCTTGCCCTCAATAAACTTCGAGTACGTCCCCTGCACCCGCAGCAGCCCATCCGCATACACGCGGTTCAACTCCACTATCGCCGTCGTAACATTCTCAAGAAAATAACGATCATGGCTGACAAGCACGCAAGCAAAATTACTCTCATTCAATAACTCCTCAAGCCACGCAATCCCGGCCAGATCCAGATGGTTCGTCGGCTCATCCAGCAGCAGCACATCCGGATGCGTCACCACCGCCTCTGCAATCGCCAGCCGCTTCCGCCACCCGCCGCTCAGCTTCGCCGCCTCGGCCGTCATATCCGGAAAGCCCGTCCGCCCGCTCGTCTCGCGCAGCCGGCCCTCATGCTCGCTCTCGGCAACCTTCGCCTCAACCAGCGCCCGCTCCAGCACATCCCGCACCGTCAACCCCGGCGCAAACGTCGACTCCTGCTTGACGTACCCCACCCGCGCCCGCTTCCGAGTCGCGACATCTCCGGCATCGGCATCTTCCTCACCCGCCAGCACCTTCAGCAGCGTAGACTTCCCCGCCCCATTCGGCCCAATCAGCCCAATGCGGTCCCCATCACTCACAGTAAAACTGATCTCACGAAACAAAGGCGTAGCGCCAAAGGCCTTAGTCAAACCCTGCGCATTTAAGATTGGTGGCATCTGCTCCAGTTTACCGTCTAAGCCGCACCATTCCTAATCGACAGAAGAGTCGGTAGTGATGAAATTGTTAATATGACTCGGGCGAGTAGGTCGCGCAATGGCAAAAATCGTGGCTTTAAAGAGGATAATTGGAGCGCAAGGCAGTCGGGAGATATGTATGAAAAGCAGAATCGCCATTTGGGCCTGACTTTAGGCGTGCTCGTTGTCGTGGCCTGGAGAGTCTACATCGTCAGCGACTCTTTCGAATCCGCTTGCCACGGGCGGCGTCGGGCGGGCTCTCATCTATCTGACCTGCCCGAAAATCGCGATTGCCAGCCAACACCAACCCGCAAGGCTTCTACTTTGTCCTCATTGCAAATGCCGCAACCTATGCGTTGGCCGGTGTCGTAGTGGAAACCACGCTGGCGATACTACCATCTTCGCTCGAAGTCTAACCATGACCTCACGACAGGAGAGATCCAAACTGCACCACTACCAAAGAGTCTCAAAGCAAAATCGCCACTTTACTTCGTCCCCACCGGCAGAGCCCAAGCAAACAAAACCCCACCACTCCCGTTCAACACATACTGCCGCCCATCCAGCAAATAAGTAATCGGAGAATTCGGAATCCCCGCGCCCAATCCCGCATGCCAAAGCGTCTTGCCATCGCTGGTATTCAAAGCCAGCGCATTCCCATGAGCATCTCCCGTAAACGCAACGCCAGAATCGGTCGTCAAAACACCCGCGCCCGACCCTCCAGGCCCAAGCTCATGGCTCCACCGAATCTTCCCCGTCTGGTAGTCAATCGCCTCAAGCACAGCCCTTACCCCACAGACCATAGTCCGCACCCGCCCAGCCATAACTGCCATCCGCCGGCTTATTGAAATAGAGACTGTAGCTCGGATGCGTACTCACCAGCAGCAGCCCGGTCTTCGGATCGAAGCTCGGCGACCGGTAGTTCGTCAACCCAGCCTCATCCGGCGCGATCAGCCGCCCATCCGGAGCCGGGTCCTTCGCCGGATCAGGAATTGGCTGCCCCTTCTTGTCGATCCCCTTAGCCCAGTTCACCGGCCCAAACGGAGTCGTCAGCAAATTCTCGCCCGTAGCTCTATCCAGCACAAAGAAGTAGCCAGCCCGCGTAGCCTGCATCACCATCTTGCGCGGCGTGCCCTTGAACGTCCCATCCACCAGCACCGGAATCTCCACCGCATCCCAGTCGTGCGTATCATGCGGCACAGGTTGGAACGCCCATACCAGCTTGCCCGTATCAGCATTCAGAGCAACAATGCTGCCCGTGTAAAGGTTATCCCCCGGACGCGCATCTCCCGCCAGCACCGGCGTAGGATTACCCGTCCCCCAATAAATCAAATTCAACTCAGGATCATACGTCCCCGGAATCCACGTCGTGCCACCGGTAGAAGTCCCCGCTAATCCTTTCGGACTGACCTCCCACCTCCACTGCAGCTTCCCCGTCGCCGGATCGAACGCCTGCAGAAACATGGGGATGTTGTCCTGATCGCCGCCAACGCCCACAATCACATGATTGCCGACGATAAACGGAGCCATCGTAGTCCAGTAACCCTTCCCATGATCCGCGACCTCAACCATTCCACCGGACCTTTCCGTCCTTCGCATCCAGCGCAACCAAATGCGAGTCCGGTCCCATAAAGTACACCGTGTCGCCAAGAATCCCCACCCCGCGATTCCCGATATGGTCGCCCTTGTTCGGCGGATACTGATAGTGCCAGATCAAATGCCCCGAGCGCGCATCGATAGCCCAGACGTTATCCGGAACCGTAATGTACAGCACCCCATCCACCAGCACCGGAGTGCACTTCAGCGCAGCCGTCTGGTTCGTCTGAAACGCCCACGCCAGCCCAAGCTCATGCACATTGGCCGGCGTAATCTGCGTCAGGCTGCTGTGTCGCTGCCCCGAGTAGTCCCCGTGGTATCCAGGCCAGCTATCCGCCGGCGGATGCAGAAGCATCTTGTTATCGACGTTCTGTGCATCCGCACGAACACCAGACGCGAACGCCAGCAACATCACACATGCAACAAATACCGTTTTAAAGAAAAACTTCACGGAGACAGAAAGGGAGGTCCACACAGAATTCTTTTGATAGGTCGCCATCGGTGCAAAAAGTATTGCACATCGGCGAACAATCTGGCCTGATCTTTTGCGTCCTCAACCCCTAATCCAGATCGAAATCCCGCAGCGGCCGTTCCGTCAGCGGAGTCTCCTTAGCCTTCTTCACCGCCTCGGCAAACTTCTTCGCCATCACATCATCCTTGTTCTTCTGCGCATCCACACTCTGCTGAAAGATCGAATCCCGCCGAGCATCCGCCTCACGCAACGCCTTCGCCGCCTCGCCAAAGTCCTCAAACATCTTCTTCTTCGGGGCGGACGTATGCGCAATCACCGACCGCGTCACCGGATCCACCTTCAACATCCCCCCGCAATCCGGACACATCACCTCAAACGGCTGATCGCTCAAACCCATCGCAGCTCACCTCACCCATCATTCTAAAACCCCACACCCACACCCACTCAAAGCCTCTACCTGCCCAAAGCTCATAGCCGAACCACCACATGCCCGGAACAAAGATTCGCCGCCTCCGCCACAATCCTCTCCACCAGCCCCTCCCCATGCCGCGCCAGAAACCACGACCCCCGCCACCACCCGCTCCTGCGGATGCCCCTCCGGAAACACATTCAGCGTCATCGCCGTCGCATGCTTCATCAGGCTGGCCTCCTTCTGCAACTCGAAGGTCGCCGCCATCCGCCGCAGCCGATTCATCTGGTACCGCATCTTCGATCCCGACACCTCCGCCGACCGCCCCAGCGACTCATCCAGCCCGCTCATATACTCCGTCAGCGCCGTCAACTCCGCATCCATCGCATTGCCCACCGCCGCCAGCTTGCGCTTCTCCTCAATCGGCATCGCCCGCGCGCCCAGCCGCTGCGCCAGCTCCTCCGCCGTCGTCATCGCATCCGGCAGAGCTCACCTCATGCTGCTCCATCACCGCCTCAATCGCCGGCTCAATCAGCGTCGCGCTCAACCGCGGCAGCACCGGCGTAATCCGCCCCAGCACCGCCTCATACACCACCGCGCTCTGCGCAAAGTAAGCAATCTCCGCCGGCCCGCCAATATAAGCCGCCGTCGGCAGAATCGTATCCTGAAACACCGGCCGCAGCAGCGCATTCGGACTGATCCGCTCCGGCTCCGCCTCCAGAATCGCCAGCAACTCCGCCGTCGAATAAGCTCCTCCCATTAGCCTTCCACCCACCATCCGCTGTCCGCCGCAACGCCGACCGCGCACCACTCTCCGTCATCAATCAAAAACAGCAGACTATGCCCCGCCTCACCAGCACCTGCGCGTGATACCCCGCGCCTCAAGCTCCTGCGTCCGCGCCAGCAAGCCTCTTCCAACTCCGCCGCATGCTCGATCGCATACCGCAGCGTCCGCTCCCCCAACGCATGAAACTCCCGCCCCGCCGCATCCATCACAATCAACCCCGGCAGCAAATATCCTCGCCATCAACCGCGCAAACGCCCCACCCAGCGTCGGCTTGTAAGTCTCCGTCGGCGCATAACACTCCCGCAGCAGATCGCACTCCGGCGCATACGCCAGCAACTCGCTCGCCCGCTCCAGCACCGCCTCTATCTCCGCACCCAATCTCCACTCCGCCCACCGGCACCGCACCCGGCACCTTCAACCCCGCCCGCAGCGTCTCCACCGAATCCTTCGTCAGCAGCGAAACCTGGTCGACCTCCTCCAGGTCGTGGTCCTCCGTCGCCAGCCAGAACACCGGCACATGCTCGACCCCCGTCGCCGCCGTAGCCTGCTTCGCCCGAGCCACCGCCGTAGCCGCCTTCAACAACGTCAGCAGCGGCCCGCCAAACAGCCCCACCTGCTGCCCCGTCACCACCGCCCGCGCCCCGCGCCCGCAGCCTCTCGATATTCTCCAGCGCCGCCGCCCCCGCGCCAAACTCCACACTCTGCTGCCTTCAGCGCATCCGCCAGCCGGCCCGCGTCCACCCCCGGCCGCGCCTTCCCCATCCATCGCCCGCCAAACGGCTCCGCCCCATACCACCGCCGCACCGGAGCGTCCGCCGCGCTCTCGCCCATCGCCAGGTAATCGCGATAGAGCTTCGACACATGCGGCAGAATCGTAATTGGATAACACTCAGTACTCATCGCAGCCTTCGTCCCTCAACCATACAGACCTCAACCCGCTGCCGCCAACTGCGCGGCACAGTCGGTCCCGGCCTCTCTAAGATACATTCCACATCATTTCAGAAAAAGTTGCAGTCCGTTGGATGCCCGCCACTTCTCCGCAGATGCAGGATGATACCGTAGCTATATGTCAGCCTCAAAAACAAAAGCCCACAGCCAGCCCAGCCCCCTCCCCTCCAAAAAGAAGGCTCCGCCGCCAAAAAGCCCGCCTCATCTCCTCCAAAATCGCCTACAAAGGCAAAGTCTTCTCCGTCTTCACCGACACAGTCGAAGAGCCCAGCGGCCACGTCCACATCCGCGACGTCATCCGCCACAACGGCTCCGTCGTCATCCTCGCCATCGACGAGTCAGCCGAGACCGGCAACCCCAACGATCCCATCATCATCATCGAGCGCCAGTACCGCCACGCCGCCGGCCAGTTCCTCTTCGAGCTTCCCGCCGGCACGCATCGATCCCGGCGAATCCCCCCTCGCCGCCGCCAAGCGCGAGATGATCGAAGAGACCGGTTATCGCGCAAAAAAATGGACTCTCCTCACCAAATACTTCGCCAGCCCCGGCTTCCTCGGCGAATGGATGCAGATCTACCTCGCCCGCGACATCCGCCCCGGCGCAGCCCAGCCCGAGGCCGACGAGCACATCGAAATCCTCCGCATCCCGCTCTCCGAGGCCCTCGCCCTCATCGCCGCCAACAAAATTCACGATGGCAAAACACTCGTCGGCCTTTTGCTCTACGACGCCGCCCGCCGCGCTGGCCGCCTCTAAAAGAAATCAAGCCTTCAGAGACGCCAAACTATTGTCGTCAGGCCACAATCTGGTTCTATATGACACGTGCAACTTTTCTTCTCTCTTACTCTAGCCACATCAGGAGATAACTCCCCTCGATCCTTTTGCGTCTGAAGTTGTTGAAGCACGCTCGTCAAGCACGCTTCAGAACGTCGATTTCGAGGAGTACGACTCCAGTGGCGCAGTACAAAGGCACTGTGAAGTGGTTCAACAACGCGAAGGGATACGGTTTTCTAGGCCGTGACGACGGAGCGGACGTCTTCGTCCACTACAGCTCCATCCAGCTCGACGGCTACAAAACCCTAAAAGAAGGCGATGAGGTGGAGTTCGACATCATCCAGGGCACCAAAGGCCCGCAGGCCGATCAGGTCGCTCGCTTAAAGCAAGCTCTGTAGCTGTCCCAACCGTCTCTGCTACACTCGAGACGCGTTCATCAGCGGTAATCGGGCCCCGATTATCGCGCCGGAATGTGCAGCAACAACGCTCTTCATTGCATACTGAGTCAGCGGCCGGCATAAAGCCAGCCGCTGGCTCATCTTCTATGGACAACATCACCATCGCCCGTCTCCTCGACGAAACCGCCTCTCTCCTCGAAATCGACGCCGCCGACCCCTTCCGCATCCGCTCCTACCGCCGCGCCGCCGAAGCCGTCGAGCAGCAGACCACCCAGCTCAGCACCTCTCGCCACAGCCCGACGCCGACCCCAAAGCCCTCCTCGCCATCCCCGGCATCGGCAAAGGCATGGCCGCCAACATCGTCGCCCTCGTCTCCACCGGCACCATGCCCCTCCGCGAAGAGCTCCTCCACAAATACAAGCCCACCATGCTCGAACTCCTCCGCCTCCCCGGCATGGGTCCCAAGACCGTAGCCCTCGTCTGGTCCGCCCTGCCAGGTCTGCGACATCGACACAGCTCGAAGCCGCCGCCAAAGCCGGCCACCTCACCAAGCTCCCCCGCATGGGCGAAAAGTTCGTCACCAAGCTCCTCAAGGGCATCGAGGACCACCGCGCCAACTCCAGCCGCTTCCGCATCGATCAGGCCCGCGACCACGCCGAAAGCATCTCCGACCTCATCCGCGACTTCCCCGGCATCGACGAGATCACTCCCGCCGGCTCCCTGCGCCGCGGCCGCGAAACCGTAGGCGACCTCGACCTCCTCGTCACCGGCCCCGCCTGCGAGCCCGACGTCGTCTCCGCCGCCGTCGAGCACGTAGCCAGCCCTGCCCCTCATCGACAAGCTCCTCGCCAAAGGCCAGAACAAAGTCTCCTTCACCCTCCGCAACAACCTCCAGGTCGACGTCCGCCTCCTCCCGCGCTCCGGCTACGGAGCCGCCCTGCAATACTTCACCGGCTCCAAGATGCACAACGTCGCCCTCCGCCAGCGCGCCATCAAGCGCGGCCTCACCCTCAACGAGTACGCCCTCCGCCGCCTCGAAGACAACACCATCAGTCGCCGCCGCCACCGAAGAGGAAATCTACCAAGCCCTCGACCTCGACTACATCCCACCCGAGCTCCGCGAAAACTGCGGCGAGATCGAAGCCGCAGCAGCCCACACTCTCCCCAACCTCATCACCCTCGCCGACATCCGCGGCGACCTCCACATGCACACCAACGCCACCGACGGCCGCGACACCATCCGCCAGATGGCCGAAGCCGCCATCGCCCGCGGCCTCCGATACATCGCCATCACCGACCACTCCAAGAACCTCGCCATGACCAACGGCCTCGACGACAAGCGCGCCCTCGCCCACATCAAGCGCATCCGCAAAGTCGACGACGAAATCCGAAGAGCACGCCGGCGCCATCCGCATCCTCCCCGGCATCGAAGTCGACATCCTCGCCGACGGCGCGCTCGACCTCGACGACTCCACCCTCGCCCAGATGGACATCGTCGTCGCCAGCGTCCACTCCCGCTTCAACCAGCCCGTCGAAGAGACCACCGCCCGCGTCCTCCGCGCCCTCGAGAACCCCCACGTCCGCATCCTCGGCCACCCCACCGGCCGCAAGGTCCTCAAGCGCGAACCCTACGCCCTCAACATCGACACCATCCTCAAACGTGCCGCCGAACTAGGCGTAGCCGTCGAACACAACGCCAGCCCCCGCCCGCGCCGACCTCAACGACCTCCACCTCCGCCTCGCCAAACAACACGGCTGCAAAATCGTAGTCAACACCGACGCCCACTCCACCGAAGAGCTCGACCAGATGCGCTACGGCATCACCCAGCTCCGCCGCGCCTGGCTCACCACAGCTGACATCCTCAACACCCAACCCACCATCTCCAGCCTTCCTCGCCGAACTTCGTCTCAAACCCAGATAACAGCGGGTGCCCCATGTCAGTCGGTCTCATGTCTGACGTGGGGTTACTCCTCATGCCCGGTACACCATCTTCGCGACAGTCGTATCGCGGCTAAGTGGGTGGGGCGTCACAGCCCTCAATCAAGGCTGAAACACCAGCCGTACACCCTTATCCCCACCGCCCCAAAGTGCCTCAACATCCCGCAGCGCAGCTCTCAATCTCAAACGGCAGCGCCGCAGCGTTCCTAAAAGTCACCCGCCGCTTGCATCCAATCTGCTCCAGACCGGAGCGCTCCGCAAACCGCACACTCGCCGCGGCATGCTCTAATCCCTTCTGCGAGATTGCCTCCAGCAGACTCTCCGCCGGCGCGCCCCACAGATAGTCCAGCACCACATCCACTCCGCCCGCCTCAACCCACTCCTTGCGAAACGCCGCCACCAGCGCGCCCTTATCCTGGCTGAGCGAAATCACCGCATCAGCACCCAACCCACTCAGCTTCTCCAGCGCCTCCGGATCGCGTCCCACTGCAATCACCCGCTGCTCCCTCAAGCGCTTCGCAAGCTGCACCGCCAACTTCCCCCAACTCCCGTAGCGCCCGGGATCAGCACGTTCTCACCTGCAACAAGTTTCGCCCGTAACGTCAGCGCCACCCGCGAAGACATCGCCGGATTCCCAGTCGCCGCAGCCGTAGCATCGTCCAGGCCATCCGGCACCGGCAAACACATCGCCTGTGTCGCCACCGTCCGCTCCGCAAAGCTGCCAAACGGACTCCGCGATATCCCGAAATAAACCCGTGAACCATCCTTCAGTCTCCCACCCCATCCACGCCGGGAATAAACGGCAGCACATCCGCACTTCCATAACGCGTTCCATTCGCCAGCGCCTTCACAATCGGGTGGAACCCCGCCACACTGACTCGAACAATCACCTCACCCGCACCAGCCTCCGGCTCCACAAACGTCGTATACAGAGGTGCAGCATAATCAAATCTCTCGCCGCGAACAGTAAACGCCGATTCATCCGAAGCAGGAAATCCCCCACCGCACTCGCAATCTCGCTCAGCCTGCCAAACCTGCCCCTGCCGACGATACCGATAAATCCGCAACTAAAGCATGGAAATACTGTCTAATTAACCGTAACCTTAAGCCGAGCGACTCGGCCGTTACAAGGTCTTAGCCATTCTCGCAACCCGGCTCCTATCAGGACAGGCGAAGAACGGCGGACAAGGCAAGCTATGAACCTCAAGCATCTCATCAAAAACTCAGTCCTCGCCTTTTTATTGGCTGCCGCACTTACGACGGCTTCCCTGGCCGCACACGCCGCAGTCTTCGTCTCGGCGACCGTCGCACCTCCTGCCATTCCCGACTACACCCAACCCCCCGCCCCCGCTGATGGCTACATCTGGACTCCCGGCTACTGGGCCTGGACAGACAATGGCTACGTGTGGGTCGACGGGGCCTGGGTTCTCCCGCCCTACGACGGAGCCCTCTGGACCCCCGGCTACTGGGGTTTTGGCGGCGATGCCTACTTCTGGAATGCTGGCTACTGGGGCCCGGTCGTCGGCTACTACGGTGGCATCAACTACGGCTTCGGCTACTTCGGCATCGGCTTCTATGGCGGATACTGGGGTGGCGGCCATTTCTGGTACAACAGCTGCTACAACAACATCGGTTGGCACGGCGGTCACATCTATAACCACCCCTACAACGGCTATTCGGGACGTCCCGGGGGACCCGGCTTTTCACGCACCAACGACAACGTTGGTAACCGCGGCTCCTACGCCGGAACCGGCCGCATCGGGTCGAGCCTCCGCACAGCCTCCGGCTTCGACAACCGATCAGCCTATCGCGGAACCTCGAACTTCGCGGCCAACCGCAATTCCAGCTACTCCGGCACCCAAAGCGCACCCATCAACCGTTCCGGCTACGGCAGCTACGGCAACAGCACAGCCCGCCCGGCCTATAGCGGAGCCAACAGCTTCAACGGCGGAAACCCACGCCTACTCAGCCCCAACTCGCACCTATTCCGCGCCATCCCAGAGCTTAGGCGGTTATAGCGGTGGCATGAGTGCCGGCAGCAGCTCCCGCAGCGGTAGCATGGGCGGAGGCATGAGTGCCGGTGGCGGCTTCCACGGCGGCAGCATAGGCGGAGGAGGCGGCTTCCATGGCGGCGGTGGCGGCGGACACCGCTAACTCTAACCCCCACAATAGAAATGGCTGAGGGACACCTCCTCAGCCATTTCACTTTAATCCACGAATCTAAAATCATCTCGACACAGCAATCTACCAACCACGCTTCACTAACGAAACCGCCATCTTCCCAATCTCCTGAACCGCCTCCGCATGCGCCAGTCCCCGCGCCCTCTCCCCCATCTCTGCCCGCAGATCAGCACTCAACAACAACTCCGACACATCCCTGAACAGTAACCCTTCCATCAGCTCGTCCGCTTCCTGTACCCGAAGCACTGCCGCTCCTGCACGTTCAAATACCTCGGCATTCTTCCTCTGATGATCATCCGCCGCCTCCGGAAACGGCACCAGCACCGCTGCCCGTCCCGCAGCCGCAAGCTCCGCCACCGTGCTCGCACCGCTGCGGCAAAGAATCACATCCGCATCGGCAAATCGCTTCGGCATATCGTCAAGATAAGCCGCAACCTCCCACCGGCTCGCATCAGCCCCGCTTCTCCGATACGCCTCTTCCGTGGATGCAGCCTGCTCGGCCCCGTCTGATGCAAAATCGTCAGCCCCGGCACCGAATCCAGCAGCCGCTCCACAATCTTCGGCATCGTCTCATTGAAGACCCGCGCCCCCTGGCTCCCCCCAAACACCAGCAACCGCTGCGCCGCACCCACCGGCTTCGCAGCAATCGCAAAAAACTCCGGCCGCACCGGCATCCCCGTCACCCGCGCATTCCGGAAGTACCGCCGCGTCTCCTCAAAGTTCACCGCCGCCGCACTCACCCACTTCCCCACCAGCCGATTCGCCAGCCCCGGCACCGCATTCGGCTCAAACGCCAGCGTAGGAACCCGCAGCAGAATCGCCGCCATCATCGCCGGCCCTGAAGCATACCCACCCACCCCCACCACCACATCCGGCCTGAATCCCCGCAGCAACCCCACACACCGCATCACACCCAGCGGCAGATCGAACAGCGTCCGCACCCGCGTCATCAGACTCACATTCTTCAACTGCCCCACCCGAATCAGCTCCAGCGGAAACCCAGCCTCAGGCACCAGCCGCGTCTCCAGCCCCCGCGCCGTCCCCACAAACCGCACCTCAGCCCCATGCGCATCACGCAACTCCCGCGCAATCGCCAGCGCCGGAATCACATGCCCGCCGGTTCCCCCACCAGCAATCAGAACTCTCAACTTGTTGCCGTTCGCTGAGCCCTCGGCCCTAAACCCTGAACCCTGCTCAATCGATCTCACGCGTCACATTCAGCAGCACACCCATGCTCGCCAGCGTAATAAACAACGACGTCCCGCCCGACGAGATAAACGGCAGCGTAATCCCCTTCGTCGGCAGCAGCGCCAGCACCACGCTCATGTTGAAGAACGCCTGGATCAGCACCGCCGTCGTCATCCCAAACGCCAGAAACCGCGCAAACGGATCGGTCGAAAGAAACGCCGCCCGCAGCCCGCGATAGCCCAGCGCCACAAACAGCCCAACAATAATCAGCGCGCCAATCAAGCCCAGCTCCTCGCAGATATTCGCGAAGATAAAGTCCGTCTGCGCCTCCGGCAGATAGAACAGCTTCTGCCGCCCTTCCATCAACCCAAGCCCACGAAGGCCGCCCGTTCCCACCGCAATCAGCGACTGCAGAATATGAAATCCCGCGCCCCGCGGATCGGCCTCAGGATTCAAAAACGCCAGCATCCTCGCCCGCCGAAACGCCACATGGAACAGCATGTAATACAGCACCGGACTCGCGCAGGCCGCAGCAATCGCAAAGTACCGCAACCGCGCTCCGGCCAGATAAAGCATCAGCGCCGTCACCGCCGCGCACACCATCGCCGTCCCCAGGTCCGGCTCCTTCAGGATCAGCGCAATAAACACCAGCGAGGGAGCAGCAGCCTTCAGAATCGTTCCCTTCCAGTCATCCATCTGGTGAATCCGCGTCTGCAGAAAGTACGCCAGAAACAGCACAATCACCGGCTTCGCAAGCTCCGAAGGCTGCAGCGTCATGCCCGCCACTCGAATCCACCGATGCGCTCCATTCATGCCGCTCATCGCAAACACACCCAGCAGCAGCAACGTCGTCACCGCAACCGCCGGAAACACCACCTTGGGATTGTTATAGTGCCGGTAGTCCACCTGCATCAGCCCCACCAGCGCCAACATCCCCAGCAACGCCCACCCTGCCTGCCGCCCCACATACGCATACGGAGATCCCAGACTCTGCTTCGCCATCACCGCCGAAGCCGAAAACACCATCACCAGCCCAAACAGCACCAGCAGCAGCACCGTCCCGAAGAGCCACTTGTCCACCCCTACTCTCTTCGCCATCTCATCCGCTTCCTGCGCAACCCAGTCACGCCCATCAACTTACCTACATAAAGAAATTGTCATCCTGGAGCGAAGCGAAGGATCTGCTTTTCGCCGTTTATCGCCACAGAACTACAAGCTATTCACAATCTCCCGAAACACCCGCCCGCGATGCTCATAGTTCTCAAACTGATCGAAGCTCGAACAGGCCGGCGCCAGCAGCACCACATCGCCCGCAACCGCAGCCTCCGCGGCCGCATGAACAGCCACATCCATCGTTCCCGCTGACACCATCTTCACGACTCCCGCAACTCACGCTCAATCTTTTCCGCCGCCGAACCAATCGTGTAAACAAACTTCACCCGTTCCCGCAGCAACTCCGCCATCTGCGTATAGTCCGAGTCCTTATCCTTCCCCCCAAGAATCAGGTGAATCCCGCCCGCAAACGAAGCCAGCCGCCTTCATCGTCGCATCCACATTCGTCGCCTTCGAGTCGTTGTAAAACTCCACTCCATCCATCACCCGCACAAACTCCAGCCGATGCTCCACCGCCTTGAACTTCGCCACCGCCGCGCGAATCATCTCCGCCGGAACTCCCGCCAGCCGCGCCGCACACACCGCCGCCAGCACATTCTCCACATTGTGCGCACCCTTCAGCGGAATCTCGCTCACCGGCATAATCGGCTCCGCCTTCGCACCCTCCCGCGCCACAAACAGAATACTCTCCCCATGCACAAACGCCCCCTGCTTGATCGGCCGCCGCCCGCTGAACCAGAAGATCTGGGCGCTTCGCTTCGCGCCGCCTTCAGCGCCACCATCTGCGTAGGCTTGTCTTCCGCATTCAGAACCAGAAAATCCTCCGCCCCCTGCCGCTCCGTAATCCGCGCCTTCGCCGCCGCATAATTCTCAAAGCTGCCATGCCGATCCAGATGGTCCGGCGTAATATTCAGCACCACCGCAATCCACGGATGAAACTCCTCCACCGTCTCCAGCTGAAAGCTCGAAACCTCCAGCACACTCACCACTTCGCCGTCGATCTTTTCCGCATCACTGTTCTTTTGTTTGTCATTCCGTAGCGCGGCGGAGGAATCTGCTTCTTCTTCATGCCGGCGAGAAAGCGCAACGCTCTCCGCCACCAAATCAATCACCGGCGTCCCAATATTCCCCCCCACCAGGGTAGGAAAACCAGCCGCCCTAAAGATCTCCCCCACCAGCGTAGTAGTGGTCGTCTTCCCATTCGATCCCGTAATCGCCACCACCCGGCCCTGCAAAAACCGCGAAGCCAGCTCCAGTTCCCCAATCACCGGCGTCCCAAACGCCATCACCTGCTTCACCTCCGGCGTATCTATCGGCACACCCGGCGAAACCACAATCAGATCCTGCTGCCGAAACGTCAGCAGCCCATGCCCACCCGACTCCACCATGATCCCCGCATCCAGCAGCGCCGGAATCTCCTTCGCCAGCGCCACCGCACTGCGCGTATCGCTCACCGTAACCCGCGCACCCTGCCCCCGCAGAAACAACGCAGCCGCCAACCCCGACTTCCCCAACCCCACCACCAACACTCGCTTATTCTTCAGTTCCACATTCTCAACTCCTAACCTCTACCTCAGCTTCAACGTAGTCAGCGCAAACAGCGCAAACACCAGCGCCATAATCCAGAACCGCGCAATCACCTTACTCTCACTCCACCCCATCAACTCAAAGTGATGGTGCAGCGGAGCCATCTTGAAGATCCTCTTCCCATTCCGCAGCTTGTAACTCCCCACCTGCAGAATCACGCTGAACAGCTCCAGAATAAACACGCCCCCAATAAACGGCAGCAGCAGCTCCTGCTTGATCACCACCGCCACCGTCCCAATCGCCCCACCCAGCGCCAGGCTCCCCACATCCCCCATAAACACCTCCGCCGGATGCGCGTTGTACCAAAGGAACCCAATACTCGCCCCCACCATCGACCCGCAGAAGATCGTCAACTCACCCACCATCGGCATCCGCTCCAACTCCAGATAGTCCGCAAACACCGCATGCCCGCTCACATACGTCAGCACCGTCAACGCGCCGGCCGCAATAATCGTGCAGCCAATCGCCAGCCCATCCAGCCCATCCGTCAGGTTCACCGCATTGCTCGAACCCGCGATCACCAGCATCACAAACACCACAAACGGCAGAAACACCAGCCAGTGCATATGCGGAATATGCCCCATCCACTCCCACACCAGATCCGGCCGGAACCGCTTCAAAAACGGCACCACCAACCGAGTCGAATACATGCCCCGTGACTGCAGCCGCAACAGCGCCACCGCCACTCCCGCACTCACCACAAACTGCAACCCCAGCTTCTCCCGCGCCGTCAGCCCCTGGTTCCGCCGATGCACCACTTTGATGTAGTCATCCGCAAACCCAATCGCCCCAAAGCCAGCGTCGACAGCATCACGATCCACACCAGCGGATCCGACAGATCGCTCCACAGCAGCGTCGGCACCAGGATCGAGATACAGATCAGCACCCCGCCCATCGTCGGCGTGCCACTCTTCTTCTGGTGGCTCTGCGGCCCCTCCTCGCGAATGTACTGCCCAATCTGAAACTCGCGCAGCCTCTCAATCACATACGGCCCAATCAGCATGCCGATCAGCAGCGCCGTCAGGCTCGCAAACACCGTCCGAAACGTCAGATAGCGAAAGATCCGGAACAGTCGAAAGTAAGGAAACAGCTTCTGATACAGCAGCCAATAGAGCAAATCGCGCCCGCCTTTATCCCCGCGCCATCAGCTCGATATCCTCACGGGTCACGGCTATCTTAACAGCCGCAGCATCCACAGCCTGTGGTTTATCTCACCCCGTGAACCAAGCCGCATTCCCGCCTACAGCCCATTCTCCAGCGCAAAGCACAGCGCATCCGCCGACATCGCCAGCTCATACGCCATATGCGGATCACCCTCCGCGTCCTCCGCCTGCCGCAGCATCTCCACCGTCGCCGGAAACAGATCCGGCCCCTTGTCCCGCTCCGCACCTTCAATCCGTTCCAGCCGCCCACCGATCTCAGCCATAAACTCCGCCTGCCACGCCTTGTCCGGAGCCTCCACCTTCTGCCGATACTTATCCCTCGCCGCATATAGCCCCGCCAGTGCCAGATGCTCCGCAGCCCGCAGCAAACCAATCGCGCGCAGCAGAATCTTCTCCTCCGTATCCTCCTCGCAGGCTCTCTCATACAATTTCACGCCTCGCGCCAGCAGGTCACGCAGGTCCTCGCCCGTCCCCTTCTCCATCAGCGAAATCACCACCGAAGCCCGCTGCATATGGTGAAACGCCGTCCTCAACCCCTGCTGCCGATTATCATCCCCCGCGAACGCAGCCACGTCACTCCTAGCCACATGCTTAGCTGCCTTCTTCGCATGCTTCTTCTCCGAGCTGTGATCTGCGGCGTCGAGTTCCTTGCCTTTACCCGTCAACTTTTTCTTGCTCTTCACCGATTTATTCGCCATAGCCAATTAAGATGCCTCCAGCATCCAAAACGGTCACAAACTATTCTCCGCAATCACCGCCAGCGCCTTCTCCAGCCTCACGCCACGCGAAGCCTTCAGCAGCACCGCATCCCCCGCCCTCACATTCTCCAAGCATCCACTCCCCAGCCGCCGCAGCATCCGGCACAAACACCGCCTCCGCCCCGGCCTTCTTCGCCGCCTCCACCAAAGCCTCAGCCGCCCCCCGCACCCCCACCACCACAACTCCCATCTCTCCCATCCGCCGTCCACAAGCGGCATGCAACGCCTCGGCATCCGCACCCAGCTCCAGCATCTCCCCCGCCACCACCACATGCCGCTCCGCCGGAATCGCCAGCAGCGCATCCACCATCGCATCCAGCGCCCGCGGATTCGAGTTATAGCAATCATTAATCAGCGTAGCCCCGCGCCACTCCACCACCTCGCCGCGCTTATCTCCCGCCCGCATCTCTCCCAGCGCCGCCGCACACTCCGCCAGCGTCATCCCACTCCGCAGCCCCACCGCAATCGCCGCCAGCGCATTCGGAACATTGTGCCGCCCCAGCATCCTCAACTGCACACTCGCCCGCTCCCCATTCGCCACCACCGTAAACACCAATCCCTCGACACCCATCTCCGCAACATGCACCGCCCGCACCGCAGCCCCATCCGCCAACCCGTAATAGACCGCCCGGTCCCCCATCCCCCGCCCAAACTCCCGCACATACGGATCATCAAAATTCAGCACCGCCACCCCATCCTCCGGCAGCGCCTCCACCAACTCATACTTCGCCTTCGCAATCCCCGCAATCCCCTCCGGAAAAAACTCCAGATGCACCGGAGCAACATTACTCACCACCGCCCAGTCCGGCTCCGCAATCTTCGCCAGCGCCGCAATCTCCCCCGCATGGTTCATCCCCATCTCGATCACCGCCACCTCATGCTCCGGCTCCAGCCGCAACAACTGCAGCGGCACCCCAAACGCATTATTCAAATTCCCCGCCGACTTCAGCACCTTGAAACTTCGCCGCCAAAACCTCCGCCACCGCCTCCTTCGTCGTCGTCTTCCCCGCCGACCCCGTCACCCCAATCACCCGCCCCCCCCAGTCCTTCCGCACCGCATGCGCCAGCCGCTGCATCGCCTCCAGCACCCCGCAGTCCTCGCGATCCGGAACCCGCAGCAACTTCGACGACGTCCACCTCCGCCGGAGCCAGCCACCGCATACTCACCACCGCCGCCACCGCGCCATCCGCCAGCGCCGCCTCTACAAAATCATGCCCATCCAGCCGCTCGCCCTTCACCGCAAAATACAAGCTCCCCCGCATTGATCGTCCGCGAGTCGATCGAATACCCCACCGCCTCCGCAGCCGTATCAAAATCCCCCTCCGCATGAATCCAATCCGCAACCTGCCCAGACGTCAAGCTTCATCGCCAATCTCTCCTCTCAAAACCCAGCCGCAACCGCCACATCATCAAACGGCACCACCCCATCCCGCAACACCTGCACCTTCTCATGCCCCTTCCCCGCAATCAAAACAATATCCCCCGCCCCCGCCGCACGAATCGCAATCTCAATCGCCCCCGCCCGATCCTCCTCCACAACACAATCCGTCCCCGTCTCCTTCACCCCCACCAGCGCCTCCGCAATAATCGCCATCGGCTCCTCACTCCGAGGATTATCGCTAGTCAGCACCACCAGATCACTTCCCTCACCCGCAGCCCGCCCCATCTTAGGCCGCTTCGTCCGATCCCGATCCCCACCACACCCAAACAGCGTAATCACCCGCCCACCACTCGCCCCAACCAACTCCCGAGCCAGCGCAATCAAATTCCGCAGCGCATCATCCGTATGCGCATAATCCACCACCACCGTAAACCCCGCCTCACTGTCGAACCCGGCACCACCTGAAACCGCCCCGGCACCTGCCGCAACCCCGCAGCCGCAGCAGCAATCTCCTCAAGCGACAACCCACGCGCCAACGCCGCACAAGAAGCCGCCAACAAGTTGTAAACATTCACCCGCCCCGTCAGCGGAGACCGCATCGCCACAGCCCCCAACGGCGTCTTCAATCGCAAAACACGTCTCCCCCGCGCGCATCGTCACATCTTCCGCACGATACTCGACCCGATCCATCCAACTCCATACGTCATCACCGATGAAGCACCAGCCATCGCGACCAGCCGCGCACCCACCGCATCATCAACATTAATCACCGCAACCCGAGGAGCCGCCGCGCCCACCCCCTCAAACAACCGCGCCTTCGCCGCAAAATACCTCTCCATCGTCCCGTGATAATCCAGATGGTCCTGCGTCAGATTCGTAAACATCGCCACATCCACCGGCAGCCCCCAAACCCGCTCCTGCTCCAGCGCATGGCTCGACATCTCCATCACCGCCTCAGTCGCGCCCGCCTTCACCCCATCCGCAAATATCTCCAGCACATCCCGGCTCTCCGGCGTCGTATGCGGAGACTCCCTCACCTCATCCCCCACATGCGTCTCAATCGTCCCCAGCAACACGCACTTCCGCCCCACACTCCGCAGCATCTGCTCCAGCAGAAACGCCGTAGTCGTCTTCCCATTCGTCCCCGTCA
Organism: uncultured Acidobacteriaceae bacterium; assembly: GCA_963797415.1. Classification (GTDB taxonomy): domain Bacteria; phylum Acidobacteriota; class Terriglobia; order Terriglobales; family Acidobacteriaceae; genus Edaphobacter. The sequence goes on from CAWCPB010000018.1 coordinate 52,884, forward strand.
CCGCACTCAACTTCAGCTTCCGCTCCGGATGCCCAAAGAAAGCCGCACTCAACTCCGCCAGCGCCCGCCGCCCACGCTCCACCAGCGCAACACCCAAATCAGCATGCTCCAGACGCAGCCGCTCATACACCTCGCGCGAGTCCGTCACCACCCCAACCGCACCCTGCGCAATCGCACTCTCTACAAAACGATTCCCATCCGCAACCCCACCCCGCATCGCCACAAACACATCCCCGCGCCCCACCCGCCGCGAGTCATACTCCACACCAGCAACATCCACAACAGCCCCGGCAGACTCCACCACCGACACATCCGCCAGCAAATCATTCCACGGCATACGAAATCCTAAGCTCTAGCTTATCTCTGGCCCCTGACCCCTGATCCCTGGATCCTGGTCTTGATCACCGGGAAAACCGCACCACCACCTCAGTCCCCTCAGGAACCATCGTCCCCGCCGCAGGCCGCTGATCACGCGCCAGCCCAACCCCCACCGGCTGCACCCGCAGTCCCGCCGTCCCAGCCCGCTCCACCACCGTTCGCAGCGACGCGCCATCGAACACCGGCACAGCCACCTCCTTCCCAGCGTCCACCGTCACCCCTCCCGTGCCGCCACTCACGCGGAGCAGCAAGCGCCTTCGTCTCCACCGCAGCCGTCTCACTCGCCGAATCATCCTGCGCATCCAAACCAGTCTTGACCCGGAACGCCGCCAGCACCTTCGCCGGCAAAAGATCCATCACCGTCGCGCTCTTCACCGTCGTCTTCTTCGCCGCAACCGGCACACCGGAGCAGGCGCGCTCGCCGCAACCTGCTTCGCCGCCATCGACATTCGCTGACTTCCGCAGCGGATCATCCGCCGGCAGATTATTCACATCCGCAAACATCGCATCCAGATCAGCCCCATTGTCCGAAGGCCCATCCTCCAACTCATCCTTCGGCGTCGCGGTAGCCAGCATCTCTTTCTTCGTCTTCAGCGGCTGATCATGCGGCACGCCCAGATACTCCAGCACCTGCTGCGCCACCTCCGCAAACACCGGCGCACTCGTCGCGCCGCCATAGTGCCGCTCGCTGCCTACCGTCGGCGTATCAATCACCACCGCAACCGAGATCGCCGGATTGCTCACCGGCGCAAACCCCGCAAAGCTCGCCACCAGCTTCGTATGCGAATACGTATGCGTCACCGGATCGACCTTCTGCGCCGTTCCCGTCTTTCCGCCGGCACTGTATCCATTCAGCGCCGCCATGCCGTCCCGTGCCTTCCGTCACAATCCCCTGCATCATCATCCGCATCTTCGCGGAGGTCATCTCCTTAATCACCCGATGCGCACCATCCGGCAGCTGGTCCGGCAGCTGGTTCGCAGGTCGGAACGCCGCCGGCTGCAACCGCGGATCGCCCTTCATCTGATCGGTCGACTGCAGCAGCACATGCGGCGGCATATACACTCCGCCATTCGCAATCGCGCTCACCATCGTCACCAGCTGCACTGGCGTCACGCCAATCTCCTGCCCAATCGCCATCGACAGAATGCTCGTCGCGCCCCACTTCTTCGGATTCCGCAGCAACCCGCGCGTCTCGCTCGGCAGCTCGATCCCCGACCGATCGCCAAAGCCAAAGCCCCGCATATAGTCGTAGAACTTCTGGTTCCCCAGCTTCAGCGCCATCTTCGCCGCGCCCACGTCGCTCGAGTGCTCCAGCGCATACTGCACCGTCACCACTCCAAAATGATCGCTGTGGTCATCATGCAGCGTACGGCCATACATCGTCATCGAGCCGCCCTGGCAGTCCACCATGTCCGTCGGCTGCACCCCCGCGCCATCCAGCGCCGCCGAGTACGTCACCAGTTTGAACGTCGACCCCGGCTCATACACATCGCTCACCGCCAGGTTCTGCAGCACGCTCGCATCCATATGCTTCTGATCGTTCGGATTGAACCGCGGCGAGATCGCCAGCGCCAGAATCTGTCCCGTATGCGGGTCCTGCACCACTACCGTCCCGTGCGCCGCCTTCATCTTCGCCATCTGCGCATCCAGCGCCTGCTCCGCGATGTGCTGGATATTCGCGTCGATCGACAGCACCAGGTTCTCGCCCGGCATCGGCTCGCTCTCCACAGAGCCCAGCACCTGCCGCCTCGCATCCACCTTCGTCAGCATGTGCCCCGGCTCGCCGTGCATCTCGTCGTCGAACTTCAGCTCCAGTCCTCCCAACCCCGCATCGTCGGTGCCCACATAACCCAACACCTGCGCCGCCAGATCGTTGTTCGGATAAAACCGCTTGAACTCCTTCTGCAGGTACACACCCTTCAGATTCAACTCGCGAACCCGAGTCGCCGTCTCCGCATCCACCCGCCGCGCCACCCACGCAAAATTCCTCGACGCAGTGAATCGCGCCAGCATCTGGTGCTCCGAAGTGAAGTTATCGCTCGGGTCGGAATGCACGATCTTCGCCAGCATCGCCGCATCCTGCGCCCGGTTCTCGCCAATCTCCGACGGCACCGCATAGATACTGTCCACCAGCACCGTCATCGCCAGCTCGCGCAGATTGCGGTCGTACAACACGCCGCGCCGCGGAGCCACCGCAAACGTCCGCTGTTGCTGCATCGCCGCCAGGTGCACATAATCCCCGTGCCGCACCACCTGCAGCCATCCCAGCCGCAGCGCAATCAGGCACGCCCAGAAACAAAGAAACATCGCCACGTAGGCAAACCGTACTCTCCGTATAGGAGCGGTCATCGTCTGCCGTGGCGACTTGTTCATCTCAATCCCTGCCCGTCGTCTGTTTACTCGTCGTTATAGCCCCTGCTTGCTACTGCAGCGCCAAGCCAGGATTCCCCGCCTGCGCCAGCACCGGCGCATTCGGATCGCCAGTCTCCGGCCGTACCACCTGTCCAGGCGCCGGAGCATCCAGCCCTAGCTGCTTCGCCATCTTGTCGATGCGGCCCGGGTCCGTCAATTGCGCCTCTGACAGCCGTAACTCCCGGTTCTGCTCCTCCAGTTGAAGCATCTGCTGCTTCTGAGCTTCAACGTGGTACCCCACCTCGATCGCCGCAAAGTGCTGCCATACATACACCATCACCAGCAGAAACAGCACACTCATCACCGCCGTAAACGTGCGCATCTCGCGCCGCCGCTCCGGATCATCCGCCTTCACAATGCGGCTGTTATCGATGTGCTTGGTAAAGAAAACCTCCGGCGTCGGTCCGCGTCGAGCACGCCTCTGCGCGTCGAACAGGCTGCGGTTCCGCTCGGCCAGCGACTCGGTACGGCTCCGCGATCCCAGTCGCGCGCCCATCACGCTCATCTGTTGTCCCGCCATCGCCGTCGTCGCCATTACTGCACCTCACTCACTGCTTCACTTCTCACTTCTCCAAATTACGAACCGGGCCGGGATCGCTAAGGAGGAAGGGACTTTTTCGTACGTTGGTTGTCTTTCGCCTGAAAGCACGGTGGGACAACCCCGGCCCGATCACTTGTTAGCTCTCTTTAGAATCATTGCACCATTTGCGGTGCAATACTCGCCTATCTAAAGAGACCAAATACAAAATTCAACGCTGCAAAACTTTGCTACTTCAACTTCTCAGCCGCTCTCAACTTCGCGCTTCGCGACCGCGGATTTCGCATCTGTTCCTGCTCCTCCGCCACAACCGGCTTCTTCGTCAACACCGTCAAAAATCTTCTCCCGGCCAAACTCACGGAACGCATCTTTCACCAGCCGGTCCTCTAAAGAGTGGAAGCTGATCAACACCAGCCTGCCTCCCGGCTTCAACAGAGATCCCGCGCTCTTCAGCAGCGATTGAATCTCTCCCAACTCGTTATTCACTCGAATCCGAAGCGCCTGAAAGGTCCGTGTAGCGGGATGAATCTTGTCGCCTTTCATTGATGGGGCCGCAGCCGATACGATTTGAGCCAGTTGTGCTGTAGTCGTAATCGGCCGGGCCCTAACAATGGCTCTGGCGATTCTCCGCGACCTCCTTTCCTCTCCGAATTCGTAAATCAGGTCGGCGAGTTCGTTTTCGTCTTCCTGATTTACCACTTGCTCGGCCGTCTCTCCACTGCGCGTATCCATCCGCATGTCTAGTGGTCCGTCGGTCCGAAAACTAAATCCTCTGTGCGCCTCATCCAGTTGCAGGCTGCTCACCCCAAAGTCTGCGAGCAATCCATCCAGGCTTCCCGGCTCGATCTCGCTGGCCGCCTCCGAAAACGCCTTCGGCACCAGCCTCAACTCCGGCATCTCGCTTCCCAGCTCGGCCTTCACTTCCTCCAGCCGAACCTTCGCCGCCGCCATCGCCTCCGGATCGCGGTCAAAGCAGATCAACCTGCCCTTCCCGCCCAGCCTCTTCGCAATCGCCGAAGAGTGCCCCGCAAGCCCCAGCGTCGCATCACAAATCACGCCGCCCGGCCGCACATTCAAATACTTCAAAGCTTCATCTAAAAGAACCGGCACATGCTGCATCTTCCGCACCACGCGCTCTCCCTGGGGAGCACCTTCTACCTCGTCCAACTACAGCCCCAACTCCGCCAAGGCAGTCAGGTCAGCTTCCGACAGCGGAGCAGCATCCATCTCCGCCTTGAACATGTCGTGGTTCACAACTTCCAGATACGTCTGCGATCCCAGAACCACCACGTCGCCCGAAATCTTCGCCGTCTCCCGCAGAATCTGCGGAATCAGCAACCGCCCCTGCGGATCCATCTCTGCCATCTGGCCGTAATAGTTCGTCACGTCCACAAACTTCTTCCTGGCCGGGTTCATCGAAGGAATCGCCGCCAGCTTCGTCTCAATCAGTTCCCACTCCTGCAGCGGGTAGATCTCAGCCCGCTTCCCATCCTTCGACGTGATGTAGAACTTCGTCCCATACACCTCATCCATACGCCGCTTGAACTCCGCCGGCAGCTTCAGCCGGTTCTTTTCATCAACGCGGGTTGGGTGATTGCCACGAAACATAACGTCCTCGGTACCGGAGAAGCATCACTTGATCTCCAAATCGCCTATCAGGACTAAAATCATCTCAAGATGTACCCGAGTTGGTCCCTTTTAGACTCTTTTTGACCACTTGACTCCACTATCCTGACCCGGCGATGCACCCCTGTAAAGAAGTTTTTTCTGCAACTATCGTTATTTCTCAGGGAAAAATGTGGATAACTCAGCCAGTAGGGTTATTCAACCAGTACACCACTGCAGGTAGTGTTTCGCTCGGTGGTTCATTACCACTTGGTCACTTGCAGTTCCCAAAACGGGATGATAGGCGAACTAAAAGCGAAACTACCGCCCTTCAGCCTCAAGCTCAGCCTTCTTCTTTCGCTGCAATAGCCACACCAGATACCACAGCACCGCCAGGTTGATCAGCAGCAGGCTAAGGCGAAACCAATCCGGGCGCCGCACCAGTTCAAACAGCTCCCACGGCAGGAATGAGATCGTCAGGATCAAAGTCAGATACTCCGCCCACTCCTTCTCCCTCAGCAGCCCAATCCCCTCCGTCAGCGCCAGCGCAGAGTACCCAAACGTACCGAAGCCTATCTCGCGCAGCCGGTGTGCATCGATCAGGTCCACCTTCTCCAACAGCAGCGAAACCACCCGGCTCTCCGAATCGAAGTTGAACCGCGCCGCCAGCCGCAGCACCTCATCCCCCAGATCCTTATGCAGCAAGTGAATCGCACCCACGCCGATGCAGAAGAAGAAGATTGACTTCCCCAGCTTGAACAGGCCAATCAGCAGCAGGCCCCGATCGTGACCAGCGCCATGCTCCCCTTCGCCCGCTTGCTTTAGTTCGGTTGTGCGCCTTTCGTCCAGACTAGTCAACCTTCTCTCCGCTCCTGTCCTTCAGTTGACGGTGAGCCGTTCAAAATGTCAACGCCCCATAAGTTCGCACCCCTACATCCAAACCGTCAACAATTCTCCAACAATAGTTCGATGCATGTTCACTGCCCGCTCAGCGATCCTCCCCTTGATATTCTAAGTCTCCTTCCCAACTGAACCCAATAAGCGCCGCCGTACCAAGAAAGGCGCTTCGCCATTTAACCAACCCAAATCCCGCTCCCACTCCTATACCCTAACCCAGAGAAAAGAGCATCCAAACCTAACACTAGTTCCTAGTCCCTCCCTATGCGCTATACCTTCCAATCCGTGCAATGGCTCCCCTATCCCATCGAGCTCGTCTTCGCCTTCTTCGCCTACCCAGAGAACCTGCCGCGCCTCATGCCCCGCTGGCAGAAGACCCGCATCGAGGAGGCCGGCTTCGCTCCGCCTCCCCCCGTCCCATCTCACCCCACCCCGCCATGCGCTTCAACAGCATAGCCGCCGGCGTCGGCACACGCATGACCCTCAGCTTCAAACCCTTCCGCTATGCCCCCATCCGCGTCCCCTGGGAAGCGGAGATCACCGAGTTTGTCTGGAACGAACACTTCTGCGACAGCCAGGTCCGCGGCCCCTTTGCTTACTGGCGCCACTGCCACCGCTTCCACCCCACCACCCGCGAAGAATCCGGCATCATGGTTCAGGGCACGCTCGTCCGCGATCAGATCGAATACGAGATGCACCTCGGCGTCGTAGGAGAGATGGTCAACGCCTACTTCACCTCCCGCCAAATCCGCGAAAACCTTCGCCTACCGCCAAAGCCGCACCCTCCAACTCCTCCCCCGCATGGCCGCCAGCCTAACTGGGTCGACTCCCGCCTCTAACCGCCCCAAATACCCAAGTGCCCCATCTTCAGCGCAACACCATCGCGCCTAAAGTGGGCATTCGCGAAGCGAATCGCCTTCCTGTACAAATTCTCACCGTCTTTTTTTTCATTGTCATCCTTCGCCGAAGGCGGAGGACCTGCTTTTGTCCGTGTCGTTGCCTGCTCCTTCTTGTCAAGCCCCCTATCACCGTATTCCTATCAAACCAAACGGAATAAACATGGCGTACTAGTTCCACCCAATCAACTACACTAAATATAGAAATCAAAAAGCCCCGGCATCTCGGGGCTTCGCTCTTTAAAACCTGAAAAGAACGCGTAACCCTAACGTCTGCACATATTTAGCTATAACCCATTTGTTTGCACATATTTAGCAGACCATAACCGGTCGTATATCCATGCAAATAAACTACTTATAGCCGGGCAATAGGGGAGGGGGGTATCCCTGCCGAAGATACTACGAATGCTTCGCCAGCACCTGTTCCATGATCCTGCTCAGGTACGGCCGGGCCTTCTCAAGCGCCGCCTCCGCCGTCAGCTCCGTACTTCGCCTTCAGCGCCTCCGGCTTGCCATGCTCGATAAACTCATCCGGCCAGCCCACCCGCACCACCGGCACCGACAGCTCCAACTCATTCACCATCTCCAGCACAGCGGACCCAAACCCTCCCGCCAGCACATGGTCCTCGAGCGTAATCACCAGCCCGCACCGTCCCCCGAAATCGGCAACGCAATCCCGATCCACCGGCTTCGCAAAACGCGGATTGATCACCGCCGCCCTCAACCCCTCGTGCTCCAGCATCGCGGCCAGCCGCACCGCCTCCGGCAGCATCGCACCGAGCCCGAAGATCGCAACGTCCGCAGCCTTCGAGCCCCTGAGATCACCTCGGCCTTGCCAATCTCCAGCCGCACCGGCTGCTCCTTCACCGCAACCCCCGGTCCAATCCCGCGCGGATACCGAATCGCGCTCGGCCCCTCGTGCAACATCGCGGTATACATCATGTCCGCCAACTCATCCTCATCCTTCGGAACCATATGAATCAGGTTCGGAACGCTCCGCAGATAGCTGATGTCGAACAGGCCATGATGCGTAGGCCCGTCATCACCACTCAATCCGCCGCGATCCATGCAAAACACCACCGGAAGATTCTGCAAACAGACATCATGCACCACCTGGTCGAAGGCACGCTGCAAAAACGTCGAATAGATCGCACAGAAAGGCTTGTACCCCTTGGTCGCCATGCCTGCGGCAAAGATCACCGCATGCTCCTCAGCGATTCCTACATCGAAGTAACGCTTCGGATGATGTGGCCGGAACAGATCCAGCGCCGTCCCATTCGGCATCGCGGCCGTAATCGCCACGACCTTCTCGTTCGCAGTTGCAAGCCGCGTCAGCGACTCGGCAAAGATCTCCGAGTAAGTCTTCTGCCCCGTCGGCTTAGTCTCACCTGTCTCCGCGTCATAAGGCCCCAGCCCATGAAACTTCTTCTGCATCGCAAGCGCCGGCTCGAACCCCTTGCCCTTCTGAGTAATCGCATGCAGTACCACCGGCTTGTTCTGCCTCTTCAGAAACTGAAACGTCTCGATCAGCAGTGGCAGATTATGTCCGTCGATCGGCCCAAAGTAGGTCAACCCGAACTCCTCGAACAGCATTCCAGGTCCGATCAGCCCCTTGGCAGCTTCCTCGGCTTTACGCGCCACATGCCGCACCGCCTTGCCGCCAAATCGCTCCAGCAGACCAGCCGCCCGGTCGTGCCAATCCACAACCGTCTGGTTCGTCACGATCTTGTGAAAATACTCTGCAATCGCACCGACATTCTTGTCGATCGACCACGCATTGTCGTTCAGCACCACGATCAGCCGCTTCGTCTGCGCCGCGATATTGTTCAAAGCCTCAAACGAGATGCCGTTCGTAAACGCCGCATCCCCTGCCAGCGCGACGATATGCTCCTTGCCACCCGACATATCACGCGCCACAGCCATTCCCAACGCTGCAGACAATGCGGTCCCGGCATGCCCTGCCCCATAGCTGTCATGCTCACTCTCCGTCCGCAGCATGAAACCGTTCAGTCCGCCTGGTTGCCGAATCGTATGAAACTGCTCCTGCCGACCCGTCAGCAGCTTATGCACATAAGCCTGGTGGCTCACATCGAATACAAAACTGTCCTTCGGCGTATCGAAGACATAATGCATCGCAATCGTCAGCTCTACTACGCCAAGATTGGGCCCAATGTGTCCGCCAGTCTTCGCCACCCCGACGATAAGCCGCTCACGAATCTCCTGCGCCAGCGCCTCCAACTCCGTCATCGAGAGCGTCTTGATATCTGCAGGAGACTGAATCCTGCTAAGAATCTCTTCCATTCTCTGCCTATCCGGCTGCCCAGCCGCACCGCTAAAACTTCCGCGCAGCACTCGGGTCCCAGCCATCCAGTATATCAACTGGATTAGACGCTCCAAATCGACGACTGGCTTACAAAGACATCGCCTCCAACAGTGCCACCGCCATCCCATTGCACGGAGTTGCAATCCCATGCTTCCGCCCCAGTCGCACAATCGCCCCATTCCGCGCATCAATCTCCATCGGACGTCCCGCCATCCTGTCTGCATGCATCGAGTTCACCGCATCCACCGGCATACTTCGGCACTTCTGCAGCACCGACTCCGCCAGGTCGTCCTCGAGCTTTGCACCCTCAGCCCGACCAACAGCAACGCACTCCCGCAACAACTGCAGAGCCACCTCTCCTATCTTTTCCCCTCGTACAACGCCGGCAGGCTTCAGGGTCAGAGTCGGTAAAACTCCCACAGTGTTCAAACACAGCTTCTGCCAGGCGGTGGTAACAAAATCCGCAACCTCTTCAGCCGCCACCTTCGTGCCCTCAAACAAGCCACAAAACTCCCGACCTTTTGCTCCCTGCTGAACCTTCAACGTCATCGGCCCACGCTGATGCACCCGATTCAAAGCCAGGCGCTCAACAGGACAATCCACAATCACCGGCACAATCGACTCCATCGGCAGATACGGCGCAAACCGTTCCCGATGCTCAACCCCGTTCTGCAACACCGCCACCGAAGCACCCTCCCCACAAAGCCGCTCCAGCCACAAAGCCGTCGCTGCCGCATCGTAAGCCTTTGTCGCGACCATCACCCAATCAACCGCCGCAGCCTCCCTGGGATCGGTCAATACTCTGGCCCGAATCTCCACGTCGCCATCCGGAGTCGACACCGTCAGCCCAGCCAGCGACCTCCGGGCACAAAGAGTCACCTCATGCCCACCTGCCTGTAGTAAAGCCGCAACCACGCTGCCTATCGCTCCAACCCCTACAACCGCAACCCGCGCCATCAAACCCTCCCCCACTGACCAACATCTTCAAATCTACCCATCTTCTACGGTTACATCCAGAGTGACATTCCCTTGGATTTCGCCCCCACGAAGCAACCCGTCACTCCAACGAAGAATATCCTCAGACCGCGCCAGTAAGATGGCACACAATTGTCGTTTTTTGCGTCTAACCAACATCGGCTCATAATTGTAATGAGCAAGAAAAACAAATGCAGTAAGACACTAAACTACAGCTCTACAAAAGTTGAATCTTTGGTGAAGTTGTCAGCGAGCCTCCCATGTCTAACCTTCTGCAAAAGAAGCAATTACTGCGCCCCAAGTACGAATCCAATCAGCCGGCCAGGTCACCTGCCTTACTACTCGCCATTCTCGTCTGCCTCACGGTCTCCGCCCCGGCAGCCCAAACCAGTCCGGCCAACCCAACTCCCCCTGCCGGCTTCGATTCCCTGGCGCACCCCCCCGCCGTCATCACGCCTCTAACGCAGCCGACCCTTTCCCCGGGCCTCGTTCTTCTCATGGAACTCGATGGCCGCTTCGCCCAGGCCGTAGCCTCCGGCGGCGGTAAAGCCTTTGCCTCCTGGTTCGCCGACGACGCCGTGACCCTCAATAACGGGCGCCCTGCCGTCTTCGGTCATACCGCCATCGCCGCGCAGGCTCAATGGGATCCCAAGAAGTATCAGCTCACCTGGGTACCCCAGGGAGCCCAGATGGGGCCGTCCAACGATATGGGATTCACCTGGGGGCACTACGAGGGCCGTTCTACCGACAAAAACGGTCAACCCGTCGTCACCTCCGGCCGATACATAACCATGTGGAAGAAACTTTCGGACGGCTCCTGGAAGGTCGCTATGGATGCAAGCGCGGACGACGCTGCCCCTTCAGAATGCTGTACTTTGCCAAAACCGTAGCCTCTCGCTACACCAAAAGTAGGAGTGTGGATTCACCATCCACTCCCCTACCATCAGAAGGTCCAGATGAACGCCCTCCTCGTCAAAGACGAAGCACTCCGGCTGGAAGCCCTCGCTCATTACGAGGCACTTAACACCACGCCCGACCGGCTCCTGGACGACATCACTCGCCTTGCGGCACACATCTGTCATACCCCCATCGCGGCTATCTCTCTCATCGGGTCAGACCGCATCTGGCTGAAGTCTCGCGTAGGCCTGGACGTAAGCGAAGTTCCGCTGTCCACTCTGCCTTGCGAAACCACCATCCTCGGCGACACCGTCTATCAGCTCCCAAACGCCCAGCTCGACCCCGACTACGCCCCCGAAGGCATCCTGATCGATGGTCGCGTCCTCAGCTTCTACGCCGGCGCTCCCCTCACCACGCCCAAAGGCGTCAGCATCGGCGCCCTACTGGTCCTCGACGTTCCTCCTCGGACGCTCACGACGGCTCAATGCAGTGCTCTCACAATTCTCAGCCGCCAGATCATCACCCGCTTCGAACTCAACGCCAGAAATCGCCAGGTCGACGTCGGTGCCCGTTCCAGCCAGCGAGTCGAATCGGCCCTCACCGTGGAGCGCAACTTCGTCTCGGCGGTCCTCGACACCGTTGGCGCGCTGGTCGTCGTCTTCGACACCGCCGGCCGCATCGTCCGCTTCAATCGCGCCTGCGAGACCGCCTCAGGCTATGACTTCCCCTCCCTCGTCGGCCGCTACGCCTGGGACAAGCTCATCCCCCGCCAGGATATCCCCGAGGCCATCGAAACCTTCGATCGTCTGCGCACCGGCTCCCTTCCTGCCGTCTTCGAAAACCAGTTGGCTCAATCGCGACGGCAGCCTCCGCCGCATCGCCTGGTCAGCCACCGGCCTGCGTCGACAACCAGGGTCAGGTCGGCTTCATCATCGCCACCGGCATCGACGTCACAACCCAGCGCGCCGCCGAGGCCACCCTCCGCGAGAGCGAAGCCCGCTACCGGCAACTCGTCGAAGGTTCCCTCGGCATGGTCTGCACCCATGACCTCAACGGCGTAATTCTCTCCATCAACGCCCACGGTGCGGCCAGCATCGGACACTCGCTTGAAGAGATCATCGGTCACAACCTCGCCGAGTTCATTCCGGAAGAACATCGTCGACTCTCTCCAGACTTACCTCCACCTGATACACGAGACCGGCGAAGCCCAGGGTCTGCTGCACCTCCGCCACAGCGATGGCGATATTCGCGCCATCGCCTACCGCAACAAGCTCATCGAGCTCCAGGACCGTCCCGCACACGTCCTCGGCTTCGGCGTCGACATCAGCGAGCAGGTCCGCGCCGAAGGCCGGCTCCGCGCGCTTACCCGTCAGTCCAACTCCATCCTCGAGTCCGTCGGTGACGGCATCTTCGGCATCGACCTTCAAGGCAATGTCACCGTCGTCAATCCCGCCGCCGCCCAGATGCTCGGCTACAAGCAGCACGAGATGCTCGGCCGCAACATGCACGACCTCATCCACCACACTCGTCGCCGATGGATCCCCCTACCCCGCCGAAGAGTCGCCCATCCGCAACAGCATCAACCACCTCGACACCGTCCGCGTCGCCGACGAGGTCTTCTGGCGCAAGGACGGCACCAGCTTCCCCGTCGAGTACGTCGCCCGCCCCCAGATCGATTCCAACTCCGGACATGGCAACGAGCGGACAAAAGGCCGTCGGCGTCGTCGTCGCCTTCACCGATACCACCGAGCGCCGCGCCCTCGACCGCATGAAGGACGAGTTCATCTCCACCGTCTCCCACGAACTCCGCACTCCGCTCACCTCCCTCCGCGGAGCCCTCGGCCTGCTCTCCGGCGGCGCCCTCAACGCCCGCCCCGAGAAAGCGCAGCAGATGCTCGAAATCGCCATCAGCAACACCGACCGCCTCGTCCGCCTCGTCAACGACATCCTCGACCTCGAACGCATCGGCAGCGGCAAGGCCGAGCTCCAGCTCACCATGTGCTCCGCCGAAGACCTCTTCCGCCGCGCCGCCAGCCTCCAGCAGACCCGCAGCCGCCGCCGAGCATCCGCATCTTCTCCGATCGCCAACGGCGTCAACGTCTGGGCCGATCCCGACCGCATCCTCCAGACCCTCAGCAACCTCATCTCGAACGCCATCAAGTTCTCCCCTCCCGGCAGCGAGATCCACCTCACCGCCCGCATGCCTCGACGAACAGCGAAGCGCTCATCGAGGTTCGCGATCAGGGCCGCGGCATCCCCGCCGACAAGCTCGAAAACATCTTCGACCGCTTCCAGCAGGGCGACGCCTCAGACTCCCGCGCCATGGGCGGAACCGGCCTCGGCCTCGCCATCTGCCGCAGCATCGTCGCCCAGCACGGCGGCCGCATCTGGGCCACCAGCACCCCGGGCCAGCGGCACCACCTTCCACTTCACCCTGCCCACCAAGCCCAGCAATCATCTGCGCTAGCTCGCAACCTCATCCTTAAGTGCTTGAGGTTGTCGACCGCGAAATCCCGCATCTAACCGGCCTCATAAGAACTTCACTAACGCGGAGGCCTTTACTCGTCCCCCTCGCGCAGCTTCGCCATCACCCCAAAATCCTCAAGCGTAGTCGTATCGCCCTTCACCTCGCCAGTAGTCGCCAACTCCCGCAGCAGCCGCCGCATAATCTTCCCGCTGCGCGTCTTCGGCAAAGCATCCGTAAACGTCAGATCGTCCGGCCGCGCCAGCGCACCAATCTCCTTCGCCACCCACTGCCGCAGCTCCTGCCTCAGCTCCTCGCTCGGACCATGGCCATCCTCCAGCGTCACAAACGCCGCAATCGCCTGCCCCTTCATCTCATCGGGACGCCCAACCACCGCAGCCTCCGCCACCTTCGGATGCGCCACCAGCGCCGACTCGATCTCCATCGTCCCCAGCCGGTGCCCGCTCACGTTGATCACGTCGTCCACGCGCCCCATCAGCCAGAAGTACCCATCCGCATCCCGCCGCGCGCCATCACCGGTAAAGTAGCTCCCCGGAATCTCGCTCAAGTAAGCCTGCTTATACCGCTCCTGATCGCCATAGATCGTCCGCGCCATCGAAGGCCACGGCTTCCGGAACACCAGCAAGCCCACCCTGCCCATCCGGAACCGGCTTCGCCCTCTCTTGTAACCACTTCCGGCACAATTCCAAAGAACGGCCGCGTAGCCGACCCCGGCTTGGTCGCCACCGCCCCCGGAATCGGCGCAATCATGATCGCTCCCGTCTCCGTCTGCCAGTACGTATCCACAATCGGGCAGCGCTCCTTGCCAATCTCGCGGTGATACCACATCCACGCCTCAGGATTGATCGGCTCGCCCACCGTCCCCAGCAGCCGCAGCGACGCCAGCGAGTGCTTATCGCACCCACTCATTCCCCCACTTCGTAAACGCCCGAATCGCCGTCGGCGCCGTATAGAAAATCGTCACCTTATGCTCATCGACGATCTTCCAGAACCGGTCGTTCTCCGGCCAGTTCGGCGCGCCCTCATACATCAGCACCGTCGCGCCATTCTGCAGCGGCCCATACACCACATAGCTATGCCCCGTCACCCAGCCGATGTCCGCCGTGCACCAATAAACATCATCCTCGCGCAGATCGAAGACATACTTGCTCGTCAGATACGTCTGCACCGAATAGCCGCCCGTCGTATGCACCAGCCCCTTCGGCTTGCCCGTCGTTCCCGACGTATACAGCAGATACAGCGGATCCTCAGCATCCATCCACTCCGCCGCGCACTCTGCCTCCGCCTTGGCCATCTCCTCATGCCACCAGACATCGCGCCCAGCCTTCATCGTCACTGCAGCCGGCTGGCGCATCCGTCCGCCGGTACACCACCACATTCTTCACCGTCGGACACTTCTCCATCGCCTCATCCACGATCGCCTTCAGCTTCACCTCGCCGCCGCGCCGATAGCTCACATCCTGCGTCATCACCGCCACGCATGCCGAGTCATTCACGCGATCCACAATCGCATGCGCCGCAAATCCGCCAAAGATCACCGAATGCACCGCGCCAATCCGCGCGCAGGCCAGCAACGCAATCGCCAGCTCCGGACACATGCCCATATAAATCGCCACGCGATCCCCGCGCTTCACACCCAAGCCCTTCAGCACATTCGCAAACCGCTGCACCTCGCCCATGCAACTCGCCATAAGTAATCCTCCGAATCTCACCCGGCTCGCCCTCCCACAGCAGCGCCACCTTGTCCCGCCGCGCGCCCTGCGCATGACGATCGACGCAGTTATGCGAAAGATTCAGCTTCCCGCCCACAAACCACTTCGCCCCAGGCCGGACCCATCCGGCCCGTCTCCAGCACCTTCGTCCACGGTGCAAACCACTCCAGCTCCCCCGCCGCCTCCGCCCAGAACTCCTCCGGACTGCTCCACGCTGCGCCGGTACATCGCCTCATACTGCTTCCAGGCTCTTCATATGAGCCTTCGCCGCAAACTCCGCCGGCGGCGCAAATACTCGGTTCTCCCGCAGGATTGAATCCAGATTCTGACTTCCTTCAGACGTCGTCACGCACAAGCCTCCACAGATTATGCAGCCACAAAAAAGGTACGCTATGCCCGCACCATCAGCAACCCGCCCCGCTCCTCAATTCACTTTCAAATTCGCTGTCTTTTGCAACAGTCGCTGTATATCTCACGCCGCAGTAATTCAGTCTCAAGTTACGCAGCTTGAATAGCTCTGACGACTCGAGTCTCCCAGGAGTTCCTCGAATGGCTCTTGCCTTTCTCGACCGGGACCGTTCCGTCGCTCCTCCCGGATACAGCCGCTGGCTCGTCCCGCCCGCCGCCCTCGCCATCCATCTCTCCATCGGCCAGGTCTACGCCTTCTCCGTCTTCAAAAACCCCCTCCTCGCCCTCCACGCCGCCGACGGCGCCGCCTGGAACCTCAAAGAGGTCGGCTACATCTTCTCCATCGCCATCGCCTTCCTCGGCATCTCCGCCGCGCTCTTCGGCGCGTGGCTCGAAAGGGCCGGCCCTCGCCGCGCCATGTTCTACTCCGCCGTCTGCTTCGGCTGCCGGCTTCTTCATCGCCTCCATCGGAGTCAGCATCCACACAGCTCGCCCTCATCTATCTCGGCTACGGCGTCATCGGCGGCATCGGCCTCGGCCTCGGCTACATCTCGCCCGTCTCCACCCTGATCAAGTGGTTCCCCGACCGCCCCGGCCTCGCCACCGGCCTCGCCATCATGGGCTTCGGCGGCGGCGCCATGATCGGCGGCCCGCTCGCCAACAACCTCATGGCCCACTTCAAAGCCGCCGGCCAGCCCTCGATCCCCTACACCTTCATCACCATGGGCGTCGCTCTACTTCATCTTCATGATGTTCGGTGTCTTCACCATCCGCGTCCCCGCGAAGGTTGGAAGCCCGCAGGCTGGACTGGCCACGACAAGCAATCCGCGCTCATCTCCACCCACAACGTCGACGTCCACGACGCCTGGAGCACCCCGCAGTTCTGGCTCCTCTGGATCGTGCTCTTCATGCAACGTCACCGCCGGCATCGGCATCCTCGAGCAGGCCTCGCCCATGATTCAGGACCTCTTCAAAGGCACGATCGGCCCCACCGCCGCCGTCGGCTTCGTCGGCCTGCTCAGCATCTTCAACATGGCCGGCCGCTTCTTCTGGGCCTCCGTCTCCGACTTCATCGGCCGCAAAGCCACCTACTTCTGCTTCTTCACCATCGGCGCCGTCCTCTACTTCTGTCCTCCCGTTCACCCGCCAGGACACCTCAACTCCGTGCCGCTCTTCGTCGGCATCGCCTGTCGTCCTGCTCTCCATGTACGGCGGAGGATTCGCCACCATCCCCGCCTACCTCAAAGACCTCTTCGGCGGCTACAACGTCTCCGCCATCCACGGCCGTCTGCTGACCGCGTGGTCCACCGCCGGCATCGTTGGCCCGCTCATCGTCAACGGCATCCTCGACCACTACGTCGCAACAAGCATGCCCAAGCAGAAGCCTATCCGCTCATCCTGCACATCATGTCCGGCCTGCTGGTCGTCGGCTTCCTCGCAAACCTCTGGTCCGCCCCGTCGACGAAAAATATCTGGCTCAAAGACCAGAACGTCCCCCAACCCGTAGGCGCAGCCCACTAATCAAGACACTCAGGAGAGCATCTGCCGAGGAGCACACCATGCCGAACCCGCAAAGAAATCCTCACCCATCCTCATCGCCGCCGCCTGGGCCATCGTCATCATCCCCACCGCATGGGGCTTCAGCTACACCTTCCAGAACGCCTGAAGCTCTTCACCAAGTCCACTCCAGCCGCGCACCGCCCCACCTTCAGACGAAGTAGCCTCACAGGCCTGTAAACTCCAGTCATCATGACCTTTTACTGGCCTGCTATCCTCGGCTTCTTATTTGGCTTCGGCTTCGGTGTAGGCTGCGCACTCGCCGTCATGTACTCCATCTACCTGGGCGGATATCGCGCCGCAATCAAGGACTCACGCTTGGCCGATCCGCCCGAGCGCTACCGCAAGGCCCTCGAAAAACTCACCAGCACAGCAGCTAAAACTGAAAATAAATAAACGGCCGGTACCCCAGCGGCAGAAACGCCAGCGCAACCGCCCACACGCATCCATATAACAGACAGAATTGCTCCAGCCGCAACCCGCTTATCCGCTCTCCAATCTGGGTCCGCCGCATCACCCATTGCCCCAACAGCAACGCTGGCCCCAGCAGCAGCAGCCACCCCGGCAGCGTCTCCGCGCCACCAAGCCCCAGCAGCAGATACCGCTTAATCATGATCCACGCAATACCAAACGTCTGCGACCGGAATAATATCCAGCACAAACACACAAAGTTCAGCGTAATAAACCAACTGATCGCCTTACGCCACGGTCATGTTCTGGCTTTGGTGGAAATATCCGCTTTGCCTCAGCATTCACCACCAACCCGGCACCATGCGCTCCTCCCCATGCCACAAACGTCCACGCCGCCCCATGCCACAACCCGCCAGCCAGCATCGTCAGCATCAGGTTGCGATACGTCAGCAACAGATATTTACTCCGTCCGCCCAGCGAGATGTAGATGTAGTCCCGAATCCACGTCGAAAGCGAAATATGCCACCGTCGCCAGAAATCCTGGATCGAAACCGAAAGATAAGGCGCATTGAAGTTCAGCACCAGCTTGTACCCCAGCAATCCAGCCACTGCGATCGCCATATCCGAGTAACCAGAAAAATCGCAGAATATCTGGATCGTGTACAACCTCGTCGCCGAGATCGACGCCAGCGCGCTGTAACCCTGCGGATGACTAAAAACCCGATCCACATAGGGCGAAATATTGTCCGCAATGCACGACTTCTTGATAAACCCCAGCAAAAACAGGTACATCATCGCCTTCACATCCGTCAGCGACACCGTCCGCGCCGTCGCCATCTGCGGCACAAAATACTTCGGTCTCACAATTGGCCCTGCCACCAGCTGCGGAAAGAAGAAGCGAACATCATGTAGTCTCGCAACCTAAGTACCGCGGGAATTTCGTTGCGATACACATCGATTGTGTAGCTCAACAACTTAAATGTAAAAAAGCTACCCCCACCGGCAGGATGATATCGATCGTGGGTTCATCCAGATGCGTACCGAACTTCGCTGCCATCCCTATCGCGCTGTCTGCAAAAGAGTGAAAGTACTTAAAGAATCCCAGCACGGACAGATTCATGGCAACACTGGCAGTAACAAATAGTTTCCGCGTCCGCTGACGTTCCGACCGACGATCCTGAGCGCAAAGTAATAATCCGCCGCAGACAGCACCCCCAGCATCCCCGCAAAGCGCCAATCCACGACCCGTAAAAGTAGTAGCTGCACACAAGCACAAACCATTTCCGCGCATCATTCTTCTTCAGCCACCAATAGACCAGCAAAACCACCGCAAAAAACACAAAGAACCGCAGTTCGACAAAAAGCAATATAGCCCCTCCGCACTGTGCTGCCGCCGGATTTTTGGCGTACCACGCCTTGATTGTTCGCCAGAAGCCTGCTTGCCAGTGCCGCCCCAGCCTCGTTCAGGTGCGCACCATCATGCCAATACTTCAGCTGGTACAATTCCGGATAGATATCCGGTCGCGCCAGGTTCAAAATCGGCAGCGGCCCTTCTGGCCCAGTAATCGTAGCCGGTACACTGGATATACCCTAAGATCGCCCACCATAGGCATCACGACATAAAGAAACTGCACATTTCTCACAGGGCTCGCATCATTTAACTCCCGTAGAAGCTCGACATTCCCTGGCAATCTGGCTCCATGGCAGCGTGACTTATCTTCGGCTGCTTCGCAAACTCCGCCTTCACGCGATCCAGATGAATGGGTCATCTCATCTACCGTCAATCCTCGCCGATCATCTGGGTATCATTCATAAATTCGTTGCGATCCACGGGCGCAGAAAATATCGTACTACTCACCATCCCAACATTCATGTAATGCAATCCCGCCGCAACGGCCGCATACCCACCCGGCCTAACCGCCTCGGCCAGTTTATGAGAATCCGTCAACTTGCAATAAATCGTCGGTCCGCCAATTATAAATGTTGATCGCTCGAGGGTGCGCCAGATGTCGTTTGTAAAGTTAGCCCCCGCATTAATCTCCAGCAGTACAAAACAACTCTGCGGAGCCAGACCATCCGTGTTCACCGGCGGCCATCGCCACCCCCGGACGAACTCCAATGCCATCATCCGCTGTTCCGACTGCTGCCCCCCAACCGCTCCATTGATGCTTCGTGTCGCCAGTGCAGTCCCCTCAAACGCGGTATCGAAGGCCCGGGGATCAAACCCGTCGTGTATATGGCTGAATCCAAAGTTGCTTGATACAGCCCTTCCCCGCCATCGCTCCATAATCAATAATTTTTCGCTGGAATATTCGCATGCAGTCGCAAGATTCTCGCATAACCATGCAATAATGCCGCTACAGACCAAAGCCAAGCAGAAACAGCCCTAGTGACGTCGCTATCCGCCTCTTGGTAGGTCGGCCTTCCATCATCCCCGGGGTCTCTTCCCTGTCTAGGGCTGCGCATATCGTCTTCCCCACTCACCGCGCCGCCAGTTGTGCCC
>CAWCPB010000019.1:0-159755 GCA_963797415.1 uncultured Acidobacteriaceae bacterium
AGGTGGTGCTGGTGAACTCGAACCCGGCGTCGATCATGACCGATCCTGAGGTTGCGGAGCGGACTTATATTGAGCCGTTGAGTGCGGCGTATCTGGAAGAGATTATCCGGGTTGAGACGGAGATGATCGGAGTCGGCCGCTAAGGGTATGTTTGCGGTGCTGCCTACGGTGGGTGGGCAGACGGCATTGAATCTGGCGGTGGATCTGGCGGATCGGGCGTGCTGGAGAAGTATGGCGTGGAGTTGATCGGCGCGAAGCTGGAGGCGATCAAGAAGGCTGAGGACCGGCTGCTGTTCAAGGATGCGATGAACAAGATCGGTCTGGATATGCCGCGGTCGGCGCTGGTGAATACGGTGAGCGCGGGGCTGGAGTTTGCGGGGAAGATTGGATTCCCGGTGGTGATTCGGCCGAGCTTTACGCTGGGCGGCTCGGGCGGCGGCATTGCTTATAACCGCGAGGAGATGACGGAGATTCTTTCGCGCGGTATCGATCTGTCGCCGGTGAGCGAGTGCCTGATCGAAGAGAGCGTACTGGGTTGGAAGGAGTACGAGCTGGAGGTCGTGCGGGACCTGAAGGACAACGTCATCATCATCTGCTCGATTGAGAACTTTGATCCGATGGGTGTGCATACGGGCGACTCGATTACGGTGGCTCCGGCGCAGACGCTGACGGACCGCGAGTACCAGGTGATGCGGGATGCGGCGATTGCGGTGATTCGCGAGATTGGGGTGGAGACGGGTGGGAGCAATGTGCAGTTCGCGGTGAATCCGCAGAACGGGCGCATGACGGTGATTGAGATGAATCCGCGCGTGTCGCGGTCTTCGGCGCTGGCTTCGAAGGCTACGGGATTTCCGATTGCGAAGATTGCGGCTCGGCTGGCGGTGGGTTACACGCTGGATGAGATTCAGAACGATATTACGAAGGCGACGCCGGCTTGCTTTGAGCCGACGATTGATTATGTCGTCGTGAAGATTCCGAAGTGGCAGTTTGAGAAGTTTCCCGGGGCGGATGAGGGCCTGGGGCCGCAGATGAAGTCGGTGGGCGAAGTGATGGCGATTGGGCGGACCTTCAAGGAAGCGATGATGAAGGCAGTGCGTTCGCTGGAGACGGGCAAGAAGGCTACGGCGGATGACATTGAGCCGCGGCGGCTGACGCAGCGGCTGGTGACGCCGCATCCGGACCGGCTGGCGTATCTGCGCTATGCGTTCGAGAAGGGGATGAGCGTTCGCGAGGTGGCGCGGATGACGTCGATGGATCCGTGGTTTCTGAATCAGATGAAGCAGATCACGGATGAGATCAAGGCTATCGGCGGCGTGTCGATGGCGGAGGTGACGGCGGAGCAGTTGCGGACGGCGAAGCGGATGGGCATCTCCGATGAGCGGTTGGCTGCTAGCTGGGGCTTGAAAGGCGCGGCGGGTACGGCGGCGGTGCGCGCTCTGCGGAAGAAGCTGAATGTGATGCCGGTGTTCAAGATGGTCGACACGTGCGCGGGCGAGTTCGAGAGCTACACGCCTTATCTCTATAGCTGCTACGACGAGGAGGACGAGGCGGCACCGACGGCGCGGAAGAAGATCATGATCCTGGGCAGCGGGCCGAACCGGATTGGGCAGGGAATCGAGTTCGACTACTGCTGCTGCCATGCTGCGTTTGCGCTGCGTGAGGATGGGTACGAGACGATCATGGTGAACTGCAATCCGGAGACGGTGTCGACGGACTATGACACGAGCGACCGGTTGTACTTTGAGCCGCTGACGCTGGAGGACGTGCTGGGGGTGTATGAGCACGAGGCCTCGTCGGGCGCGGAGATCGGGATGATTGTGCAGTTCGGCGGGCAGACTCCGCTGAATCTTTCGCTGCCGCTGAAGAAGGCGGGCGTGCCGATTATCGGGACTTCGCCGGAGTCGATCGATCTGGCGGAGGACCGCAAGCGGTTCGGCAAGCTGATTGAAGAGTTGAAGATTCCGCAGCCGCAGGGCGCGATGGCGACCTCTGTGGAAGAGGCTGTTGCGGGTGCGAATCGCGTGGGGTATCCGGTGCTGGTGCGGCCTTCGTATGTGCTGGGCGGGCGGGCGATGGTGATTGCGTACGACGACGACGAGATTGTGAAGTACATGAGCACTGCGATCGAGTACTCGCAGGAGCGGCCGGTACTGATCGACCACTTCCTCGAAGATGCGATTGAGTGCGATGTGGATGCGCTGTGCGATGGCGATGATGTGCTGATCGCAGGGATCATGCAGCATATCGAGGAGGCCGGGATTCACTCGGGCGACTCTTCGTGCGTGCTGCCGGCGGTGGATCTGTCTGCTGAAGTGCTGGAGACGATTCGGGAGTACACGCGGAAGCTGGCGATGTCGCTGGAGGTGCGAGGGCTGGTGAATATTCAGTTCGCGATTCAGCGCGGTACGGTGTACGTGATTGAGGTGAATCCGCGGGCGTCGCGCACGGTGCCGTATGTGTCGAAGGCTACGGGCGTGCCGCTGGCGAAGATCGCTTCGCGGATCATGGTGGGGAAGAAGTTGAAGGAGTTGCTGCCGGAGCAGGTTGCGAGCGGCAAGGACCTGGATACGGGATCGCATTACTTTGTGAAGTCGCCGGTGTTTCCGTGGGGCAAGTTCCCGGGCGTGGATACGGTGCTGGGGCCGGAGATGAAGTCGACCGGCGAGGTGATGGGCGTCGCGGATAACTTCGGCGAGGCGTTTGCCAAGGCGCAGATTGCGGCCGGGCAGGTGCTGCCGATGCAGGGAACGATCTTCCTGAGCGTGAACGACCATGACAAGGAGAGCCTGCTGTCGCTGGCGAAGGCGTTTGTGGAGATGGGCTTCCATCTGGTGGCGACGCATGGGACGGCCGATGTGCTGGAGGCCGGCGGACTGCGGCCGGAGCGCGTGTACAAGGTGAAGGAGGGTCGTCCGAACGTGGTGGACCTGATCAAGGGCGACCGGATTCAGATGATCATCAACACGCCGCGCGGGCAGGAGACGTTCTTCGATGAGAAGGCGATTCGGCGGGCTGCGGTGATGGCGAGGGTTCCGACGATTACGACGCTGGCTGCGGCACGGGCTGCGGCGGAGGGCATCTCGGCGCTGCAGAAGGGGACTCTGAGCGTGATTGCGCTGCAGACGCTGCATGCGGATCGAGTCGCGACCGTGGTTTAGATTGCTGGATTCAATCAAAAGCCCGAGCTATCGGACTGGTGGCTCGGGCTGATTGTTTTAATCTGGGTTGAGCGATGGGACTTGGGGCTAATCTTCTGTGATTGCAAATTTTGCGCCGACGGCGTAACCGATCATAGAGAGAGGGATCCAGGTGCCGACGAGAAGGCCGTCGCCGCCCATGAGGCCGCTGCCATGGTTGATG
Source organism: uncultured Acidobacteriaceae bacterium (assembly GCA_963797415.1). Taxonomy (GTDB): domain Bacteria; phylum Acidobacteriota; class Terriglobia; order Terriglobales; family Acidobacteriaceae; genus Edaphobacter. The sequence goes on from CAWCPB010000019.1 coordinate 3,361, forward strand.
TCGAAGAAGGTGCGCCAGAGTTTGTCGATGGCTCCGCATTTTTCGCAGAGGCCATTGCCGGTTGGCAGATCGAGCACCCAGACGCAAACGACGGAGAAGAGCAGCAGGCCGGAGATCCAGACGTAGCCGGCGATGTCGTTATGCTGCATCTTGGTGACGATGAAGCCGCCGATCATGGGCACCAGGAATGCGACGACGGTGCCTAATGCTTTGGGGGCTGAGGCGTCGGGATCGGGATGGGCGAACGAGATGGCGGCGACGGCGGCTGCAAGGATGATGACCGCGATGAGGGTGTGGGTGAGGAACCAGAAGGCCTCGAAGCCGAGGTCGCCGAGCGATTTGCCCTTCGTGATGTCGTGATGGATAGCCATGTCTGCTACTGGTCAGGTTATCGCAAATGGCTAGCGCCGGGAGGGTGATTGGATACGTCTTTTGTGGCACATAGTTCCTTCGGAGGTTACCGGGAGACGCGGTGGGCCTGGCGCTCTTAGAATGGAAGGATGCTGCTTGAAGGGCTTCATCTGCCTCTGACTACGCCGTTTTTTCCCGACGGCCGCCTGAACTTACGCAAACTCGAGTACAACATCGACCGCTACTCGCGGACACCCGCGGCGGGGTTGGTGGTGCTGGGGTCGCAGGGGGAGGCGAGCCTGCTGTCGGAGGATGAGACGCGACAGGTGCTGGGGTCGGCGATTGGGGCGACCGTCGCCAGAAGGTGATGATGGCTGGGGTGTCGCGAGACAGTTTGGCGGGGACTCTGGCTGGGTGCGGAGTTTGCGGCCGGCGTACGGTATGACGCTGTGGTGGTGCAGGCGCCGGCGATGCTGCGTGGAGCAGGGCGAGCGAAGGAGAGTTCTGACTTATTTTCAGATGCTGGCGGATCGCTCGCCGCTGCCGGTAGTGCTGGCAGACTATGGCTTGCCCGGAGATGAGAGGCTTGGCGCGGAGATTGTGGTTGAGCTGGCTGGCCATCCGCGGGTAATTGGGTTGATCGATGCGGATTGCGGCCGGGAGCGGATGACAGTGTTGAAGGCTGGGACCGATGGAGTGCGGCACGAGGTGACCGTGACGACAGTCTTCTCGGCGGCGACGGGCCGGATGCTAGGCTGACCGTGATGCGGACGAAAGTGGCTCGCTGGTGACGGCAGAGACGCTGGCGGGTGGAGGTGCTGCTGTGGCGAGTGCTCCGGGGAAGCCGGGGCTACGGACGCGGACGAAGACTGTGGGATTTCAGATATTGGCGGGAGATACGCTGGAGATGCTCGAAGGGCTGCAGGCTGGGGCGGTGGGTGCGGTGCCGGGGTTTGGCGCGTGTGCTCCGCAGGCGTGCTACGAGGTGCTTGCGGCGTGGAAGGATGGCGATGCGGGGCTGGCGGAGGAGAAGCAGCTTCGGGTGGCGGGTGCCGCGAGACGCATCGAGCGTGGGATGGGTGTTGCGGGATCAGGTACGGCTGCGACCTGAACGGATACTTCGGTGGCCTGCCACGGCTGCCGTGGTTGCCGATCACGGGGGCGGAACGGGCCGAGGTCGAGGCGCTGATGCAGGGGATGCGGAGTTAGTCGGTGGGCGACTTGCGTGGGGTTATGGTGATGCCCATGCCGTTGAGTTTGCTGCGTGCCTGCATGGCCTCCGGCGAGTTGGGGAAGCGCTGGATGAGGGTACGGAACTCGCGGACTCCGGCGTCGGTCTGCTTGAGTGCGATGAGGGCCTGTCCCTTATGCAGGTGGGAGACGGGGACTTTGTTGTTGTCCGGATACTGCTCGAGGACCTTGTCGTAGTTCTTTATGGACGAGGGGTATTTTCCGCCGCGATAGTCGATCTCGGCGCGGTAGTAGTAGGCGTTTCCGGCGAGCGGATCGTCGGGGTAGAACTTGATAACGTCAGCAAATTCAGCTTCGGCCAGGGAGTATTTCGCGCCCATGTAGTCGCCGAGTGCGGTCTTGTAGAGCTGGTCGGCTGGAGGCGCTGGCGGGGCGTCGGATGTCGGCGGAGTGCTGGGCAGATCGGCTGCTGCTACCGTTGCGGAGGGTTTGCCGCGCTTCCCTTGACCGGCGGAGTGGGCTGCTGCATATCAGGAGCTGAAGCTGCGGGTGGCTGGGTGAGCGAAGAATCAGCAGGCGCGCCGGCAGAGGAGGGCGGCAGGCTCGCGCTCAGCGACTGCTGCTGGTTCTGGACGGCCTGGGTCAGCTTTTCAAGACGGCTGAGGCGGGCTTTAAGCTCGTCGAGCGAGTCGTTGAGCGACTGAATCTGGCTGGAGACCTGGTCGATCTTGGTGCCCTGTGCCTCTTGTTGAGTGTGCAGCTGGTGCTGTATGGCGTCGAGGTTGATTGCCATCTTGTTGACGGAATCCGCGCTCTGCTGGACGAGGTCCTTCATGACGCCCATGCGTTCGTCGTTAGACTGCTGCAGCTTTGTCACGGCCTCCTGCAAATCCTGTATCTGTGTCTGGAGCTGCACCATGTCCTTGTTGACGGCAAAGGCAGGAACCGCGGTGAAGGCGATGGTAGCCAGCAGCAGCGGAGCGGCGATGCGGAGACGCCACGGCCTGTCTGGATAAGACGATGCGATGGATTTGATGGGTCGGCTTGTCATGGCGGTAGACCTTGAGCGGCTTTCTATTCAATCAGCCCTTACGCTTTGGGGCGCAAGGGCTGGGTTAGGGATGCCTGATAAGAGATTACCGCGTGACGGGCGGTTGGGCTAGCTGGCGAATGTGCTAGCGGTTAGCGGGCTAACGGTCGAGGGAGAACTGGGCGCGGCGGTTCTGCTGCCAGCAGGACTCGTTCTCTTCGGTGCAGAACTGCTTTTCCTTGCCGTAGCTGATGACGCGGATACGGCTGGCAGCGACACCGGCGTTGACGAGTGCGGTCGCGGCTGCGTTGGCGCGGTTTTCGCCGAGCGCCAGGTTGTACTCGGCCGAGCCGCGGTCGTCGCAGTAGCCGCCGATGACGATCTTGATGGCGGGATGCGCGGCGAGGTAGGAGGCGGCCTGGGCGGTCGGCGGCCTGGGCGTCGGGGCGCAGGTCGTAGCTGTCGTAGTCGAAGAAGACGTCCTGCACGTTCTGGTGGAACGCTGCGTCCGTGCCCATGTCGCCGGCTTCGCTGGCAGTCGGCGGGACGGTGGGTGCGACCGGGACGCGGACGGTGACGCGGACGTTGGCTTCGGTGGTGCCGCCGTCGCCCTTGGCGACGAGATGGAAGTTGGTGGAGTTCGACGGCGAGACGGTCTGGGTGCCGTTGACGTTGACCTGGCCGATGCCGTCGATGGTGACGACGGTGGCGTTCTGTGGTGCGCCAGTTGAGGACGACGGACTGGCCGAGGTCGATGGCGAGCGGGTCGGCGGTGAGGGTGGCCGTGGGAGCGGCTGGCCGGAGCGGTGGGCATGGCCCGAGGGTGTTGGGATTAACGCCGCTTTCCTTCTTATGGCAGCCGGTGACGGCGCCGAGGCCGGTGAACGAGGGTGCGTGGCCAGGATACGAGTCCGGCTGAAGTGGGTTATGAATCGAGCTCATGTTCTTCTCCTGCTGAGTTATCGATATCAAAAGTGATTACCGACGAGGGTCCGTGTCGAGATACGTCCCGACAGGTACGAAAGATTATCTTCCAACTCCAGTTTGGCATGTCTGCGCCGGTGCCGGTGAGGGCGCGCTTCTGGGTGCCGTCCGGCGAGCATGGTCCAGATCCTCATGTGGTCGGCGTTGCCGTCGGCGGAGTTGGCGTAGACGATGTGGCGGCCGTCGGGAGACCAGGAGGGGAAGTCGCAGCGGCCGCCGTCGTGGGTGAGCTGGATCCAGCGCTTGGTGGCGACCTCCATGACGTAGATGTCCTGGCCGCCGGGAGCGCCGGGGCCGTACTTGCGGTCCCAGGCGAAGGCGATGAACTGGCCGTTGGGCGACCAGGAGGGCGAGGTAGCGTAGCCGCCGTCGGTCATGCGCTGGACGCCGGAGCCGTCGGCGTCCATGATGTAGAGCTGGGGCAGGCCGGTGCGTCCGCTGATCCAGGCGATCTGCGCGCCGGTCTTGGGGTTGTAGGTGGGCGAGACGTCGGGGCCGCGGAAGCTGGTGATGCGGCGGGCGAGGTTGCCGCTGGCGTCGGAGATCCAGATCTCGGGGTCGCCGGTGCGCGAGGAGGAGAAGGCGAACTCGTTGCCGTCGGGCGACCACGCGGGCGAGAGATTGGTGCCGCCGACTGCAGGGAAGTTGACCATGCGGTTGAGCAGCAGCGAGTACATGTGGATCTGGAAGCCTTCGCGGCCGAGCGAGGAGAAGGCGAGGCGGGTGTTGTCCGGGCGAGATGCGCGGCGAGATGGAGATGGTGCCGAGGTGGGTGATGGCGTGCTGGTTGGCGCCGTCGTAGTCCATCTCCCAGATCTCTTTGTTGCCGCCGCCGATTTTGACGTAGTAGATCTTGGTCTCGGCGATGCCGGGGGTGCCGCCGCCGAGGCGGAAGATGATCTCGTCGGCGAAGCGGTGGGCGATCTGGCGGGCGGAGTCCTCGGTGGGGTCTTCGCTGTATTGCTTGGCGAGGACCTGGGGGTACTGGCTGATTCTTGGCGTCGAAGAGGAAGCCGTTGGCGACGAGCTTGCCGTTCTGGACGCCGAGGGTGCCGAAGGCGACCATGGCGCGCTGGCGGGCGCGTTGGACCACTGCTGCGAGGCTGATTTCGGCTGGGGTGCCCGGTGTCGATCTGCGGGGCGAGGCTCTTGGAGACGATGTCGAAGATGCCGGCGGTGGCGAGGTCGGCGTAGAGGGTGGTGTCGAAGGTCTGTTTGAGGGGGACGGTCTGCGGGTCGGCGCGAGCGGGCTTGAAGTCGGCGACGGCGATGCGAATGGTGGACGCGCCGCTGGTGGTCTCGGTCTTGAACTAGTCCTGCGCGTTGGCTTGAGTGATGGACGTACCGAGGAAAAGAAGAGACAGTGCAGCGATCCAAAGGAGGCGAACGTTCGAGGTGGGCACCGGGCTAGACATTCCTCATCTATGGTATGACGTAATCGGGTTTGTTGGCGTTGGGTGACGCTGTGGAAGGTAATCAATAGAGGTACTCCCGAGTGAGAAGGCCCGTTGATGGCGTAGGTTGCGGCTTCTGTCGGTATGTTCTCTGCTGAATATTCACTGAATTAATTCAGGCGGGTGTAGTTGAAGGTGTACTCGACGGTGATGTGGTCGCCTTGTGGCAGCGGGCCGAAGGTGTCGACGTGCTGCACGGCGTGCATGGCGGAGACGTCGAGGCTTGGCGATCCGCTGCTTGGTTTCGATCGGGCATTAGAGGGAGTGCCGTCGCGCTTGATGTCGAAGACGACGTAGACGCGTTTGCCCTCGGAGGCCGGGGGTCAGCATCTGGTGAACCAGTTTTCGGCCACCTTGCGATTGACGATGTTGACGTAGTAGGCGAAACGGGCGCCGAAGGTGCGGTCTGCGACGGAGACGCTGGCGGTGCCAGTCTTGAGTCTGCATGGTGGCCTGCGCGATGCGGATTCCGCCGGTTTCGCCGGTGACGGCCTTGTTGGGTTGCACGGGCACGGGCTGACGTGCTTGGGCGGTTGCGGAGTTACCTTTTCGGCGGTCTTGACTGGCTTGGTCTGTTTAGTCTGGGATAGCGAGTTCGTCGGGCGATGGTAGTGGCTCGGTCTTTTCTTTTTCTTGGACAGGGCGCAGGGCTTGGCGTCTCGGAGGTGAGGACGCCGGTGTCGAGGGTGCGCTGGCTCGGCGGCAGCGGAGAGACGTTGACCATGGTGGCCTGAATGGCGCCTGCAGTGAGCGCGTGCTCGCCCCAGTTCTGCCCTTGTGCGACAGCAGCGTCCAGCCGATGAGAGCGCCGAAGACGGCGGCGTGCAGCACGAGCGAGCCTGCGAAGTTGCCGCCAGGTTTTCGCTGACGCTGTTGGCTGCGACTGAATTGGAGTGGAGTGGCTATGGCACCGCTCCTAGCTGGCATGTCGTCATTTTTCGAGCGGCTGGGTGACGATGCTGATGTTGGTGATGCCGGCCTGCTTGACCGCGTCCATGACGGAGGCGAAGGCGCCGAAGGGCACCTGCTCGTCGGCGCGAACGTAGATGATGCGCTTGGCGGGATTGCTGCTGACGTTGGCCTTGAGCTGCGGGTGAGATCGTTGACGTTGATGGGCTGGTCCGCTCCGCTGGCCTGCAGGAAGACGTTCTGGTCTTGTCGATGGTGACGACGGTGCGCTCTTCGGTGAGCTGGTTGACGGAGCGGGTCTTCGGCACGGCGACCTCGATGCCGGACTGCAGCACCGGCGCGGTGAGCATGAAGATGATCAGCAGCACGAGGACGACGTCGACCAGCGGCGTGATGTTGATCTCGGCCAGTGCGGTCTGGGTGCGGATCTGGCCGCCGTGCGTTGGTGGAGAAGGCCATGGCTTAGAAGGTCCTCCGGCGGCGGCTTCTTCGGGGACAGGGTGGTGGCGGTGCGCGTCATGGCGGCGTTCTCGATGGCGTTGAGCAGTTCGCGGCCGAAGTCGTCCATGCGCGCGCCGAACTCGCGGAGCTGCGCGGTGAGCTGGTTGTAGCCGATGACGGCGGGGATGGCGACGACGAGGCCGGCGGCGGTGGTGATGAGGGCCTCGGAGATGCCGGGGGCGACGGCGCGCAGGGTGGCGGCGCCGGCGGTGCCGAGGCCGTGGAAGGCGTCGATGATGCCCATGACGGTGCCGAAGAGGCCGATGAAGGGCGCGATGGCGGCGATGGTGGCGAGCCAGGTCATGCGCTGCTCCATGTCGGTGAGGGCTTCGCTGGAGGCGGTCTGCGCGGCGCGCTCGAGCGCGATGGGGTTGCGGGGCAGGCCGCGGCCGCCGGTCTGGCGCTGGTACTCGTCGTGGATCTCGGTGAAGACGGCGACCAGCGGGCTGGGCTGGAACTGGTCGGCGACAGTGGCGAGTTCGCTGAGCCGGCGTCGATTTGCGGAAGGCGCGGAGGAAGCGCTGGCTCTGCGTCTGCGCGCTGGCGGAAGGCGCGCCACTTGGAGAGCATGATGGTCCAGGAGAAGATGCTGGCGATCAGCAGCAGAACGAGGACGGTGAAGGCGACAGGGCCGCAGTTGTGGACCATCTCGCCCAGAGCGCTGGTGGAGCCGGGTGACTGAAGAGGCGCAGCGGTGTCATCCTGAAAGAGAAACAGAGCCAGAGCGGAGATCCAAAGCATAGTTATTAGTCACCAGTGGCTAGTGTAAATCGCAGCCTTTGCGGATTACCAAGACTCCGGGTGAATTGTCGCGCGGGGCATCAAGTGTGATGCGGGGCGGAGATGCGGCTTTCTATGGCGAAATGATAGCAAGTGGTTCAGTTTGCTATTCTCGCGGTACGAGAGGGACCGATGCTGCTGGAGTTGCGGGCGGAAAATTATGCGGTGATCGACCAGGCGATCGCGAGCTTTGGGCCGGGGCTGAACCTGCTGACGGGCGAGACGGGCGCGGGGAAGTCGATCCTGATCGACGCGCTGGCGCTGCTGCTGGGCGGGAAGGCTTCGCCCGATGTGGTGCGGCACGGCGCGGAGAAGGCGGTGCTGGGGTGCGTCTTCGAGTTGACGCCGGGGGCGGCTGCGGTTCTGGAGGCGAACGGGATCGACGCGGAGCTCGGACGACATTCTGCTGCGGCGGGAGATTGCGGCGAACGGCAAGGGCAGGGTGTTCATCAACAATCAGCCGGCGACGGTTGGGGTGTTGCGGCAGCTGGCGCCGGAGCTGGCGCTGATCCACTCGCAGGGCGAGACGCTGGGGTCGTTCGACCAGGCGCAGCAGCGGATTCTGCTGGACCGTTTTGGCGGGGTGGGGACGGAGCAGGTTGCTGCGGCGTTTGCGGCGTGGCGAAGGCTACGCGGGCGCGGCTGGAGGAGTTGCAGTCCGACGAGCAGGACCGGCTGCGGATGGCTGGATCTGTGGCGCTTTCAGAGCAAGGAGATCGAGCAGGCCGGGCTGACGGCCGAGGACGAAGATGCGCAGCTGGAGGCGGAGAAGCGGGTGCTGGCGAATGCGGAGAAGCTGTATGCGGCGGCGATGAGCGCGCATGATCTGCTGTACGAGGCGGAGCGGTCGGCGGAGACTACGCTGGGTGCGGCGTTGAAGCATCTGGAGGAGCTGGCGCGGTATGATGACGCGGTTTGAGGAGCCGGCGCAGCAGCTGGCGGCGGCGAAGGCGGCGGTGGAGGATGTGGACGCGGAGGTGCGGGACTTTGCGGAGAATGTTGCATGCTTCGCCGGGGCGGCTGGAGGAGATCGAGGATCGGCTGGCGGCGCTGGACCGGCTGAAGCGGAAGTACGGGCAAGACGCTGGCCGAGGTGATTGCGCTTTGGCGCGGAGGCGGCGCGACGCTTGGCGGAGGTGGAGAACCGCGATGCGTCTGCTGGTGGAGTTGAAGGCGCAGGAGGCGCAGGATGCGGCGGCTCTACCGGACTGCGGCGAAGGCGTTGACGGCGAGCGCGGAGCGAGGCGGCGGACGGCTGGAGAAGCTGGCGGCGGCGCAGATCAACGATCTGGCGATGCAGTGTGAAGTTCAAGGTGGAGGTGACGCCGGAGCACGAGTACGGCGAGTTGGACGGCGCATGGGTGGGACCAGATCGAGTGCCTGATTGCGACGAATGCCGGTGAGCCGCTGAAGCCGCTGGAGGAGATTGCTTCGGGCGGTGAGATGTCGCGGGTGATGCTGGCGCTGAAGGTGACGGTGGAGGAGGCTGCGGCAGGGGCCGGCGGACGGAAGAAGAAGGCGCATTGCTGCCGCGGACGCTGGTCTTCGACGAGATCGATATCGGCATCGGCGGCCGGGCGGCGGAGGCGGTGGGGAGGAAGCTGAAGACGCTCTCCAAGGGGCAGCAGGTGGTGTGTATCACGCATCTGCCGCAGATTGCGGCGTTTGCCGACCAGCATTTCCTGATTGAGAAGACGGAGAAGCGTGGGCGGACGCGGACCGACATCCGGCGGATGGAGGACGGGGAGCGGACGCAGGGAGATTGCGCGGATGTTGAGCGGGGCGAAGCTGACCGAGACGAGCCTGGAGCATGCCGAGAGTCTGCTGGAGAGCAGCCGGTAGGACATCTTCGCATCCGTCGAGAAGGCAGTATCCTATCGGACAACGCGTGCATCTGTCTTCTTGAGGAGGATTTCATGTCCAGATGACCAGTCGTACACCTAAGAAATGTGCTCACACGGCTTGTAACTGTATGGCCGCCTGCAGGTGCAAGAAGTATTGCTCCACATCCTGTGAGGATGCGGCTCGCATGACCACGCTGAAGTGCCATTGCGGTCATCATGGCTGCACTTCGCAACAGCATGTAGGTTGCGAGTTGACGGTGACAGAGCACTTGCGACGGTCTGTAGTTTCGGTATGGATCCCGAGGTGTAGTATGCGTTCATTTGCCGATGCGACGCATACCGGAAAGATGCTGATAACGGGCTAGAATTCGAATTCGGATTGCACCATAAATGGTTCAAATCCAGTTCACCCGGCTGTGAATCGCGGTATACTGGATGGGTGACTACAACGACGCTGGATCAGGCCGCTGCGAACCCGACCGAGACTTCTGTGACCACCAAACGAGTACTCTTTTGAAGCCCCGAGGCTTCTGCGCAGGGGTGGTTCGCGCCATCGATATTGTGCAGATTGCGCTGGAGACATTCGGCGCGCCGATCTACGTCCGCAAGGAGATCGTGCATAACAGCTATGTGGTGACCGATCTGGCGAAAAAAGGGGCGATCTTCGTCAACGAGCTGGACGAGGTTCCTGAGGGTGCGCGGGTTATTTATTCGGCCCACGGCGTTTCTCCGGCGGTCCGTCAGCGAGCGAAGGAGCGTGGGGCTGAAGGTGATGGATGCGACCTGCCCGCTGGTGACCAAGGTTCACGTGGAGGCGATCAAGTTCGCCAAGCAGGGCTATTCGCTGGTGCTGGTGGGACATCGCGACCACGAAGAGGTCGAAGGCACGCAGGGCGAGGCGCCGGATGTGACCCAGGTGGTTTCGACGGTGGAAGAGGTTGCGGCGCTGGTGGTTCCGGATCCGAACAAGGTTGCGTATCTGACCCAGACGACGCTGTCGCTGGATGAGGCGCGGTACATGATCGAGGCGCTGAAGCAGAAGTTCCCGAATATTGTCGGGCCGCACGCGCAGGACATCTGCTACGCGACGGAGAACCGCCAGATTGCGGTGAAGAACGTGGCGCATGGCGCGGATCTGGTGCTGGTGGTGGGATCGAAGAACAGCTCGAACTCAAACCGGCTGGTGGAGGTCTCGAAGAATCTGGACACGAACTCTTACCTGATCGATACGGCGGATGCGATCCAGCCGGAGTGGCTGGATGGGGTGAATACGGTTGCTGTGACAGCCGGCGCTTCGGCGCCGGAGGTGCTGGTGCAGGACGTCGTGGAGTATCTGCAGGCGATGGGGTATGGCGATGTGGATGAGGTGGAAGTGATGCCGGAGAACGTGCGGTTCGGCCTTCCGCCGGAGATTGTTCAGGCGATCGCATCGCGCTCCACCGCGTAGTACGCAATCCCGCCGTAAGAAGCTCAGTCATCGAGAGTAGCTTCAGAGAGTTTGTCGTTACATGAGTACATTTCCAAGGAATCCGAAGACGGCTGAACCAAGCCCGCGCAGCCGCGCTATGGCCGGATGGACCTCGGCCTGGACCAGGTCGTCGGCGGCATCAACCGGGCCAAGGATTGGCTGCTGGGTCAGCAGCATGCGGATGGCTACTGGTGTGGCGAGCTGGAAGCCGACGTGATGCTCGAGGCCGACTACATCTTCATGCATACGCTGCTGGGCACGGGCGATCGCGGCAAGATGGAGCGCGCGGTCAACGAGATTCTGCGCCACCAGAACGAAGATGGCGGATGGAGCCAATATCCGGGCGGGCCGTCGAATATCAACTACGGCGTGAAGGCTATTTGGCGCTGAAGCTGATGGGCTGGTCGGCGGACATCCGGTGCTGGTGAAGGCGCGGGAGTGGGTGCTGGCGCACGGCGGCGTGGTGGAGTGCAATACCTTCACCAAGATCTATCTGTGTTCGCTGGGGCAGTACGACTACGACGCGGTGCCGGCGGTTCCGCCGGAGATCGTTCTCTTTCCGAACTGGTTCTACTTCAATATCTATGAGATCTCTTCGTGGTCGCGCGGCATTCTGGTGCCGCTGTCGATCATCTATGCGAAGAAGCCGTTCAAGAAGATGACTCCGGAGCAGGGGATCGACGAGTTGTTTGTCGGCGGGCGTGAGAACGCCGAATCTGCATCTGCGGTGGGACAGGAAGCGCCCGTTCGGCTGGCGCAATTTCTTCCTGTTTACTCGACCGGATGACACATTGGTTTGAGCGGGTTCACATTCGTCCGCTGCGCAAGATGGCGTTGAAGAAGGCGGAGAAGTGGATGCTGGAGCGCTTCGAGAAGTCGGACGGGCTGGGCGCGATCTATCCGGCCATGCTGAACGCGATCGTGGCGCTGCGCTGCCTGGGGTATTCGCTGGACGATCCGCAGTTTATCCGCGCGATGGACGAGTTTGAGAAGCTGGGCATCGACTATCCCGAGGGCGAGCCGGACTATCCGACGCCGACCTTCCGGATGCAGCCGTGCTTCCCGCCGGTGTGGGATACGGCGCAGGTGATCTCCGCGCTGGGCGAGGCTGGCGTTCCGAGGACGATCCGCGCCTGCTGAAGGCGGCGGACTGGATGCTCTCGAAAGAAGTCCGGCATAAGGGCGACTGGGCGGAGAAGGTGAAGAACGTCGAGCCGGGCGGCTGGTACTTCGAGTTCAACAATGAGTTTTATCCGGATGTGGATGATACTGGCGAGGTGCTGCTGGCGCTGAACTGTGTCGACAATCCGCGGGAGCGATACCAGCACGAGGTCTGCGCAGCGCGCGCTCGACTGGATCTTGGCGATGCAGTGCAAGAACGGCGGCTGGGCGAGCTTCGATAAGGACAACACGAAGATGATCTTCCAGTACATTCCGTTCGCCGACCACAACGCGATGCTCGATCCGCCGACGGTGGACATTACCGGGCGCATGCTGGAGATGCTGGCGCAGTATGGCTTCACCCGACGACGACAAGCGCGTGGAGAAGGCGGTGCAGTTCGTCCTGAAGGAGCAGGAGCCGGACGGAAGCTGGTTCGGCCGCTGGGGCGTGAACTATCTGTACGGAACGTTCCTGGTGCTGCGCGGTCTGGAGGCGATGGGCATGTGGAGCCACGAGCCGGCGATCCTGCAGGCGGCGGAGTGGATTCGCATGGTGCAGAACTCCGATGGCGGCTGGGGCGAGACCTGCGGGACGCTACGACGATCGACGCTGCAGCAGGGCATTGGGCCGAGCACTCCTTCGCAGACGGCGTGGGCGGTGCTGGGGCTGCTGGCGGCGGCGATGTGCGTTCGGACTCGGTGGCCAAGGGGATTCGCTGGCTGATCGACCGTCAGCATGAAGATGGCAGCTGGGATGAACTTGTCCCAGGGACGCAACGGCGAGAGTTACTACACGGGAACAGGATTTCCCGCGGGTGTTCTACCTGGGATATCACTTGTACAAGCAGTACTTCCCGCTGCTGGCGCTGACGACGTACAAGCGGGCGATGGAGAAGGAAACAGTCCGCAGCGGCTGTAACGTTGCAGTTTATCAGCTGCGCGAGTGGCTGCGGCAGTATTCGAGTTTGTTGTAAAGGAGACATCCAATGGCAGTACCAGTCTCGCAAGCCTGGACCGTCGCAACGTACGTGCTGAAGCAGAAGTTTCTGGGGCGGAAGAAGTATCCGCTGGTGCTGATGCTGGAGCCGCTGTTCCGCTGCAACCTGGCGTGCGCCGGCTGCGGCAAGATTCAGTACCCGGCGCACATTCTGAAGGCGGAGCTGACGCCGGAGGAGTGCTTCAAGGCGGTGGAAGAGTGCGGCACGCCGATGGTGGCGATTCCTGGCGGAGAGCCGCTGCTGCATCCGCAGATGCCGGAGATCGTTGCCGGTCTGGTGGCGCGGAAGAAGTACGTCTACATGTGCACGAACGCGCTGCTGCTGAAGGAGAAGCTGCACCTCTTCAAGCCGAGCAAGTATCTCTCGTTCTCGGTGCATGTGGATGGCCAGCGCGAGCACCATGACTTTTCCGTCTGCCGCGAGGGTGGATACGACATTGCGATGGAGGGCGTGCGGGCTGCGGTGGCAGCGGGCTTCCGCGTGACGACGAACACGACGCTGTTTGATGGCGCCGATCCGAACAGCGTGCGCGCGCACTTCGATGAGCTGATGGACGGCGGGCGTCGAGAGCATGATGGTCTCGCCGGGCTACACCTACGACAAGGCTCCGGACCAGAAGCACTTTCTTGGGCGCGCGCGGTCGAAGAAGATGTTCCGCGTCGATCCTGTCGAACCGCAAGAAGACGTGGCGGTTCAATGCGTCGCCGATCTTCATGGAGTTCCTGATGGGCAAGAAGCATCTGACCTGCACGCCGTGGGGCATGCCGACGTTCTCGCATCTTCGGCTGGCAGAAGCCTTGCTACCTGCTGCAGGATGGCTACGCCGACACGCTTCAAGGAGTTGATGGAGACGGTCGAGTGGCAGAACTACGGCACGGAGTCCGGCAATCCGCAGTGCGCGAACTGCATGGTGCACTCCGGCTATGAGGCCAGCGGCGTGAACTACACCTTCGGCTCGATCAAGGGTCTGCTGCGAGACGGCGAAGGCGATCTTCTTCGACACGTATCGAGGATGACGGCGCGCATGAAGCTGCTGAACGAGTGGAAGCCTGCGCAGCCACGGCTCCGCTGGTGCAGATCGCTCCGGCGCCGCGACGCATAGCGCAGCCGAGCTGCAGGAAGTCTCAGGAGACTAAGCGATGGCGACGCAGACGCAGGAAGCAGCGAAGCTGGAGCAGCTGTCGCATGAGAATCCCGATGAGATCGAGGTTGCTGCGGGCCGTGAGCGCGAGCAGCTTGAGGGCTGGGTTCCGGCGCTGGCCAGCGAGGCAGAGGTGCGCGAGGCGCTGGAGAAGGCGTTCGACTATCGCGGCGACATCACGATCACGCGCAAGGACGGCTCGAAGGTCGAGGGCTATCTCTTCGATCGGCGCACCGGATCTTCGCTGGCCGATTCGTTCGTGCGCATCATCCCGACGAATGAGACAGACGAAGGTGAATATCGCCTACTCGGATATTGCGGCGCTTGCGTTTACCGGGCGCGACACGGCCGCGGGCAAGACCTTCGAGGCGTGGGTGAAGAAGTACTGGGAGAAGAAGGCTGCCGGCGAGAAGAACATCCAGATCGAGCCGGAGAAGCTGGACTGATGGCACTGCATCGCCTCGACGTTCGCGCCGCAAGACTGTGCACTCACGTGCGGCAAGAGTAGCGTGAAAGTTTGCGCGTATTTCATCACAGGGGCGACGGGCTTTGTGGGCAGGCCATGTGGCGCGCAGCTTATGCGGCCGAGGGCGCGGAGCTGCGGCTGCTGACCCGGCAGACCAGCCGGCTGGATGCGCTTGCAGGGGCTCGACGCGGAGATGGTGGTGGGCGATCTGCGCCAGCCGGAGGAGCTGCGTACGGCGCTGACCGGGTGCGATGCGCTGGTGCATGTGGCGGCGGACTACCGGCTGTGGGTGCGCGATCCGAAGGAGATGTACGCGGCCAATGTGGACGGCACGCGCGAGCTGTTGAGGCTGGCGCGCGAGGAGGGCGTGCAGCGGTGGTCTACACGTCGAGCGTGGCGACGATGGGCTTCAAGACGGACGGAACGATCGTGGATGAGGCTACGCCGGTCTCGCTGGACGACATGATCGGCCACTACAAGCGGTCGAAGTTTCTGGCGGAGCAGGAGGCGATTGCGGCTGCGAAGGCGGGGCAGCATGTGATGATCCTGAATCCGACGACGCCGATCGGGCCGGGCGATGCGAAGCCTACGCCGACGGGCCGGATCATCGTGGACTTTCTGAATCAGGAAGTTTCCGGCGTACGTCGATACGGGGCTGAACCTGGTGGATGTCGTCCGAGGTGGCGCGGATGCATGTGGTCGGCGCTGGAGCGCGGAACGCCGGGCGAGCGCTACATTCTGGGCGGAGAGAATCTCACGCTGAAACAGATACTGGATCGCATGTCTGCGATTACGGGGCTGCCTTCGCCGACGATGAAGGTGCCGCATGCGGTCGCGATGGCGTTCGCGTTCTTCGACGAGACGATTACGGGCAAGCTGCGCGGCAAGGAGCCGCGCGCGACGGTCGAGGCGGTTCGCATGGGCAAGAAGATGATGTTTGCCTCGTCGGCGAAGGCGGAGCGCGAGCTGGGCTTTCAAGGTGCTGCCGATCTACAACGCGCTGCGGGCGGCGATCGAGTGGTTCGTCGCGCATGGGTATGCCCGCCGTCCGAAGCGCATGAGGATCGGCGATCATTGCCGCGCTGCCGGGCGAGTTGAAGCCGCTGGTGAAGGGCTGGGAGCGCGTAGCGTTCGACGTGCAGGTGCATCGAAGTAGTGGACTGACAGTTCAAGGCGACGATGAGTGGATTGCGCGTCTGCGCCGGAATGGGCGCGGCGGCGCTGACGCAGCGTTTGCAGCGGCGGAGTCCGATGGGCCGCTTGACATGGTGCTCTCGGTGGGCTGGGCAGGAGCTTGCGATCGAAGCTAAGCGCCGGGACAGTGCTACGTGCCGCTGTGGTGATCGATGCGCAGACCGGAGAGCGCTTCTGCTGACCGACGGAAAGCGCAGATTGCGCTGGTGACGACAGCTGCACGTTGCCGATGCGCGGAGAAAAAGCTCGGCTTCGGGCGAGCTATGGCGCAGTGCTGGTCGATATGGAGGCTGCGACGGTTGCGCGACTCGCGCAGATGCGCGGAATTCCGATCTGCTGTGATCAAAGCAGTCTCGGATGCGGCGGATGCACGCTGCCTGACCTGAATCCGTTTATCGACGCGCACGGCCAGATGCGAATGACTGCCTTTCTCGCGCATGTAGCGTTGCGGCCCCAATATTGGGGCTGCGCTGGTGCAACTCGGAAAGAACAGTGCGCTCGCGGCCGAAGGCGCTTGCAGAGACTGTAAACAAGATTTCTATGAAAGAGAAGAATGTTGAAAGAGCTCATTGCGAACCGGAAGTGTCTGAGCGACGTGACAGTTGTTCCAGCAGACGATGCGGGCCGCGGTCTATCGCGGCGTCAACGATGTGCGTGTAGAGACGATTCCTGTGCCGGAGATCGGCGCCGGCGAGGTGCTGGTGAGGATCCATACCTGCGGCATCTGCGGGACGGACCTGAAGAAGATTCATACCGGGTCGCACGCTGCGCCGCGGGTCTTCGGGCACGAGATGGCGGGGACGATCGCCAAGGTGGGCGAGGGCGTACCGGCTTTGCGTCGGCGATCGCGTGATGGCGTACCACCACATTCCGTGCGGCGAGTGCTACTACTGCCGCAAGCAGACCTTTGCGCAGTGCGAGACCTACAAGAAGGTCGGCTGCACGGCGGGATTTGCGCCTTCGGGCGGAGGGTTCGCCGAGTACATCCGCGTGATGGACTGGATCGTCGGACGTGACGGAAAGACGGGGCTGGTGAAGATTCCGGACGATATTCCGTTTGAGCAGGCGGCGTTTATCGAGCCGGTGAACACCTGCTACAAGGCGGTTCGGCTGCTCGATCTGAAGCCGGATGAGACGGTGCTGGTGATCGGGCAGGGGTCGATCGGGATTCTGCTGGCGGCGCTGGCGCGGCGGACAGGCGCGACGGTGCTGACCAGCGATCTCTATCCTGAGCGGCATGCGGTTGCGGCGAAGTTTGGACTGGATCATCCGCTGGATGCGCGTGGCGATGTGGTGGCTGCGGCACAAGGCCGCGACGGAGGGCCGCGGCGCGGATGTCGCGCTGGTTGCGGTTGGCGGCGATGCGCTGATCAAGGTCGCGATGGATGCGGTGCGGCCGGGCGGGCGCGTGATGCTGTTTGCGTCGACGCAGCATGGAGAGGCGCCGTTCGATCCGGCGGCGGTCTGCATGGACGAGAAGACGCTGATGGGGTCGTACAGCGCGTCGGTCGCGATCAACGATGAGGTGGCGAAGATGGTGCTTGACGGCTACGCGAGCGGCTTCGATCTGACGCAGCTGATCTCGCATCGCTTCTCGCTGGAGGATGCGGTGGCGGCCATCGACCTGGCTTCGCATCCGCAGGCGGACTCGATGAAGATTGTGATTCAGCCGGGACTAGCTAGTCGCGGCTGCGCTTCTTCACTTCGACGTTCAGGCGCTTGATCTTCTGGTTCAGCGTGGAGAGCGGGATGCGGAAGTACTCGGCGGCCTCGGTCTGGTTCCAGTGGCAGCGCTCCAGCCGATCGGCGATGATGCGCCGCTCGATCTCTTCCATCAGGTCGAAGAGCGAGGCGTCCGGCTTGTGCTCGAGCAGCGTCGACGGAGTAGGTGTTGCCGGTGAGCTGTGCGGCAAGCAGATCCGGCGTGATGGTTGCGCGAGGTGGAGAGCACGACGCCGCGCTCCATCGCGTTCTCCAGCTCGCGGACGTTGCCCGGCCACTCGTAGTCCATCAGGATGCGCAGCGCCTCGGGCGAGAGGACGCGGTCCTCGGTGCCATTCTCGTCGGCGTAGAACTTGAGGAAGTGCGCGGCGAGCAGAGGAATGTCTTCGCGGCGCGAGCGTAGTGGAGGAAGCTCAAGGGTGATGACATTGAGGCGGTAGAAGAGATCTTCGCGGAAGCGTCCTTCGCGCACAGCCTCCTGCAGATTGACGTTGGTGGCGGCGACGATGCGGACGTCGACCTGGATCTCCTGCGTTCCGCCCAGATGCATGAAGCGGCGATCCTGCAGGACGCGCAGGATCTTGGCCTGCATGTCCATGCTCATGGTGCCGATCTCGTCGAGGAAGAGCGTGCCTCCGTTGGCGACTTCGAAGAGGCCTTTCTTCGCCGCGACAGCGGAGGTGAAGGCGCCTTTGACGTGGCCGAAGAGCGTCGACTCGAGCAGATCCGATGGCACCGCGCCCGTGTTGACGGGGACGAACGGCCGATCGCGGCGCGGCGAGTTGGCGTGAATGGCCTTGGCGATGAGTTCTTTGCCCGTGCCGCTCTCGCCTTGAATCAGCACGGTGGAGCGGCTTGGCGCGACCTGTGCGACGAGATCGAAGAGCCGCAGCATCGGCTCGCTCTTGCCGACGATGTTTTCGAAGTTATAGCGCTGCTTAAGCGTGCGCTTGAGCTGGACGACCTCTTCTTCGGCACGATGCCGCGCGATGGCGGCTGCGGATGTCGGCCAGCAGCTTCTCGTTGTCCCACGGCTTCTGGACGAAGTTCTCCGCGCCGGCGCGAATGGCGTCGACGACATTGCCCATCGTGCCAAAGGCGGTGATCATGATGACCGGAAGATGTCGGCTGCACCTCGAGGATGCGCGGCAGCAGATCGATGCCGCTCTCGCCGGGCAGTGCGAGATCGAGCAGCAGCAGATCGTACTCGATTGCGGGAGAGCAGATCCAGACCAGACGGACCGTCCGACCGCCATGATGACAATGCAGCCTTCCAGCGTCAGCAGCGTGTCGAGCGACTCGCGGATGGCAGCCTCATCATCGATGATCAGGATGCGGGGGCTACCGGCGTTGTGTACTGCGCCTTGCAGCTCCAGAGAGGCTCGTAGCTGTCCCGGTTGTTCCTTCAGACATGAATCGTCTTCCTCTCAAGTTCCTTAGCTGTGCTGTCGGATGTCGCTGGCAGAGTCAGGGGCAACCGTCACGCGACTCCGAGCGCAGGGAACTCCAACTGGAAGGTGGTGCCGACGCCGAGCTCGCTCTCGACATGAATCTTGCCGGCAGTGTTCCTGCATGATGCCGTAGCTCACGGCGAGACCGAGGCCGGTGCCTTTGTGTTCGCCCTCCTGCGGTTTGGTCTTGGTGGTGAAGAAAGGATCGTAGATGCGGTGCAGATGTTCCCGTTCGATGCCGGCGCCGGAGTCCTGAATCCGAACGAGCACGCGTGCGGTCCTCGTTGCAGGTGGATAGTCTGCAGGATCGGATCGACTGTTCCGAACATGGCGTCCTTGGCGTTGAGCAGCAGGTTCAGGATGACCTGCTGCAGCTTGCCCTGATTGCCATGAATGCGTTGCAGATGCGGATCGAAGTCTGTCTCGACGCGAATCTGCGCGGTCTTCAGCTGGTGTTCCAGCAGCGTCAGCGTATCGTGCAGCAGCTCATTCAGATCGATGCTGGTAAACTCCGCTCCGCTGGTGCGGGAGAAGTTGAGCAGGCCGTTGACGATCTCCGAGGCGCGGAAGGTCTGATGCGTGATCTTTTCGAGCACCGGCGCCAGCCGCTCGTCGTCGCGCATGTGCTTAGTCAGCATCTGGGTGTAGCTGGAGATGACGGCCAGAGGAGTGTTGACCTCATGCGCAACGCCTGCGGCTAGCAGGCCAATGGACGAGAGCTTTTCCGACTGCGTGAGCTGGGTCTCCAGCTGGATGCGATCGGTAATGTCGTCGACCAGGATGATGCGGCCTACGGCGATGAAGTCACGCGTGACCAGCGGAGCAATGGCGATGTTGGCGATGCGCACTTCGCCGGTGGGCAAGTCCAAGCCGGAACTTGTAGAGCGTATGCGTGCCTTGTTCGTCGCGAACGCTGTTGAAGCGGGCGACGAAGTCCGGCGGGAAGACGTCGGAGATAGTGGCTGTCGCAGCGCTTCGGTGCGCGGCTTGGCGTACATGACCTCCATCTGCGCGTTCCAGCTCTCGATGCGGTCGTCGAGATCGACGGCGAAGATGCCGATGTTGATGGATTCGACGATGTTCTCGTGGAACTCCTTGAGCCGCTCGAAGTCGGTGATCTTCTGCTCCAGCCGGCGATAGAGCTGCGCGTTCTGGATGGCGATGCCGATATAGCCGGCCAGCGACTCCAGCAACTCCATGTCTTCGCTGGAGAGGAAGTCGCCATCATCGGTGCGCCCGAGGCCGATGACCGCGACGGTTCGCGTGCCGCTGCCTTCACGGTTGGCGACGCGGCAGGGAAGATAGTAGTTGAGATCAAGCCGTCCTGCGCTCTGCCGCTGGGTCTCTGGCAGCCGCAATACCTGCTGCGGATTTTCGAGGAAGAGATGATTGTTGGCTCCCGGACCGGTCGAAGTCGAGGAAGTGGACATCGAGCGCGCGCAAATCCGCGGACTGCAGATTGGTCAGCCCGTGCGAGGCAGCCAGTTCAAAGTGAGCATCGCTTCGAAGATTCATTCTCATCGGCGCAGAAAGACCGCAACGCGCGTAACCAGCAGCGTCTGCGGCAGGCGTTCGACGATCGAATCGAGCAGCGCGCGCAGGTCGGTCTGCGAGTTCAGGCCGCGGCCGAAGTCGACCAGCGTCTCGCGGTAGTCGAAGCGCTTCTGGTCGAAGATGCGGTCGACGCGAGCCTGGATGGCGCGCTTGAGCGGATCGAAGATCAGAGCCGTGATGATGATCGCGGCCAGCAGCCCCCAGCGGCCAAGGTAGGGAGGCGCGGAGGTGTACCGTTCTCGGCGATGAGACGCGACGGCGCCGAAGTAGAGGCCGACGAGGGCTGCCGTCGCCAGCGTGTAGGTGACGCCGCGCTTGAAGATCAGATCGACATCCATCAGCCGGTAGCGCACGATGGCCCAGCTGAAGGTGAGCGGCAGGAACACCAGCGAAAGTCCGGCCAGCTTGGTCAGGAGGCTCGGGACGGTGAGATCGGCAGAGATAAGGGATGACGTAAAAGAGCGTGAACGGCGCAATCGCGAGCAGCGTGCCACGCGTAAGCCACTTGAGCTGCTGCCGCTCCAGCGCTGACTCCGCCATGCGATAGCGGAAGCGAAAGACGATCGCTGCGATGACGTAGTAAATCGCCAGGTAGCCGACAGAAATCTGATCGAGACGATGACGCAGGATCTCCGTGGCCGACCAGAGATGGATCGCCATGCACTGCAGTCCGATGAGGAAGATTCCCGGCACGTACAAGAGTGCGATCAACAGCCGATTGCGAACACGCCTCCGCTGATCCGCGCGAAGGTATTCGAGAAGCTGACTGCGAAGTGCAGAAACAGAGCCGGCTGAATACCGGCCGCGGCTACATTTCCCCAGTAGATGAACTAGTCGAAGGTATCCAGTTCTCCGGTATACTTAAACGAGTAGAGGACGAACGAGACCAGGCAAAAGACATAGAAATGTGTCGACTTTGGCGCGGTCCAGCGGCGAAACAGAACGTAGATCCCGATGCAGAGGTACACCAGCGCGATCAACCGCATGCCCTGATTGATGGATCGATCCGGTGGCTCGAGGATGACCCGGATATCCAGCTTGGTTGCATCGGACAGGATGAGTGGAGTGCGCGACGGGCCTTAGAATCGCGTAGGTCGCATGAGCCCACACTCCACTTCGATACATCTCGTGTACAAACGGTGCGAGCGTTGGAGTGGGATGATCGTTGATTTCGACCAGGATGTCACCCTGCCGAACTCCGGCCCGATACGCTGGGGACTCAACTGGTACTCGCTTGGCTTCCAGTCCGCCCTGGCTTTCAACCCACCAGGCGCCATCCGTCGCCACAGCATAGTTGCCTTCGCTGTGCAGGTTGATTGCTGCGAGCAGGCACCCCCCCAGCGTTGCCAGTGCTAGAGCAACGGCAAGGATCCGCGTTTGGAAGGCATTTTTCATGAAATCTTTCGCGGCAACAATAGGAAAAGCACGTCAAATGCCAAATCGAAACGTTGTAAATCGCAATAATATCGGGCAAACGACTCCAGGCGCTACAGAAAATCATAACTCATTCGAACTGAGGCATATCCTGTCATATCCGCACTTACCGGCATCGAGCATCTAAAATGGAGCTTCATCGAGTGTGTTGGAAACATTTCTCCAGTTATATTGCCTGAATTATTAACATTTCTGTAACATTGAAATCGGGGACGGCGCGGCTTGTAGATGTCCACGTGATCTCCTCCCTAATCTGAGCTAGAGGGAGCCGACGTTGAGTTTACAGGGGACGGATCTAATCGAAGACGCGTTTGTGGGGGTCGGTGGGGTGCGGGTGCACTATCAGCGCGCGGGCTCCGGTCTGCCGTTGCTTCTTCTCCATGGGCTGGTCGGTTCGTCGCGTAACTGGCGGCGAAATATCACCTTCCTCGCACAGAACTCCGCAGTCTACGCCATCGATTTGTTCAATATGGGGAAGTCTGACCGTGTCCTCGGCCTGGATGCGAGTCTTGAAGCGACAGCCGACAGAATCGTCGCCTGTCATGGATGCGCTGGGCCTCGCTCAGGCGGATATTGCGGCACACTCCCACGGCGGCGCTATCGCCATGATGCTGGCGTCACGGCATCCGGAGCGCGTTCGCCGGCTCATACTCTTTGCACCCGCCAATCCTTTCTGTGACCTCGGGCGGCAACTTATCCGTTTTTACTGCACAACTCCAGGGCGCTACCTCGCGCGTCTGCTCCCTTGGATCCCAGTCTGGGCGAAGTCGATTGCGCTCAGCCGTATGTACGGCGACCCATCCCGTATCGCGGACGACGCGCTGGACGGCTACACCGTCGGGCTGGACGTTCCCGGCACGGTGGACCACATATTGCAGATCGTTCGCCGATGGTACGTGGACATGGGTGCATTGCGAAGCGCGCTCGGCGGCCTGATTGCGAAGCCTACGCTGCTGGTGTGGGGCGATCAGGATCGCGCGGTCGGTCTCTCTTCAGGCCGGAAGTTGCAGCAGATACTCCCTCAGTCCCAGCTGATGGTGCTGCACGGAGTGGGGCACATCGCCTTCGAAGAGCTTCCGGATGTCTGCAACGAAGCTATGCGGGACTGGCTGTCCTCGCCGCTACCGGCGGAGATGTCCTCTGGCATGAACGCGGCAGGCGAGACCTATAGCTTTCAGCGTAAGTCCTCGGATCGGTCGACTCCGCCGATGGCCCACGGCGCCGCCTAAATCAAGCTCAGTCGCCACTCCTCCCGCAGCCAGTCGCGCAGGTGGCCCTGCATGACATCGAGCTTCGGCCTGGGCGAGCCCGGAACTCCCTGAAAGAAGTGATCGCCGCCTTCCACCCAGAACAGCCGCTTCGGCGGCGGGGCTGTTTCAAGCACCTTCTCCATCACCTCGCGGGGGCCGAATTGGTCGTGGTCGCCGCTGATAAAGAGTTTGGGGCACAGGCACCTGTGCAGAAAATCATAGCTGTAATCGCGGCCCGCAGCACGGACCGGAAGCCCCAGCCCAACTAGCCCTTCCACTCGCGCATCACCGCACGACGCCCTCAGGCCGACGTAAGAGCCGAATGAGAATCCGGCCAGAAAGACAGGCAGCCGCAGATTTACTTCCAGCCAATCGAGCACCGCGCGAACGTCATCCTGCTCGCCGCGAGCATCATCGAAGAAGCCCTCGCTGAGTCCGACGCCGCGAAAGTTGAAACGCACCACCGGAAGTCCAAACGACGAGAAGGTCTTCATCGCGTTGTAGACGACCTTGTTATGCATCGTCCCTCCGGCCGGAGGATAGGGGTGGCAGACTACCACCGCATAGGGGGCATCGTCGCGCCCAGTATTGAGCACAGCCTCCAGGCGTCCGGCCGGCCCACGCAGGTCGTCAATCGAGCGAATCTGGGAGGAAGAGGGCGTTGTCGTGGGTTCAGTCATCTTGAATAGAATATCGGGCTACTGCTTTATCGAGCTAACGAACCCGGAATCTGCGGCAATGAGGATTTGTGCCGTATTCTGTAAATCATGGCAATCGATCCCATTGCATTGACCCGTAACCTCGTCGACATTGAATCCACCACGTATCACGAGGGCCTGGCAGGGGCGTTCCTGCATGAATTTCTCGCCGGCCAGCGATATGCGGTCGAACGGATGGCGGTCGCACAGCCTGACCAGGCCAGCACCCCGGGTGCGGGCAACGGTGAGCGCTTCAATGTCTACGCGGCGCTGCCCGGTGTAACGCCGGACGTGGTGCTATCGACCCACATGGACACCGTGCCGCCGTTCTTCGGCTGTACCGAAGACGACGAGTTTCTGTACGGCCGCGGAACCTGCGACGCAAAAGGAATCATCGCCGCTCAGGTCGCCGCGGCAGACCGGCTGCGCGATGCCGGCGTGAAGGTCGGCCTGCTGTTCGTGGTCGGCGAGGAGCGCGATTCTGCCGGCGCTCAAGTGGCGAATCTGCATCCCAAAGGATCGCGTTTTCTCATCAACGGTGAGCCTACGGACAACCGGCTCGCGCTGGCTTCTAAGGGAGCCCTGCGCGTCGAGATTCGCGCCAAGGGACGGATGGCTCACTCAGCCTATCCCGAGCTAGGCGAGTCCGCGATCGACAAGCTGGTCGCAGCGCTGAACGACGTTCTTGCGATGCCGCTGCCGGTCGAGCCGGAGATCGGCCCATCAACGTTGAACATCGGTTTGATCCAAGGCGGCCGCGCCCCGAACGTGATCGCCGATAAGGCCGAGGCACACCTGCTGATCCGCCTGGTCGGTCCCGCCGACGCGACCAAGCAGGCGATCGTCGACCTTGTGGGCGACCGCGCCGATGTCGCCTTCAGTCTCGAACTGCCCTTCGTGCGCATGCGCAAGGTCGGGAATCTGCCGACAATGGTGGCCAAGTTCACGACGGACATTCCTTCGCTGACAGCCTGGGGCGAGCCATTTCTGCTGGGACCGGGCTCGATCCACGTCGCCCACACGCCCAACGAGAAGATCAGCAAGAAAGAGCTGCTGGAGGCTGTAGATCTCTACTACGACCTGGCGACTGGACTGGTGAAATAACGTCAGCTAGTTCGAGAAGACACGGAAGGGTAGAGTTGCCCGCATTGTCTTCAGCGAGTAACCGCAACCCGGCTGGGATTGGCGGGATCGTAGCGCAGATGCACAGCCGGAGCGCCCTGCGCCATTCTTTCCGCCTCTCGCCGCACCATGGCGACACTGCGGACGATAACCGCCGAAATACTCTCCGTTGACCCTGAAGTGAAAGGCCGCCTCAATCTGGGTGTCGAGTCCGCTGGAGGCAGCGTCCTCATCGGCAGTCACGATCTGCCAGTGATTCACCTCGCCACTTGCCTTCGTCCATCCTTGCGCTGCGAGCAGTCTTTTCGCGCGTTCTCGACGCCGGAGCCACGCACGAATTGAGTCAACGAAAAAGATGCCTGCCATCTCGCCAATGATTCTAATTCCGTCCCTTGTTTTCCTCCACCGGCGACGGGCTCTAAACTGTAAGTATGGCAGCAGAGTTTACCCACCTCCATCTACATACTGATTACTCTCTCCTCGACGGAGCATGCGATGTCGACAAACTGGCCAGCCATCTAAGCAAGCTTGGCCAGACCGCCGCCGCCATGACCGACCATGGCAATATCTATGGCGCGGTCCACTTCTTCGACGCCATGAAGAAGAAGGACCTCAAGCCGATCCTTGGCTGCGAGCTCTACCTCTCCCAGAACGCCGACCACCGCGCAGATGGCAACGGCGGCAAGTACAACCACTTCCTCGTCCTTGCGGAAAACGAGGCGGGCTACCGCAATCTCGTCCGGCTCACCAGCGAGGCCGCGCTGCATGGCTTCTACAAGAAGCCGCGCGTCTCAAAAGAGTTTCTCTCACGCCATACCAAGGGCCTGATCGGCTTCTCCGGCTGCCTCGCCGGCGAAGTGAATCAGCACCTGATGGCAGGGAAGTACGACGAGGCCAAGCGGACCGCCGGCATGTTCGAAGAGATGTTCGGCAAGGGCAACTTCTTCCTCGAGGTGCAGGACCACGGCCTCGCGCCGGACAAGGCTGTCTGCGAGGCCCTCTTCAAGATGGAGCGCGAGCTCGGCATCCCGCTGATCGCGACCAACGACAGCCACTACGTCGCCGCCGACGACTCCCGTGCCCACGAGATTCTGCTCTGCGTGCAGACCGCCGGCAGCATGAACGATCCGAACCGCTTCAAGTTCGACACGCAGGAGTTCTACATCAAGTCGGCTGAGGAGATGGCGCGTACCTTCCCCGACCATCCCGAGGTCTGACCCGCACCATGCAGTTCGTCGACCGCTGCAACCTGAAGCTCACGAAGGTCGACAATCCGTTCCCCGAGTTTCCCGTTCCCGAAGGCCACACGCTCGACAGCTACTTCGAAGAGGTCTGCCGCGAGGGGCTGAGGAAGCGCCTCGACACCGCGGTCGCTCATCTGCGCGATCGTGGCCTGCTCAAAAAGACCATCGCCGACTACGAAGCTCGTCTCAACCGCGAACTGGACATCATCAAGCAGATGAAGTTTCCCGGCTATTTCATGATCGTCTGGGACTTTATCCGTTACGCAAGAGAGCAGGGAATCCCCGTCGGCCCGGGCCGTGGCTCCGCCGCCGGATCGCTCGTCGCCTACGTGATGGAGATCACCGACATCGATCCGCTCCAGAACGAACTGCTCTTCGAGCGCTTCCTCAATCCCGAGCGCGTCTCGATGCCCGATATCGATATCGACTTCTGCATGAACCGCCGCGGCGAGGTCATCGAGTACGTCAAGCGCAAGTATGGCAACGATCAGGTCGCGCAGATCATCACCTTCAACACCATGGCGGCGAAGGCGGCCATCAAGGACGTCGGCCGCGCCCTCGAGATGCCTTACGGCGAGGTCGACCGCATCGCGAAGATGATTCCCGCGACCATCGGCATCACCATCGATCAGGCTCTGAAGGACAAAGGTCCACTCGCCACCGCCTATGAGAGCGACCCCAAGATCAAGGAACTGATCGACACCGCAATGCGCCTTGAGGGCCTCGTGCGCGGAGCCGGTGTTCATGCGGCCGGCGTCGTGATCGCACCCAAGCCGCTCACCGAGCTCGTCCCGGTCACCCGCACCAAGGACGAAGCCATCGTCACCTCCTACGACATGAAGGCCGTCGAAAAGATGGGCCTTCTGAAGATGGACTTCCTCGGCCTGACGACACTTACCGTCATCGACGACTGCCTCAAGCTCATCAAGAGCAGCAAGGGCGAAACAGTCGACATGGCACAGATCCCGCTCGACGACGCCAAGACCTACGAGCAGGTCTTCCATCGCGCCCTCACTTCGGGAGTCTTCCAGTTCGAATCCGGCGGCATGCGCGACGTGCTGCGCCGTTACAAACCCAACACCGTCGAAGACCTCACCGCTCTTAACGCGCTCTATCGTCCCGGCCCTATCCAGGGCGGCATGATCGACGACTTCATCGAGCGCAAGTGGGGCCGACGCGCCGTCGAGTTCATGCTTCCCGAGCTCGAGCCCATCCTGCATGAGACGCTCGGCGTCATCGTCTACCAGGAGCAGGTCATGCAGATATCCGCAACCGTCGCCGGCTACTCGCTCGGTGACGCCGATCTGCTCCGCCGCGCCATGGGCAAGAAAGACCCCGCGGAGATGGCCAAGCAGCGCGACCGCTTCATGTCCGGCGCGGCCGAAAAGAAACATCCGAAGGACATCGCCGGCAAGCTCTTCGACCTGATGGAACAGTTCGCCGGATACGGCTTCAACAAGTCGCACTCAGCCGCCTACGCTCTGCTGGCGTATCACACGGCGTGGCTCAAGACGCACTATCCGATCGAGTTCATGGCGGCGTTGCTGACCAGCGAAACCTCGAAGCCGGAGAACGTCGTGAAGTACATCTCCGAGTGCCGCGAGATGAACATCTCCGTCGTGCCGCCGAATGTGCAGATGTCGGATGCGAACTTCACGCCCATTGGCGATGCCATCGGCTTCGGGCTTGCCGCGATCAAGAACGTCGGCCACAACGCGATCGAATCGATCATCACGGCACGCGCGGCGCTGGAGGCGGAAGGGAAGGCCGGCTTCGCGAGCCTGTGGGAGTTCTGCGAGAAGGTCGACCTTCGCCTGCTGAACAAGCGCGTTCTCGAATCGCTCATCAAGGCCGGCGCGATGGACGCCTTCGGCGGTCGTGCGCAGGTCACAGCCGCTCTCGATAAGGCGATGGAGCGCGCCCAGAAGTCGCAGCGCGACGCCGCCGCCGGACAGCACGGACTCTTCGGCATCTTCGACGACGGCCCTGTCAGCTCCGCCTCAAGCAAAGAAGACGCGCTGCCGAACGTGCCGGAGTGGGACGAGCACACGCGGCTGCAGTATGAGAAGGAAGTCCTCGGCTTCTTCGTCTCCGGCCATCCGCTCGACAAGTACCGCGAGAAGCTCCGCAACATGAAGGTCGTCGACACCGCGACCGCGATCGAGATGAAGCCGGAGCCGCAGACCTTCCGCCGCGGCCGCAATGAAGAGCCGCAGAACGAGATCCAGATCGCGGGCGTCATCACTGGCCTGAAGGTTGCCAAATCGAAGCGCTCCGGCGAGCTGTACGCGCAGGCCAGCCTCGAAGATACGGTCGGCAAGATCGAGCTGATCGCCTTCCCGCAGTCCTACGAGAAGCTTGCCGAGAAGTTGAAGATCGACGTGCCGGTGGTAGTTCGCGGCGTGCTGCGCGGCGAAGAAGATTCAGCGCCGAAGCTCGCGATCTCCAGCATCCAGGCGCTCGAAGACGTCAAGATCAAGCTGCCGGATTCGCTACGCATCAAGGTTCCCCTGCACAATCCGGACACCATGCTGCTCGAAAAGCTGCACGCCATACTGATGGGCGCGCCGGGTAACGGCAAGTTGCTGCTCGATCTCGAAGAGCCCGGCGAATTCTGCGCTGTGCTGGAACCGCACAATGTGCTGGTCGCGGCAGACCGGCTCTTCATCGACCGCATCGAAGAGCTGGTAGGCCGGGGCGGCGTTCGCGTCATCGACTAGAAGCGCCGCAGTTGCTCTTCCTCGCGGGTATCCTTCATCATAGTTGGATATGGCAAACAAAAAAGTCCGCTGGGGAGTCCTGAGCACGGCCGCAATCGGCGTCAAGAAAGTCTTGCCGGGAATGCAGAAGGGCGAGTGGAGCGAGATCGCAGCGATCTCCTCACGAGACCATGCAAAGGCCGTTGAGGCTGCGAGCGCCCTGGGCATTGCGAAGGCCTACGGTTCCTATGAAGAGTTGCTGGCCGATCCATCGATCGAGGCCATCTACAACCCGCTACCCAACCACATGCATATCCCGTGGACGATCAAAGCCGCCGAAGCAGGGAAGCACGTCCTCTGCGAAAAGCCGCTGAGTATGACCGTTGCGGAGGCTGAGACTCTGGTCGAAGTCCAGAAGCGCACCGGCGTCACCATCGGCGAGGCCTTCATGGTGCGCACCCATCCGCAGTGGGTGCGGGCGCGCGAGCTCGTCACCTCGGGACGTATCGGACGCATCCGATCCGTCCAGTGCTTCTTCAGCTACTCCAACTCCGACCCCAAGAATATCCGTAACATCCCAGAGTACGGCGGCGGGGCAGTGATGGACATCGGCTGCTACCCCATCCATATCTCGCGATTCCTCTTCGGCGAGGAGCCCCTTCGCGTCATGGGGTTCGTCGAGCGCGACCCGACCATGGGAACCGACCGGCTGACGTCAGCGATGCTCGAATTTCCCTCCGGACAGGCGGGCTTCACCTGCAGCACTCAGCTTGTTCCGTACCAGCGGGTCAACGTCTTTGGGACCGAAGGCCGCATCGAAATCGAGATACCCTTCAACGCCCCCATCGACCGCCCTACCCGCATCTTCCTCGACACCGGAAAAGATGTCTTCGGCACCGGAATCACCATCGAGACCTTCCCAACCTGCGATCAGTACACGATCCAGGGCGATGCCTTCTCGAAAGCAATCCGCGACGGCGCCCAGGCTCCAGTACCGCTGGCTGATGGCGTAAAAAACATGGCGGTCATCGAAGCGGTCTTCCGTTCCGCCGTCTCCGGCAAGGCGGAGACGCCTTCCTCCGCTAACTAGCAAGTCACGCATAAATTGACGTCCGGGGCCGAGCAAGTGCTGGCGGTCCCGGACGTATACAATCGAGTCTGGATTTATAGACAACATGGCAGAACAATCACTCAGCAGACACGACCATCATTCAGCTACGTCTGCACCCGTACCTGAAGCTTGGCTGAAGACGGAGCTGGCCCGGCACCCGCAACGCCCCTATCCGATGGACTTCATCGACGCGCTGTTCACCGACTTCAACGAGATACATGGCGATCGCGCCTTCGGCGACGATCCTGCGATGGCCTGCGGGATGGCGGCCTTTCACGGCCAGCAGGTCATGGTCATCGCTAACCTCAAGGGCCGCACCTTAAAAGAGCGTGTTACTCGCAAGTTCGGCAGTCCCGAGCCCGAAGGGTATCGCAAGGCCCTGCGAGCGATGAAGATCGCGGAGAAGTTTGACCGGCCGGTCTTCACCTTCCTCGACCTCGCCGGAGCCTACCCCGGCATCGGCGCCGAGGAGCGTGGCCAGGGTGAAGCCATCGCCCGCAATCTGCTGGAGATGTCCCGCCTGCGCGTCCCCACCATCGCCACAATCACCGGCGAAGGCGGATCTGGAGGAGCCTTGGCGCTGGCCGTCGCAGACCGTGTCCTGATCCTGCAGAACGCGATCTACTCCGTCATCTCACCCGAGGGCTGCGCCTCAATTATGTGGAAGGACGCCGGCAAGAAGCAGCAGGCAGCCGCCGCTCTCAAGTACACCGCAATCGACGTCAAAGAGCTGGGATGCGTCGACGATGTACTGCCCGAGCCGGAAGGCGGCACCCAGAACGATCCCGCCGAAGCCATGGCAATCGTCGACGAAAAACTCCAGTATCATCTTGCGCAGCTGCAGACCTCCTCCATCGACGAGTTGTTGGAACAGCGCTATCGCAAGTTTCGTAACATCGCGCAGTTTTACACCACCGCCTAGCGGTTCAGCAGCAACCTCACGGAGTAGTCACCGTTGCCGGAGTCCCAACCCATCCAGCCAGTCCGTTTCAGCCGTACCCTGCAGCTCGCGCTCTTCGTTACGTCCCTGGCGTGGTACTTTGCGTCGGATATCGTTGCTGCCCGGTCTGCACATGGCATCGCTCTGCGCTTCGATCTCCTCTCCGAAGAGCCTCTGCTCGCATCGATCTTCGTGCTCTTTCTAATGGCGTTGGGCTTCTCGATGTTGCAAGGCCTGACCCGCCGGCCCGTCTTATTGCGCGAGGTGCTCGGCCTGCCGCAGCGCGCCACCAGTCTTGAAGAGTGGGGCATCGGTGCGGCCATCGGCTGGGGCTGCATCGTGCTTGCCGTACTGCCGATGGCGCTCACCCACATGCTGCGGGTTCACTTCTGGACGGAGCCGCGTGCCTTCTGGCTGCTGTTCGTCAACCTCGCTACGCTGGCGGTCGCCGCTCTGGTAGAAGAGATCGCCTTCCGCGGCTACCCGTTCCGCCGTCTGATCGCAGCGATCGGTCCCGCTAAGGCGACTATCGCCATGTCGATCCTCTTCGGTCTGCTGCACGCGCTCAATCCCGAAGCGACCTTCGTCAGTGTGCTGGTGACCATGCTGGCCGGAGTATTTCTCTCGCTCGCCTGGCTCCGGACTCATGGCCTGTGGCTCCCCTGGGGGTTGCACTTTGCCTGGAACGCCAGCATGGGAGTCCTCTTCGGCCTGCCGGTAAGCGGTCTCACCCGTTTTTCGAGCGTCGTCGAGACCGACGCGATCGGTCCGGTCTGGGTCACAGGAGGAAGCTACGGGCCGGAGGGCGGACTCGTCTCGGCGGTGGCGATCCTCATAGGTATCGTCCTCGTCGTCCTCCTCACGAGCGACTACGCCTGGAATTACACCCATCCGCCCATCATCGCCGCCGGCCGCCCGATGGATGATTGCTCCGCCGGCGGCGCACATAGCCATGGAAGAGCAGGCAACAAAGCCCCCATCGCTCATACAGATACTGCCGACGACCCCGCAATCCCAGGCCATGGACGACCCGAACCGCTAAAGCTGCAGGTGCGCCTTGTCAAAAGCTTCAGGAAGGCGCAATATTTTGGATATCGGCCGAGGTGCTTCCATGGCGACTCGCACATCCAGATGGCCCTCCGTTCTTCTCTTCGCTAGCGTTGTGACCTCCTCTGCCTCCAGCCAGGTCTTTGTGGTAGGGGAGAAGTCCGCGACCTCTTCAATATCGACCGCTTTTACCAAGACCGACGTGCCGCTCCCCTCACAGCCCATCACAGAGCGTGGCCGTCGCGAACTCGTGCGCAACCTGGAATCCGAGCAGGGCTTTGCGCACCTCGCGCTCCCCATGGGGCCGGGGCTGGTGCTGCGCGCGAACGGCCCGCTTAGCCCGGGACCGGAACAGTACAAGCGAATGATCTACGAGAAGGGCCAGTCGGCGGGTCCGGGGGACCGAGTCATTATCACCATGGTGGAGGTGAAGAACGACCGTATCGTCTTCGACTTCAACGGTGGTCCGTACGCGAAGCACCGCTTCCTCAGCCATATTCAGATCAACGACAACAACGTCGTCGCTACCGGCTAACCAGGCCACTGGATCCCGGCTCACTCTGGTCTTTGAAGGTTTCTTGCCGGACATCTCCGCCCCCGAGGTCAAGGCGCTGCTGCAGCCGGTCATCGACTTTGGCGCCAAGTCCAGCGAGCAGGCATACGCCGAGACCCTGCCCACCCCAATCAAGAACGCCATCGAAGAACACGATGTGCTGGTCGGGATGACCCACCGGATGGTCCTCGCCGCTCTGGGTCCACCGGAGCAGAAGATTCGCGATCAGCCCAGCGCAGACTCAACTGGCAATAACGAGGAGTGGATCTACGGCCACGTACCCCAGACCGTGAAGTTTGTTCGCTTCGTAGGTGACCGCGTCACCATGGTTGAGATCGCGGCCCTCGGCAAGCCTCTCGACATTCACGACAAGAATGAGATGGGAGACTATGCTCCGCCAACCCCAACCCGCGAAATCGCGATGGGCGACGCAAAGCCTTCGGATGGAACCTCCGCCGCTGCTCCACCGCCTACGCTGCGCAAACCCGGCGACGAACCTGATTCGGATATTCCCGGAGCCCCAGGCAAAGTACAGTTCCCAGCCCAGCGGATACCAGCTCCTCCGGGCTCCTCTGACGCTCCGGACATTTCAAACACATCAGGTCCGTCAATCGGTCCAAACTCCCCCAACAGCTCGAACGGTCCCTACAATCCAAGCAGTACAAACGGTCCCTACAATCCAAACGGCCCAAATAGTACAAACGGTCCCTACAATCCAAACGGCCCGAACGGTCCGAACGGCCCGTACACTCCAAACGGACAAAGGACGCCAGGGACGCGTCCCACTCTCCCACCGGCCTCCGAGCCGTAACGCTGATCGGCCCAGTCGTGTAAACTTAAACGGAGCCTCACCCGCAGTTCTTCTCCATTCGATTCGCCGCGGTCCGTCCCGGAAAATCTTCACGAGAAGCATCCGGATGATCCGATGCCGTACGTCCGTAAGGTCTTGCATCCATCAGCCATCCAGCGAGCGAGCTAAAACATTCGTATCAGGGAGAACATGCATTATGGCGAAGATTGCCAAGACCGGCGACCGCAAGAAAGTTATGGACACGAACAAGAGCACGGATTGTCCAAAGTGCTCCAAACCCACCCGCATCGTAAAGCGGGTAAAAGATCGGGAGCGCGGCACGCCTGGTGGCGTCTACATCTCCTGCTCGGCCTGTGATTTTTTCGAGAAGCTCTAGGCTGAAGATCTACCCGCTTTGAAATACAAAAAGAGCCCCCAAATTGGGGACTCTTTTTTGCTTTTTTGCAAGCGACAAAATATGGCATCAGAATCGCTGTCTACCGCTCTTGGAGACTGAAATCCACATACTCGCTAACCTCAATTATTTCAATCCTTTTATGAGGTCCGTTCACCTGTCCGGTACACGAACCAAAGTTGTACAGCTTTTAATCGCGACCCACTTGACGATCGTCTTATAAGAGAGTCAGACTCTACAGCGGAAAGTAGGCATTTCGAGTCTATGACAACTACGTCACCTGTTGCATCTGCTGTATCTTCCCAGTTTTGGCTCCTCCCCACAATTTGACCGCCCGACCTATCTGATGTGCACGCCCCAGTGGTACGACATCGACTACATCATCAATCCCTGGATGGCCGGCAATCTGCATCGCCCCACACGCGATAAAGCATTTGCTCAATGGAGAGACCTCCATCAGAAGCTGCTGCGCATAGCCGACGTCCGCCTGCTGCACGCGCGTCCCGGATCGCCCGACATGGTCTTCGTCGCCCACACGGCTCTGGTCCATCATGGCATCGCAGCCCTCTCCAGCTTCGCCCACCCGCAGCGTCAAACGGAAGAGGCTCATCTGCGCCGCTGGTTTCAGGACGCTGGCTTCCTGCTCTGGGAGACGCCCCGCGAGACCGCCTTCGAGGGCGAGGGAGACGCTCTCTTTGATATTGAAGGACAGACCTTATGGGCCGGACATGGCGTCCGTACCTGCCGTCAGAGCCATCGGCACATCGCCGACGCCTGGCAGACCGACGTGACCTCGCTCCACCTGGTCGATCCCCGCTTCTTTCACTTGGACATCTGCTTCGCCCCGCTCAGCGGAGGCTTTCTGCTTTACTTTCCCGGCGCCTTCGATGCCGCATCGCTGGCAAAGATCGAAGCAGCCTACAGCCCCGAGCAACGCATCCCAGTCACCGAGGCGGAGGCGACCCAATTCGCCTGCTGCGTCATCAACGTAGGCGAAAACATTCTCATGAATAAAGTATCGGGTGACCTCGCGGCGAGACTCACCGACTACCGCTTCGACGTCACTCAGCTTGACCTCAGCGAGTTCCTCAGGAGTGGTGGTTCGGCAAAATCCATGGCGCTGCGTCTTAGCGACGTAACGGTCGGCAGGGAGATTTAGAAGAAGATCGAATAGCCGCACTCCTGACCGTCTAGAACCAGCCAGCTACCGCAATAATCACCCTGATTTTTGACTCAGGAAGTCTTGATAGCGCTGGCCTGTGTGATCTCATTCAGGAACTTCCTGGCCGCTGCAGCCGGACGAATAGCCCGCGTAATCGGCCTCCCCACAACCACTTGCGACGCTCCGAGGCGTATCGCTGCCTCCGCTGTAGCCACACGCCGCTGGTCGCCGGCGGCATCTTCCTCCGCCCGTATCCCCGGCGTCACCAGCAAAATATCCGGCCCAAGCTGATGGCGCAACGCCGCCACCTCAGCCGCTGAGCATACCATTCCGTTGATACCGGCCGTCTGCGCAAGACGGGCCAGCCGCATCACCTGTCCGGCAGGCGTATCCATAACCCCCACTCCCGCCAACTCTCCTGCGTCCATGCTGGTCAACACCGTCACCGCCAGCAATCTCGGTGCTCCCGGTGCGTTCGCCGCCTCTGCGGCGGCAGCCATCATCGCCTCGCCGCCACTGGCATGGACCGTAAGCAGGGAAGCGCCGGCATGCGCAACTGATCGAACCGCTCCCGCCACCGTATTGGGAATATCGTGAAGTTTTAGATCAAGAAATACATTCAAATCTCTCTTGCGTAAGGCCTCAACAAATTTTATGCCTGCACTGTAATACAGCTCCATTCCGACCTTGAACCAACGGCAAGTACCCTCCAGCCGGTCCACCAACTCAAGTGCCTGTTGGGCAGAGCCGAAGTCGAGAGCAACAATCAGACGCTGGTTGGCGTCTGCAGGTGAAGAAGTATTCATGGAAGTCCCCCGCAGCTAGTCTAAACAAAGAAATGCCCTGTCGGCGACAGGGCATTTCACGAGAACCTAAGCAGATAGCTCGTTACAAACCAACATTTAGGGGCTGGGGCTGGCTTAATTGAGCTAAAAGGGCCCGGGCCATCTCTGTATCGCCGTTGTGCAGCACTTCCAACTTCACATTGGCCAAACCTTGGATCCCCACCGCCTGGGCGGCGGCGTATGAAAG
Source organism: uncultured Acidobacteriaceae bacterium (assembly GCA_963797415.1). GTDB lineage: Bacteria > Acidobacteriota > Terriglobia > Terriglobales > Acidobacteriaceae > Edaphobacter. Next base: position 39,057 of record CAWCPB010000019.1, read on the forward strand.
ATCGATGATGCGATCGGTCGGCATCGGCCCACGGTCATTGACTCGAACGAAGACTGATTTACGGTTCCTGAGGTTCGTGACCCTCACCCAACTACCTAGAGGGAGGTTGCGGTGTGCACAGGTCAGCGAATTCATGTCGAACGCCTCGCCGTTAGCCGTCTTCTTGCCTTGAAAATGGGGGCCGTACCAAGACGCCTTCCCAATCTGATACCAATGTTTGGTTTTGCTACTATGTAAATCGGGCGCCGCCGTGGTGCCTGCGGACGCCATCATGGTGATTGTAAGGATTGCTACTCCGGCAAGAAGTCCACTCTTCTTCTTCGAGGCGTCGCCGCCCCGTAGATTGTCTTGAACTGATGTCATAGTCACGCTCCATTTACTATTGTCCCGACTCAAAATGGCTAAGTCAAACCATCGGGGCCGGTTACCGATGCCACCCTCTTGTATGATGCGAACGAATGTGATATAGGTTTTCTATAAGGGAAAACTGCGTCCAGGCGCAAAATTGAAGAATTTTGGGCATATTTTGACCCTGTTGACAGCCTTTCGAGGCTAATCCATAGTTTTTTCGAATTTTCTAAAAAAGTTCATTTTTCTTCCTGAATCCCCTCTAAAACCTTCGATGTCCACCGTTCTGACGATTGCCGGTTATGATCCATCATCCGGTGCCGGAGTGACGGCAGACCTCATGGTCTTCGCCGCTCATGGTCTCTTCGCTACCTCCTGCGTCACCGCCCTCACGGTCCAATCGACCCAGGGCGTCTTCGATACGTCCCCTGTAGCCTCGGCAACCGTCTCGGCGACGCTAGATTGCCTCTACTCTGACCTGCCGCCCGCAGGCGTCAAGATCGGCATGCTGGCTACAGCTTCGAACGTCGCCGCCGTGGCAGACTTTCTCGAGCGCCTGCGCGCCGCACCCCCGCGGATCCCAATCGTCCTCGATCCGGTTCTGCGTTCAAGCTCTGGCAGGGAACTGTTGGATCCAGACGGGTTGACCCAGCTATGCGAACGTCTGCTCCCCCTGATCGACTGGATCACCCCAAATCTCGAGGAATTGAGCATCCTCTCCGGCCACACGGTCTCAAATCGGGCCGATCTGCTCGAAGCTGCAGTCAAACTGCAAGCCATGGGCAGGGAATTGAACGTGCTCGCCACAGCTGGCCATCTCGACCCGCCCGATGACTATCTGCTTACGGCGACATCGAAATCCCACTGGCTGCCAGGAGTCCGCGTCGAAACCAGCTCCACTCACGGGACTGGCTGCGCGCTCTCCAGCGCCCTGTTAAGCCGGTTGGTCATGGGTGATCAGCCACGCGCCGCAGCCCGTGCAGCCAAGAGGTACGTAGAGAGGGCACTCAGTACCGCTAAACCGATAGGCAAAGGACACGGCCCGCTCAACCTCCTCTGGCCCATACATCCCACCGAAAGTTAGAAAATGGCTGGCGCGGAATCTTTCGCTTCAAGCGCAGCTCAGGGTCGCCGATTAGGGTTAGGAGAACGGAGGCGTCACCATGTCCCTTATCCCTTTCTCGAGTTCAGATTCTCCCACCGGCAGAAATATTCCATACGGTGGAGGCAGCCACCAGGGCAGTGCCCTGGAGATGCTAGGCCGTTCGCTCGAGTATCTGATCGACTCCCGTATGTACATGATCGCCCAGCTATCAACCAAGGCCGATAACGATGGGATCAGAATTTTGGCAAGACTTAGCCGATCGGTCTTTGCGGAGTGCGAATAACCCAGTTAGACCTCCAGATCTAAATCGATAGATTCAAGACACCGGTCTAAATAACGAAGAAATAAAGGTCTTATCGTATTGTAAACAAGTCCGATAATGTTGTCCCTGGGCGCTCCTCTACGCCTCCTTCTGGCAACACATGTGCAGCACAGTCATCGCTCATGCGGCACGAGGCCACACCTGCTAGGCTGACAATGTCATGTCTCTCCTGATTATCCTGAACGGTCAACCTCGGACTTTCTCAGATCTGCAGCAGCCGACCCTCGAACAGCTTATCGCGGGACTCGGCCTGAAAGGAGATCGAGTCGCGGTAGAGCATAATGGGCAGATCGTCTCTCGCACCATTTGGGCCCAAACCCCGATCCAGCAGGGGGACAAACTTGAGGTAGTCCATTTTGTAGGCGGTGGATCGCCAACTCCACCGACTTCGAATCCGGGCAACCTATAAGCCTGACGGAGAACCTCTCGACCTGGAACCATGCTCGCGGAGAGACGGGAAGAGCCATCTTTCCAGCGCGCGAGAAACTATACATAATATGCGTTATCGGACATAAATAAATGCACTGAATAATGCTGCTTGGATAGCGATTTAATGAGATGTGCTGAATTTATTCAGTTATCTGTCGATATATCAATTGCCTGTGGCCGACATCTGAAGCTAATACTTGAGACTGTATAGGTCTATCCTTCAGACAGATCTGGGCGAGTAGGAAAACACACGGCTCAATATGTTAGATTCAATAAGTCCGCCCGGATCGCGGAGAGATGGCCGAGTGGCTGAAGGCGCACGCTTGGAAAGCGTGTATACCGCAAGGTATCCAGGGTTCGAATCCCTGTCTCTCCGCCATAACTTCCCCTAAGTAATGTTAAATCAACTATATACAACAATCCATGCGGGTTAGAGAAGACTTCAAAAGTCTATACAGTCTCTCGAGTACCCTGTTTTGGCCATGATTCCGAGCAGAAACCGTACCACGCGCTCAAAACCGTACTACGAGATTTTGCGGGAATTTTGCGGTCTCTGCTTGCGCAGTCGGGCTGATGATTCTGACTTCCCTGCCGGCTGCGGCGAAGATCCAGTTCTTCTCTACATACTCCACACATAGAACCCTGAACGGGGAATGCACGCTGGCATCGGCCATTCGTCACCCCCTTGATCGATGAGTTCCATGGTCCAGCCAACTGGACATGGATCCTGGTCTGCGAGGGAGGCGTTTCATACTTGAAAATGATGGGTTGCAGACCCAATTTTGATTGGGCTGTCGGTTCACATGACCGAACTCCGCAGCTATTTCGACCGGCTACCCCTCACAACAACATGGTCACCTACAACTTTTTGTGACTAGGCGAAACAGGCTCATCATCGTAGCGTTACTGTCAGGTGTATGCAAGTAAAGCGCCGGACAACCACCTGGTGCATGCACGCAAAGCACTGGACAGCCATCTTCGGAGGGCTGTTGTCCTTGTTCTGTATGCGGGACGTATCTAGCTGTGGACTTTGCAATGCAGATTAAGGCAGATACCATGACTGTGGCTGATGCCTCCTCACGGGAGGGCTGACTAACAGCCGCAAAGTCTATCCGACAAAAAGTCAAAAGAACAGATAGCCTTGCCAAGCAACTAGCCGCCCCTTAACTCCTTGGGGCGGACTTCTTTTTTGGTCAGTGCTGATAGCATCCCAGAATGATTGGTTCTACTTTAGGGTCGTTCGCTACAGTCGTTTTGCTGACTGTAGTCGCCAGTGTCGTCGTAGGAGTGCTGGCAAGGAAGTTTGGCTGGACTTCACGTATGAGGAGTCTTAGTGCAGGTCTGGGAGCAGCCGCAGCTTGGTTTCTGATCTACTTCACAGTCAATCCCAAGTGGTCCCGTTCTGATGCGATTCTGACTCTGGTGCTGCCCATGATGCTGACACCTCTGACAACGTTGTGGTTGACACGTCATAAGGAACAGTAATCAGGACCAGACGGGAGGCTTGGTTGCGCCATCGACATGACCGCAGCCGCGATGAACGGAAGGCTGAGGTGAGGGCTCAGATGCTGCTGAGGGAGGCGATAGGGCAAAACCGCTGAATATTCCAAGTTGCGGAAATGTATGGTCCGCCGTCTGACTGCAAGGGAAAAGTTCAGCGAGAGAAAGTCTGCGTCAATGTATCCGGCCTTTGGGTGGAGATTTGTTCTCCTGGCCTTGATGAGATACGCCGCGTGCCTGTCCTTAGAAACCCCTCGGCCGTTTGAAGGCCCAATTGGCAAACAGGTTTCAGGCACGCCGTTGTGACTGTTCTTTCATCTTCACTCGTCCGGTGCAGACCTGGGGGAGAACTTGTTGTTGGTCGCGGTTGAAACGGGCTACGCAGCCACGGTGTCTGGAACAGCGCGGTAGTCCTGTCCCGTCGAGAGAACCGCCCAAGCGATCCGCGCCAGCTTGTTCGCCATAGCGACGATCAGCACGTTCCTGGGTGCTCTCATCTCGAGCGACGTAATCCATGCTCCCATCGCGATCCGGTCTCGCTTCGATCGCAACACGACGGCTCGAGCCCCATGGACCAGGATCTTGCGCAGGTAACGGTTGCCACGCTTACTGATCCCAGACAGCCTCGCCTTGCCGCCGGTCGAGTGCTGCTTCGGCAGCAGTCCCATCCAGGCTGCGAACTCTCGTCCCTTATGGAAGGCCGCTCCGTTCCCGATCGAAGCTACGATCGCGGTTGCTACCAACGGGCCAATGCCCGGGATCTGACGCAGTCTTCGGCAGGCGTCATCGCTTGAGGCGATCCGCTCTACTTCATCGTTCATCTCTACGATCTGGAGCTCCAGATCCTTCCACTCGCTCCACAGCATCGCAACCAGATTCCGCATCCTCGGGGTGAGGTTCGCGTTCTCGAGCACATCGGGAATGGCTTCCCTCAACCGGATCGGGCTCTTGGCAAACACTATGCCACGCTCCAACAGGAACGCACGAATCTGGTTGATAACAGAAGTCCTCCGCGCCATCAAGCGTTCGCGCACACGATGCAGTGCTTGCAGGTCCAGCTGATCGTCCGTCTTGATCGGAACGAACCGCATGTTCTCACGAGTAACAGCTTCAGCAATCGCTTCAGCATCGATGAAGTCGTTCTTGTTGGACTTCACAAATGGCTTCACAAACTGAGCAGGAATCAGCTTCACCTCGTGGCCCTGTGCTCGCAACGCTCGGCCCAGAAAGTGGGCTCCAGAGCACGCCTCCATCCCGACGAGCGAGGTCTGCAGGTTCGCTGTGAACGTGATCAGCTGCCGCTGAGTAAACTTCTTCTTCAGCAGCACCTTGCCGTGATCGCCGAGAGCTACAAGGTGAAAGGTTGTCTTGCCAAGATCAATGCCAACGGAATGAATCTGCATGTCGATGATCCTCCTGAAAACCTGCCTACAAGATCACCTACACCCAGGTAGGAGATCAAGCGGCGGACCATTTCAGTAACCCCGTTTTGCGGGCAAGTGATACCGAAAGGCCAGGCTTCCGAACAACTAAATTGGGAGACATGTCTGGCGGTGAGCGCTATTGCGGACCGAAGTTCAACGCAACGTAGGAAGACTGCCGTTGGCTGGGCAGACAGACACCAATCCCCAGTTTGCGCAAAGCGTACTGAGTCCTGTCGACCAGTCGATCACGATTTCGATGATCCTCGTCGAATTTTGAACCCGCAAATTCTTGATCCTGTGGTTTCTGGACATTACTTCTTATAGATCACCGCGGTTTTGCGGCGTCGATTCGAATTCCCCGCAACGGCTGCGTGTCGGCAGGCAGATCTGTTGAGCCGGCCGGATACTGGTTCACGCTGAGGATGTAGGCGGTGATGTCGGCGACCGTCTCGCGGGTGAGGCTGCCGGGTTTGTTTTTGGGCATTGTGGTGCGGATGCGTTCGAACAGGTCGCCCATCGACTGGCCCGTCCACTTGTCGACGAAATCGGGACCGGCGAGAGGCGAGGCGATTTCGATGCCCTCCAGGCTCTGTCCATGGCACGCGGCGCATTGCTTTGTGTACTGAGCGCGGCCACGACCGGCTTGTGCCGCGGTGTAGAGCGGAGCGCTTGAGGCCGCCACCTGGGACGCGTCGGGCTGTGTCGGTTGCATTGCCCGCGATTGTGTCGCGGGCCATCCGGCATTGTCGGATGGCAGCTTGTATACCACCAGTTCGGCAGAATAATTTCCGCCGCTGATCGCAATCGCTAGATATTGCTCGCCGTTGAGCATGTACGTCATGGGCGAGCCGCTTTGCGGGGCCGGCATGAAGATTGCGCCGACCTCCTTGCCAGTAGCTTTGTCGTACGCGCGCAGCATCGCGCCGGCCTGTCCGTTAGGAGCGGTGAAAAAGCCCGCTTCGCCGATGATGACCAGAGTCTTGGTCACCAGCGGACCGAGCAGGCCGGTGCGTCCGGTGCGCGGAATATTCAGACCTTTCAGCGCCGGGCTGTTGCGGACATTATCCGGCGTTTCGCCGTGAGCAATTTCCCACGCGAGATCACCCTTGTCCAGATTGATGGCTGTCAGAATTCCGTAGGGCGGCTTCAGCAGCGGCAATCCGCGCACGGTAAGGAGTGCTCCACCAGCTGGGGGTTGGGCGCGGCAGTGGAGGCGGAACCACGGCCCGCCCATTGGACGCGCTGAAGATGGAATCTGTCCCGCGCGTCCCGTGACATAGTTCATGTCTGAAACTTCCGGCGGAGGATGAATCAGGCTCGAGACCTGACTGGTGGTCTGCGAAAAGACGTACAGCAGGTGCGTCTCAGGATCGTAGGCTCCTCCCGGCCAGTTGGTTCCACCTCGTGAGGCCGGTGAGATGACGATGCCGAGCGGGCCTTCCGGCTTGCTGACGACCGGAGGCGTGAACAGCGGCCCAATCTCGTACTTATTGTCCTTAAGCATTTGAAGGGCTTCGGCACGCAACTCAGGCGTGAAATCAATCAAGTCATCTACCGTGACACCCTGATGGCCGTAAGCGGGCGGCTTGCTGGGAATTGGCTGGGTCGGCGAATACCATTCGCCCGGAACGCTGCCCTGCGGGACTGGCTTTTCTTCGATGGGCCAGATAGGCTTGCCCGTTTTGCGATCGAGAACATAGAGATATGCCTGCTTGGTCGGCTGCGCCACCGCCTTGACGACTTTCCCATCCAGATTGAAATCCACCAGCATTGGGGCGCAGGGGATGTCCATATCCCACAGGCCGTGGTGAACCAACTGGTAGTGCCAGATGCGCCTTCCAGTATCGAGGTCGACGGCGACAATGCTTTCGCCGAATAGTCCGGCGCCGGGCCGGTGGCCTCCGTATCGATCTCCAGTGGGAAGCTCGACGGGCAGGTAGGCCATGTTCAAGTCTTCGTCTACCGAGATCTGCCCCCACGCTCCAGTGTTTCCGGTGTAGGACCAGGAATCCTTCTCCCAGGTGTCGAATCCAAATTCGCCGGGTCGCGGAATCGTGTGGAAAATCCAGAGGCGCTTTCCGGAGCGCACGTCGAAGGCGCGCACATAACCCTTCACATTAGTCTTGCTTTTAGGCACGTTGCCGTCGAGCATGGCGGCGCCCACGAGCACGACGTTTTTCGCGACGGTCGGAGTTGAATGCAACCCAATGGGCGCGGTGTCCAGGTCCATGATCTGATCGTCGTCTTTTTTCAGGTCAACCACGCCGTCGGTGCCGAATGTGCGCACCGGGATTCCGGTTTTTGCATCCAGCGAAATCAGGCGGTAGCCGATGGTGACGTAGAGAATTCTCTCGTCCTTGCCGTCGGTCCAGTACGACACGCCATGACCGGAAAACTGCCGCGGAGCGTTTTCGGCGCGAACGCCTTCGTTTTCGCTGTGCATCCAGATCAGCTCGCCCGTCGCGGCGTCGAGGCAGACGACCGCACGGCGCGATCCAGCCGTGACATAGAGCTTCCCTTTCACCATTAGCGGCGTGCCTTCATATTGATATTCCGGCCGCGGGCCAAATCGGTCCGTCTTGAAGCGCCATGCAACTTCCAGCCGGTTAAAGTTGGAAGCGTTGATCTGATCGAGCGGCGCGTATCGCGTGTACCCGAGGTCTCCTCCGAAGCTGCGCCACTCCCCGCCCTTCGTGCCGGACTGCGAGTAGACTGCGGGAATAATCCCCGCCATGCAAAAAATCAAAACGATCGCGAGAAACGACCGGAAACAGCTTCGCATTTGCCTGGTCTCCCCTGCGGTACTTGGCAGCGCAATGCTACTCCAATCTTTCTGCTCTGAGATAGGAATCCGGAAATGGGGGAACGGAAACTGTGGGGCACCCTGCTTATCTTTTGTGGGTTACGGCTTCAACGGTGAAATTGAGAAAGAGAGAGACTCCGGGGCCATGTGTGATGTAGCGTGGTGATGCATTTCCCACGAGAACCTGAGAACGGAGTTCGAAATGAATCGATTTTCAGTCGCTATGCTTACGCCAGCGCTCGGATTCACGATGCTCCTGGCACACGCGCAAACGCCTTCGCCCAGCGCGGATCCCTACGCGAATAACCCGGATGCGGGGAAGATGCAGTTCCCCCTGGCGGCGCCGGCCGGCAAGGACTCTGGTGCAGTCTCCACGGCGCCTCCGGGCGCGGTCAATCAGGGGCCGCTCGATCCGGCCAAGTGGAAGTACGGCCCGGCATACAATGCGCCGCCGGACTCCGGGATATGGAACCCTGTGATGATCAAGATGATGAAGGGCGAGAAGGTGACCGGGGGCACGGTATTCAGTACCGATACACCGGCCACTTACTGCGCCATGGCAAACGCTGGCTACGACTTTATCTGGACGGAGATGCAGCACAATGCGCGCGATTGGGAGGCGGTTGGCCGCATGTGGAAGGCGTGTCCGCACGCCAAAGCCGTGCCCGGTGTTCGCGTGGCCTACACCGATGAACGGGAGATCCAGCACGCAATGGACCTTGGCGCGCTGGTCATCGTGATTCCGACCGTCCGCTCGGTGGAAGAGGGGAAAGCGGCAAGGGACTGGACCATGTTTCCGCCGCTGGGCAAGCGTAGCCAGGGAGGCGGCCAGGCCTTCGAGCCCGAGATGTGGGGCAATGTCCCCGGAGGGTATCGCAACACGATCAACAAGAATGTTGTCCTGATTGAGATGATAGAGACGATCGAAGGAGCGAAGGACGCACGCGAGATCGCAGCTATCCCCGGAGTGACCGCCATCTTTGCCGCCAGCGGAGACCTGGGCAACTTCTCGGGCTACAAGATGGGCACACCCGATTACGAGCGGTTGATCAACATCGTGCATGACGCGGCGCTTGGCGCTGGCAAGCGGCTCTGCGGGCCGTTCGCATGGCGCGACCGGCCCGATTTCACCTGCTTCCAGAACGCCAGCGAGATCGTGGCAATTGGACGCGGCGTCGCCGATGAACTTGGGCCGCTGAAGGACACCCAGGGCAAGCCCGAAGTAGGACCCTATGCTCCCAAAAAGTAGTCGCTCCGCGAAAGGCAGGTGGTTCCATGGATAGACGAGAGCTTCTCAAAGCGAGCCTCGCAGGTGCAGCCGCCATGGGTATCGCGACGGCGCGTGGAACCGAGGCGGAAGGGGCACCTCAGGCGGCAGGCCCCGGCGTCGCAGAGGGCGCTCCCGGCAACTCGCCGGAACCTCTGGTCAGCGTCTACGACTTCGAAGCCGCAGCGAAACGGAAGCTCTCCATCCCGGCCTGGGAGTACTTCAACGGCGGTTCCGCCGACGAAATCACGCTTCGGAGAAATCGCACCGCCCTCGACGCACTTCAACTCAAGCCCCGGGTACTGGTAGACGTGACTCGCATCGACACCAGCCGGACACTGCTCGGACACTTCATGGAGCATCCCATCCTGCTGGCTCCAACCTCTTCCCATCTCCTGGCCCATCCCGCCGCCGAAATCGCCACCGCCCGCGGGGCGGCGGCCGCTAAAGCGGTCCTGATCGCCAGCACCACTTCGAACCGCAGCATCGAAGACATCTGCAAGGCTGCCTCCGGGCCCGTCTGGTTTCAGCTTTATGTAGAGGATGACCGGAAGCCCGTTCAGGCCCTCATCGAGCGGGCCGAGGCCGCTGGCTGCAAAGCCCTGTGCATCACTGTGGACAATCCTCTGGCCTACGCCCGCAACCGCGAAGAACGCGTCAAAGCGCAGGCGCCGATTCTCCCTTTCCCGAACATCGGGATACAGTCCGGACCGGGCGGCCGCGGCCTCTCGCGCAGGCACTTCAACTGGAGCGACCTTGGCTGGATCCAATCCTTCGCAAAGACGCCAATCATCCTCAAGGGAATCCTCAACCCCGATGATGCCGATCAGGCCGCCAAACGGGGTGTCGCCGCAATCGTCGTCTCAAACCATGGCGGCCGGGTGCTCGACACCGAGCCTGCCACCATCGAGGTACTTCCCGCCGTGGTCGACCGCGTGGCCGGTCGCGTGCCCGTGCTCTTCGATGGCGGAATTCGCCGCGGTACCGACATATTGAAGGGACTGGCCTACGGCGCCTCCGCCGTGCTCATCGGCCGCCCCTATATCTACGGGCTGAGCGTCGCCGGCCCGGACGGAATACGCGATGTCGTCGGAATCCTGAGGTCTGAACTGGAGGGCGCCATGGCGATGACAGGACGAGTTCGCCTCGATGACATCGATCGCTCGGTCTTTTGGAAGTCTTCTGACTATAGTTCGTAGGGCATTGATCCAGCATCGCGACGTGCCCATAATTTTTTGCCAAATCGCCAAGCGTAACCTGTAAGGCTGGTACGTGCCTGCCACTGGTGGTCGAACTACTTGTAAAGTCGGGTTTTCGGCAAGTTCGTTCTCCGCCGGACAGCATACGAAGTTTCCAAAAACCCCGTTAATGAGATGGTCCGCCGCTTGATCTCCACATTGAAGTGAGTGATCTTTTGGCAGGTTCAAGGAGGATCATCGACATGCAGATACGTTCGGTTGGCATTGATCTTGGCAAGACGACTTTTCACGTCGTAGCCCTGAACGCAGCAGGCAAGGTGCTGTTGCGGAAGAAGTTCACTCAGAAGCAGCTCATCACCTTCACCGCGAACATGCAGACCTCCTTGATCGGGATGGAGGCTTGTTCCGGGGCGCACTTCCTCGGACGTGTGCTGCGCGAACAGGGCCATGACGTGAAGCTGATTCCAGCCCAGTTCGTGAAGCCATTCGTGAAGTCGAACAAGAACGACTTCCTCGATGCCGAAGCCATCGCCGAAGCGGTAGACCGGCAGAACATGCGTTTCGTTCCGATCAAGACGGACGACCAGCTTGATCTCCAGGCGATGCATCGTGTGCGCGACCGGCTGGTCGCCCGTCGAACGTCCGTAATCAACCAGCTGCGAGCCTTCCTGCTCGAGCGTGGCATGGTCTTCGCCAAGACTCCGTTCAAGCTGAAGCAGGCGATGCCTGAGATCCTCGAGAACGCAGATGCGAACCTCACACCACGCATGCGTAACCTCGTCAGCCTGCTGTGGAGCGAGTGGAAAGACCTGGAGCAACAGATCGTCGCGATGAACGTAGAGGTTGAACAGATCGCCTCTTCCGATCCAGCCTGCCAACGACTCAGGCAGATCCCCGGCATAGGCCCCTTGGTTGCGACCGCGATCGTCGCCGCAATCGGCAACGGAGCGGCCTTTCATAAGGGCCGGGAGTTCTCCTCCTGGCTGGGACTTGTGCCGCGACAGCACTCGACCGGCGGCAAGGCCAGGCTCTTCGGCATCAGCAAGCGCGGCAACAGCTATCTGAGGAAGCTGCTTGTCCATGGTGCTCGATCCGCCGTCCTCCGCGTCAAGCGAGAACGATCGCCGTTCGGTCCCTGGCTCAACGCTCTTGAGCGCCGGTCTCCGGTCAAGGTAGTGATCACAGCCGCAGCCAATAAGCTGGCCCGTATCGCGTGGGCCGTTCTTTCAAGCGGCCAGGACTATCGAGCGGTTCCGGACCGCAAGTGACTGCCTGAAGCAAGACCCTTAACCGCACCACCGGCGATCTTAGTGTCTCCCACCAAGGTCTGCACTGGACAACTAAGACGAACGAACAGTTCCCAACGGCGTGCTCGCAACCTGCTCCCGAAAATGGTCTTCCATGACCGTCCCGTTTATCAGGAAGAGCACGCAGCGCAACTCATCATGGCCAGGAGATCTTCATTCTCCACCCAAAGGCCGAATACATTTGCGCAGACCTGTCGATCCACTCTTCGTTTTTCCCTTGCAGTCGGGCGGCGGACCATACATTTGCGGGGAACTTCGCCGAATGGATTCATTCGCTGGCGACCATATTGCGATTGGAGCCGCCCGAGCGACAGCCTCTCCGCTAGTTGAGCCCCTGCACTAAGCTGGGGGTCGTGCGATAAAGAGCGTCTCCTTAGGAAGCGCTTCCGCGACCGTTAGTGGCAGGCCTAAATTGGTAGCCAACACATCGGGCGGATTCGAGGCTAGCCATGCGTTGAGGTCGTGGGAATGATAGTGCCCGTTGTTGAATCCGATCAGCAAGCGCAAGATGCCGCTACCGGTGTTGCGGATGTAGTGCCCGGCACCCATCGGCACGTAACCGATGTCACCCGTCACGAATTGTTCGGTTACCGTGTGACCCATCCCCAAATAAACAGCCATCTCAGCCGCACCCTCAAGATAGTATTGCCACTCGTCGGCGTGGGGGTGCCAGTGAAGCTCACGCATGGCTCCCGGCTCGATCTCCAGCACGGAGGCGGACAACGTGGTCGAGATCGGAAACTCGTTCGCGGTAACCGTCCACTGCGCGCCGCCGCCCGGCACGCGCCGCGGTTGCTGGGCCCCCAATGGATAGCGATGCGTCGTTGCAAGTGTCGGCTTCGGCTGGGGCTTAGCACGCGCGATGGGATCATCAGGAACGGGCCCCCCTGCAAAGTAAGCCTCTCCCTTCGGAAGCTTGGCCACCCACTCCATACCGAGGCCGAGGCTCTGTGAGACGACTGCAGGCGACGTATGGGCCAACCAATCGGTAATACTAAGTGTATGATCCTCGGCGAAGGCGCCGTCGTCGAATATCAGAATGAAATGGCACTCGCTTGACCCGATTCCCCGGATGGAATGACCCCAGCCGCGAGGGAAATACCACACATCGCCCGGCCCGAATGTATCGGTTTCCGCTCCGTCGGGGCTCAATACGGTGGTGCGACAACTGCCCGACACGACGTAACCCAACTCGGCGGCAGTCGAGTGCCAATGGAGTTCGCGCAGGCAACCGGGTTGTAAGCGCATAGAAGCGCCAGCGATGCCCTTGCTAACAGGGAACTGCCGGACAGATGCGCCCCGCACGACACCGCCACAGTCAGTGCGCGGCGGTTGCTGTTCCAAGCGGTAGCGGAACGATGGCAGAGTTAGGTCGCTCATATCTGATCTCCTACATAGGGCCCTGAGTCTATAGGACTCTGGGCCGCACCCACCCAGACAAACGCTATCAGGCACAGTGATGCCGGGTAACTGGCAAAACTGAGAGCCAGTCCGCTAGAGAATTGCTCTGGTACTTCTGGATTGTGGGCGGTTGACGGGCAAACCGGAAGTAATCCGTATTTTCCGCAAAGTCGCATTTTCGCAAGGTCTCCCAGCGAAGTTGCCGAAGACCCTGTTTTGGGGAACGGTGACGCCCAAGTCGGATCGTTGGTCGGCGGGATTGTTTCCGAGTTGCCGACAATCCGGGAGCGTGCGTTAAAATCGGTGGGGGGTAGGCCGTGATCGTGCCGTCCTCGCCGACCTGCGGCGGCGTCATTGCATCGTTTTCAAAACGATCCGACTGGGTTATGGGCCACCCACTCGGGCCAGATTGTGAGTAATAACTCCCGGTGTCGAACATCTACCTTCAAATTCGAGAAAAGCCATCCGTAAAGAAGGCGGCGTGGCGACGCAACTCGCGCTTTACAGCTTTGCTGGCTTTGGTTTGGGAAGGAGCAATGTTCACGCACCCCCGAATACGATGGTGTTTCCTAACATGTGAGCACACGCCGATTCACGCTCCCCTATTTTTTGGGCGGCGCTGGCTTCGGAATCTGGAACGTCCATGAAAAGCCGAAGACGATCGTGCGTCCTACCGGGCGAGCCTTGGCCGAATACTCGCTGTAGTACTTAAAGAAAGCGACGAAATTCTTCGCGGGCATAATAAAGTTACCCTGGCCACCTATGCCATGCACTGAGAAGTAGGGAACACGGCTCGCCGAGACGGGGGTGCCGGCAATCAGATAAGTGCCGCCATTACTCGTAACCTGAAATTGGTCATACCCGACTAATCCGATCTGAGCCAGCATGCTCATATCTTTCTTGAGGGGAAGAACCTGCCCGATTCCCCACTCATCGGTGAATGCCTGTCCCGGCGTTATTTTGCTGAACTGGCCCGAAGGGATGCTCGCGACCGTTTTTTGTCCGTGGATTTCCCAGTCGGTGGCCAGGTTCGCGGTAGTCCCCTGGTTCTTGGTGATGTAGAGCGTAGTGCCCGACGTTATGTTGTTCCCCCAATATCCCGAGCCCACGTTGTCACTCGCTCCCGCTGTGTATCGGCCCGTGGGAGCCGTGAAAGAGTATCCGGCGTATGAACTCAACTCGCTTGTCAAAATGCTAGCCCGAGATTCACCGGTTGGACGTACATGTCGGCGAATCCGGAGCCACCTGCGCTGTCGCCGAGGCCGTTGCCGACTAAGTCTGCCACCACTTGTCCGCTGGCGTAGCTCAGAACAATGTAGGGCATGAAATATCCGCCGAGGAATCTTGCGATGCGGGACGTAATAGGCGACGTTTTCATCCACCCATGATTCAGAACAACATCACTGTCACTCAGACTGTGAAACAGACCCTCCGACGGCGGGCGAAAGCGGAATTGGGTGATGCTGATGGATGGCTCCGGGTGCTGATTCCCGATAATAAAGATCGACCGGTGTGGCATACCGGCCCCCAGAGATACGGCTATGTCCCAGAGTGTCCGCAGGTTCCACCTGACTACATGACGGTTGTACTAGGCTGGGGGACTTTTCATACAGTTGCGGCGGCCCCTTATGCAACATTCTCTCCGACAACACGCCAGGAGCAGAAACAAAGAACCTATTGAGCTTAGAACGCAAGCGAGACATACTTGCTATTTAATGCTTACGTCTTCGATGAAAACGGCAAAATCGTTTCAGTCTTAGATTCAAGCTACCCACATTTAAACAAGAACAATATATTTGACTGGCGCAGACCTGATCCGCATACCTTGGATGTTATAGATCAGAGGAACAGAACTGTGTTACACGTTCAATTTCTTTCCTTAATCCTCATACGATCTACGTAGAAGGACTCTTTTTACAACGCACGTGGATTGAGCGCAAAGATTACGCGGGATTCAGTCGATATCATTTCAAAGGATGGAATTATGAAATCAGAAGTGACTCAAGAGTGTGATTTGGGAACGAATGGCGATCTCATATTCTGAATGACCGGTGGTCGTTTCCTCACTTACCCGCCAAACTCGATAGATGACCTCTGTTTTCTGCATTCCATCTCTAATGCAACATCGTCCTATGTTGGGGAAGTAGGTTCGCCTATATTCCACAATTCCACTGCTTGCGTTTTCGCTTTTTGTTCTCCATACTGTCTGCATGGGTGGGGAACGATCATCAACGACCAGGCAGCGGCAGGCAGGCAAGATCTGCTGTGTCTGCGGCATTCCGATCAACTACGACCCAACCCACACCCATGGCGAACGGTACTGCTCCCGCTGCAATCCCACACCACATACCGTCTACATGTATTTCATGTTGCGGGGCGGATGGCACTGTCAGTTCCTTGAGCCGGACCTGAAGACTTCCCTGCCTCGCAAACTGACATTCTCCACCGCGGAGAAGGTGCGAGAGTTGGCAGAGCGTGGGGGTGCATTCAAGGATCTTGCCGATAAGCAAGCGTTCGATCATGGAGTCAGATGGGAGAGGTGCTGTTGTATTTGAAACTTACAGAGAGCAGTATGCGGTATTGAAGAGGATATGAGCATGCCCCGCGTCCTGCTGAACTTTCAACACTACAAGGATCTCTGGTCTGTTCACTTCATAGAGCAGGACTGCCGGACTCTCATTGGTCCCAAGACCCGTTACTACAACTTTGGCACCGTGGACGGTCTACGGTCCTTTGTGAAAAGGTGTAATCCGGAAAACATGGCAGAGTTCGAGCACAGCCTGAAGGCTTGGGGCAGAGGCAGCAACTTTGTCCGGCTAACCGACGAGCAGTATGCCAAGCTGAAGGTGTTGCAACGCTATGAGGAAGATTCTTAAGTTTCCCACTCTGTCGTTCGTCTCAGACGCAAATCTGACCGGCTGCGATGATAGTCAGGAACTTGCTTCACAGTTCATCGCCAGTTGTTTATCTGCTCTGGAGTCCAGTCAGTCTGCCTACTTCAATGCGCGGTTTGAAAGCTACATCCGCCACAGGGCAGAGTGTGAGAAGTGCAATGAGGTCTAACCCAACGGCTGACTACGCCGTATAACGATCCCTATGTATAGTCACTTCGGAAATGGTTTCGTCTCCCCATCTGAAGCTTTCAAACGCTGTGAGGTAGTGATCGCCTCTTCTGGTATCACCGGTTTCATAACATGGTGGTAGATCATTCCAGCAGGGTCACGGAGATAGACTTCATAGTAACTGATGCTTCCTGACGGGAAGTCTCGGTTTGCCGCGCCATCCTTCTCGCCACTGCGAATTGAGTGAACTCCAGGTGTGAGTTGAAGGACCACATAACGATCATCCCCGAGGTAGCACACCCTTTTGTCGTCGACAAAGATCGGTGCGATATAGTGATTTCCCACTAGATACACGGCCAGAGCCGCCCTGAAGTACCAGGCTTCCGGTTGCTAAGCCGTCTTCCGCTTAGCGGCGGGCTTGCCAGGCGTTTTGACGAGCCCGATTCCCTTCCGACCAAGATCCTTAGCCGTCACGCTCGCGGCTGGCTTCTTCGGAGGCTTCGCTAAATGTCGATTCCTTCGCTCCGATGCTCTTGCGCAGGGCATCCATCAGATTGATTACCTTTCCACCTCTTGGCTGCAGGTACTTCATCTTTCGGTATAGGCAGGTGGTTGATCTTGGCATTGACCAATTCCTTCACGGCTAACTCATAGCCATCCTCAAACTTGCTCAGGTCGAACTTGGACGAACGTTTCGCGATCAGCGATTCGGCAAGCTCCAGCGCATCCTCGCTGATCTGTGCAGGTTTTATATCGCGGAAGAAATCGTTCTGATTCTTAAGCTCGTTCTGATACCGGAGCGTGTAGGCCATCATGCCGCGACCTTCCGCTCCCGCTGGTGTAACCGCGACAATGTTCTCCCGACCCGAAAAGGAGACTTTCCCGATCGCAGCCTTCCCTGTCTTGACGAGCGCCTGCCGAACGACTGCAAACGCTTCCGCCTGGTTTTCATTCTCCGGCACGACAAAGTAGGGCTTCTCAATGTACTCCGGGTTCAGCTCGCTCACATCGACGAATTGAGAGACCTCAATGACGTGCTTTGATGGAACGCGAAGGTTTTCGAGTTCACTCGGCTCGATGATGACGTACTGGCCCTTGCTGTACTCATAGCCTTTGACGATCTCATCCTTCTGGACGACCGCACCGACTTCATCACCGCCGTTCTCTACCGCACTATTCAGTACCTTTTGGTGACGGACCCGTTCGCCCGTGCTGCGGCTGATCTGGTGGAAGGCGATCTTGTCTTTTGTCTCAGTCGCCGTGTAGAGACTGACCCCAAACGAAACTAACGAAATCTGTAATTGACCTGACCAGTAAGGACGCGCCATTCAGCACCTCTATTAACTCGCAAGATTCACCAGATGTCAGTTTATCGCCATTTTTCCAGAGGTCAACGAAATTTCGGACCCGTTCCCGTTGTCGTTTGTTTGTTGGCACTCAGGAGCCCGGCAGTCATCTCACAACACGACAGAAGCCTATGTGCCTTACCGCAATGCTTGATACTACCTTTGCGAGCAAATCCATTCTTGGGGGACTTGGATAACGATGAGAGGTATTGGCATTGCAGTTCTTTTAGGCGTTCTGTGCAACTACCCGGTGCAAGCTCAAGAAGCGCTACCTCCCGCAATCTCGGCTTCCTATGGCACGGAATTGTCGGTCCTTCAATCCGCAAAGTCACGTGTAGACATTCACAAAATGATGGAGTCCATAGACACTTCAGACTGGGCGGACATAGCGCCAACCGGCGAGAGAATGTCCCGTGACGTCGTGGAACAACAATTGGCAGCAATTGTAGCCGTTCCCCCAGGGGATCGCCCAATTCCAAAGCACAAGATCATCTATGTAGGAGATCTTAGATCCACCGTTCTGGTGGTGTACTGGACGTATCGCGCAACAGCCCGGGGACTCGTTGGGTCAATCGTCAGAGATACTTGGATAGAAACTTCGGCTGGTTGGCGTCGATCGATAACCGAAAAACTGTTTCCCGACCGGATTCTGGCACTGCCATAGTCTTCACCGATCTGCTGCAAGGAGTCGCTGGCGCACCAACGCAAAGCAGCCGGGAGACGTCTCCCGGCTGCTTTGTGAGGTTATATTGCGATTAGCGTTAGAAGCTGATCTTGCCGGCGATCTGCAGAACACGAGCACCAGTCGATGTGAAGCTGGTGTTTGCGGCCGTGATGTATCCAAACGAAGTGCTGTCGACGATGCTGTTTGGAGGGGCAGGATTCGGATGGTTGAAGGCATTGAATGCTTCGCCGCGCAGTTGGAACTTCACATTCTCATAGATGGTGAAGTTCTTGAAGAGCGAGAAGTTCGTGTTGGCTGCGCCGGGACCGTAATAAGCATTCCGGTGCAGATTGCCAAACGTGCCAATGGCTGGTGTTGCGAATGCGGTGCGGTCAAGGCAGCTGTTGTGGTTTGACCCACCTGCGCCCGTGACTGTATTGCGGCTGCAAGTCGAGACCATCTGATGAACGAAGTTGGGACGCTGAGCACCACCTATGTTACCAACGTGAGCGTAATCAGTGCTGAGGGTGAAGTTCATCGGTGTTCCGGAGCGAAGGTCGACGATGGCGTTAGCCTGCCAGCCTCCAAGTGCCTCGCGAATCGCGAAGTTGCGGCCACCGAAAGTGGGCAAAGCGTAGGTTACGGTGCCTACGAACCGATTGCGGATATCGTAGCTCGAATTGCCGTAGTCCAGCTTCAGATGACCCTGCCACATCGCTGAACCACCGTCGTTGGAGCTGTCTCCTTCGTCGAGGGCGTGCGACCAGGTATAGCTGAGCTGGGTGCTGAGGCCATGCACCATGCGCTGGCGCAAGATAGCCGTCAGACCGTTATAGGAGGAAGTAGCGTCGTTCTCAATCTCACGGATCTGACCAATCGCTGGATTGGGCCGATTCGCCTGTGCGAACGCAGCAGATGGTGCAGGCTGATTTGGATAGTAGCTCTCATCCAAATGAATGGTGCGCGAACCGAGATACTGTAGTTCGAAACCACCGTTCTTCCAGACCTCCTGACCCAGATCTACGTTCCACTGATACATGCGAGCGGCAGGCAGATTATGATCCACCGTGAAGTTCGAATACGGACTGGTTACAGGTCCGGGCCATGCTGCCGGTGCCGGGATCGCGGGGTTATGAAGCGTGAAGTTCAAAGGTTTACCCGCAGTGTTCGAATTCGTCACGCTAGCGGAGTAAGGATAATTAGTGGATGAAAGAGTGTAGGAGTTTAGTTGGTTTGCGTTGTAATAAATACCGCCGCCGCCTCGAATCACGGTCTTATCCGTTAAGCGGTAGGAGAGGCCAACACGCGGACTGATAAGGTCATGGTTCGGTCCGCTGAAGGCAAAACCCGGATATTTTTGAGCATTCAGAGCATTAGTACCACCAATGGCGGGATAGAGTGACGTCAGATCAGGAGTCATAATGCGGCCGACGCCGTTCAAGCTGGTTGCCACCTGAGGAAGCTCGTAACGCAGACCGTATTGCAGCGTCAGCTTTTGGCTGGCCTGCCAGGTGTCCTGAACGAAGAATCCGTCGCGATACTGCTCGACAGAGCCCTTGACCTGAAAGAGCGGCGAGTTGAGCGTCGTCGGAAATCCACCGATGAACGCAGCGCCCGCATCGCCGAGAAGAGACTGATCGAAGATAAATTGACCGCGAGCAATATTTGCAGCGGAACGTCCGATAGTGAACTTCCGGATGCTCACGCCTGCCATAAAGGTGTGCTTGTTACGGGTATAGCTGAGCTGGTCATAGAACGTAAGGGTACGGTCATCCTGGAACCAGTTGGTTCCGGTCTGAGTGATGCCCTGATAGTTGCTGATGGTCATATCGACGAGACCGGGGTTGCCGCTGTCCACATCCGCCGTAAACCCGGGGATGCCAAGAGCGGAGCCGGCGCCGGTTTGGCCAGTCTGATACTGCTGGTTCACGATCTGGGTGTTAAGAATGTTGAAGCCCAGATGTAGATCGTTCACCATGTTAGGTGTGATGATGTAAGTAAACCCGAACGCACCGTTACGACCGCGTGAAGTGGTGTAGGCAGTGTTGGCAAGATTGACTGCCTGGGCGTAGTTATTGACTGACTGCTGAGCCCAACGAGCGAAGAGCCGAATCTTGTCTCCAATGTTATGGTCAACGCGCTCCAAGTTCGAGTCCTCGTTAATAACTGTTGGTAAATTTCCTTGCCAGTTATTCAGCACACTGGAGTTCGTTGGGGTTGCAAGGTAAGGCAGAATCTTTGCCGAGATTGGGTCGACCGGGATCTGGTTATTGACATAGTTAGCTCCGGTGACAGGATTCTTTAGCTGAATGGGGAGTTCGCTGAAGTCACCCGTACGCATCTTGTTGGTCAGGACGGTCGACGTCTTGAATGTTCCACCATGCTGACGAAGGCCTTCGTATGAACCGAGGAAGAAGGTTTTGTCCTTGCCATTGTAGAGGTGAGGGACAATCACCGGTCCGCTAATAACACCGCCAAAGTTGTTGTAGCGCAGTTGAGCCTTTGCAGTGTTGGGGGCTTGCAGCCAACTCTTGGCATTGAAGCCATCATTCTGAATGTAGTCATAAACCGTACCGTGGAAGGCATTGGTGCCGGATCGGGTGACCATGTTGACATGGACGCCGAGGTAGTCGCCGTACTGCGCAGTGTAGTTACCGTTCTGGGTCTGTACGGAGTCGAGAGCATCTGGATTCGGAGCGATAAAGGCCGTCGTGATCAGGTTATTCATGATCGAGATGCCATCCAGCGAGATACTGTTATTGATGCTGCGCGTACCGGAACCGCTGGCACGATTGCCGGGAGGGTTGCCGGTCAGAGCCGTGCCGCTGATCGTAATATTGGAATTGGTCGCTGCAAGGTCGATCGCGTGGCGCCCATTGAGGGGCAGGTCGTGAACCTTTTCCGAGTCAACAGTCTCGCCCAACAGCGCATCATCGGTGGAAAGCGTCGGGGTACTGGCTGAGACGTTGACCTCCGAAGCCGTCGAACCTATTTTCAGAACAACGTCAGTCCGCACTGATAGGTTGATCGTTACGATGACGCCATTGGTTGAGACCTTCGGGAACCCAGACGCTTCAACTGTGACGTTATAAGTCCCGGGAGCTACAAAAGGAATCGAGTAAAAACCTTCTTCATTGGTCGTGCCGGTATAGATTACCTTGGTGTCGACGTTAGTGCCGGTGACCTTGGCGCCAGGAACAACGCTGCCGCTTTGATCGGTAACTGTGCCCACCAGGGATGTATTGTTTGATACCTGAGCGGAAACCATCAGGGAACTTAATAGTAGAAGTAACAGGCCCAACTTCTTGTTCACAAAGCACTCCTTAAAATATGCCCAGTTATCCCAAGGCACAGGGGATCACGGACCCCAATGGGTCGCTGATTTGGATTTACGCAGAATCAGTTGAAAGTTAAGACACCCGCATTCGTTCCCGGCGAGCACCCACGACAGAGGGTTAAGGACCTGATGGTCGCTGTTTGGGTTATGGCAGAATCAGTCTGAAGTTAAGGCTCCCATGTCGTTCTGATGGTCACCCAGATTAAATTGATTAGATGGGGCACGGACAAAATGGGTTGCTGTTCACATTAAAGGAAGATCAATTGAAAGTTAAGGCACCCGCATTTCGTTCTCGACGGGAGCAGTTTTCACTAAAAATTTTCACCAACAATATGAGAATATCATTGCGCAAGGACAAACAGCCACTCGTCGCGCTTGAATTACAACGCTGATTGATTTACCCGTGACTTTCATCCCCCGCCCATCTGCGACTGTAGGAATCACATCCCGCGCAGCAACTATGTCAGGTTCATACCGCATCCATACAAGAAGCAGAAGAGATACATACAAGGGGAAGCCACGATGGCCAGTGTTCTGGAGTTCCCTGCTCTAGGTTCTGACGAGACTCAGTGTCAGTTCGGCTGCGCTGAGAGTGTTGCATTAGCCAGGAGCTTCATCATGAGTTGCCTGAACGCACTGGATTCCTGTCAGTCCTATAACTTCAATGCAAGATTTGAGAACTATGTCCGCCACAGGGCAGAATGTGAGAAGTGCAACATAGTTTAATTGGCAGGGAAAACTTGTTACAGATTTAGTTCTAGGTCCTGCATAATCTTCATCGCTTTCACTGACCAGCCTGTTCCACTGGAGCCCATATGACGCGTTCAGTTGCGCGCTTTATTTTTATTACTGCCCTTATCGCTTCTGCCACCCTGGCTCGCGCAGATACACTGCAGATCTTTTGGAATGGCCCTACCTCGTTCACCTTCGATATTCCTTCACAATTTTTGGTGAGCCTTGCAGTCCCTGGCAGCTATTCAGGAGGAGCAACTCCTTGCCTGTTCAGCGGTGTAGCAACCTCATGTGATGTGACGTTCGCCACCGGCGGTGTATTTCCATTCGCCGGAATAGTCGTCAGCGCCCCGTCTCTCGGAACAGGGGCTGTTGACGATGTCGTAGGACCCAGCCTCATCAATATCACTTCGACAAGCGACCCATTGGCGGGATTTCTAAACATCCCAACAGGCAATTACTCAGTGCCGATGCACCAGATCATCACCGATCTCAACAATACAGCTCCAGGAATCCTTTACGTCTCCGACCTGAGCATTCCAGTTATTTCTGAACCCTCAACATTTGCATTGCTCGGCACAGGCATTGTCTGCCTCGCAGGAGTAGCACCGCGCAGACGTGGCACCCACCACGTTCAGGCCGTTGATTGCTAGCGTTGCAAAAACGACTCCGCCTGTTTACTGCGGAGAGTCTGCTCCACGTGGCGCAATTCCTTGTCCGCAAGTTCGAGGTACGCCGGAACCGGCCCCAGATGAGTGGAATCTTCTCTGGCCAGATAGATCAAATTGGTTAGGATATCCAGCGACCCGCGCAACTCGATCAGAAATCTATCTTCAACAATATTTGAACCGTGCAATAGACACTCCACCTTATCTTGTCAGCATACCCGGCCGAATATTTTGTTGTCGTTGCCCAATATCAATGAGCCCGCGCCGCAATTTGCGCCATCATGGTCCACCTTGGCACGGCGAAGCCCACCTTTCACTCGCATCCCCACCGAACGCGACCTGCCATAGTTGCCTGTCCTTGAATTGCGGATCGCCCACTGTCCGCAATAAACACAAATGTGCCCCATCCGCATGTAGTTTCCGTAAGAGCCAGTCCTCAGGATAGTCGTAGGTTCCAAAGACCAGGAATTTGGGATGTCGCTGAACAAAAATCGAGTAATCTTCAACATTGGCGCGGATAGGAAACGCGTCTTTCTCTGCCTGCATTCCATCGAAGATGTTTGCATGAGCGTAACGAAGGGCCGCGGACGGATCGGTGAGATAGTACACACGCGACAGAAAGCCGGCATCTTCTCTATTATCCATCTCGATGTAGGTCAATCCGCTGGCATCCACGAACGGAAGCTCCGGTGCAATCCGATTCGCAAGCGCGCAAGCCTCACACCCCCCCGGCTTCCTGGTCCAGACACTCAAAATGCTCGGATGTAGCGCAGGTATGAGGATATTGGCAGGAAGAACCGACCACAGCAGCAATGCAAACGCCGTGATCCAGGCCACAGAGCGGTTTCCTCGAGTAAACCACCCCACGAAGATCGGAACCAGCGTGGCAATTGCGAAGTTAGCCACAATTCCATAGCGAAAGAAAAACGCGCCGTGAGCATCCAACAGATAGAACATTTGAATCCCCGGAACTGCGAAAAACCACAGAAGTGCCACTAACTCGGCCGCGCTGATAGGCAATATTCCTCGCGGCACAAACTTACGCTCTCTCACAAAGATCGGCGTAAGCATTGTCACAATCATAAGAGCGAACGCTGGTGGAATGAGTATCACAATGTAATACGCCACCATCGTGTACACGTTCGGCTCGAAGGCGGCCGGGAAGTAACTGACTGTATGAGTATGTATCAGCGGAATGTAAGTCGCGGTCGCGATCAACGGCGACAGCAGCGCCAGCAACACCTGCCAATTCCAACGCCGGCCTTCAGCCACTCGTAACAATTCAGCTGCAATCAATATCATCCAGGCAAACAATGCAAAAACATGCGACAGGAGCGCCCCCAATCCTCCGAGCACCACCAGAAACAGCCCCAGCCGGCTCTTCTCTCTCTCATCCGTCGCCTTTTGCCATCCAACGAAAGCCAGACCTAAAAAGCCCAGCATCAAACCGTATGGCCGTGCTTCAAACGCATAAGGATACGCATCTCCGGTCGCCAGAAACAATGCGCCGACCATTCCCCACATTGCACCAAGTCTTCTTCCCACGAACACATAGACACACCAAAGGCAGAGCACGAAGCCAGCTATGGAAGGTATACGGCACACGGTCGCGCTCGCAGGAAGCAGATGTAACAGGCCTCTTACAAATAAATATAAAAGTGGCGGATTCAGGTCCAACGTTCGCGTCTGTTCCAGCAGAGTAGAAAGATTAGGCGCCTGCGCAATGTAGTACGTAAATAGCTCATCGTGCCAGAGCAACTTGCTTTGCGATTGCACAATCACCAACGCGAGAAACGGAACGACAATAATTAAAAACAGTATCCACGAATTTCTTTCTAGAAATGTCCGCGCATCGTTCAGGTCGACAACAGCTGGCTCTTCGACGTCCGTTAGATGTCCTGTCTGCTCCGCCATTCAGGATATTCTCTCTTTTCAAGCGCACTCATCGCACAATCTGTAAGCCAACACGAGCAGCCTTTGCGAACTGAATCATCGACTGCGCAATAAAGTCCAGCATCTCCTTCGTCAGCCCGGGATACACCCCGATCCAGAACACCTGGTTCATCACAAAGTCCGCATTCGCCAACTCCCCACGACGCGATGCTCCCATCCCTCATAAGCCGGCTGCCGCAGCAGATTGCCACCGCAAACAACAGCCGCGTCCCGATCTTGTTGGCCTCCAGATGCCGCGTCAGTTGATCGCGCGTAAACGGCGCATCCGGCCTCACCGCCGATCGGAAACCCGAACCAGCTCGGATCCGAATTCTCCCTCGCCTACGGCAGTATCAGGAACTCCTCCAGCGGCTTCAGCGCCGCCTTCAGGTACGCGAAGTTCTCCTTGCGCCGCGCGATGAACTCCGGCAGCTTCGCAATCTGCGACACCCCAGCGCAGCCTGCATATCCGTCGCCTTCAGGTTGTACCCCACATGCGAGTAGGTGTACTTGTGGTCGTACCCGCACGGCAGCGTTCCCAACTGCCAGTCGAACCGCTTGCCGCATGTATTGTCCTTCGCCCGGCTCGCACCAGCAATCGCGCCCCCAGTCGCGGAAGCTGTCGATCAGCACCTGCAGCGCCGGCTTATCCGTCATCACCGCGCCGCCTTCGCCCATCGTAATGTGGTGCGCGGGATAGAAGCTCACCGTTGCAATATCGCCAAACGTCCCCACCTTCCGACCCTTGTACGTCGACCCCAGCGCGTCGCAGCAGTCTTCCACCAGCCACAGGTTGTACTTCCTGCAGAAAGCCGTAATCGCATCCAGGTCGAAGACATTCCCCAGCGTGTGCGCGATCATCACCGCCTTCATCTTCGGGCTGTACGCCTCCTCCAGCCTCGTCACATCGATCTCATACGTCGGCAGCGTCACATCCACAAACACCGGCACCAGCCGATTCTGCAAAATCGGGTTCACCGTGGTCGGAAATCCAGCCGCCACCGTAATCACTTCATCTCCCGGCTGCAACGCCCGATCTCCCAGCTTCGGCGAAGTCAGCGCGCTCAGCGCCAACCAGGTTGGCCGACGAGCCCGAGTTCACCAGGCTAGCCGAGCGCACCCCCACAAACCGCGCCAGCTTGCGCTCGAAATCCTTCGCAAACCGCCCCGTCGTAAACCACCCATCCAGCGCCGAATCCACCACCGAGCAGATGTCGTCCGCCCCAATCACCTTCCCCGAGACCGGCACCACAGACTCGCCCGCAACAAACTCCCCCACCGGGAAAGCCTCGGCATGGTACTGGGCCGTCAGTTCCAAAATCTGTCGTCGAAGAGCCACTGCCTTCTCATTCATATGGACCTTAAGAATACACCGGGCAGCCTTGTATGAAAGCCTCCGGACGTCTGATCTTCGTGATGGTCTGTGTTGATGGTGCTTCTGTTGCTGGGCATCCCGATCAGCCCCGCAAGCGATGAGTTTCATTGCAGCTTCACCGCCGCTGCCCTACACTTATCCAACCTTCAAATTGCAGAGTTCAAGGTGAACAATGACGCATTTAGCGCTGGCGCGCATAGGCCAGTTTTTTCACGTCTTAGCGTGGCGCATAACTTTCGTGTTCGCGATCTACCTGATCGGTTTCATCGTTGAATCAAACGGCAGGATCGACGACACCCCAAACCGCAAAGGAATACTTCTCAACAGCCTGCACGTGATCGTCTATCATGGCGCCGACCTAAGCATCGGTGTGATGACAAGCTACTATATGATGCTGCTGATCCACAGGATACCGTTCTATAAGCCACCTATTCACATCCGCGGTGGCGCATTGCAGGTCTTTGCTCTAACGTGTCTTACGATCGCCACACAGGATTTTTTGTACTACTGTCTTCACAGGTTGCAACACTCCTCCAAGTGGCTGTGGGCGCAACATGAGCTTCACCACTCAGATGAGCATGTCAATATAACGACAAGTTGGAGGCATCACTGGCTCGAACCGGTGCTTCAATCGCTCTTCATCTTGCCACCCGTTTTGCTACTTTTCGATCCGCCCTTCGGAACTGTGGTTTGGTTCATTTTTATTTGGAAGTTGATGCCCTTCTTCGTCCACCTAAACTCCCCTATCCGGTTTGGGTGGTTCAACCGCGTTCTCAATAGTCCGCAAAATCATCGCATCCATCATTCAAAGGCTCCGGAGCACATGGATAAAAACTTTGCGACGACGCTTCCACTTTGGGACATTCTTTTCGGCACCTACTATCACCCAAAGAACGATGAGTGGCCCCGTACCGGCGTCACCGGAGTAACGGTCACTTCGCTGTGGCAGGCCACCACTCTACCCTTTATTTCTTGGGGAAAAATGCTTCTCGAACTTCATCGGGAAGCCGATGATCGAACTGGAATACCGCCTCAGGTCGACAATTAGTTGATTGTCGTCGCGGCTGGCGGCCAGGGCGACAGGACAACGCCTCTGGGCGATTCGCTGATGGCATTTGCCACCAAACTGAGCCCTATACACAGCTCCAGAATATTAGGCTGGTATCGATAAATCTGCCAGTTGTATTCACTACTGAAACACCTCCAAAACCCGCCTGATTCGGCGTCAGAAAAGAAGCCGTCGCCTCTTGGGGTAGCACATACCAGCTGATACCTGCATTCACCGAATAGGACCACGTGCGATGCACCCCATCCTCCACGATCTTGATGGAGAGAATGGAGTCCCTTCACGATTGTGGGTTGGAGCGTCCTGCAGCTTCTACTTGCTTGTTCCTTGAGCAGCCTATGATCACCCTCGGCAGGCGGCAGCGTAAGCGTGTGTCTGTTGCAGCGTAACGACCGGCTAAAAGTTGGCATTCCCACCGCGCGTCCACCAAGGGCATTCTTTTCCCGGCTTGAAAGTACTAATCCTCGCCATCGGCTTCGGCATGGTGTCTTGTCAAGCCAAATAACGTGCAAACCAATCCATCTATGAGAGTTACATGTGACCGATTAGTTCGGGCCAACCTCTATAATAGAAATAAGCACCAATTAGAAGAGTCCGAACTATCGATCGGCTAAATCGTTACGCATGAATACTTTGCCTGTAACATACACAGAATCAATACTTTGCAGGGTATTATTTAGCAAAGTATTGATTCAAGATACTTTAGGCAAGTACCCCCCGGGGGGAGGGGGGTACTTGGAAGTAGTACGTTCTCACTTCGGCTGTACGCTCCAGGAGGAACATAGGATACTTTGGACTGGGAAACGCCCTGCCTGATTGTCGCGGCTCGGGGGTTGCTCGGGACTGAATCCAGGAGGCAAGCCAGAGCATGAAAGCCGTAATTCTCGCCGGGGGTCTCGGCACTCGCATCAGTGAAGAGACCGCCCTTCGTCCCAAACCGATGGTCGAGATCGGCGGTCGTCCCATCCTCTGGCACATCCTCAAGATCTACTCCCACCACGGCATCAACGACTTCATCATCTGTTGCGGCTACAAGGGCTACGTCATCAAGGAGTTCTTCGCCAACTACTTCCTCCATACCTCCGACGTCACCTTCGACATGACCGAGAACAAGATGACCGTCCTCGACTCCGCAGTCGAACCCTGGCGAGTCACCCTGATCGACACCGGAGAAACCACCGGAACAGGAGGACGGCTGCGAAGAGTCGCCAAGTACCTCGACCCCGGCGTCCCCTTCTGCATGACCTACGGCGACGGAGTTGCCGACGTAGACATCACCGAATCGATTAAATTCCACAAGGAGCACGGCAAGCTCGCCACCCTGACCAGCATCCAGCCGTTGGCCCGCTTCGGCGCCCTCGGCGTGAAGGACACCAGGATCTATTCGTTCCAGGAAAAACCCCCGGACGAGGGCGGCTGGATGAACGGAGGCTTCTTCGTCCTCTCGCCAAAGGTCATCGACACCATCACCGACGATAGCCAGATGTTCGAGCGCGAGCCTATCGAGGCGCTGGTCGCTCGTGGCGAGGTCCACGCCTTCCTCCATCGCGGCTTCTGGCAGGCAATGGATACGCTGCGTGACAAGCAGAACCTGGAAGATCTCTGGAGCAAGGGAAAGGCCCCATGGAAGACCTGGTAGACTCGACGCTTCCTGTACGCGACATAATCTTCACTGGGCGCCCGTACTCTCTGTTGAATCTACCTCCACTGTCTTCTGTGGGCTAGACTAGCGGCTCTAGGCGGGACAGTCGTTCCGGGTTCACCGGATCGGGAAGAGCAGGTGGAATGTCAAAGTTGATGCGTTCGAGTTCGATAGCGTAGGGGCGCTTCTGAATCTGGGTGTAGATAGCTCCGACGTACTCGCCCATGACGCCGAGAAAGACCAGTTGCAGCGACGCGATGAAGAAGACGCCAACGAGCATGGGGGCGAGGCCGAAGCTGAAGGTGTTCCAGAAGACAATCTTGAGGATCAGGTAGGCGAGGGCAATGAGGAAGGATAGGGTGGCACCGGTGAAACCGGCAAAGGTGGCCAGTCGTAGCGGCACCTTGGAGTAGTTGATGATGCCGAGCATGCCGATGTCGTAGAGGGTGTACCAGTTGTTTTTGGTGACGCCGGCCTTGCGTCCGGGCTGGTCGTAGAAGATTTTCTTGTGGGGGAGGCCAATCTCGGCGATTAGGCCTCGGAAGTAGGGGTAGGGGTCTTCCATGGCCTTTACGAGGTCTACTACCTTGCGGTCGTAGAGGCCGAAGCCGGTGAAGTTCTGGTAGGTCTCGATGGAGGAGAGGCGCTCGGCAAGTTGGTAGTACTTCTTGCGGGCCCAGAACATGAACGAATTTTCTTCGCTGGTGCGCTTTATGCCGAGGACCATGTAGGCCCCCCCTTCCCAGGCTTCTATGAAGGTGGGGATCAGGGTGGTGGGGTCCTGGAGGTCGGCGACGATGCCGATGACGGCGTCGCCGGTGGTTTGGGAGAGGGCGTGCATGGGGGAGCGGATGTGTCCGAAGTTGCGGGCGTTGACGATGACCTTGACGTGGGGGTCGGCGGCGGCGATGCGCTTGAGGATGGGGACGGTGGCGTCGCGGGAGCTGTTGTCGATGAAGATGTGCTCGTACTTGTAGCGGCCGAGGGCGGTCATGACGTCGCGGACCTGGCGGTAGACCTCTTCGACGTTGTCCTGCTCGTTGTAGCAGGGGGTGATGATGCTGATGGTCTTGACGGTTTCGTGAGGGTTCACGCTGCCTCGATGATGTTGGATGTATTGAGCTGCGAACAGATTACATGCTCCGCTTGCTGCTGGCAGCTAATTTTGGTGGTACCCCCCCTCCCCCCTAAAAGTCCTAAAGTCTTCGAACAAATAGACTTGAAGTCCGGACTTCGGTCCAGACCTTCGGTTAAATGAAAAAGCCCGGCGACTGCCGGACTGCTGTTTTTCTCTTGTCTTAATTGTATCAGCCGCGTCAAGGAGTTGGCTGTGGGAAACGTGCTTGAGCCGTTCGAGAGGGGGTGGTGACCTACGGTTCTCACTTCTTTCGGACAATCAGATAAATGGGGTAATGAGCTTGTAACCCCACGAGTAGATGGCCGACCCAATTCCCAAAATTTATCATCTGTAGAAATCCGAGCAGTTGCCCGATACTGCCCTTGACTACTTGTGCCTCGAAAATAAAGGCGTGGGATAGGCGTTCAATAAACATGTCTTCGCCCACCGAAACAAGCTCGAGGTTATACGCCTTGTTCAGATCCCTCACTTGTCGACGGCACCATATGGGGTTGATCTTGGTTTGCAGAGTGCGCGCAAAGGCGGGATCCCGTCCGAATACAAATCTCACCCACCATGGGAGCATCGGCTTCCACAAAATAGGTGGTTCTATCACCATGTAGTGCCCCTCGAAGTATGAGAGGAAATTGGGCATCTCCATATAAAGCAACCCGCTTGGTCGCAGTACACGCAGAGCTTCTTGCAGCACTTTCTCTGGATTCTCCGTATGCTCCAGAACGTTGGCGGAATAAACGATGTCGAAGTCTTCATCGGGGAAAGGCAGCGACTCTCCGGTGGAGTTGATGACCCGCTCCGGATCAAGTCGTTTGCCACCAATAAAGCTTTTCTTGACGCGATATAGCCTTGGCCAAAGCCCACCCCACCCGGTTTATGCCGTCATCCATCGGACACCGAATTCTGCAATGGATATGACTAAGTTTGTGCCGAACCCAGATCCAATTTCGAGCATTTTCTTCCCGAAAAGAGGCGCGTATCGCTCAATCTTTCCCACACGCTTAGAGCATTTGGATAGATCCAGAAAATCAGCCGCAATTAGCTGCCGGTCCGCCTTGCAAATCGGCTCAAAGAACGCGCCAATCGATTCAACCGCAATTTCGTAGACTTCCGTTGGCACGATTACGGCGGTATTGCCCTGGTCCTTCAGGTATTTATTCATCCTGTCTGATTCATCCATTTATCCCTCGACCAATCCAACATATCCTATGTTCCTCCTTGGAGCTCCCTCTTTCCCATCCCGATCATCGGCTACTCAAAGGAAGGAAAGCTGCTGGACGCGCCCACGTTGTCTTCATGCCGCTCGTCGAGGTCGCGCTTCGAATTGGATTCTCGGAACAGCTTCTCAATCCGCTGATCGGCGAACGCACGGCCTACACGATGATGGGTGTCGATAGCGAATTGGCAGGGATTGCTCCTCAGAAACTGTCGAGCGCAGGAGATAACTTCCAGCTCGCTCCCCTCGATGTCGATCTTACAAAACTGTGGAGGCCCCCATTTTGTAAAGGCGTCTTCGAGGGTAATAGTTTCCACCATTATTATGTCTCCTGTGTTGGTGTGGGAGGCGTAGCGTACTAACGCTGAACCTAGCGACTCTTCGCAACTAAATGCCGCTTGGCGATTGGAGCCAGCCATCGCGGCCGGAACCGGCGTTACGTTGAAAAGTCCATGCCGCGCAATGTTCCGCAGGAGTAACCCATAGTTGATCGGGTCCGGCTGAAAGGCGATGACTCTGCCGGCTGCTCCGACCAGTTTGGAGAAGTGATAGGTGGAGAAGCCGCAGTGGGCTCCTACGTCGAACACAGTGTCGCCCGGTCTTGGTGTGTACCACGCGAAGTAATCCTGAATGGTGCTTTCATCCTCGGGGAAAGACGCCATTCTGAATCTGCAAACCGGAGTTCGCATAGGTCTGGAGGATCCCCGGCCGAGAGAAATCGAGTACCCGCTTGCCGTCGATGTGTTTCGGTACAAGAGGCGAAAAGAACATGTCGAAGTTCTCTGCAAGATAAGGTGCGAAACGAAGTGTTTCAGTGCGAGCCTCATCTCGTTTTCGTCTTTGCAAAGGTCAAACATGTTGCATGACGTGTCAGTTTAGATCCTCGCTGACGGCATACCAGCCCAACTATCGCGAGCGCGAAGAATTCCGAGGTCCAGAGGCGAACCATTGCGGTCGTGGCGAGGCTTCAAAGGTAGGAGATCACGTCGAAAGTACCAGTAGTTGGTTATCCCGCGCCAGCCGTCCAGCGTTCGAATGCGCTTCATCGTTCACCTTGAACTCTGTAAGTTGAGGGTTTGAGAAGTGTAAGCCGGCATCGGTGAAAACTGCAATGAAATTCATCGCTTGCGGACTCGATCAGGATGCCCAGCAACAGAGCGCTATCAGCACGAACCTCACGAAGCAGAACGCCCGGAGATTTTCATAACAGGTTGCCCGGTGTATCCTTAGGGTCCAACAGAATTAGAGTAGCATCAGCTCTTCGACGCCAGATCTTAGAAATGACAGCCGAGTACCGTGCCGAAGCGCCGCCGGCGCGGGGAGCTTGTTTCGGGAGAGTTGGTGGTGCGGATGGATCTTTAGCCCCATTGGAGAGGAGCCTATCTGCGGAATGGCGTAGTAGACTGTCTCCCAACACTCCTCCGCATATCGGCGCAAGAATATCTCATACTCCGGCAGTGCGTTCTTGATGAGAACCGGAAGGGTCCATAGGTGTTCGCATTTGTGGTACGCACAGATCGCAAGGATGGGCCGTGATGCGCGAATCGTGGCGGCAGCCCCGAGGATAGCTCTGGGCTCGGCACCTTCGATGTCCATTTTTATCAACGTGGGTTGGGGGCCGTCCAGAATGTCGTCGAGCCTACGGCACTGAATGCTCTCCGATCCGCTGCCAGCGACGACGCGAGAGCCCACCGTGCCGCTCGCATCAAATGACACTACCTCGTCGCGGTCGCTCAGCCCGAAGGGCAAAACGGAGATACGCTGCCTCACTTCACAGGGAAGCAAAGCGAGATACTTGTCCAGCGCGGCACGATTTTTCGTATCCGGCTCAATTGCGTAGATGTGGAGAAATTGGCCGTGCGTTCTCTCAAGAAACATTCGAATACTATCGCCGTCGAATGCTCCACAATCGGCAAGCACTTCCCTTCCGCTCAATGAAACCAGATCGGGAGCGTAGTACATCTCGTCCGGCGGGTCCGGCTTCGGGAGACAGTCGTAATTGAGAGAACTCCGCCATTGGATCTGCGCGGCGAATTCGAGTCGCGACCTCGCATCACTAAGAAGCGCATAACCGGCGCGGATTGCATTCGGATCCTCGGTCACGCGATGCGGCAGTTCCAAGCGATCCTCAAAAGGCATGTACTGTGAGTACCGCCAAAAGAAAAGCGGGTAGGGCACAATCCGCTTGCAGTTCAATTCCGCGAGTTGTTTCCGCGGCGCAGTCCCGTTATAGATGGCGACGACAAAAAACGCCTCATCGTTGTATCGACGGACTGCTTCCTGCGGAGATATAACTTCGATTCCCTCGATGCGACGGCCCAAATTCGTCTGGCTATTGTCAGCGAAGGCCAATACTTTCAATCCTGCTGCGGTGGCCCCGTCCAGAGCGAATTTGCCCAACTGACCGCACCCGAAGATGACCACGCTCTTTGCTCCTTCGGCGGGTTTCGAGGTCCGGGGACTGCGCTGAGCGAACTCAGCGCAGCGAGAGCCGCCGCGAGAGGGTCTGAAGATGATTCGACTTGTGCCATTTGATTAGAAATCCAGAGAACTAAAGTACGGCCTAGGATAGACCATCGGGTTTGGGCGTGCAGGAACCGCCGGAGGAGTTCATAGTTCATGAGCCGAGGAAGAATCTTCCCATTCGGATCGTTAACCAAACGCAAAGCATCGTGTCTTCGACATGAAAGATTTCCCGCTCCTGTGCGAGTTCATCGAGGTAACAGGTTAGAGCGGGGTAGTCCCAGTTCCGATAGTCGTGCCACATAATGCACGACGGCCTATCTCTCGCGGCCATTTTGAAGGCATTTTCGCTATCCGATTTGGCTGTTAAAACGTCATGGCCGCCGTCGATGAATACAAAGTCTATTGATTTTTCCCACGCTGAAAAATCAAATTCGGTGGAATTGCCGGTGAGAGTCTTGATCTTTCCAGAGACGGGACTTCCGATAAAGTCCAGCGACGATTGAGAGGCAAGATGCAACTGCGTGAGAGGAGCGTCCGCGGGGTGCTGCGCCACTTCGGTGGCGTGCTGCTCGTTTAGATCGAGCGTAAGAATCTCCCCATCTACCGGCGTGTTAAGAGCCATGTTCAACGTATTGCTACCGAGAAATGTGCCGAACTCGAAGACTCGCCGTGCGTCCACGGCTCGACTTGCGGCAATGATCAACAACGTCTCCAAGAGCGAAGTCCCGCCGAAGCCGCGCCGGTTCGGGAGCGTAACATTCACAACCCGTTCCGGAGGCTGGGCGTCAATCAAGTTGAAGATCTTGTAGGGCCGGATGTGATGCATTGGGCAGTGGTCCCCTTTTCAGAGTTGATTCTCTTGAGTCGAGCCGTATGTGGACAGTTCGCAAATCAAGTCTATTCCGGCAGTGGTTTGACGATCATGTTGGCGAGGAACTCTTCTCGGTCGAGGAATGGGAAGAGGTCTTCGAGGGGCTTGGAGACGAAGGAGCCGTCGGGCTTCTGGAAGGATGAGAGGCGGGGGGCGCGGACCTCGTCGGGGATGACGCGGACGTCGATGAGGACGGGGCCGGGGGTGGCGAGGGCTTGGGCGACCTGTTCGCGGAGGTTGGTTTGGTCGGCGATGACGACGGCGGGGATGTTGTAGGAGTTGGCGATTTTGGTGAGGTCGGGGACGGTTAGGCCGGTGCGGTCGTCGCAGCCGATGTTGGCTTGGCCGAAGTAGGCGGTCTGGGAGGCGCGGATGGAGGCGTAGCCGTCGTTGTTGAGGACGAACAACTTGATGGGGAGCTGGAGGCGGCGGACGGTTTCGAGCTCCTGGATGTTGAACTGGAAGCCGCCGTCGCCGTCGACGAGGATGGTCTGGCGGCGGCCTCCGCCGATCGAGACGGCGATGGACATGGGGAGGCCGTAACCCATGGCGCCGAGTCCGGCGGTGTGGAAGATGCGCTGGCCGTTGCGGGTGGGGCAGGCGAGGAGGAAGATCTCGATGCCTGCGCCGGAGCTGCCGGAGACGAGCAGGTCGGTCGGGGTTGGATTCTGTGCCGATGACCTCGGCGAGGTTGTAGATGCTGACCTGGCCTGAGGGTTTGCGGTGCTCGGGAGTGACGACGGGGTAGCGGGTCTTCCAGTCGATGCAGCGGTTGTCCCAGGCGGAGTGATCGTTGAGGCGGATGGAGTCTTCTTGCGCGAGGAGTTCGGTGAGGAAGGCGCGGGCGTCGGAGCAGATGGGCTGCTGGAGGTGGGGCGCGAGCTTGGCGAGCTCGGCGGCGTCGATGTCTACGGCGATTTTGTGGGCCTCGCGGGCGAGGTTCTGAGGGGCGTAGCCGGTGATGGCGAAGTCCAGGCGGACGCCGATGGCGAGGAGGAGGTCGCAGTTCTGCAGGGCGAAGTTGGCTCCGCGGGCGGCGACGGAGCCGGGACGGCCGACGAAGGTGGGCTCGTCGGAGGGGACCATGTCGGCGGCGCACCAGGTGGCGACGGAGGGAATGTTGAGGAGGTGTCGGAGCTGCTCGAACTCCTGGGTTCGCGCGGGCTAGGCGGATGCCGTTGCCGGCGAAGAGGAGGGGGCGCTCGGCGCGGTTGAGGCGGGCGATGACGTCGGCTACTTGTTGCTTGAGGGTGGATGGGGGGGCTGCGGTCTCTTCGGGAGTGAAGGCGCGGAGGGTAGCGGGGTCTTCGATGGGTGAGGCCTGGACGTCGAGCGGGATGTCGATCCAGACGGGGCCGGGGCGGCCGGTGATGGCGAGATGGGTGGCCTTTTCGAGGTGGTAGCGGATGTCGGCGGGGTCGAGGACGGTGACGGCGTACTTGGTGATGGGCTTGACGATGGAGACGATGTCGACCTCCTGGACGCCGAGCTGGCGCATGCCGAGAGGCTTGCCGTCGGGGGCGAACATGCGGTCGGGGCGTTTGACCTGTCCGGAGAGGAAGAGGACGGGGGTGGAGTCGAGCCAGGCACCGGCTACTCCGGTGATGGCGTTGGTGCCTCCGGGGCCGGTGGTGACCATGCAGACGCCGAGGTGGTTGGTGACTTTGGCGTAGGCTTCGGCGCCCATGGCGCTGGCCTGCTCGTGGGAGTTGCAGATGGGCTCGATGGACTTTTCGGCGCCGAGAGACTGGTTGAGGTGCATGGCGCCGCCGCCGGTTACGAGGAAGACGTGCTTGACGCCTTGCGCGGCGACGAACTGGATGACGTAGTCGGAGAGTTTCACGGGAGTCTCGATAGAAATGAGGTCAGTGGACATTGAGGAAGAGGTCCAGTGGGTTGAGGGTGCGGGCGGCGAGGAGGGCGTCGGTGAGGTCGCGGACGGCTCCGTTGCCACCGCTGCGGGGGCTGAGGAAGCCCGAGGTGGCGGCGATGTGCGTGAGGACCTCGGCACAGGCGTTAGCCGGGGCTGCAGAGAGGCCGGCGAGGTGCATGGCGGGGAGGTCGTTGATGTCGTCGCCCATGAAGCAGATATTGGCGATGGGGATGTTGGTTGCGGTGGAGAGGTCGTGGAGGGCGGCGGCCTTGTCGCGGGTGCCTTTGTAAATGTGCTGGATGCGCAGCTTTTCAGCGTAGCGGTCGACGAGCGGCGAGTTCTCGCCGGAGATGAGGGCCATGACGATTCCGGCTCGGCGCGCTAGCGAGACGCCCATGACGTCGGTGAAGTGGAAACGCTTCCACTCCTCGCCGTCTGGGCCCCAAAAGAAGCCGCCGTCGGTGAGGACGCCGTCTACGTCGAAGGCGATGGCTTGAATGCTGTCGAGGCTACTGGTCATGCGTTAGACGGCTGCTCCTACGCGGCGGAGCTTCTTGATGATCGGGAGTTCGCGCTCGTAGACGCGCTTGACGCCGTCGCCCATGGATTGCTCGCAGAGGCGAATGTCGCGGACGAGGCGGGAGATGCCGTTGGGCTCGAGCGAGGCGGACTGGTCGGAGCCCCACATGGCGCGGTCCATGGTGATGTGGCGCTCTACGCAGCAGGCCCCGAGCACGGACGGCTGCGACCGAGGTGGGGATGCCGGTCTCGTGGCCGGAGTAGCCGACGGGGACGCCGTAACGCTCGCGCATGGTGGGGATGGCGCGGAGGTTGAGTTCGTCGTAGTTGGCCGGGTAGGTGCTGGTGGCGTGCATGAGGATGAGGTCGTTTTTGCCGAGGACCTCGACGGCGTGATCGATTTCGGCATAGGTGCTCATGCCGGTTGAGAGCGATGACGGGCTTGCCGGTCGTGCGGATGTGGCGGAGCAGATGGTCGTCGGTGAGCGAGGCCGAGGCGATCTTATGGACCGGAGGGTCGAAGGCTTCGACGAAGTCGACGGAGGCCTCGTCCCAGGGAGAGACGAACCAGTCGATTTTGACGGACTGGCAGAAGGCGGCGATCTCGGCGTAGTCTTCCTGCTCGAATTCGAGGCCGTGTTTGAGGTCGCCGTTGGTGGGTCCGAAGGGATTTTCGCGGGGTTTGGCGAGTTCGTCGGCGGTGTAGACGACATCGACGGTTCGCTTCTGGAACTTGACAGCGTCGCAGCCTGCGGCGACGGCGACGCTGATGAGCCGTTTGGCAAGGTCGATGTCGCCGTTATGGTTGATGCCGATTTCTGCGATGATGTAGCAGGGCTGACCATCGCCCACCAGTTTGTTTCCGATCTTCAGTGTGCTCATCGAAACTCCCCAATTTTCGTCGCTTTCGGTAATGTCGGACCCAATTTCTGAAAATATTTGATGCCTCTTCACCCTGGAAAACTGTCTAAAGCTATTCGCATTCTCTATGCTTAAGAATGGTTTGTCCAACAATCAATAATAATTAGCCAAAAGTCGTAGGTGAAGGATCGTTGGACTGTTCCACTCCGCAACATGCTTTGGAAGGAAATGAATGGCTTCTCCTCTTCCCGCTGAAGATTTAGAACTTGTTCTCACGAATACCCGAGACTTCTGGGATGAGATGCGCGATCAGCATGTCTTCGTCACAGGAGGCACGGGCTTTTTTGGCTGCTGGCTGGTGGAGAGCTTTGCCTACATCAATCGCATGCAGAAGCTGAACGCACATGCAACCATCCTGACTCGAGACCCGGTGGCGTTTCAAAAGAAATGCCCTCACGTGGCATTCGATTCGTCGATCACTTTGCTCGCCGGCGATGTTCGGAGTTTCGCCTATCCGGATGGAAAGTTTAAATACGTGATTCATGCGGCGACTGAGGCTGGTGGGAAGCAAGCAGGCGGAGAGTCCGCTTGAGATGTTGGCGACCATTCTTCAGGGAACGGAGAGGACGTTGCGAGTTCGCGGCGAGTCACGGGACAAAGAAGTTTCTATTTACCAGTTCAGGAGCGGTGTATGGAAGACAGCGCGTCTCGCAAGTTGCGGGAAGATGAACCGTGGCGGACCAGACCCGCTCGATCTCAAGTCAGTCTATGCAGAAGGAAAGCGCACCGCCGAGTTGATGTGCTCGCTCTATGCGAAAGACAGCGGTATGGAGTGCAAGATTGCGCGCTGCTTTGCGTTCGTTGGGCCGCACCTTCCGCTCGATGCTCACTTCGCCATAGGGAACTTTATCCGGGATGCGATGCGGGGAGGGCCGATTGAGATACACGGGGATGGATCGCCGATACGCTCCTATCTGTATGCGGCCGATCTGGCGATCTGGCTGTGGACCCTGCTGTTCCGGGCACCTTCCATGCAGGCGTTCAATGTAGGTTCGGAGGATGCGATTAATATTCGCGACCTGGCGAAGGCCGTTGTTGCAGAACTGGACCCTCGTGTAAAGGTAAAGGTCGCAAAGGAGCCCGTGGAAGGAGGAGAAATTCAGCAGTATGTGCCGTCAACACAGCGGGCCCGCGAGCAGTTACATCTGACGCAGCTTATTGGGTTGAGCGACGCCATTCGGCGCACGGCAGCCTGGTACAGAGTTTGATTATGTCTCGAAGTAGAAATGGTAGTGGTTGCGGCAGCCCGGATTGAAGTGTGCCTTGCAGGTTGGGCACTGGTTTTCGCAATCCAGATATTCCTGGACGCTAAGCTCCCTACCACAACTTCCACACAGCACCGCCGGTTGATTCCATTCGTCTTTGGGCCAGACCTCGATCGGATGGCTGGCCAATTCGTCATGACAATCCTTGCAGGCGTAGTAGATGCCGCAACATCTCATCTTGATGGCAATGATGTCCTCGGGCTTGCGATGGTGAGCGCATCGAGTCTGAGGATCCAGGCCGACTCCGCGCACACTGGATTGAGTATCAGGCATAGATATAGAGTAGTAGATCGATGAGATCCGTCCAGTTCGCATTCGGCAAAAGTGGCATCACGGTTCCCCTCCCCGATGGCCCGCGCTACGAGGTTATTGAGAGCCGCACAGCTTCCCGTATCGAAGACAGAGATGCGGCGCTCGACCGCGCTCTCGACTATCCCGTCGCGGGGCCTTCGTTGCGCGATCTGGCAGCGGGCAAAAAGACCGCGGCCATATCTGTCTGTGACATCACTCGTCCGGCGCCCAACCGCATCACTCTGCCACCGTTGCTGCAGCGCCTGCATGAGGCTGGAATTCCTGTGGAGGGCGTGACGATTTTGATCGCGACCGGCTTGCACCGTGTTGCTACGCCTGATGAGATCAACACCATCGTTGGCCCAGAGATCGCCGCTGCTTATCGCGTTGTGAATCACAATGCATGCGCTATTGAAGAGCATCGCTCGCTCGGGTCGACCCGTCGCGGTACTCCGGTCTACATCGACAAGCGATTCCTCGACGCTGATCTACACATTACGCTCGGCTTCATCGAGCAGCATCTGATGCTCGGCTTCTCGGGCGGACGCAAGCTGGTTGCTCCGGGCCTTGCCGCGCAGGAGACGATCAAGGTTATTCATTCGCCGCGTTTCATGCGCGAGCCTATGGCCACCGAAGGGTCCATCGACGAGAACCCGCTGCACGAAGAGCTGCTTGAGATCGCACGCATGGTCCGGCATGACTTCATCCTCGATGTCACGCTCACGCAGGATCGAGAGATCTCCGGTATTTTCGCCGGCTCTCCGGTCGCCGCGCACGCCGCCGGGGTCGACTTTCTTCGCCATACCTCGCTTGAAAAACTCTCCGGTTTGGCGGACGTCGTGATCACCAGCGCCGCCGGATATCCGCTCGATCTCACCTTCTACCAGACCATCAAGGGAATTACCGCTGCGCAGCATATTGTCAAACCCGGCGGCAGGATTTTGATCCTGGGTGAATGCCCTGAAGGCGTGGGCTCACCCGAGTTCAAACGAACGCTTGCGGCGTTTGTCGGCCATCAGGACTATCTCGACGCGATCAAAGATACTCCGGTCATCGCTGACCAATGGCAGTTGGAGAGGCTGGCTCTCGTCGGGTTGAAGAATGAACTTTTCTTTTACACTCCGGG
Source organism: uncultured Acidobacteriaceae bacterium (assembly GCA_963797415.1). GTDB lineage: Bacteria > Acidobacteriota > Terriglobia > Terriglobales > Acidobacteriaceae > Edaphobacter. The sequence goes on from CAWCPB010000019.1 coordinate 79,666, forward strand.
AGTCACTCGAGAGCAGGTTGGCGCGCTAGGCTCCTAAGCGCTTTGATGACCTGAACGATGCCATCGCGCATGTGCTGCGGGATCTTCCGGCGGGAGCGCACGTCGCTCTGGTCCCTGAAGGTCCCTATGTCTATGCGAGAGTCGTTTGATTTCGTTTGAAGCGCGCTAGTGAAGCTGCGCCGGCTCAGCTTCTTTCCACAGAGCCTTGAAGCGTTGGTAGGTCAGATTGCTGTTCAGCTTATCCCCCATCGCGGCGTACCCGCGAGACAGTCCCAACTCCGCCATCGGATAGACGTTGCTTCCACTCAGGAACGCATAGCCGCGATGATCGACGGTCGTCTGGAAGTCGACGATCGCCAGCGCCGCCTCACCCGCAGCCATATGTGCCTGACCGCGCAGGTAGGGACTGAGCGACACCAGATCGAACGGCGTTGTGCCTTCCAGCGCAGCCAGCGCACCGCGAGCATCTTTGCTCCGGAGCGCCCGTGCAGCTTTCAGATCCGGTACGTAGTATCCCTTCACCGCATCGCTCTGCGGATAGCTTTGCTGCAATGCGGCTATGGCCTTATCAGTGGAGGCCTGGTCACCGCACAAGGCTGCGGCCATGCCTTCGTCGAAGGTGGCTTCCGCGCCGCCCTGCATGCCCTTTGCCTCGTCTACAAAGCTAATCGCCTGGCTGCAGGCTCCGGCCAGCGCGCGGTCCAATGCCGCTTGGGAAAGCATGGAGCTTCGCGTTGAATCCATCCCTGCGATGCGCGCTGCAGCGGTTGCAGCCGTCTTCCATACCGCTGCTCCGGCGGTCAATTGGCCGCCATTATCCAGCGAGAGGCCGTAGTCAGCGGTCTCGAAAAAGTTCGAGTTCTTCCCATCGCCGCGGAGCGCCTCCACCTGCTTTTCAAAGACATCCTGATTCCCTGCGAGATAGGCGCCAGCCAGAAGTTTTCCGCTCGGCTGAACTCCCAGCCGCTGCGCCTGATTCTCCGTCTCGAGGACCCCGTCGTAGTGATTCAGGGCAATCATGGAAAGCTCGGCTTCCGCGTATGCCTCCGCGCTCCGGGCATCCTCGGCAAAGGCTTCTTGCGCGCTCTGCAGCGCGTCTGCCGGATGTCCCTGCAGCCGCTGCGTGCGTGCGAGGCTTGCCATGCCCTCCGCGTCGTGTGGATAGAGTGCGAGGAACTGTCGTATCAGGTCCGCAGCGTGTCCGTAGTTCCCTGCTGCGTTTATCTCAGCGCAGTATCCTGCCAGCAGCTTCCATCGCTCGCTGGACTCGCTTGCGGCTTGGACTGCAAGCAGAGCCGTGTCTGCTGCTGCGCGTTCTGCTTTCTGGTCGCTGTAGAGCCACGCCAGGCGCACCAGCGCGGCGACAAACTTCGGATCGATCTGAGTTGCATGCCGTAGGTCGCTGACTCGCCTCGATCGCGTTGCCGTCCTGTGTGGCGGCCTGGGCCAGCGCGTAGGCGTGCAGCGCATCGATGTTTGCGCTTCCCTCCTGCGCGAGCGGCAGGTCATTTTGTTCGATCGCTCGCCGGCTCTCGCCCATGTTCGACCGTACCGACTTCGCCAGCCTCCCAATCGCGGCCGCCAACTGGTCTTTGCTGGGCGCTGTTTCCACCATGGTCACAAGCTTGTCGTTTGACTGAGCATTCAGGATATCGACGCTGATGGTGTATGTGTCGCCGGTCTCTTTGATCTCGCCATAGAGATACGCCTTGGCTCCCACTGTCTGCGCTACTCGCCGCGCGGCTACAGGAGAGTTGGCGCTCTCACCCTCGGTTGCGATCTGGCGCAGACCCGCTCGATACGACTCGACGCCTCGCACCTTCAGGTAACGCGATTGCTGTAGTTCGAGCTCCAGCCCCTGCATTACCGCGCCATCCAATCCCTTGTCGTCCGTCCTATTCTGGATCAGCGTCAGTTGCAGCACCTCATCAGGGGTCAACAGAGCCGGTTGAAAGGAGCCGTTCCGCAGCCACGCGAACAAACCCGCAGCGATCAGGACCACCAGTACAGCGAGCGCCGCAATCCGCGCCGTTCTCCAACCGCTGGTTGAGGTGGTTTCGACGGTCTCACGCTCTGTATCGGTCGCCGCCGAAGATATTGCTGCGATGCGACGCATGCCGCTGGACGATTCGTCGAGTTCGGATCGGTTTCTCGCCGGAAGAATATCGATATCCGAGGGTGATCTCTCCACCGTAGGAACGCTCGCCTGTCGCTCGATCCCGGGCTCGCTTCCGTTCTGCATTCCTTGCGCCTGCTCCGGAAACGGCGTACGAAGAATGCTGTCCTCGCGCACGTCGCCGCGAAACGGACGAAGTACCTGGTTCGCAGTGTCGCTCTTGGTCGAAACCTCAGCTTGTTTCGGGACTGCTGCCTCATGCTGTGCGGAGGAAACCGATCGCCGCAGCCGCGCGATGGGGTCTTCGGCCTTTACCAGCGGCACCGGCGGCGGCGCAGACTTCTTCAGCCATCCGCCGGATGACTTCCCTGCGATCTTTTCCATGGCCTTATACAGGTCGGTTGCCGTCTGGTAGCGTCCCCCCGGCTCCTTCGCCAGCAGCTTTAAAATCAGCCTATCCAGCTCCTTGGGGATTGCCTCGTTCCAGTAATGGACGGGCTCCGGAGCATGGCCCAGCAATTGCACGAACACCAGTGCGCTGGTCGCGCCCTGGAACGGCACCTGCCGCGTCGCCATCTCGTACATCACGACACCAAGCGAGAAGAGATCCGTCCGCGCATCGATTGTGGTTCCACGAGCCTGCTCCGGCGACATGTAGGAGAGGGTGCCGACCGTAGCTCCAGCCTGGGTCAAATCCATGCCGCGTCGCGGTCGCTGACCTGAAGCTGTCAGACTTATCTTGGCCAGGCCGAAGTCCAGCATCTTCGCCTGACTTCTGCCATTCGCCTTTTTCACTAGAAAGATATTCGCCGGCTTGACGTCGCGATGGACAATTCCCTTGGCGTGAGCGGCGGCCAGCGCGTCGGCGATCTCCATTCCGAACGAGAGAATATCCTCTGCGGACATCGCTCCACGCACGATCCGCTCCTTCAGCGTCTCGCCTTCCAGCAACTCCATCACGAGGTAAGGATTGCCGTCCTGCTCTCCGATATCGAAGATAGTGCAGATGTGAGGATGATTCAGCGCCGACGCCGCGCGCGCCTCCTGCAGAAAACGTTCCCGCATTGCCGGCATCTGATAGTTTTCCTGCAGCAACTTGATGGCCACCTCGCGCTGCAACCGCCGGTCCCAAGCACGGAATACGAGACCCATGGCTCCGCCACCCAGCGTGCCCAGGATTTCATATGGTCCGAACTTCTGGCCGACCTCCGGAATCATCCTTTATTTGCCTTCCGTTGCAGCACGATGATTTATGGCCCGATACATCGAACCCGCGTGACCATCATAACCCGCTATTTTCATTCATCGAAGTTCTACCTCAGGCCGGTTCTGCAGTCCATAACCCGAACGTTCGCCGTCTCAAGCACCATTGGTAACCTCCAAACCCATCCCTCGCGCTCCTGCCACACCCGGTCCCATCGAGTCGCCACCAAATCGTCGATTCCGAGCCTCGAACACAACGCGCGCGCCTCGGTATCGCCTACCGTCGTTGCTGCAGCGTGCTCCGCCTTCGCGCGCTGCTCGTACAATCTCGCTATCCCTGCCTCGATCTCCGCACAATATGCAGGATCGCCTCCAAATGTGGTATCGCACTTCGGCATTGCACTTACCGTTTGCCGGTTCAGGTTGATCAGCGCCGAATAGACAAAGTATTCGTTCGGCTGCTGCGTGTTGTACTGAACCACCGAAGCCTTGGATACCTTTCCATCCATGCGGCTGAACGCATCGCGTAACGCCATATTTCTCTCTGCCAGGCCGGCCATGCCCTGTCTTCCATGGCGGTCCTCCACCGCGAGATACAGCCGCAGCTGCAGAGCCTGATAGATAGTCCCGGCCGCTCCGATTGCCAGCGAAGATATCAGTAAAATCCGCACCGCACGTCCTGGCGCTCTCATTCCTCCATCGACCAATGTGGCCGCCAACAACAGCAAAAAGAATTGCGGAATCAGCATCGACCGAAACCCAAAGTCATTCGTCTCCGTGACGGTCGATTTCACGAAACTAGCCACTACCAAACCCGCAACAGTCAGAAACACCGCCGTACGTTCGGCCTCCCCCAGCGTCTCTCGACCCCATATTCGCACCAGCACGATCAGCAGCACCAGGCCAAAAAATCCCAGCTCCGCCGCATAGCCCGGCAAAAGCAGCAGCAGATGAACAACCTCGTCTTCGAGCCTCACGCTATGTGCTCGAAGCCGACGGAGGCCGGGAGTTCCCGCCAACCCATCTGCATCGATGATGGGTCGAACTTCGAGTGCAAATACATGAGTCTTCTCTCTGCTCTCCAGTCCGCTCTGCCGCAGATCCCGCAGATACGGCATCACCAGGATTACGCAAGTTACCCCAGCAAGTAACAGTACCGTTACCCGTTGTCTACCAAGATGCTCTTCAGACTTTTCCCAGACCAACACCCAGACCAGCCAGCTCGCCATGATCAGCGCAAAGGCTGCCGCCACATACGTCGACAAACCGAGCGAGCTGGCAAACGCTACGCCGGCGACTAATCCACACAGTCGCCGCTGTCGTCTTCCCTGGTTCGACGACATCCATATCAGCAAAAAGCCGAACAGGCAGCACACAAGGCTGACTATGTGATGTGGGACCCATAGCAGTGTGTCCATCCACGATGTCACCTGCCCCTGCGACCACCACTCCATGTCCGGATCAGTGCGCTGACCTTGCAAAAACGCTACGGCCACTGGAATCAGATCCAGCCCGGTCACCGCCAGCAGTCCTAACGCGATGGAGGTGAGTCGTCTGCTTCCGCTCAAAAAGTGCTGGCAGTACAGCACAATCGTCGTTGCAAGGGCGAACCCTCCCCACACACAACTTGCAGTTATCGCCTGCCTTGCCGATATCCCGCCCAGCTTCACCGCCATCGCGGCGATCACGTACCAGAAGTAGTAGTAGCGCGTCGGCGCGGCATGACCCAGTCCACCCGACTGTATCCAGTACAGCGGATTCCCCGGCGGCACTCCCGTCCGCACCACCGCATCCACAAATGCCGTCCGGGTCGCATGGTCGAAGACCGTCGTGCTCATATAGAGTTTGTCGCCCAGTCCTATGTCGAGCAGTTCGCCCGCCACAAACAGGCTCCACAGCAAAATTCCCGTAGCAATGAGCCAACCGGTTCGGCTGATGCCTGCTCGCTGTCTCGCGAGGGATGACCGTCGCAGCGCCTCCAGCGCAACCAGTACGACCGCCAGCAGGCTCAATCCCGCCATCAGCCAGCACGCTGACACAAGCGAGAAGTGCTTCGCCATCATCACTGGTGCAATCGACAACCCGAACGAGAGCGGTACGCTCCATACCATCCGCTCGGCTAGCGTCCTTCGTCGAAACCCCAGCAGATCCGTCGTCCATCCGGCGACATATCCCGGAGCAAGCAGCACCAGCGCAAACGCCACAGTGCCAACCAGACAACCTTCCACATCCGTAACGGTGAACGAACTTAAATTCATGCCGACCTCACCATCGTATCCCGCCTATATACTGAGTGTGTGCCTGCTCCTGCTGAAGTGACCCCCCCGGCCTCCCGCTTTGCACCTGGTCAGACCCTCCTTATAGACGCCGACGATACGCTCTGGGAGAACAACATCTACTTCGAGCAAGCCATCACCTCGTTCATCTCCTACCTCGACCACCGCGTCCATACTCCCGAAGAGGTCCGCGAGCACCTCAACCTCTGCGAGCATGCCACCATCGCCGCCCATGGCTACGGTCTCAGGAGCTTCCGCCGCTCACTCGTCGCCTGCTTCGAGAAGCTCACCGACGCTCCCGTCACTCCCGAAAAGCACGCCCGCATCGTAAGCTTCACGAAATCCATCGCCGACCACGAGATCGAACTTCTCCCCGGCGTCGCGGAGACCTTAGCTGATCTCGCTACCCGTCACCGCCTAATCCTCGTCACCAAGGGCGATCCCGTCGAGCAGACCGGAAAACTCGACCGCTCTGGTCTCTTCGGACACTTCAGTTCCGTGGAGGTTCTTCCGGAGAAGCACACGCAGGCCTATCTCACAGTGATCCAGCACCACTCCTGCCAGGCCGCCAGCAGCTGGATGATCGGCAACAGCCCTCGCTCCGACGTCAACCCGGCGCTCTCCGCCGGCCTCAACGCGATTTTCATCCCGCACGACTTCACCTGGGTTCTGGAGCATGAAGTTGTTGACGCCGCACCACCCAGCCAGCGGCTCCTCGAGTTGGCAACCTTTGCCGACCTCCTCAACCACTTCTAAAGATTCGCGAAGACAGCAACTGTAAGGTTTTCTCTCCTCATCCGTCAGCAGCAGTGTTCGGACACTTCCAGCCGGACAAAAGGAGAGTCATATGAGCACTTACCGTGAATGTCCCTGCGGCGCAGGCTGCGCTTGCGACAATTGCAGCTGCAAAGCATCTAAATAGACAGGAGAGGTGTGGAGAGTCACTCCACACCTCCTCGCACAATTCAATGACGACAACGGCCATCTCCAACCTGACGCTTCAAAGAGAGCAGTTTCTCCATTTTCTGCAGCGGCGCGTCGAATCGCTCGCCACCGCGGAGGACATTCTGCAAAGCGCTTACGCACGTGCGCTCGGACAGGGCCCCAGTCTGCGCAGCGAAGAATCTGCCGTCGCGTGGTTCTACCGCATCCTGCGCAACGCCGTCATCGATCACTACCGCCATCGCGCCGCCGAAGACCGGGCCCTCGAACGCTGGGCGCACGAATTGTCCACTGAAACGCAACCCGATCCTCAAACTCGCCAGATCGTCTGCGAGTGCATCGGCGATGTGCTCCGCGCCATGAAGCCTGCTTACAGCGAAGTGATCCGTGATGTCGAACTCGAAGGCAGCAGCCTCCAGACATTCGCTTCTAAGGCCAACGTCACCGCTGCGAATGCCGCAGTCCGCGTCCATCGAGCCCGACAGGCTCTGAAAAAGCAGCTCACACTCGTCTGCGGGGCCTGTGCCAAACACGGTTGCGTCGATTGCACCTGCAACCGGCACAAATCTTCTGCGCGAGGATGAACTAGTAATTTTTTGGTCTCAATTGTCACACATTCACACTTCGTCAACCTCCCACAAAAACTCCCTGTAACATCTAGTGAGAGAAGTGAGAGGTGTATGAGCGAAGGTCGTTGGGTTTTGTTAATTGCAAGTGAGGTAGGCCGCACGGATTCCGTATCCGATCGCGCCATGGAACGGCTTGTCGAAGCCATTGGTGAAGAAGGTTACGAGGTCGTGCGCACCTCCACTCCGGAGGACGGGCTATCCCTAGTCGGCTCCGACCCATCGCACTCTGCCATTCTGCTGGACTGGGATCTCGAAGGAGAAAACCAGTTCGACGAACGCGCCGCGCTCAAGATCCTCCGCGCTGTCCGGCGCCGCAACAAAAAAATCCCGATCTTCCTTATCGCTGATCGCACGCTCGTCTCCGAACTCCCGCTCGAAGTCGTCAAGCAGGTCCACGAGTACATCCACCTCTTCGGCGACACCCCCGCATTCATCGCCAACCGCGTCGACTTCGCCGTCGAGCGATACCACGAGCAGCTTCTCCCCCCCTACTTCCGCGAGTTGAAGAAGTACACCGATCAGGGCGCCTACTCCTGGGACGCCCCCGGGCACATGGGCGGCGTCGCTTATCTCAAGCACCCGGTCGGTATGGAGTTTCACAAATTCTTCGGCGAAAACCTCCTCCGTTCCGACCTCGGTATCTCCACCGCACCGCTCGGCTCGTGGCTTGATCACCTCGGACCTCCCGGAGAATCGGAACGTAACGCCGCCCGCATCTTTGGCGCCGATTGGACCTTCTTCGTCCTCGGCGGCTCCTCCAGTTCCAACCAGATCGTCGGCCACGGCGTCATCGCGCAGGACGACATCGTCCTCGCCGACGCCAACTGCCACAAGTCCATCTGCCATTCGCTCACCGTCACCGGCGCTCGCCCCGTATACATGAAGCCCACACGCAACGGCTACGGGATGATCGGCCTCGTTCCCATTAAGCGCTTCGGCCCCGAGTTCATCCAGCAGATCATCGCCAAGAGTCCTCTCGCCGTCGGCGCGCGCTCCCAGACTCCCACTTACGCCGTCGTCACCAACTCCACCTACGACGGCCTCTGCTACGACGTGAACAAGGTCGTCACAGAGCTCTCGAAGTCCGTTCCCCGCATTCACTTCGACGAGGCCTGGTACGCCTACGCCAAGTTCCACGAGATCTACCAGGGCCGCTTCGCCATGGGTGTCCCCGACGACATGCCGGATCGTCCCGCCATCTTCGCCGTCCAGTCCACGCACAAGATGCTCGCCGCCTTCTCCATGGCCTCGATGGTCCACGTCAAGCTGAGCCCTCGCGCCCCGCTCGACTTCGACCAGTTCAACGAGTCCTTCATGATGCACGGCACAACATCGCCCTTCTACCCGCTCATCGCCTCGCTCGACGTCGCGGCCGCCATGATGGACGAGCCAGCCGGCCCCACGCTCATGTCTGAAACGCTGCAGGATGCTATCAGCTTCCGAAAGGCGATGTCATCGATCGCCCACCGGCTACGTGCTGCTGAACAAGGCTGGTTCTTCCGCCTCTATCAGCCTGAGTACGTCTTCGATCCCTTCGACGGCAAGACTTATCTGCTGGAAGAGGCCGCCGACGGGCTGCTCACTAATCGCTCCAGCGCCTGGACCCTCAAGGCTGGCGAAGACTGGCACGGCTATCAGGACGAAGACATCGCCGACGAGTACTGCATGCTTGATCCGACCAAGGTGACCATCCTCACCCCCGGCGTCAACTCGCAGGGCGTCAACAGCGACTGGGGAATACCGGCGGCAATTCTGACTGAATTTTTAGACGGCCGACGAGTCGAGATCGCCCGCACCGGGGACTACACCGTCCTCGTCCTCTTCTCCGTCGGCACCTCCAAGGGCAAGTGGGGCGCGCTGCTCGAAAATCTCTTCGAGTTCAAGCGCCTCTACGACTCCGAAGCCCCGCTCGAAGAGGCGCTTCCCGAACTCGTCTCCCGTTATCCTCACCGGTACCGCAACGTCACCCTCAAAGAACTCTCCGACGAGATGCACGCGGCCATGGTTGAGCTCAATCTATCCGGTCTCGTCAATGCTGCCTGCGACGAAGACTTCGACCCCGTCCTCACTCCCGCCCAGACCTACCAGAAGCTCCTGCGCAACGAGACCGAGAAGATTCGCTTCAGCGAGATGGCCGGCCGCATCGCTGCCGTCATGCTGGTTCCCTACCCTCCCGGCATCCCGATGTCCATGCCCGGCGAGCGTCTCGGCGGCCCGGACAGCCCCGTCATCCGCCTCATCCTCGCCATGGAGGACTTCGGCAGACGCTTCCCCGGGTTCGAACGCGAGACCCACGGCATCGAGGCCGACAGCGAGGGCAATTACTGGATGCGCGCCGTCATTGAGACCAATGAGAAGCGTCGCAACGGCAACGGCAAAAATCGTCCGCCCAGCTCGGCCCCACCGGTCAAAAAGCGTCGGCGAGCAACCCCCGTCCCTAGGTCAACCGACATTCCATCTCACACTCCCAACCCGGAGCGTTAGTCGAGGATAGCTTCCAGCCCGCAGGATGTTATACTAGCCTTCGGATTGTTCACCGCGCCTGTCGCTCTTACCGCGTCAGTTCAATGCGGAGGTGGCGAAATTGGCAGACGCACTAGCTTGAGGTGCTAGCGCCGCAAGGCATAGGGGTTCAAGTCCCCTCCTCCGCACCAATCCTTATTCTTCAAAGGGTTCACAAGAGTCAACCGGTTACGGTTGACTCTTTTTATGCCTGGCATCTTCAAAGACAATCGAACCACCCAATCAAGTTCTCTCCATAGCTCACGCAAGAACACGTTGCATAGGATTGTCGAGTCCTTACGTATCGCACATGCAGCTATATAGATTCGAAGCGTCGAAGCCGCCATTGGAGGCTAGCTGCTTTTACAACAGCGATGTCAAATAACGACGCAAAAAACAGAGTGCTCTGGGGAGGGAGAACCAGGAGACATTACCAACATAAGGATGAGCGTGGAGAAGGCCCTTAGGAGACTCCACGCCCGCGCTAGATTTCTTTACATGTGCTTCGGCGATGCCTTCATCAATACGGCGACGAGAGACTTGCCTGGCGGCGTCGCGGTAACCTCACCCTGGACGATCTCCGTTGCCGAAATGGTCTTGCCGTAGACCGCCTTGTTTGCGTCATCATCAGTGGACAAGAGCGCGCTGGCCAAAGAAGTACCGGCAAACAAGCCGCCCTTCGCGCGTGAATACGTGAGGATGTCGCCATTCACATCGTTTTGGCCTACTGCTTTGGCGCCCGTAGGTCCTGCAACGGCAGTCGCGTCAGCGCCAAGCTTCAGTTTGCCGGAAAGAACCTTGATGGCGGCCTGCTTGTTTTCTACCAGCAGCACGTAGTCGATGGAGGAGGTACCCAACTGTACGCCCAGGCTGCCAACGTCCATCTTGTACATCGCCGGAGCGCCCCAGGGACCTGTCATGGCGGTGCCCGAGCGGCAGACAAGTACGCCGCGACCATAGGTCACTCCAATGCCGACTCCGACCTTCTTCACAGTCGGAAAGACCAGTACGCACACCGCCTGATTGAGCAACGGCTTTGGAATAGCGTCAGGTCTGGCGAGGATCTGCTGCAACACTGCAGTAGAATTGCTAATGCGATCGTCGATCTTGTTTTGTGCTACGGCCGGCAAGGTGGCTGCGAGACACAGTAGGACGACTAGGCGGTTCGTTTTCATCGTAATGACCTCTCGGATTTGTCTTCTGGGGCGTAGCGTCATGGACACACTCCTCAGCCTAAGGTACCGACCATTATGAACCTAAGGAACTGGCAAAACTGATAGAGCGCGACAATAAAGATAGGGATATAAAGGGAATGTCCGCTTTCCCCCTGATCTTCCACCCTTTAGCATCATTCCCAGCAAATTTGGCAGCGGAATCAACGATTGGGCGCCTGCAATACCCGGTGGTACACTAAGTTCTAGGTTGAGCCGCAGAGGGTCTAGTCTCCCTTTCGCACCAATCCACCCATTCTTCGGCCAACGCCGGATTCAAGAGGTCATAAAGCTTACTCGATGGTCTATTTTCTGGTTATCCTCCACGTTATTATTTCTCTGTTTCTGATTGGCGTCGTCCTTCTGCAACAGGGCAAGTCAGCCGATCTCGCCGGAGCCTTCGGCGGCCAGGGTTCGCAGACCGCATTCGGTCCTCGCGGTGCAGCCAATCTGCTCACCAAGCTGACAACCTACTCGGCCATCCTCTTTATGCTCACCTCTATCGGGCTCACCATCCTGCTTGCCCGCTCGGCGGACCACTCCGTCCTCTCCAACATCAAGACCACCCAGAGCGCACCTGCAAAGAAGTAGTCCGGTTTTCGTATCACCGATGCGCAGGCTCAGAGTCTGCGCATTTTTCATGCCCAAATCATCCTCGGACGCCTGTTTCGATCACACAATAAGCCTTACTCTTAACCCATGATCCACAAGATCCTCATCGTCGGCCCGCTCCAGTGCAACTGCTCCATCCTCGGCGACGAGACCTCCCGCGAGGCCATCGTCGTCGATCCCGGCGACAACATCAGCCGCATCGTCGCCGAACTCGAGCAACACCACCTCACCGTCAAGCAGATCGTCATCACCCACGCCCACATCGACCACATCGCCGGCGCCCTTCAACTCAAACGCCTCACCGGCGCGCCCATCCTCTACAACCAACTCGATCTTCCCCTGGTCAAGATGATGGACATGCAGGCCGGCTGGCTTGGCATCCCCACCCCCGAGGTCGCCGCCCCCGACGACAACCTCGACGACGGCAAACTCATCGCCATCACAGGACTCACCGGCACCGTCATCCACACCCCCGGCCACACCGAAGGCAGCAGCTGCCTCTACCTCCCCGACAACAGACTTCTCATCGCCGGAGACACCCTCTTCGCCGGCTCCGTAGGCCGTACCGACCTTCCTGGCGGCAACACCCGCACCCTTCTCCTGTCCATCCACAACCGTCTTCTTGCCCTTCCCGACGAGGTAAAAGTCATTGCCGGACACGGTCCCGCAACAACCATCGGCGAAGAGAGAGAAAATAACCCATTTCTCCAATAGTCATAGTTTCAATTAGTTATAGGATAAATTCAAAGTAGAACTATAGCAGAACCACCTCAGCTATTGTCGATCTTGGTTCACGGTTAACCCAGCCAGCTTCTTCACACCTTCAGCGAAATCCTCCCGCGGACGTAATCAAGCTCACCACCACTCGCCCATCCTCTGCCATCCCATAGAACCGCCCCGGATGCACGATCACCCCGGCCTCCCGCAGAACCCACTCATCGACCGTGTCACCTTCCCCAAGTACCTGCAGCTTCAAGACGGCGCTCCATCCCCCGTCCATCCGCAGCACCTCTAGCCCAGCCGTCTCCGCCGAAACCAGATTCTCCCTCACCCGCGCACGTATCTGCTCCTGAATCCCCTGTCTACCCTCCAGCCAGCGCGGCAACGCCAACTGCGCGGGAGCGTTCATCGAAAGAAACGTATCCGCGATCACTTCCAACCGTCCCAGCGCCTCCACCCGATCTCGACCCGGTCCAAACGCCACCAGCCATCCCACCTTCATCTGCGGCAGCCCCGCAATCTTGCTCAACCCGCTCAGACAAAACGTCAACACCGGATGCGGCCCCACCGCAAAGCTACTCAGTTCTGCCTTCCCCACCGGATAATCCAGAAACACCTCATCCACAATCAACGCCAGCCCATGCCGGAGGCAGATCTCCTCCAGCCGTTCTCGCTCCGCCGACCCCGTCGCCTGCCCTGTCGGATTGTTCGGATGCACCACCACAATCGCCCGCGTCCGTGGCCCGATCTTCTGCTCCAACTCCGCAAAATCGATCCACCACCCAAAGTCATAGAACAGCGGATAAGGCCGCAGCCGAACGTCCTCCAAATCCGCCAGAAAGTCGAACAACGGATAGCTCGGCTGCGCCACCAGCACCTCATCCCCCGCATTACACAGCAGCCGGAACAGATAGCCGTAAGCCTCGCTCGTACTCGTAGTCAGCACCATCGCATCCGGATCAACATCCGCTCCATGATCCGCGTAGTACCGCGCCACCGCCTCCCGTGCCGACCGCATGCCGCGCGGATCAGGGTCATACACCATCTCGCGCACATCCCCGAGAGCAGCCAGAATCCCCGCCGCGTCATACTCAAACCCACACACAGTTGGATTCGACACTGTCAAATCCAGCAGCCTGCGCCCCGACGCTCGTGCCGCCCGGATCGCAGCCGAAACGCGGCTCTCCCCAACATCCCACCCCGTACGCTCTGAAAACTTGTGGCTCACGCCTTAACCTTATCCGCTTTGCTGTCCTCTACAATCAACGCGATGAACGAAATTCAGGCAGTCCTCTTCGACTTCGGCATGGTCCTCTCCCTGCCACCCGACCCAGCCGCCTGGGCGCGCATGCGAGCCATCACCGGCCTCAGCGAGTCCGACCTCTACCGCGAGTACTGGGCCCACCGCCACGCCTACGACCGCGGCGATCTCACCGGCGAGACCTACTGGCACAAAGCCGCCAAAGGCGCAGGTATCGCCCTCGACCGGGTTCAACTCGCCGACCTCCTCGTCGCGGACGTCGACCTATGGACCCAACTCAACCTCCCCATGGTCGAGTGGGCGCAGCGTCTTCAGCGCGCCGGCATCCGCACCGGCATCCTCTCCAACATGCCCGACGCCATGGAGGCCGGGCATCGTCGCAAAATTCGAGTGGCTCCGCGCCTTCGACCACAACACCTGGTCCCACGCCCTCAATATCGCCAAGCCCGAAGCCGCCATCTACGTCCACGCCGCCGAAGGCCTCAAGACCGACCCCGCCCAATCCTCTTCATCGACGACGCCAGGACAACATCGAAGCCGCCATCGCCGCCGGCATGCAGGCCATCCAGTACCGCGACCACGACAGCTTCGTGCGCGAGATGAACCAGCGCGGCCTCGGTTATCTCCTCGATCCCGCCCCAATCCTTTAGCCCTCAAGCCCATCTTTTTCCCTTCCATTCCCAAATCGGAACGGTATAGTGACCTTCGTACCGTTTTCTCAAATCAATACAACTGAACCCACTCCTCTGCATGGATATTGAGGTCAGGCTGCACCCAGAGCAACGCCGCAGCCACGCCATGATGAAGATCCCTAAGTCTGTCAGCACATTCCTGAGCCGCGCCCGCAGACTTCTGCTCTGCCTCTGCGCACTCACGCTTTCGCACTCCACCTCACTTCAGGCTCAAACTCCAGGCCCCCAGCAACTAGCCTTCACCGGCCTCCGCACCGCCGCCGGACAAGGCCAGTTCAATGCCGTCCAGTCCGACTCCTCCGGCAATCTCTACCTCCTCCTCGACCAGCACGACGGCATCCGCATCCTCAAGACCGACCCCACCGCCACCAACCTCCTCGCCCAGGCCTACCTCGGCGCGAAGGGCGACATCGGCCTCGCCATGGCGCTCGACCCCGCCGGAAACGTCTACATCACCGGCACCACCACCTCCGGCTCGCTCACCGGCACCAACGGCTCCGCCTTCCCTGCTCCCGCCGACACCTCCACCAACTCCTTCGTCGCCAAGTTCGACGCCAACCTCAACCCCATCTTCCTCACCTTCGCCGGCAGCGGCCACATGGCAGCAGCCTCCATCGCCGCCACCGCAAACGCCGTCTACATCACCGGCAGCATCTTCGCCGCAACTCTCCCCGTCACACCCTCCGGAATCATCCAGACACCCGCCTCCGGCAGCACGCAAAACGGCTTCGTCGAAAAATTCGACCCCACCGGCTCCACCCTCCTCTACGCCACCTACCTCAGCGGGCAAGGTGGTAACACCAGCCCCGCCGCCATCGCCGCCGATCCCGCCGGCAACGCCTACATCGCCGGATACACCGAGACCTCCGGCTACCCCACCATCGCCGCCGTAGTCCCCGCCATCATTCCCGCGACACCCGTTTCAAGCGCCAGCCGACCTCCGGCTTCCTCACCAAACTCACTCCCGCAGGCAGACGGCATCCTCTTCTCCACCTTCATCCCCGGTCAGGCATCAGTTCCATCGCCTACGACCCCGCCGCGCAAAACCTGCTCCTCTCTGGCTCCGTCGCTCTCGGCCAGTTCCCTGTCGCCAGCGTCTCGATGCCGCTCATCGCCACCACCTACCAAACCCTCCTTCGCATGCCACTCGACGGCAGCACCGTCCTCTCCTCCACCCTGCTCGCTCCCGGCACCCAATCCTTCGTCACCCCCAGCCCCATCTGGAGGCTGGGTAAACGGCTCCTTCACCACTCCACTTCTCCCTCTAACTCCGCTCTCAACCATCGGCAACAGCTACGCCCTCCACGTCACCGCGCAAAACGTCATCGATCAGATCGCCCGCTTCGGCGGCATAGCAGCCACCTCGCTCTCCAACGCCAGCGTCCCCGTCGCCTTCACCTCGCTCGCCACCGACCCCACCGGCCAACCCATCTTCGCCGGCAGCATCACCCCCACCACCAGCGCCAGCCTCCTCGCCAGCCAGACCTTCGATGTGCCGCTCATCAACGCCCCCACGGCGGCGCTCCCATCGATCCTCCACGACGCCGTCCCTGCTCCGGGTACCTGCAACGGCAGCCTATGCGCCGGCTCTGCAGCCTATCTCGCCAAACTCAACCTCACCGCTGCACCATCCCTCTCCCTCTCAACCGACGACTCCCCCAACATCACCCTCCGCAACCTCGGCTCCCCGTCAGCCAACAACCTCCAACTCACCGCCACCGGCTTCACCCTCTCCACCAACTGCCCGACCACCCTGCCCGCCGCAGCAGAATGCAGCATCGCACTCACCGGCGGCGGCCCCGGCACCATCACCGTCCAAGCCACCAACGCCACCACCCAAACCGCAAGCCTCCCCTTCACCTCCGCCGCTCCACTCGCAATCGTCTTCTCCCCCAAAGAGCTCGACTTCGGCATCCAGACCACTTCCAACGCCGCCATCACCCGCACTCTCACCATCACCAACCTCAGCCTGCAGAGCCAGACCTTCACCTCTGCCATCGACGCCGGCATCCACGCCGCCGCCAGCCCCTTCTCCGAGATCGCCAGCGACTGCGCCACCAACGGCCCCGTCACCACCAAGCTCCTCGCCCCCGGCGCCACCTGCCACATCACCCTCGGACTCGCCACCTCCACCGCAAGCGACGGCCCCGTCAACGCCGACTGGTCCATCGGCACTCGCGACGTCCTGCTCACCGGCTACCTCCAACCCACCGCCCTAAACCTCTCCGCCACCGAGATCGACTTCGGCACCCAATACACCGGAGGCCTCCGCCTCCCCCGCTTCCTCTATCTCTCCAACAACTCCGCCGCCGCAATCACCCACACGCCAGTCGCTCTCCCCGCAACATCACCCTTCACCCTCACCGACCTCTGCCCCACCCAAGTCGCTCCCCACACCGTCTGCCAAATCCAACTCGACTACCAGTCCTCCATCGTCCCCTCCGCCGACTCCACCACCCTCACCCTCGATCAGGGCCTCACCGTCCTCATCACCGGCCAAACCATCCCTCAACCCGGAGTCAACGGCGCCTCCGCCAACCCCAACCTCACCGTCTCACCCACCACCCTCAACTTCCCCAATCCCGTCGTCGTCACCACCACCTCCGGCAGCACCCAGACCGTCACCGTCTCCAACACCGGCAACGTTCCCTTCACCCTGACCACCTCCCTCACGCCCGACTTCACCGAAACCACCAACTGCCCCGCAACAGTCCCCGGCAAATCCACCTGCACCGTCGTCGTCACCTTCGCTCCCGCCCAACCCGGAGCCCGCCAGGGCCTGCTCTCCGTTACCGCCGGAGCAGGCACAACCCCCGTCTACGTCAACCTCAGCGGAACCGCCACCGCCATCCTCACCTCCAACAACGGCACGCTAGACTTCGGCAGCGTCATCATCGGCCAGCCCACCGTCCAGTGGTACAAGATCGCGCAGCCCTTCAGCCAATTCACTGCCGCTACCACCGGCGACTTCACCGCCATCCTCGTAGAAGACCTCGGCTACGGCCACGGCCAGCCTCCCAGCTCCGCCTTCTCGTCCACCGCCTCCGGCACCTGCCTCAACTGCTGGCTCGGCATCCAGTTCGATCCCTCCGCCACCGGCCCCCGCACCGGAACCCTCACCCTCACCTCCATCCGCGGCGGCAGCCCATATACCTTCGCCCTCACCGGCATCGGCCTCCCACTGCAGGGCCTCATCACTCACGCCCGCAACCCAGGACTTCGGCACCATCCCGCTCCACAGCAGCAGTGCCCCTGTCCTCTTCACCCTCACCAACCTCACCTCCAGCACCACCCCCATCACCCTCTCCGCCCCCACCATCACCGGCGACTTCACCATCGCCGCCAACACCAGCGGCGGCTCCTCCTGCACCGGCACCCTCGCCCAGAACGCCTCCTGCTCCTTCCAGATCGTCTTCAGCTCCGACAGCCACCGGCCCGCGCACCGGTACTCTCACCCTCCCGACCACCAGCGGCCCCGTCGCCGCCACTCTAAGCGGCTTCGCCTCCCCCGACCCCGGCCTCTCACTCAATCCCACCGCCCTCATCTTCAACAACATCCCCAACCCCGCCGCCACCCAGCAGACCATCACCCTCACCAACACCGGCTCTACCCAACTCCAGATCGGCACCCCAACCACCACGCTGCCGAACTTCCACCCAACCACCACCTGCTCCACCCTCGCCCCAGCAGCCACCTGCACCATCACCGTCACCTTCACTCCATCCGCCGGCCCCGTCACTGACACCCTCAACCATCTCCCGCCGGACGCCACCAACTACACCGTCTCCCTCACCGGCACCTACACCGCCGCAAACGCCGGCCTCCAGATCATCCCCGCTCAGGCCGACTTCGGCCCCTCCCCCACCGGCACCCTCGGCCTCACCCGCCAGTTCACCCTCAACAACCTCACCGCCAAATCCCTCGCCCTCACCATCGCCCTTCCGCGTCAGTTCGTCCTCGCCGGCCCACCCTGCTCCGGCCTCGCCCCCAACGCCAGCTGCAACTTCTACGTCAGCTTCCTCCCTCTCACCAACGGCGACATCACCGGAACCCTCTTCGCCCAGGCCAACCCCACCGACGGCTGCGCCCCCCTCAACGGCATCGGCTACCTCGAAGGCTACGGCACCGGCTCCGACACCCTCGCCATCACCGGCAACCTCATCCCCGGCAATCCACTCAACTTCGGCCAGGTCAGCTCCGGCCAGACCGCCACCCAGACCCTCACCCTCACCAACAACAGCAGCGCCACTCCCCTCACCATCCGCCGCATCACCAGCCGATGGCCCTTCCTCGCCACCACCACCTGTGGTGCAACCCTCGCCTACCACCAGACCTGTACCGTCACCCTCACATATTCCCCGCTCAACCAAGCCCAGACTCCAACGGCAGGAAGCCCTTCCACACCACCCTTCAACACCGACGCCGGCACCCTCATCATCGAAAGCGACGCCCTCACCAGCCCCAACCTCATCAACCTCTCCGGCCCGGCCACCCCCATCTTCGTCGCCACCCCCACCAACACCGCGCCCCTCATCGCCTACACCGCCTCGCAAAACTCCCTCACCTTCCCCGCCACACCCGTAGGAAACATCTCGGCCCCCAGACCGTAACCCTCTCCAACACCGGCACCACCATCATCCACATCCCCTCCCTTCAGACCACTCCGGACTTCACCGCTACCTCCAACTGCACCGCTCTTGTCCCCGCCGCAACCTGCACCATCACCGTCACCTTCACCCCAACCGCCACCGGCACCCGCATCTCCGCGCTCGAAATCTCCTCCGACTCCAGCACCGCGCTCGAATTCATCAGCCTCATCGGTGCCGCCAGCCCCTCCACGCTCAACCTCTCGCCCGCCTTCCTCGACTTCGGCACCATTCCACTCGGCAACTCATCCACCCTCCCCATCCAGATCACCAACAACAGCACCACCCCAGCCACCTTCAACAGCCTCACCGCCACCGGCGACTACACCGTCGCCTCCGGCACCTGCCCGCCCACCGGCTCACTCTGCCCCCGCCGCCAGCTGCACCCTCCAAGTCACCTTCACCCCCACCCAGACCGGCACCCGCACCGGAACCCTCAGCTCTCCACCTCCGCATCCGCTCTGCCCCTCATCGCCTCGCTCACCGGCGTCGGCTCGCAGCCCCATCTCCAGATCACTCCCGCCACCCTCAGCTTCGGCAGCATCGCCCTCGGCTCTGCCGCCAACCTCACCTTCACCCTCGCCAACACCGGCAACGCACCCGTCAACAACCTCGCCCTCACCATCACCGGCGACTACGCCGTCGCCACTCCCTGCGCCGTCACCACCCTCGCCCCCGGAACCAGCTGCTCCGTCACCGTCGCCTTCACCCCCACCGCAGCCGGCGCACGCCCCGGCACCCTCACCATCTCCAGCTCCGACCCCAACTCACCCGCACCATCCCTCTCACCGGCACCGGAGTCATCAACGGCGGCTTCCTCCTCACCGTCAACGGCGGCGCCACCGCCAGCACCTCCGTTGCGCGCGGCGCACCCGCCAACTACACCCTCACCATCACCCCGCTAAACAACTTCACCGGCACCGTCGTCCTCAACTGCACCCCCGTCACCGCCATCGCCTACGCCGCCTGTTCGCTCCTGCCCTCCAGCATCACCCTCAGCGGCGGAGCGCCCCAGAACGCCACCACCACCATCACCACCGTCACCTCAATCAGTCAGACAAAACCCACACGCACTCTGCCCGAGATTCTTCTCTGCCTGCTCGCCCCAACCATCTTCATCTCTGCGCAGACGTCGCCCCACATCCGGCAGCAAGTCAACCACCCTGCTGGCATCGCACTCCTCACCGCAACCCTGCTCGCCGTCTCCGGCTGCGGCAGCGGCGAACCCGCCCTGCGCTACGCCACCTCCGGCAACTACCAGTTCCAGGTCACCGCCAGCTCCACCACCGGCACTCCCTACACCCAGACCGTCACCCTCAACCTGACCATCCAGTAGTCACTTGGACTTCAGTATTTTTTCCAGACGACTTGGTTTAGGCGGCGGAAATTGAAGCGCCAGTTGGTCCGGCGAAGGATGATTCACCTTGGAGGATCTTCCCTCCATCACCATCCGTCGATGCGATTCTTCCCAGGATGGTAGTTCCGGAGTCTCCTGGCTCCAGTGCACAACAGATGCCTCGTCGCAGAAGTTCAGCAGCTTAGGCATCGCGGCATGATGCGCGGCGGTCGGTTCGGAATTAGATTCATTGCGACCGCATCGTCCCAGGCGGTCAATGTCCAATAAACATTCTTCGGGTTAATCAGCATCCTGCCGCCAAGAAAGCCGCGCGTCGTGTTCCGCTTGACTCGCTGATCTAAAAGCGTGCCATATGAATTCCGGCAAATAGACGAAAGACCGAACCCGCAAACGGGTTACTGATATAAGCATCGTGCTGACCCTTCACCTCAATAGGCCTGTACGGAGCCATTACCTTCCGGAGACTGCTAAACTTGGGTGGAAGAAGGCTCTATCGCGACACATCTATCGCCTCACCGCGACTCAACCGCCACCGGCACCTGCTCCACAATCTCGATTCCAAATCCCTGCAAAGCCGGCACATGCGTCGGAGTATTCGTCAGCAGCCGAATCTTCCGAATCCCCAGGTCCGAAAGAATCTGCCCGCCCAGCCCAACCTGCCGCAGCGTCCGCTGCATCCGCTCCTCACTGCGCTCACGCGTCCTCTGCTCGCGATGAAGCACCACCCGCGCCGGCGACGTAGTGCGGTCGATCCCAAACCCCTTCGATCCCATTGTGCAGATAGATCAGCGCCCCACGCCCCGCCTCCGCAATCATCCGCAGCGAATTCTCCATCACGCCCCTGCAATCGCACAGCGTCGTCAAAAATACATCTCCCGTCAGGCAGTGCGTATGCACCCGCACCGTCACCGGCTCATCGCCCGTCACGTCTCCACACACCAACGCCACATGCGACTCGTCCCCATCGACCTCGCTCTCATACACGATCATCCGGAACTCGCCATACTCCGTCGGCATCAACGACTCCGCGATCCGATGGATGTACCGTTCATTTTGTAACCGGTACCGGATCAAATCCGCCACCGTCACCATCTTCATCTTGTGCTCTTCGCAAAACTTCACCAGGTCGGGCACCCGCGCCATCGTGCCATCGTCGTTCATGATCTCGCAGATCACTCCCGCCGACACCAGCCCCGCCATCCGCGCCAGATCGACCGAAGCCTCCGTCTGCCCCGCCCTCACCAGCACGCCGCCCTTCCTCGCCCGCAGCGGAAACACATGCCCCGGCCGCGCCAGATCGTTCGCCGTCGACTTCGGATCGATCGCCACCCTGATCGTATGCGCCCTGTCCGCTGCCGAGATGCCCGTCGTCACGCCCTCCCGCGCCTCAATCGTCTCCGTAAACGCCGTCCCGAATCGCGACGTATTCTCCTGCGTCATCGGCCCCAGCCGCAGATAGTCCGCGCGCTCCTCCGTCAGCGTCAGGCAGATCAGCCCCCGCCCGAACTTCGCCATAAAGTTGATCGCCTCCGGCGTCACAAACTCCGCCGCCAGCGTCAGGTCGCCTTCATTCTCGCGGTCCTCGTCATCGACGACCACGACCATCCGCCCAGCCTTGATCTCTTCAACCGCCTCTTGCACCGTGGCAAACATCCCCTGACCTCCTACATCTGTAGCACCTTTTGATTAGCTCCATCATACGTTCGGCGCAAAGAAAAACGCCGCCCACGCAAGGACGGCGTTTCTGCTTCAGCACTCTTGAAACCTTCAACCTTTACAGAGTCGACTCGATCTCAAATCCCCAGGCCTCCAGCAGCGCCTCTGGAATATACTTCGAGTTCTTATTCCGCCGTGCCCATTCCCGCAACCGGGTCGACCGGATGTACTGATCCGGGGTTAGCTTGAACTCCTTCACTACCTGCTCGAACGATGTAACAGTAGGCACAACCGGCCCAATCGGCTCGGGTTTGCCCCAGTTCGGATTTCCACGACGCTTCGCCATAACTTTTAGTTTCCCTCTTTACCTGGTCTGGACGCGGCACACCCAGCAGCTTCGATCGACTCTGCAGTCAGGGCTGGGTATGAATACTCCGCTATTATCATTCTAGGGTAGTTAGCAGATAAAAGCAACCGATTGAGGTCACTTTCCCGCACTAGCCCTTGTTTCGGGCAGCTTTTACCCAGCAACGTCCAGCCGAAACGGCTCATCATAAGGCACCACCGGAAAGCCCTTCGCCTTCCACCCAGCCAATCCACCCCTTAAGACCTTGATCCGGTGGATATTCAACGCCCGGGCTCGCTTCACGACACCCCGGCTGGTCTCATCGCTCGGACATGTGCAATACACCACGGAGTCCTTCTCCTCCGGAATCGATCTTCGGATTAGCAAAAATCTCCTTCGGCGCAATCCGCACCGCCCCCGGAATAATCTCCGAATCTGCCAGCAGATCCAGCGGCAGCCGGACATCCAGCACCACCACATCCTGTTTGCTATTCAGCAGAGCGTGTAACTCCTCCGGCTCAATGGAATACCGTGCAAACTCGCGCCGCGCTCTTGCCCGATTCAACATCCTCACGGCCAGCACCGCGACAACCGCAACCGCCAGACAGATCGCAATTCCTATCATTCCGACCTCCCATTAGCTTTGCTACATCAGATTCCCGTCACCCAGCCATAGATTCCTCTTTTTGCACCGGCAAACGCAAATCAGCACCTTACACGAACCTCCTTCGGCACCGCCGCCAAGCAAACAATATGCGAAACTCAAACCAGCGCATGAACCTCGAAACCCTCCTCCACAAAACCTTCGGCCACTCCGCCTTCCGCGCCAACCAGGAGGCCGTCTGCCGCGCCGCCACCGACGGCCGCGACGTCCTGCTCGTCATGCCCACCGGAGCCGGAAAGTCCCTCTGCTATCAGCTCCCCGCCATCGCCCGCGGCGGCACCGCCCTCGTCATCTCGCCCCTCATCGCCCTCATGGACGACCAGGCCGCCAAGCTCTCCGCCGCCGGCCTCCGCGTCGCCCGCATCCACTCCGGCCTCTCCCGCGACGAATCCCGCCAGGCCTGCCGCGACTACCTCGACGGCACCCTCCAATTCCTCTTCATCGCCCCCGAGCGCATGCGCGTCCCCGGCTTCCCCGAGATGCTCGCCCGCAAAAAGCCCGCCCTCATCGCCATCGACGAGGCCCACTGCATCAGCGCCTGGGGCCACGACTTCCGCCCCGACTACCGCACCCTCGGCGACTACCTCCCCTCCCTCCGCCCCGCCCCCATCATCGCCCTCACCGCCACCGCAACCCCCACCGTCCAGAACGACATCGTCACCCAGCTCCAGCTCTCCGACCCCGAACTCTTCATCCACGGCTTCCGCCGCGACAACCTCGCACATCGAGGTCGTCGAGATGTCCAAGCCCCGCCGCAACGAGTTCACCACCAAACTCCTCAGCCACCCCGAGAACCGCCCCGCCATCGTCTACGCCCCCTCCCGCAAATCCGCCGAAGAACTCGCCTCACTCCTCGGATCGCAAAGCCGCCGCCTACCACGCCGGCCTCGAACCCAGCATCCGCGAGCGCGTCCAGCGCCACTTCCAAACCGGAAAACTCGAGGTCGTCGTAGCCACCATCGCCTTCGGCATGGGCATCGACAAAGCCGACGTCCGCACCGTAGTCCACATCGCCCTCCCCGGCTCCGTCGAGGCCTACTACCAGGAGATCGGCCGCGCCGGCCGCGACGGCCAACCCTCCCGCACCGTCCTCCTCCACTCCTTCGCCGACCGCAAGATGCACGACTTCTTCCTCGAGCGCGACTACCCCGCCGCCACCGAACTCGTCCGCGTAGCCGCCCTCCTCACCGACGACTACCAGATGCCCAACGCTCCTCCGCCAGCGCCTCAAGATGGACGAGGAGACCTTCAACCGCGCCGTAGAAAAACTAGCCTCGCAAGGCGCCGCCGCCATCGACTTCGACGGCAACGTCCGCGCCACCGAGCAGACTCACACCAACAAATCCTGGCGCAGCGGCTACGACCAGCAACTAGCCTTCCGCCGCAGCCAGATCGACCGCATGGTCGCCTTCGCCGAAACTCCGCAATGCCGCATGACCGCCCTCATCCAGCACTTCGGCGACACCGCCGACGGCCTCCGCCCCTGCGGCCACTGCGACTTCTGCTCCCCCCAACGCGCCACCGCCCAACCCTTCCGCGCCCCCACGCAACAGGAAGACCGCCAACTCCGCCACATCCTCCGCGCCCTCGACAACAGCCACGCCCAAATCCACCGGCAAACTCCACACCGACCTCGCCCTCGGCATCGACCGCAAGCAATTCGACACTTACCTCGACGCCCTCGCCCGCGCCGGCCTCATCCACCTCACCCCCGACACCTTCACCAACCCCGAAGGCCGCGAGATCACCTTCAAACGCGCCTCCCTCACCCACGAAGGCCGCACCCGCGACGAAGCCGACGATCTCAACGTCCTCCTCCGCGAAGCTAACGAAGCCCCCACCAAATCCAAATCCGGCAAGCTCTCCACAAACCCACCAGCAAACAACTCGCAAAGCGGCCCAGCAGGAAACGCAGAGCCGCCTACACACCCCAGCAAAAAGATCTAGAAGCCCGCCTCCGCGAATGGCGCAAAGCCGAAGCCGCCAAGACAGGCAAGCCAGCCTTCATCGTCTTCTCCGACGCCATCCTCCACAACATAGTCACAGCCGCCCCACAAGACATCTCCAGCCTCCAGCAAATCTCCGGCATAGGCCCCGAAAAATCCGACCGTTACGGAGCCGCAATCATCGCCCTCTGCCGCGGAACGGAATCCAGCACCGCATCCCCAGTCAAAGCCGTCTCAGCTCAAGCCCAAAAGTTACTAAAGCTCAGTCATCTCACGACCGCGCACAAAGCCCGTCATCTCGACCGGAGCGCAGCGAAGTGAAGATCCCCGTATTTGCTACAGAGCACCCAAACCGCTTCTGGCAAGGATGCCTACCCCTCCAGCACGCAAGAATCCTGCCCATCACCACCGAATCCCTAACCCCCGACCAGCAAGACCTAGACCACCGCCTCCGCGAGTGGCGCAAGTCCGAATCCGAAAAACTCGGCCTCCCGCAGTTCTTCGTCTTCGGCTCCTCCACCCTGCGTAGTCTCGTCCTCACCCGCCCGAAGACCCTCGCCCAACTCCAAACCATCTCCGGCATCAACCCCGAAAAACTCGATCGATACGGCGCCGGCATCCTCGCCGTCTGCAACGCCTGAGACCCCGATCATGCGTCACTCTGAGATCTCCATTCACCGCGCCGAACTCTCTGAACTCGACGCGGTATATTCCATCGTGTCCGAATACTACGAGGCCATCGGAATCCTCGTCCGCGACGACAAAGAATCCTTCAAACAGGAGTATTTCACCGACGGAACCGGCTTCTGGCTTGCATCCATCGATCAGGAAATTGCGGGCTGCGTCGCTCTTCGTGCGCTCCCGCATTTAGAGAGCAGCGGAGAGATAAAGCGTCTATACGTACGCCCCCAATACCGCAAACAAGGCATTGCCGAAGCGCTCCTCGAAGCCCTCGAAGAATACGCAGCTCTACACGGCTATTCCAGCCTATACCTCGATACAAAGGAGGACCTGACAGCCGCCATACGCTTCTACAAGAGTCACGGATATCAACCTTGCAAACCCTATCAACGACAATCCGCAGGCCACCATCTTCCTGCAGAAGCAACTTCAACCCCCACGCTAAGCCAGCCGCCGTAGCGAATAGCAGCGACCCCACCCAATCACATCTTCATCCCAGTACCCATTGGCATCGCACCCATTGGAATAGCGTCATGCTGCATCCCATGGTCGTCGTCCATCCCCGTGCTCCACACCTTCGCCGGGTCCTTCTCATACGGATACACATGCACCATCCACCCAAACAAATGCGGAATAAACCGCCCGCCCGCAGCCTGGCAAGCCTCCGCCGTTGTGATCGACCCGCGCAGTCCGAACTTCGCATCCAGCGACAACCAATCGCTCCTATCTCCTCCAACCGGCACGCAAAGATTTGTATGAACATGCCACTGCGCGATCGACAGCGGAATCCGTCGATCCAACTCCTCCTCGGATGAACGATAAGGAGCCGTATACATCACCCCCACCAGCTTGTAGGCACCTGCCTCGCCCATCGCCACGCCAGGCACCTGTTCATACAGCAGCGACGTAGGCCTGCTCGCATCAAAGCGGATCGTCGCCACCGCTGCGTCCGCATTATTCGTAAAGTGATAGACCTTCTGCGGCATCTTCGGCATAAAGATCGTGAACCCGTCCGAGAGCGCCTTGCGATAGTCGGTGTAGTTATCCGCAGCCTTCCGCGCCGCCGCCACAATCGCATCTGCGCGAGCCTTGTCGCCCGGCTGCACAGGACGCAGCGCCGTCATCGTCATATGCCCACCCATCTCATCCGAATGCTCATGCCCAGCCCCACGCGCTCTCTCCACGCGCAGCAACGAAAACAGAACAACCAGGCTAACCACGGCGAAAACATAGCGAGATGACTTAAAGATCGGTAATAGCATTTGAGTTCTCAATCATAAAAACGCACCGGCAGCAAAAAAGTTCTACTCCGCTCATCGCATCCAGCCCAACCCGACGATCCGGCATACCCGCAACCTGCGCATAAGACAGCGTATTCTCATCTCGTGCCACTCAAAAAAATCAGCTCAAGCCCACCCAAAGAAATCCCGAACCGCACCCTCGACGAGCGCGCCAGCCATTGCTTCGGCTGCAGCCCCATCAACCCCCAGGGCCTGCACCTCAGCTTCACCCTCGACACCACCGTCCCCGGCTCCCCCACCGCCACCGCGCAAGTCCAGCTTACCCAAATGCACGAAGGCCCACCCGGCCACATCCACGGCGGCATCATCGCCACCCTTATGGACGAAGCCATGAGCAAGCTCAACCGCCCCCTCAATGTCCTCGCCATGACCCGCCACATGGAGGTCGACTACCTGCGCCCCAGCCCGCTCAACCAGCCCCTCATCCTGACCAGCCATCACCTCAGCCGCAAAGGCCGCAAGCTCTTCCACCACGCCGAACTCCGCAACGCCACCGGCCAAATCCTCGCCCAGGCCAAAGGCCTATTCATCATCATCGACGCAAACCACCTAAACGCCACCCAAGGACCACAACTATACCTGCCTTAGTCCAGCCTCAGCCTCACCCCAATACCCTTGATCCCGCAAAAAGTACTCATCATCCCAGCTATGCAGCATCGTCCGGAAGAACAGCCAAACCATCTTGCCGTGCCCCAGCTTCTTGAACCGGCGATTCGTCGTCAGCACCTTCCCTCGCACGATCCGAAACCTGTTCGTTGCCACACCCTTCGACAGCAGATAATCCTCTGCAAACAAAGCCCGCTCGTTGAACCCACCCAACTCCCAGAACACCTCGCGATCGAACAACATAAACATCCCCGTCGCGAACGGCTTCAAAAACGACCCTACATACTGCATCAGGTTATTCCCCGCATACAGCGCGTCGTCAAAGAAATTCCCCTGCCGGCAGGCAATATTCGTCGTCGCCAGATGCAAGCCCCGCCGCTCCATCCTCCAAAGCGCCCGCCGCAACAACGTCGGCTCCGGCAGCTCCACATCTGCATCCAGAAACAGCACATACTTCGTCGTCGCCAGCCGCGCGCCCGCATTCCGCCCCACCGAAGGCAGCCCCCCTGAAATTACCTCGACGTTCAGCCGGTCGCGAAAGCTCAGCGCCAGCTCCACCGTGCCGTCGGTCGATCCCGCATCCGCCACGATCACCCGCGTCCGCCCCATCCCCTCATAATCCTGCCCGCACAGCGAGCCCAACAGCTTCGGCAACATCTCCGCTCTCATTCTTCGCCGGAATCACGATCGTCAGTTCACCCTGCATGTCCCCTCCGACTAACGGTAGATACACCACTTCCTGATGCGTAGCTTGACGTCCAAGCCCACATCCCTCGATAAATTCGTCTTGAATTTTCCGCAAATCCAGCCGCTCCACGACCCTTCTTCGTCAACTTCATAGCCGCCATTCCATCTCATGCCTCGAAACTGCTACGATGGAAATCGCTCGCGGCACAGTTCTCAACCCCACGCGCCCGTCCGCCGCGCCGCAAGGAGATCCACCATGGCAGACCACACCTCCAACGGCAACTTCACCTCCTCCTCGCTCCGTCTCAAGACCGGCCTCGCCGAGATGCTCAAAGGCGGCGTCATCATGGACGTCATGAACGTCGAGCAGGCCCGCATCGCCGAAGAGGCCGGCGCCATCTCCGTCATGGCTCTCGAGCGCGTCCCCGCCATCATCCGCGCCGAAGGCGGCGTCGCCCGCATGGCCAGCCCCAAACTCATCAAGCAGATCATCGAAGCCGTCTCCATCCCCGTCATGGCCAAGGCCCGCATCGGCCACTTCGCCGAAGCGCAAGTGCTTCAAACGCTCGGCGTAGACTTCATCGACGAGTCCGAGGTCCTCACCCCCGCCGATGAGACCTACCACATCGACAAGCACGCCTTCACCACGCCCTTCGTCTGCGGAGCCCGCAACCTTGGCGAAGCCCTCCGCCGCATCGCCGAAGGCGCGGCTATGATCCGCACCAAGGGCGAGCCCGGCACCGGAGACGTCGTCCACGCCGTCCAGCACATGCGCCAGATCGTCCGCGAAATCAAGGGCCTCACCGTTCTCGGCGACGAAGAGCTCTACAACGCCGCCAAGGTCCACGGCGCACCCTACGAGCTCGTCAAGATGGTCGCCCAGGCCGGCAAGCTCCCCGTTCCCAACTTCTCCGCCGGCGGCATCGCCACCCCCGCCGACGCGGCCCTCATGATGCAGCTCGGTGCCGAGAGCGTCTTCGTCGGCTCCGGCATCTTCATGAAGGGCGGCGCCATCCCGCTGGACGTCGAGAACAACCCGATGGAGCGCGACGAAGCCGTCTCCCGCGCCAAGGCCATCGTCATCGCCACCACCCACTTCAACGATCCCAAGATCGTCGCCGAGGCCTCCGAAGCCGTCATCGGCAGCATGAAGGGCCTCGCCGCCGCCGCCATCGAAGAGAAAGACCTCATGCAAACCCGCGGCTGGTAGTCCGCGAATCATTGCTGGACAGTAACCTTCAAAAAGATCGCCACTTCACGCACCAGTGAGTGGCGATCTTTCATTAACCACCCTCCAAAACTTTCATCAGAACCGTATACAATTTCGTACACAAGCTTTACACGCTGCGCACAGGCCCCAGTAAACCAGGAGGGAATGATGGCAGGTAAGTTTGAAATCAAAAAAGCGAAAGATGGCGAATTCTACTTCCACCTCAAAGCAACCAACGGACAGGTTATTCTCGCGAGCGAGATGTACAAACAAAAATCCTCGGTCGGAAACGGCATCAGCCTCAGTCAAAAAGAACGCATCCGACGACAGCCGATATGAACGTAAGGAGTCGAAGAACGGTCAGTTCATCTTCAACCTCAAGGCCGCCAACCATGAGGTCATTGGCACTAGCGAGACCTACACCACCATAGAGGCGCGCGACCACGGCATCGAGTCCGTCAAGACCAACGCCCCTAAGGCGGAAGTCGACGACCAGACAGCCTGACCGCTATACCTATCGAGAACTCTTCAAAGGCAGCGGCAGCACCACCACCGTCTTCCCCTGCCAATACCCCACCACGCCCCGCGACACGATCCTGCTATTCCTCTCGCGTTCCGCATCCTCTTGATGCTCCGCGACAAACCGTTCTGCTCCGGTCTGCGTCGCAAACACGACAAACTCACTAGGATGCTTCGCCACATCGCGTCGCAGACTCTCCCGTATCGCCACCGCATCATCGACAGGGTCAGCCGCAACGATCTTTTGCGAAGCTGCAGTGCCGGGATTGCCCAGAGGCCTGATCGACGCCTCAACAGGCAATCCCACGATCAAAGACACCGCGTACAAGCCGACTCTGGCCCGAGCAACTCGCATGCATTGGATATAGGCTTTTAGCAACCACCCGGCCATCCCCCGAACTATGTACTCCCCCACACTTTGAATCCAACCGCTCACTAAAGAATCACATCACCGTGCGCGAGTCCACCGCTCCGAAACGGGATGCAGCCGCATGGCCCATCAATTCTCCAGCCTCACCTTCACCCCCGACATAACCGAAGTACAGCGCGAGATGGGCAGCCGCCCCGCCAACGAAAAGCTCAACCAGCGCGGCCCCGCCAACGACACCTTCGGCCCCGACGAAAAAGCCTTCATCTCCGCCCGCGACGGCTTCTACATCTCCACCGTCACCTCGACCGGCTGGCCATACATTCAATTTCGCGGCGGCCCCACCGGCTTCCTCCACGTCCTCGACGACCGCACCCTCGCCTACGCCGACATCACCGGCAACCGCCAGTACATCACCACCGGCAACCTCCGCTCCAACCCCCACGCCGCCCTCTTCCTCATGGACTACCCCCACCAGACCCGCCTCAAAATCCTCGCCGACGTCGAGGTCATTCCCTGGCTAAAGCCCCCGACTGGAAGAGTCAGCTCCTGATATCCAGCAAAGGCCGCCCCGAGCGCGCCGTCCTCATCCACCTCGCCGCCTTCGACTGGAACTGCCCCCAAAACATCCCGCAGCGCTGGACCATCGAAGAGCTCCAGCAAACTCCGCTCTTCACCCGCATCGCAGCGCTCGAAGCAGGAAGTAAAAGATCTTCGCGCCGCCCTCGCCACCGCTCAGGCAGCAAGCGAAAACGCCACATTCATAAGGTTCGCGGCCGAATCCAAGCGCGCTAAGATGCACAAATTGCGCCCTGCGCAAACATCTATCCTTCGCACAACTGTGCCTTCCACGCAAGGCATCGCACCATACGTTGAGCAGCAACAAGAAGACCAGGTTCAAGGGAGAACATTCCATGATGAAAGGATTTATTCGGACATATCTGCACCACGCAGCTCTACCGTAACGTTGACCATCGCTTCATCGCAGCCGACAACAAGAGTCGCAAAACTCGACCAGCGCATCGAGGCCGCACACGCCGTCCTGCACGAACTCATGGGTACACCCGACAAAGGCATACCGGAGGACATCGCCTCCAAAGCCACCTGCGTCGCCGTCGTCCCCGGCTTTAAGAAAGGCGCCTTCATCGTCGGCGCCCAATACGGTCAGGGAGTCGTTTCCTGTCGCACCGGCCATGGCTGGAGCGCACCTGCCTTCATCCAGATGACCGGTGCCAGCTTCGGCCTCCAGGCCGGCGGCCAGTCCACCGATCTCGTCCTCATCGCCATGACGCACGATGGCTTCCAGCGCCTTCTGCATGACAAGGTCAAGCTCGGCGGCGATGCAGCCGTAGCCGCCGGTCCCGTCGGACGCAACTCTCAGCCGCAACACCACCGAACTCGCCCACGCCGCATTCCTCACCTACTCCCGCAGCAAGGGCGTCTTCGCCGGCATCGACCTCACCGGTGACGTAGTCAACCAGAACCAGCGGTGACACCGACACCTACTACGGCAAGGACATCTCCTACCAGACCATCCTCAACGGCGGCGTCCCCGTCAAGCCTTCTTCAGCGCACTTCGTCGCCACCGTAAACCAGCTCTTCCACGCCAGCGGAGCACGTTAGACTCCGCGGTAATCGACATAACTATCCCCATAAAATAAGCCAGACCTTCGGGTCTGGCTTTTCTTTCCTGTTGCCATCCCACACAACTCTCGGCAATACTAATGTGGCATAAGCACAGGAGACCTCTTGGCAAAACTCACTTCAAACATCGCTGCCCTCACACTTCGTCTTTGCCTCGCGCTCTTCTTCTGCCTCCTGCTCTCCGCGTCTTCGCCCGCGAGCGCACAAACATCCATGACCGAGCCCCAAACCTTTACTTATCAAACCGTAGGCACGCACGACCTCAAAGCCTACGTCTTCCTTCCCCCAACCGGACCGCAACCGACCGCCAAACCCCGTCCCGCAATCCTCCTCTTCCACGGCGGAGCATGGCAATTAGGCGACGCCTCCTGGATGTTTGGCCGAGCCAAAGAATTCGCCGCCAACGGAATCGTCGCCATCGCCATTGACTATCGCCTGGCCAACGAGGGCCTCACCCCCCTCGAAAGCGTCGAAGACGCCTGCGCCGCCTTCACCTGGGCCCGCACCCAGGCCAAGCACTTCAACATCGACCCGCAGCGAGTAGCCGGCTACGGCGTCTCTGCCGGAGGTCATCTCGTCGCCGCCGCAGCAACTCTCCCAGCCGTCAACGGATCAAAGCTCACCGCCACCTCCCGCCCCAACGCAATGCTGCTCTACTCCCCCGCCCTCAACATGGCGAAAGACCCCTACTTCACCCGCATCATGGCCGGCAAAGCAGACCCGGCTCTCTACTCTCCCTCACAATTCATCAACCGCACCCTGCCTCCGACCCTTATCATCCAGGGAGACAAGGACACCATCGTCTACGCCACCGATGCCACGGCCTTCTGTAATTCCGTCCGGGCCGCGGGCGCACGCTGCGAACTGCACCTCTATCCCGGCGTCGGCCACCTGCTCACCCGAAACCTCAAAGTTCAGTACAAAGACTTCGACAGCGACCCCACCGACGCAGCCGACGCCCACCGGCGCGAAGACGCCTTCCTCACCTCTCTCGGCTATATCCACAAGTAGCCTTCGCATCCAACACCATTGATTTTTGCGTCAGTAGGACGTTTGCCTCTGCAATTTCGGGCTAAAGTTATTCAATAGTCTGGAGGCTCCGTGAACCGCCGTAATTTTCTCTCTTCTTCTCTCGCCGCATCTGCCCTCTCGCTCGCCGGTTCCCATGACGCACTCGCTCAATCAGGGTCCACATCCGCAAACTCCGCGCCCGAGTACTACGATCTCCGCCGCTATCAACTCGCCAGCGGCCCCGGCGTCACGCTCACCGACAACTACTTCTCCAACGCCTTCATCCCCGCGCTCAACCGCCTCGGCATCGGCCCCGTCGGAGCCTTCTCCGTCTACTTCGGACCCGAAACGCCCGCCTTCTATCTTCTGATGCCGAGTTCGAAATTGGAGACGCTCGTCACCGCAGACCTTCAGGTCGCCAAGGACGAGGAGTTCATGAAGGCCGCCGCTCCCTTCTGGGACGCGCCCGCCGGTTCGCCGCCCTTTATCCGCATCGAGAGTTCCCTGCTGCGCGCCTTCCCCGGATACCCCAAAGTCACGCCACCAGCCTCCGCCGCCACCAAAGGAAAGCGCATCTACCAGCTTCGCCAGTACGAGTCGCCGACCAACATGGATCACGTCCGCAAGGTCGAGATGTTTCATCACGGCGAGTTCGGTATCTTTACCAAAGCCGGCGCCGCAGGCGTCTTCTACGCCGACACGCTCATCGGCCCAAGGCTGCCGAACCTCACCTACATGCTCAGCTTCCCCGACATGGCCGCGCTCGAGACCGGTTGGGCAAACTTCTCTGCCGATCCCGACTGGAAAAAGCTGTCCGCCGACCCCAGATTCAAACTGGATCCGCCCACCGTCTCGAACGTTACCAGCCTCGTCCTGCGTCCCCTGCCCTACTCGCAAGTCTAGTGGGGGAAGCAGGTATCATTCGGCCTGATCAAAACCGATAGCCCGCCTTAAGTTCACACCCGTAGACCTCGGTCTTTTCTTTGTCCGTATCACTCCGCATAGTACAGGTGGCCCAACTCAAATCCAGAGCCGGGCCCATCGGAAACACCATGGGCGAGCCGTCGACATCCGCCTCCAGACTCACGCCTTCCTGCGTAGGAGGCAGCGTAAAGTTGAACGTCCTGCCCAAGATGACCGGATACAACTGGCGGACATTGGAACTGATCTCCGTGCGATATACCTCCGCCTCCATCAGAAAGGTAGTCGTGTCCGACCAGTCCAGCGCCGAGACGCTGACGTTGCGCCCGCCATGAATAAATCCACTTGAATCAATCCGCGTAAACGGACACGGCCCCGCGATGCAGGAGGCTCTTACATTGCCGAATATATTGTCCGCTCCGGCATCGAGCGACGCCGATGCAGAGGAAGCCTTCCACTTTCCATCTGGTGAACAGGGAGCCTGATGATTGCATGGCACATTTCCCGTATTCACAACCTGAAAAGTTTTGACTGCGCTACCCACATTCGTCTCCGTCCGCGAATTGATCGTATATCTCACCCGAACATTGGCCACCACTATCTCCGGACGACTCGATCGAACCACGGGCTTGGGAGGGATCGGAACCATGGCCGCCACATATAGCGCGTCCGGAGTCTCCAATCTTCCCGTCTGCACATTCAAGTCAAGCGGTTCGTAAGACGGATGCCGGAAGCTGACCGTGACAGGCGCCCCGGACAACACGCCTTTTTGCAGGACGAGCTTGAAATGTCCCGAAGCTTCGGACCGGGTCGTGGCACTCGTCACGCCATCCGATGCTGTGATCTCAACATCGGCTATCGGCACCTGTTTCTTCGTATCGGCATCGCGCTGGATCACTGCCCCTTCGATCGGCATCGATTGCCGCATATGGATCGAACTCAACCGATGCGCGCGCAGAAACAGTGAAATCACCAGAACCGCTACAACTGCGATAATCCCCCAGATAATTTTCTTCGCCGTCATGCAACCCCAATAAACAATAGGACGCGCAACCTGGAGAACATGCTGCCCGGCAGTCGCTCCGATAGGCGCATCTCTGCATCTATTAACTCAGTATATGTATCGCCCACTTATAGGTTTCCGGGCGAATTATGATGGATCAATACGCATGGACGAAGGTGCAGATCAGATCGAACATTGCGCTTCCCGGCGCCGGCTGCTACGCCAGATAGCCGGTGCCTCTCTCGCTCTGCCGTTCGCTCCATGGAAGACTCTTCCTGCGTGGGCCCAGGCCTCCGCGCAAAGGGCCGACAGCCGGCATAAGGAACCGGCGCCTCCGCCGACCGCCCTTTCGCCCGAGGATGATCAATTCCTGGACGAGCTGGAGCGCGCCAGCTTTCTCTTCTTCTGGGAGCAGGCCAATCCGCAGACCGGCTTGATTAAAGATCGCTGCAACGTCCGCATAAAGGACACGGGCATAGTCGCAAGCACCGCGTCCACCGGCTTCGGCCTCACCGCAATCTGCATCGCGGAAGAGCGCGGCTTCATCTCTCACCAGGACGCACGCCTGCGCGTCATCGCGACCCTCGTATCTCTTTGGAGGAAACTGCCGACGCATCGCGGATTCTTCTATCACTTTGCCAACATCAATACCGGCGAACGAATTTGGGACTCCGAAGTCTCTTCCGTCGATACCGCAATCCTGCTCTGCGGCATTCTTACCTGCCGCCAGCACTTTCAGGATAAGGACATCATCGACCTGGCACACGCGATCTTTGACCGCGTCGACTGGACCTGGCTCTCCGAAGACACCACACTCCTGCCCCATGGCTGGACGCCTGAGATGGGCTTCCTCCCGTACAAGTGGGACTACTACAGCGAATTGATGATGATCTATCTGCTCGGAATGGGTTCTACCTCTCACCCGCTGCGGCCTGAGGCGTGGCTGGCATGGAAACGGACCACCTTCGAATATGACGGCCTGCGCTACATCGGCTCCTTTGCGCCGCTCTTTGTGCATCAGTACTCTCAGGCCTGGTTCGACTTCCGAGGAAAGCGCGATAAGTACGCCGATTACTTTCAGAACTCGGCCACCGCCACCGAAGTTCACCGCCGCTTCTGCATCGAATTGAGCAAAAACTTTCCCGATTACAGCGACGATCTCTGGGGCATCACTGCCTCCGACTCCGACAAAGGCTATGTGATCTGGGGTGGCCCACCGGCCACAGGCCCGATCGATGGGACCGTGGTTCCCGCCGCCACTGGAGGTTCACTGCCGTTTCTGCCGCAGGCCACATTACGTGTCCTCAAAAACATCAAAAGCCGTTACCCGCAGGCCTGGAGCCGCTACGGCTTCGTCGATGCCTTCAATCCACTGAAAAAATGGTATGACACCGACGTCATCGGCATCGACACCGGCATCACCATGCTCATGGCGGAAAATGCGCGCACCGCCTTCGTCTGGGAGACCTTCATGAAGAACCCCGAAGCGCAACGCGGAATGACCAATGCAGGCTTCAAACCCTACACCCCACCCGTTCCACCAGCTTCCTAGATAAGGTCACAACTTCCCGTTCCTAACCCCTAATCCCATAAGAGGTATGCACAAAGAGCTGCTTCTCCAGATCACTCGTAGGCTGTATGAAGTGGCAGGAAGACGCGGACGGTCGTGCCGTGCCTCTCCGATTCGCAATTGCTCTCGATGCTGATCCGCCCCCCGTGCCCCTCGACGAATTGCTTTGCGACGAACAGTCCGATTCCTGTGCCGACCGTAGTCCGCGTCGTGAAGAAGGCGTCAAAAACCCTCGGCAAATCCTTCGGTGCAATTCCCACTCCATCGTCTTCAACCGTCAGGACAACGCCATCTCCCCCACTTGAAGCATCGCAAACGGAAACGCGAGAGAGTTCCACCGGCGGGCATCGCGTAGATTGAGTTCGCAATCAAGTTAGAGATGACTTGCATCATCTCGCCCCGGCGAAGCACGATCTTTGTCGAAGGACCGATCGATCTCCTGACGGTGATGCCGGCAGCAGTACAGCGCGGTTCGTAGATGGTGAGCGCATGCTCTGCGATATCACTGACAGACGCCAGGCTCGCCGCGGCGTGCTCGCGATAATACCCAAGCGTTTGCTTGGCGATATGCGACACGCGTACCGAGTTCGTCTTCCGCAGTCGCCAGAAACCCGCGCCCTTCGTCGTCCGTGATCTTTGTCCGCAGCAGATAGAGCAGGTTCATCACCGCTTCAAGCGGATTATTGATCTCATGCGCAATCGTCGCAGCCATGCGTCCCGTCGCCGCGATCTTCTCCGCCTGCAGCAGCGACTGCTCCATTCGCTTGCGGCTTGAGACATCACGAAGGATCTTTGATGCTCCAATCACCCGGCCCTCTTCATCCTTGATCGGGGAGATCGTAAGCGACACGTCGATGAGCCTTCCGTCCTTCGCGAGCCGGACCGTCTCGAAGTGCTCGATCCGTCGCCCGGCGCGAATGCTTTCGATGATCGTCTTTTCGTCCGAGTGAAGATGCTTCGGAATCAGCTTGAGGATCGAAGCGCCGATCATCTCCTCCGGCGAGTAGCCGAAGACCCGCGTTGCAGCATCGTTCCAGCTCGTGATGATGCCGTTCAGGTCTTTGCTTATAATCACATCGTCCGAGGATGCGACGATCGCTGCGAGTTCGCCAAGACGCTTCGCATTCTCTCGCAGTTCCTCTTCGGTCTCCCGAAGCTTCGTAACATCGCGGATTGTGCCCAGGATTCTGCCTCGTGAGCCATCCGTCTCGGGTTGAAGATCTCCGTTCACCTCGATACATCGAGAGGTGCCGTCAGGGCGATACATCAGACCTTCAAAGCGGAACGGCTCGCCCTTTTCAGCGTCTCTTCCATCGCCTGCTCGAAACGCATCCCGATAGTCAGGATGCACAACCTCGTTCATAAAGGCGGCGCCGTTGACTGGCCCCTGTTCGCGCGTGCGCCCGAAGATCTCGTACATGCGGTCATTTTCCCAGCTTCCGCTGTCTTCCACGGTGTCCCAGACAAAGACTCCCAGCTTCGCAACCTCGGTCGCCAGCTTCAGCCGAGCCTCACTCTCGCGAAGCCTGCGCGCTCCCATCACGGTCTCGGTCATGTTGCGGAAAGCATCGTAAACGCCTCTGATTCTTCCGTTCTCATACACGGGAATCAAGGAATAGCTGAAATACTGGTCCACCAATACGCCGTCGAGAAGGATCGGGATGAACATGTTGTCCCGCACCGCCGTCTTGCCCCGGTACAGACAAGCCTCAAGATCGGCGCTCACTAAGTCCCACGCCTCATGGAAGACGTCACGGTAGAGGCCGCCGAGAGCGCTCGGATGCTTCGTCGTCAGCGTCGAAATCGCTGCGTCGTTGTAAAGAAACACCATCTCCGGCCCCCACGACAAAATCGTCGGAAAGGGCGAGTGCAACATCAGATTGACGGTTGCCAGCAGCGTCTCAGACCAGTCTTCAATCGGACCCAGAGGTGTCTGCGACCAGTTGTAAGCGCGAATGCGCGCCGCCATTTCACTTTGCCCGGTAATCAGGTGGTTTACTAGGCCGGTAAGACTGCTTCATGCATGATTTGTCAGCTCGACATTACGGAATCAGGGCCTCCACCATCCTAAAACAAACCTTTTATTTAGGCAGATCAAGAATGGGAGTGTGCCTTTGGTATTTCTCTTCAATAATCTCCAAGGGGTAAATATCCCCGCAAGAGAAGCAAGGTATTGTGTGTGCACCGCAATCTATGCACAATCTTACTCGTGGTCAACGTACAAATATTATGTAGTCTTTTCGGGCGGATATTTGGCTGGAGGCTCAACTGAGGCCAAGTGTATATCGTCCGGTTCTAATGTCGTCACCCGGCCGTCCGAAAACGTCACAACTACGTTTCCACCGATGCGCTCTACCTCTACAATTTTTACTTTCTCAATCGTTGCCTTCTCCGGCATAAGTCCTCCACCCACAACATATCTGCGAAATGAGGAGAATGTCAGTCTAGTACCGAACATTGCCGGAAATTTTGCTACTTTAGATGTTCTTTTCCGGGGATATTTACCTCTCCAGGAAAACTGCCTTTAGCACCCACGCCCGGTGGCGGCAATTGAGATTTACTTCCGGATAACCTGTGACTCGGGAGCAGTTCCACGAGGCGCGAGGCAGATACGATTTCACGTGAAGACTGGCAATTCTGCCAATTATCGGGGCGGCCCGGCGCTTATACGCTAGGAACGAACAGAGGCAGATAGGAAAAACACATGAGCGCGCGTGAGAAAGCAATCAAGCAGGACTCCCTGCCTTTCCCGCCTACGCCGTCGGCGAGCATCGCCGGCCGAACGATGCAGGAGTCGGTCTATAAACGACGCGTTGAACCGCGCCGCCTTCCCCCTGATGCACCCAACATCCTAATCGTGCTGATCGACGACGCAGGTCCTGGCCTGCCTTCCACCTTTGGTGGCGAAGTCGAAACCCCTACAATGGATCGCCTTGTCAGAGAAGGGATCGCGTACAACCGCTTTCACACTACGGCTATGTGTTCGCCGACACGGGCGTCCTTGCTGACCGGCCGGAATCATCACCGCGTCGGCAACGGGCAGATCGCAGAACTTGCGAACGACTGGGATGGCTATTCCGGCCTTATTCCCAGAAGCAGCGCACTAGTCGCAGAAGTGCTGAAGGATTATGGCTACGCCACAGGTGCCTGGGGTAAGTGGCACAACACACCTGCGGTGGAAACGACCGCCGTCGGACCCTTCGAGAACTGGCCGACCGGGCTGGGTTTTGAATACTTCTATGGATTCCTTGCAGGCGAGGCATCGCAATATGAGCCCAACCTGGTGCGGAACACGACCGTCGTCCTGCCGCCGAAGGGCCCGGAGCAGGGCTATCACCTCAGCGAAGACTTAGCGGACGACGCCATCAGTTGGCTGCGCAAGCAAAAGGCCTTACAGCCGGATAAACCGTTCTACATGTACTGGGCAAGCGGTGCGATCCACGGCCCACACCACATCATGAAGGAGTGGGCTGACAAATATAAGGGTAAATTCGACGACGGCTGGGACGCCTATCGTGAGCGCGTCTTCAAGCGCGCTAAGCAGAAGGGCTGGATCCCCGCCGATGCTCAGCTCACACCTCGGCACGAAACCATGCCGTCATGGGAGAGCATCCCTGAAGACGAAAAGCCATTCCAGCGTCGCTTGATGGAAGTGGCCGCCGGGTTCACGGAACACGTGGACGTTCAGGTCGGCCGCATCATCGACGAAATGGACAAGCTCGGCTACGGCGACAATACTCTGATCTTTTACATTTGGGGTGACAACGGTTCATCGGCGGAGGGACAAGGCGGCACCATCAGCGAACTTCTGGCGCAAAACGCCATTCCCACCACCGTCAAGCAGCACATCAAGGCGCTCGACGAACTGGGCGGACTCGACGCGCTTGGCTCGCCTAAAGTCGACAATCAGTACCACGCCGGATGGGCCTGGGCCGGGAGCACCCCCTACAAGGGGACTAAGCTTCTAGCCTCCCATTTCGGCGGCACGCGCAACCCGCTGGCTGTTCGGTGGCCGGCGAAGATCAAACCCGATGCCACACCGCGCCCACAGTTCCATCACTGCAACGATGTCGTCCCAACAATCTACGAAGTTATCGGCATCACGCCACCGCTGCAGGTCAACGGCGTCCCTCAAGACACGATCGACGGCGTTAGTTTTGCCTACAGCTTTGACAACCCAAAGACCAGGGGCCAACTTCTCACCCAGTACTTCGAAGTCATGGGCAGCCGCTCAATCTACCACAACGGCTGGATGGCCTCGGCTTTCGGCCCGCGTGCCCCGTGGGAGCCAGGCATTCCGCCGGGCATTCGGGAGTGGACACCAGACAAGGACATGTGGGAGCTCTACAACCTTGAGGACGACTGGAGTCAGGCGAACGACCTCGCTCAAAAAATGCCGGAAAAGCTGGCCCAATTGAAGGAGCTCTTTCTCATCGAGGCCGCCAAAAACAAGGCGCTTC
Source organism: uncultured Acidobacteriaceae bacterium (assembly GCA_963797415.1). Lineage (GTDB taxonomy): Bacteria > Acidobacteriota > Terriglobia > Terriglobales > Acidobacteriaceae > Edaphobacter. The sequence goes on from CAWCPB010000019.1 coordinate 120,426, forward strand.
CCATTGGCGGCGGCCTTTGGGTTCCCGTACTGCACCCCGAGATGCGTGTTGCGCCCCCCTATAACGAGTGGACCTTCTCCACCGACATCGTCCGCCTGCCGGAGTTCTGCGCGCCGGCCCTGGGCAACAAACCCAACGTGGTAACGATCAACGCCGATATCCCCGCCAACGCCAATGGTGTGCTGTACAAGCTGGGAGGAAACTCCGGAGGCCTCACGTGTTTCGTGGAGGACGGCATTCTCTGTTACGAGTACAACCTCTTCATCATCCAGCGCACCAAAATCCGCGCTAAGCAGAAGCTTCCCATCGGCAAGGTAAAGATCGAGGTCGAGACGATATACGCGGTGCCCAGACCCGCTGGACCGCTTAACATCACCATGAAGGTCAATGGCCAGGTGGTCGCGACCGGCCAGGTACCGATATCAGCGCCGCTGCTCTTCACCGCCAACGACTGCCTCGATATTGGCATCGCTCTCGGTTCGCCGGTGTCGCTTGATTACTATGACAAGGCGCCGTTCAAATTCAACGGGACCATTGAGCAGGTGCACGTGAGATACGTGACAGCGAAACAGAACTAGCTGGCGGCTACTGCCCGATAGGTTTTCTAAGCGCATGGAACGCGGTGAACAACTGCCTTGAACATTTTGCAAACCCTCAACTGTAGATGCGGGCTGGTCGCGTCTTGCACCTCTCTGGGTGTATTGTCAGCAACTCAGACGTTTCCGTGGCTGCGCGTCTTTTCACTCTGTTCAGGACGCTGTCAAGCCCTAAAATCCCCAAGCCATTGCATCCCGGCCAGTTACCCGTGGCGTATTCCCCCACCCAATCCCTCTATAATAAAATAGAGAGACCGCAATCATAGATCGAGAGACCATTCCGCAGTTTCCCCAGACTGCGCAGCTAAGTCTAATCTTTCTAATACTTTGCAGATAAGTCTTTTGCTTGCAATACTTTATCGCCGAAGTCCAATTTTAAAGTATTTATTATGAATACTTTGCAGTATTAAGAGGGAGGGGGAGTACCCACACAAATGACCGAGCAACCAGCACCACTCACCATCGGAGTCCTGGCCCTGCAGGGCGCCTACGAGGCTCACGCCAACATTCTCAGGTCCCTGGGCGCCACTCCGAATCTCATCCGCACCGCCGGCGAACTCGCCGGTCCTGAAGGCAAAAAAGTCGACGGCCTCATCATCCCCGGTGGAGAGTCCACCACCATGCTCAAGTTCCTCGAGCGCAATGGCTTCTTCGACATCCTACAGTCCTTCGTCAAGACCACCCCCACCTTCGGCACCTGCGCCGGAGCCATCCTCCTGGCCAAAGACGTCCAGCACCCCGCCCAACGCTCACTCGCAGCCATGAACATCACCGTAGAGCGCAACGCCTACGGCCGCCAGATCGACTCCTCCATCCTCACCGCCCCCACCACCCTCCCCGGCGGCCCGCTCGAAATGGTCTTCATCCGCGCCCCCCGCATCACCCAGACCGGCCCCAAGGTCGAAACCCTGGCCACCCGCGAGGGTTCTCCCGTCCTGGTCCGCGAAGGCCACCTCCTCGCCGCTACCTTTCACCCCGAACTAAGCCACGACACCCGCATCCATCAGCTCTTCCTCGACCTCATCCGCCAACAGGCGGCTCCGCCAAAGTAAAACTCTTCACCACAACTCCCTCCGTTTCGAAGTGAGTCACCCGATGGTCGGTGCTATGCCCCATCATGATCGCCTTCTTCAAAAGCCGGATCAGCGGCTGTGAGCTTTCCTCGAACCACCGGCCCGTAGCCTGCTCAAAGTCCACCACCAGGTTGTAGCTCACATCGCACTTCGGACACCCCAGCGGCATCTCCAGCCAACGATGAAACGCCGCCACCGGCAACTTCCCCACCGGATCGGTCCCCGAACGAATCGCTGCAATCTTCAAACCCATCGCCTCCAGCCTAGCAGCAGAACCGATCGCACTCCACCCCGGCACCCTCCACAAAAAATCTTCATCCAATCAGCCAAATCACAACTACTGCGCATTTTGCGAGTTCTATAGAATCAAATATGCGTCCACAATGGATCCTTGACGCTCCAATTCGCGTCAAACCGGAGTAAGCTTTCCACTACCAGCTCTGAAGTGAGCACCGCCATGCCAGCAATCATCACTCCACGCAACGTCGAGCAGGAAAAGCATCGCCGCCTGGAAGATCACGACCACGGCTCCGGACGTCGCCCGCCGAACGACAAGAACGACAAGCGCACTGGCGGCGGCGGTGACGGCGACAACTGGAACGCCCACAGCGGCGGCCCCAGGCAGAAGCTCACCACCTACCGTCACGGCCTCTTCTTCGGCCTCGCCGCCGTCCTCATGTTCTTCGCCGCCATCGTAGGCGCCTTCTTCGTCACCCAGGCCAGCGGCCACTACAGCGCCTACAACAGCTTCGAGAACCAGTGGCTCCCTACCTCCATCCCACCCATCCTCTGGCTCAACACCGCCATCCTCCTGCTCAGCTCCGTCACCGTCGAGATCGCCCGCCGCAGCATGTTCCGGGAGGTTGACGTCATGGACGAGTGGCTGGGCCTCGGCAAACCCATTACCCGTGCCGCCATCCCATGGGTAGCCGGCACCTTCGCCCTGGGCCTAACCTTCCTCGTCGGGCAATCGATCGCCTGGCATCAGCTGGGCGTACAGCACATCTTCTTTCACTCCAACCCCAGCAGCCACTTCTTCTTTCTCATCACCTACGCCCACGCCATCCACCTGGGCTTCGGCGTCCTTGCCCTCCTCAGCGCCCTGGTCGGCCTATACATCTCCCGCCAGATGGAGACACGCCAGATCCTCGTCGACTGCACCGCTTGGTACTGGCACTCCATGGGAATCCTCTGGATTCTCCTGTTTTCCCTGTTGGTCTTCTTCCAATAAATTGGCGCATCATATCATCCGTTGATGACGTTCTCGCCTTCCCGTGCTTGCCGAACGGGAAGAGTCTGCTTTGCCTTGAATGAAGGCTAAGCCGTCTACCGCCTCTTCTTCGCGGGAGCCGCAATCTTCTTAGCTGGCTTCCCTTTTGCCACAACCTTCTTGGGAGCCGCCTTCACCACAGCCTTCTTAGCCGAGGCTTTAGCCGCAACCTTCTTCGCTGGCACCTTCGCCGCTGGCTTCTTTGCCGCAGCTTTCGCCGAAACCTTCTTGGCGACAACCTTCTTCACCGCAGCCTTGGCCTGAATCTTCTTTGCATGAGCCTTGGCAACTGCCTTCTTCGCAGGAACCTTCGCCGCAACCTTCACCACTGGCTTCTTCGCGACAGCCTTCACCGGAGCGACCTTAGCCGGAACCGCTGCTTTCTTCGCCACTGCCTTCACAGCAGGAGCAGTCTTAGGGGCAGGGACATCCTTGGCAGCAGCAACCTTGCCGGCCGCCTTCACCGGCGCCGTCACAACCTCGGCGGCCACCTCTTCGCCCGCCACTGCCTCACCATCTTCCAACACAGCAGTCTTCTTGCGACTCTTCGACGGCTTGGCGTCCTTCTTCGTCACCCGCGGACGTCGCAGATGCACTGGCGGCGGAGGAGCCGGTGGCGAATAAGGCTCCAAAAACGCCTTCATCTCCTCTGGCGTCGACAGCTTGCCATCCATCAACTCGAAGAACAGCCTCTCCAGCAGCTCCCCATAGCCCGGCAACTCGGGTACGATGCGCATTTCCTGCATCATCGTGTACGGCAGTTTCTGCTGGGCCTGCGGCCACTCCGTATAGAAGCTCTTGAACTTGGCCTGCAGCGCGGCGTTCTTGCTCGTATGCGCGGCCCAAAGCACAGCCTCCGGCTTGGCCGACATCAGCAGCTTCCACGCCTGCGATGGCGTCGCCGCCCCCTTACCCGCAAGCTGCGCTGCAAACTCCTTGCCCTCTCGCTCCAGCGAGTCGATCTCCTCAACAAAACCCTGCCGCGCAAAGCTCTTCTTCAGTGCCGAAATCTCCTTCGGCTGCATCTTCGCCGTCAGCAGCGGAAAATTCGCCGCCGCTGCCTCAGGATGAATACCCCGAAGCTGCAACTGAGTCTGGCTCTCTCGCAACCGCTCCAGCTCCGCCACATTCGTCTTTGCCGACGACAACGCCGGCATCAGGAACTTCATCCACCCTTCGCTCTCCAGCCGCTTCAGAACATGCAACGGATCTTCCTCATGGAAGATCTCCTCGGTCTCATACCCGCGGTTAAATTCGCTCAGAGCCGAGATGTAACCCTCTTCCTTCCCTGTCTCATATCGAGCCCGGGTCTTCTCTTCCATCTGCCAGCCCAGCCGAGCCATAAACCGCGCCGCCCGGATCAGCCGCGACGGGTCATCGATAAATCCGTAGTTGCTCACCAGCCGCAGTTCCCGGTTCTCGATGTCCGCAACGCCGTTCAGCGGATCCATCAACAACCCATAAGACCCGTCATTCAGAGAGAGCGCCATCGCATTGGCCGTAAAGTCCCGCTGCCGCAGGTCCTCCAGAATATTCGCCGGCTTTACCACCGGCTTACCCGGCTTCGGATACGTAAACGACAGAGTACTGGCAATCTCCATCCGCACACCGCCCGAAAACCGCACGAAGATCGCCTGAATCGCCTCCGACTCGCCGGTAATTACCCCGCCAGCCTTCTCTATATCTTTCTTGAGTTTGAGAGCATTTCCCTGAACCACTACATCTAGATCACGTACTGGCGACCCATTCGTCAGATCCCGTACCGCGCCACCTACCAGAAATATAGTAAGTCCTTTCGTCCGCGCAACATCGCGGACCTTCAATAATGCAGCCTGTTGCACTGGCGATAGTCGGTTTTCAAGCAGGTAGATGTAATCGGCCATATCTGCTGCATCACTCCATGCCGGCTTTTACCGGTGACGTCGTCTGTCCAGCTGTTTACTCTCGTCTAACGCTAGACATATCAGCGATTTAGGACAATAATCATACTCGACGCAAAGCTCGAATGTAACACACCATTAGCGAATTCGCCACTTTTTTGCACCTTTTCCGCTGCTTTTTTACGGTGCCATGCGACAATCCGCCTGTAACCTCAGCGTTCGGACAGCCAAAAACGTTCCATGTCTTCCTCGCACAAGAAGGTCATCGTTCGCCGCTTCACCGGAGACGTCCTCTCCGGCTACCTGCCTGTGTCCGGCTTCGTCCGCCACCGTAGCCTCGACCTCCTCGACCTCACCGGCCGCGTAATCCCTCTTGTTTTGAATGACATCAAGCTCATAAGTTACGTCCGCGATTTCAATCTCTCCGACTCCGTCAACCCCGAACGCCTCACCCGCCGAACCTTCCTCGCTCGCCCCCGCACCGAAGGCCTCTGGCTCCGCCTTACCTTCCGCGCCACTGGCGACATCCTCGAAGGCCTAGCCCCCCTCGACATAGCCCTCGCCGACGACCTAGTCAACGACGCCGGCCTCTTCCTCACCCCGCCTGACACTCGCTCCAACACCCAGCGCATCTACGTCCCCCGCACCTCCATCGAAGAGCTCCAGCTCCTCGCCGTCGTCACCTCACCCTCCCGCCGCAAGCCCCCAACCCCTCCGCCCTCTGAAGCCAGCCCTCCAGCAGGACCTCTTCAACGCCACCCTTCCACCCAACACCCGGCCCAACTAGCCCATCCCGCCACAACCTCCGCTACAATCACCACCATGAAGTTAGCCGAACTTGCCGCGCACCTCGGAGCCACAGTCCAGGGAGACCCCATCGCCGAAATCACCGGCGTCGCCGGCATCGAGACCGCCGGCCCCGGCCACGTCACCTTCGTCTCCAATCCCAAATACGCCGGCCTCGCCCGTACCACTAAGGCCACAGCCATCCTCGTCGAGCCCAACTTCCCCGAGATCCCCACCGCCACCCTGCGACTCGCCAACCCCTACCTGGCCTTTGCCCGCACTATCGAGCTCTTCCATCCCGCCCCCTCCTACCCGCCCGGAATCCACCCCACCGCCGTCATCGCACCTACCGCCGTCATCGGAGCCCTCGCTCACATCGGTGCATACGCCGTCATCTCAGACCACGTCACCCTCGGCTACAAGGCCGTCATCCTGCCCCACGTCGTGATCTATCCCCACGCCCGCATCGGCAATCACTTCTTCGCCCACGCCCACGCCGTTGTCCGCGAGTACTGCCGCCTCGGCGACCGCGTCACGCTCCAGAACGGAGCCGTCATCGGAGCCGACGGCTTCGGCTTCGCCAAACAATCCGACGGAAGCTGGTACAAGATCCTGCAATCCGGAACCACAATCCTCGAGGACGACGTCGAAGTCCAGGCCAACGCAACCATCGACCGCGCCAGCATCGGCGAAACCCGCATCCACGCCGGAGCCAAAATCGATAACCTAGTCCAGGTAGGCCACGGCTCCACGGTCGGCGAAAACTCCCTTCTCTGCGCCCAGGTAGGTCTTGCGGGCAGCTCCATCATCGGCAAAAACGTCATCCTCGCCGGACAGGTCGGCGTAGCCGGCCATTGCACCATCGGCGACGGAGCCGTCGCCACCGCCCAGTCCGGCATCCCCAACGACGTCCCCGCAGGGAAAATCGTCAGCGGCTACCCCGCCATCGACAACCGCCAATGGCTGCGCGCCACAGCCGTCTTCAATCGCCTCCCAGAACTCTTCCGCAAACTCCGCAACCCAAAATAGCGCACCCTCCAAAAAAATCCGTCGTTGGGCCCATAAATTCTTCATCCCGACCCAGAATATGGACAGTCTTATCGTCCATCGTGGAGTGGAGGGACGGCGGTATTTCGCTTTTGCTGTTGCCTGTTCTCGCTGTTACAGAGTCATCCCAAGGACGAGGAACAACCCCACACTACATCCACCCTGATACCCTGAACTTCATGCGTTCCATAAGCATCCTCACGATCGCCATCTTCGTAGCCACCCTCTCCGGATGCCGTTCCCCTTACGTCACCACCACCGTCAGCAACCACACCCCCACCCCCATCACCCTCGTCGAAGTTGACTACCCCAGCGCCAGCTTTGGCACCCAGACCCTCACTCCAGACGCAGATTTTCACTATCGTTTCAAAGTCCTTGGCTCCGGCGCCCTCAAACTCACCTACACTGACAGCACCAGCGCCACCCACTCCGCGACCGGCCCGTATCTCAAAGAAGGAGCCGAAGGCCCCTTGCAGATCGTCATCACCCCCGACGGAGTCCACTGGCAAACTTCCCTCGGATCAGCCCCTTCCCGGCCATAACGTCCTGAAGTATTCCCGATTATCCAGAAATCAGTCTCAACCTGGGCACTATTTTCACGCAGCACAAGTCCTAGAAATGTCGCCACTACAGACTGAAGCGTGCGCCTTCTTTATTCATTAGTCGTCTATCTCGGTGCTGTCGGACACTAACACCAACTATCCAGGGAAGAATCTCGCGATTTTAATTGATTTTTCTCAAATTTAAGACTGGTGAACACGAAAACGTTATAGAGCATCTCACCGGGGTATGGAAGTTTGGGGACATAGACTTTGCTAACGAAGCTCATCATTACGATAGTGGCACTCCTTCTTCTCTGGGGCATCGTAGCCGAGTTCCGCAGGCAATGAATAGCCTTGCAGCTTTGAGGCGGTGGCCCTACACTTCTCAAACCTCCCCAGGAACTGCCGAGCACACCAGGCGAGCGATGGGTATAGAAATCCGAAACGCTAACGACGACATCCCGAAGGCCTCATCGGCATCCAGCCCGCTTCTTAGCAATCTCCGCATGCTGGCTGAGTTCCTCGTCGTAGCCATCTGCACTCTAACCTTCACGTTCTCCGCGGTCGGAATTGGAACCACATTGCTGACTGGCAGCAACGCAGGCTCACGCGACTTCGTCGACTACTGGGCATCGGCTCGACTTCTGACTCACCATTCGAATCCGTACGACGGATACGACGTCCTGGAACTTGAACGCTCTGCAGGTTCCCCTCCCGGCATGCCCACCATGGTCACCCGGACCCCCCCGTTCGCTCTTCCATTAATCTTCCCCTTCGGTTTTGTCGATGAGAAAGGTGCGGCTGCTCTGTGGTCGCTGCTATCGCTGGCTTCTTTATTCGCATCGGTGCAAATCGTTTGGACCCTGCACGACCGGCCGCACAACTATCTCCACTTCCTGGGATATGCATTCGCGCCCGTACTCTCGTGCCTTGCAGCAGGACAGATGTCACTCATCGTTCTGCTGGGATTGGCCCTGTTCCTGCGCCTCTACCGAACGGGCCCCTTGATCGCCGGCGCATCACTCTGGCTCTGCGCCTTGAAGCCCCACCTGTTTCTGCCCTTCGGTGCTGTGCTTCTCGCCTGGGCCATCACATCGAAGCGATACAGGCTCGCGGCCGGAGCAATCGGCGCTTTTCTCTTCAGCTTGGCGATTACTTATACCTTGGACTCGTCAGCGTGGCTGCACTATCGCGAGATGATGACTAATACTCGAATCGCAACCCTGCCGATTCCCTGCCTAAGCATCTTCCTCCGCCAAACCGTGCACCCCGAAAGCGCATGGCTGCAGTACCTCCCAGCGTTCCTCGGATGCATCTGGGCGATCGCCTACTTCTACAAGCACCGAAGCACATGGGACTGGCTGGAGCACGGCTCACTCCTCATGCTCGTCTCCGTGGTCGTAGCACCCTACTCCTGGTTCATGGATCAGGTAGTCCTGATTCCAGCGCTCCTCCACGCGCTCTATCAAACACGCTCACGTCTCCTCATAGCCGTCTTCGCGTTAATCAGCGCAATTATCGAGATAGCCGGCTATCATGGCGTGCCTCTCACCAGCTTCGCCCTATATCTCTGGACAGCCCCCGCGTGGCTACTGTGGTATCTCCTCGCATCAAAGTCACGAACTCCCCATCACGATCACGATCGCCTGATGATTCCAGCATCCCGCTGAACCGTACAGACAACCCAGAAAACTCGTCCGTCGAAGCTGGCATCCGACTCAGGCATCCGGATCGGTTTCCGCAAACATTGACAGCAAATCTCTTGCAAATTCGCGAAACACTGCCCTACACTTCTCTAACCCCCTGAATCTGAATCGCCAGAGGCGAAGAATCATGCAGAGTAACCGTCGCGGGAGAATTCTTCACTCAATCGCAGCAGCTTCGATTCTAGGAGTAGGTGGACTCATACTGAGCTTTGCAACGTCGAACAGCAAAGCGGCAGACAGCGACTTCATCGCCTACTGGTGCGCCGGAAAACAACTCCTCCTTCATCGCAGTCCCTACGATGGACCCGTGATACTCAAGCTTGAACATAGCTTCGGATCGCCTGACATCGTCCCAGCCTTCATGCGAAACCCTCCAATTGCTTTCTTCATGACTCTTCCGCTTGGCCTCGTCACCCTGAAGGTTGGCGAGGTCCTCTGGTCGCTGGCGATCATTGCCGCGCTCATGGTCTCGATTCGGATGCTTTGGACAATGTTCGCTGAGCCAAAAGACTCCCTGCATCTATTCGGCTATCTCTTTGCACCTGCCTTAGCCTGTCTGCTGGCAGGACAAACAGGCGTCTTTGTCCTCCTGGGTGTAGTGCTGTTCCTTTTCTGTAACGAAAATAAGCCTTTCGCTGCGGGAGCATCACTACTCCTCTTGTTGCTCAAACCCCACCTTCTAATACCGTTCGGGGCCGTGCTGATCATCTGGTCCATCACCAGTAGAAAGTACAGAATACTCATTGGGGCTTGTTGCTCGGTCGCATCCAGCCTCCTGCTAAGTTTTCTGTTCGACCCGCATGGCTGGTCCCAGTACGCGCAGATGGTGAATGCAGAACGGCTCCAGAACCTGGCCATTCCAACGATTAGCGTCTTCTTTCGGCTTATCGTTCATCGCGAGTGGGTCTGGCTCCAAGCCGTCCCGTCCATCGTCGGCACTATATGGGGGATTTGGTACTTCGCCAGAAATCGTGAGACTTGGAACTGGCGAGTCCACGGCCTGCCTCTCCTTCTCGTCTCGGTGATGGTCGCACCCTACGCATGGTTCACAGATGAAGCCATCGTCCTTCCCGCCATCCTCGCAAGCTTGTATATCGCATCAAGCCGGGGACGGTCGCTGGTCCCTTTCGGAGTTATCGCCGGGATCGCCCTGATCGAGATTCTCGCCGGAGTTCCCATCACCTCGTGGGCCTATCTATGGACCTCGCCTGCGTGGTTGATCTGGTATCTCTGGGCGTCGAGGCCACTAACTTCCCTCGAGCAACACAACCACGATATAGCGCTCCTCCCCGCCCGAGCTGAACTGTAAGAAACGCCGTCCGTCGCAACTACCGACCCGATGTAAAACATCCCTTCGTTCTCACCAAAATTGCATCCCACTCGCCTGCGATAATCTCTATCTATGCCGCGCGGTTATTTCATCACCTTCGAAGGTCTCGACGGCTCCGGCAAGACCACCCAGCTCCGCCGCTTCGCCACATCCCTTGAGGCCGAAGGCCACAAAGTAGTCACCCTCCGCCAGCCCGGCGGAACCGCCCTCGGCGACCGCATCCGCTGCATCCTCCTCGACTCCCGCTCCGAAGCCACCCTCGGCCCCATCGCTCCCGCTCGCCGAGATCGCCCTCATGTTCGCCGACCGCGCCCAGTCCATCGCCGAGATCATCCAGCCCGCCCTCGACGCCGGCCACATCGTCCTCTGCGACCGCTACACCGACTCCTCCGAGGCCTACCAGGGCGGCGGCCGCCAGCTCGGCTCCGAGCGCATCCTCGCCCTCCACGCCGCCGTCTGCGACAACCTCCAGCCCGACCTCACCCTCCTCCTCCTCCCCCCCTCGAATCCTCCCTGCCCGCGCCCGCCGCCGCAACCAGCGCAGCATCCAGACCCAGGGCACCGACGAAAACCGCTTCGAGCGCGAGTCCGACGACTTCTACCGCCGCATCTACGCCGCCTACCAGCAGATCGCCGCCCGCGAACCCCAGCGCGTCGTCACCATCGACAACAACGGCACCATCGACGAAATCCACCAGATCATCCGCCAGATCGTCGCCGCAAAAATCCCCGCCCCCGCACTACCCCAGCGCATCCATCAGGAAGCATGAGCACCTCCCGCCCCAACCGTCCCCCGCATAACTCAGAACCATCCCCGGCCTCCGCCACTCACTTCCCTTCTACGCCTTCAAGCCCTGGGTCAAGCTCGGCAGCCCCATCCTCCTCTTCGAACACCTCCACAAGACCTACGGCTCCATCGCCCAATACCGCTTCATGGGCACGCCCATCATCTTCATCAACGACCCCCACTACATCCAGAGGTCCTCGTCCACGACGCCCACCGCTACGTCAAAGAGCGCACCGTCCGCCGCATGAAGGTCCTCCTCGGCGAAGGCCTCATCACCTCCGACGATCCCATCCACATCCGCCAGCGCCGCATCGCCGCTCCCGCCTTCCACCGCCAGCGCATCGCCGCCTACGCCGACCAGATCGTCTCCATCGCCGCCCACCACCGCGACCAGTGGCAGCCCGGCCAAACCATCGACATCGCCGCCGCCAGCATGGCCCTCTCGCTCGAGATCGTAGCCCGCACCCTCTTCGACACCGAAGTCACCCCCGACATCCGCGCCATCAACGACGAAGTCAACACCATCATGGGCCTCTACAACTTCATCGTCGCCTTCCCCCGCATCGAAAACTTCCTCCACCTCCCCATCCCCGGCATCACCAAATTCCGCCGCTCCAAAGCCCGCCTCGACGCCGTAGTCAACCGCCTCATCCACGAACACCGCGAAGCCGCCGCCCAGCAGGACGCGGCCCGAGAACAAAGGGCGACCTCCTCTCCATGCTCCTCGCCAGCACCTACGAACCCACCGAAACCGAAGCCAGCCGCCAGCAAGCAACCCGAGCGCATGTCCGACAGCAGGTCCGCGACGAAGTCCTCACCATCTTCCTCGCCGGCTACGAAACCGTAGCCAACGCCCTCACCTGGACCTGGTACCTCCTCTCCCAAAACCCCGAAGCCGAAGCCAAACTCCACGCCGAACTAGACACCGTCCTCGGCGCCCCAGTGCCCGACGTCCCGATCTGACGTGGGATCACTCGCCTCCACCAAACCCACCGCCTCCCCACCCTCGCCGACTACCCCAACCTCCGCTACACCGAACAAGTCTTCGCCGAATCCATGCGCCTCTACCCACCCGCCTGGGCCATGGGCCGCATGGCCATCAAAGACGCCACCCTCGGCCCCTACGACATCCCCGCCGGCGCGCACATCTTCTTCAGCCAGTACATCATGTCCCGCACCCCCGAGTACTTCCCCGACCCTCTCCGCTTCGATCCCGACCGCTTCACCCCCGAAGCCAAAGCCGCCCGCCACAAATTCACCTACTTCCCCTTCGGCGGCGGCTCCCGCCAGTGCATCGGCGAGTCCTTCGCCTGGATGGAGGGCGTCCTCGCCATCGCCACCATCGCCCAGCGCTGGCGCATGACCTACCTCGCCACCACCCCACCCATCCCGCAGGCCAAGATCACCCTCCGCCCCCGCGACCCCATGCTGATGCGCCTCACCCCGCGCTGATGTACCACCCGTCTTCACCGCGCACTCGCCGGAGGCACAATCCCATTCATCCTCAGGTAGACCACCATCTGCCCGTAATGATCGAAACCCGTGCGAAACCCCAAACGAAGCAAGCGTCAGCCGCGTCCCTATTCCGGGCTCAGGCGACTTGATGAGTTCTAACGCGTTCTCCGGTGTAATCGTCGCAATCGCTCTATGTGCGAACGCGAAAGAGTCGCCCAGCGCCTTCACAATATCGTCTTTCTTCGTCAGCTTCGCGATCGCCTTCACATCCACGTCCGGCTTCAGCCCCCCGACTATCGCGTAGAAGGAGTAGTTCGCCTGCGCCACATGAGTTGCCTGCTCACCAAACGTTCGCACCGTCTCGAACTTTGTCACCTGGCTAGGCACAAAGATCGCCGCGCTGGGAGCAAAGCCAAACTTCTCCGCTGGCATCGCCTTCACCGCACCCATCATCTCGCTCTCAATCAGACTCAATTGCGAATCGAACGCCTTCGCAGGCGAAACCTTGGACCCCACAGGGCCGCCACCAGCCGTCTGCGCCTCACCCGAAATCACGCACACGCTCAACAACGCCGCAATAGCTACCTCTCTCCAAACCATCCCTCTACCTCCACGGAAATGTCATGTAGAAATCGCCCCAGCATACCACCCACCATCGGGCTTCGCACCCTCTCCCGCGACTCCTCTCTTCATGCAACTCATTCTCCGCATTCGTTAACGATATTTTTTCTTGACCACTCCATCGTGGCGGGACTAATGTTCCGACTCACCAATCAAAGCTGAATAGCCGCGCGGCTTCAACCTCCCTTCAATTCTTCATCAGGCCCTGGAAATCAATCCTTTTATGGAGCGTTCCTCATGTCTGCAAGAAGTCTTTTATTTGCCTTAGCCCTCCTTCTCCTCCTCGCCTTTCAACCCACGCAGCTCTCGCCGCCACCCCCACCTACGACGCCATCTACGTCTTCGGCGACAGCTACTGCGACGTCGGAAACGTCTTCTTTGTCACCAAAGGCGCAGAGCCGCTCTTGCCGCCCTACTTCAACGGCCGCTTCTCCAACGGCCCCATCTGGGTCGAGCACGTCGCCAACTCCATGGGCCTGCCCATGCAGCCCGCTCTGCTCGGCGGCACCGACTACGCCTTCGGCGGAGCCAAGGTGACAGCGCCAGTTCCTACCGCCTTTGGCAATATCCCCAGCATCCCCCAGCAGGTCGCTCTCTACCTCAGCCAGCACGGCGGAAAAGCTGACCCCCACGCTCTCTACATCATCCAGGGCGGCGGCAATGACATCGTCAACGCCACCGGCGGATCACCGCAAGCGCTCGGATTCCAAATCGCCCTCGGCATCGCCGAGAGCGAGCTCCTCCTTCGTCGCGCCGGCGCGAAAGACTTCCTCATTCCAAACCTCTTCGACGTAAGCCTCCTGCCCGTCGGCCAGGCCAACGCAGCCTTCGCCCACCAGGCCTCCCTGTCAGTCAATCAATCGCTCAACAGCCTGCTTGTACTCGAGCAGTTGCTCCAGGGAATCAGAATCCGGCGCATCGACGTCTTCAGTCTCCTCCACTCCGTCATCGCCGACACCACCCACTACGGCTTCACCGACGTCGTCCATCCCTGCATCAACCCCATCACCAACGCCGTCTGCACCAATCCCGATCCTGACCACACCTTCTTCTGGGACGTCTTCCACCCAACCGAGTTCGGTCACGCCTTCTTCGCGGTTATCACCGAAGCAAACCTCTCCCAGTAACAGCAAACAGCCCCTATCAAAAATCGTAACCACTGTAGACACAAATAAGCGCCCGGCATTCACAAAAGCCGGGACGCCCGAAGTAGTCTTTTCTAGTCCCTAGTCCCTATGCTCTCTTACGCTCACTCGACGAAACAGTAGATGCAACCAGATCACTAAGTCGATCCAGAGTCATATTCCAACCCATCTCCATCCCTTCAATCATTCGCACAGCCATGGGGTGCACTCCAATAGCCACCATCTTGACGGTGAGCTTCGTCCCTTCGCTCACCGTCTCAAACGTCACCGTCGTCACTCCCAGCAACATCGCACGATCGTCGGCATCCACCGGCACATTGCTGAACACCAGCCGCTCCGGCGCTATCACCTCGCGAAAGATTCCGCGCATCGGATACTCCTTCCCATCCGGCCCGCGCATCACGATCCGCAGCCTTCCGCCGACCTGCGCATCCACCTCGCACACCGGATTCGTAAATCCCTTCGGCCCCCACCACACCTTCAGAATCGAAGCATCCGTCCACGCCCGGAACACATCCTCGCGCTCCGCATCAAACACCCGCGTCAACACCAACTCGCGATGGATCTCCGGTATCGTCGAGAGATGCTCACCCAACCGCTCCAGCGTCTCACTCCGCCCTTGTCCGCCCCATACGTCTTCACCACGTCCTCCAATTCCGCAGCCGATCCGAACAACATCCGCATCGTCACGCGCGTTGACTCCTCGCTTATCGGCTCGAAGGTCGTCGTCGTCTCAATTCGAACCGATCCGTCTTCGCTCCCATGCTGGTACACCAGCCTCTCCGGAGCCACGATCTCCGAGTACACCGTCTTATTCCTGTACTCCCGGCCATCCGGGCCATGCATAATAAGTCGCCACATGCCGCCCGGCCTCAGGTCCATCGACAGGCTCTCCGTACGAAAACCATTCGGACCCCACCAGGCCTCCAGGTGCTTCGGCTCCGTCCACGCCTCAAACACCAACTCACGAGGCGCATCGAACACTCGCGTAAACACCAGTTCCCGGTCGCTAGCTTTCGTCAAGGTAGTCTTCTTCTCTGTGGCCATGTCGGTCTCCTTTGTTAACATCTTGAAATTGTTTTTATTCCGCAGCCGCTTACTCTTTATTTCTCGTCTGACTGCGTTCCGCTCGTACCGGTTTCTTTTTTTTCTCGTCAGCCCTGCTTGCCTTCAGCGTCGCCAGGTACTCATCCAGCCTGTCGAAGCTCTCCTCCCAGAACCGGCGATACCCCTCCAGCCACTCCGTAGCCGTCTTCAACTCGTCCGCCTTCAAACGGCAGGGCCGCCACTGCGCATCGCGGCTGCGCGTAATCAACCCCGCGTTCTCCAGCACCTTCAAATGCCGCGAGATCGCCGGCAGACTCATCTCGAACGGCTCCGCAATCTCGTTCACTGACGTCTCGCCCAATGCCAGCCGAGCCAGGATCGCCCGCCGGGTCGGGTCGGCCAGCGCCGAGAAGGTCGTACTAAGGTGGTCAGCGTTCATAAAATGTATTTAACCAGTATACGCAAATAACTAACTAGTTAAATAACCTGCCAATCTCCTCTGTCAACCCATTTTCTTCAAAAATTTGCTTAGTCATTTGTATCCGATGGCGCGTACTATCGTATCCGGTAACTGGTAGTTTTGCCAGTCTCGAACGCTTAAAATTAAGGTATTCTTCAGCAATAGAAATGGCTTGGATCTCACCCGAGAGGTTGAGGTAGCTCAACCACTTTAGCCCTGAACCAAGGTGCGCGAACGCGTCAAACTTTGAAGCAGGTTCCTATGCCAGACCACGCAAGACTGACCGATGTTGAAGAGCCCGCATCAAATCCGCGCTCGAAGTTGGTCGAAATACTCCATATTTCTGATTCTCAGCCTTGCCCTCCTGCGAACAGCGTTACCGGCAACCGCACAGCAGGCACCGTCGCGTTCTCGTGCTGTACGAGCAAGGCATCTCCTACGCCTCTGCCGGCCTCATCGATCGTGAAATTCATAGCGTTCTGGAAGGTCAATCGAAATATCACATCGATTTCTACATCGAGTACTTGGATGCTCATCTTTTTCGTGATTCAGAATCGGAAGAGATGCTTCGCGACTGGTATCTGCAAAAGTACGAAGACATCAAGCCGGACGTGATCCTTGCTGCTGGCGCCGCCCCTATCCAGTTCATGACCAACGTGCACGACGAATATTTCTCCGGCATTCCTGTAGTCTTCTGTCACTCTGCCGAGGACTGGATACATAATTTGAAGCCGGGCATGCAATTTACCGGCGCGTGGGAAGCATACGATCCAGCCAAAACCCTCGACGCCGCCCTCAAACTCCAGCCCGGCACAAGACAGGTCATCGTCGTGAATGGCGCTTCGCCATTCAACAAGGTGATGGAGGATCTAATCCGAAAAGGTCTGCAGAGTTACGAGAATAAACTTCAAATTACCTATCTCCGCGGCTTGCCGATGCCAGAGCTGCTGACTCGGCTCATGCACACTCCAGACCACACGATCATTCTCTACGGAGCCATTTCGACCGACGCCACTGGAACTGACTTCGTTCCCTCTACCCAATCGCTGCCCATGATTCTCAGCGTTGCCAACGCTCCCGTCTTTACTCTTACGGATGCGCTCGTCGGACAGGGATCAGTAGGTGGATACGTAAACAGCTATGCCGCACAAGGCCGAATTGCCGCACAAGACGTCTTGAGAATTCTTGACGGAGAAAAACTGCGGAACATCCCCGTCGTTAGGGGCACCAATATCTACCTGTTCGATGCGCGTGCAATGAAACACTGGGGCATGAAGGAAAGCGATCTTCCCCTCGGCAGCACCGTACTCAATCGACAGCCGAACTTCATAGAAGCCTACGGACGATACATCATCGTCGTCTTGGCTATCTTGTTCGCACAGATGCTTATGATCCTGATTCTCTTGGAACAACGAGCGAACGAGCGAAAGGCCAAGGCACGTCTGCGCGAGAGCGAAGAGCGCTTTCGCACCATGGTCGATGGCACTCCCATCCTGGTGTGGATGTCAGGCGTCGACAAGCTCTGCACCGATTTCAACCGCGGCTGGCTCATATTTACCGGACGCACACTCGAGCAGGAGCTTGGCAATGGATGGGCGGAAGGAGTTCATCCCGACGACCTGAAAAGGTGCCTGGCCATTTACACCGAGGCCTTCGATCAACGCCTCCCCTTCTCCACGGAGTACCGTCTCCGTCGTTACGACGGCAAATATCATTGGATCAGAGACGACGGCTCTCCCCGCTTCCTCCCCGATGGCACATTCGCCGGATACATCGGATGCTGTCATGACATCAACGACCGCAAGGCCATGGAATTGGCGAATCACGAATTAGCCGGCCGCCTCATGAGCGCGCAGGAGGCAGAGCGCACCCGCATCGCACGCGAACTCCACGACGGCATCGGCCAGGAGATATCCCTGCTCATCATGCAGATGCAAAGAGCCTCAGCGTCGAAATCTCACGATCGGGATCGCCTCTACTCTGAGGTAGAACAAATCAGCACCAAACTAGCCGCGATAGCCTCACAAGTGAGCAATCTGTCTCATCAATTGCATTCTTCAGAGCTCGAATACTTGGGTCTGACCGCCGCAATCACCAAACTCTGCCGGGAATTCTCCGAACAGTACCCAATTAAAATTACATGCGACTGCAGAGGCGTTCCTGCCGAATTGGATAGCGATATATCGCTGTCTATTCTGCGAATCGTCCAGGAGTCGCTCCACAATGTCGCAAAACACAGCGGCGCGAAATCAGTTCAGGTTGAAGTGAACGGCACCAAGCAGGACCTCACCCTTCTGGTTCGCGATGACGGTTCCGGATTTGACATCCCCGAAGCGAAGACTGCAGCAGGCCTAGGTTTAATCAGCATGCGGGAAAGGATCTATCTGGTCGGTGGAGAATTCGCCATCGATACAACGCCGGGAGTTGGAACCTGCATCCAGGCTCGTGTCCCCTGGACGACCGCCAACCTGGCGCATACCAACGCATGAGGAATACGGACTTAGCCGACGATAGGCAGTCCCGGTACGATGAAAAAGCGGAACGACACTCCAGTACGTCAGGAAAATCTACAGGTAACTACGTCGCGTACAGACTCGTAATCGCACAGGGGCAATCCTTGTGATAGCCAACCGGCTGAAAAACTTGTCAAGCCCCAATCCACCCCGATCCTTGCAAAACCCCAACAACCACGCACAATTCCCCATCCATTTCATTTGGCCGAATCCTCACCCCAAACGCGTATCATAGAAGTAGGGGCAGCAATCTTCATCGCACTGGACTTCGCCCGCAAGTCCAGACTTAACTCGCCTCAATCGAAGACTTTAGGACTAAAGTACCCCAGGGGGGAGACAGGAGAACAGCGCAGTGGCACCCACCAGCTTCAACGACTTCATCGGCAACACGCACGCCGTCGAGCAGCTCCGCACCGCCATCGCCGCCGGTCGTCTCCCCCACTCCATCATCCTCAGCGGCCCCGCCGGAGCCGGCAAATACACCCTCGCCCTCATGCTCGCCATGGCCGTCGAGTGCCAGCGCCAGCCCCGCGAACTCCGCTCCTACAGCGACGCCCTCGGCTCCACCGGCCAGTCACTCGCCTCCTTCTGCGGCGTCTGCTCCAACTGTACCCGCATCGCCTCCGCCGCCAACCTGGAAGAGCAGGTAGCTGCCGCCGTCGATGCCCGCGAAGAGCTCCGCGAGACTGACAAGAAGGACACCCGCGTCCTCATCCAGCCCCACCCCGACGTCCTCATCATCCCCCCCGACCCCCCGCAGCTCCTCATCAAACTCGGCCAGGTCCGCACCCTCATCCAGCGAGCCCACTACCTCCCCAGCGAAGCTCCCCGCAAGATCTTCATCATCACCGCCGCCAACTTCATGAAGGAGGCCGCCAACTCCCTCCTCAAAGTCCTTGAGGAGCCACCCGCCACCGTCCACATCTTCATCCTCGCAGAGAACCCCGGCGAACTTCTCCCCACCATCCGCTCCCGCTGCGCAGCAGTTCGTCTAGGCGCACTCCCCGTCGAAGAGATCGAAATGCTCCTCGCCGACCGCCGTGCCGACGTCCCGCCCAAGCAGCGCACTCTCATCGCTCGCCTCGCTCAGGGAGCCGCAGGCAAGGCCCTCGGCTTCGACCTCGAAGCCTACACCGCAGCCCGCGCCGACGCCCTCCTCCTCATCCGCGGAGCAGCCTCCGACCCAGACCACACCGCCCTCTTCAAAATGACTGAAACCTACCGCGCCGGAGCCGAAGGCCAGCAGAAAACCACCGCTCTCCTCCGCGCCCTTTCACTCCTCCTCGAAGACATGCTCCTCCTCGGCGCCGGCACCCCCGAGCTCCTCCGCAACACCGACATCCGCCCCGAGCTCGAGCGCCTCTCTCAGGCCCTCTCATTCCAGTGGATCGAATCCGCCTCTCGCGGCCTGGACCAGGTCTACACCGGCATGCGTCGCAATCTCCTCCGCAGCCTCTCACTCGATGCCTTCGCCGGCCAACTCGCCACCTCCACCAGATGATCACCAGACGCCTGAAAACAACCCCGGAACATATAGCCGAGGCCGCAAAAATCCTCCGCGCTGGTGGCACCGTAGCCTTCCCCACCGAAACCGTCTACGGCCTCGGAGCCAATGCTGTCGACCCCACCGCCGTGGAAAAAATCTTCCGGGCCAAGCAGCGCCCCGCGTGGGATCCTCTCATCGTCCATGTAGCCGATCGGGCGATGCTTCATCAGATCGCCCACGTTACCCCTCAGGCCGAGCGCCTCATCGCAGCCTTCTGGCCCGGCCCTCTCACCCTCCTCCTCGGCCGCACCGCCCAAGTCCCCGACTCAGTCACCGCCGGACGTCCCCTCGTAGGCGTCCGCATGCCCGCCCATCCGGTGGCCCATGCCCTCATCGCAGCCGCCGGCATCCCCATCGCCGCACCCAGCGCCAACCGCTTCGGCCACACCAGCCCCACCACCGCCCAACACGTCCTCGAAGACCTCGACCTCCGCATCGACGCCAGTCCTCGACGGCGGTCCCACCGAGGTCGGCCTCGAATCCACCGTCCTCGACCCCGCCGCCCGCATCATCTACCGCCCCGGAGCCATCATCCCCGCCATGCTCGAACCCATCCTCGGCTCCGTCTCATTCTTCCAACCATCCCCCGACCTGCAGCGAATAGGCACACAGCAAACAACTCCCACCCTACGAAGCCTCCCATCCCCCGGCGTAGCCATCCGTCATTACGCCCCCTATGCCCGCCTCGTCCTCGTCGCCGACGAAGACGAACTGAACACCCGCCTACAAGAGCTCCAATCCAGCCACCAATCCATTGGAGTCATGCTTCCTCAGGATTGGATCCTAGCCGCCCCCGCCGAAATCTTTCCCTGGAGCTCCCTCTCCGACCCCACCGGCCTCGCCCAGACCCTCTTCGCCGGCCTCCGCGAGCTCGACCACCGCGGCGTCACCCTCATCCTCTGCCCGCTTCCCAATGCCGACGGCCTCGGCCTCGCCATCCGTGACCGCCTCGAAAAAGCAGCAAAACCAAAGTGACCCCGATGTCTTTCACCCGGTCAAATCCGTATACTCGTCCCATGCAGAACGCTGAGATCGAACTGAAGTTTCCCGTCTCCGATCCGGAAGCACTACAAGCCCTGCTGCCCGGTCTCGGCTTCCATCTCGAAACCCCGCGCACCTTCGAGCACAACACCCTCTACGACACTCCCACCCGCGGTCTCCGCGCCCGCACGCAGCTCCTCCGCCTTCGCCAATACGGCAACATCTGTACCCTGACCCACAAGCGTCTGCCCGACAATCCTCTCACCGGCACCCGCTACAAGACCCGCATCGAGACCGAAACCACCATCGCCAACTGCGACGCCATGGCGGAGATATTCAAGCAGCTCGGCTACCTCCCCGCCTTTACCTACGAGAAGTACCGGTCCGAGTGGTCCCATCGCATCAACCCCGACAGCACTGCCCATCTCGTCCTCGACGAAACCCCCATCGGCGTCTACGCTGAACTCGAAGGCCCCCCCGACTGGATCGACCAGACCCTAGCCAGCCTCCATATCGACCACGCAATCTGCCTCACCGACAGCTATGGCAAACTCTTCCTCGACTGGAAGCAGCGCACCGGCCACCCCGCTGAAAACCTCACCTTCGCCGAGATCAGCGACCCCCGCCCTGGCAAGCTTCTAAAAACGTTCGCAGCATCAAAAAAAGCCTGCTCGAGAGCAGGCTTTTTCCTTACGTCTCGCTCGAAATCAATAAATCTGGAAGTTAACTTCCACATTCATCTCCACGGTCACCGGCTTGCCATTCTCCATCGCCGGCTTGAACTTGTACTGCCGCACCGCTTCCACGGCCTTCTCGTCCAGTCCCATGCCAACGCCACGAATCACATGCACATGACTGGGAAGTCCATTCTGATCCACCCAAAGGTTGACCACAACATTCCCCGAGAACTTGGCCTTGCGAGCCTCCTCCGAGAAGTCCGCATCCACCTGGTAGATCAATATTGGAGCCGAAACTCCTCCACCGATGCGCCGCGGACCGCCACCCGTATTGCCGCCCGACCCAGGCCCAAGCCCTGATCCATTCCCCGATCCCAACCCCGTGCCGCTGCCATTGCCCATGGACATCCCTAGAATGGGCGAATTCGCCACACCAATCTGCGGAATGCTGCTCGCCATCTTCACGTCCTTCTGCACCTCGATGGTCGGCTCGATCTTGATCTTCGGATCCACCATCGGCGGAGCCTTCGGTGGGACGATCTGCTGATCCGCAAACTTCGGCGGCGTTCCCTTCGTCACCGGCGTCGGCCCCCGCTGCCCACCTCCGCCACCCATCGTCTGCGCCTTGGGCGGAGCCATCGGCGGAACCGAAAGATCGAGCGCCGCGATGGTCTTCACCGGCGCTGCAAAATTAACCTTCTTCGCAATCATCCACAAAATCAACCCGATCACCAAAGCATGCAGCACTACTGCAATCGCAGTAGACTTCGGATCCCGCTTCACCGCCATCCGGTCGACAACCGGGATCGGTTTCGACTCCAGCACTAACGGTGGCAGCTTCACGGGGAACAACACATCGCGAAGGCTGCTCCACAAGGAGGCGAAGACACCCTCTTCCCTGTTCTCCGTTATGTGAAAAACCTCGCCGCTAGGTAGCCGTGTCTCTCGGCTCGGATCAATCTCAGGTGGTGTCAAAAGCGTATTCCCCATAGTGCTAGCCTCGGGGCAAAGCTTCAGCTCAGCGGCTGCTCTCTGCCTTTTCGATTACCTGCGCCTGACTTATCTACCGCTCCGGTCTCCGCCGGTTGCTCTGCCTTGCGCACTTGGGCTCCGCCAACATTCTACAAACATTCACCGTCCCGTGCTTGTTTCTTTGGACGCACGTCACCCCAGCTTAGTCTCTATTCCCGTTTTCATCCCCTCACCCGGATACAATATAGGTTTGGAGCAACCCGCCCTTTGCCATCAGCGAACAAGAGGAACGAATGCAGGAAGTACCAGTAAATCTACCCGAAGACAGCCCAGAACGGAAGCCGTTAAAGTCGACTCTGAACCTGCCGATTGGCGGGAGCGAAAATACCGTGGATCAATCGCCCCCAAACCGCTGAAATCGACACTCAACCTGCCCCAAACCTCCTTCCCCATGAAGGCCAACCTGCCGCAGAACGAGCCCGCCCGCCTCGCCGCCTGGCAACAGCAGGATTTATACGGCCAAATCCGCGCCGCCCGCGCCGGATCCCCCAAATACATCCTCCACGACGGCCCCCCCTACGCCAACGGAGCCATCCACCTCGGCCACGCTCTCAACAAGTGCATCAAGGACTTCGTCGTCAAAACCAAGACCATGGCCGGCTTCGACGCCCCCTACGTCCCCGGCTGGGACTGCCACGGCCTCCCCATCGAAATCAAAGTAGACGAGCAGCTAGGCCGCAAAAAACTCGAGATGGACCCCATCGCAGTCCGCCGGGCCTGCCGCGAATACGCCCAGAAATACGTCGACCTCCAGCGCAGCCAGTTCGAGCGCATCGGCGTCTTCGGCCGCTGGAACAACCCCTACCTCACCATGTCCTCCCCTACGAAGCCCGCATCGCCGAGACCTTCTACGACTTCTTCGAAAAGGGCTTCGTCTACAAAGGCCTCAAGCCCGTCTACTGGTGCATCCACGACCGCACCGCCCTCGCCGAAGCCGAAGTCGAGTACGAGCAGCACACCAGCCCCAGCGTCTACATCCGCTACAAACTCACCAGCGACCCTGACGCAATCCACGCAAGGCTTATCGGGCGAACATCTACACCATCATCTGGACCACCACCCCCTGGACGATCCCTGCCTCCATGGCCGTGGCCTTCAACCCCGCCATGGAGTACGTCGCTCTCCACACCTCCACCGGCACGTACATCATCGCCGAGGCGCTCCTCTCCACCGTCATCGTCCACTGCAACCTGATGAGCGGCAAAAACCCAACCGAGCCCGCCTCACAGGCCGACATCGTCGCCCTCTTCCCCGGCACCAAGCTCGAAGGCGCCACCTTCGAGCACCCATTCGTGCAGGAAAATGGCAAAGCGCGCACCATCCTCGGAGTCACACGCCCCCTACGTCACCGCCGACCAGGGCACCGGAGCCGTCCACACCGCCCCCGCCCACGGCGTAGACGACTTCTACACCGGCCAGCGCTACGAGATCCCCGCCGTCCAGTACGTCGACAACGCCGGCCGCCAACGCACACACAAACGGGCAGCCGTACGAAGGCCTCACCGTCTTCAAATCCAACCCCGTTATCATCGAACTCCTCAAAGAAAAAGGCGCACTCCTAAGCGCCACCTCCTTCGAGCACTCCTACCCCCACTGCTGGCGTTGCCACAACCCCATCATCGTCCGCGCCACCGAGCAGTGGTTCATCGGCATGGAAACCCCGATGATCTCCGCAAACGGCACCGAGACAACCTTCCGCCAGCGCGCTCTCGCCGAGATCAAAAAAGTCGTCTGGGACCCAGCCTGGGGCGAAGAGCGCATCTCCAACATGATCGCCACCCGTCCCGACTGGTGCATCTCCCGCCAGCGCATCTGGGGCGTCCCCATCGCCGTCTTCCTCTGCGAAAAGTGCCACGCGCCGCTCAAAGACCACGTCATCAACAAATCCATCGTCGACCTCTTCCACAAAGAAGGCGCCGACGCCTGGTACACCCACGACGTCTCCACCCTCCTGCCCCCCAACACCGCCTGCCCCTGCGGCGGCACCGAGTTCCGCAAAGAGATGGACATCCTCGACGTCTGGTTCGAGTCCGGCGCCAGCTGGCACGCCGTCCTCGACATCGAGCCCGAACTCCACTGGCCCGCCGATCTCTATACCGAAGGCGGCGACCAGCACCGCGGCTGGTTCCACTCCTCGCTGCTTCTCTCCGTCGGAGTCCGCGACAAAGCCCCCTACAAGATGGTCGCCACCTCCGGCTGGACCCTCGACGAGCAAGGCCGAGCCTTCTCAAAGAGCCTGGGAAATGGAGTTGACCCTGTAGACATCGCCAAGCGCCTCGGCGGCGAGATCGTCCGCCTCTGGGTAGCCTCCGTCGACTTCCGCGAAGACGTGGCCGCCAGCGAAAACCTCATACAGCGCGTCAGCGACAACTACCGCAAGCTACGCAACACCCTACGCTTCCTCCTCGGCAACCTCCACGACTTCGACCCTGCACAAAACACCATCGCGTTTTCTGCGATGGAACCTTTAGAGCAATACATCCTCGCCCGCCTCGCCGAACTCAACAAAAAAATCCGCGTCGCCTACGAGTCCTTCGAGTTCCACCGCGCCTACCACGCCCTCAACGAGTTCGTGAACACCGACCTAAGCGCCCTCTACCTCGATGTCCTCAAAGACCGCCTCTACACCTTCGCCCCCAACCACCCCGCTCGCCGCAGCGCCCAAACCGCGCTCTGGCACATCGCCGAGTCCCTAACCCGCCTCATCGCCCCCATCCTCAGCTTCACCGCCGACGAGGTCTGGCAACTCCTTCCTCACGTCGAAGGCCGCGCAACCAGCGTCCACCTCACCCTCTTCCCCAACCTCGCCGACATCATCCCCGAAGACACCGGATTCATCTTCACCGACTGGGAAAAACTCCTCACCGTCCGCGATCAGGTTCTCATCAGCCTCGAAGCCGACCGCAAAGCAGGCAAAGTAGGCAAGGGCCTCGACGCCGCCGTCCAGTTGCTCATCGCAGAAGCGTCGCTAGCTTCCCTGCTCGGTACCTACGAAGACAGCCTGCCCGAGCTATTCAACGTGTCGCAAGTAACGATCTCTAACGCCGAACCAGACGGAACCGCGCAGGATGTCCCTTTAACCGCAATCACCGTTCCAGTGCAAGGCAGCAAGTGCGAACGCTGCTGGCGCTACACCACCGACGTAGCCGAAGACCCCAACTACCCCTCAGTCTGCCTACGCTGCGCAGACGCCCTCGCCGCCATCCAATACCCGCCCTATACCAGCGAAGCAACGGAGGCCCGCGCCTGATGTCCTCTAACTACAAAATCCCAGCCACCGAGTTCGACACCATGTCCACAAGCCACACCGCACCCCACGTGCGAGACTACCGCATACCGCTCCTTATCCTGGTCGCGCTCGTCGTCATTGCCGACCACATCACCAAGCGCCTCGTCGTAGCCCACCTTCGCCCCGGCCAGACCCACACCGTCATCGATCACATCTTCCGCATCTCGCACGTCCTCAACACCGGAGCCGCCTTCAGCTTCCTCGCCGACAGCGTCTCGCCCGAAGCCGTCCGCTACGGCCTCATCATCTTCTCCATCATCGCCGTCATCCTCGTCGGAGTCATGCTATGGCGCGTAGGCCGCGAGATCTCCGCCACCTCTATCGGCCTCGCCCTCATCATGGGCGGAGCCATCGGCAACCTCTACGACCGCATCCACTACCACTACGTCATCGACTTCCTCGAAGTCCACATCATCCACTACCACTGGCCCGACTTCAACGTAGCCGACTCCTGCATCGTCATCGGAGCCTGCCTCCTCTTCATAGAAATCTTCCGCGCCCAACCAACCAATTCTTAGTCCCTATTCCCTAGGCCCTAGTCCCTGCTTTATGACCGACCAGATCACAATTCGCGGAGCCCGAACCCACAACCTTAAGGGCATCGACGTCGACATCCCCCACAACGCTCTCACCGTCGTCAGCGGAGTCAGCGGCTCCGGCAAATCCTCGCTCGCCTTCGACACCGTCTACGCCGAAGGCCAGCGCCGCTACGTCGAATCCCTCTCCGCCTATGCCCGTCAGTTCTTAGAGCGCATCGAAAAGCCCGACGTCGACCACATGGATGGCCTCGCCCCCGCCATCGCCATCAAGCAAAAAAATCAAACCCGCAACCCCCGCTCCACCGTAGCCACCGCCACCGAAATCTACGACTACCTCCGCCTCCTCTACGCCCGCTGCGGCACCGTCACCTGCCTCCACTGCGGCGGCATCGTCAAACGCGACACCGTAGACGAAATAGTCACCTCCATCCTCGCCCTGGGTGGGCGGGAAGATGAACCAGCCACCCGCACCTACGCCCTCTTCCCCATCGTCCGCGCCGAAATAAAACTCGAGCCCATGCAGCAACCCGCCACCGAAACCGAACCCGAGAAGCCCAAACCAGAAAAAAAATCCGCCTCAAAAAAATCCGCAAAATCCGCACCATCCGCGGTCGATTTTTCCACTGTCACCGACACCCTAAAAGAGCGCCTAACCGAACTCCGCCGCCGAGGCTACAACCGCCTCTACCAAAACGGCAGCATCGTAGAGTTTTCCACCCCCGAGTCTTTCCTCGAACTAGACTTCAACGCCCCCATCTTCGTCCTAATCGACCGCCTGTCACTTAGCCCAGACTCTCGAAGCAGAATCGTAGACGCGATCGAGACCGGCTACCGCGAGTCCGGCGAAGTCCAGTTCCACACCGTCCCCCGCGAAGGCGAAGCCGCCCCCCAGCACCTGAGCTTCTCCGCAGCCTTCGAGTGCACCACCTGCCACCGCGCCTACCGCGAGCCCGAACCACGCCTCTTCTCCTTCAACAACCCCTACGGAGCCTGCCCTCGCTGCCAGGGCTTCGGCAACACCATCGACTTCGACCCCAACCTCATCATCCCCGACAAATCCAAAACCCTGGCCGAAGGCGCCATCGCCCCTTGGACCACCACCAAGTACCGCCCCCACCACGGCGAGATGCTCCGCGCCGCCAAGTCCGCCAACATCCCCACCAACGTCCCCTGGTTCGACCTCACCCCCGATCAGCAGCGCTTCATCGAAGACGGCAACGGCTCGTTCCCCGGTATCCGAGGCTTCTTCGCCGCGCTCGAGCGCAAAAAATACAAACTCCACGTCCGCGTCTTCCTCTCCAAATACCGCGGCTATGCCCTCTGCCCCGACTGCCGCGGCCAGCGCCTCCGCGCCGAAGCCCGCGCCGTCCTCATCAACAACAAAAACATCTGCGAAGTCTCCGGCTTCACTATCACCGAAGCCGAACGCTTCTTCGACAATCTGCAACTCTCCCCGTCACAAATGGAGATCGCCGGAAAGGTCCTCGAAGAGGTCCGCCAGCGCATCCACTTTCTCCATCAAGTCGGCCTCGACTACCTCACCCTCGACCGCCTCAGCTCCACCCTCTCCGGCGGCGAATCCCAACGCATCCAACTAGCCACATCACTCGGCTCGCGTCTCGTAGGCGCGTTATACGTCCTCGACGAGCCCAGCATCGGCCTCCACACCCGCGACACCGCCAAGCTCATCCGCATCATGCAGGATCTCCGCGACCTCGGCAACACCATCCTCGTCGTCGAGCACGACCCCGACGTCATCCGCGCCGCCGACCACCTCCTCGACCTCGGCCCCGGAGCCGGCGAGCTAGGCGGCCAACTCCTCGCCTCCGGCACCGTAGACGAAGTCACACACAACCCCAACTCCATCACCGGCAAATATCTCTCCGGCCGCCTCACCATCCCCATCCCCAAGCACCGCCGCGAGCCCAGCCGCGAGCACCTCAAACTCACCGGCGCCCGCATCCACAACCTCCGCGGCGTCGACCTCGACATCCCCCTCGGCCTCCTCTGCTGCGTCACCGGAGTCAGCGGCAGCGGCAAATCCACCCTCGTCCATCAGGTCCTCTACCGCGCCCTCATGCGCGCTCTCAGCCAGGAATCCCAACCCGAAGGCGACCCCACCCACCTCTACCGCGAACTCACCGGCACCCATCACCTCAACGACGTCATCCTCGTCGACCAGTCCCCCATCGGCCGCACCCCGCGCTCCAACCCCGTCACCTACATCAAGGCCTTCGACGACATCCGCGCCCTCTTCGCCGCCCAGCCCGACGCCCGCCGCAAGGGCTTCGGCCCCGGCCACTTCTCCTTCAACGTCCCCGGCGGCCGCTGCGACGTCTGCGAAGGCGACGGCACCGTCACCGTCGAAATGCAGTTCCTCGCCGACATCGAGCTCCCCTGCGAAGAATGCAACGGAACCCGTTACAAATCCGCCATCCTGGACATCAAGTACAAAAACAAAAACATCCACGACGTCCTCAACATGACCGTCAAAGAAGCCCTGCACTACTTCGCCGGCCACCCCAAGATCGTCGACAAGCTCTACGTCCTCGACGAAGTCGGCCTCGGCTACGTCCGTCTCGGGCAATCAGCAACGACGCTTTCAGGAGGAGAGGCCCAGCGCGTCAAGCTGGCCTCACACCTCGCCACAGCCCGCAGCATCAGCTCCAAATCCACCAGCAACGACGCCGCAAAAAAAGCCCGCAGCCGCACCCTCTACATCCTCGACGAGCCCACCACCGGCCTCCACTTCGACGACGTAGCCAAGCTCCTCGCCGCCTTCCGCAAACTCATCGACGGCGGCGGCTCCCTCCTCGTCATCGAGCACAACCTCGACGTCATCAAATCCGCCGACTGGGTCATCGACATGGGCCCCGAGGGCGGCAACGGCGGCGGCCAGATCGTAGCCACCGGCACCCCCGAAGAAATAGCCGCCAACCCCGCCAGCCACACCGGCCACTGGCTCGCCCCCGTCCTAAAACCCACCACCCTCAAACCCGAACCCGAACTCCAGGTCACCGCGTAACTCCCGACTGAACCATCCTGCGGAAGCTACCGTATTACTTCCCAGAAGCCGTTTCCGGCGGTCGCACTGCGAAAGGGAAAATGAATGAAGGCGACTGGCAGGGTGCGAACTCTGTTGTTACTCGGTTTGTTGGTAACGTTGAACTGCATGGCTCAGGCTATGGAGGGCACCGTCATATTGCCTGCTCCTTCCGGGCCATTTCCTATAGGCCGGGTTACTTATGCCTTGGTCGATTTGAGCCGGCCAGAGCCGTTGGCTCATCAAGACCAGGCACACCGGGAGTTAATGGTAGATGTATGGTATCCGGCTCAGGGCAACACAAAGGCAAAGCCAGCTCCGTATATCCCTGATCTCCCCGCCTTCGAGAAGTCTCTCAGCCAAGCCGCACTCAAAGAAACCTTTGGAAGCCTCTCCCCTATTATCTTGTCTCTCCAAACCCACGCGGTCGAGAACGCGCCTTTCGCGCGCTCAATAAAGCGTGCTCCCTTGTTGCTGTTTTCGCACGGAGGAGGTGTCTTCCGCGCTCACTACACCACGCAACTCGAGGATCTGGCAAGCCATGGATACGTGGTTGTCTCCATCGGGCACACTTACGACACCGCCATCACGGTCTTTCCGGATGGGCGAGTCGTTCGTCTCTCGAATGAAGGCGAGCCTCCTTCGGGGGCTTCGGACGACGAGATCATTCGCCATCAAAACGACAGGCGGCTAGTGTATGCCGCGGACATTCGATTCGTCATCGATCAATTCGGCCGCAACGGGGGCGTAATGTCGCGTGCACCGTTTGCGGGCCACGTTGACCTTCAGAGGGTCGGTGCTCTCGGTCATTCCGCCGGTGGCCGGGCAGCAGCCCTGGCCTGTCAAACCGACGCGAGAATTACGGCATGCCTCAATGAGGATGGCGTGGCCCGCAATTTGCCGTTTGATCGGCAGAGCGACGGCAACACCATGAGGCAGCCCTTTCTTTATTTTGGACGTCATCGCAAGCCGCCACCCAATGACGAACAACTGAAGGAGATGAAGATGACTCGTCCGGAGTTCAATGAACTGATTCGTTCCGTAGATAAGAACCAAGACGATATCTTGGCAGCTTTGCCGACAGGGTACCGGGTGACCCTCTCGACGTGCCAGGCTCAGCATTTCAGCTTCACCGATTTCCCATTTCTCGAGGCCGGGCACGACCCGACGAAGCAAGCTTGCGCGGATCTGACGCTCAAGATCATAAGAGCCTACACGCTGGCGTTTTTCGATAAATTTCTGAAAGGCAAAACAAGCTTGCTTGATCAGCCAGTACCCCATGAGTGGCCGGTGACTGTCGAGCGTTTTCAGCACGCGAAGCAACCATAGGCCATTGGCTGGCGCCCGTCCTAAAACCCACCACCCTCAAACCCGAACCCGAACTCCAGGCACCGCGTAACAAGACTACTTCACCAACTTGTATGCACAGTATCCATAGCGTGGCTACTTCGCTTCTTCGATATCAGGCAGTCTCCACGTCTTGTCGAAGAGCGGCTTCTGCGGCCCATAGAAGCGGAACAGAACCTCAAACTTGCCCTTCGGGTCGGTGGGAATCCAGTTGGACTCTTTGCCTGCCGGTGCTTTGGCCGCAAAGTAGACAACCACGGAACCATCCGCGTTTTTTTGCAAGCCTGTGGTGGTGGACGCGCGGCTCGGCCACTGCATGTTGCGGATCAGTGCGTGGGTCTCGCGGTCGTAGGCGGTGGCCGACCAGTACAGCGTGACAGGAGCATTGGCGGGCACGTTGAGTCGATAGTTGTTGGAGCCATCCAGAGGCTGCCCCTGCTTGTCCTTGATCGTCATCAGGTAGTACTGGCCGGCTCCGAGGTGCTTGGCGCTGAAGAAGGCGAAGAAGTAGCTGACACCGCGTTCGCCGACGGGATAGCTGTCCGGGTTTGCATAGTTTGTCTGTATGGCCACCGCGAACTCCGGCGGGGCTGGGAGGTTCCAATGAGTGCCTTCATTGAAGGGCGGAACGAAAACACTTTCATATTGCGGTTGGAACCACGCGTGCGCTTCGACGACAGCTTGCTTGAGGATCTCCTGCGTAGCGGCGTCGGGGTTGAAGGGCTTACCTTTTACTATGCCGATGGATTTGAGCTGATCGATCATGACCTTGTCGCGGGTCAGCCAGGGTTCGATCTGGACGACGCGATCGAGCGATTGAAAAAAACGCATATCGTATGGAATGGTGGCATCGAATACTACGTCGATGGCGTCAATGAACTGAGTATCCGGGGGATGAGCGGCCTGCGAGAGCAGGTATACCTTGATCCGTTTGCCGTAGGCGACTGCATTGGCGATATCAGCATCACTGCTGCTCTTCAGGTTGGACCGAAGTAGTGCATAGCTCTGGAATGTCTCGGACTGCATAGGGATGTAATCGGGGGGTACCTTGTCTTTGTAGCCGGGGGGCAGGATCAGGTACTTGCCGCCCTTCCCTTTATCGACCCCGGCAGGGCCGACGTCCTCGATGGCCGTCTGCCAGCAGTCGTCCACTGAGCCGGTGATCGAGCCGTCGTCGGCCGGTGGAATCTCCAACACCACCGGCCCCACGTCCTTAGTGTTGAAGAAAGGCATCAGGTAGATGGTGTCCGGATTAGGCGTGAGAGTCTGGTTCTTCCAACTCAAGGTATGAGACCAGAAGACGACCTTATTGCTGCCCTCGCCGGCCTTGGCATCGTGGACCATCGCCTGGTACATCCGGTCGAAGTTGACTGCGGGTATCCCCCAGATAACGGCCTCGACTGCGCGGCGTTCGACAGTTCGGCGATTGAGGCCTTCAAGAGAGAAAGACTGACTCATACCGGAACCCTCCGCATCTGCAGGTGTGGTCTTGAGAGTCGGGAGTTTGAGAAGACCTCACAACGCAGAAAGAATTTCAGACAATCATGGCCTCCGCCACTAGCACTTCTTACAGACGAAGCTCTCCACCCAGTTTGCCGATGCGCTTCCCATCGCTCCTATCCACAGTTGCCGTACCAAAGTCCAGACCCACCCCCGGAGAGTTCTGTACCATGAATGGGTTCAACCATCTCAAGAAGGAGTACTCGCAATGGAAAAGCAGACACGCAGAAGCCTTTTAAAAGGCGCGGCAATGGCAGCAGCAGGGGGAGCAGTCTTGGCTACGCAAGAAGCTTCTGCGCAGACCGGAAAAATGGTCAAGAAAGACGCCACCGGCAGGCCGGCCCAACCGTTTCCATTTACAACCGTAGTCTCGTTCGGCAATCTGCTGTTTGTCTCCGGAATCGGCTGTCGCACCCCCGGTACCATCGAAGAACAGACAAAGTGGGTCATCGATGAGATCGAGAAAAACCTCATCGCCGCAGGGTCGTCACTGGAAAAGGTTCTAAAAGTGAACGTCTTCATGGAAGACATGAAGGAATTCGATCGCATGAACGCCGTCTATAAGACACGGAAATGGGGAGCGATCTTTCCAGCACGAAACACCGTTCAGCCGGCAGCCCTGCCCATAGGAGATCACGGTATCGCGATTGATTGCATCGCCTACGTATAGGCCGTTTCCCACATCAGAACCTTGACACGCCTGTTATTCTTAAATCAGGGAAAGCTGTCGAAGCCCGGCCATCTCAGGCCGGGCTTCCGCACTTAAAGCCGCACTCGAAGTCCGGACTTAGGTCTTTTCCTTTGAGGACTTTGCACACTTTAAGATAGGGAGGGGGTACCACCAATGTCGCAGACAACGCACAACACAACCACCCACCTCTGCGGCATCCTCCGAACCATCTCCTCA
The DNA here is from genome assembly GCA_963797415.1 of uncultured Acidobacteriaceae bacterium. Taxonomy (GTDB): domain Bacteria; phylum Acidobacteriota; class Terriglobia; order Terriglobales; family Acidobacteriaceae; genus Edaphobacter. The sequence continues at coordinate 153,545 of CAWCPB010000019.1, forward strand.
CTAATATTTTCCACAATCCTCTTAGCCGCCGTCCCCGCCCAAGCCCAACTCCCCGCCGGCACCACCGACACCACCCAGCCCCAACCCAAAAAACCCGACCCCCTCCTCACCCAGGCCAACGAAGCCCTCGATAAGCAGGACTACCCCACCGCCGTAAAACTCCTCACCACCCTCGCCGAAAAACACCCCGCCGACGCCCACATCCTCTACGACCTCGCCTCCGCCCAGGACGCCCTCGCCCAGACTCCAGCCGAAGCCTCCGCCGCCGAAGCAACCTACCGCCGAGCCATCGCCGCCGACGCTACATTCTTCGAACCCCACCTCGCCCTCGGCCTTCTCCTCGCCCGCAACAACCAGCTCCCTGCCGCCCGCACCGAACTCACCGCCGCAACCAGCCTCGAAGCACCCGACCCCGCCCTCAAAGCCCGCACCTTCAGAGCTCTCGCCCGCGTCGACCTCCAAACCCAGCCGCCCGATCCCCCCGCCGCCAGCGCCGCCCTCCTAACCGCCATCCAACTCACCACCGAGTCCCCCGACGACATTCTCCTCGCCGCCGAGATCGCCGAAGCCGCCAACGATCTCCCCGGAGCCGAAGCCGCCTACCGCCGTCTCCTCGCCGCCCACCCCGACGACCCCGACGCCACCGCAGGCCTCACCCATCTCCTGCGCCGCCAACAAAAATCCGGCGACACCGAAAAGCTCCTCACCGACGCCCTCGCCAAAAATCCCAACGACCCCGCCCTCAACGCCCAACTCGCCAGCCTCTACGCCGATCAGGGCAAGATCGCCGAAGCCCTCCCCATCGCCGAAAAGCTCCACGCCGCCGATCCTCAAAACGCTGCCGTGACCCGCCTGCTCGCCCGCCTCTACAGCCGCAACGGTCAATACGACCAGTCCGAGCTCCTCCTCGCCGCCCTCATCTCCTCCTCTGCCCCCGATCCCACCCTCCTCGACGACCGCGCCGACGCCCTCATCCACCTCCACCGCGACGCCGAAGCCGAAGCGCTCCTCAAGCGCGCCATCGCCCAACCCGACGCGTTCCCCACCAAAGAAGACCTCGGCCTCGCCGCCAGCCACCTCGCCTTCGCCGCCTCACAGAACAACGATCCGGCCACCACATTGCAAGCAATTGCAATTCGTGATAAAGTGCTGCCACAGTCTCCGTCGTCCCTCTTCCTGGCGGCTACTGCGCACGACAAGCTTCACCAGATCAAAATCGCCGTCGATCTGTACAAGCAATTTCTCTCCGTGGCGGACGGAAAGTTTCCGAACGAGGAGTGGGAGGCGCGCCACCGTCTCATCGCTCTTGAACACACGAAGTAGTCAAGCTCGCGAGGTGCCTTATGCTCCTGCGAATCAGTTCCCTAACCGCTCTTCTCCTGGCTCTGTTCCTCACTCTATGCCCCTACGCATACGCCGGTTTCAATGAAGTCCTGCCCGACTCGCAGACGATCACCCAGTTGGAAATCCGCGCCCAGCAAGCCAATCCCCGCGATCAGTGCTTCCTCTACGCAGAACTCGTCCACACCATGACCGAACTGGCAGCCAAGCAGCTCCTCGATGGCGACACCGACGCAGCCAGCGCAACCTTCAACAAGGTCGAACACTACGCGCAACTCATCCACCTCGGCCTCGCCAACGACACCAAACGGCTCAAGAATGCGGAGTTGCTGATGCATCATACCGCCTACCGTCTCGGAGACCTGGTTCGCGTCGCCTCCAGTGAAGATCGTCCCGTCCTCAACGCCACACTCAAGCATCTCGATCAGGTCCAGACCGAGATCCTCATGCAGGTCTTCAACCACTAACCCATGCCCCGCAGCGTACTGATCATCCTCCTGGCACTCCTCTGCCTCGCTCCCCGCCTGCAAGCCCAGCAGAACAAAGACACCGCGCTCTCCGAAAAGGAGATCGAAGAACTCCGCGACGCCGCCTACTTCCCTGCCGATCGCGTCAACGTCTTCATCAAGTTCCTCGACCAGCGCAGCAAGGCCATTCAGGATCTCTTCGCCCATCCCCGCAAACCCGGCCGCGAACAAGACACCCACGACCTGATGGAAGAGTTCACTTCCGTCGCCGACGAACTCGACGACAACCTCGACGACTACGGCGCCCACCACCGCGACATCCGCAAGTCTCTTCCCAAACTCGTCGAAGCCACCGACCGCTGGTCCACCGCCCTCAAGACCCCACCCGACAACGCAGCCTACAGCGTCTCCCGCAAACTCGCCCTCGAATCCATCCGCGATATCCGCGAAGCCGCCACCCAGCTCATCGAAGACCAGCGCGCCTGGTTCACAGCCCACCCACCCTCCAAAGAAGACAAAAACACCCCCTACGACATCCCCCGCTAGCAGTTCCACCGCCTCAACCCACGTCATCTCGACCGAATACAAGCATTGCACCGCCCCAACCTCCCGTCATCTCGACCGGAGGCGGCGCATTTTGCCGCCGTAGTGGAGAGACCCCTGTATTTCGTCGTTGCCGTTGCTTGTTCCCCATCACAGCCCAAATAAACAGAGAACAACCTCATATAAAATTAACCCAGCACCAAGACTCCACAAGGACGAATCCCAGAGCATGCCCAAAAATCCCGGAGCCAATCCTCTGCGGCAGCTCCTGCAACTCTTCTCACCCCGCCTTCCGCCCCAACGCCGGCCTTAATCAACCCAGCTCCCCACCAGCTCCTCTCACCTCAGAACCAACCCCGAACCAGAACCCCCCGCGCTCCCAGGCACACCGCCGCATCCCCTCTCGTCGCCATCTTCGAGCACGAGTACCGCGACCTCCGTCCTCGCGCGCCCATCCCACCATTCGACGTCCGCTTCCGCCGCTTCACCTCCCTCAACACCACCATCCGCCTTCGCGAAGGCCGCCTCCACGTCCGCCTCTCCGACATCCTCGAGCACGCACCCGAGTCCGTCCATCACGCCATCGCCCACATCCTCCTCGCCAAGCTCTACAAAAAGCCCATCGCCCCCGCCCAGTCCGACCGCTACCGCCGCCACGTCTCCTCCGAAGCCGTCTCCCGCCAAGCCGAGCACATCCGCCAGACCCGCGGCCGCAAGCGCATCTCCACCCCCACCGGCCACCACTACGACCTCGACGAGGTCTTCGAATCCCTCAACCGCCGCTTCTTCCACGGCCTCCTCGGCCGCCCCACCCTCACCTGGTCCGCCCACCACGCCCGCCGCATGCTCGGCCACTACGACGCCGCCCACAACACCATCGTCGTCAGCCGAGTCTTCGACCGCCACGACACCCCACGCTGCGCAATCGAGTACCTCCTCTACCACGAGATGCTCCACCTCAAACACCCCGTCCGCGTCAAATCCGGCCGCCGCTGCGTCCACTCCCGCGAGTTCCAGGCCGAAGAACGCCTCTTCCCCGAACTAGAAGCCGCCAAAGCCTACCTCAAACTCCTTTAAGCCTCGCTACCCTGATCATCTCCTCTTTCAACATTGTCATCCTGAGCGCAGCGAAGGATCTGCTGTTCGCCTTTGCCGTTGCCTTCCCCCAAAACGCACGTCATCTCGACCGAAGGCGGCTCTTTTGCCACCGCAGTGGAGAGACCCCTGTATTTCGCTTTTGCTTGTTCTCTCTCTCGCCACGCCACAAACGCCCCCAAAAAGACATTGTCATCCTTGACCCTGAGCGTAGCCGAAGGGGAAGAATCTGCTTTTGCTTTTGCCCGTTCTCTCTCCCATCCCCAAAACGCACGTCATCTCGACCGAAGGCGGCGCTTTTGCCGCCGTAGTGGAGAGACCCCCGTATTTCGTTTTTGCCTGTTCTCTCTCGCCACACCACAACCGTCCCCCTATCGTCCTCAAGCGAAGCGAAAGCTGCTCCAGCTCTGAGACTCTCTGAGGGACCGAATCTCGTCCTCAGGGCCAATCCAGGGGCAGTAAGATACCGCACTGTCCGAAACTTCGTCTCAGCGGAAAACCGGTAACTCGAACTTGCCGAAAACGCGACTTTCAAGGCAAACTAGCGCCCCTTGCCAAAATGTGAACGCCGCGTGTCACCCGCCGCTGGCTACTTATGGAAGGCAATGAATTATTCGGCTTGTCGAATCAACGGGGAAGGCCAGCCCACGCGGACAAGCAGACCGTCCGGTCCGCATATTCCGACCTCATAGAGGCCCCATTCGCGATGGCGCAGCACACCACCAGGACGGATAATTAGGTCTTCCACTCGCGCAGCGATAGCTTCAACGTCGGGGGTGCGAATAAAAACTCCAAACGGATTGTTTTTTTCCGGCACGCGCCAAGGGCCGACTCCCGCCTGAGTCAAGTGCACCTCGCAGTCCCATCCAGTCAAAATAATGTAATGGGCGTTACCACCCGTGCGAGCAAAGCCGAGGCGTTCCCAAAACGGGATCGAAGCTTGTAGGTCGTTGGTTGGAACTATGGCGAAAGCCCCAACGCTAGGGATCTCGGACATTTACCGCCTCCTCCGTAGAGTGGCAGAATACCGCATTTAGCGCTGCGAAATTCGACTTCTGAATGAAAAAACATGAACCCAAAACTGGGTCATAGGCAACTTCAACCGAACTTGCCGAAAACCCGACTTGCAGGCAGTTCCCGAACGCCGATTCTCACTAGCTAATCGCCGCCACCCGCCCCGTTGAGGCCTGCAGCAATCATGCTCGCATTGGGCGCAAAGCTGGCTCGGCCTGATCGAGATCCTCTAACTTCAGATCGCGGGTTTCCGGTATGAATCGCAGTGCAAGCATGGCAACGGCACAGTAAAAGCCATAGACGATCGGGACGTAATACCACTTATGAAATACATCCTGCCCGATGAGTCCCGCCAACAGTGACGGCGCGATCATGCCGCTCAGAAGGCCAGCGAGGTTGTAGGAAATTCCGGTTCCGGAGTATCTGAATTTTGTCGGAAAACTCTCACAGGCCAGGATCGGCGCAAGCCCTATTAATATTCCCATTCCGAAAAAACTAATAAGGATCTCCAGGAGGGTCACCAGCCCAATGCGCTTGCTCAAAACGGCCAATGTAAGCGGATATGAGAGCAGCGTCGCCAGCCCGATCGCGAGGTACCCGGTGAGTCTTCGTCTGCAGAAGTCAGCAGCGGGCCCGCTGGCAAGTACACCTAGAAGAGTCCCGACCTTGGCAAATATCAGGATAGCGGCAGTGGTTGCCAAAGGAATACCGGCAAAGCGCATGAACGAGACAAAGTAGGTTCCTGCTACGTATCCGCCCATGCCCCCGAAGGCCGCAAACAGGGCCAGGAGAATCACGGAACGAGGGTAGTGTTTTAGAACACCGAAGCTGGGCAGCGCAGCGAGCTTGTCCGTTTGTTTGAGCTGCTCGAACAGCGGACTGTCGGCAAACTTGTAGCGTGCCAGCAGTGCCGGAATCAATATCACGACAGAGAGCAGCATTGCCACCCGCCAGCCGGTGGTTGCGAACGTCTTGCTCATAACCAGCAGGACTACGCCGGCACTCATAGTGCCCAAAGGGACGCCCAGGTTCGCCAGCGACATCCAGAACGCCCTTCGCCTTCGCTGCGCAGCAAATTCGCCAAGCAAAGAAGAAGCGCCTCCAAACTCACCCCCTAATCCAATTCCTTGCACGATTCGCAGCACCACAAGAAGGATCGGGGCGGCGATTCCTAACTTCGCATAGCCGGGCAAGAGCCCGGTTAAGCAAGTGGTGCCGCCCACGATGATGAGGTTGACCATGAACGAGAACTTGCGTCCGATGCGATCGCCGAAGTGGCCAAATAGGAAGGCCCCTAATAATCGTGCTGGGAACCCCGCACCGAAAGCCAGGTAAGAGAACAGAAGCGCCTGGGTAGGCGGCAACCTGGGAAAGAATATCGCCGGAAACGCGCTGGCCGCCGCGTACCCGTAGATAAAGAAATCGTAATACTCGATGAACACACCCGCCGTTGCCGTGAAGGCGATCATCGTTAAGGTGCGTGTATCTGCTAGCTGCTTGGGTTCTCCCGGCATTGCACACCTCCCCATCTTGCGAGAGCAGCAAATGGTGGGTAAGACAGTTCGGGGCCGAAGAACGCCGCGCGACACAGGCAGAAAAATCCCTGAGAAGACTTGGCAGGGTCAGTTTACGCGCCGGCCGTCAATTGTGAAAGCTGTTCGAAGGGATTTTCGCTACCGTGTCGTTGCCCTTGCCCGAAAATCTGAAATCGATAATTGCCACGAAATGTGGTCTGCAAACTAGCTCCTTGA
>CAWCPB010000020.1:0-181986 GCA_963797415.1 uncultured Acidobacteriaceae bacterium
TGGGGGCCCGGGGCCTAGGAGCAGACAACATGGATAGTATGATGCGCTGGCAATAGCGAACTGTTGGAATGGGTAGAATCGAAGCTATGGGTACGCGTGTTCGTTCTTATTCGAAGATTAATCTGGGGTTGGCGATTGGGCCGGTGCGGGGGGATGGGTTTCATGGGTTGATGACGCTGTACCAGACGCTGGAGCTGCATGATTTGGTTACGGTTACGGCGCGGCGGGCGGAGGAGACGAGGATTGTGTTGACGACGAATCATCCATTTGTGCCGCGGGATGGGCGGAATACGGCGTGGAAGATGGTGGAGAAATGTCTGGCAAGGCTGGGGGTTGCGGCTGAGGTGGAGATCCATATTGAGAAGGGTTGCCGGTGCAGGGTGGGATGGGGGCGGGGAGTGCGAATGCGGCGGCGGCGCTGATTGGGTTGGAGCGGGAGTTGGGGGTGAAGCTGCTGGAGGGGGAGCGGTTGGCGGTGGCGGCGGAGGTGGGGTCGGATGTGCCGCTGTTTCTGGTGGGTGGGGCGGTTTTGGGGACGGGTCGGGGGGAGTTGGTGGAGCCGGTGGCGGATTTGCCGGGGACGGATTGTGTGGTGGCGGTTCCGGGGGTGGGGGTTTCTACTCCGGCGGCGTTTAAGGCCTGGGAGAGTTGGTGGCGGAGCGCGAACAGACAACGGCAGGGCAATACCGCGGTAAATACAGGGGTCCGTCGACTGCGCTACCGCTCCGGCGGGATGATGGAGTACTAGGGAAGGGTTGACTTTGGGCGCTAAACCCGATAGATTACAGGAGTTGAGTCTTGCTTATGCGTCCGTCTCTGCGAGACAGGTGATCGTAAGTCTGGCACTTCCGGTATCATTTCGCGATTCGAATCCTGAGATAAAACGGGGTTTACCTGAGCGAGTCAGGATATGCGTTGAATGATCTCGCGGAGAATACCCTTCTCTCGCTTGTCCGCACCGGGATTGAAAACGGCCAGCTTCGGGTCTTGAGAATGACTTTGAAGAGGTCGTCTTTCCTCAGTATCCCTCCTTGCGAAAAACCAAGCGATTATTGATGGGTATTGATACGGATAGTCCTGCGTTGTATGCGGCGCTATCGGGTTCGGGCTCTGCGTTGTTTGGACTTTACCGGTCCGAGGCGGATGCTGAGGCTGCTCAACAGCGTGTCCAGGAATCTGGCGTGCAGGCTTTCGTGACGGAGACCTTGCCGCGGACAGGAGTACTGGGCGAGAATGTTCGCAGGGTAGGCGACGTTTGTTGTTCGAGGCAGCAAAAGGACAGAAGCAGGTCCTCCGCTTCGCGAAGGATGACAATGTTCATTGAAGCCTTATTGGGCGATCGACTAACGGTAGGTCCAGAGACTTTGAATCTCTTTGTCTAGGTTCGAATCCTAGTCGCCCAACCATTCAGTCGACGCCAACCTTAAGGAGCAGCTTAGGCTGCTGCGGCGAGCAAATTTAGGGATTCTTTGGCGGCAACAATGTGCCGCAGAAGTTTAGAAGATTCGAGTATGCGCCCGCCGGACAAAACTGGAGGCGGGTTGCGGAAGCAGAGTTTGAAGAAGTAGAAGTACCGAAGTCTTAGATTTTTTGCAGGATTCGCAACAAGGATGTGCTAGAGAGTATGGGGTCGCAACAAGGCTTCTGAGACACAACAGCAGGAACTACCAAGGTCAACCAGCCTGGAGGGTTTCACGTGAGCGAACAAGACACGACTGCGGTACTTTCCCCTATTTCGGGGCAGGCTGAGGAGACGGAAACAGGCTCTCAGTCTGCACCAGCGAACGCCAACGACTGGCGGACAGGTCAAGGCCGGCTTCGGAGCGGAAACGCTCGAGCAAGCTGAGTGAAGAGAAGCGCTTCAAGATTTTCTGCGGATCGGCAAATCGCGCTTTGTGCGAGGAGATCTGCAAGTTCGTCGGTGTGCCGCTGGGCGAGACCCGGCTGCAGAGATTCTCCGACGGCGAGGTACATTTTCAGCTGCTGGAGAACGTTCGCGGCGCGGACGTTTTCCTGGTGCAGCCTACGTGTTTTCCGGTCGATCAGCATCTGGTAGAGCTGCTGATCATGATGGACGCGCTGAAGCGCGCGTCGGCCGGGCGAATCACGGTAGTGATTCCGTACTACGGCTATGCGAGGCAGGACCGCAAGGACCGGCCGCGAGTCGCGATTACATCGAAGCTGGTTGCCGATTTGCTGACTACTGCCGGTGCGAACCGGGCGTTGCTGGTCGATCTGCATGCAGCGCAGATTCAGGGCTTCTTCAATATTCCGGTGGACCACTTGTTTGCCAGCCCGGTGCTGGTGGGCTACTTCCGGGATCTGAACCTGCCGAACCTGACGGTGGTATCGCCGGATGCGGGAGGAGTGGAGCGGGCGAGATTCTTCGCCAAGAAGCTGGAGGTACCGTTGGCCATCGTGGATAAGCGGCGGACGGACATTAATGTCACCGAGGTGATGAACGTGATCGGCGATGTACGGGGCCGGACGTGCTTGATTCTCGACGACATCATCGACACCGCCGGAACGCTGGTGAAGACGGTGGATGCGCTGCTGGCTCAGGGCGCGGAAAAGGTTTATGCGTGCGCGACGCATCCGGTGCTTTCGGGTCCGGCGGTCGAGCGTATTGCGAAGTCACGGCTGGAGCAGCTGATCGTGACGAATACCATTCCGCTGCGGGAAGATGCGCAGCGGGTGGAGAAGATCAAGGTGCTTTCGATTGCAGGGCTGTTGGGCCGGGCGATTGAGAGCATTCATATGGAGACCAGCGTTAGTACGCTGTTCAATTGAGGCAGGGTTCAGGGCTTAGGGCTAGGGCTAGCAGTGCCAGGGCGAAGGACTAACAGCGGCTTAGCCGCAAAGGGAGCGGACGGACTCCGTGCCCGAAAGGAAGATGGATCATGGCAGCATCGACGATTGAAGCAGTAGTGGCGACACCCCGTACCGGCAAGTTCAACAAGAACCATGCGCGGCGGGTTCGCGTGGCGGGCAAGATTCCTGCGGTGGTTTATGGCGCGGGACAGGATGCGGTGGCGGTGTCGGTGGACCCGAAGGTGATTACGAAGATCCTGCACTCGGACTCGGGCCACAATACGATTTTTGATTTGAATGTTGAAGGTTCGACGGTGGTGAAGGCGATGATCGTCGACTGGCAGAATGAGCCGATCAAGGGGCATCTGCTGCACATCGACCTGAAGCGCATTGCGATGGACAAGATGATGCGCGTGTCGGTGCCGATTCAGCTGGTTGGTGTTCCGGTGGGCGTGAAGGCGCAGGGCGGCATCCTGGAGCATGTGATGCGTGAGGTCGAGATCGAGTGCCTGCCGAGCGATATTCCGAGCCACCTGGATGTGGATGTTTCCGGGCTGGAACTGCATGGCGTGATTCATGTCTCGGATCTGCCGCACTCGGGCAAGCTGAAGTTCCTGGGCGATGAGGATGCGACAGTTGCGCACGTGACGATCATCAAGGAAGTGGTCGAGCCTGAGGCTGTGGCTGCTGTGGCGGAGCCTGAGGTTGCGAAGAAGGGCAAGACGGACGCTGCTGCACGGCTGCCGCTGCTGCACCGGCTGCTGATGCGAAGGACGCGAAGAAGAAGTAGGATTGTGGCCTGGGAAGAGTCTGGAGATTCTTCGCAGGCTCGTGAGTTTTGCAAGTTTTGTTGGAAGGGAAGCGTGGCGTGAAGCTGATTGTCGGGCTGGGCAACCCCGGTATCGAGTATCAATTTACGCCGCACAACGCCGGGTTTCTGGCGGTGGACCGGATCGCAGAGGGTTGCGGTGTGGAGCTCACCAATCGGCGGGGCCGGGCGTTGACGGCAAGCGCGAGGATTGCGGGACAGGACGTTCTGCTGGCGAAGCCGGAGACGTTTATGAATCTGAGCGGGCTTTCGGTGGCCGCGCTGATTCAGGAGTTGGAGATTGCGAATCCGTCGGAGGATGTGATTGTCCTGTACGACGAGCTTGCGTTTCCGCTGGGCACGATTCGGATACGTGAGCGTGGTTCGGCGAACGGGCATAACGGAGTGAAGTCGATCTCCGGGGTGCTTGGGACAGAGGAGTGGATTCGCATTCGTATTGGAGTGGGCAAGCCTGCTCTGGCGGATGGCAGGGAAGTGAAGGCGGGCGGCAGGGATTATCTGCTGTCGCCGATGCGCCGGAAGCAGTTGGAAGTTTTGGATGAAGTGCTTGACCGAGTGAAGGGCGGCCGTTGAGACGATACTGACAAAGGGCACGGGCCCGGCGATGAGTGAGTTCAACGGGAGCAAGGAGTAGAGAACCAAGGCGTTGTATTTTCCATACCGGGTTGGCAGAACAGACGCCATCACGGTGCGAAGCAGAACTTCGCAGAAAGAAGTAAACGAATGAATCGTACTTATGAAGTGATGTTTATCGTCCGTCCGGACGTTGAAGAGGCAGATCTCGACAAGCTGATCGAAGGCTTTTCCGCGAACGTCACCAGCGGTGGCGGCGAGGTAAAGAACGTTGAGAAGATGGGCCGCCGGCGGTTGGCCTACACGGTTCGCAAGTTCAACGACGGCTTCTACGTGCTGATGAATATCGCCGCAGAGGGATCGCTGATCGCAGAGATCGAGCGGCGGTTGCGCGTGTCCGAGCAGGTGATCAAGTTCATCACGGTGCGCATGGATGAGGAAGAGAAGCGGCTGGCGAAGATCAAGGCGATACGGGATACGAAGGTGAAGCGCAGCGCGCAGCCTATCGCGCAGCCGGTTCAGCAGCAGGTGCAGGCTCCGGCCGCTGCTGCTGAGGCTCCGGTGGAAGCTGCTGAGGAGGAGAAGATTCCGGCGGCGCCTGCGGCGTCGGTGGCTTCCGATGCTCCTCCCGAAGTGGCCACAGCGGTTTAGTTTTTTGCTTGTAGATATTTGCGGTGCAGTTGAGTTTTAGAGACGCCTGGATCGCACAACGTATTACGAATCGCCCGAACCGCTTCCATCCGGCTTTGAGAGCAGGATGTTCAGAGACACCATCGCGTGTCTGGAGCGCGGAAGGCACAACGATTTGAGAGGGAAACAACATGGCTGACGAAACGAACAGCACACCGCAATCCACTGAGCACACACCCATCTTCCCGTCCGCACTCCGGTCCGGCGGGTGCACGTCCTCCGCGTCCTGCTGGCGCTCCTGGCGCAGGCGGCCCTGGCGGCCGCAAGTTCTTCCGGCGCAAGAAGGTCTGCAAGTTCTGCACGGAGAAGATCGATGCGATCTCTTACCGCGACGTTCGCCTGCTGCAGGGTTTTGTGGCGGAGCGGGGCAAGATCGTTCCGCGCCGTTTGACGGGCGTATGCACGCGGCATCAGCGCAGGCTGAGTCTGGCGATCAAGCAGTCGCGCAACATTGCGCTGCTCGCATTTGCGGCGCGCTTCTAGCTGACCGCTTTTATTTGGAAGAGCCGGCTCGCTGGCTCATGAGAGCAAGATCGAAATCTGGAGAGATGCAATGGAAGTCATTCTGAAAGAAGATGTGAACAAGCTCGGACATCGTGGCGATGTGGTGAAGGTCGCTGACGGATACGGGCGCAACTATCTGCTGCCGGGTAAGCTGGCGATTGAAGCGAATGCAGCGAACAAGGCTGTGGTCGAGCAGATGAAGAATTCGGCAGTGCGCAAGTCGGCGAAGGAGAAGGTCGAGGCCGAGGCGCTGGCGACGAAGCTGGGCGAAGTGGAGCTGGTGTTCGAACGGAAGGTCGGCGAGAACGATCATCTGTTCGGCTCGGTGACGTCGGGCGATATCGCTCACCAACTGGAGGCGCAGGGCTTTGTGATCGACCGGCGGAAGATTTCGCTGGAAGAGCCGCTGAAGTCGCTGGGCGAGTTCCACGTGCCGGTGAAGCTGCACCGCGAGATCACTTCGCATGTGAAGGTGACGGTGAAGGGCGAGCAGATAGAAGAGTCGGCTGCTTAGCTCTCGTTAGTTGTTTGATTGATTATGGAAGCGCGTCTGTCTTCGCCCCGATTGGGGTGAGATGGATGCGCTTTTTTATTTGAGGGAAGAGTTGCCGCGTTTCGTAGAGTTATTCGTATTTGAGGGTTTCTACAGGATCGAGGCGGGCGGCTCGGTTGGCAGGGATGGTGCCGAAGACTATGCCGACGATGACTGAGGTGAGTAGCGCGATGATGGCGGACCAGAGATCGATCGGAATTTTGAAGGGTGTAAGGAACCTGACCGAGATGGGAATGGCGAGGCCCAGGATGGTGCCAATCATACCTCCGCTGAGCGAGAGAAAGACGGCTTCCGTGAGGAACTGGAGGCGGATTTCGCGGCTGGTGGCGCCGAGAGCTTTGCGGATGCCGATCTCGCGGATGCGGGCGGAGACGTTGGCGAGCATGCTGTTCATGATGCCGACACCGCTGACGACCAGCGTGACGAAGGCTGCGAGGATGAGGACGTAGGTGAGCATGTCCGCTATGCTGGCCATCATGCTGAGAATGCCAGTCATGACGAATGGATTATAGACGGAGGTGGGATGGTGGTTGGCTTTGATGACATCCAGTATTCTCCGTGAGGCCGGGACAACATCCTGGGCGGACTTTACTGAGAAGAAGATCTCCTTGACGTTGTCGGAGCCGGTGAAGTAGCGAGCGACGGGATAGGGAATGAGGACGGTCTGATCGCTCAACTCAGACTGACCCTGGACGTCGATGCGCAGCTCGGCGACGCCGATGATGATGAAGGGGATGCCGCGGACGGAGAGAGTTTTGTCGATGGCGTAGGCAGGATTGCCGAAGATGGCCTTGGCAAAGGGGGTGACGAGGACGGCGACTTTTGCGTGGGATGCGGTGTCCTGATCATCGAAGAAGCGGCCGGCGACGATGCGCAGGTTGCGTATATTCCTATACTGCGGTGAGACGCCAAGGAACATCGTTTCTTTAGTGACGCCGCTGCCGATGCTGATAGCTTCGTGAAACTCAAGCATGGGCGAGGCGTATACAACATCGGGTACCTGCTCGAGGACCGAGGTAAGATCCTGGCGGGTCATGTAGTCGGGAGTGCTGGTATTGTCGGGGCCGGCGACACTGCCTCCGGCAAATTGCATTTCCACCATGTTGTTAGCGATGGAGGAGAGTTGGTCCAGCGCAAACTGCCTTCCGGTGAGGCCCAGAGTAGTGACCAAAACGATGGAAGCCGAACCGATGATCATGCCGATCATGGTGAGAAGGAAGCGGACTTTGCTGGCACGGAAGCTATCGATGGCGAGGCGGACGATCTCGCTGAAGACCATGGTCGACCGGGCACTGGCGATGGTGATGTCGAATGAACTCGGCTTGTGGGTAGCAGTAGCCATGGAAGCTAAAGTTTAGACGCTATTTAGTATCGCAGCGGTGCGATATTTGAGCCACATCGTACAATGCCGCGTAAGCAGACTCCATGCGTACCTGGTGATCGCCCGGAGGCAGCACGTCAATTGATTCGTGTAGAACTGCTGGATGCCGAGCAAGTTTTAACAGTATTTGAGCTCGCCGGCATCCGCTTGGCCAGGTTGTTTGCCTGGGCCTAGTCTTCGTTTGTGCTCATCTAGTACTTTTGCTGATGTCGCATTCACTCTGGGAACTGCAGAATACTTGCATATAAAGGGTAAGCCTCACACGTGTAGCTAGCTTTTTTGCAGGCAACTATGGAAGAAGGCTTTAAGCATATTGAGCTAACAATTTCTCTGGCGGTTGAAGCTATTGCTGCTCTTATGATTGCGTTAGGAGCGATCGAGGCTATCTATGGGATCATTATCATTTATTTCAAATGGAATGGTCCGCGCTCTAGACTGAGGGATGTGTGGGTTCGATTTGGCGTCTGACTCATGTTAGGGCTTGAGTTCGAACTCGCCGCTGATGTTGTTCGGACCGCAATTGCACCCTCCTGGACGGATATTGGTCAGTTAGCGGCGATCGGCGCAATCAGAACGTTCTTAAACTACTTGAAAGAGATATCGAGAGTCAGCGGTCGTATCGTTCGGCAAGTTAGGGATATTGTGAAAATCTCAGGAAATTGGAACGGAGTGATCCTATCTATCCTCGCGAAACGCTTATTGTCTCCATCGTTCGGCCTCTTATCTTATTGGGAAAGACAGCCCGGCGAAGGGTCTTTACTGTAAAACAATCGTCGCACCTCCCGCGAAATCGGGTTTCTATGAGCAAGTCACCGGGTCAAGGTTTTTTCTTCATAGCGTCTTTGTCTTGGCTGCTGGCGGTGGTCGTTCCGCGTTGTTGTTCTCAGCCGTGTTTCTATTCGCACTTTGAGTGAGCGGTTGGAGGCTCTGTGCTGGTTGGGGTCAGAGGGGAAGTCGGTGCTGCCAGGTTTCGGTCGGCCTTGTGAAGGCCCAATCCGACACGCAACGATGGCCCGATACACTTGGATCAGAGCCTGCGTCTCGGTGTACTCCGTCTCCGTAAGCCGCTGGATCCGTCGGTCATAGTGCTTGATCTTCACCGTCATCGTGGCGATCTGTTCGAGAACAGGGCCGAGTGCCTGAGCCAGACCTGGCGGCAGCACCGCCAGGCACCGCCTGGCGAAGCACAAGGTGGACGATGATGCCGGAAGAGTCGATAGCCGCAAGGCTTCGCCAGTCGAGGCACCGCGTTCACGGCCGCCGTCCGCAGGCGAACCGTCAGGTGACGGGCAACGGATCAACGTCAGCGCCTCCGGTTGAGCGACCGTGCGATGCGAGATCGGCCGCAGAATCTTCGGGTCGAGCCGGGCGTCTCGGGCCAGCTTCTCCGCATCCACTGTGTCGCTCTTCCGGTCACTGTGAGAGATCGCCCGTAGTTCACGCAGGTTGGCCACGATCACCTCGTGGCCCAGCTCCTGGAGCTGCTCGATGACCCAGATCAAGTGCGTCCCAGCCTCCATCGCGATCCGCACCCGAGCCAGGTCGGTAAACCACTTCTCAACCCCTGAGGGACTGGTTCGAAACTGCCGGTCCACCACTTCTCCGTCTTCGTTGAGCGTGCAGTAATGGCTCCAGACATCCCCAAGATCGATCCCGATCGTCATCCCGGCCCTGGAATCCTGCCTGGTACTTCCGCGATGAGGTGCTGCGTTAGCTTCTTCATGGGCATAGTCTCTCCGATCCAAAGACCTGCTCATCCCATTTTTAGGTAACTGAGAGAGTTCTAGCCAGAATTCCAGAGGTTACCTACCCGTGTAATTTTTGCGTTACGTGTCTGCCACGTACTAGACTTGATTAGGAAGAGTGGCCGAGTGGTTGATGGCTCCAGTCTTGAAAACTGGCGTACCTGAAAGGGTATCGGGGGTTCGAATCCCCCCTCTTCCGCCACAACCTTTATTATCAATAAGATACAAGATAATGTAACAGCGAAAGTGACGTTTCCGCGGCAATTTCGCGGAGTTTAAGTTGAAAATGTCATCAGAGAAAATGGGAGACGTCGGTGAGAGCCTGTCACTCTCCTTTTTCTCCGACTTCGATTTTTTTCTCAGAACAGGTACCAGCGGTTCGAAAGACTGTTCGACCGCCACAACCTTTATTATCAATAAGATACAAGAGAATGTAACAGCGAAAGTGACGTTTCCGCGGCAATTTCACGGAGTTTAAGTCGAAAATGTCACCAGAGAAAATGGAGACGTAGGTTGAAAATGTCACCAGAGAAAATGGAGACGTAGGTTGAAAATGTCACCAGAGAAAATGGAGACGTCGGTGAGAGCCTGTCACTCTCCTTTTTTCTCCGACTTCGATTTTTTTCTCAGAACGGGTACCAGCGGTTCGATTGACTTCTCGACCGCCAGCAAGTCTAAGTTGTTCATAAATAAATAACTGTTATCCGGAATTATCCAATTTGATGCAATCGCGAGTCTCTTTCTCCTATCAGAGAATCTTCTGAGAGGGCTTTGAGCCATGCTCAGCTGTCCCTTTCTCTCTCGCACCAGGCCCGATGCTGGGTCAACTCACCGAGGGAAGCCAAGGAAAACTTCCCTGGTCTTGCCCACAAGACTAGCTACAATCCGTTTATGTCCGTGTTCAGCTGCATATTGCAGCGCAGTCTCTTTCCCACTCAAATCGAGTCCAAGACACAAACCATGACGCAGGAGACATTGTCCAATTCGAACGCAGCATTCAGGTCTTGCTTGGAAGAGGCCCGGCCCCTCTATTTTCTGCCTCAGGATGACCTCAAAGGCGAGGTCCTAATATATAGAGAGAAGATCTTTCGGACCGACTCTGCCTCCTCTTGATTTACCACCAGCCGGCCCTTTTCGAGGTCATAGCCCAGGGGCACGTAGCCTCCCATCCACATACCCTTCTTCTTGGAGGCAGCAACCTTGTCGCGGATACGCTCCCCGGTCACCTCCCGCTCAAACTGAGCGAACGAAAGCAGTACGTTGAGGGTAAGCCTGCCCATCGAGGTGGTGGTGTTGAACTGCTGGGTGACGGAGACGAAGCTGACGTTCTGGCTGTCGAAGGACTCGACGATCTTGGCGAAGTCGGCCAGGGACCGGGTCAGCCGGTCTACCTTGTAGACCACCACGGTATCGACCTTCTTCGCCGCAATATCCGCCAGAAGTTTCTTCAGACCCGGCCGTTCCATGTTTCCGCCGGAGAAGCCGCCGTCGTCGTACTCGGTCGGAGATAACCTGCCATCCCTCATGTTTCTGGCTCAGAACATAAGCTTCGCAGGCCTCTCGCTGGGCGTGCAGGGAATTGAAGGACTGGTCGAGACCTTCTTCGGAAGATTTACGGGTATAAACGGCGCACCGGGTCTGGGATCGCTCTAAGGTCACTTTTTGACTCCCTTTCTTCGCTGTTCCGAAGAAGGCTGGTCCTGACCAGTGGGTGCCGGTGATCGCGCAGGCAATGGGGGAAAGGCTCTTGTACTTCTTGCCCTGATGCTCATATCCGTCGTCGGTGAGGATGACCTCGTGGATTGTGCCCTTCCACTCCCGGACCAGCCGGGTGCCGGGTTTGAACCGACGTCGTGCCTCGGTGTGGACGCGGCTCTTTGGCGCCAGGGAGTCGGTTATCTCGCGCAATCGGCCTGTGACCCCCGCGTCGAGGCCACCGTAGGCCTTCTCCTGGATCCGAAAGGCCAGGATGGGGATCATCAGTTCGGCCCGGATCGAGCCGGCGGGTTTGCCAAAGTTCTCCCGCCAGAGAACCAATAGGCGTTCCTTGGGAAGGGTGGGCAGACTGCGGATAAGTTCTGCAGTGGAATCGGATGATGCGGACTGTTTCATGGACGTGCCGCCCTCTCTGCGGCACGTCCATTCCCGCTCTGCTCGGGCAAACAGTCAAGTCAAAACCCGCTAAAAATCAACTCTGGACTTTCAATCCCACGCCCCCGCGTGGGGAGCGACTGGATCTGTTCGATATATCTCGGGATGTCAGCTCAGTTTCAATCCACGCCCCCGCGTGGGGGGCGACGGTAGGGCTGTTACTCATTATCGGAGTACGTCAGATCTAACCGCTTTCAGCCTAGCGTCTACTGCTCCAACTCGAGAATAACGTCGGGGCTTGCATCTCCTGGAGCGCATGCACGTCGCGTCGCGGTAGGTTTTCGTTTTTTCCTAATCTGCGTCGATCGTGGGAACCCGAAGAGAGGCGCGGTAACGATCTCCCCTGTAGTGGGATACCGTAAACTCCAACCGCGTTTCGTCGGCAGCCATTAGCGTCCTGCTGATGCAAAGCAGACTCGAGCGCCAGTATCAACGAGAGAGGAAACAACTGGATCCAGGATGACCGCACCTATCAACTCTATGATCAGATCAGCAAAAAATCGAAGCGGCGTATTCCGTAGCGCTCTGGCCTGTTTGTCTTCCGTAGCTAGCGGAATCGTCTTAGATAGACGGGCATGTGCAATTGGACTCTGTTTCGATTGCCCCGAGTCCCGTCAACGCAGCGGGTGGATCGGAAGAGTGTTATCGAGTCACGTTGGAGCTCGATCCCCTGTATGGAGGCGGTCCAATCGCAATCGTCTCTCATCTAGTGTCTTGAAAGAATGGTGGCCGAGTCACAGGGACTGACCGATCTTCATTGCCAATCGAAGCAATAACGATGCTTCGTGCTCCTATCGGCCGCCAACACTACCGCCTCAAATTCATAATATTTTCTTCCAGTCATACTTTCGGCGGATTTCAACCGCAGTCTCTTTCCCTTACATTGAGTTCTCAGAAAGAAATTGTATCCGCCAGAAGCTTTCATCATTGCGCTATCGCTTGGCGTTTTTTCAGGGAGTCAATGAATTGCAACGACTAACCACGGAATAAGTTTCAGTCCAAATTCGGCAAGGCCATTTGGCTTAGTTTTAAGGAGGCATTCGTGCGCAGATTGTGTTCCGTACTTCTATTTTCCGTTCTTCTAGTCTCCGGTGTGCCATCGCACGCACAGACAGTCGATACAGCAATAGTGGGTACGGTCACGGACAATACCGGTAGTGTTATTCCGAGCGCCACCGTTTCGATTACCGATCCAGCCACAGGGCGGGTGAAGAATGTCATAACCTCTTCCATTGGCGAATACAGCATCACGTACCTTAGGCCCGGCAACTATAGCGTCAAGGTCTCGGCTAACGGATTTAGCACCTACGAACAGAAGAGCATCGTGCTGCAGATCAACCAGCAGGCGAAGGTAAACATTGTCCTGCAAGTCGGGGGCGCTGAGCAAACTGTCGAAGTACAAGCCAGTCAGCCTCTCCTCCAGAGCGAGGACTCCTCGTTGGGTGTTGTCATCAATTCGCAGAGTGCGGCAAATCTTCCGCTGAATGGTCGCAAATTTAATGATCTTGCTATCCTCACGCCCGGCGTAACCGTCACCGATCCTGACAATCATACGTCCGGCGCTGCTGGTTCCAGCATAAACGCGTATGGCTCCCAAGTGACTTGGGCGCAGGTCAACGTAGATGGCGTTACGATGGTCAATAACAGACATGCCTACGTTTAACCTCTATCCTTCGATCGACGCAATTCAGGAGTTCAAGGTATTTACGGGAAACGCCGAAGCCGAATACGGTGGCGGCGTCGGCACGGTAACTAACATCCAGCTAAAAACCGGTAGTAATGCATTTCACGGCACAGTCTTTGAATTCTTTCGCAACACCGCAATGGACGCTCGCAACTATTTTCGTATCGCGCCCCTGCCTAAGCAGGTGCTGAAGCAAAACCAATTCGGTGCGACTATAGGGGGACCGATCATTAAAGATCGTGCTTTCTTCTTTGCCAGTTATGAAGGCTTGCGATCGATCGAACAAAATGCTGCACTTACCAATGTTCTGACCCCAGCCCAAATTAATGGCGATTTCTCCGCGCTTTTGCCGGCTACTCAGTTGAAAAGTCCCTATACTGGGCTTCCTTATCTAAACAACCAAGTTCCCGTAAATTTGGTCGCACAGAATATTGCCAAAACCTACATGCCGCTTCCAAATACGAGTCAAGGTGGGTTCAACTACTCCGACTTCGTTCAAGGGAACGAAACCGTCAATCAATATCTCGGTCGGTTCGATTACACAATGAACGATGCCAATCAGTTTTCCTTTCACTTTATCTATGCATCTCGCGACTTTCCAACGATCAAAGCCGATCCCCACTTCACTACACACGGAACCTTTCCCATATACAACATAGCTGCGCAATATATCCACACGTTCTCTCCCAGGATGGTGAATGAACTTCGTTTTGGAATATCTCTTGAGCACCTGAAAATCCTGAATGGCAACGCTAACACGGGCTTTACTGCGGCTTCGATCGGTATTAGTGGCTTCACCTTAAACGGAGCACCCTTGCCACCACCGCAAGAAGGCTTCCCGATAATTTCGATCTCCGGTTTAGTCGCAATGGGTGACAGCGTAAGCGCAGACGATAGCAGAACGTATCAAATGGTCGACAACCTAACTTGGAGCTTGGCCAAGCATACGTTGATTATGGGCGCAGATATCCGACATGCTCAGGATAATGCTGACACTAGCAACACCCCCTTCGGATCCCTAACCTTCAACGGAGCTCAAACGGGTAATGCAGCTGCTGACTTCATCTTGGGTCTTCCTTCCAGCGTGATCACTCCGGAAGGAGTACCGTTGACAATGGCTCGCCAATGGCGCGACTTTACTTATTTTCAAGATAACTGGAAGGCGACACCAAATCTAACAATGAATCTTGGTCTCAGATGGGACCTTTGGGTTCCACCGCATGACGACCTCGGCGCCTCTCGAACCCTCAACTTCAGCACCAATCCCCCCACTCTTATCCCGTTGCCTACTCCCCTATGGAAAATCTCACACAAAGATTTTTCACCGCGCGTCGGCTTTGCATATAGTCTTCCGCATCAGTTCGTCGTGCGGAGCGCTTACGGTATTACCTTCTACGGCGGACAGTTCGATAACATCAACATTCTTCAACTCAACCCGCCAGTTGATCCCAGCTTCTCTCTCGCGAACGGCACAAACCCCAAAAACCCGCCGACGGCTACGATCAACAATCCGGTTTCCTCATCTATCACACCAGGAACCCCAAACGTTGCGTCGCTTCCGTCCGATGGGAAGCATCCTGACTTATATCTCCAGACGTGGAATCTCACACTTTCAAAGCAGTTCTGGTCAAACGTTATCGACATTTCTTATGTTGGGGTTAAGGGAACGCATCAAGATACCTCAATCCCGTACTTCAACAACGGCCCGCCTCAACCCTCAACGGGCTCCGTCAACGCAAATCGGCCTTACCCGACCATCGGCAATATTCGACTTCTTGACTTCCACGGAGCCTCAGCCTACAACGGACTCTTAGTCCACTATCAACATACGCTCTCTCACCGAGTAGAATTCACGGCGGCTTACGCATGGTCGCACCTGCTGGACAATCAGGGGGGTGATACGAATGGTGTCCGCAACGAAACTCAGATCCCGACAGCAAAGGAGTGGGCCAACGGTCTTACCGATCAGCGCCACAATTTGACTGTCGCGTTTGTCTGGCAGTTGCCTACGCTCTCGGGCGGGAACCGTGCAGCGCGCGCTGTTCTCAATGGTTGGGGTTTTAACGGCATCTTTCAGTTCCTGGCTGGTAACCCACTCTTCGTCTCTCAATCGGCGGACGGTGAGAATAATGGCAATCTCTTCCAGCGGCCGGACCTCACCGGTCAGCCTCTAACTGTTGCTCACAGAACGGTCTCAGCTTGGTTCAATACCGCGGCATTCGCCACCGCCGTGGGGCATTACGGTAGTACTCCCCGCAACCCTTCGGCGATCATATCGCCTTCAAATGATCCTCTCACTCTTGCCGTCAAGAGGAACTTCGCCATGCCTTTCGAGAGACAGAGTCTGGATTTCCGTTTAGAGGTTTTCAACGCTTTCAATACAGCTCAACTCGGCGCTCCGGCCTCAACTCAGGGCTCCAGCACCTTTGGCAAGATAACCGCGACCAGTATCGATAACCGCGAGGTGCAGTTAGCCCTGAAATACCTATTCTGATAACCGTATCAACTTGAACCCACCGTTTCGTTTTTGCTGCAGTAGGAAAGGAACAGAATGTCGCCTGAATACCCCAAAAGGACAATACCGGCTTCGCTTGGATTAATTCTCAATGGAAACAGGAGTAACGTGATGCGTCTTCGTTTATCCGTTCTGGTTGTCATAATGCTGTTCTCCGTCTCCGCGTATGCGGCTATCACGGGCGTTATCTCGGGAACAATATCGGACGCCACCGGGGCTGTTGTGCCCGGTGTCAACGTGGTCGCCACCAACCAGGACACGGGCGTGAAGCAGACTGCGGTCACTGACAGTAAAGGTTTCTATACCTTCCCGGTGCTAGATGTCGGCAACTACACGGTGAAAGCAAGCATTTCTGGCTTCCAGTCCTACGTCCAAAAAGACATTCACGTCGATGCGAACTCCTCCGTGCGCACGGACATTTCTCTGCAGATCGGCAGCCAGACGCAGTCTGTCGAGGTCACCAGCGATGAGGTGCAGGTCGAGACCCAGAGCACGCAGCTAGGCGAAGTGATCGGGAGCGTCAAGATGACGGCCGTACCGCTGAATGGCCGCGCGTTTACGGATCTTCTGGCGTTGCAGCCAGGTGTTTCGCCCTATTCCGGAACCACCGAGCCCGCTGCTCTCGGTGGTGCAAACGCCTCCGGCAATCTGAATGCCGGCAACGTGTCGATCAATGGCGGCCGCGAGGCTTCGAATGGGTTCATGGTGAATGGCGCCGACGTGAATGACGGTGTAGAAAACGGCACCGCAATCGTTCCTAACCTGGATTCGATCTCAGAGTTCCGCATCATCACCGACAACTTCGACGCCGAATACGGCAACTTCAGCGGTGGCCAGGTCAACGTAGTCACCAAGAACGGCACTAACAAGTTTCATGGGTCCGCCTTCGAGTTCTTTCGCAATACGGCCCTGAATGCGACCGGTTATCAATTCACTCCAGCCGTCAAGCCGGCATTCAATCAGAACATCTTTGGTGGGACCTTTGGCGGACCCATCAAGAGGGACAAAGTCTTCTTCTTTGGTGACTACCAGGGGACGCGTCAGACGATCGGCGTGGCCCAATCCTTCCAGACGGTCTCGACACAAGATCTAACTGGAAATCTTAGCGATGCGGCGAATGGGTATGGCAGCCCATCGAAGAGCACGTTCACGAAGGCCGTGAATGGAACAGGCTGGGCCAATGTGCTTAGCAATCGGCTAGGCTATACCGTTACGCCAGGTGAGCCGTACTATGCGGCCGGTTGCGTCAGCAATGCGGCCTGCGTCTTTCCGAATGCCGTCATACCGAAATCTGCGTGGGATCCGGTCATTGTTGCCGGAATGCCAAAGTATATCCAGCCGACCAATGCGACGCTATCGCAGGGAGGGCAGGCGCTACCGTATTATTCCAACTCCTCGCAGTCCAACATGCTCAATGATGACAAAGAGTCTGGCCGCGTCGATGTGAATACCCATCTCGGCACGATCTTCGGCTACTACTTCATGGACAACTACCGTAGCGTAAATCCCTATGGCGGCGGCTCAAACGGTGGCTTCCCAACGGCCCTCACTGGTCGTGCACAGCTGGCGAACCTCGGTCTTACAACGACGTTCAAGAACAACTCGGTCAATACGCTCCGCATCAGCTACATGCGCAGCACATGGCACTCCAACCAGCCTCAATATGCAACTGGAAGCGGTCCTTCCCTCGCCTCGCAAGGGTTCCTCACGCCCTGGGGTAGCACTGGTGGTATCAGTCCGATCGTCCCCTCATTGGAAGGCGTTCCCGGAGTCACTATCGCGGAAGGTGGTGGATTCGGTACTCCCGGTGCCCAGGACTTTCACTACGACAATACCTATCAGGTGTTGGACAACTACATGAAGGTCATTGGTACGCACACACTTCAGTGGGGCGGTAGCATCCATTATGACGAGATCGATGAACGCAATATTCTTAGCGAAAACGGCGCCTTTACCTTCAATGACGGTAATGAAACCGGACTTGGTTTCGCTGACTTTTTGATCGGAGCGCCGAGCGGCTTCAAGCAGTACAGCATCCAGGTCCTGGATAACCGTGGTTATTATCTCGGAGCGTTCGTAGAAGATTCGTGGCGCGCCCGCACCAACCTGACCCTGAACTACGGTGTTCGTTATGAGATCACCACGCCGTGGTGGGACACAGCCAACAAGATCTCAGCCCTCGTCCCTGGTCAGCAATCCGTCGTATTCCCCAACGCTCCGGTAGGCTTGGTATTCCCGGGTGATGCAGGTGTGCCGAGGACGCTGGCGCCGATCAAATATAACAAGTTCGCCCCGCGTTTCGGCTTTGACTATGCGCCTTCCCCAAAGAGCGGCAGCTTCCTGTCGAAGCTGCTTGGCTCCGCGGGTACGTCCAGCATTCGTGGTGGTGCGGGCCTCTTCAACACCAGCTTCCAGGAGGAGTCCGGCTACGAGGAGGCGGGCGATCCGCCGTATGGCAATGACTACAACGCCGCGATTCAGCCCATGCTGCACGCACCCTATATCGATCGTGCGACGCAGACTATCGAGGCCCCGAAGTTCCCCTTCAATTGGCCTCCTAACAACGTCTCGCCGTCCAATCCGTACACTGGCTTTAACTTCGCCAATGTAGAGCCCATGGCAGGGAACTGGTTTGTTCGTACGACCGACACCGTTCCGCGGGTCGTGATGTACTTCCTCGGTTTGCAGCGGTCGGTTGGACGCAATTCAGTCTTCACCCTCAATTATGTGGGCAGCGAGGGCCGCCATCTGCCCAACGCTGAAGAGGCCAACCCGGGGGTGCCTTCACTGTGTCTGGCTTTGGATACAGCAGCCAAGGTGCAGGCTGGATCCACCCCGTGCGGCCCCAACGGCGAAAACATTGTCTATCATCCTGCAGGCGGAGGGACACAGGCCGGCACTCGTCCCATCTCCGGAAACGCATTCGGTTCGAATCCATATTCGGAGACCCGTGCAAACTCGAACTACAACTCGCTGCAGGTCAACTTCAAACACACCAGCAAGTCTTGGGACGTTTTAGCGGGTTATACCTGGTCTAAATCGCTCGACAACTCCTCAGGGTTGACCGATTACGTCAATCCCTACTTCCCGAAGCAGATGTATGGCCTCTCTAAGTTCAACGTCGGCCAGTATCTCGTCGCCAGCTTCAACCTGCACCTTCCTTTCGCAGATTGGAGCAGCAACCGCGTGGTCAAGTCGGTCGTTGGCGGCTGGAGCATCTCCGGTATCTCCAAGTTTGCCACTGGTCTGCCGGTCAATCTTTCGGATCCCGAGGACTACTCTCTGACCGGTGCAAGCGGAGTTGACTCTCCGTACTACAAGCCAGGCAATCTCTTCGCGGGCGGAACGAGTGGGGACAGGAACCCGCGCGATCGGAACGCGTACTTCAATACGTCACTCTTTACAAAGGAGAGTGCTCAATGCGGTACGACGCCTGCCCTCCAGGTCAATTGCTATGGACAGTATGGAAACGCGAAGCGCCGGTTCTTCTCGGGGCCGGGGCTTGACCAGACCGATCTGGCGGTCCTCCGTGACTTTCATATCCATGAGGAGCATGTCGTCCAACTTCGCTTTGAGGCATTCAACTTCATGAACCATACGCAATTTGCTGCTCCGGCAGCCAATGCCGCAAGCTCGAGCTCGTTTGGCTTGGTCCAGGGAATTTTGCCGAATAGCCAGCGCGTTATGCAGGCCGCGATCAAGTATCATTTCTGAGCTGCTGACCTAATCTCAAATTGCCATCAGACCATCCGCGAACGTCTTCGGACATTGCGGAAGGCCCGGTGGCAAATCTTTTTTTGGCGCACCGCCGATACTGCCCAACTGGCCCAGGGCGGTTCCGTTACATGCGTCAAAAGCCCGACAGTTTGGAACATCACCTCTTAGCTGTCATCTCAGAAGATTTTCTTCAGAGAAATCTCCAAACTCCTTTTCGGAGGAATGGCCTCGATCAGGGCTTCCGCATCGCTTATAGCGCAACTGAAATCGACTTCTATGCTGCGTTAAACCGTCAGGCGCTCGGTTACGAGCCTCCTCAGGTCATGCTCATTCATGACAGCCTGCTCAATGCTGACAGCATCGACGATCTTTTGGGACTCTTCCACGATCGCGGCTATCGGTTCATGGCGCTGAGCGAAGCACAACACGACCCTGCTTATTCCATCCCGGGTACTTACGTCACGAAGTACGGCATCTTGTGGGATTATCGTTGGGCCGAGGAGCGCCATATTGGCCGTCTCGGAATGCACGAGCCTGAACCTCCAGACTGGATCATCCGCTATGCCGACGGCCGATCAGATCGGCCCCAATCAATGAACTCGAGGCATTAAACACGGTTCTCGTAGGGGTTAACTGATGGCATCCGCGACGAGCCGTCCAAGATGAGCAGCATATCTAATGCCACTCTCGCAACGAAAAGGGCGTATAAAACAATGGCCGCTGCGACCGACCCAGCATCGCAGCGGCCAAGTGGACCAATAGAGGAGTTAGTGTACGTCGAAAGCCACGACGGTCTGGTCGGCGATCATAACGAGGCGTTCTTCCCTGTCGACCGTGTAGGCCATGGGACCACCCTTGAACGCCTGGCCTGTATTGAAATGCCATAGAATCTTGCCCGCAGCTCCCGCACGTTGGCCACGATCACCTCATGACCAAGCTCCCGAATCTGCTCGCTGACCCAGATCGATTTGCGCAGATTTGTCTCCTCGCCCAAACTTCCCCCTTGCATTCCCGCGGCGGACCATACATTTCGGGAAACCTCAGCACGGGAAATATTCGTGAAATGCTGCCGCTGCGCCGCCACATCTCAATCACTACTAGATTCCACTAGCGCGTATCCAGAAACTCTCGGTCCACTTACCGCCCGGGGGCACGGTCTGCAAAGCAGGATACTTTCCCTGGCGCGCCAGGTTGAGTCCATCGATCAGGGCCGTCAGTGATTCCATGGCAATGTAGTGCTGCGATGGCGGCAACCAAATAGTAGCGACTTGGTATTTGGGCCCAAAGATTGCTTCCACCTTTTTGCTACCCGATTCGATCCAGAAATGCGCGCGGCCGTCCGCATCGCGCTCGAAGTCTGTAAATCCGTCGTCTAAACCCGACCAGGGTTTCCCGGTGCGCCACGCATCCTGACTTGTAAAAGCGTCGGTCAATGCTGGGCCGCGGAGAGGCAGTGGATCGGGCAGCCCCGTCGGTCGCAGTTCACCCGTTGAAAACTTATGTTCATCCGCCACGACGTGCATGCGGGCAGGGAAATGGGCACTCCATTCATCGCGCGGGACGCCGGGGATCTGATAGAAGGTGTGATAACCGATGCTTATCGGCATTGGATCCGTACTCAAATTGCTGATGGTTGTTCTCACTTCGAGCACGCCGTCTGCCAAGCTGTAGGTCATCTCGTACTCTTGCGCAAATGGCCATTGCGCCATGTAGTCCGGCTTTTTCCAGAATTGGAGCCGGCTTGTGACATGTGCAGAGTGGCTGTTCGCCGCCATTTCCGTCACCTCCCATAGTGGAGAATCGGTGAGAAACCCAGCTCCCGGTATGGGTCCTCGCACATTGCCCAAAGCCATATTAAATCCGTATCTTCTACCATTTGCCCAAAAGGCTTGTTCATCGAGAATGTCAGCCCATGGCGCCAGCAGCGGAACACCACCTAACTCCGGGCGCTTTACAAACTGGGAGACATCATCGGTAGGGAACCACAGAACGTTCTGCCCGTGCACCTTCATCTCATATGCTCGATTGCCGACGGAAGGTACGATTGAGACCACTACCCCGTTCGCGCCATCCGTCAAGCGAACAATGGGAACACCATGATCGGAAGTCTTCTCGGCAGTGTAGTTTTGGGCGAGAGCGACTGTTGATATCAGCAGCCCAAATAGCGCGATCGCTCGAGCGGAACTGCTACTGAAGTCCCAATTTCGCTTCATTCGTTCTCTCCTTTAGGTCAGAATTTCAATTTGCTCTCCAGCAAGTGCGTGTCTGCTTCACGCTAGTCTCGGTTGGTTGGCCGCCGTCAACATAACTGCCATCATTGTCTTTACGTCACATCGGTTGAACCTGCACCCGGTTGTCATGCCTCGCGATAACAGAGGCCCACCGGAACGGTGGGCCTCTGTTTTTTGTTTTGGCTGGAAAACCTTAAGCACCAGCCTTCTTGAGGGCGCCCGACAGCACCTCGTGCAGGCGCCGGCCAACGATTACGTCTTCTCCGGGCTGAAGAGTGAGAGAGGCCACCTGCAGTCGCAGAGGAGCTCCGTTCCGGCGCGGCGGATGCATGAGATCGGTGAGGCGGCTGGCCACGGTGCTGGGATTGACAGGGGTGAGCGTCTCGATGCTGGGCTCGCCGTCACGCAACTGTGCTGCGGCCGCCATGACCGACAGGCCGAACTTCTTCTCGTCCCATGTCAGCGCAAGCGTGGGGAAGCTATTGCTATTGGGCGGAATGATGATTTCAGCCGTGACTCCCGGGATGTCCTTCACCGCA
Source organism: uncultured Acidobacteriaceae bacterium (assembly GCA_963797415.1). Classification (GTDB taxonomy): domain Bacteria; phylum Acidobacteriota; class Terriglobia; order Terriglobales; family Acidobacteriaceae; genus Edaphobacter. The sequence goes on from CAWCPB010000020.1 coordinate 21,924, forward strand.
TTCTTCATGTGTTCCGCGCGCGCCTGCCACTCTTTGAACTGGGCGTTTGGATCGACCTTGGACCAGTAGTCGACCGCTGCGATCAGACCCATAATCTCTTCCTTGCCGACCTTCATCGGACGACAGATCGAGCCCTCCCAGGGAGCGCAGTTGTAGCGTGCCGACTCGATCAGGTCCTTGCGTCCGAGTAAAATGCCGGAATCCTGCGGACCGCACATTCCCTTGCCGCCACTGAAGCAATAGAGGTCGACACCGAGTTTGTTGAAGTGGGAGAAGTTCTCAAAGGGCGGAATGCCGGCGGCAGCGTCGACCAGCATGGGAACGCCGGCAGGTTTGGAGATCGCCAGGATCTTCTTGATCGAGTCGTCATCGCGTTGCGAAGAGTTATAGATCATGGCCGTCTTCGAATTGATCAACGATGGCAGCTCATCGATCGTCTTCGCGATCACGAGCTTGGGGCCGCAGAGACGAACGGCGCTATCAAAAGCGGTGCGACCTCCCATCATGATGACTTCGCTCTTCATGCCAGTTAGGTCGGGGAGTTGGTAAATCTTCACCGGGTCGCTGCCGGCGAGACACGCGGCGGTCGCGGCGGAGATAGCTCCTGCGGAGCCGGAGGTGACCATGGCGGATTCGGTGCCGGCGATCTTGGCTAAATACGCTCCGGCGGCGGCCTGCAGGTCGTACAGGTTCACGAAGTTGTACGAGGCGGCGTGCATGGCTTCTCGGACCACAGGAAGCTCCACGGAACCGCTGAGGTAGGTGTAGGTTCCACGTCCATTAATGATGATACGGGCACCGATGCGGCGATAGACCTCGGGTGTAACGCCTGCGACGGGTCCGGCTTGCGCCATCTTCGTAGGTGCGGCAAGTGCAGACTCGGGGAAAACCCCATCCGCAAGCGAGGCGAGCAGAGGTGTGGAAGCCATCCATTTCACGAACGTGCGGCGATTACTCATTGCACAAACTCCTGTTTGCCGCGGAGCGAAGAGATCGAACGTTCCAGGCGGCAGATATTTAAGATTGCCGATCATCCTATTACATTCCCACCATAGTTTTCGAAAGGAATACTTCCAATTTAACTTCAAAGCGCTTCCCGGCAGTTACTTTTAGGAGCCCACCATATTTAGATATCGTAGACCCGGGCAATTGCAGCGAACCAGGTATGTGTCGTACTAGGTGCTTATGCAGATTGTTTGCGTGCTTTGTTGAGGATCTGGCGCAGGTTGTTGCCTACGGTCAGATCTTCACCCGGTTGCAGGGTCATCGAGATGATCTGAAGATGATTTACGCTAGATCTCGGCTCTCTCCCTCTGACGGCAGGGACCAGGCTTGGGTTGTTGTTCGTCAGTACTTCGATTCGTGGTTCACCTGAGCGAAGCTGATCAGCACACTGATCAACAGTTAAACCAAACTTCTTTTCGTCCCAGACAACGGCGAGGGTGGGATAGCTGTTGCCGGTTACCGGAATGGTGATGTTGGTGGTGACTCCGGGCACAGTCTCTACCAGTTTAGCAATGCGTTCAACACGCGACTTCCACTCCTTGTTAAGGGCATTGAGATCGGCGTTTGCCCAGTAGTCGATACCGGCGAGGATGCCCATGATCTCTTCCTTCCCTACTTTCATGGCTCGACATACGGAGCCTTCCCATGGGCAGGTATTCGCAAGAGCCGCCGTGATGAGGTCCTGCCGGCCCAACAGCAGACCGGAACATTGAGGTCCGCGCAAACCTTTTCCACCGCTGAACAGTAAAGATCGACGCCCATCTTTGAAAAGCGCGTGAAGTTCTCAAAGGGAGGAATGCCGGTGGCATCGTCCAGCAACATGGGAACACCGGCGGCGCGGGTGATCTTCAGCGCAGCCGGAACGCGCTCGTCCCTCCAACTGGTGTAGACCATGGCGGTATTCGATGTGAGAGTGGTCTTCAGATCATCTACGGTCGGAGCGATGACGAGCTTGGCACCGCAGAGGCGGATGGCACTGTCGAAGGCGCTGCGGCCACCCAGCATAACGACCTCGCTCTTCAGGCCGGTGGTGTCGGGTAGCTGCCACACGTTTTTGGGATCGGTTCCAGCGATGCAACCTGCGGTTGCCACGGCGATAGCGCCGGCGGAACCGGAAGTGATCATGCCGGATTCGGCACCGGAGAGTTTCGCGAGATAGCGGCCGACGGCTACCTGCAATTCAAACATGTCGACGAAGTGATGGGAAGCCTCTTCGACGGCCTGGCGAACCTCCGGCAGCTCCAACGAGCCGCTGAGGTAAGTCCATGTCCCGCGCGCATTGATGAAGGACCGGACACCAATGCGCGAGTAGATATTTCCGCTAGTGGACTTCTTGGCCACCGCGGTTACGGTGCCGGCAAAACTGCGCGACCCGATGGTCGCAAAGAGAGGAGCTGCGGCAAGCAATTTAATGAAAGAGCGCCGGCCAGTAACGCTATTTTGGAATTCGTGCTCAGGCAATATAAAGGTTCCTTTCTACGGCAATAAAACGAATATGTGGATCCGGACTTTGACGATAAAAGATTGGCTGCATCACGCGCGCCGGGTCACTGCTTCGGTTGTCTCACGGCGATAAACGAGATCTGCTCTCCCGTCGACGTCTTCATGTCGAAGCTGTTTTGCAGCAGCGTTTGTGCGGGGAAAGATCCTTTGAAGAAGGGGCCGTAGAGCGGCACCACCTGGTCCGTATAGCTCATATCCCGCAGGTAGACGGTAGCCTGCACCACGTCCGGAAAATCCATATCGGCACCCTGCAGATCATCCAGCAGGTTACGCATCGTCTGCCGCAGCTGCAGTCCAATATCCTGCGTAACGATCCCCTGATCCGGAATGAACCCGCTCTTCCCGGACATATAGTAGGTGTCTCCATAGATGACACCCGGACTTGCCGTCGGACTCAGCTTCATATTCCTGATCTGGATCGACTTGCGTTTGGATAGATCCGCGCCCGCAATGCAGCTGAACACAATGTGCGCCTTGTTCGGAAGATCCGCCACCTGAATCGTTCCACGTCCGGGAGTATTGCCGAACTCGAAGTACGATGCATAAATCTTGTTCATGACATTGGTCTGTGGCGGTTGCGGCTGCCCATTGTGAGCAATCGGCGCGGACGCACCCTGCCCTCCAGAACTAGCCTCCCTGCCGACCAGATAGGGATTCACCCACACAACATTTGCCATGCTCATGTTGGCGGTCTTTAAGATTGTGCCTACGTTATCGAGCGCCTGCTTCACCTCGGTCCCATAATCCTCCGCGACCTTCCCCGTCAGCCGATCCGCGCCATCCTGCGCCGACATGTAAAGCACGTCGCCCGCCTCAATACCCGCAGGATCGATGTGCGGCCCCTGCGGCCATCCCTGAGGATGGATCACCCTGCGTTGGATGGAATCGGCCACGGCGATACAACTGATCTCCACCTTTTCTCCGTTAGGAAGACCGCCCACCACCAACACAGTCCGCGCCGGAGGATGAGCGCCGATCGATCTCCAATACGCTTCATTCATCCCAGCCATATCTTGCGCATTCGTCAAATAAATGTGCATCCATACGACGTTGCCGAAATCCATGCCTGCCGCGCGCAGCACGCCCTGCACATTGCGCAGCGACTGGCTCACCTCTTGCGATAGGTCCTTCGGAAGACTGCCATCCGTTGTCCGTCCATCCTGGCCCGCAACGTAAAGCGTCGCGCCAGCGAGAACACCGTCGCTCGACGCCTGTCTCGCATTCCTGCCATTCACCTTAATGACCTTCAGTACGCCGCCACTTTGAGAAAAGAGCCGTGTGCCAAAGGCACCCACCAACAAAAAGAGAATCACCACCAAACCCTGTCTTAGTAAGCGACTCACCTGTCCTCCTTATGTGTGCTTCCGTGATGGAAAAAATTATTCCGCGAGTGCCAATTGCAATTCGATAACTCCAACCCAACAAAATAATACGCAATAGCGCAATCACGAAGGCTTCTGGCGGACACAATTACTTTCGGATACCCAATGTAAGGGAAGGAAGTGCGGTTGGAATCCGCCTAAAGTATGACTAAAAGAAAATAATATGATTTGGCTGCAGTAGCGTTTGCAGCTGGCAAGAGAACGAAGCGTAGTTATTGCTTCGATTGGCAATGAAGACCGGTCAGTCCGTGTAACTTGCCATCATTCTTTCAAGACACTAGCGAGAGACTTCCTGGTAGATCATCCGAGGCGAGTTCAGCAGCCTGACGCATTGCCTCAAGCATACTTCGCTCATCGGCTACGCCGGTTCCTGCAATATCAAAGGCGGTACCGTGGTCCACGGAAGTCCGCACCACAGGCAAGCCGATCGTGATATTTACGCCGGACTCAAGGCCGAGCACCTTTAACCGGCCCGTGTCCCTGATCGTGGTACATCGCGATAACCATGTCATAGTCTCCCCGCTGTGCTAAGAAGAAAAGGGTGTCCGCAGGCAGTGGGCCGACGACATTCCATCCTTTTGCCCGGCAGGCGGCGATCGCCGGTGCGATCTTCGTCTCTTCCTCTCTGTATCCGAAGAGTCCGTGCTCACCAGCGTGTGGATTGATACCACAGACACCGATCTTTGGATTAGGGTTTCCCGACTTCACCAGTACCGAGTGTGCGCGTGCGATCGTGCGCTCGACCAGCAGTGGTTCAATGCGATTCACGGCATCGATCAAGCCAATATGCGTTGTGACGTGTGTCACCTTCAGCTTCGATGTGCTAAGCATCATGGAAACTTCGGGGGTGCCGGTAAGCGCAGCCAAAAGCTCAGTGTGACCAGGGAATTTGTGCCCACCGGCTTGAAGGGCTTCCTTGTTCAACGGCGCCGTGCAGATAGCTTCAATCTTGCCGGCAATTGCGAGCCTCGCCGCAATTGCGATGAATTGGTAAGCAGCATCGCCTGCCAGCGGAGATAGTTTCCCCCATGGCAGATCCTTCGGAATCAGTGCGAGATTGATGCAATCTACTGTTCCCGGCTCAAACACCGCCTTCTCAAGTTGGTCCGGATCAAGACTTCGAACTGTTAACGTGCTGCCGACGATTTGGCCCGCCTCTTTCAGACGAGAGGCGTCTCCCACGATGAAGGGTCTGCACATCGCATAAAGCTCCGGATGTGCAAGACTCTTCATGATGATCTCCGGCCCGATGCCCGCAGCATCGCCCATCGTCATGGCGATGATCGGTCGCTTCAACTAAGTACCTCTTTTCTGTTTGAGCCACTCTCGACAATGCAGCAGGGTGTAAGGCTGTCCAAAATCGCCAGCCTTGGTTATCACCGTCAACGGAAGTGTTCCATCAATGACTGTACTGGATACGGGTACCCCTCTCTCCAACTCTCCATGCAGATGGAGCGTTGGGACACCCCAACGATCCAGAACCTTACGCGCCGTCTCACCGCCTGACGCAACGAGGGCGCCGACTCTGCCATGCAAAGCTGCTGTCATCTCAGCAAGCGCGAGAGACAGTCTTGGACGATCGGCAACATCTACTCTCGGCTCAGGACCGCAGAGCAGAATAACGTCTTCTCCCCGTTCTACCGCTTCGTATAGTTCTGTTGTAAACGCACTCCAGTCCGGGCCCTCCGGTCCTGCCAGTAGAACCTCAGGTGGAACAACGATGCCATGAATTTCCGACGACGAGAGTAGAGTTACCGCCTGTTGCTTCGTCGTTCCGCTCGTGCTTCCGATCACGAATAGAATAGAACCTGAGGTATGAGGAAGATCCGGAACGACCTCTTCCGCTCTCACGGCTAGACCCGTAGCCTTTGGCAGTTGATGCGCGAGTCCGGCTGAGCCAACCCAAACGACTCGATTTCCCAGACTAGTCGCTGCTTCAGCGATGGCCAGCAGATCATCGTCGGTTTCAGCATCGCAAACGAGCACGTCGCCGGTCTCGGCAGCTTTGGCTACGGCGTGAACGAACGCGGGACGTAAGCTCCGCACCGTCACAAGATCCAGACATGTGCAGTTCAGGCCAGAGCCTTCAAACATCTGAGGAATGTACGCCTCTCCGGTCATCTTTTGATTCTTCCACGTCTCGGTCTCGTGCAGGGGTCGACCGTGAACATAGTGCATGCCGTTTACAGTCGTTCGGCCATAAACGGGAAATGCCGGAGCCATGACCGCTACAGTACCCTTCACCACGGCTCGACGGGCCTCCAGCACGGCTGCAAGCTCCGGGCCGAGGTGCCCACGAAGCGTCGAATCAATTTTCTTAAATAGCAGGAGCGCCGGGTCCTCGCATTCACCTGCACAAGATGCCTCATCCGCTCTGCAGCGTCCGAAGCGGAAAGGGAACGTGTATCCGCATCGACGGAGAGCACATCTGCCATGATTCCGTTTGAAGAAAGGCCAAGTGAGACGATCGTACTAAGGCCGGCGTTGACGCACGCAATACCGCAGTCCGCTGCTCCGGAAAGATCGTCCGCGAATATCAGCACGCGAGACATCGTTATATTCCCCATCTGCCCGGCATAACGCCGATGCACCCACGCATGCCACCACGCGGTAAGCGGCGGTGCCAGCAGGCTGGTAACGACTACGCACGAAGCCACCAGGACCGTCGCCGTTCTGGCTGCCGCAGCATATTTCGGGTTAGCAGCCGCGATCAGCATCGGAACTGCTGCAGCGTTACCGGCCGTGGTGGCAGCCGCTATACCCGCAGTGCCATTCCCTCCGATTAATTTATCCACCGTCGCCAGCACCAGGCCCGAGACCAGAAGAGTGACGAGGCCTAACAAAAGTCCCAGCAGTCCGGCCGCCCAGACAAGACGCAGGTCCAGCGTCGTGCCCAGAGCGAAAGCAAAGAAAGGAATCATCACGGGTACCCCCTGACGCCAGAAAGGCACGCATCTCCGGATCGAGATTGCCAAGCAACATTCCCACACACAGCGGGAGGACCGCGCCCAGCATCGTCTGCCAAGGAAAAGCCGAAAGTCCCGCTACACCGAGTGTGACCATGGTGAGAAACGGGCCGGATTCGAGAGCCATCACGGAATAGGAGGCCGCGTCTTCCGCGCTGCCGTATCGCCGCATCAGTGCCATGTAGAGACCGCCGTTCGTGTCATTGATGGCGGCGACAATCGCGAGCGTCGAAAGGCCGGCAAACCATCCGGATGCGACGGGTTGCGTCCCTAAATAATGTCCAAAAATCGTCCCGGCGATAATACCCATCGTAATCTTCGCCACCATCAGGGCGCCCCCACGTCGGACGATCACCGGAAGAGAGCGAATTGAAATAGTCGCGCCCATGCACACATAGAAAACAGCCAGAATCGGCAGAGCTCCCGAAAAAAGTGCATTCGTGAACGATCCGAAGAACGATCCCATGTGTGGGGCCACGGTAGTGAGTATCGCGCCGCATACGAGCGGCACCATCATCATTCCACCTGGCACCTGCTCTATTCTTGCCTTAATCTTCATGAATTCCCATTGTCAGAAAGAAGAGCCTGCTCTCTCTTCGCCCATTGATTTCGTTACCTGGCGGACGAAAAAGAAGCAACTGCATGGCGGCACTCCTAAAATTGACCGCAGCACCTCGGACTGGATTGCATCGAGAGCCGCGAGATCCACATAATTCGCCACGCTCGTTGGAAGTGAGACTTCTGCTATTCTCAGCGGCAATTCGCTAATGGTTACGCAACAGTGAAATTCTAGCGGCCAATCGATGCAACTGAAATCCGCCGAAAGTATGATCGGGAAATAAAATTTCCCGATCATACTTGGAAGCCGTGCGCCTCATGTAAAAAGGCCTCGAGAAGTGGTGTCGCAACAATTCTTACTGTGGAGTTCCAAGTCATGTCGACAAATCGTGAATCGATCGTCACCCTTCTGCGATCAAACGCCCTTTTCACTGCACTCACGGTTCCGGAGATCGACGCGCTTTCGGCACGCGCAGTACGCAAGTTCTATTCTGCGGGGGAACTGATGTTCAGCGAGGGGGATGCCTGCGAAGGACTCCACATCGTCGCCGCCGGTTCAGTACGAATTTTCAAGGTATCTCCCGCCGGACGAGAACAGATCTTAGCGATTGAAGGGCCAGGCGGCTCGATAGCGGAGTTGCCCGTATTTGATGGTGGCGCTTATCCAGCTTCCGCTATAGCGATGAAAGACACGGAAATCATCTTCATTTCCCGCTCGGTCTTCCAAAAATTCTGTCTTGACCACCCGGACGTTGCGCTCAAGGTTCTAGCCGTTGTCGGCGCTCGGTTGCGAAAACTTGTTGGGATCATTGAGGAACTCTCCTTTACAACCGTTCGGCAGCGTCTAATCGCAGCCCTATTGCGGATGGCGGAAGGAGTTTTGCCGGATCGGACCGTCGTACGATTCGATCTTTCCTCCAATCATCAAGAACTGGCTCATCAAATTGGCACTGTTCGCGAACTTGTGTCGCGGAACCTTGGCAGATTGCAAGCCGAAGGCCCGATCCAGTTTGATGGACGTCATGTCTCCGTCTTGGATATAAACCGCCTGCGAGCTGCGCAGCAGTTGGATCACTAGAAATTTCTGCTGGAGTGACTGAAGTCACTGTGTCGTCTGTTGTCGACCGCTAATGTAGTCGACGAGGACATAGACATGCAGACTGCTACAAAACAGGTTCGCGATTTAGCCATTGAACAGCCATCATCCGTGCGCGTATTCGAGCGTTTTGGAATTGACTACTGCTGCGGCGGAAGGAGGTCGCTGGAGCAAGTCTGTGCAGAGCAGCAGATATCGCTTCCGCAGATTCTGGAAAAATTGGCTGAGGCTCAACGGGTTGCCCCTGAACCGACAGAACCCTGGACGACCCGACCGTTAGCAGAGCTGGCAGATCACATTGCGCAGGAATTCCACGCGCCGACAGGCACGGAACTGGAGCGTCTGGGCGCCCTGGCTCACAAGGTTCGGAGTCGTCACGGAGCGCTCCATCCGGAACTTATTCAGATTGAAGGACTCGTGCAGCAGATCGCCAAAGAGATGGTCCCGCATATGGACAAGGAGGAGAGGGTTCTTTTCCCATACATCGCTTCGGTGGAGAAGGCTCACCAGTTGGGTCTCCCCAAGCCATACGCCTTCTTTGGCAGCGTCGCCACACCCATTGCAACGATGATGGTTGAACATGACATCGTAGGAGCAGCGCTCGCCACAATTCGTGAATCAACCAACAACTTCCAATTACCTGAGGGAGCGTGTCCAACGTACCACGCACTCTACACAACGCTGGTGGACTTTGAGCGTCTCACGCATCGACATGTTCACCTGGAAAACAATGTTTTGTTTCCGAGGGCCATCGCCCTGGCTGGAAAGGACTAGCTGTGAGCACTACAATCACGCCTGCTTCTGCTACGGAATCGTCGAGACCATTTGACGAGCTTCGCAACCAGCCGGCATCCCGTATGCTCCGCGCATGGATCGTCACCGGACTGTTGTACATGCTGTTGCCGGGAACATTTCTAGGAGTCATGAACCTTATCTCGATCTCATCGACTCATGGCGGAGCACAGCTTCCCTATTCTTGGGTACAGGCTCATGGTCATGCGCAGCTGTTTGGGTGGGTTGGGAGCTTTATTCTCGTTAGTGATACTCGACGCTCCTTAGGTTGCCGTAGATTTGTCTCGGCATTCTTTGGACGCTCGATAGCTCTCATCAATGGAGCTCGGCATCGCTCATTTCGAGCACAGAGCTCGCGGCAGCAAGGCAAACACGACGCGAATGTCTTCGCGTCCGGGGTTCTATTCCCAGGTTGATAAGTTTACGTCTTGATGACCCTTCGATAGATTGCAGAGTCCTCAAATTGGAGATTTCCTGCTCTGTGTACCGGACATGCGTCACGCCTGGCACAAACGGAGCGAAGCGGCGTTTCTGCTGAATCTTTGAGCCTGTAAGCGAAAGTGCGCCCATGAAAGCTGCCGAGGAAACTGATGATGTGTTGTCGCCCGGTGTGATAGCGGGCAAGCTCAATGCACATTCAACCTCTTCCGTGCCGGAGTTGCCGTAGCAGAAACGATGCGGTCCGGGCATGGGCGCGATCGCCGGAGACGTTCGGCGAGCGCCGGTATCTGGTAAAAATCAGTACCGGACATATGAATGAGTTGGGCGCACTGGTTCTGAATTGCCTTCACGACCTCGGGATGACAGTGGCCAGTGGAGTTGACCGCGATGCCGGCCGTGAAGTCGAGGAACTGGTTGCCATCGACATCTTCAATCCGGGTACCTCGACCGCTCTTCACGGCCAGCGGATAGCTGCGGGTATAGCTGTGGGAGATCAGGCGCTCATCATCCTCAATAATCCTCTGGGCAAGCGGACCAGGGATGGTGGTGACGAGGCTGGAACCGAAATGGGCACGGTTGGCGGCTTTTTCAGAGTCAGCGGTAGGCATGACGAACATAGGGAATCTCCCTTATGATGCAGCGTTGGGAACGTGTTTTCGCAGGTAAGAGTCATCGTCTTCTGCTATCTGGAAGTGAATAATGCAATACGCTGGAGCGCGGCTTTGCTGGTTGGGAGAGTGCAGTTAATCGCCGCCGAAGAGGCCGGGCCGGGCCAGACTGGGCGGCACGTCAAAATGCGTGCACAATATCGAATCCGCGCCACCGTGGCGTCCGTGCATCTGGATATCGGTTGTGCAATCGTTGCGCATTGGTATGCAGCCACCGTTAGGTGCAGATTCTAGCACTTTCCTTTATTCGCCTGCCCCGATTTGGTGATGGGACGGCAATCAGAGAAAGAGAGTTAATTAGAAGACAGCATTAGTCTGCCACATCGACATGGGCGAGGTCCTTCTATATCCGACGATGGATGTGCGACCAAGTTATACGATCTAGATGCAAAAAACACATTCGGACGTGTCCTTCTATCAGAGCATCTCGTCGCGGACGGCTTCCATCTACATGTCGATAGGTTCGGACTATGCCACCGGGCGTCGGGGGAAGAGTGACGTAGGCCGAACCGGAGGAAGCATTATCGCCGTCGGAGCTGTAGTCGTAAAGCCTGGCGCCGCTCCGGTGCCGAGGGCGGTTCGCTCGACGGCTGGAGGGTTGCGCAGGCCAGTTGCGCTCCAGCTTCTTGCAAAGAGATTGGATCGTAAACCACAGCGAGATTGATCATCCGCACGGCTAATAATGGGAGCCTACGACCTCCTCCTGGCTTTTCGGCGCTGTCCTAAAGTTCATCAGAAATTCAGATGAGACGGGCTAAGCGTAGTCGATGGTGAACTGTAATTAGGTGATGGAGGCTGTTTCATCGACATGCCGCCCTCTCTGCGGCACATCCTTTCCCGCTCTGGTCGGGCAAACAGTCAAGTCAAAACCGTCTCTTGTGGCACAAAACCAGAAGGAAATTTGGTGAAAACACCTGAGTTGTCAGATGCAAATCCCGGATTCAAGATATTGGTGCCACCGGTGTCAAATTGTCCGTTTGCAGACGGCCGCGGTGGATGCGTCGATGAAATCGGATATCATGATGTCCCGGCTCCAAGAAACCGAGGGCCAAGAACGAGGAAGCGAATGTCGTCCTTTCAAAAGTTCTATTTTCCATGGTTTTCGCCTTTATACCGTCTCTTGATGGCGAAGCGAATGCAGTCGATCGCGGCACACCCAACGGAGTCCTCGCGGTGAACAGCTTCAAATATCTGGCGGTCGCACTGTTCATTGCTACTGCCCATGCCCAATCTGGGGGCAAGTTTGAGCTCTTGGCGAGCTACCGCGACCTCGGCGGCGTTGTTGCCACTACCGTGGCCCCCGGGCCACGGCCTGACACCGAACGCTTTTACGTCAGTTATCTCTATGACGAAAACACTCTCGACGTAATAGCGATCGACCCAGACACCGGAGCCGCTCAGGTCTTCCATAACCCGGCGCCAGGAGAATTTGGAGCCCGGAATATTGCGATCGGACCCGACGGGAACGTCTATCTGGGTACGCTATCCCACGCTCATTTTCTAAAAGTCGACAGAAAGCAAGGGAAACTGATTGATTTGGGCCGACCAAGCGCTTCGGAGGAATATATCTGGGACGTCGCATTTGGTTCAGACAAGAAGCTATATGGCGTAACTTATCCCGGCTGCAAACTCGTCAGTTACGATCCGGCAACGGGACATCTTGAAGATCTGGGACCACTCGATCCAAGCGAACAGTATGGTCGCTGGATAGCTGCAGACGACGATGGCTTTATCTATGTCGGCATCGGAACCAGCAAGGCGAATGTTGCTGTTTACGAGATTAAGACCGCGAAGCATCGTGAAATCCTCCCGCCGGATGCGCAGGCCGTCGGAATCGCAAAGGTGTATCGCGGTCAAGACGGTAAGGTCTACGCCACTGTGGGGAACCGTGCATTTGAGCTAAATAAATGGACCGCCGTGGAGTTGCCGCAAGGAAAAACGCCCCCTCCCTCGGCCCACAATGTTTTACGGGACGGACGTACCGTGGCTTTGTCAAAAGGATCAGAAACAATTGTGGTCACAAATCCTAGGACGAATACTAAGGTCGAGCATAAGGTCTCATACGAAGGGAACGACCTACGCCTGTTTCGCATAGGGTTTGGGCCTGACGGTACCCTTTACGGTAGCGCAATGTTGCCGATACATTTTGTCAAGATCGATCCGACCCGCCACCAGATCGACCGCGTCGCCGAACTCGGCGGCGGTGAGGTGTATTCCTTTCTCAATTACGACAACCGTCTTCTCATCGGAACCTATTCTGGCTTATCGCCTCTGATGTCCTATGATCCGGGCCTCCCAGTGCGCCCCGCCGTTGGCTCTGGTAATCCGCGGTTTATCGATTTCAAGGGGTCGGATTCCGCATGGCGTCCTCAGGCCATGATTCGCGGGCCGGATGCAAAAGTGTACATCGGGGCGGTCGCCGGTTACGGGCAGTTGGAAGGGCCGCTAGTGGAATGGGGCATGAACGGCGATTCGGTTTGGATAAATAGCGGCATCGTCCGAGACCAAAGCATAGTTTCACTCACCGAATGGCGCAGCTTCATCATTGGCGGAACCACAATCAACGGCGGCGGCGGCAGTCATCCCACCCAAAAGGAGGCAAAGCTCTTCGTGTGGAATACGACGAACCGCAAACTCGAATTCGACATCGTGCCGGTTCCGGAAGCAAAGAGCATTACTGATATTATTGCTGCGCCTAATGGCAAGATATACGGCATCGCCGACGACACCATGTTTGTCTTTGATCCCGGCATCAGGCAGATAACGAAGACGCAAAAACTGTCTTTCTCGGTGGCAATCTCCAATAGTATCGCTATAGGCAAAGGAGCGCTCTACAACTGCATCGGCATCGGCAAGGACGGCAATCTCTGGGGGTTGGCAGAGGACGGTATCTTTACGATCGACCTTAGGACGGATACACCGTCACTCGTTGCCCATTCGCCAAAGAAGATCACCGGTGGTTTTGACATAAAGGACGGCGCTATCTACTTTGTGTCAGATTCCGAAGCATATCGGTACACAATGTAGGAGCTTCATCGTCGCCGGGGACTACAACCATATTCTGATGGAAGGAAATCTATCTTGATCGTCGATGGCCACGTACATATCGGGAAGTCCACACGTCTGCAGATTGCCGTCGATGGGGAAATGCTGGTCCGTGCCGCCGATACCTTGGGGATTGACAAGATATGCTGCACCGATTTGACCGCGCTGTTCTACGACATGCATGAAGGCAACCGCCTGCTCTATAGAGAAATGCAGAAGTTCCCCGATCGCATTCTCGGCTATGCCAGCCTTCATTCAACGCGGTTTGGACAACAGACGCTCGATGAAATCAAACGGTGCCGCCACGACTACTGCATGCACGGGCTGAAAATTTATTCAACTCCGGAGATGAGCATCGCAGAGTCGGCAATGATCCCGATCCTGGAACTCTGCAGCGAATTGAAGATGCCAATCCTCGCCCACACGACGCCGCAGGAGTGTGAATTTCTCCTCGACGCTGTGCCAGATGTCATGTTCATTATGGCTCACGCCGGCGGCCAGCCCTTCGCAAATGGCGATTGGAACCGCGCCATTATGGCGGCCCAGCGCCTGCCGAACCTATATCTCGATACCGCATGCTCCACGGTCGATACCGCATTTGTCGAAAGCTGTGTCGCTGCACTCGGCGCCGAAAGAATCATCTTCGGAACCGACATGCCCTTGCTCGATCCATTGCCGCAGTTGATCAAAGCCCGTGAGGCGAGCTTCTCCGAGGCTGATCGAAAACTCATCATGGGCGGGAACATCCTGCGACTCATGGGGGTTAGGGCATGATCTACGACGCCAACGCGTTCATCGGTAAATGGCCCTATTGGCCGATACGTTCGTCTACTCCGGAAGAGGTCACAGGCGCACTGAAGGAATGGAAAATTGATCGTGCGGCGATCTGTTCAACTCGCTCGGTCTTCGTCCACTGGGAAGATGGAAATCGTGAAGTGGAGGCGGCAGTGCATAAGCAGCCTGATCAACTAACTGCGTTTGCCTGTCTCGGCACATTAGAGCTCAGCCACGCACTCCCGCAGGATGTCATCCGTGTCGCGGACTATCTGAAACGCGGCTTCCGCGGCGTGCGGATCTATCCGCAGCACCATAGCTACCACCCGTTGTATCAATCATTTCTCGACGCGATTTTGGAAGAGGCTGCGTCGCTTGGCTGTCCTGTTCTGCTGCCCCTCCGAATCATCATGAACTGGGGCATGCCAACGCTAGATCTCACTGTCATGGAAAACCTGGTCAACCGACATCCGCGTGTGGTCTGGATCCTCTCGGGTATCAATTATCTCCATGAACTACAGTTAGCCATCACGCTCATGCGAAAGTCTTCGACTGTCCATTTAGAGACCTCTTGTGTCATGGGCTACGCCGCAATCGCCAAGCTGGTCCAACAGTGCGGCGCACAGCAGATCTTATTTGGCAGTGGCGCGCCGATCCAACTCGGCGCCGCCTCTCTTAGCAAGATCCTCCATGCATCGATCTCGGAGGAAGACCGGGAAGCGATTCTCAGTGCAAATCTATGCCGTCTCTTGAAGGAAGGATAGCAATGCGCCTTTTGCGTTTCTGGGGGAATGATGGCTCTATTCATCTCGGGGTTAGACAAGAGAAAACAATCAGAGATCTCGGCGCTCGCGATCTTCCGAATGCGATCACCGACGCGATGATCGCATCCGCTCCCGAATTGGCGATGGATGGCCTGCGTCTTGACGCGCCGATCCGTTCGGTGCCGAAGCTTCTGGCGTTGGCCGGAAATTACCGCAAGCACGTGGCCGAGTCGGGATTTTCCGGCCCCTCAAACGGTATCTGGACACCGCAAATCTTTTGGAAACCAACAACCTCGATCGTTGGCCCAAACGCCAAGGTCGCTCTGCGCAACAACAATGTCTTCTTTGACTGGGAAGCAGAGCTGGCCGTGATCATCGGCAAACGCACGAAGGATATCGCCACAGAAGAAGCAATGTCCTGTGTCTTTGGCTATACGATTATCAACGATCTGAGTGAGCGCAAATTTAACGCAAATCTGGAAAATAGAGACAAGCGCGAGTTCGATCCCTTCTTCGATTGGCTCATGGGGAAGTGGTTCGACGGTTCGGCACCGCTCGGGCCGGAGATCGTGACGGCCGATGAGATTCCTGATCCCCACAATCTTCCCATCCGTTTATTCTTAAACGGCGACCTGATGCAGGATTCGAATACGAAAAACATGATATTCCGAATTCCTGAGACCATTGCAGCTATCTCACAAGTGCTGACACTTGAACCGGGTGACATTATTGCGATGGGAACGCCGGAAGGCGTTGGCTTTTCCCGCGGCCGACCGCTTCAGGCGGGAGATCATTTGCGTGCGGAGATTGACAGTCTGGGATCTTTAGATACGTGGATTGTGGGGGTAGGTGAATGAACGTAGTACGTATAGGCATCATTGGCTCCGGTTTTATGGGGCGAACCAATGCCGAGACTGTTTCCAAATATTTACAGCATGCAAAGTTGGTCGCCGTCACTGGTGGCAGTCGCGCTCAAGCTTTGGCGGCCGACTATCACGTCGATCACGAGCCCGACTTGGAATCGCTGCTTAAAAGAAGCGATATAGACGCCGTCCTCATCAGCACCCCTCACGCGGCGCATGCCAAAGAGGCACTGGCCGCAGCTGCAGCAGGCAAGCATCTTCTGATCGATAAACCAATGGCAACCTCGGTCGCGGACTGTGATCGGATTCTTGAATCTGCCCGCACCTCGGGCGTCAATGTAATGGTCATGTTCGGCCAGCGCTTTCGCATCTGCAACATCGAAGCCCACCGTGCGGTCCGCGAGGGCGCCATCGGTAAGGTCCGCATGATCCAGGAGCAGATTCTGGCGAGCGGGGGGCTGGCGTCGCTCCCGCCCTGGCAGTCGCTGCCGGAAAATTACGGCATCTTTCTCGGCCATGCGGTACATAATATCGATCGCATCCGGTGGATCACCGGTGCGGAGGTCGCGTCGGTCAGCGCGCAGGTGCAGCGTGATCCAAAGACCGGTAACGAAGTCTCGACGATGGCGCTCTTCACTCTAACCAATGGCACGATGGCAACCTTGTGGGCATCCTGGGATATCGCCGCACCTGGCTTTCCCCGCAGCACGTCAAGCGCACTAATCGCGGGCGAGACCGGCAACCTGGATCTCGATGCATACGGAGAGCTGCGACTTGGCAAGGATAAAACCTGGAAGGTAATCGCCGAGCAGGAGCCGATCGACTGGGCAGGGCAGGGAATTCTGGCGCCTGTCCGGATGAAAGCCTATCAACTGCAGGATCAGGAGTTCGTCAACAGCATCCTCGAACATCGTGCTCCCTCGGTTACCGGCGAGGATGGCCGAGCTGCCGTCGAAGTTGCCACTGCTGCTTACCAATCCGCAGCAGAAGGACGCACCATCCACCTTCGTTCTATCGAGCCGATTTCATGAACGATCAACTCGCGATTAACGGCGGCCCACGAGCAATATCAGCCGATCTGCCCAACTTTCTTTCAGCGGCAGGGCGCACATTTGGACCCGAGGAAGAAGCGCTCGTAATCGCAGCTCTGCGCTCCGGCTGCCTCAGCCGCAACGGCGGAACGATGGTAAAAGGTCTTGAGCGGGATTTCGCCGAAGCATTGGGCGTCACTCACACTGTCAGCTGCTCAAGTGGCACCGCATGTATCCACCTGGCACTGGCCGCGCTCGACCTCGAGCCCGGAGACGAAGTGATTGTGCCTCCGATTACGGATATTGGCTCCATACTCCCGATCCTCTGGCAAAACGCCATTCCTGTATTTGCGGACGTCGACCCGCTCACCATGGTGCTCGACCCAACTGAAGTGGAGAAACGCACTACTCCGCGCACACGCGCCGTAATCGCCGTCCATCTTGCCGGCATGCCCTGTCCGATGGACGAACTCCTCGGAATCTGCAAGCAGCACCGCATACCACTGATCGAGGATTGCTCGCAGGCCTACTGGGCGGAATACAAGGGTAAATTAGTCGGTTCGATGGGAGACATCGGCTGCTTCAGCTTGCAACAGAGTAAGCATATGAGCTGCGGCGAAGGTGGCCTGATGGTCACCTCGAACGAAGCGTACGCTCGGCGCTCGCTCCTGTTCTCAGATAAAGCATGGCCGCGCGAGAGCACCTCTCTTGGCTCGGCCCGTTTCCTCTTCCTGTCGCAAAACTACCGTATGAGTGAACTGGCCGGCGCAGTCGCCTGGGCACAGCTAAAGAAGGTGCAGGATACGGTGACACGCCGCCGTGCACGGGCCGGTGAATTGAGCCAGCTCATCTCCGGACTGGAGGGTGTCACTGTACCGCATGTATCTGCCGGTACAAATCCTGCTTACTGGCTCTACATGCTTCGAATCACTGAGTCCTCTCAGGCAAGCGCGAAGGACTTCGGGGATGCGTTGGTAGCAGAAGGCGTTCCGGCATGGGTGCGGTATATCGTCGATCCACTCTATCTTTCCCCGATCTTCACTTCGCCGCAGACCTATGGCACAAGCGGTTACCCGTTCTCTCAATTCGCGCATCAGTCCTTCGCGCGCGGTCTATGCCCACAGGCGGAACAAGCGCTTTCTCAGGTCATAGCAATCCATTGGAACGAAAACTACACTCCAGGCCACGTTGTCGAAATTGCCGCCGCTATTCGCAAGGTAGCTCATCACTTCGCTGCTCAAAAACAACAATAATTCCTGCATCATTGAGGTTCGAGACCCATGGGTCATTGCCGCAGCGCAAACGATTTGGAAAACATGGGCCCCGTCTCGATCCGTAAAGCGGAGGCGTGGCGGGTTTCCATCCCTATGCACGAGCCCTTTCGCATTAGTTCGGGTGAAGTCTCCCGTAAAGATGCGATCATCGTTCGCCTGAGTGATGGGCCTTTCTTTGGGTGGGGAGAGTCTTCGTCAATGCCGGGTGCGTTCTATTCCGCGGAGACGCCAGACACTTGCGAAAAAGAATTGGTGAGCCACATTCTTCCCGAACTGGTTGGCAGCAGCTATTCCACCATGCTGGCGCTGGAATCGGCCCTGGCGGAATGGACGAACAGCCGCTTCGTTCGTGTAGCACTGGAGACGGCAGCATGGGAGTTGCTTGCCCGCAAACAGGACCAATCACTGCGGCAGCTCTTTGGATTTCCCGATCGGCCAATTCCATCCGGCCTCGCCGTCGGCCTTTACGATACCGACGGGGAACTGCATCAAGCTCTCAAACGCTACCGTGCGCGCGACTACCGCCGTCTGAAGATCAAAATCAAGCGGGGCCACGACCTGCGTCTGGTCCGCTCCGTCCGCGAGTGGTTCGGCGACATCCCACTTTTTGTGGACGCAAACGCCGACTACTCGCTGGACGATCTCGACATTTTTCGTGAGATGGACACTTACGGCCTGATGATGTTCGAGCAGCCATTTGCTCGTGCTGACTTTGAAGGCTCAGCGCGCTTGCAACGGGCAGTACAAACACCGGTTTGCTTCGACGAAAGCGCAGAGACAGTAGCAGACATCCAGCAAGGCGCGGACCTCGACGCGTGCCGTATTGTGAATATCAAGTTGCAGCGCGTGGGCGGGTACCTCGAAGCGCTGCGTATCGCGGAATGCTGTGTTCAGAACAAAATTGACATGTGGATGGGCACGATGCCGGAGCTCGGCATCGGTAGTGCCCAGGCATTGATATTTGCCGCGCATCCCGGCTGTGTCTATCCCACCGACGTCGAGCCGAGTGCCCGCTGGTATCACGATGACATTCTCAAGCCCGAGCTAGTGCTACAAGCGGGCGAGTTGGTCGTGCCGTCAGGTTCCGGCCTGGGTTTTCAGGTGGATATGGAAAAAGTAGAGCGCTACGCCATCCGTCACTGGAGCTTCTAGAGCATGACGCACATACGCCTCACGCCCTCCGATTATCTGGTGATTATCGGATACTTCCTGCTCGTCCTCTCCATCGGTCTTTGGTTCAGAAATCGTCTCGAGACAGTGAAAGATTACTTCGCTGGTGGCAACCAGGTCCCCTGGTGGATGGCCGGTATTTCGCACTACATGTCGAGCTTCAGTGCGTTCTCCTTCATCGCATATGCACAGATCGGGTACATGTATGGCTGGGTAGCTGTCACTCTCTTCTGGGTTACGGTTCCTGGCTGCATTGCAGGCGGACTATTTTTTGCAAAGCGCTGGCGTCGCGCGCGCGTTATCACTCCCGTGCAATTCCTCGAAGCGCGCTACAACGGATTCTTGAGACAGCTCTTCGCCTGGGCAGGCATTCCGATGAAGATCTTCGACGATGCGTTGAAGATCTTTGCTACCGGCCTCTTCGTCTCCCTCGCATCCGGCGTCAGCCTGCCATGGTCTATCGTGATCTGCGGCGTCGTAATGGTGGCCTATACCTTCTTCGGAGGCCTCTGGGCGCTCGTTGTCACCGACTACGTGCAGTTCCTCATGAAGGCGTTCGCCATTCTCCTCATGCTGCCTCTTGCAATTGAAGCGGCTGGCGGCCTTCGCCTCGCACTCACGGGATTGCCTTCCGGCTTCCTGAGGCCCGTGAATGGGCCCTATGGCTGGATCTATATTGCAGGCTTTGCAGCCGTCATGATGGTCAGCTACAACGCCAGCTGGTCGCTGGCGCAGAAATATTACTCGGTGCGCGACGAAAAGGAGGCAGCAAAAGCAGCCTATTTTTCCGCGGCCCTCAACTTCATCGGCGCCCCGCTGATGATCCTCCCGGCCATCATCGGTCATCACATCCTGCCGAATCTCGCTGAGCAAAATCGTACCGTCGACACCTACGTCCTCCTCGTGATGCGTCTCTTCCGGCAGGCATGGTGGGTATCATCATGGCGGCAATGTTTTCCGCCACCATGGCAGCCGTTAGCGCTGACTTCAACGCAATCGCCAGTGTGCTCACGCAGGATGTCTATCGCCGATTGTTACGTCCGACCGCAGACGAAGGGCAGCTTCTCTTCGTGGGACGCTGGATTACATTCGGCCTCGGCGCACTTACGACCGTGTTAAGCTTATGGGTGGCCTTTACCCATCAGGAATCACTCTTCAATCTAATGGTGACGGTCCTCGGTCTGTTTATGGCTCCCACTCTGTTGCCGCTGTTAGCGGGCCTGACGATACGCAGACTCAATTGGCAAGGCGCCTTCACAGGATTTCTTTGCGGGCTCATCGCCGGCTGCGTCATGCTCGCGGTCAAATCACATTGGCCACGGGCCAGTACAGTCTTTGGGTCCACTTATAATTTTGAAGGTGTTTCGTTGCTCGTCAATATGGGTGCAACCATAATTGGAATGATTGCGGGAACTTTCCTATGGTCGAGCACGCAGGTAGAGGTCGCTCAGGTCGCCCGGTTCTTTCGTCAGTTGGGCACCCCGATTCAGCCAAGTGAGATTCCGCGAGACGCTGGCAATCCAGCCGCTCCCGTCCTCCGGATATCAACCACGATGGTGGGTCTATTGATTTTGTTTGCAGGGACAATCTCTGGATCTCGCGCAGCATTCTTTATAGATTCGTCCGTTGGGATGGTTCTAGTCGTGATTAGCGCGTCATTTCATCGAAGTGCAAAATAACATCTAGTTCAGACGGGATCGATCCAACACAATACGCCGAAGGTGGCGGATGGTGCCGCTGATTTCTCGATGGTGGCGAAGTACCGGCCATTTGCGGAAGATGAGGAGCAGGGAAACCATTCGACCCTCGTGTAATTTGCGCTCACCGTCCCGACGACGAGTTACAAGAATGGGAGCGCTGTATCTACGATTACGCCCACGGTGGTAGCTGGCACGGGAATCGGCAAGTTCGATGTGCAGTCCGCACTGGGTGGAGTCCTCCCAACAAGCTCTGTCCCGACGATCGGCAGGACGATTCAGTGGAATACAACCGCTCAGTACAAGATAGGAAAGTATTTCTGGCCGGAAGCCGAAATGAGATGGGTAAGATTAAGCTCCGTGAGGATCCCAAAGACAGGCTGGGACTAATGTTAGGTACGGGCATGGAGATTGCAACTTCGAGCTATCACAGTTATAACCATGGACTGGTTTTAACTGGTCGTATTGTGTTTTGAGGCGGGCGGTATGAGCGGAACGAGGTTTCCGGCTTGGTTCCTCTATGCCGTCGTCTATTATCAGAAGACGGTCTTCTTCTCCGAATAGCTGCAATTGAACGACCACCGCTATCCGCGGACGATGTGCTGACCAGCAAAGAAGGCCAAGACGCGCTGGGCCGGATCTGGAGGAAACGTGGCGCATGCGAGCTTCAATGGACTTCGCGTACTTTCGCTCGAAGCTCGTCGCGCGAAAGAGGTTGAGAAGCTGATCTGCACCTACGGAGGCGAGCCGATTGTTGTGCCATCGATGCGTGAAGTTGGTCTGGAGTCGAACCAGCATGTGCTGGAGTTTGCCGCGAAGGTTCTGGAAGGCAGCTACGACCTGATCATCTTTATGACAGGTGTCGGTGTGCGCACGATCCTGGAGATAGCAGAGACCAAGTATGACCGGGAGGATTTTCTTGCTGCGTTGCGAAAGGTAAAGATCGCTGCACGCGGAGCGAAGCCGAATTCGGCGTTGAGGGAGCTGAAAGTATCGGTGGACGTAACCGCAGAGGAGCCGAGTACCTGGCACGAACTTCTCCAGGCGATCGATGCCGAGTACGGCGATTCCCTGGGGAAGATGCATGTGGTCCTGCAGGAGTATGGAGCATCGAATCCGGAGTTGCTCTCCGAGCTGAGTGAGCGCAGCCGCGAGCTGACCAAGGTTCCTGTCTACCAATGGGCACTACCGGAAGATCTGCAGCCGCTGCGGGAGTGCGTGCTGGGCGTTCTGAATGGGATGATCGATGTTGTATTGTTTATGACTGCAGTGCAGGTCATCCACCTCTTCCGAGTCGCGGAGCAGATGGGAGTACAGGATGATCTGCGTGAAGCACTGCGGAAGACGGTCGTGCTTTCAATCGGGCCGACGACTTCGGAGGAACTGACCCACTACGGGATTGAGCCTGACTTTGAGCCTTCGCGACCGAAGATGGGTTTTCTGGTAAACGAAGCAGCGCAGTACGCTAGCAGGCTGCTGGAGAAGAAGCGGAATGGCGAGATAGAGGCTGTGGTGTCACAGCTTCCCGGGACGGAGGAAGCAAAGCAGGAACGGACCGCAGACGTGCGGCGCGTGGCTGCTTCTACTTCGACCATGGCAGGGTTTCGCGATGGTCTGGCGGAGATGGAGTTTCTGCATGAGATCAGCAGCCGTATGGCGGCGGCAGATTCGCTGCATCTGGTGTTGGACAGGATCGTCGACTTTATTACAAATGTCATCCCGTGTGACTCGTGCTTCATCTACGTGGTGGAGGGCGAAAACCTGACGTTGCGTGCGTCGAAGAATCCGCATGCGGACCTGATCGATCACATTGGGGTGCAGATGGGGCAGGGAGTAACGGGATGGGTAGCGAAGCACCGGCAACCCGTGGTGATCGCGTCTGCTGCTTCGAATGATCCTCGATTCAAGGCATTCAAGAATCTACCCGAAGACCACTTTGAGGCCATGTTGTGCACGCCGATTCTTTGCGCTGGACGGGTGGTGGGAGTGATTAACCTGCAGCATCGTATGTCGTATCGGCATACAAACGAGCAGGTGCGGCTGCTTTCGACGCTAGGCTTTTTGGTGGGCGCAGAGATTGAACGGGCGAGACTGGAGACGGAAAATACACAGTTGACCACTAGGCTGGAGACGCGTAAGGCAGTAGACCGGGCAAAAAGCATCTTGCAACGTGATCTGTCTTTGAATGAAGAAGATGCTTACCAAATGATGCAGAAGGAGAGCCGTCAACGACGAAAATCAATGCGAGAGATCGCTGACGCAATTCTTCTAGCAGAGGATCTAAGACGGGTTTGATCTGTTACTTAACTACCGCGACTATTCTGCGCCGAAAATATGTGGTCTTGCATACTCTGGAATAAGTGACCACTTTCGCCGGCCGGTCGCAATCCCGTGATTCCATTGTTTTGAAAAGAGATGGGGATAGTCGATGCTTTGGCGGATGCTCAATGAAAGTCATGCGAGCGCACTTCCAGTGCCTCATCGGATAGGCGTATCAGCCGCGTCGCTTTCACATGAATAACATCATCCTGCTTTTGAAGCGGTCCTTCGACCAGGAGAAACTTACTCCTAGTGACAACCATGCGATCTCGGTCGTAGAGATCAGGAGTCACAATCACATTCGCAATGCCCGTCTCATCTTCCATCGAGATGAAGATGAATCCCTTCGCGGTACCAGGGCGTTGCCTCGCGATGACGCAACCTGCGGTCCTGACAAATTCTCCATCCCTGGAGTGCCGCAACTCCTCTGCTGACCGGACGCCCTGGCGGCGCAGCTCAGTGCGGCGATAGAACATCGGGTGCTTGTCCACGGTGAGGCCCGTTCCTGTGTAATCGGCAACTAGGCGCTCGTCGACGCTCATCTGATGCAAAGGAAGCGCGCCCGATTCTTCTTGCAACCATTCGCTGTCCTGGCGGAGAAGTGGCCCTTCCATTTTGCCCGCCCGTTCTACTTGCCACAGCGCATCGCGGCGATGTTCGATTCCATCGAGCCAGTTGAGAGCACCGATCTGAGCCAATCTTGTGAGGGCTTTCTTGCCAAGTGACGGAACACGTTGTGCGAGGTCTTCTGCAGAGCGAAAACTACCATTGCTCTGGCGGGACGCAACCAATGCTTCCGCAACCTGCTGTGGGAGGCTTTTCACATATCGAAGTCCAATTCGCAGGGACAGCGTTCCGTCACTTTCATGTTCAATGGTGCAGAGCCAATCCGATCTCTGAACATCAATCGATTTCACTCGCAGGCCATGCCGTTGCGCGTCTTTCACGAGAACTGCCGGACTATAGAATCCCATCGGTTGGCAGTTCAGGATGGCGCACGTAAAGGCGGCCAGATACTTTACCTTGAAATATGCGGATACGTAAACGATCAGCGCGAAAGAGGCAGCATGGCTTTCCGGGAATCCGTAAAGCGCAAAGGAGCTAATGTTCTGCACGATGGTGTCTTGAGTTTTTAGGTCGATACCATTAGCTGTCATACCCGCCCGGAGCTTTCCTTCCAGGTTTTTCATTCGTTCCCACGACCGGCGCATTCCTACAGCGCGACGCAGCTCATCGGCCTCTGCACCTGAGAAGTTGGCGACTGTCATTGCCATGCGCAGCAGCTGTTCCTGAAACAGGGGAACACCCAGGGTCTTCTTCAACACAGGCTCAAGCGATGGATGCGGGTAGGTGACTTCCTCTTTCTTCTGCCGCCGTCGAATGTAGGGGTGCATCATCTGGCCCGCGATGGGGCCAGGCCTGATAATCGCTACCTGGACGACCAAGTCGTAAAACTTCGTGGGGCAGTTCCGTGGCAGTGATGCCATCTGCGCACGACTCTCAATCTGGAACATGCCGACCGTATCCGCCTTCTGCAGGACGCTATAGATCTCATCGTTTTCCGGTAACTGAGCGAGATCGACCTTCTCTCCATAATGCCGGGGAATCAGTTCGAGGCAGTCATGCAATACGGCCATCATTCCAAGGCCTAATAGGTCTACCTTGATAATGCCGAGATCGGCGCAGTCTTCTTTGTCCCATTGGACGACGTGACGATTCGGCATCGAAGACCGCTCTAGCGGCACAACCTTATTTAGTTGTCCTTGACAGATCACCATGCCTCCGCTGTGCTGGCCGAGATGTCGGGGCAGATCCTGAATACGCATCGACAGCTCCAGGTATTTAGCGATGCGAGGATGCTGTATGTCGAAGCCAGCATGCTGGAATGAATGGGCCATCGTGTCTGTCTTTCCACGCCACTCCCACTGACCGACTAGACTCGACAGTCGTCCGAGTGTGTCTTCATCGAAGCCGAGCGCCTTGCCTACCTCACGAGCTGCGGACTTGTTGCGATAGGTGATGACATTGGCGCACATAGCCGCGCCCAGTTCGCCATACCGCTGATAGACATATTGGATGGCCTGCTCCCGCTTGTCCTCAGAAGGCAGATCAAGATCGATGTCGGGCCATTCGTTGCGAGATCTGCTCAGGAAACGTTCGAAGAGCAGTTCCATGCTCACGGGATCAATAGCGGTGATTTCGAGTGCATAGCAGACGGCGGAGTTCGCAGCACTTCCTCGGCCTTGCACTAGAATGTCATGCTGCTTGCAGAACTGGATGATGTCCCAGACGATGAGAAAGTATCCTGCAAAGCCAAGTTTGGCAATCAGCGCCAGTTCGTGTTCCACTTGCTTCTTGGCGCGCTCCAGCAAAGCCGGATTGTTCTTGGGAACATATCTTCGTTGCACGCCTTCCGCAACTCGCTTCCGCAGAAAGCTATCCATCGTCTCTCCGTCCGGCACTGGATAACGGGGAAATTCATAGCCGAGATCGTTCAACTCGAAGCTGAGACGCGAAGACAAGCTGACAGTATTCTCGACGGCTCCTTGGATATCGCGGAAGAGAGCGGCCATCTGCCGGGCACAGCGCAGATGACGCCTACTATTGATTGAAAGCAACCGGCCCGCCTGGTCGAGTTCGACATGATGTCGAATAGCCGTGAACATATCCTGAATCTCACGGTCATACGCAGAGGCGTATCGGACACCGTTCGTTGCAATCAGTGGCAAGTTCAGGGAACCTGCAATGCGGATGGCCGCCTGGTTCCTCCATTCTTCTTCGCGTTCCTGATGGCGTTGCAGCTCGACATAGACGTTCTCTCGTCCAAAGATATGTAGCAACTGCTCGACAGTTCTGCGTCCCTCTTCTTCGCCTCCACGACTCAGTGCTGCTGCAAGTGGACCTTCATCCCCTCCCGTAAGACAGATCAGGCCGGCCGCATATTGCTGGAGATCATCGAAAGTCGCGGCTCCGGCTGCTTTTGTAAACTTACGCATGTTGAGCTGCGTGATGAGCTGGCAGAGGTTTTGATAGCCTTCGCGCGATTCGCAAAGGAGTGGCAAGCGGGCGGGCTCTGCTTCGTGCTGATGGGGAAGCCATGCTGGAGGCATAAGCCTGTTGCCAAGACTCGCTACCGAAACCTCTGCACCGATGTGAGCGCGAACATCATTTCGCTTGCTGCTGGTGTGAAAGCGCGCGGAACCATAGAAGCCATTGTGATCGAGTAGTGCCATCGCTGGTATCTCCAGTTCGACAGCGCGTTCGATCAGACTCTCTGGCCGAGAAGCTCCCTGAAGGAAACTGAAGGCGCTTGCGGCATGCAGTTCGATGTATCTGCTAGTCATAGAGCGCCACCATTCGCCAGTCATCCTGCATTCGGTCACGCACCAGACGGCAGCACAAAATATTTCCATTCTGTGTACGCGCGATCAAATCCCATTGTTCGTGTCCCCAAAGTGTCGACGTCCACCACTCCCCACTGGTCAGCCAGGGACCATACGCATGCTCGACAGAATAGCGACGGTCTCTGAATATGAATGCTTTTGGACGGTGGCTCTGCAGGGTGACAAATGTGGCTTCGGCTGGACGCAGCATCCGCATGGCAAGACGTAGTGGGTTTGAGACAATCTCAGAAGGCTGAGCAGCCAGAATGCGGAAAGACTCGATGCCGAATCCGTCCATCTGATTCGTATCTTTCAGAACAGGACTGCCGACATTGCCATCCCCCACAAGTGCGAGAATACGTGCCAATGTGACATCAAGCCGTGAAGGTTCCGGCAGTTGCGGGGAGAAAAGGCCAAGCTGCATTTTACTGGTGCTGCCTGATTCTGCCTCGAGTGCAACGGCGAGAATCGCTGCCTGCGGAGGATGAGCTTCAAGATCGAGATGCAGCAGCTTGAGCCAGATCTGCCGCTCGTTGGTAGGCTGTACAGGACTGACGGTGAGGGAGTGAATGGCTCCGCCCTCGAGCGCCAGTCGAATCGTGACGGAAGCAAGCGCGAGGACACGCGCTGCAGCTCGTAGTATGAGTTGTTCGAGCATGACATTCACGACAAACATCAGTGCATCGAGAAGTTCAACCGGCGCGTCCAGTTCCATTCTCTCTTCAAGCGAGAAGACAGGTTCTACTGGATGAAACAGGTGGGGCATCTTGCCGCGTGCCAACTGGCGAAGGCGCTTCCCCGACTGTCCCATTCTGGCAATCAGTTCCTTCTCCGGTAACTCTGCGAGTGCTCCCAACGTGCGAATGCCCCAAAGAGAGAAGGTCTCCGCATACTCTTCGGTAAGGTCTAGCACCGTGAGAGGCAGATGCGCGAGTGCCGCCGCCTCCTCACCAGATGGGATGACTCTGATGTGGCGTGCTGCTGTTCCGTTGGTGAGAGCGACCGCCGCATGGAAATTACGACTGATCGCAACGCAGGCGACTACGCCTAGAGCCTTCACCCGTGTGAGGAGATTCCTGGCCAATGCCAGCGGTTGTCCGAACAACATCTCGGTTCCTGCAATATCGAGGATGCACAGGAATTCTCTGCCTTCAGTACAGTCCTCAACATGCGGGGAAAAGCCACCAGCGCATTCGAGCAGGACTGTTCTTGTAGCAGCTTCTTCGTCTGCAGAACGGCGTAGCACGGTGACATCGGGAAATGTATCGACCTCTACCTTCGTCAGGTTATGCACAATGCCGAGCGTTCGTGCCTTTATGTTGAAAGACACTACCTGTTCGAGTGGCGGTTCTCCCTGCATGACAACGCATGGTTGATTATGTAGCTCGTTTCTCAAACGCATGAGTGCCTGCGCCGGGAATTCTCGTGCGAGGAGTGCCGCATAGAGTTCAGTAGTTCGATTCACCGCGCACCCGCCCACGTCGATAGGCTGAGCCAGTGAGCGACATTGCTCCTCTGTGATCGCTTTTTGAGAGGTACGACGCTCGATACATTCGAGGCAAAGCGCCTTCGTTCAACTTCGAGATAATGCTCTATTCCCGCAAACACAGTCCTCTCATCGCGGCGCGCCTCGCCGGGATGAAAGCGCAGCAGCAATTCTCCAGCACTCTTAGCGCAGGGATGTTGCGTTAGCAGAAGGAGGCTTGCCTGAGTCTTCTCGGCGGCAGCACGATAGCGAAACCAGATCGATAGTTCGACGCGCGAGACATGCTCTGGCGCGATTCCTGCCATGTCGAGCACAATCGCACTGAAGCCACCACCTTGCAGAAGCAGGTCGGTTGCGCCTAGTGCTTGTTCAAGTCTTGACCACGGTTTGCCAGGTCGAGCCCGCAGACTGTTCTTTTGTCTGAGTGGCAGTGGGTTTGGTTCAAAGATCTTTCGCTCAACATGTCTGCGTGGTTGCGGTTCAGCGCAGCGCGGCGCTGTTCCTTCGGATTTCAGCAAGTCACTCACAGCGTACGAGAGTCCATTTGCCTCATGACGTGGATGAGATCCGAATCCTCCACCATGTAAGCCCCGTTTGATCGGAGGAGGGATAAAGTATTTATCAGATAGAGAGAACTTATAATTTGCTGTCTGCTTGGGTGGAGATGTTGCTCCGCATCGAACCCACAGCAGCCGGGAGAGATCGACGCCAGTTGCGGCTGCCGATTCTGCATGCAATGCATCGCATACGTCGATCCAAGCGCAGACGTTGCCCTCGTGCGTAACGCGTGCAATGTAAGAAAGGGCCAACGAAGTACGTCCGCTGCACTCCGGGCCGGTCATCTCGGTAATTGCCCCGATGGGCAAACCTCCGCCCAATAACTCGTCCACAGCCGTGACACCTGTAGGCGCGACAGGTCGTATGACCTTCTGCGCTGGGGTCAGCGCCGAAGGGATTTTGTGGGCGAATGTCGTTTCGATCTGACGCCGAATCGCGGAGGCGGACTGCATAAGCTATATTCGCTTTATATTCGCCTATGGAGTTCGCCCTGTCAAAGCCTTCTGCCCCCAAGATGATGCATTCAAGACTTGCGACATTGAAAATAAAGGAGCTATTTTTAACGGTAATCCCTTTCACTCACGTTGAGTGAGATGCCCTTATAAGTTTGAAATAGTTGAGACAAATCCGAATCCGTGCGGAAAGTATCGCTTTGTCTTGGCTAGCTCAACTCGCGTTATGTGTGCTGGTTGTAGGTGGGTGAACTATGCCAACGACGAGGTTTTTGCGAACTATCCGCGTCTGAGCTACGGCCGTGGCGATACCAACCGCACCAACGTCTTTGTCATGAGTGGTATATTGACACTTTCGAACATGCCTATGTTGACGGTGGGACCCGTACCATCCTTTGGCTCCTCCTCGCAGCCTGTGCATTTCTTCTGCTTATCGCTTGTGTGAACGTCGCAAACCTCCTGCTCGCCCGCGGTACCGCACGTCAAAAAAGAGATCGCCGTCCGGACCGCCCTCGGCGCATCGAAGAAGTCCATTTTTTCAAATGCTCACCGAGAGTCTTGTCCTGTCTTTACTCGGAGGCGCCCTAGGGTTTGGCGTCGGTTCGCCCTCATCCGCATTCTCGTCGCCATCATGCCGCAGTACACCCCTGCCGACCGAAGCTGATGTGCGCCTTAGCATCCCCGTTCTCCTGGTTACGCTCGCAGCCACTACCTTTGCTGGCCTGCTCTCCGGTTACGCACCGGCTTGGTTTGCCTCGCGCATCAACCCCAACGAAGCGCTGAAGGCAGGTGGAGGTGCTGGTATGGGCTCCGGACGCCATCGCCTGCGCCGCATCCTCGTCATCGGCGAATTCGCACTCGCTCTCTCGCTGCTCACCGGCGCTGGCCTCGCCATCCATAGTTTCGTCAACATCATCAGGGTCGATCTCGGCATCAAGATCGATCACGTCCTCACCTTCAACCTTTCTGTGCCTGACTCTCGTCCCAAAGAACCGGCGCGGATTAACGCCTACTATCAGCAGATGCTCGCGGCCGTTAAGGCTGTCCCCGGTGTTGCTAAACTCGGCCCGCCCGTTGAGTGGCAGGTCATCGGCGTCTACCACACCATTCGCGCGGTGGCGGTTATGAGAATCCTGAGATGCGCGTCCCTTCTGGCAGAGTCCCAGGAACGGAGCAAACATTGCGGTCCGCACCGCCGGCGATCCTAACGCAATGACTAAGAGCATTACCGCAACAGTGCACTCAGTCGATCCCGAGATCGCCCTCGTCCGGATGCGCACCATGGATCAGGTCCGTGAAGAGCGCTTGCAGAGCCAGCGATTCATCTCACTATCTTCACCGCCTTCGCTGTCGTTGCGTTACTTCTTGCGACGCTCGGAATCTATGGAGTTGTTTCCTTCTCGGTCGCGTAACGCAAACGTGAGCTAGCCATCCGCATGGCTCTGGGTGCTGACCGCGCCCCAGCATCTATCGCTTTTGGGTTTGATTGGAGCGTTCTTTATCGGGCGCAGCATGCAGAGCATGTTGTTTGAGGTGGGCAAGATAGACTATAAGGTCTTTGGCGCTGTCAGCATCCTGATGCTGCTTGCCTCTGTTTCTGCCTGCTTCCTCCCCGCACGACGCGCCACTGCGACTGACCCTATGCAGGCCCTCCCGAGCCGAATGACAAGAGGCGGTATGTGGGTCGCGCCATCGAGAAAACCGACTTCGTGTCTTCTTACGGAATGGCGATTTATCGCTTACTCAACCATGATTTGATCGGTGTAAATCCAGGCCGGCTGCCCGGCGCGGATATGCCAGGAAGGCATGCGAAGGATACTTTCCCCGTGGACTTTGATGTAACGGGCTTTGACATACGTTCCCAGATCGGCCCGGAATGACTGTACCGGGATCTTGGCAATGTCCGGATTTTCCTTCGGGTTTGGATTATTGGGATTGCGTACCTTTACTTCATCGCTGAATATTTTTCCGTCGGCTGACGTGGCATAGGTGACATATTCAGGCAGGACCAGCAGATTCCAGTCGGGTTGAGCCTGTGCATTGAGGAAATCCATGTTGATGGACCGGATGTCCATGACCTCTCCCAGGTCCAGGATAAAGTCCATATGTTCACCCTTATAAGCCACCCAATTTACATCCGGCGCGCTCCAGGACTCCCAGGACCCGAAGATGCCGTCCGTGAGCCGCTGTGATGCAGCCGCTCCGCCTTCAGGAAGCGTGACAGGGCGTGATCTTTTTCCCGAATGACTTGGCGTGTTGCATCTCCGCCATTTTGGTGAAGACTCTGTCATAGGAGGCCTGGTAATCGTCAGGGGTAGTGGTTCTTTCTCTTACCCGCGTAACTCCGTCTTCCTTGCATCCGCTCACAAATTGAGTGACGAGCGACTTCATCTCAGGCTTTGCGATGACCTTGCCGTCTGACGTATGCGCAAACATGCTCCGGGGTGTATCGACTTCGTTTCGCCCGATCTGGATCTCCGCATACATGATCGGCAGGCGCGCTATTTTTACCCGCGTGAGCAATTGCGGATTTTTTGCAACTGCCTTTTCCGCCTGGTCAAACAGCGCGTTGTATACCTTCAGCATGTCCGCTGACAAATAGGCATCTTTCGCGTCTTCAGGGCTTCCGAATATGTTCAGCTTAAAGCCGCTGCTTACTAGCGATTCGCGCATCTTGTCGATGTATTGACGGATGTAACGGCCCGGCCGCGCCGTAATAGCCATTTAAATATTCGTCCATCATGGCGCTGTCATCCGCATTCGGGTCCCACATCAGTTTGCAGATGAGATAGGCTCTCAGTCCGGCCATCTCACCACCGGCCTGGCCGTTTGCCTGCATGAAGAGCGAGTTTACGTGGTGGTCCGTATAGAACTTGATGTTGGGTTTAATGGTATGCAGGTTGGGGAATGGACTGACGAGGTTGGCGAACTGGATGTTGTAATCCCAGATAAGAATGTTGCCTGACAACTTTCCCCAGGTGATCAGGTCAGCGGAAAAGGCAGGATCTGTCTCGAAGACCGGCCCCTGCCGCCTGCTTTCAATGTTGCAGAGCATGATGTTGACGTTGGGCTCGGCCTGTATGTTCTGGGGCGGCGTTCTCGAATACCAGTAGGCCAGGGTAGAAATAATTTTGTCAGGAAAAGCTTTGGCGACATCATTCACGAAATACAGGATGGATCCGCTTGGCACTCCGCCATACTTTGCGTTGAGTTCAGTACAAGGTTCGCAGCGGCAATACTGATCATTGTCATTCTGACTGACCGACCAATAGGTGGCGCTGGGCTTCGCGGCCATCTTTTCTTTTAAATTGGCAATCAGTACGTGCGAGCACTTCGCGATTGGAGAGGCATAGCTGCGTGCCCGGTAGCCGATTGCCGTTGATCAGGGAATAGTATTCAGGATGCGTTTTGCCGTACTGGTCCGGGGGAACCAGTTCGTTAAAGGTGTGGACGAACAATCCCCAATCGTTCCGCGAAGAAAGCCTGTGCCAGTCTGTATATTCTGGGTCGCGAGTATCCCGGTAGGATATGGTGCGGTATTGCACTGTCGGAACGACAACGAGTCGCATTTTTCGGAATGCTGATTGAACCTGCATCCGGAATATGGATAGCTGCGGACGTATACATCCTGAAGCCCCACAGCTCAAGCAGGCCATATATACCGTAGAGCACTCCCTTCCCCGTGCCCCCTGCAATGATCAGGTTTTTTCCGGCAGGATAATAGGCAAATCCATCTTCTTTTAATTGTTTGAAATTAATTTCCGCGTCTTCGCATATCGGGTTTGTCCAATGAAAAAGGCGGGACCGCTCCGATAGTCTGCTTCCTTCTTGAGCACCAGATTCTTATGCGATATTTCATTCAGATAATGCTGTAGCTTCTCGGCCGCTTGCTGTTCTACCGGGTTTGCCTGGTCGGGCACAATAATCTGATACCCCGCCAGCTTCCCTATACTCACTTCATCGCTTTCCTGGGATCTGGACCGTAGCCAATACGGAATGCGGCAGAAAGGTAAAGCCCGCAGCAATCAAGCCTGAATGCTTTAGAAAATCGAGCCGGGTTATGTTTTTGTACGATTCCATGGCAGCGTTTATTTGGCGATCGACTCAGTTCTGATGTTCAACTCGTACGATCCGAAGGACTCTCGCTCTTTCTATAGTTTTCGCGATCTCCCGCCGTGAGCGGCAATTTAGTGACAGGATTGATAAGGTTGATCACAAAACTCCGAAGGAGAGGGAGATATGGCTCCTGTACTTTTCCGCGTAGCCGGATAACTTCTCAGAATGCCTTTATATCACCGCTTAGAGCTTTATTAACCAATCGTACGAGGCAGTCGGGGCTTCGGCTTGCTCTTGGCTTTGGCCTTGCCTTCGAGATTGAGCGCCACTGCAGCGCGGATGAGATCCTTCAGGGCCGCCTCATCGATCTTGTCGCCTTCGTGGAAGTCGATGGCGCGCCTGACATTCCCGTCGAGGCTGGAGTTGAATAGACCGGAAGGGTCCTCCAACGCGGC
Source organism: uncultured Acidobacteriaceae bacterium (assembly GCA_963797415.1). Classification (GTDB taxonomy): domain Bacteria; phylum Acidobacteriota; class Terriglobia; order Terriglobales; family Acidobacteriaceae; genus Edaphobacter. The sequence continues at coordinate 55,662 of CAWCPB010000020.1, forward strand.
TCCCTTGGCAAAGGTCATCTTGACGACGTTCTTGTACGTCTCACCCGTGCAGACGATGCCGCCGTGGGAGAAGACGGGAGTCCCCATCCACTTCCACTCTTCGACGACCTCAGGGTCTGCCTCGTGTATGATTTCGCGCACCTTCGCGAGCGTCTTCCCGCGCCAGTCCCCAAGTTCCTTGATTTTCTCGTCGATGAATGCAGAGGCGGATTCCACCGGGACGGACCCCTTTCAGTTCAATTCGAACTACCGCATCCAATTTACCTGCGCTCGACGTAACCCGCAACCTCCGAAGATCTGACGGCGACTGAATGATAAATGGGCTTCAATCCGCTCATCCCCGGCCGCTCATTTCAATTAGCGCATGATTGTTTGGCCCTTCTTATAGTTAGTTTTCAAGGTTATTCAGGCCAATACAGCTAATTGCATGGATTCCGAAGGTAAACAATCGCGCTATTCTTAGAAAGAGACTACGGACTTTTCCGTTTTAAGCTGCTCCTCCTCGATTCCTTGTTCGTCGCTCAGGACGCGATCCAGGACGCGCTGAGCTTTGCGGTCGTCGAATTCGTTCTCCCACCTCGCAATGACAATGGTTGCGACGCCGTTTCCGATGAGATTGGTGACAGTGCGCATCTCAGACATGAATCGATCCACTCCCACCAGCAATGTGATGCCTGCGACCGGAATCGAGCCCAAAACGGAGAGGGTCGCCGCGAGAGTAATAAATCCGCCACCGGTGACTGCCGCCGCGCCCTTGGAGTTGAGCATGAGGATGATGAGCACGAAGGCTTCCTCGCGGATGGAGAGATGCGTGTTCGTTGCCTGCGCGATGAAGAGAGCGGCGATGGTGAGATAGATCGAAGTGCCATCGAGATTGAACGAATACCCCGCGGGAATCACCAGTCCGACGACCGATTTGGAGCAGCCCAATCGCTCCATCTTGACGATCATCCGGGGAAGGACTGTCTCGGAAGAAGATGTCCCGAGCGCGATCAGTATCTCCTCTCGAATATATTTCAGGAACTTCCACAGACTGATCCCTTGCGAGTGGCAGATAAGTCCCAATGCGACGAAGATGAAGCTCAGACTGGTGAGGTACACACAAAGAAGAAGTTTGCCGAGCGAGAGCAGGGTGACCAGGCCGAACTTCCCGATGGTGAACGCCATCGCTCCGAAAGCTCCGAAGGGCGCGAACTCCATCAGCACGGCGATGATCCTCGACATCATGTGCGAGATTGATTCGCAAAGGCCAACCAGCCGATTGTCGTCGTCCAGCGAGATAAGGGCCAGCCCGCAGAGTATGGCCAGAAGCAGCACCTGAAGCACCTCGCCCTTCGCAAAAGCGCTGCCGAAGCTGTCCGGGATTATGTTCAGAATGAAATCGCTGAAGCTAAGATGTTTCGCGTCGCTTGCATACTGGGCGACGGACTTCATGTCGAGCGTCGCCGGATCCACATTCATGCCTCTTCCAGGCTGAAAGATCGATGCGACGGCCAGTCCGATCAGCAGGGCAAAGGTGGTCACGACTTCAAAGTAGACAAGCGCCTTGACCCCGACGCGGCCCAATCTTCGTGTGCTGCCGATGTTGGCGATTCCAATGACAACGGTGAAGAAGATGACGGGCGTGATCATCATGCGGATGAGCTTAATGAAGATGTCGCCCAGGGGCTTCAACTGTTCTCCGGCGTGAGGCGCGAAGATGCCTACAAGAACTCCGAGGGCAATGCCAACGATTACACGAAAGTACAGAGTTCGAAAGAAGCGGCGTGGGGTGTGCGTTGTCATTCTCAACCATCTCTCCTCACCTGGTGCAGGCGGTTCGTCATCGGCACTCCCTGGCGTCCTCGGGAGCTTCGAAAATTGTGCTTCAAACAACAGGGATACATTCACAGAGCGAAGGGTACTGAGTAATCGGCGAGGAAGAGCCTGGACGTCGCTCTTCCTCGCCATGATGCGATCGATATGCATCGCTCAAAACGTAAATAAGCCCCCGATCCTGGCTACACGGGGAGAGATGAGATCGGTGACTACGCCGAAGGTCGAAGCTCCGGTGAGATAGTTCGTCGCAACCGCAGCGCTAGTGTTGAGGAGATTGAATACCTGAAAGTTTGCTTCGATGTGATACCGCTCATGGATGGCGAAGACCTTTGAAGCTTTAATATTCCAGGTGCTGATGACAGGACCTCTATATTGCCCGAATGGGCCCATGCGGATAGTAGTCGATCCCTGCTGAAGAGCGGAGGAGTTGAAGGCGGCCAGACGTTGTCCCGGGGTCCCGGATTGCGCGCGGTAGAGGGTAGAGACCTGGAAGCCTTTAGGCAGGTTGTAGACGAGGCTTCCTCTGAGCTCCCAGTTCCAAGTGTCATCGACCGGGAAAGCATTATCGTTTGGACTGCCGATCACTCCTGCGGTGCCTTGGAGCCACCGGTGATTCTTGGTCATCCAGTAGGACGCGAAGCCGTTCCAGCGTTTCGAGTATCGCTTGTTGACCGCGACCTCAAAGCTATTGTAGGTGTCCGGACGGTTCGACGGAGTGTTGACGACTTCATTGGCGATCGAGCCCGAACCTTTCACATAGGTGTAGATCGTGACGGGATTGCTTACACCGTTAAAGGTATCGATAAACGGCACGGCGACGTTGTAGTTATGCCCCACATCAACTCCGTTGCCAACGAACGTCGCGACAGGAGTGCGCAGCCCCGCGTTGGTAGCTGAGTTATACATGTTGAAGATGGAGTGATAGACGTAGCTGAAGTTGAGCGCGACGTTTGGAATCAGCTGTCGCTCTGCTTTGAAGGTGTATTCGTGCGTCTTGTCCTGCAGGAGGTTGGGGTTGAGTATCTGGCTTGTTCCTCCGGTCGCAGCCGTGGGAGTAAGGGACGGAAGCGTAGCCAGGAACGCGGTCGTCGCATCGCATTTATATTCCACTGGAGCGAGCGAAGCCGTAGGGGCGCACGGGCCGCTCCAGTTGTACGTTTTGCTCTGCTGGGCATTGGGGTTGAAGGTCGCGGCAAAGGTATCTCCCATGGTGTCGCCGAAGAGTCCGAATGAGGCTTTGAGGACCGTCTTGCCGTTGCCTCCAACGTCCCAGGCTGCACCGATTCTGGGTACGAAGTCCTGCCACGTAAGTATGTCCTGTGAAGGGAATGATTGGGCCGGGAATATTGCGGAGAATTGTCCCGCCGGTTTGTCCTGCGATGGGTAGAAGGAGTGATAGCGCTCCGCTCTTACACCTAGGTTGATGGCCACATGCTTGAGCGTCCAGGTGTCGGTCAGGAAGATCGACTGACTGTAAACGCTATTGATTGAAGTGGGGAAAGGATAGTTGTAGATGACAATTTTATTCGGCGCGCCGTTCTGAAATTCCAGCAGGTAGTCGCCGCTTGGCTTATCAACGAGGACACGTGTTCCTGCATACTCCCAGTCATTTACGGTCCCGAGACTGAACTGGTGGCTTCCCCCAAGGTGTGGTTTGGAGGGAATGAAACTGGCCACCACGCGCATCTCATAGCGATTTTGAGGCTTATTCTGTGTAAACGGGTAAGGCCCGGTGAAGAGTTTATTGCTTAACTCTTCCTGGCTGGGAGAACCGGCGAAGTCGCTTCCATTGGTAAAGCCGTAGACGCCGATGACGCTTGCAGGCATAGATGTGTAATTCACATGGTAGCCCGCATATCCGAAGTTTCCATTGAGCAGGAAACGGGGTCCAATCGAAGTCACTACCTCTCCATGCCAGGCGCTGCCAGGCTGTAGCTCATACTGCGACGACGGCAGGGGGACCGACGGCGATGCACTATTGGCCGAAAGATACTTTGTGCCGTGCAACTGCGAGAATATGAGCTTCGTGCTGGGCTTCACCTGATACGAGACCTTGTAGTTATATTCGGTGAGCGCGGTAACGATTTCTCCTGGCGTCGATCCTGCGCAGTTCCAACATCCGTTGGAGTCCGGCGCTGCAACGAAATTTACCTGGCCCTGAGTCGTTGCCTGTTTGCTGTAGCCGCCATAGAACCACAGCTTGTTCTTGACGATGAAGCCACCCAGGTCGGCAGCGTAGTCATAGTAGCCAGTGCCTTTCAGAGGATTTCCCACCGTCAGATTGTTTGGGGGGGCTGCAAGAGCTGGAGTGATGTTGTTTCCCTGGAAGGATGGATTTTCATAGTCGCCCTGCACGTCGCCGTGGAAGGTGTTTCCTCCCGACTTCATGACTGCCACCTGAGCTACTCCAGGGAAGCCAACCTCGGCGTTGTTGCCGCTGGTCTTGAACTCCACTTCAGCCAGCGCGAGCGAATCGAGATAGACAGACGAGTCCGCATCTTTCGCGGTCACTGTATTGATTCCTTCGACTTGAAGGGTTGGCTGGAGAACGACACCATAGGTGATGACAGCGGACCGGTTGGCGAGATTGCTGTCTCCGACATCCGGCTTTCCCTGCAGACTGACGCCGGCTGCCATGGGAAGCAGTTCCTGCAGTCCGAGGCCCTTAGGGGCCTCTGCGATCTCCTGCTGTTGCAACGTTGCCGTTCCGGCGGTGGAGATTGTGTCTACAACCGGGCCGGCGGTAGTGACTTCAACTACTTCGGTCACCTGACCCATTGTCATTGCGGCATCGATCTTGGCGGTGAATCCAACGGTGAGAGTAATGCCGCTCTGTACGAACATGCGGAATCCATTTGCCTCGACCGTTATGTGGTAGACGCCCGGTGCGGGGAGCGCAGTAAATTTGTAGTTTCCCTGGGAGTCCGTTTCCGTGGTCAATTTCGGCACCTGCAGCGCCGGACTGGTTATGGTGACTTTGGCGTTCGGGATGACTCCTCCGGACGCATCGGATAACCCCTCCTACAATGCTTGCGGTCTGAGCCTGCGCCAATAACCGTGAAGGCGTAACCAATGCCAACATCATCCCTGCTACGACCAACAGTAAGCGAATTTTGAGAGAAATTCTTTCCATCTCGTACCTCCTGAAGGAGCGTCATTTCGTAAAGCGTTGAGCGGGGCCTGAGCCAGTGTCCTTGCGCAGTGCTCCGATTAGGCATATGCGATAAAGCGTTGGCTAAACGGCCCCGAAGCGGGAGGCGATTCCGGATCGATCCGATCGAATCTTCCAGTTCAGAGCCGCACAGGGTGTTGACCACCTTTCGGTAGTTGAAGTGCGTCAATCGCAGCGTTGAATGCTAGGTTTCGTCTCTTAGCTTGAAGCGTTATTTAAGCTGAATAGGTTGAACCCATGCCCCGTCTCCTGCGGAATCCCATACTGCAAACCGGACCCATTTCTTCCCTGTCGCGTCGAAGGGAATACTGAAGGTCTTGTTGCCGAAAGGAACGGTTTCGGTGAGATCGATGATCTTCCTGTCCACTTTGGTCCCATCGCTCCAGACCAACTCTGCGAACTCCAGCGGAAAGGTATATTCGATGGTTGCGTGATAGGTGCTCTTGGCGCCCGAGCCTTCGACGCTCCAGTCATGGAAAAGAACTTCGCCGGTGGTACCGAAGAAGTTTCCCGACCGGATGCCTTCGACGATTGGCGCCCAGCTTTCGTTGTAGAGAGGCACACGGTCCAGCTTGAGATAGTTCACAGCCAGTTGCGGATAGGTCTCATCGTCGGGACGCTTCGTGTAAGTGTCGCCTTCGGCAATCATGTACTTCGGCTTGGGAGCCCAGTTGCTCATGTCATCGTTCGTCCCAAAGCAGCGGACTTCACAGAGCCTCTTCTCGGACAGGTCCAGGGGCAACGACTCCCACGAGGCGCCGATGAAGCGGTCGCTGAGGAAGAAGTCCTTGTCCTTGTATGTTTCGGGATAGCCCTCCGAGCTCTTGGTGCGTGGATGTGCAGTCCAGAAGATGCCGTTCTCTTTATTCACCATCTTCAGCACATCGTCGGCTCGAACCAAGGTGATAGACATGACCATAGACTGGATCTTCTTCTTCAAAGGGCTGGCCCGCCGGTCTCGGATCGGCGTGCGAGAAGTACACGGGTTTGGGCGTCATGAGATACCAGTGTCCCCCGAGATAGGCATTCGGCTCTTCGGCAGGGATTATCAGGAAATCCTTGTCCGAAAGCCGCTGCGACGCCTCGAAGTAGACCTTCTCCTCCTTGAAGCGTTTCGGTCCGGGATCGCGGGGGTCCGAGTCGTCGTGGAAGTCACCCAGATAGATGACGTTCACTCCCAGGGAGTGAAAGGCTGGAACCCAACTGGGCTGATAGTCCAGGGTCTTGCGATCGCGGAGCATCTCGTTGAGGTCGAGGTGAAAATGTCCGGTGACGACCTTGAAGCCGGGCACAGGCTTGAAAACGTCTCCATGTGTATAGGCGAGCACAGACTCCTGAGTGGCATGCGAGCCCCTGGGACTCAGGTAGTAGTAGACCGCCATGCGCTGCAGCGTGCCGGGGGGAGCATTGTAGAGAGCGTAGTTCTCGACCTGTTCGTGCGACGTGCCGACACGCCTCGTCCACTCCTCCTCGGAGACGCCCCACGGGGGATATCCCTCGCCTCTTTCGGGCTGCATCGCCCCCAGGGAGAAGGAGGTTCCGGTGTCTTTGCGGTAGTAGACGTAGCCTAGATTCACCTCATTTTCGCGAGCGAAGAAAAACTTGTGAGGAGGAGGAAGGACGGCCAGCGAGCCGGCGCCCACATCGAGGATCTCGAGGCGGTTACGTGCCCGCATGTTGACTGGTTCCTTATTCGGCGCACCGGCAAAGCTATACTCCTGCCAGGCACGGGCAGTATCGCGCCACTCCACCTTGGTATCGCCGTTGATGGCAAAGCCCTTCAAGCCCGCCTTATAGATGTAAGCGACCGAAGGTTCCTCCGTCTTGGCGATCGCCTCCTGCCGCAGAAGGTTCGAACCCTTGTAAGCCGTAAATTGAAGATCTCCGGCGAAGACACCCAGCGACAACCCATTGAAGTTGATGCTCACCCGATCGCCGGTGGACGTCACAGTGCAGTTATCCGACTTGTACGTCACCGCCCCGCGCTTGATCTCTTCAGGGAGACGCGGAAGGTCGGTGCTGTCGTGATGGCCGGGCATGACCAGGGGGGCATCCCAGAAGGTGTTCCACTTCCGGATGTTCTCCTGCTCTGGCGTATCGATACCCTGGACCTTCAGCAGATTACGCTGGGTGGCCGAGATGCGGCGTCTAGCCGTCGTGACTTGAAACTCGGGGCTCAGGTCCTTACCGAGAACGATCCATGTTCCTTTACTGTCGCGGGCTGCAAGTTCCTGAACGACGGGTTGGCCGTCCCGTATGGTGAACTGCGCGCGAAGCTGTTCGTTCGATTCGCCCGACCAGGAGATCGTCAACGAGTTTCCGCTCTGCTCGGCTTTGATCCCGGTTGCAGGTTTGTAGTTCTGAAGGTTGCAACTCATGTTCTGAGCCGACGCGATACCAGAAGCCAGAGCCACACATAACACCAATTTAGGAGACAGCATCTAAGTCCCTCCAGTTATTTGCCTGCGTCGCTGCTTGCCGCGCTTGCAGGTTCCAGCACTCAGTCTTTGAGCCTCACCCTTGAGATTCGGTGAGAGAGGCTCCTGTTGAGCGTTCCCACTGTAGCGGAGTTTATGGAATTCGGGCCATGAGACAGGTGAGACACATGTTTGACACGTGTTTCGGAGCGATGTCGGAGGGCGGCTTCAGCAAAATCGATTGGGCAGATCGACGACTTTTGCAGGCGAAGATAAAGAGCAGGCTGGATGTCATGGGTTGTCATCTCCTCCATGAGCACGATTGGTAAACAGAAGGAGGCGTTGCGGATATCCCTGCGCGGGTTGAGCCGGGGAAATTCATCGGGATGAGCAGCATCAGTTGCTGATCTGCTCTCTGACCAGACAGTCTGCCAGGTTGTATGTAACAGCGACGCTACAGGGGGAACCGCAAAGGATCGTGTGGCTTTGCTCCGATCAGAGCTTGAAATACATCGCCACTATCTCCAAAGGCTGAAGACACCGATGATGAACGGAATCCTGCTGCAAATCGGGTTTCGATTGACAGTTGCGGTCTGAAAATGATACTTCCCTGTGATGCTGATAGAGGATAAAGTTGAGCAGTCCGAGATCTTACAGTCTCAGATCGGCCGAATACTGCACAGCGACGAGTTCCGAAGTTGTGAAGTGCTTCGCCGTCTCCTCGCGTATCTAGCTGAAAAGGCTGTTTCCGGCGAAGGTGACCAGTTGAAGGAATACGTCATTGCGATCGAAGGCCTCGGCAAGCCTTCCTCTTATGATCCTCAACATAACTCGGCCGTCCGCATTCAGGTGGGAAGGCTGCGGCAGAAGCTGGCCGAGTATTACCGTGGAGAGGGCAAAGACGATGAGATCGTTGTCGATCTTCCCAAGGGGCGTTTCCGGCTGATCTGTCAGCATCGTCAATCTTTGATCGAGCCCCTTCCTATCGCCGATTCGATCCCCGCCATCGTTCCGCACATCAGGCCCGATAGCGACCCAGCCGTCGACGGACGGCGGCTCTTCCGGCCTGTGCCGTTTGCCATTCTGGGAGGCTTGCTGCTGGGTCTGCTGGTGGGTAGCGTCTTCGCATTTCAGGCCTGGCGCCTCAGAGATGCGGCTGCAGTCGAACGGGTTGACGCCGGAACTGAGCAAGCTGTGGGCTCCCTTTCTGAAGTCCAGGCGCCCACTCATCATCTCGATTGAAGATCCGTTGTTCGCGGAGGTTCGATCCAACCCCGGCGTCTATCTCCGCGATCGATCCATGAACGACTGGAAGGACGTTGTCACCTCTCCAGCGGTCAAGACGCTGACTGGCGCGTTGAAGCAGACCGACATTCAGCCGAGTCGCTATTACACGGCGTTTGGCGAGGTCGATGCATCCTTCATGTTCGGCAAGCTGCTCGGCCCGCATGAACAGAACCTCTCCCTCGTCAGGACAAGCCAGCTTTCGTGGCAACAGCTCGCGGACAACAACGTTATCTTTGTCGGGGTGCAGAACCTCTTCTTCAACCAGCTGCGCGGAATGCCGATCGAGCCGCAACTGATCCCTGAATTGGAGGGGATTCGCAACATAAATCCCGCTCCCGGCGAGCCTGCGTTGTATCAGGACAAGTACTCGACCGCCCCCGCCGAAGAAGGAATGATGTACGCCCTGGTTACGCATCTCGCCGGCCCGCTGGGAAATAACGACGTAGAGAGCTTTACCAGCGTCCGGTCCGCCGGATACGTTGCTGCCGTTCGATGGTTCACGGACCCAGGCTTCGCGCGTATCCTGGTGCCGAAGCTCGAGCAGGCCGCGGGAGGAAAGATGCCACGCTACTATCAGGTGCTGCTCAAGGTTAAGTTCAAGGACAATGTTCCAACCGAGATGACCTACGTTCTGAGCAAGGTTCTGCATTAGTCATTAGTATGGGCGAGTCTTAAATTCATTCCACTTGCCGAGAGCTGAAACCCACTCTTACCAGCGTGGGCGTAAACCCACAGAAAATTCCCGTAATAATCTCTGACAGCAGGGAATTGGAGCTGTTGCTGAGGGTTATATACTTCCCCCAAAGTGTGAGTCACTTCATTCGGGGTTTTCAATGATCCACTCTGGTCGACATTTTCTTCAAATTCCGGGGCCGACGAATGTGCCGGACCGTGTTCTTAGGGCAATGGACCATCCGGTCTTGGACCATCGCAGCGCGGAATTTTCCAAACTTGCCTCGGAAGTTCTGGAGAACCTGCGTCCAATCTTCCAAACCAGCGGGCCTGTAATTATGTATCCGGCTTCAGGCACTGGAGCATGGGAAGCAGCGATCGTAAATACGCTTTCTCCGGGCGATCGGGTGTTGATGTTCGAGACGGGGCACTTTTCGCAACTTTGGCGTCAGGTGGCGGAGAGATTCGGCATTCAAGTCGAGTATGTGCCAGGCAACTGGCGCCGGGGTGTCGCCGCAGCGGATGTGGCCGCGCAGTTGGTTGCGGACGGGAAGCATACCTTCAAAGCAGTCATGGTGGTCCACAACGAGACATCCACCGGGGTTACCAGCTGCATTCCTGAGATTCGTCGCGCCATGGATCAAGCGCGCCATCCAGCGCTGCTGATGGTGGATACGATCTCTTCTTTAGGTTCTATCGATTATCGCCATGACGAATGGGAGGTCGACGTTACCGTTGCCGGCTCCCAGAAGGGGCTCATGATGCCCCCGGGCCTAAGCTTCAATGCCATCTCTGAAAAAGCGCTTGCTGCAAACAAGAGTGCCAAATTGCCTCGGTCGTATTGGGACTGGCAGGATATGTTAGCTCCCAATCGCGCCGGCTTCTTTCCTTATACCCCGGCTACAACTCTGCTCTACGGTCTGCGGGAAGCGCTTGCGATGTTGCAGGAAGAGGGACTTTCCAACGTGTTTCTCCGGCATGATCGTCACGCAGAGGCCACTCGTACCGCTGTGCGAACGTGGGGTCTGGAAATTGTTTGCGAGGACCCTCGGGAGTATTCAAGCTCGTTGACAGCGGCGTTTATGCCCGAAGGACATAATGCCGACCAGTTGCGAAAAGTCATCCTCGATGCCTTTGACATGTCCCTCGGAGCCGGACTCTCGAAGCTGGCCGGCAAAGTATTTCGGATCGGACATCTCGGCAGCTTCAATGACCTTATGCTGGCGGGAACGCTAAGCGGAGTCGAAATGGGCCTTCAGCTCGCTGGCGTACCCCACGGGAGTGGGGGCGTTACGGCGGCTCTTCAATATCTCACCGAATCCAAGCGCGAAGCTGCGGCACTGGTCGGATAATGCATCGCTCCTGCGTGGCGGGAAACGAAGCGTACCGCGCAAGATCAGTTGGCGTCCACTAAGGAACGGAGCCGCAATGGGTCGACGAGGATTTTCCGCAACTACAACTGTGCTCGGGCTGATCTGCATGATGTATGCGATCACGTATATCGACCGTGTCAACGTGAGCACCGCTGCTTCGGTCTTCCAAAAGGAGCTTCATCTCACAAGTGTGCAGGTCGGACTTGTGTTTTCTGCCTTTGCTTATCCTTACCTGATCTTTCAAATTATCGGCGGTTGGGTGAGCGATCGCTTTGGCGCCAGATTGACTCTGACCGTCTCCGCAATCATCTGGGCACTGGCTACTCTCTTGACCGGTCTGGCGGGCGGCCTTGCATCCATGCTCTGCGCCCGCGTTCTGCTTGGGTTTGGAGAAGGCGCAACGTTTCCCGCTGCTACCCGGGCGATGTCGGACTGGACGGTGGAAGGAAAGCGAGGATTTTCTCAGGGAATCACCCATTCCGCTGCGCGATTGGGGAATGCGTTAACGCCACCACTGGTGGTCTGGCTGATGGCGCTGGTGACGTGGCGTGGATCATTCATCATTCTCGGCGTTATAAGCCTCGCCTGGGTTGCGACATGGGTCTGGTACTTCCGCAACGACCCCGGAGAACATACCGGAATCACATCCGCGGAGTTGGAAGTGCTGCCCAGCTATGCGCTGCGAAAAGTGAATAAGAATGAACCCATACCCTGGTTTTCTCTGGCCCGGCGCATGTTTCCTGTCACGGTAGTGTATTTCTGCTATGGCGTGGACGCTCTGGCTCTATCTGGCCTGGATACCATCCTTCTTTGTCCACAACTATCGGCTCGACCTGAAGAAGTCTGCGCTCTTTTCCGCCGGCGTCTTCTTTGCCGGCGTGTTAGGCGACTCGCTGGGCGGGATTGTGAGCGATTGGATCTTCCGCAAAACGGGGGATTTAAATAAAGCTCGACGGAATTTGGTCGTCGTCAGTTTTCTCTGCTCCCTTGCTTGCATGATTCCGATTTTGTTCTCCCATAATCTTGTGTGGTCGTCGATTTATCTCAGCCTGGGTTTTTTCTTTGCCGAGTTTACGATTGGGCCAATGTGGGCGATTCCAATGGACATCGCACCCCGATTCTCCGGTTCCGCAAGTGGTCTCATGAACACCGGATCGGCGTTGGCGGCCATTCTCTCTCCCATCGTCTTTGGATATGTGATCGACAAGACAAATAATTGGGAGCTACCTTTTCTCGGCAGCATTGTGCTGCTCTTCCTGGGCTCAATTGTGGCCTTCTGGATGAAGCCCGGCGAAAGGCTCATCGTGCCTGCCGTCGATCTTCAGCAAATATAAGTTGCCTGATAAATAGAATACGGAGTTTTCTTCATGTCCCTCGGCCAAGAACCCCAGCACTTGCTGGCTCCCTTACCCCTCAGCTCGCACGCGAAGCCCGTCGATTCGTTCGCGCAAGCATTGGAGCTGGAAAGGGAGTTGAAACGTAAGGTGCGAGGCGAAGTACGCTTCGACCGCGGGAGCCGTGCGATGTATGCCACCGACGGGTCGAACTACCGTCAGGTCCCCATCGGTCTGGTGGTCCCACGCGACGCTGATGACGTGGTGGCGGCAGTGGCGGTCTGCAGAAAGTACGGTGCTCCCGTTCTGGCCCGTGGAGCTGGGACAAGTCTGGCTGGGCAGTGCTGCAACGTAGCGGTAGTCCTCGACTTTACGAAGTACATGAATCAGGTCATCGAGATCGATCCCGAGCAGCAATTTGCCCGAGTGCAACCTGGGATTGTGCTGGATGCACTCCAGAAGCAGCTGAGTGCCATCAACTCATATTCGCGCCGGATCCTTCGACGCACAATCGCTGCACCATTGGCGGAATGATCGGCAACAACTCCTGCGGCACCCATTCCCTGTTGGGCGGCAAGACCGTGGACAACGTCGAAGAGCTGCGAATTCTGCTCTACGACGGGACGGTGATGACGGTCGGCGCCACCAGCGACAGTGAACTGGATCGCATCGCGAACCAAGGTGATCGCCAGGGTGAGATCTATTCCCGGCTGCGAACGATCCGCGATAAGTACAGCGATTTGGTCCGGGAAAAGTTTCCCCGCATCCCCCGGCGCGTCTCTGGGTACAACCTCGACGAACTGCTGCCGGAGAACGGATTCAACGTAGCGCGCGCCCTGGTTGGCACCGAAGGAACGTGCGTCATCGTGCTGGAAGCAAAGTTGAAACTCATCCATAATCCGCGACATAAGGTACTTGTAGGGTTCGGATATAAGGACGCCTTCTTCGCCGCAGACCACGTTCCCGAGATACTGGAGTCAGAGCCTATCGGCTTCGAAGGATTTGAAGGAACCATCACCGAGGGCCTCAGACGAAAGGGCACGCCACACGTCGACCTGCTGCCCGAAGGGGGCGGCGTCCTGCTGGTGGAGTTCGGTTCGGATGACGCCCAAGCATGCGCAGGACCGCGCAGTGAAACTTATGGACCGGCTGAAGCAAGTTTCCGATCCACCCACAATGCGGCTCTACACCAAAAGCGAAGCGCCCATCATCTGGAATCTTCGTGAAAGTGGACCGCGCGCTGCCGCATTTGCCCCGGGCGCGCCGCCGCAGTGGGAAGGTTGGGATGACGCTGCCGTTGCACCTGAAAAACTGGGCGGCTACCTGCGTGACATTCGCAAACTGCTAAACGAATACAGCTACACCGGAACCTTTTACGGACACTTCGGGCACGGATGCATTCACATGCGCGTGAACTTCGACTTCCTGACCGAAAAAGGCATTCGCGATTACAGCGAATTCATCGAGCGAGCGGCTGACCTGGTGGTCAGCTACGGAGGCTCACTTTCAGGAGAGCATGGCGACGGTCAGGCCCGTGGTTCCTTACTTCCGAAGATGTTCGGGCCTGAGCTGATGCAGGCCTTCCAGCGAATTCAAGGCCGTCTGGGATCCGGGCAATGCGATGAATCCGCATAAGGTTATCGACCCCTACCTGCCCACGGAAAACCTGCGGCTGGGTGTGGATTATGCTCCGTCACAACCCGAAACTCATTTCAAATTCGTAGACGACAGCGGCTCGTTCATGAAGGCCACGGAGCGATGCATCGGCCTGGGAGCGTGCCGCAAGGGCGACAGCGGTACGATGTGCCCCAGCTACATGGCGACCCTTGAAGAAGAGCACAGCACGCGAGGCCGAGCCCACATGCTCTTCGAGATGCTTCAGGGTGAAGTGGTCGACGGAGGCTGGCAGAACGAAGAAGTAAAAAAATCGCTCGATCTCTGTCTCGCATGTAAAGCGTGCAAATCGGAATGTCCGGCGAACGTAGATATCGCAACATATAAAGCGGAGTTCCTGTCCCATTACTACGAAAAGAAACGCAGGCCGCTGCACGCTTATGCGTTTGGGATGATCGACAAATGGGCCCAATTGGCGTCGTTCGCGCCCGGGGTCGCCAATTTCTTAAGCAATGCGCCTGGTTGCAATCAGATCCTGCGAAAAGCCCTGACCCTCGCGCCGGAGAGGGAAATGCCTCGCTTTGCATCGACCAGTTTCCAGCAGTGGGCCCGCAAAAATCAGGTTCCTGCCTTCGCGGACGGAGACCCGACATCCACTGGTCCCGAAGTGATTTTGTGGGCGGACACATTCAATAACTACTACCGGCCGGAGGTCAGCCGCGCCGCCCTGGAAGTGCTAACGCACGCCGGATTTAGAGTGAGAGTTCCCCGGGACCACTTCTGCTGCGGGCGGCCTTTGTATGACTTCGGCATGCTCGACAAAGCCAGGCAATATCTCGAGCGCATCCTGCAGGGCCTGGGTCCGCAGCTCGACGCCGGACTACCGATCGTGGTCCTGGAGCCGAGTTGCGCCTCTGTATTCCGCGATGAACTGCGAAATCTGTTTCCCGATGAAGCGCGCGCCGATCGGCTTCGCCGCCAGACGTTCCTCCTCAGTGAATTTCTCGAACATCACGCTCCTGGCTATGAACCACCGCAACTTCATAGAAAAGTGGTTCTTCACGGTCACTGCCATCACAAAGCGCTTATGAAAATGAAAGACGAAGAGTCGTTGCTCCGAAAGATGGGGACCACCCTGGAGCCGCTCGATGCCGGATGCTGCGGAATGGCTGGTCCATTCGGTTTTGAGAAAGAGAAGTTCGCAGTCTCGCAGGCCGTAGGAGAACGAATGCTCCTTCCCGCTGTGCGACGGGCAGAGCCCGACACGTTGATCGTCTCCGATGGATTTAGTTGCGGCGAACAGATACTCCAGGCCACAGGACGCCGGGCCATCCACTTGGCGGAGGCCATGCAACTCGCTTTGCGCCACTAGGGATACTTTCGCGATAAGGGCTGGACGGTGACGTCGGAATTCGCTGAAATGCGTGTGACGATGCATCATTCACGGCTGGCCGCCACGGGCACCCTGCGTGCCGTGGCGAGCCCCCCAGGCCACCAGTTCCAATCGCCTGCAATACGAAGTAGCGCCGGACCGATCACGATACGAACCAGTGTCGCGTCAATAAACACGGCTATCGCCAGCGTAAATCCGATCATCTTGACCACCAGGAAATTTCCGAAGGTGAATGCCGCGAATACCACGATCATGATCGCGGCGGCGCTCGTAATCAGGCCTGCGGTTCTGGCCAATCCCTCCGGGATTGCGTCCATTTCACTCAGCCCGCTCCTCCTGGCTTCGAGAACCCGTGCGACCAAAAACACTTCGTAATCCATGCTTAGTCCGAAGACGATGGCAAAGGCGACGATAGGAACAAGGGGAAACACGCTGCCCGTTCCCCCGGGAACTCCCAGGAGGCGACTTCCGTGTCCGTCCTGGAAAACTAGAACCAATGCTCCGAAGGAGGCCGCAACCGAGAGCAGGTTCAGTGCGATGGCCTTCACGGCGGCGAAGAGCGATCGGAACCCGGCCAGAAGCGCCAGGAGCGTCCCCCCCACCACCAGCGCCGTTACCGACGCAAAGCGGTCTCCTGACAATCGTCTGATAATCGGCGTTGAGTGCCGGGATGCCTCCAATGCGCAGCGTTGCGCCGGGCACTCCGGTGAGAGCTGCCGCGCCGGTCTTCCGGAGCTCCCGCACCCAGTCGACCTGATCGCGCAGGGAGACCGAAGCCGCGGGTAACACCTCAAGCAGCGCCGCCCGTCCGTCACTACTCAGAAACGTTCGACGCGTCTCCCGCGAGAGGTCAGTGAGGGAAGAGCGGTTGCCCTCCGCAATCGTTGTGATGGAAATCACGCGGGCGCAACGAGGGTCGCTCGCGAGACGCTTGGTGAGACGATCGAGCGCATTCCACCCCGCGTCGGTTTGCGCAATGGAATCCGTTGGAAGTTCGACAATGACGCGCAACGATTAAACGACGCCTGCCCGATCCATTTGTTCAAGGGTGTGAAGCGCATGGACTGATTCCGCCGACTCGCGGAAGCCAATCCCCTCTGGGGACACTGGTATCCAGCCGCGTGGCCTGCCAGGCGAGCAGAAGCAAGGGAGTGCCTGCCAGAAAGAGGGCAAGCCAGGGATGGGCGACAATCACCTTTCCCCATTGCCTCCAGCGATTTCCCGTACGTGCGGCCCGCTGCGCATCCAACTTCGGAGTAAAGGGCATCCGGCCAGCATCAATCCGCGGACCGAGCAACGCCAGCACTGCCGGAACGAGGGTATTTGTAAGCAACACACTGATTCCCGCCACCAGGAATCCCGCAACGCCGATGGAACGGATTTCGCTGATGGGAACCGTCAAGAGGGCTAGAAATCCGATGGCTACCGTCGAGGCTGAAATCAAAAGCGTACGACCTGCCTGACGTGCCGCGATCACCGAGGCTGCGGGTCCGTCGTGTGCCGGCGGAAATCGCCTCCCGGAAGCGGCTGACCATGAGGAGCGCGTAGTCGATTCCCAGGCCTAGCCCAAGCATGGTGGCCAGATTCTGAACCAGAATGGACAAGTGCCAGCGCTGGGCCAGAAATCCGGTAATCGCCAGAGTGGTCGCGATGGCAAGCTGGCCAACGGCCAATGGAATCAGGGCCGCGACCAGGCTTCCGAAAGCCACCAGCAAAAGTGCGAGGGTCGCGGGAATCACCAGACTTTCGCCGCGTTGCACATCATCGGCGCTGGCCTTCCGAATGTCGAAATTCAGTGGAATCTCGCCCGTCAGTTCGAGCTTCACGGCCGGATAACGGCCCCGCAATTGATTTTCAAGAGAGCTTGGCTCGCTCGTGAAGCTTAGGAACGAGCGACTCCACTGGACCCTCGGTTGACGCGAGTCCCACTAGAACAAACGTTCCACCTCCCCTGCCCAGAAAAATCGGATCGCGCAATTCGAGATGGGAGACGACTCCGGACACGCCGGGTTCCTCTTTCAATCTCGCCACGATAGTTGCTAACGCTTGCTCGCCTTCCTCCGAATCCGCAGGTGGGAGTCCCTGAATCACCAGGACCACGCGGTCAACGAATGGCGAACGAAAACGACTGGCCAACTCCTGCCGGACAGTTTCCGCTTCGCTACCTTCGACACGGGTCGCCGTCTCCAGATGGCGCTCGGCGTGAAAAGAGAAGGGAAGAAGCGCAATGGCGGCGGCAAGGACTACCCCGGCCACCCAGAAACGGCGCACATGCATGAGTCCCATGATGTCATACAAAATCCTTATATTCACATCTCTGCCAGCATCGAAGGACTTCAGAGGCCAAAATAGTCGCCGGTGCGGAATCGGTTCTTGTAGTCGCGCTTCGAATGGCGGTAAGGTACACCTTCGCAGCCCTCATCTGCTCGGCTATCCGAATCTGAATCTGCTAAATTGGTTCTATCGGCTTAGGAGGATCAATTCTTACATTCGTGTTGCTCGGACTGGTTGCCGCCATTCAACTTGCAGCCGCAGACCCCCGCATTGGCTCCTGGACGCTCATCTCTGCGCAGTCTACCCTGAATCCTCCCAACAAACTCTCCATCACAGCATCTGCATGATGGAGTGCATGTAGTCATGTCAGGCGACACCCACTTCGATTTCACAGCGAAGTGCGAACGGACACGAAACGTCCGTACCAGGCAATCCGGGGTTCAATCAAGTCGAGCTGCACAGGATCGATAAGAGACAGGCCGAGGTCAAGGAGAAAAAGGATGGAGCTGTCGTGGCGACGGTTCGCGAAAAATTTCGAGTGATGGGAACGAGCTAACGATCACGACTGCGAGCAAAGGCCATGCCGATCAGATCACCGTGTGGACGCGAAGCGGAGGCGCGAAGGTCGCCAATGATCTATTCGCCGGCGAGTGGACGCAGGATCTCAGCAAGACTCGTTTGCGGCAAGGGTTGGTGCTCAAGATCGAGCCGGACGGCAAGGATGGGGTCCGTTTTTCGGGCGAGTTCAGCTACACTGCCCGTTTTGACGGAAAGCAGTACGATCTGAAAAATTCCCGCAACGATACCGTGACGCTTGAACTTGTCGATCCTCACACGGTGGATTCGATTTACCGGCGAGACGATCAACTCGCTCAAAAGGATAGGTGGGTGGTCTCCGCTGACGGGCAGCAGATGACGCTAACCACCACGGGCACGTTGGAAACCGGCCAGCGCGTCACCGAGAAGCTGGTATTCAAAAAGCAGTAGCGGATGATGCATCCGGGCAGGCCAGCTGCCTACCGGCGCTGACGCAGCGCTGAGCTCACGAGCCGCAACCGAAATGATCCCCTTGCGATGCATGAATTTCAGAATGCCGTTGACCGTATCCTCGAGAGACGGATCCGCTATGCCCCACGCAGAGGCATCCCGAGCCGTTTGATAGGAGGAGTTGTCATAGCGTTTGAACTCCATCGCAGTGATGTTGTCCACGGAGCCCACCAGAAAATCCAGCAGCGGAAAGAGCAGATCTTCCTTCCGGCATCTCCGGATCAGTTCAGGAACGAAATCCTGAATGCTGAATATTTCGAATTGCCGCCCGGTCGACTTGGTGATGAGCTCGGTAATATCCAGCATGTTGGCATAATCGTCGCGCACCACATGGTACGTCTTGTTCTCGGTGCCGGGAGTGGTGGAAATCGCAACGATATTGTTCGCCACAATGTCCGCGGGAACGAAACTAACCTGGTTCAGAGCATCGACTCCAATGCCGTGATTCACCATGAACGCGACTAAGCGAACGGCGATATCGAAGTTGTTGCCTCCGCCCGTAACGGAGGGACTTACGAGAGCGGGCCGGAAAATCCGCATGGAAAGTCCCTTGGCTGCGCGCGTCTGCAACCACCTGTTCCGCTACCCATTTGGACTGGCTGTAGCCGAAATCGAGAAGCTCCATGTCCTCGTTGAAGTCGGTCTCCTACAGGACGCTCTTAACTGCCCAGCCAAACACGAAGGTAGTCGAGACGTAATTGAATTCCTTGGGCCGTCCTTCGAACGCCAGCCTCAAGACCTCGTTCGTTCCCATCACGTTCGCGTCACGCATGCGGTCGTAGTTGAAGAGGTAGTTCACGGTTGCGCCGTTGTGGAACACCGTGTCCATTTCATTGGCGAGGAAATCCCAGACGTCCTGCGTCAGGCCCAGATTTGCCTGCCCGAGATCGCCGCAAATAGGAATCACGCGAGCCTCGAACATCTGCATTAGCCCGGTCGCGCATGGCCCCATCGATTCCATCGCCGCTCTTAGCCTTTGCCTGCCCTGATCTTCATCGGAGGACCTGACGAGAACATAGATCTTCGCTCGCGTCTGTTCCAGCAGACTCTTCATCAGGAACGGTCCGATGAAACCGGTACCGCCCGTGAGCAGCACATGATTCAGGATCGGTATCTCGGGCAATGGCGCAGGCACCGGCAGGCTGGAAGATGAGATTCCTGTCGTTGCTCATCATCTGCCTTTTCCGCCGCGCGCTGCTCTTCACGGAAAGCCGCCAGGGAATGACGCAGCATCAACCAGTGCTTCTTCGGGAGCACGCTCCAACTGCTCGGCCAGTCGAAACAGTTCGGCTACGCTGACACGCTGAATGACACCGATATCTACCTGCCTCGCCAGCATCTCGGCGCCTTTATCCTTCAAAAGCTCCTTGAGTTCATGCATGAACACGACAAGATCCAGGGAATCCAGCCCGGCTTCGATGAGGTTGTACGATTCCGTGCCTGTCAGGTTGTACCTGGCTTTCATTTCGTCGAAAGACGACTGCATGTCAGAACCGGACTCGGAGACCCCGGCGTCCTTCTCCCGCGAAAACTCGGAGAGAACCGTAAACTGGCCTTCCAGCCACATCTGCTTGGTCTTATGGCGCATGATCTTGCCCGAACTGGTCTCTCGGTATCGCACGAGGCGCTATGAAGGAAATCAACGCCACTTCCACGTTGAGATAATTCCGCACCGCGGTGGCAATCTTCCGCGCGTCCGGAAGCGACTTTAGGATTTTTCACTTCGGCCACGATTGCCAGTGCCGGCTCGCTGTCTTCGTGAATCTGGAACGCGGCGACGCAATTGGCCCGGATCAGGCTGGACGCTCTCTCCACAACGTTCTCGATATCCTGCGGGTAATAGTTTTGCCCGCGGAGGATAATCATGTCCTTGATGCGGCCGCAAACGAAGAGTTCGCCGTCGTGGAAGAATCCCATGTCGCCGGTCCGAAGGTAGCCATCGTCATAGGGGCTGTCGTCCACTAGCCGCGCACGAAACTGCTTCAGCGTCAGTTCCGGATTATTCCAGTAACCCAGGCACTTCCCGCTTCCGGCGATCCAAATTTCGCCGATATGGCCTGGCTCGAGAGCGACGTGCTGTTCCGGATCCACGATCTTAACGTCGAGACCCGGGAGCGGAGTTCCACAACTGACAATCTGCGTGGCCGCGTCGATTTCGGAAACCTCGGTCGTCATGCGCGCCTTCCCCAGCGCAAGGGCACGTTTGTTGACCGAAACGATATTGCGGCCGCCGAGCGAAACCGCCAGAGTATTCTCGGCCAGCCCGTAGGCGACAATAAAAGCTCTCCGACTTGAGTCCGTAGGGCTGAAACGCCTCCAGAAACCGCGTGTACGTATCCGGTTTTACGGGTTCCGCGGCGCACATCAACACCCGGAGCGAACTGAGATCGCAATCTTCCAGACTCTCCTTGGAGAGCCTGCCCGGCGCGCAGGCAATAGTCGTAAGCGAAGTTGGGAGCAGCCGTAGCGGTGGCCTGATAGGTTGTGATCGCGTCGAACCACAGGATCGGGCGCTGAATGAAGTCCGTGGGAGAGAAGCCGTAGGTCGTTCCGCCTCTGCAGCGCGGGATAAAGGTAGCACCCGATCAGTCCCATATCGTGATACTGCGGAAGCCAGGATACGACGACCGGGCGAGGGATGGTCGATCACCAGCGGACAGGTATCCAGGATGTTTTCATGCGTGACAATCACGCCCTTGGGCTCCATCGTCGAACCCGACGTGTACTGGAGAAACAGAATCTTCGAAGTGTCGATAAAAGGTTCGTCCGAAATCGGATCCACGAAGTCTTCCGTGACGATCCACGGAAGACCGGAGATGTAGTCGACGTCGACGCCGGAACGCCGAGACTCCACTTCTGGCGAGATTCGTCTTCAGAGATGCGTGGTAGTCTTTGCTGGTTAAAATCGCCGGCCGCCTGGCAATCCTTGGCGATGTGGACCATTTTGTACAGGGCGCTCTGGAAGCCACGAGAGCTGGGAGGATAGACCGGCACCGGGATCAATCCTGCGCGCACGCAACCAAAAAACGCGCAGATCATTTCGAGCCCCGGCGGGTAGGCGAGCAGAAGCCGGTCCTCCGCCGCGAAACGACCATCTTTCCGCAAGTGTCCGGCGATCGCCTTCGTCCGCTCGAGAAACGACGCGTAGGAGTAGCTTTCGATCGGATTGCCGTTCAGGTCAAGGTACGAATAAAGGAGTTTGTGCGGGTGCTCGTCCCCCAGACTTATCCAGTCTGTCTAAAATCGACGCCATAATAGATCAGCAATACCCCCGAGGTTGAATAGGAAAACTCAGTACTTTAAGAAACACGAAATATCTTGCTGCCCCCGTGCCCCGGTGAGGTGAAATCCGACTGAGTCTCGGAGTGCGGAACGAGAGTGTAGGCCGACTTTGAAAACAAATGCATAACCGTTCTGTGTATATGCGTTGCTCGTCCGGCCGAGAAAGTCTCCTCACGGCCAGAGCACGATGCGAGGAAGTCTTGCGGAGCCCCGCCATGCGGCTGCCCCATTCAAAGCGTCTTCGTTCTATGCCATCTAGTATTTATGTTAGCAGAGCCGCAAAGACAATGCTATACGTCATTTTCAAGAACCCGCGCGCCCCACGCCGGGTTCGTTTGGCCGAATTTCCTTGATTCTCCTTAAGTTTTCACGCTACGTATCAAATCTCTACGCTGTCGGCGGCGGGGCAACAGATCCGCTCCTGGCCTGGGCCACCGCTGCTACTGACCGGGATGCGCCGGACCTACTTAACACGATTGCGGAGGCGCCGTTGACGTCTGAAACCGAAGCGGTGATCACTCTAAAGCCTGATATGGATGATCTTGTACCATCTGAGGCCTCGCTGCGGCAGTCCGTCGGCGACCCGGCAGGAGTGTCTTCCTTCCCGAAAGTCTTACGCCGCCGCCTCGATAAATTCTTTGCCGACAAGAACATCTCTCCCAAAGCCGACCGCACGATGTGGGTCAAGATCGCCACGGGTCTGGCAGTGCTGGCGGGCAGCTGGATTGCTATCTACGCGCTCAGGCCGGATTCATGGAAGTTTGTCGCCCTCTACCTGTTGGGCGGCCTCGCCCAGACATTCCTTTTGCTGAACATCGCCCACGACAGCAACCACAACGCCATCTCGTCTGTGCCGTCCGTAAACAAAACCCTGAACTATGTCTTCGATGTCTGCGGAATCAACTCGTACATGTGGCGTATCCTCCATCATCGAGGGCACCACTCCTGCATCAATCTCCACGGCGAAGACGACGCGCTTACAGGACGCGGCATCTTTCGGTTTACGCCCCATGAACCTCGCAAGCCCCTGCACCGGTTCCAGCACATCTATGCGTTGTTCTTTTACGCGATGTTCTCTCTCGACTATGTCTTCGTCAGGGACTTCGAGTGCTTTTTCTTCCCGTCCCACGAATATCTGAAACGCACCAAGCATCCGCTGCGAGAATACGCCATCCTCTTTGCGGGGAAGGCGTTCTACCTCACCTACATGCTCATTTTGCCGGTGCTCGTGCTGGGGAAATCGCCTCTGCTGGTCGCTGCGGCATTCGTGCTGGTCCATTTGATCATCGGCTTGACCGTATCGCTGGTATTCCAGACGACCCACACCGTCGACAGCACATACTTTCCCGCAGACCGCAGCGAGTTTGACAACGGCGTGTATCACATCTTCGCGACAACAGCCGATTATGCGACGACTAACCCGCTCGTCGGTTGGCTCACGGGCGGGCTCAACCATCACATCGTCCATCATCTGTGCCCTTTCGTCTGCCACACCCACTATGCTCCGCTGACCCGGATCGTGAAGGAGACCGCCGAAGAGTTTGGCGTCCCCTATCGGCAACATCCCACCATGACTCGGGCAATCTGGCATCATCTGATACTTTTGAAGCAACTGGGAAACGAAATCTGAATTGAGCGATAATCTTTACCGATGCACTACCGCTTCAGGCACACCACATGAAATGTCCCCACGGTTCTGCGCAAGCACCTCGGGAGCGAGGTGTGACCGTTGCCCACACCGATACCCGCTGTTTCCCGATTTCGCTCCTTTG
The DNA here is from genome assembly GCA_963797415.1 of uncultured Acidobacteriaceae bacterium. Lineage (GTDB taxonomy): Bacteria > Acidobacteriota > Terriglobia > Terriglobales > Acidobacteriaceae > Edaphobacter. Next base: position 79,117 of record CAWCPB010000020.1, read on the forward strand.
CGGATTCGCGCGCGATGGCCGCCAATCCCGTACAGGTATTGTCAAAGTACACCGAACTCTTCGGCGACACATTCCGGTTCTATCTGGGTGGTCTTAAAGAGGCCATCGTCACGACCAATCCCGCCGTCATTCAGCACGTCTTGAAGACCAACGCGGAGAATTACCAAAAATCCGAAATTCAGGTAAAGCGGATGGGCCACTTCCTGGGCAAAGGTCTTCTCACCACCCACGGAGAAGCCTGGCGCACACAGCGGCGTCTCATCCAGAAGGGTTTCGACCGAAAACAACTGGATGCTCTGTCCTCGATCATGCAGGACTCCCTCGCCGAGTCGCTGCGGGATTTCGACAGGCAAGTCCGTCTCGGCCCCGTCGATATCTACCCTCACCTGATGAAGATGACCTTCGCGATGGTCGCCCGATCGCTGTTTGGCGCCCGGCTGAAGGACGAAGACATCGACCTCGTCAGCCATACCATCTGCACCGTCCAGGAATTTATCGTTCGGCAAACCATTCAGCCCTACCTGAATCCCTGGTTTGCCGTCTCGGGCGAACTGCGCAGACACGAAGACATGCGAGTCCGCGCTGACAGCGTTCTGATGGAATACATCAAGCAGCGCCGCAATCAGGCGCCCGGCCACGATCTGCTGCAGATCCTGATGGATGCCCGTTACAGCGACGGCGAAGGCATGAGCGATGAACTGGTCCTGAGCGAGAGCATGCAGCTCCTGGTCGCCGGCCATGAAACATCGTCGAATGCGTCTTTCGTGGCTTCTCTATCTCTTGAGCTCGCGTCCGGATTGCCTCGAAAGAGTACGGCAGGAGTTCGATTCCGTGCTGGGCGACGCGCCGCTGAGTCATGCCGACGTTCCGAAGTTCGAGTTCGCCACTCAGGTCATTCAGGAGGCGCTCCGCCTCTACCCGCCGTTCTGGATGATCGACCGCGATGGCTGTCGCGGACGACCGCGTAGGGGACATCGACATACCCCGAGGATCGACGGTCATTGTCTACGTGTACGGCGCGCACCATGCGCCGCGCTACTGGGAGAGCCCGGAGAGTTTCGACCCGGAGCGTTTCATCCAAGGCGAACGAGAAGCTGCGCACGCCCTTCACCTATCTGCCCTTCGGAGGCGGCCCGCGCGGCTGTATCGGCGGAACATACGCGATGCTGCAGATCCTCATGATTCTGAGCGATCTGCTCAGAAATACGATTTTGAGCTGACTCCGGGCCAGACGATCGAAGCCGCGCCCGATGGTCATCCTGCGACCGAAGCACGGAATCCGCATGACCTTCACCCAAGCAATCGCACGCGACCGATATGCAGTCGTTCCGCAATAGATAGCCGGCGTAGGATTAATCGGAGGCGAAGCTTCACCCCGAAAACCCTGTCAACCCCCACATCACCCTATCTCCTTCCCCACCAGAGATATGTCCCTGGCGTAGGAGTTACCCTCAACCAGCTAAACTTGAAGTAGAAGAAAAATGAGCCGAAAGGGATCATCTACCCTCCAAAGTTCCAAACAAAGTCCGGACCCAGTTCAGATCACGCATACAGGTCCATACCTAAAGTATCTGAATCGAATACTTTGCACACTTTTGGGGGAAGAGGGGGTACACCTCGTGCAACAAATGCTACCGATGGAGCGCGAAGAAGTCCCTGCAATAACTCGTGAGTAGTTCCAATATGAAACGCAAGATATGGATGATGTTTGTATTGAGCGACTAACTGGCATCGAACGCAAATATGGCGCAGGTCTCGATGGATGCTTATCTCATACTGATGAAACGCGCTGGGGAGCATGCGAAGGCCAATAAAGCGAGACACATGCCGGTGCTCTCTCCCATAGATTCCTCAGTTCTGGGCGAAAATGCAAAAGTGCATGTGAATACGCTCCATGCAAACGGCTTCAAGGTAGTGCCGTGGACGACGAACGATCCAGTGAAGATGCGAGCTCTGATCACGCTTGGCGTTGACGGGATTATCTCCGATCGTCCAGATCTCCTACAGGCAGTCGTTGCAGAAGAACGTGCGGCAGGGAAGAGTCTCGAAGGCTTCGACGTGTCGGCCCATCGAGGAGGGCGTGGGCTAAGACCCGAGAACACGCTCCCGTCGTTTGAGAGCGGAATGGATGAGGGCGCGACCACCCTGGAAACCGACACAGGCGTAACGACGGATGGAGTGTCACTGCTATGGCACGACCAATTCCTGAATCCGGAGAGTTGCCGCCGCCAAGATGGCACAGCGTACACGATGGAGAACAGGGTGTATATCCGGGATATTTCAATGACGGACGCCCAGAAGATGTTCGTCTGTGACAAATTGCACTTCGGACCGGACCAGAAGAATGACCTGTCACTGTCGCCGGTGGCGGTGGCATTTGCAAAGCAGGAGAAGTTGTCCAGCCCGTATGTGCCCACGAATGTGGAGCAGTTATTCCGATTTACGCGCTTCTATACGGCCTACTACAGAACAGGCGACGGAAAAAATGCTTCGCATGCGGCGGACCGTGCAACCACAGGTGAAAAGGTACGTTTCAACCTGGAGACGAAGATTCTGCCGGATCGACTGCCGAAGGCAGTTGCCGGAGCCCGGGACAAGAATGTTCCAGCTGATCTTTATAAAAATCACACAGTCGGCCTGCAGGCCTTTGTGAATGCGCTTTGTCGTGCGATTGTACGGAACGGGATGGAGGACCGTGCTGAGGTTCAGAGTTTCGACTTCCGCACGCTGCAGTTAGTAGAGGAGCAATACCCCACGATTCAGACGTACTACCTGACGAATAATGAAAAACTGTTGAGCAGCGAATTCGTTCCACTGGGGTTACGTCTGACCGAGGATGAGACTCGATGACTTATCCTCAAATTTCATGATTTTGATTTCGAATCGCGATCAAAGTTGCGTCAGATGCAAGAGCCCGCAGACGATTTGGCCGCTCTTAAAACACGAAGCAGCCGGCCGAGTTCGTGTTCGGCCAGCTGCCTGGGTTCAGTGTTTGGGCACTACGTTGATTGCCACTTCCGTCGAGCTTGGAGCTTGCTGGTTTGCCGCTACCAGGCTCGCTTTCTCGGCGTGACTCATCGGGCATTCCAGGCCGTCAGTGCTACCTGTCGTCCAGATCTGTCGCAGGAAATATTTGTCTCCCAGGCGATCGAAGACGACGGTTCCGTGGTCAGCAGCACGGAATTTAGTCGCATTATTCACGATCACATACTCTGAAGCATTACCGGGCCCGCGCAACAGGATTAAGTGGCTCGATTCACGATCAATTCGATACGTCCCGGCGGGCAATGTCTGAAGTCCCGTCTCGAAGGGGAAAGGAATGGTCACTTCGGTCAGAGCCGTCCTGCTCTGGGCCGAAGCGGGTTGAGTCATCGCAAACGATCCGATCGTCAGAGCGCAAGCGATAAGTTTGGAACTAAGGATGGAAGTAAGCTGTGTGTTTTTCATGACTCGATCTCCTTTTAGCGTTTAGAGGACAGGTCCGTAACTGCCTTCACCCGTTAATGCGGAGAGAGCGAATCATTAGTGACACACTTTCGCATTTTTTTTATTTAGCTTGGGACAGCACACCGCGTACTGGTCTTATGGCCACAGCGTTCATGCGGTCTCTTCTTACTACTTCAACTTGAGGTATTCCGCTTTGGCCTGTTGCAGTACAGGAATATCAGGGTCCGCGTCCTTCCATAGCGTGAGGAAATCCTGATATGCCACTTTGGCCTTGGCAGTATCGCCCTGCAGCACGTAGGCGTGGGCGAGGCCAAGATGGGCGAGTGCACCGATGGGCAGGTTCACGACGAGACCGCGATGATCGAGGATGTTCTGGAACTGGGTGGCCGCTTCCGTACCCTTGCGCGCGGCCAGGTAGGCTTCGCCCCGCACAAAGACCGGAAACATGGCGCTCCAGTTCAGGGGAGAGCTGGTCGACACACCAAGATCATAGGGTTCGGCTGCTCTAAGAGTCTCAATGGCCTCGGAGGCATTTCCTTTGTTGAGCGCCAGCTTAGCGCGGACGGTGGGCAGGTAATTGAACTGGACGAGGGTGTCTTCGGGGAATCTCTTCGCCAGATTATCGAGCAGTGCCTTCGCTTGCGTGTCGCCCCTGGAATATGCGAATGCGAGGGCAGCAAAATACAGCGTATCGCGGCTTGTCGAACGTTTCAGGGCGAAGGTAACGCGTCGCCGCGCTTCGTCTGTGTTGCCGAACCAGACTTCTCTCATCCCAGAGGTGCTGGCGTAGAGCGCGGGCGGATCCTTCTCTCCTGCGCGTTCGGCCATGTCCATCGCGCTGCGGGAGAGTTCCCGAGCCTCTTTGAGGCGCCCATAATAGGCCGCCGTATCGCCTTCCAGATTCAACGTCTGGTCCCCCCAACCGGGCAAGGTCACCGTCTTTGCAACTCGCTCTGCCATCCCCGCCGTATCGTTCTGCAGGAAGGCAATCTCGTACATGCCGATATCGATGAAGGGGTTATGTACTTTGCGTGCGACAGACTGCGCGTAGGTGGCCTTCGCGTCATCGAAGCGATTTAGAGCGGCTTGGGCGAGGATAAGTTGAGCGTAGGGAATGGGAAAGTCGGGATTCAAACGGATGCCTTCGGTGGCTTCTTCCGCAGCTCTCTCAATTTGTCCAATGACCGGCAAGACTGCTCCCGCCAGGTACACGTGCGGGTTGTGCTCCCGCGGATAAGCCTGTATCCAAAGCTGGCAGGTTTCAATGGCCTTTTCAATGTTTCCGGTGACCTCCTTATAGTAGGTCGCATCGATCGAATACCTCTCCGCCTCACTGGCCCGGTCGCGCAGTTCATAGGCCTGTCGGTGGTGCTCCACAGCGAGGTCGGTTTCAAGAATGTCGTTTTCCATGATGCCCAGGTAGGAGTAGGCGAGCGCAAAATTTGGGTCGAGTTCGATAGCCCGCTTGAAAAACGGAATCGCCGCGTCCGACCCTTTTGTGGTGATCGTGTGCATGCCCGAGCTGAAAGCTTTCAGCGCCTCAAGCGACGGCGTCGTGGCCTGCTGCAAAGGTGTATCAAACTTCTGGATTGTGCTCAGAGATTCGCCCAGGTTATTCCGGAGGTCGATGGACACCTTTCCCAGTGCTTCGAGCACATGGTTCTCGTCGCTCGCCTCTGCCTCTGTGCTCGCCAATGTTTTCCCGCTCTCGCAGTTAACCGCCTTGAGGGTCAGAAGGTATGGCGTACCAATCTTCGCAATCGAACCGTCGAGGACGGCGGCGCTACCCGTCCTCTGGCAGACCTCCCGCGCTATCGCAGGTGTGAGCTTTGCATCAACCGGCTGCCCCATCTGACCGAGGGTCTGCTGAATTTGCTGGTCAGAGATAGTGCTCAGGAAGGGTGATTGTTCCAATTGCACCGAAAGCCCCTGCCGCAGCGTACCGTCAAACACCGCGTCGCCGGTCGTGTTCGTGAAATCCGCGAGAACGATGGTGTCCTTGTCCGTCAGCGCATGTACCTTGCGAGGGAACAGCATCCGCCCGCCTACCCCCAGTCCGATCAGGAGAATTGCGGCGCCACCGGCTCCCGCCCATCGCATTGACCTCCAGATAGGCTTCGACTTGGCCTCTGCCGCCAAGACTGCGGGGCGACCCAATTCCGAATCTCGTTTCAGTCGCAGCAAATCCGCACTAATATCAGCGGCATGGTGGTAGCGCAACTTCCGATCTTTCTCAAGCGCCTTATCGATGATCTCTTCGAACTGCGGGGGAAGATCAGGATTCAGCCGCACTGGCGCGACCGGAGCGCGATTCAAAATTGCCGCTGCGATCAGCCCGGTGCTCTCGCCACGGAACGGCAGGACTCCGGTTACCATCTCGTAGAGCACCACTCCAAAGGAAAACAAATCACTGCGGGCATCCAGATCTTCGCACCGTACCTGTTCAGGCGACATATAATCGCTGGTGCCCATCGCACTGCCGGGTTGGGTGAGACGGTCTGAGTGGTCGGCCTTCGGCATCCCTGAAAGATTCGTGACCCAATCAGCTGGCATCAACTTCGCCAGACCAAAGTCCAAAATCTTGACCTGCCCGCGTTCGGTGACAAAGATGTTCGCAGGCTTAATGTCTCGGTGAATAATTCCCTTGGCGTGGGCGGCGCCAAGCGCCTCCGCCATCTCAATGCCCCAGTCAAGCACCTCTTCCAGCGGCAACGGCTTGCCGGCAATGCGATGCTTGAGCGTCGCGCCTTCCATGTATTCCATGGCAATAAACATTTGACTATCTTGCTCGCCTATTTCGTAGATCGTGCAGATGTGCGGATGATTCAGCGAGGAGGCCGCCCGTGCCTCTCTCCGAAAACGTTCCAGAGCCTGCGGGACCTGAGCCAAGTTGTCAGGGAGAAATTTAAGCGCGACAAATCGGCCAAGGGAGGAATCCTCGGCTTTGTAGACAACTCCCATACCGCCACCACCCAACAGTTCGATGATGCGGTAGTGCGAGATGGTTTGGCCGATCATCGGGTAAATGGTATGGGGAAGCTCAGGGACAGGCTCGCCCGACGGAACACGAGCGCCTCTCTCATCCAGAAAATCGTTAAGATGGGCGAGTGGAGAATCTATCGAACCGGTGTCCCGCTGTTCAGCCTGCAGAAGCTGCTCGAGATGCATCTTTAGTTCAACGTCGCTGCCACACGCCGTGTCTATGAATGCAGCACGATTCTGTGGCTCCTCTTGCAGGGCGGCATGGAACAGCGGCTTCAGGCGTTGCCAGAGCTCAGGAGTCATATATTAGATTCACGGCGATAGCTCCTGGCGAAGCCACGCGCGCGCCATCGTCCAGTCGCGTTTTACAGTACGTGTCGATACATCAAGTTGCACTGCAATCTCTTCAAATGTCAGACCTCCAAAGAAATGCATCTCAAGCACCTTCGCCTGCCTTTGATCAAACTTGGCAAGGCGAGTAAGCGCCTCATCGATAGCCAATACATCGGCGGTTGAACCGCTTCCACTGCTGGCCATGTCTTCGACAAATGTGACTTGGAGCTTCCCATCGCCGCGTTTTCCAGCGCGATGAGCCCGCGCGTAATCCACCAGAACGCGACGCATCACATTGGCAGCCAGGCCCAGCACGCGGCTCCGGTCCTGCCACATCGAATCCGAGCCATCCACAAGACGCAAATAAGCTTCATTCACCAATGCAGTAGGCTGCAAGGTGTGGTTCTGGCGTTCGAAGCGCATTTTGCCCGCTGCAATGCGATGCAACTCCTGGTACAGGCTCGACGCAAGGTCATGTCCGGCATCGGGCATCATTGGCGATGATGCTAATCTCGGCGGCTCTTCCTGTCGTTTCGTAGCCATGCATCCCTCGCACCGGGAAGTGCCCAGTATAGACCCAGATCCTTGCATGTGATTGGCCCTCTTACCGAAATCGCGTGTCAGCCCCGTCTGGTAGCCCGGATCAAACTTTGAGATGAACGGCTCAGGAAGATTTCTTCGAGCCATTGCCATGTTTATAATCAATTCCGCTGCGAGGGTGGGGCCCATCGGGCGTCTTTTCGATGACATCCCACTGAAAACAACTATTCTGAGTGTGCAATGGCGGACTCCTCGTTCATGCCAGGCCGGGTCATCTCCCACTACCGCATCGTAGAGACGCTCGGAGATGGTGGGATGGGCGTGGTGTATAAAGCCGAAGACTTCACACTCCGCCGCTTCGTAGCACTGAAATTCCTCCCGATCCATTTATCCGGCGATCAACTTATGCTGGAACGTTTCCGGCGAGAAGCACAGGCCGCTTCGGCCTTGAATCACCCAAATATCTGCACGATCTATGAGATCGGTGAGCACGAAGAAAAGCCATTCATAGCGATGGAGTTCCTGGATGGCGTGACGTTGAAATCTCTGATTCACGCCGGCACGCTGGATTTTGAACGTATAGTAACAATCGCCATCGAGATGGTAGATGCCCTCGATGCCGCCCACGCCGAAGGTATTATCCACCGCGACATCAAGCCGGCCAACGTCTTCGTAACGAGGCGCGGGAACACGAAGCTCCTGGACTTCGGCCTGGCGAAGATGGTACCCGTCAGAAGGTTGGCCCATAGCTCATTGCAAGTCGACTCCCAGCAAACGCAGCTGACCGACGGCCTTGGAGCCGCACTAGGTACCGCAGCTTACATGTCGCCGGAACAAGTGCGATCCCTTGAACTGGACACAAGGACGGACCTCTTTTCTTTCGGGGCCGTCCTCTACGAGATGGTGACAGGAACGATGCCCTTCCGAGGAGAAAGTTCAGGAGTGATCTTCAGTGCCATCCTGGAACGTCCGCCAGTTCCGCCGGTGAGGCTGAATCCCGATGTCCCAGAAGAATTGGAAAGAATCCTTCGCAAGTGCCTGGAAAAGGACCGGGAGTTGCGCTACCAGCACGCCTCGGAGATCCGCTCTGATCTGAAACGGCTCAAGCGGGACACCGAGTCCGGCAGGACGTTGGTCCCGGATGAGGCACCGGAATCCGTTGCGGCACAAGCGACAAGTCGTCCCTCCTCAAGCGGCAAACAGAGGGCAGTGTCTTCTTCATCGCGCTCTGGCACGATAAACGAAGGCCCACAGCAGGGTGCCTATGCTGTAGGGACAGAGGAGAAGGCGCATTCTCTTCTTCGGCACTGGCGGCTCGCCCTTGTGGGTGGGCTTGGGCTCGCGGCTGGGGTTCTCGCCTATCATCTGACGCGCCCAGTGCCTGCGCCGAAGGTCTCAAACTACGTCCAGCTCACCCACGACGGTCTGCAGAAGAACCTGATCGCTACCGATGGCTCGCGGCTCTACCTTAACAGCGGAATACTAATCACCAGCACCAACAACGGCATCATGCAGATGTCGATCTCGGGAGGCGAGCAGGTCCCGGTTCCGTCGGCTTTCCATAACGTTAGACCTCTGAACGTCTCTCACGACGGAGCCGAACTTCTCGTCAAAGACAACCAGGGCAACAAGGGTAGCGGCGAGCTTTGGAGTCTCCCTATCCTCGGAGGTTCACCCCGCAGATTGGGCGGCGTTGTTGGACAGGACGCGGTATGGTCTCCCGATGGCGGAATGCTGGCCTACGCCAACGCAAAGGACTTGTTTCTGGCCAAAAACGACGGGACAGAATCCCAAAAGTTAGTTTCGCTGCCGACTGGCCAGGGACTTTATTTGGCATGGTCACCCTCGGGACAGAACCTGAGGTTTACCTTGAGAGATTACAAAACCCAGGCGAATTCACTCTGGGAGGTTTCGGCGCAGGGGACGAATCTGCACCCATTGTTTCCCGGATGGCACGATCCTCCAGCAGAATGCTGCGGGAAATGGACGGCGGACGGAAAATATTACGTCTTCCTGTCGCAGGGGCAGATATGGGCGCTCCCGGAAAGGGCAGGGCTTCTTCGCCAATCCGCGGGCAAGCCGATCCAGTTGACCTCCAGTCCGCTCACTTTGTCCACCCCCCTTCCCAGCAAAGATGGCAAGAAACTCTTCGTAGTAGGCCGGACCTACCGCGGTGAACTGGAACGTTGGGACGCCAGGTCCGGCCGGTTCTCGCCCTTTCTCGCGGGCATCTCCGCGGACGATGTGACGTTCTCCAAAGACGGCCAGTGGGTAGCCTACGTCTCCTACCCCCAGGGCATCCTGTGGCGTAGCAAGCTGGACGGCACTGAGAAGGTACAGCTCACCTATCCTCCACTTTTTGCGTCGTTGCCGCGATGGTCTCCCGATGGCAAACAGATCGCATTTCATGACTACGTAGCCGGCAAACAGGTAAAGAGCTACCTGGTTTCAGCCGACGGCGGCACACCGCAGTTATTGCTGCCTGGAGTTCCCGAGTCTCAGTGGAACCCGAACTGGTCGCCGGACGGGGACAAGATTCAATTCAGTGGAACCCCGGATGATCCCGATGCAGTTATCCGCATCGTCGATTTGAAGTCCCACCAGGTCTCTATTGTGCCTGGTTCCAGAGGCCTTTTCGCCGCCCACTGGTCGCCCGATGGGAGGTACATCGTGGCGATGCCGTGGGACTCATTGAGCATAGTGATCTTCGATTTCCGGACTCAGAAGTGGACCCAACTCGCGAAGGTAAGAGCTGCATTCCCGAGCTGGTCGAAAGACAGTCAGTATATTTACTTCATACGGTGGCAGGATAATCCGGCTGTGCTCCGAATTCGAATTGCCGACCACAAGATGGAACAAGTCTGGGATCTGACGGATGTTCCGTTTACAGGCAATCTCGGCCCTTGGATAGGTCTCGATCCCGACGATTCCCCGCTCCTACTCAAAAATACCGGAACCCAGGATGTCTACACCCTCGACTGGGAAGCGCCTTGAAGAGCAGCGACGACCTCATCGCTTCACGATCGGTGCACGAACTTTTACTTTCGTGCCATGACCCGGACTCGACGAGATTTCAAACTCTCCACCTATCAAATGCATTCTTTCTCTCATGCTGATCAGGCCTAGCCCCGCCGCGAGTTTGCTGCTCTCGACGTCAAAGCCGACACCATCGTCAAACACCTCCAGAATAAGGTCGCTATCCAATTCGGTCAGCCCGACTGTAATGGTCGTCGCGCGGCTATGCTTGACGACATTATGTAGCGCCTCCTGCAGCACCCTCAGAAAGGCAAGGGCGATCAGACCGTCCAATGACTTATGGACTTGATTGCACAAACAATGGAGCGGAATACGCATTTGCGTCGAACATTGATCGCATTGGGCCTGCACTGCAACGGCAAGGCCAAGGAACTCCAGCTCTGACGAGTGCAGATCATGCGAGATGCGGCTCACCTTAAGGATGATCGTTTCCAGGTCCTTCACTAAATCCTTCAAGCTGGCGTGCGTTTGGGCGGGGTGACCCGAAATAGGATGGCCGGCCCGCAGCATCTGGATCTTGAGTATCGCCAGAGATTGGCCAATATCGTCATGAAGCTCTCTTGCGATCCGGGTACGGTCGGCCTCCTGGGCATTCGTCATTCGTTGGCTTAACTCATCACGTGCCGATACAGCTTCCAGCAGATTCTCCTTCAGAGGAGTAATATCCGTCGCCACAAATACCAGGCGGCGAGGCGCCTCCGTAGCATCTTCACGGACCGGCGAAAAAACCGTCCTGAGCCAGACAATTTGTCCATCTCGACCTTTGGCACTTAGATCGGTCGAGTAGCAATTTATCTCGCCCGCAACGAGCCGGGCTAGGCCCCTATCGCATTCATACCATGAATCTTGAGCCTGGAAAAGCTCCTTGAAATTTCTCTCCACCAATTCTTCCCTGGGACGGTCGATGACTCGACAAAGTTGATCATTTACGGTTAGCAAGACACCGCCTGGCGTCAACTGTGCGACGGGCACACCTAACTGGTTGAGCGCGTCACCCGAGGGAAAAATTTGCGGGTAATCCAATTCACCCTCAAGGGGGCGTCGTTCCGAGGAGGAGGGGGGTTCCGATGAAAAGGACATTGAGAATCTTCACCTATCAGAATTCCACAAACGTGAGGGCTCCATCTCAGCAGGTTTTAAGCCGAAATTAGTATTTCATAGCGCCACAATATCGCCGATTCTCGATCTTGTTTCACATCGAAATGGCAGCCGGCGGTAAAACCGTCTCAGCGCATCGCCCCGCCGCAAACCCGTCATTCCGCCCGTTCATCTTGACCGTTTATTCATATAATAATGGCGATTTCCTCTTAGTCTAAATGATGGTTTCCCATCATGAACGTTCTTGTCATTGAAGATGACAGCAGAATTGCTGACCTCGTCGAACGTGCCCTGACTGAAGACGGCCATCGTGTCTCCGTCTCGCACAACGGCCGCGAGGGCGCCAGTATGCTTCTTTCCGGACGATTTGACGCCGCCTTGCTGGATATTTTTCTGCCGGAGATGGATGGATTCGAAGTTCTTGAGCAAGTCCGTGCCAAACAATGTAAGACGCCAATACTGGTACTGACTGCTGTCGATGCAGTCCCTAAGATTTTGCAGGCCTTCGATCTGGGGGCTGACGACTACCTGGTCAAGCCATTCATTCTTGAAATCCTCCTGGCAAGGGTCAGCGCAATCGCAAGACGCGTCACAACGACCGAGCGTCCGGTCGCCACTGCAGGAAGCGTCACTCTCGATCGGAGTCGCCGCATAGCGATTCGTCACGGTAGGGAAATCTCTCTGACTCGGAAGCAGTTCGAACTGCTCGAAACTTTGATCCGGCACGAGGGCTTGATCACTACCCGCGAACAACTGATTGAGGCCGGCTGGGGACATACTGCCGATGTGAAGGAAAATACTCTCGATGTTTATATCCATGGTCTCCGTTCGAAGCTCGAGGATCAGAACGATAAAGGACAACCCTTGATCAAAACGATTCACGGCTCTGGATATATGTTCGTGGCGGTGTAGTGTGCGTGCCCTTTCTGTTCGTGCGAAACTTATGCTCTTCTATCTGCTCGTCACCCTGGCGGGGCTTCTCATCTTTGGACTCATGTCCTTCGGCGCTCTTCAATACGCGTTGCTGCAAGGGAAAAAGACGCATCTTCAAGGCCGTGAGGAGCGCCTTGTCAGCCTTCTCAAAGAAAATAAGGCTAGAGGTGTTACGGAGCCGCTGAGCGAGCAACTCAAAAACTATGCTCTCGTAACCCATGAAGGAAACCTCTTCCATATTCACAATCTCGACGGAAGTCTCCTCTTCCCTTCGGAAGGAATAGCGAAGGATTGGATATTGCCTTCTAATGAAGATTGCGCGCAACCGGTGTTCAGCTCAGAAATCCTCGACAAGCAGCCCGCTCTCGTCATGTGTCACATGATTCTGCTCGATGGCCACATGGTCCGCCTTCATATCGGAGGTTCGCTGGACGAGGAAAACTATATTCTGCGAAAGTATCGTAATGCACTTCTTCTGTTGATGCCGGGACTTCTCTGTCTTTCGTCTGTCAGTGGCTATTTTTTAAGCCGGCGCGCATTAAAGCCTGTTGATCGTATGACACGTGCTGCACTGGGAATCGGGATCGGTAATCTCTCGCAGCGACTTCCAGTTCCTTCTGCGAAGGATGAAATTCAACATCTTGCTGTAGCGTGGAATCAACTTCTGGCGAGGCTCGAAACAGCCGTCTCGCGCCTCAGCCAATTTTCGGCGGACGCTTCGCACGATCTCAGAACATCGATCACCGTCATGCTTGCCACCGCCCAGTTATCTCTTCACCGGCATCGGTCGGAAGAGGAATATCGTGACGCTCTCGGAAAAATCGTAACGGAATGTCGAACTGCTTCTACTTTGCTCGACGCGCTTCTGTCGCTCGCGCAGAGCGATAACTTTGTTCATGAAGTAGCCTTCAAAAGGATCAATCTCTGCGAATTGGTGATTAATGGATGCAGAAGAGTGGAAGACTTAGCAGAGTCCAGTGGAATCCTTTTGGATTGGCATCTTCCAAATGAGACGGTCCACATCGAGGGCGATGAGCTGTTACTACAGCGTCTGCTCGGAATACTTCTGGACAACGCAATTCGCTATACACCTCAGTTTGGTGAAATACGAACTGAAGTCTCACTCGTCGCCAACAGCGCCCTGGTGACAGTGCGCGATACCGGCGTCGGCATGTCAGAGGACGTGCGACTCCAAGTCTTCAACCGTTTCTATCAGGCTGATCTCCGTGAGAGAAAATCGAAGGCTGGCAGCGGGTTGGGGCTGTCTATTGGGAGGTGGATTGCAGATGCACATGGTGCAGAACTGACAGTGGAGAGCATCCCGCAACAGGGCTCAGTATTTCAAATCAAATTCCCGGTGAGGACAGCGGTGTCTTCTCCGGAGCCGCTGGCCTCTCCCCAATAAAGACTCAATTTAAGGTTGCTGAAATAAATCTTAAATCGATCTTAAGTTCAAGGTAAATATCAAAAATAATCCGTCTCGATTGAGATATTCATTGCTTAGTAACTGAATCAAGCTTCTGCATTCATAATGCGCCCTTACGCTCATTTTCACCATGAGACAAAAAAGCCTCGCGTGCAGCCTAATAGTGCTGCTTGCTCCTGTAGGTTTATTCGGACAGACCTCATCCGTTAATCCTGCTGCCACCGAAACAGCTGCTAAAGCACCCTCGGCCCACAAAGCCTACCCCGTCGACCCGTCAGCGCTTAACCTGAAGCTGATCCTGCCTCCACCGCCTGCTCGCGACTCCGCTGTCACCACTGCCGAGCTCGCGGAACTGCATCGTATCGAAACTTCACGTACACCCGCCCAGATCGCACAGGCCCAGGCCGACGATCACGAAGAAGACATCTTCATCTTCAAAACCGTACTCGGACCAAACTTCACCGCTAAGATCCTACCCATTACCGCCGCACTATCAGCATATGTCCGCAAGAATGAAAGTGCGGCAGGTAGTCCGCTCAAGAATGTCTATCACCGCCCGCGGCCTTACCAGGTGGATAGCACCCTTCACCCTGTCTGCCCACTCAACCCAGAACCCACTTCGTACCCCAGCGGCCATTCGCTCTCCGGCTATCTGCTCGCCTTCACTCTGGTGCAGTTGGTGCCCGAGAAGCGACAGGAGATCTTCGCTCGTGTCGATGAGTACGTTCACAACCGCCTCATCTGTGGAGTTCACTACGCCAGCGATATTCAGGCCAGTCGCCTGGTCGCTTATGCCGTCTTCGGCTCGTTGGCAGCCTCCCCCAGTTTTCAGCAAGACCTCGCAGCTGCGCGTGAAGAGACACGCAGCAAGCTTGGTCTAGTCTCATCAGCGCCTCAGCAGTAAACGCAGATCAGTGGCACGGCTTTCGCGTCCTGGGCTCGCAACATCATCTTCACCGCATTGAACAAAATTGCTTTTTTATCGGAGGAATGTGTGATCACTTCTATTCATCGTTGGAGCACCGCGCTACTGCTTAGCCTGTGCGCCGTCTTACTCTTTACTGCGCCGCAATCATTGATCGCTCAGTCGACCGGATCGGCTCTGGCCGGCACCATTATGGACGCCAAGGGCGGAGTACTTCCTAACGCGGCCATCACTATCAAAAATGAATCTTCCAGCGTCGTCCGCACGACGAAGGCCGATGCACAGGGCCACTTCTCTGAAAGCGGACTGCCCGCTGGGCGATACACCATCGAGGCCACCGCGCCTGGATTCAATGTCACCCGTCGCACCGCTGTGGCCCTCGCCGCCGGCCTGCCTCAGGACCTCTCCATTCAGTTGAACGTTGGCGACGTCTCCCAGCAGGTCACCGTCGAGGCCAACGCCGTCGGATCCATCGCCGCTGCGCTCGCTCCCATGGACGCTTCCCTCGAAGCCACCTCCGCGCGCACTTACATCTCTCCTTCCTTTATTCAGAACTTCACCGCGCCTACAGCCGATTACGGTGAAGCGGTCGCGATGGCTCCCGGTACCTTTACCACGAACGGCAACGGCGTCGGCCTCGGACAGTCCAACACCTACTTCCGCGGCTTTCCCGATGGCAACTACGACATCGACTTCGACGGCGTTCCCTTCTATGACACCAACACCCCGTCTCACCACTCATGGGCGTTCTTCCCCGCGCAGTTCCTGGGCGGCATCGACTTCGACCGCAGCCCCGGCACCGCCTCCACAATCGGACCCACGCCCTTCGGCGGAACCATCCACCTGCTCTCCAAAGAACTCTCGCCCATCCAGAATGTCCGTGGCCAATTCTCCTACGGTTCGTTCAACACTTATCTCTACGATGCACAGTACGACTCCGGCAATCTCCTGGCCGGTCATAAGCTCAACTTCCAGCTCGATGTCCACCACCTGCAGTCCGATGGATACCAGACGTTCAACTACCAGACTCGCAACGCCGGCGATATCAAAGTCCAGTACAAGTTCTCCGACAAGACCGTCCTCACCGGCTTCTCCGGCGTTATCTGGCTCGACGCCAACACGCCCAACTTCAGCGCTACTCGTTGCCAGATGTACGGCGCCGCCACTGGATACACCTGCACCGGTACGCTCGCGCCGTTCGCAGGTTCAGGCCTCAACTTCCTCCTCACCAACAACTCCGATCCAGTCAACTACCTCAACTATCAATACAACACCTATCACGTACCTACTGATTTCGAGTACGTAGGTCTGCACAAGGAGTTTGCTCACAACATCATCTTGGATGTGAAGCCTTACACGTATAACTACGACAACGCCGAGAGGTTTTCCAACGCAACCCCCATCACGGAACAAACCACGATCAACGGATCGAAGACCTACAACGGTCTCACCATCGCTCCCTGCAATGTGCAGGTCGTCAAGAAGGGTGTATCCGCTTTGCCCTGCGCCGTCGATAAGTACAACAGCTATCGCAAATATGGCGAGACCTCGGAAGTCAGTCAGATCTCTAAGTTCGGAATATTTCGTGGCGGTCTCTGGTACGAGTGGGCTGCTACCAACCGTCACCAGACCCCGACCGACCCGCTCAACAACTGGGCTAATCAGCCTCTGTCCAACTTCAACGAGTCCTACTGGACCAACTCCTTCCAGCCATATGCTGAGTATGAGTTCCACGTCACAAAGAGCCTGAACGTTACCGCAGGCACCAAATTCGCCTACTACAACATCGCCACAAAACAGTACGCCGACAACGGCAAGACCATCGGTTCGCTTGCGCCTCCGGGAGTTACGGGCGATCCCACTAAATTCATCACCAACAGCGGTAGCTACTCTGCGTGGCTGCCTGCAGCCAACGCGAACTACCGGCTCAAGAACAACTGGTCGGTCTACGGTCAGATCGCCACAGGAAGCGTCGTTCCTCCCAGCAAGGTCTTCGACTACGCCCAGGGCATAAACGGCATTCCAGTCAAAACCCTGCCCAAGCAGCAGCGCTCCACCACCTACCAGGCAGGGACGGTCCTGAAGCTCAAGCGCGTTACCTTCGATGCGGACTTCTATCACATCCGCTTCCAGAACAGCTACTCCTCTACACTCGACTCCAGCGGTGAGCCTGCCTACTTCCTCCAGCCCAGTTCCATCACCAAAGGCTTTGAGGCGGAAAGCAATATCTACATCGGCCACGGTCTCAGCGCCTACCTCAATGCGAGCGTTGGTCGCGCAAACTACATCGGAAATCTGAACGTCAATTGCAGCGGAACAGCACCCGCCTGCACGTCCTCAACCCCGCAGCTCAACGTCGTCGCTCCCGCCGGTCTGTGGGTCGCCAACACCCCCTCCGACGTCGAAACCGAAGGCGCCACCTATCAACAGAAAAACTGGGATCTCGGCATTTTCAACAAGCGCGTCGGTACAATCAACCAGGACAACGGCGCCTATCATAACCAGGCCACGATCAATCCCTTTTCCGTCACGAATGCCTACCTGAACTACACCCTGCGGACAGGCGGACGCTTCGATCAGACGAAATTCAGATTGAGCTTCAATAACCTCTTCGACCAGCACAGCATCACCAGCGATAGCATCACTGGTACGGCTCTTACCCAGACGCTCCAGGCCAACGGCACGACTTACACTGATCCGTTCAACACCACCGGTCAGACCCCCATCGCCGGTGGCGACAACATCGGCGTCCTCCCCGGCCGCAGCATCATGCTGTCGGTAAGCTTCGGGTTGTCTCCAAAACGGTAAACTTCACACTCACGATGGGCCGTGCCGCTGGATTCACACGGTACGGCCCATCCTATTCTGTAGGAGCTCCAATGCGATTCAGGCTTTCACTAGCAGTTTTTAGTCTGTGTATGACCCCTGCCTTGGCGGGCCACGCGCAGTCTGCACAAAACTATCTCGCGAATAACACGGTGCTTATTGTTCGTCATACGGAGAAGCCCGAAACCGGGACAGGCCTGACCCCTCAAGGGGAAGAACGTGCGCGTCTCTACGCGAAATACTTTCAACCGTTTCAAGAAGACGGCCTCTCTATCCCGGTAGATAGCCTGTACGCCGGTGCGGATTCGAAGAACAGCGTCCGCCCTAGACTGACCCTCGAACCACTCAGCAAATCGACTGGTCTGCCCCTCCATCTCAAAGTAGGAACAAAAGATTCTGCACTGCTCGTCACCGAATTAAAAACTGAGCCTCATGGTCAGCACCCGCTCATCGCATGGCGTCACGGCGAGATCCCCACACTCCTCAAGGCGTTCGGAGCTTCACCGGAAGGTCTTTTGCCGAACGGCATATGGCCCGACGATGTCTTCGACTGGGTGATCGTCCTCACCACAGGGCCAGACGGCCAGGTAACATCTGTGCGAGTCGTACACGAGCATCTCAAAGTGCAAGTCCCAACACCTTAGCTCCTATGCCACACAAAGTCAGGGCTGGGTCTTGAGCAGGACGACGAAGTTCTGGAGTTCGTCGAAGCGCGCGATAGCGTTCCGGACATACTCGCCGTAACGCGGGTGGGTAAGTAGGGTGTGGTCGATCAGAGCCTCTGGCTCGATAGTCTCGAAGTCTGTCTTACGGGCCACCGACTGCGCCATCGCATCCATCCCCCCCGCCAACATGGAGCGTAGTTCCGACAGCGCGGGCTCTGTGAGGAAGTCGCGGTCCTGTTCGCTGTGCAGGACCGCGAACTGATTCCAAAAGAAAGCAACCGACGTGAGTGTCAAGCCCCCAAACGACCTAAGCCCATGAAAGCAATGCCAATACACTTGGCGTAGCAGTTATCCTCAAACCTCTAATATAGAAGTAGAAGAGAAAAACACCGCGGGCACGCCATAAACATCACCGCCCTTCATTGCCTTTCGCTGTTCCTGACTGTTCTCAGCTGTTCCTCGCTGCCTCTAGCGGCCTCTAACTCACGCTGGCTCAATATTTTGGACGCAACCATCATAAGAATCAATATTTTGCGAGAACATGCCGCTCGTAACTCACGCTGGATCAATATTTTAGCTCAAAAATACCCCCTACATAGGGGTGGGGGTAAGAGGGACTTCAACCAATGACCAACAAAGAAGACCGACAGGGGGAGTAAGTGCCAAACAGATTGACCCGGATCCTTGGGCGCGCGGTGTTCCTCTCCGTGACCCTCATAGCCCGCGCGCAAGCCCAGAATCCAAAGCCTGCAGTTCTGATGATCTCCGTAGACGGTATGCGGCCCGATTATGTAACCCAGGCCGACGCCCACCAATTGAAGCTTCCAACGCTGCGCCGCTTCCTGCGCGATGGCGCCTACGCCGACGGCGTCGTAGGCATTCTGCCCACCGTAACCCACCCCAGTCATACGACGCTTATCACCGGCGTCTGGCCAGCCGAACATGGCATCTACAACAATGTCCGCTTCGACCCGTTCCTCAAAAACAAGGACGAGTGGTACTGGTTCGCATCCGACATCAAGGTCCCCACGCTCTGGCAGGCAGCCTCAGCCGCCGGCATCACCACCGCCAGCGTGCAATGGCCCCTCACCGTCAACGCCCGTGGTATCGACTACCTCATCCCCGCCTACCCCGTCCGCACCGCCGAAGACCGCCCCCTGCTCGAAGCCCTCGCCCGCCCCATCGGCTATCTCGAAAAACTCGAGCAGACCGTCGGCCCCTTTTACATCACCCGGCCTATATCCACATTCGATGAACTCCTCACCAAGACATCGATCGCCCTCATCCGTGACCAGCATCCCGGCTTCATGACCCTCCACCTCGTCTCACTCGACTCCATCGAGCACGCCACCGGCCCCTTCAGCCCGCAAAGCAACGCTGCCATGGAAGCCATCGACAATATGATCGGCAGACTTATCGAAGCCGAACGAGCCGCCAACCCAAACTCGATCATCATCGTCGTCTCCGACCACGGTTTTGCCCAAACGCACTCTCGCGTGAACCTACTGATCCCCTTCGTAGATGCCGGCCTGATCACACTCACAAACCCAAAGCAGAACACCGCGCCGGCAATCGCCTCCTGGAAGGCCTCCATCTGGAACGCCGATGGCTCCGACTACATAATGTTGAAAGATCCAAAGGATGCAGAAACGCTCTCCCAGATAGCATCCCTGCTGGAACGCCTGCAGCAGAATCCGCAGTACGGAATCGAGCGTATCTTCACCCATGACCAGATCGTCGCGCAGGGCGGCGACCCAACTGCGTCCTTCATGGTCGAATGGAAGCCCGGCTTCACCGGCGGAGAAGCCTTTACGGGCGAAGTCGTAAACCCCATTCCAGGAACCGGAACGCACGGCTACGCGCCGGACTTCCCCGAAATGCGTTCCGCTTTCTTCGCCATCGGACCCGGCATCGCCTCCCATCGCGATGTCGGCATTATCGATATGCGTCAGATCGCGCCAACAGTAGCGGGCTTTCTAGGCATCAGCCTGCCGGATGCGAAACAACCGGCGATCAACTGTCACCCGTGAGACACATGCTAAAATCCGCGCTGAGGAACTACCCGAAATGAAATTCTTCATGGAACGCAAGAGTTATTCTGTAGCGGCTTTCTTACTTCTTTGTACGGCCTTGGGCCCCGGTCAGACCGCGCAAGCGCAGGCCAACTCACCACAGGCTAAGCTCTCCGTGCATTGGGAAGAACTAACCGGCCCCGACTTCATCGACGCAGTCAAACGTGCGCAGGGCACATGCGTGCTGCCGTTCGGAATTCTGGAGAAACACGGGCCGCATCTGCCGATAGGTACCGATCTGCTCGACGTCCGTTACGCATCCCTGCACGCCGCCGAGCAGCAATACGCCGTCGTCTTTCCCGAGTATTACTTTGGGCAGATCTTCGAGGCGCGTCACGAGCCCGGCACCATCGCCTACAGCCGCGAACTGCAACTGGCGCTGCTCCAGGAGACCACCGACGAGATGGCACGCAACGGCTGCAAGAAGGTGCTCATCGTCAACGGCCACGGCGGAAATACCAGCCTCCTGCCCTACTTCGCGCAGTCGCAGTTGGCGAAGCCGCACGATTACGTGGTCTACGTCTTCAACACTCGCACCCCGCCCTCCGGTGGCCCTGCGAAGAAGACCACCAACGATCAGCACGCCGGCGAAAGCGAAACATCCAAGATGATGATCGCCCACCCAGACCTCGTCCACCAGGACCGAGCCTCAAGCGAATCGGGCGCCGACCAGCATCGCGAGCACCTCCCGCCCGGTGTCTACACCGGCATCTGGTGGTACGCAAGCTTCCCCGACCACTACTCCGGCGACGGCTCGGTCGCAAACACTCAGCTGGGCGAGTATCAAATGAAATGGTGGATCGATTCGCTCGCTCAGGCCATCGTCGCCATCAAGGCCGACGACGTAAGCCTCAAACTGCAAAACGAGTTCAACGAGAAAACCACGCATCCTATAGACACGAAGCAGTAACCAGACACGATGCAGTAACGCAAATTCGGCTATCCGGCAGCTAGAACGGCGGCATCTCGGCCGCAGCCTGCCCATCCGCGCGCGGATCGGACGCGCCGAAGTTCACGCCGAGTTTGTCATCGTGCATCACCGCATTTCCTCGCCCCATCACCTGCGAGTAACGCGGAACAATCGTCACCTCGTGACCTCGCACGAACAGCTCTTCAAACGTCGCGATCGGATATCCGCTCTCGATATTCACGCCGCAGCCTGAGTTGCCCTTGTTGAAGCGGGCCGCGTCCAGGGCCGCCTGGATGTTCATGTCGAAGTCGACCACATTGGCAACGAACTGCGCGTGCGCCTGCGCCTGGTTGAACCCGAACATGACGCCGAAAGAGATCGAAACACCGTCCTTCTGCATGAACGCCGGGATGATCGTGTGCAGCGGCCGCTTATGCCCCGCCAGGGAGTTCGGCTGCCCAGGCGTAAGAGAAAATCCGTTTCCCCGGTTTTGCAACGGAAAGCCGGTGTGCTCAGCCACCAGTCCACCGCCGAAGTTTCCGTCGTTGCTCTGGATCAGCGAAACCTCATTGCCGTCGCGATCGACCACCGCCAGGTAAGTGGTATCACTACTCAGCTTCGCGAGTTGGTCGGTCAACACCGATGGCAGCACGTTGCAGTTCGCACGCTGACCCACCAGCTTCGCCCGCTCCTTCCCGAGGCTCTTCGATATGAGCTTCGCCGTCGGAATGTCGCTCGTCCGTGGGTCGCCGACGTAGTGCAGCATGTCGGAATACGCCAGTGCCTTGGCCTCAAGCTCTGTGTGCAATGTCCGAGGATCGTCATGCCCCCACTCGCGTAGCGGGAAGTGTTCCATGATGTTCAGCATCGTAAGCGCCGCGATGCCCTGTGTGTTTGGCGGCGTCTCATAAACCGTCCAGCCGTGATACGTAGTCGAAACCGGGTCGACCCACTCCGGCTGGAAGTCCGCCAGGTCCGCAGCGGTCAGCAATCCGCCTTCCTCCCGCGACAGCTTCAGAATCGCCTGTGCGATAGGTCCTTTATAGAAGGCGTCGCGTCCCTTCTCGCCCACCAGCCGCAACGAAGCGGCAAGGTCCGGGTTGCGGAAGATCTCTCCCACCTTAGGATATGTGCCATTCGGCAAGAAGACAGACGCAAACGCCGGCCGGTTTGCGAACGGCATGCCATACGTCTTCCAGGCTGCCGAATCGGTCTCCGTCACGGGGAATCCACTCTCGGCCATCGCAATCGCCGGTCTCAGGTCCTCGGCCAACGACAGTTTGCCGAACCGATCATGCAGCGCCTGCCATCCGGCCACCGCCCCCGGCACCGTGACCGAGTCGATGCTGGTCTCGCTTAAGCTCGTGACGCCCTTCGCCTTCATCGCCTCAATGGTCTGAGCCTGCGCCGACCATCCGCTGGCGTTCAACGCGTAAAGCTTCTTCGCCTTTGCATCCCACACAATCGCGAACAAGTCCCCACCGATGCCGTTGGTCTTCGGCTCGATCACGCCCAGTGCTGCATTGGCCGCAATCGCCGCGTCCACGGCGCTCCCACCCCTCTCCAGAATCGCGGTTCCCGCAGTCGACGCCAGCGTCTGCAATGTCGCTACGATGCCGTAACGGTTGATCGTCATCGAAAACGCGTTGTCCCGCGCTGGCTCGGTCGGTGCTGTGTCAGAGCCCGGTAGCCCCTGTACTTTTTGTTTCGTCCCCGCCACTCCCTGTGCCAATGCGGCGATTGGCATCGTCCATGACATCCACATCAAAACCAGTGAAACCATAGCCGTCGATCGGCGAAGAACATCGAAATGTGTCACCTGAAGCGCTCCCTGTTCCTCATAGTAGCTTCTGATTGATTTACCTCCAGTGCAAACTAGCTGGCGGAGGATGACAAAATCCGAACCGCCGACAAGAAAACCTGTCAAGCTATAAATCTCATAAACCACTAGGAATGAGTTAGATACGTTTGCGTAGGAGTTATACCTCATCCGCTAAAATAGAACCATACAGATCAAATAGACCAGATAACCGGCTCCTGCTTTATCGATTCTAATTATCTCGTTTATTTGCACATATTTAGCTATAACTCATTTGTTTGCCCATATTTGGAAGCCTTAACTCCTCGCATGTTTATGAAACTAAACAGCTTATAGCCGGGTAATATGGGGGGGGGGACCCCTCATCGAACCGATTACCGTCGAGCTCTGGTCTCGCCGCGCTGAAACAGAAAGTGAACGGGAATACCGCAAAGGATGACTCCGATCCCGATAAGCGAGTTCCGCGGCTCATCTTTGATGGAGAACACAGTCAGGAGTGCTGCAGACACGATGAAAAGAAGCGGTACTGTCGGGTACCCGAGAACGCTGAAAGGCCGACTCTCTTTATCGTCACGACGACGGAAGACAAAAATAGTGCTGGCGGTAAGACCGTAAAATAGCCACTCAGAGAAGATGGCAAGTGAGAAAAGCGCTTGAAACTTGCCAATCATCAGAAGCAGGATTGAACTTAGAACCGCCTGAAGGACAAGCGCGTTCGAGGGTGTATGAAAACGCGGATGTACGCGAGCGAGACCGGAGAAGAACAATCCATTTCTCGCTGCGGCAAATGGAACCCGGGCACCAGACAGCGTGGAGCCCACGAAGGTAGCCCCGATGCTCACCGCCATTCCGATCGAAACCAGCGAGTCTCCGCCGATTCCCGCCGCCAGCCGCATCGCCTCCGCCGCAGGTCGCTCGGACGACGCGATGGCTGCAGCGGGCAGTACATATTGAATGGCAGCGTTTGTGAGCAGGTAAAGCCCGCCGACGATGCCTACACCACCGATTAGTGCAATCGGCAGATTGCGCTGCGGCCGCTGTACCTCACCGGCCATTTGGGTGACATCGCTCCAACCGTCGTACGCCCACAGCGCCGCAACTAGCGCCACCATGAAGCCTGAGAATCCCGCGCGTGCGCCGGAGAAGCTCGTTTGAAAGTTGTGCCAAGTCCCACCGCTCCCCTTGCTGAAGCAAAACGCAGCGATGACCACGATAAGGAGCGCCTTCAGCCAGGTAAGTGAGAGCTGCACATTGGCCGCATCGCGTGTGCCTCGAATATTGAGCCCCGTAATCAACCAGGTCATGGCAATCGCAAAGATCTGGCTCCAAAGCAGGTGAGCGAAGGCAGGTCGTGCAAAGAAGCTGAAGAACGCGAAGGTGCCCAGAACGCGCGCGAGGCCCGCAGCTATCGTCGCAATCGATGCGGGCTTGGCAATTGTGATCCATGTCCACATGTACAGAAAGGCGGTCAAATCTCCATACGCCTCCCGCAGGAAAGCGTATTCGCCCCCGTAAAGAGGTCGCATAGCCGCGATCTCCGCATAGGTCATCGCCCCAAACAGAGACAAAAGTCCTCCCACAATCCAAACGGCACACACCATACCTGAACTTCCAACCGCAGCCATCATCTCCCGCGGTACAAGGAAAATGCCGCTACCAATAATGATTCCAACGACAATCGATGTCGCATGTGAAGAATTCAGGACGCGCGGAAGGTCCTTTTCGCTCTCAATGTTTCCCATTGTTCATGGAGAGTAGCACGGCCTTACCGCGATGCAATAAGAAGCGGCGGCAAATCCGCAATGTTAGGTGTAATTTAGACTGCAAGCGACAACAGGCATAAATCTGCGGATAAATACAGTCCCATGGCTTTTCATTGCACTATAGATAGTAAGCAAGATGGAGAATAAGAATGAATTCCAAGTTATCCAGTAGCCGCCGCGCTGTTCTGGCATGGACCCTCTGCAGCATGGCGTTTTCCTTATTGAACGCTCAGACCGTTGCGAAGCCGCCAGTAAAGACACCAGCTTCCGGCGGCAATAGCTTCACCGGTCCCGACACCATCCGATATGTGTCGGGTAAAAACGTGCAGGAGGGGTACATCGACCTCTTCATGGGAGACTGGCACCATTCGATACCGCGCTCGGAACACGGCTCTCTCATTCTTCGGGACATCCTAAGGCGAGGGAGTAATCTAACTCCACCGGCGCCGGCGGCCATACTGGAAGGGATTAATTTCGTCGCCTACGGACGGCTTCAGCCAAACGACGTCACCACGCCCTCGAAGCTCGAAGGACAGCAGGAGATCTACTACATAGATGGGGGTGCTGGCGAGATCACAGCGGGTGGCAAGACTGTCTCGCTTCATAAGGACATTGCAGTATTTGTACCTGAGGGTCTCGAATTTGTGATGAAGACCATCGGCAAAGAAGATCTCACGATGTATTTGGTCAATGAACCGGTTCCGGACGGGTTCGTTCCTCGAAAGGACATGCTGTCGGTCGATGAAAAAACCGTCCCTTCAAGGGTTCCGATGGAGGCGTCGCCCTACACGCTCCCCGGTGCCTCCGGACATTGGGCCCACATCGTTCGAGATCTATTCTCAAGAACGGATGGTTTGGCAACGGTTGGAGACTTCATCACGGTGACGCTTAATCCACTGTCATTAGGCGAGCCCCACCCGCATAACAAGTATCAGGAAGAGATCTGGGTCGCGATGGATGGAACAAGTCTTGCATTTCTTGGTTCCGAGCTCCGGGTTCAACGTCCTGGCATGGGTTATATGATTCCCCCCGACCAGGTTATGACACACTCGAATATCAACTACGGTGATGCCCCGGTCAAGTTTCTCTGGTTTGCCGAGTCTTCAAGGCCAAAATAGCCGTCTGGGAAATCGGTGGCTTCGCCTCGCATGGCAACTTCGCAACATAATGCTGGAGCATGAACCAATATGTTTGAATGCATGGCTGGAAACACGAGATCATTCTTAGTCGTAGCGACCTTATTTCCAATATTGTTTCTCAATAGTTGTAAGAAAAGTGAGCCACCAACGATTCACGTTGTAGGTGATGAATGGTTCCTATCTACATTGGAAAAAGCAGGTGTAGTTAGCGCTTTTGAGCAAAGGACTCGCACACACATCAAGCTAGTCTATGAGAACGATCGTGCAATCATGAAGCATCTAGATCAGGGTCTGAAGGCGGGTGATTCTGGCTATGACGTCGTCGTGATGCGTCATCAGCTTATGGGTTCTCTCATCCAGAAGAATCAGATTCAATCAATCGATTCTCTAATGAAGGATCCTGATGTCCACGATCCGGACTTTAATCCGCAACTGCAGCTATTTGCGAACTGGTGGAAGGAACTTAGCTCCTATGGCGACCATATCTACGGCTTTCCATTTACTGGTTTGACGGTCTTCACGTGCTACCGCAAAGATCTTTTGGAAGACCCAGAGGTTAGAAGGCGATTCAAGGCACAGTACCACAGAGAGATTGCGCCCCCAACGTCCTGGGCCGAATACACGGAGTTGGCAGAATTCTTCAACCGCCCAGAAGAAAAATTCTATGGTACGTATATCTCGGGAAAACAGGGGCAGGCCCTCCGTTACGAATGGCTCAACTTCGTCTACTCTTTCGGCGGCAATGTTCTGGACGTAAGTCATGGCTCAGAGTACGGCGATATTGTAGTGAACTCTCCTCAAAATGTTGCCGCGACCCTGCAATACAAAAAGCTCGTGGCATTTAGCCCGCCTGACACACTAAATTATGGTTGGAATGAAGCGCAGGCGGCTCTGCAGCAGGGGCATGCGTTCATGGGGTTGCTTTGGAGCGATCAAGCTCACTTTCTCGAAGACCCTGCTGTGTCGAAGGTTGCAGGCAAGATTGGATATAGTCTCGTTCCATTAGCGTCAACAAAACTAGCGAGCCAGATGGAAGGTCTAACGTACCTTATCCCCGTCGAATCAGCCGATCCCAAAGATGCTTATCGGTTTATGGAATGGGCGCTGTCCAATCAAATGCAGGTCCAGCAAGCGCTCAAGGGAAACGGCTCGCTCAGAATATCCACCTACGACGACCCAGCGGTAAAGGCGATCCCTTACACGCCAACATTTCTAGCCAGCGTCCCAATCGCAATAGCTAAACCAACAATTCCTGAAGCGTCTAAGATCGCCGATGCGACTGCACAACGAATATCTGACATACTCACTGGCAAGGATTCTCCTCAGTCTGGTCTGGACAAACTTGCACTCGATATTCAGAAGTTACTCGGAGGCAAAGCAAAACTCCGCTATCCAGTGCCTGGTGCATCATGAATTACGGGAAGCACAGAGAAATCTATGCCTCAGTCGTATAGTCTTCGCTAAAACAAACTTCAGAGAGGAATGACATGATCTTGCATAGACATCGAGTACGAACCGCCGTGATTGCTGCCGTCATTATCGCAATGTCCGCCTCAGTAGCGATTGCGGAGGACATACCGGCTGGTGCTTGGGAAGGCAATTGGATTGCGAACACTTCAAAGTCCAAATTTCCAGCTAATCCACCAAAAGTCGATCAAGTCACGATTCAAGCGGATGGATCCATTGCCGTTCACGTTGTCGATGCAGACGGTAAAGTGGCCGACTGGTCCTACAAGCCGCAAAAAGGACAATTCGTTCCTATTCTAGGACGCGACAAGGTGACTGTTCAGATCGTCAAAGTGAATGATCACCAGTTGAATCAGACATGGAATGCGAACGGAAAAATTAGTCGTACCCACGCTACTTTGTCCAAAGATGGAAAGGTACAGACATTCTATGGCGCTCCAGGAACTGACAGTGCTGGTAAGCCATTTCAGGAAGTGGTTGTCTACGAAAAGCAGTGAACCCAAAATGCTGTTCGCGCCGCTGCGTGGACAGCAGTACTTTCCGTTTGGGGCAAGAGGAATTTCTAGACTCGTCGTCTGCACTCTATTCGCACTGGGAGAAAGAAGATGAAATATTTTGTGCTCGCAAGCATTCTCTGTCTACCAATAGCTGCATCATGCCAACAGCCAGTGCCTCAGATCGCAATTCATGCGACTACAGACTTTCTAAAACTTCCTGCCAATTTGTATCTCGGCGAGGTAGTCGGTGTCGCTCTTAATTCTAAGGGGCACATCTTTGTGTTGTCCCGTGGTAACACCACGGGGCCGGCGTATGCTGCGGCAGCAACGCAGCTTCTCGAATTCAACCCCGACGGAACTTACATTCGAGAGATTGGTCACAATCTCTATGCATGGAGTTTCGCACATGCCGTAAAAGTAGATAAGCAGGACAATATCTGGGTGACCGACAAGGGATCAGACATGGTCATCAAGTTCAATCCTGAAGGACGCGTAGTAATGGTCTTTGGCCGCAAACAAGAAGCGTCGGACGAAGATACGGCCCCGCTAAAGCATGTTTCGCCACCATTGCCACCCGTAGACGGACAATTCCGCCAAGTCACGGATGTTGCATGGGACGCAGCTGGCAACACATATATCAGTGATGGCTACATCAATTCGCGAATCGCTAAAGTCGATAAAGACGGTAACTGGGTCAAGTCATGGGGTGAGCCCGGGAGTGGCCCCGGTCAGTTCTTGCAGCCGCATAGTATCGCGACTGACTCACAAGGGAATGTCTATGTGGCCGACCGCGGCAATCGGCGCATTCAGATATTCGACGGCGATGGCAAGTATCTTCGCGAAATACATATTGATGTTCCCTACGATCACAGCATTCATCCCTGGATGGGAAACATGCCCAATCCGAACGCTGCACCAGCGAATAAGCTCATGCAGAGTGGCGCTCCGTGGGCGATTTGTATTACCCCCGGGACCTGATCCCGTTCTCTTCGCTGCAGACGGCTATCCCGGGAGAGTGTACAAGTTGAAGTTAGACGGCACTGTATCGGTGTGTTCGGGCAAGCAGGCCGTCAGCCCGGCCAGTTCGGATGGATTCACGAAATTGCTTGTCCCTCTGCAAATGAGATATATGTTGCTGAGTTGCTAAATTGGCGACTGCAGAAGATAGTCTTGAAAGCGCCCAATCCATCACAAAGTAAGCACTAACATAGTGATGCCTCCGAAATCGCTTGGCAAAGCAATCAAGATACATGTTCAGAAGGGTACGCCCGGTAATAAAGGGGGGTTCACTCCGGCTGGGGAATCAGCCAAACTTCAGCCACCTGCAGCCCTCTCCCTCCTCCTCCGATTCCGCTTGGTCGCGTCCATTTCAGATCGAGTTTGCCACTGCGGGTCGCTTCTTGAGGAACGTCAAACTCTATGATTTCGGGATTAGATGCACGCTTTCTTGCGGAGTGAATTTCCAAAGTATCATTTGCTACTAAACGAAGCGGTAGTGAGTATTCTTCTCCACTGTAAGTAATGCGGACCTTGTAACGCTGCCTAGGGTTGATAGCTCGGATAGACCATCTCGAGGGGCTCGTCGTAGAGTGTCTCTGCATAGTTGACCCAGGAGACTCGCAGGTTGTCGTTAGGAATCATATCGGCAATGCCATTGAGGGTGGTTTCATAGAGTTGTGGGTCGCCCTTCCATCCATGTCCCAGTAAGAGATGCGGCTCGTGGTTTGGATCGCCCAGATCGTCATAGAAGCCGCCGGGTCCGGGGTTGGTGTAATTGACTATTGCTGAGATGCCAGCTAGCTTTTCCTCCTCCGACTTCATCCGGTCGATCTCAGCGAACTTATGCATCATCCATGCTCGATCGTTCAAGTCGACATCGACGCGGTCGAGATTCGCGCCACGTTCGATTGCAGACGCTCCGTATTTAGATACGCTGAGTTGCAAGCCAATATTGTGAAAGAGCTCATCCGCGAGTTCGAAGATGCGCGCCCGTAGATCTCCGGCTTGGGCAGGCGACACGGGGATAAGCGCGCTCTTAGCAGCACCCAGCGCGACTGCACTGCCATTCTTCCGTGCTTTCCGCAGCGTGTCGAGTGCATGTTCTTCCTGTGCAGTCTGCGTGATCAGCCGCATGCGCGTATAGGCGTCGTAGTAGGCACGATAGAGTGCGGACTCGAAACGCCAGTTGTTCAATTGTTCTGATGAGGCGGCACGTTCCAGTTGTTGGAACTGCGCGAGAGTCACATCTACGCCACTATTGATCATCAGCGGCCCTACCCAGTTCTTTTCGAGCGCTAGAATCCCTTGTGCGAAGGCGTCTTCATTGTGGTCGCCGATTCGCGGTCCAATGAAGAAGCGGCTGTAATCGCGCAGTGTTTCAACTGGATTGGCGTTTGCCGACCATCCCAGCTGATCCCAGATCATTTTGTTGACGTCGTCATTGACGCCCTCGGAATAAGTAATGAAACCACTGTGCAGGCTGGAAAAGTAGCGATAGATCTCGGTCTCGTCAATCGGTCGAGGATTGATAGGTTCACGTCCCTCGGTGAGCGCATACGCGGTATCCCACTCTGGAAGTGGAAGCTGTGAATGCATGACATGAGCTATATCGGGATAGGCTTGAAGCTGATACTGCGCGGGAATCAGACGCCGTTGCTTTTGAAAGCTGTCGCGCGACTGCGGGCCGACGAAGAAGCCAGTAATGTATCGAGGGCGTTGCGTCCTCAGAAGAGTGTAGAACTCGTCATACCATTTGCCGCTAAAGCCTTGCGCCGACATCCAGACGGTGGCATGCGGATGATACTTGTGCAGTGCCGCGGCCTCTTTCTCGACAAGAGGCAAGAGATACTTCGGTTCGGTATGTCCCGGATCGCCCCCCGGGACATAAAAGGCATCAATGTGCGGAAAAGCCTTGAAGAGCTCATCAGCATTTCTGACTTCCGCTTCGACGGCTACGGGATCGGAGTAGTCCTTCGCCATCTCTGGATAGTAAAGATCGAAGTCGATGCCGTACGAGATGGCGGCGCGGCAAATGCCGACGAGCGTCTCCAACGCGGGTGCCGGATAGAGAGGACTGGTGCGCTCGTCGTCTGAGTTAGGTGCAATAACCTGAATCGCGTTGTTTCCAAAGACAGCCAGCTCACGAATATGCTGCTCGAACATCGGTACTGTCCAGGCATCATAGGTGTTGTTCTTGAACCGATAGCCAATCTGGTGACCCCGTACTGGATACTGCGGCGCTGTGGAGATACGGAGATCTTCCGGCAGTCGCGCGCTTCCAGCCGAAAACTCCATTTTGCGTAGAACATAGCCGATACCGAAGAGAATGCCGCGGCTGTCATTTCCAGCGATCACCAGCAGAGGATGGTTCTTTGCACCGGTCATGCTCTGCACGGTGAAGCCTTCGGCCAGATGCGGCATTCGCAGCGGTGTCGAACAAAACGGTGTGAGTCGGAAGAAGTACCGACATCTGGTCTCGCCTTGCAACGACGATCTCAGCGTTATTTGACTGTCCCGGGGAAGTGGCCGATGCCCACATGATGCCAGTTCGCTTTGCCGCCTCATCAAGGAGCATCGAAATTGCTTTTTTCTCCACGGGATTAGCAGTGGCAGCACTTATGACAGTGGCATGAGTAAAATCTCCTGCGGCAAAAGCTCGGCATGGAAAATGCAAAATTTCCAAACAATATGCAAAGTACGAGGAGGATTCGGCCGCGAAAGTGCAAGAAGTGTAAAAGATAATCCCAAGAAAAGTAGAAAAGGAAAGAGCAACCATGCAGCAGCCTCCAGTTGACGCTATATGCGTCAAGTCTTACACCTCCAGCGAACTACCTCATATACCCCCACTGACGGAACGGTAAGTCGATCGTGCGACCGTGCTGCTGAAATTTTACGGACATCTCCGTACGGAGAAGGGAAGCGCTTCTGATCTTCACGTCACGGGGTAGTTCGAGGCGCACTTGCTGCGGGCCCAGCGCAACAGGAGTTCGCATCCTGCCGCGAAATGCATTCGGACCGTTATAGTTCACCATATGGATGGCAAAGCCTGGTTCGGTCTCCCATGCGCACACCTCCATCAAGCCCTCGCCTTTAACCTGTTACGGGATTGCTATCGCGCAACACCCAGTGAATCGTATTCACGAGTTGACGTCCGAGGTCCACGATTGTCGAGCCGCCAATAGGAAGCGTCCATATCGCCCGCAAGGTATGCGAGTCTCGCTTTTCCTTTCTCTCTCAGGACAATCGATGGAGAGTTGGTAGGTGACTCGCGCGTGATAGACTGCCTCGGGGGGATAGACCGGATACGGACTAATGATAGTCATGATCGGATTTGGCGATCGGTGCGCAGAGGAATGCTCCAGACTGGGCCTGCGATCCATTCGGTGTCTTCAAAGCCGGCGGTGAGTGCATTGCGCTGCTTGATCGATTGCAGATGGACCGACGCGATAGGGATCTGTCGTCTTGGTTTCCGATCGCTCGCGCGGGCCGAGTCTTGCTGATGCCGAAGAGTTTTCCGAGCGCAAAATCAGCCCGCGGCTTGCCCGTTTCGTCGTAGAGACTGGTCTCGAAGGTGGCGAGCAGCGAGCCTCCCCGTTCGACATAACTCTCCAACGCGCGGCACTGAGGATCGCTGAGAAAAGCGACGTTAGGCAGGATGAGGACGGTAGTATCTGTCGCAGCCGCTCTTCGTGTGAGGTCTTCTTCATGGACGAAATCGAACGGGATGCGAGCCTCGGTAAGCACGGCGATACATACCTTCGATGGGATCCGTCTTGTCTTCTGCCGGTGGGTGCGTTGTAAAGAGTGACAGATCGGGGTGCGGCAACGATGGCGACACTTGAGCCAGCGATCGTCAGGTTGTGAAAGTGCTTGTCGTGGCGGGCCTGCCAGCTGAGAAATTCGCGGCCTCGGATTCTGCCAGCGGCGGTCTTCCTTGAAATCCTTGCTCGAGGCCGAGCCAGTGATACCAGACGATGCCTCCTGCCGCCGATGTCTGCGCCATGCGGCATACAGGCTCAGCAGAGGTATCGGCGACGTTGCGCCAGCGTGATCCTTCCGGCTGCGGGCGTAGCTGGCAGATACGGCAGCTACCGGGCGGTCGCCCATAAGCGCATGTGCGAACTTTACCTGTTGCGCGTCCTGCCATACGGGAGCAACGACTGCGGAGCGCGACTGATTATCTGCGGTATACCAAAGAGCTTCGCGCGTCAGCTTCCACTGGTCGAGCCCGGACTCCTTCAACCCGCCGCCAAGATTGCAGCTATAGAAGTTATTAGGACTCTTTTCCATCACAACGTTTTTGTAAAGATTGACCAGGTCGAACAGCGCTCGCCAGAAGGGCTGCGCGGTACTCCTTGGAATGGGGATCGCCGATCTTTCGACAGGTATCGCAGTAGCAGACCTGCATTGATGGCCAGCCGTTCATGTAGACGCCATCAATGTCATAGCGCGCATTAAGTTCTCGAATGATCGCTGGCTGCTGCTCTGTGAAGTGGCCGCTGAACTGGCAGGTGAATGCGATGTCCGGTGCCGACGACTGCAGAGCCGCCGTCCTGGTTGCGCCGGAACCACAAGTGGGTGGGCCTCGAGCAGCTTCGGGATCTGTCCACTGAATGTCGGGGCTCATGCGTCCATAGACGCGGATACCGCGGGCCTTCGCGGCTTTCACGCACTCGCCGAAGAGGTCGCGGCCGTTGAGGAAACGAGCTGCGATGGAAGTAGGGAATCTCCGTCGGGTAAAACGCTACAGGGCCGGAAACGGAGAGCGCCACGGCATCTACCTTGGCGGAAGCCCAGTAATCAGCCCACTGCTCTACGTTCGCCGTACTGCGGATCGCGTCTCATTGAAGTTGGTTTGCCCGATTCGTTTAATCCTGCGATACCACGGAACGTCGGCGGCTTTGGCATTGGACGGTTCGACCACGATTGAGGCGAGAGACAGAAGGTGCCGCGAGAGCGCCTAGAACCGTACCTGCTCCCATGACCGTGAACTCGCGCCGATTCGGTTTCATGTTGTCTCCTTCCCAGCTTTCATCCCAAGGTCTCATCCGGGAAACGGCGAGCGGGCGAGTTCAAGCAGAAAACCTCCCGCCGAACAAGCCCGCTGTCATCGATACGGTAATAAACGCTAGTGCTTCACAGCGATCGCAGAAATCTCAATCTTCGCGCCACCGATCAACCCAGCAACCTGAACCGTGGCTCGCGCCGGCTTCGGATCCGCCATGAGCTTCTTGTAGACATCATTCATCTTTGGCACATCACCTAGGTCGGTCACATACACAGTGACGGAGACGATGTCCGACATTTTGAAGCCGGCCTCCTTTACGACTTTTTCTATCGCACCAATAGCGTTTGTCGTCTGCAGCGTGATATCGGTCCCCGTGACCTTGCCGTTTGCATCAGGCCCTTGCTGGCCAGCCACGTACAACGTATTGCCGACAACTTGTCCGTCGCTGAAAGGCGCACCCGGCTTAAAGCCGATGGCCTTGTTTTGGGCAAAAGCGCTGCCTGAAGTGCAGAGTGCCAGCAATCCGGCCAGCCAGAGGCCCCGTTTTGCAGCCCGCGAATATTTCTCATTCATGGTTTGATCTCCTATCCTTTAGTGGATGAGCAATTTTCTCATTTCTTGTGCATTTCGACATCCTACGACTTAAGAGTCCGTTGTATGGTTTAAACCGCCCAATAATTTGTATCAGAGGACCATTGATGCTTTGCTTCGCATTGAAAAAAACCCGCGACAACTACTGAGCTGCCGTCACTTCGAATGTTCCGTGCAGCTTCGCCATCGAATTATCTCCCATCCACACATCGAATGTCCCGGGCTCCAATACACGTTTCCGCAGCGATGGGCTCCAGAAGGAAAGATCTTCTGCCGCCACCGTAAGCTGCACCGTTTTGGTCTCGCCCGGCGCGAGCGCGATCTTGCGGAAGGCCTTCAGCTCTCGTACCGGCCGCGAGGCACTCCCAGCCCGCTGGTGCGTATATAGCTGCACAACCTCCTCACCCGCGACAGACGAGGTGTTCTGGACCTTGACCGACACCTGCAAGGGTGTGCTCCCGTGCACTTTTCCACCCGTCACAGTCAGATCGCTCATCGTAAAGTTCGAGTAGCTGAGACCATAACCGAACGGATAGAGCGGCAGGCTGGAGACATCCCAGTAACGATGGCTATCATCCGGATTCTGCGTGAGATTCGTGTTGTAGAAGATCGGAATCTGTCCAACCTCCCGCGGCCAAGTCACAGGCAGATGTCCGCTGGGATTCGCATCTCCGGTCAGCAGGTTCGCCACCGAATGTCCGCCCTCGGTGCCCGGATACCAGACATTGAGGATCGCAGGCACATGCGACGCAGCCCAGGTGATGTCCAGCGGGCGTCCAGTCATCAGCACCAGCACCACGGGTTTGCCGAGCGCGACCACAGCTTCAAGCAACTCCTCCTGCTTGCCGGGCAGCGTCAGCGAGGCGCGCGAAGCGCGTTCCCCATTCATGTTCTGCAACTCACCCAGCACAAGCACTGTGGCCTCAGCGTTCTTCGCGAGGTCGAGCGCGTGCTTGAACTCCGCCTCTCGTTCCGCATCGGTGGTCATCGTAGCCTTGGTCGGAGGAACCTGCTCATCGAAGATCGACGGAGGAGCAGGCCGCTCAATCTCAACTCCCTTCGTCACTGCCACCTGGGTATTGGGCAACTTCTCGCGCAAACCCTGCGCAATGGTGATCGCATCCTGGCGATTAGCATGGATCGCCCACGACCCAAGCGTGTCTACCTGGCTGTCCGCCATCGGCCCAATCACTGCAAGCGAGCGGATGTCCTTACGCAACGGCAGCACATTGCCCTCATTGCGCAGCAGGATCGCGGTCTTCTCCGCAGTCTTTTCGGCAGCCTCCCGTTCCTGCGCGGAAAGCGTCACCTGCTGCATATGGTTGATATCGACGTAAGGATTAGTGAAGAGACCAAGGCGGTACTTCATCTCCAGAATCGGCCGGACCATCTCGTCCACCATCGCCACCGTCACTTTGCCAGACTTAATTGCGGCCGGCAAATTCTCGCGATAGCTGCTGCTCGTCATCTCCATATTGATTCCGGCCTTCAAAGCGCGCACCGCCGCATCTTGCTGATCGGCAGCGAAAGCCATGCACCTGCAAACTTTTGATAGCGTCCCAATCGCTCACGACGAAACCTTTGAAGCCCCAATCCTTGCGCAGAACTTCACGCATCAGCCAAAGATTGCCCGTTGCAGGCACACTATTCAGATCCATATAGGCGGACATCACACTTGCGACTCCGGCTTTTACCGCCGCGTGATACGGCCGCAGAGTAGACGTTGTACAGCAGATCGTCAGAGATGTCGGAACTGTCATAGTCGCGGCCACCGACCGCCGCGCCATAGCCGCCGAAGTGTTTCACACAAGCCAGAATGTGATCGGGGCTGCCAATGTAGTCGCCCTGCAGACCGTGCACCTGGGCTGCAGCCATCTGTTCTCCAAGGTACGGATCTTCGCCCGCACCCTCCATAATGCGGCCCCAGCGCGGATCCCGTGCAATATCAACCATCGGCGTAAAGGCCCACTGCACCCCGGAGGAGCGAGCCTCCAGCGCGGCCATGCTCTGCGCGTGCGATCACAGCCTCAGGGTCCCATGACGAGGCCATCGCAAGTGGGACAGGATAGATTGTGCGGAAGCCATGAATAACGTCGTAACCAAACAGCAACGGAATATGCAGGCGCGACTGGGTAACTGCGATCTTCTGCAACTCGTTGATGCGCACCGGATCGGTAAAGAAGAGGAAACTGCCGATGCCCTTCTTCGCCAGCTCTTCCGCTTTCTCCGGCGCAGTGTACTGGCCGGCAGCCTGCTCCATCTGCTCAATCTTTTCTGCAAGCGTCATGCGCGCGAGCAGCTTATCCGTGAAGGCATGCACCTCAGCGTCAGAGGGTCGAGCCTGCGCATGAAGAACAGGAGAAAGGCAAGCGGCAGCGGTAAAGATCGCAGGCAGGACGAAACAACGAACTGAGAGGAGCATTAAGAAGGGAACTCCAGCAAAGAGTTACTTTGATCCTGAAAAATTGTAAACAACCGATGGTTTTCATGGCCAGCGGAAACGAGAAGCAAGCGACGAACGCATAATCATTGCTTTGCCGCTGGCTCCAGTTGTACAGAGTGAATCACCCACAGCTTGTCGGCGCTGGGGTTCGCAAACTTAAAGCAAAGACTATGCACACCGCCTGTGGATGGCAACGATGAACGCAACCAGGTCACATTGCGATTCGAAACAGCCGGTTGCAATGGCAGCGTCGCAAGCACCGTTCCGGTCGCAGGAATCCAGATGCACCTGCAACTCTCCATCAGGAGTCTTGGTGGCCGTCACGACCGCCGTCGTGCCACTCACATCGTGAAACACATAGGGCAGGGAAGTGACCTCTGCGGCGACGGTCTTAATGCCGGTTAGGTCAGCATCGTTATAGATCCAGCACGGATTCTTATAGTTCGCCAGCATCACTGGCCGTCCTGGAACCGGCGGATCCGGCTCCATCTGGATCGAAGGATCATTCACACACAACTTCAAATCCTGGCTGAACCGCCGGCGAACGCTCACTGCATCCAGCTTTCGATCAATTTCGCTCTTCGGAATCTCCCCATCATGAAAAGTGGCCGCCCTCAGACGCGAAGGCAGCGACAGATCAAACGGCTTCTCGTAGACCGGCGACGCCGCCGTGACACCACTTCCATCAACCGTATATCGAATCGTGCCAAAGTTCGTCTGATTATGCAGTTCTACCGAAATCTTGTTCTGCCCCGAGTTCAACTTCTCACTGCTCCGGACTCGAAACGCACTTGGCGCGAAATTAATCCCGAGAACACCATACCGTCTCTCCTGCACCGCAAGACGACCAAGAAAATCATCCCAGTTCCGCTTCTCCGGCGGAAGCCATCCCAATTCCGCAAGCGCCGCCACTCTTGGGAACAACATCCATTGCACGCGATCTTCGGTGATCACATACTCTGTCCAGATGCTCCCCTGGACCCCAATAATATGTCTTCGCTGCTCGGCGGTAAGTGCCTCCGGTGAAGTATTGAAATGATAGACATCAGAGAGCGTATTCAGCGCGAATCGCCCTGGGGCCTCGTCTGCCGCATCACTCTGCCTGTAGTTGAAGTAGAGCGGACGAGTCGGCGTCAGTACGGCATCGTGTCCCTGCTGCGCCGCCGTAATACCGCCCTGCATGCCGCGCCACGACATCACAGTCGCACCCGGAGCAAGCCCACCCTGCAGAATCTCGTCCCAGCCCAGCGTCCGGCGTCCATGTGCCGTAAGGAAGGTATCAATCTGCTTGATGAAGTAGCTCTGTAGCTGATCCTCATCCTTGATGCCAAGCGCCTTCATCTGCGCCTGAATCTGCGGCGACGCCTTCCATTGATTCTTGATCGCTTCGTCCCCACCGACGTGGATATAGGTGCTCGGAAAGAGCTCCATAACTTCGGTCAAAATGTTTTCAATAAACGTAAACGTCTCTTCCGTCGGGTTATAAAGATTCGGATAGATGCCATACCCACTCGCCGACCGTGGCTGGCGGCGTACTGGTTGAGCCGAACTGAGGATAGGCAGCCAGAGCAGCCGAAGCATGCCCAGGCATCTCAATCTCAGGAACAATAGTGATATTTCTCTGCGCCGCATAAGCCACCAGCGCCCGAACCTGTTCCTGAGAGTAGTAACCCCCATAGCGATAGGGCTTCTTCGTCGCAGGGTCAATCTTACCCGCCATCGACGGCAGCACCCGCCATCCGCCAACCTCGGTCAGTTTCGGATATCTCTTGATCTCCAGTCGCCATCCCTGGTCGTCAGTCAGATGCCAATGCAGTGTATTGAGCTTGTGCAGCGCCATCCAATCAACCAATTGATGAATGAATTCAATCGACTGCATGTGCCGTGATGAGTCAAGCATCAGGCCTCGCCAGGAAAATTCTGGAGCGTCATGAATCTCCGCACCGGCCAGTACAGCCGCGCCGTTATGTGCTCCATCAGCCGAAAGCAGTCCCCACAGCGTAACCGCTCCATAAAACAGTCCACCCCGATCCGCCGCTGTGATCTCAACACCCTTCCCCGTGATGGACAGATCGTAGCCGTCTTTCTTCGTTGCTTCCATCGGCGCGCCCCTGCGAAACACGATCAGCGCGTTCTTCGGCGATGTGCTTCCCACAGGTCGGGCAATGAGCTTTATTCCACGCGTACGCAGCACGATTCGTGCAAGATAATCAGCAGCAAACGCGGCCTCCGTATCATTCTCCGGGTAGGAGATGACCGCGCCATCCGATACCTTTAACGTACCGTTCGTGGAGGCGAATGAAAGTGGAGCAGGGATAATCGCAGGCGTCTTGGATTGTGCCCGAGAAACCACAGCGGAAGATAGGACTAGAGCGCTCAGTCCGCATATAAGACCGGCGAGCTTACGCAAGATCATCGCAACTCCTCATAACGTCTCGGTCAACGATCCGCCTGCTGGCGACTGCATATTGACCTGTTGTTTCCGTCAAATGATTCTATTGCAGGTGAATCCCTATCCTCGGATTTAGACTCGTTTGCGGCGAAAAATGGAGAATTACCCCAGCTCGCACTTGGCGCTAGAATGAGATCAGGCATGAACTGGAAGCATTTCATCTCGGCCGTGTTATTGCTAGTGCTCGTTCCTGCGAGCTCGTTTAGCCTCTCATGCGAGGTCACATGTAGCCTCACCTCGATGACCGCTGATCACCATCAACCTCTCCCACCCCGCAGCCGCCAATGCATCGAAGTCGATGGACATGTCTCAGATGAACTGCGATTCGATGCAGCAGGAGCATCCAGCCACCGCCGCGCGGATTCCCTCACACTGTGCATTCACAAGCCAATCGTGCGATGCAGGGCCGTGTGCATCTGAGCGCACGTGGCTGATCGAGCAGAAGTCATCATTAGATCAGCCAGAACTCACCTGGTCGTCCGTCCTCGACGCAGCGATCGCGCCATCCGGCGCTTCCATTCTTACGCCTCTCTCCTCTCCGTCCTCTTTCCCCCCTCCCCCGTACCGTCCCGCCACCGTACTTCGCATCTGATCCTCGTCCCTCAAAACTGACCTGATGTGGAGCAGGTTTTCTCGTTCATCCGTGCGAGTCGCCTGTCTTCACCTCCCGTACTTCAGAGTCACGTAATGTCACGAGGTTTGCGATGAGCAACAGACGTAGTTTTCTTCAGAGTGCCTTTACCTTTGGAGCCGCATTGACATCCGCTCCAAAACTATTCGGCGCAGCTCCTGCCACCAGCATGTCCTACATGAAAGGGATGCCATCCGGCGCTCCCATTCCGGTGAACACTCCCGATCTCCCGGACCTGCCATTCAAAATGGACGGCGAAGTCAAAGTCTTCAACCTGATTGCCGAACCCGTGAGGCAGGAGATTATTCCTGGCAAAGTCATCAACCTTTGGGGCTATAACGGCAGCGCACCTGGCCCAACGATTCAGGCTAATTCGGGAGACCGCGTTCGCATCATCTTCGACAATCATCTGCCCGAACCCACCGCCATCCACTGGCACGGTCTCGAGATCCCCGAGGCGATGGACGGCGTCCCCGGCATCGGCCAGAAGCCCGTCTCACCAGGCGGTCGCTTCATCTACGAGTTCACCCTCCATCAGGAGGGAACATACTTCTACCACTCTCACATGGCCATGCAGGAGATGCTCGGCATGTTGGGAGCCTTCATCCTGCATCCAAAACAAGCCCACACTCCGATGGTAGCAAGCGATCACGTCATCCTCCTGCAGGAGTATGCCGTCCTCCCCAACAACACCGTGCCCAATACCATGAGCATGGAGTACAACTGGCTCACCTTCAACGGCAAAGCCGGCCCCGCTGCCACGCCCATGGTGGTGCGACAGGGGGATCGCGTACGCATTCGCCTGGTCAATCTCGGCATGGACCACCACCCAATTCACCTGCACGGATTCACATTCTCTGTCACTGGCAACGAAGGCGGTCGCCTGCCGGAGGCGCAGTGGATACGTCGCAACACGGTGCTGGTCGGCGTCGCACAGGCGCAGGACATCGAATTCGATGCCAACACGCCGGGCTCATGGATGCTGCACTGCCATCTGCCCCACCACATGATGAACCAGATGTCCTCGAGCGTCGGCACCATGACTCGCCTTGGAAGCGGTATGGGCTCAGGCGAAGACATGCAGTCCGGCATGGGAATGCTCACCGGCTCCGGCAACGCCACCTCCGAAAATCGCGGCCCCAGTCTTGGCCGCAGCATGGGCGTAGGCTCCGCAGCGGAGAACGCAACCTCCAACAGTCCAACCTCACCAAAGGCCATGCAGTCAGCAATGTCAGGCATGAATGAAAGCGGCTCACCAATGGAAGACATGATCGACGTAGCCAAAGACGCTAATCAGATCCCCGGCTTTCCCCAGGACGCGTACATGGAAGGCCCCATGATGGCGATGGACAAAATGGTCGACAAGCCCGAAACCTTCGGCCTGCCCCCAGGCTGGAGCGGCTACAGCGGAGGCATGATGACGCTGGTCCGCGTCCTCCCCCCGGACCAATACGACCAATATCTCGCCCTCAAGAAAAAACAATCCCCGAACGACATGCAGAACATGCCCGGCATGGGAGGCAATCGTGGCTAAACATAAATCTCTCATTCCCCAATTCGCGCCAGCGCATCATACTTCCAGCAGTCTTGCTTCTCCATGACGAGCGCGCAGCAGCACGACATGCAAAATGTCCGGCATGCAGTCTTCCAGTGACAACGCTCACGCAAAAGAAGAGGCGCAGGATCTCCCATCGGCCCCACCTTGAAGCTCGACGATCTGGAACAAATGGCTTTCAGTCACAACCCAACTCTCACTCAAGCCAACGCCGATATCCACTCAGCCGAAGGCCTGAAGAAGCAGTCCGGTCTCTATCCGAATCCCACCGTCGGATACTACGGCGACGAGATTCGCGGAGGCTCCTATCATTCCGGCAAACAAGGCGCATACGTTAGCCAGACCATCCTGCTGGGAGGCAAGATAGGGGCAGCACAACAAACCGCGGAGCAGCAGCGCCTGCAGACGGTAACCAACGTGGAAGCCCAGCGCTATAGGGTCCTGAACAGCGTCCGCAGCATCTACTACCAACTCCTCGCAGCGCAGAGGCTCGTGCAAGTCCGGCGTCAACTTCTCTCGCTCGCGCAGGATGCCGTCCAGACCTCTCACCAGCTCGGCAACGTAGGCCAAGCCGACCAACCCGACATCCTCCAGGCCGAGGTGGAGTCCGAACAGGCAGACCTCGCACTGGACTCCGCAAAGCAGACATATCAATCCCTCTGGGAGACCTTAGCCGCAACAGTCGGAAATCCCAATCTCCCTCCCGGCCGCGTCGAAGGAAATCTCGAAGATCTTCCCCAGTTGAACCAGCAGGAGTGGCTCGCAAAGATCCTCAGCGACAGTCCCCAGGTGAAATCGCGCAACAGGAGGTCGAGCGCCAGAAAGCCACACTGAACGAGGCAAAGAAAGTATCGATTCCCGACCTCCAGATCAGCGCCAACGTATCGCAGGACAACGAACCACTCGACTCATCGCCTCACAGAGTCGGCATCGTAAGCGGAGCCCAGGTCGGCGTCCAGCTTCCAATCTTCAATCGGAATCAAGGCAACACGGAGAAAGCGAAGGCCGACCTCGAACGAAGTCACGCAGAGGTGCAGCGCCTCCAACTCGATCTGAGACGTCAACTCAGCACCCTATTCCGTGACTACGACACAGCCCACATGACCGCTGACCGCTACCGCACCAGCATGTTGCCCCGCGCGCAAAAAGCCTACGACCTCTACCGCGCAAACTACCAAAGCATGGCAGCCGCCTACCCGCAGGTTCTCATCGCGCAAAGAACGCTCTTCCAGCTTCAGGTCGACTACATCCAGGCTCTCGAAACAGCCTGGCAAAGCGCCCTCCAGATCCAAACCTACGGCCTCTCTGACGGCCTCGCCTCACCCGGCCCCATCCCATCAACATCAAACCGCAACTCAGAAAGGTATTGAACGAGACTTACTCCATCTTTCTCAACAAAAGCTGATCCAGCGTGCCTTCCTTGGTGACATACACAAACGCAATTATGTCCTGCCCAGTGCCGTGCACCACGTAGAAGAGCCCAGTCATCCCACCGCGCTCGTTCTCAGACAGCAGTTCGAGCGACTGAATCTGCCCCAGACCCGCAAGGCTCGTCTTGTAATCCGCAATCGCCTGGTCGGTAAAAAAGAACTTCAGATTCGGCGCCAGCAGATCCTGATCCACGCTGCCCTGTTGCAATTGTGTCAGCGCCTTCGTTATCAACGCCTCCGCCGTCGCATTCGGTTTCAGCACCGGCTTCGCGGCCGCCGGAAAAAGCAGCGGCTCAATCGCATCCACCAGCTTATTCGTTGCAGTCATCCCGTTCGTAAGCACCGCCACCGCCGTCCCTTGCTGCGGATAGAGCATATTGAGTGAAGTAAATCCATTCAACTCCCCGCTATGCTCGATCACGCGGCGGCTCCCCTTCGCCTCAAGAAAGAACCCCATCCCATAACCCGACCCAATCCCATTCGGCAACACCGCCTCCGCCTGCATCGTCTGCCAGCTCGACGGCTTCAGCAACTCGCGTTTCAACACCACCGTGTCCCAGTGCATCAAATCGGCAATTGGCATAGCC
Source organism: uncultured Acidobacteriaceae bacterium (assembly GCA_963797415.1). Taxonomy (GTDB): domain Bacteria; phylum Acidobacteriota; class Terriglobia; order Terriglobales; family Acidobacteriaceae; genus Edaphobacter. The sequence goes on from CAWCPB010000020.1 coordinate 122,691, forward strand.
AACTCACCCGCCCCAAAGGTATTGCTCGGCGCCTCCCGTGGTGAAGCCCGCGGAGGACCAAAACCAAAGCGAACATAGCCCTGCGGCAGTGCCGGAACTCCCGGCGCATTCAAGTCAATCGCATGGTTCAGCCCGGCAGGCTCCAGAACATTCTTCCGCAGAAATTGGAAAAATGGCTCTCCGGAAGCCCGTTCCACGACCAACCCTGCCAGCATGTAGTTCGTGTTGCTGTACTGCCACCTCGTTCCCGGCACAAAGTCCAGCGGTTTGCTCGTCCACCGCTTCACACTATCCAGCGGCGTAGTGTTCATCGCCATCTCCGGCGTCAAATAGTCTTCGGTGTAGTTATCCGAGTAGCCACTCACTTGATTCAGCAGCATCCGCAGCGTCACATCGTGCGAATGCTCCAACTCCGGCAGCCACGTCGACACCGGATCATCCAGCTTCACTTTGCCGCGTTCCACCAGCACCATCACAGCCGCGGCAGTAAACTGCTTCGAGATCGATCCAACCCCATACGGCATGTCCACCGTAGCCGGCGCAACCGGATCCAGCCGCGCATCTCCCAGCGCCCCAAGATAGACCACCTCCCCATGTTGCACGATGCCCACCTGGGCAGAAGGAGTTCCAGTCTCCCGCAGCACCCCCATCACCGCCGCCTCAATCTTCGCCTTCGCCTCAGGCGTCAATGCAGACTTGCTGTGCACGTGCACCGGGCAGCAACAAAAGCAAAGCAGCCAGTGCTAGAGAAGATACGCATGCAACACGAGCCGTCCGTGCAAGCCGGTACAAGGAATTTGTCATGCGAAAGTTATACAAGAAAATCGATGACCCGCCGCGCTCTATACAACCCTCGCCCTCACGCAGCATAACGTCATCTTCGACAGCAGACAGCGTACCGTTCAACACGGCGCGCGCCCGTCCTGCATCGAACTGCCCCTCCCACCTCGAGATCACGATCGTCGCCACCCCATTGCCGATGATATTCGTAATCGATCGCATCTCTGAAAGAAACCGGTCCACTCCCAGCAGAAGCGAAATCCCGCAACCGGAACCGTTCCCATCGCGGCCAGTGTTCCAGTCAGCGTGATAAGACCACCGCCGGTAACAGTCGCCGCACCCTTCGAATTAAGCATGAGAACGAAAAGAATAAAGATCTCCTCCCGCAGCGAAAGAGCAGTATTCGTTGCCTGCGCAATAAACAGCAACCCAATCGTCAGATAAATCGACGTTCCATCAAGGTTGAACGAATATCCTGCCGGCACAACCAACCCCGTAATCGCCTTCGGGCAGCCAAGATTCTCCAGCTTCAGCATCAACCGTGGCAGTGCAGGCTCCGACGAAGACGTCCCGATCACAATCAACAACTCCTCACGGATATACACCACGAATCGCCACAAACTGATACCGCACCCCCAGCAGATTCCGCCCAGCACGACGACAATAAATCCAATGCTCGTCACATAAGCGCACAACATCAACTTGCCCAGCGAAATCAAGGTCGCCGTTCCATAATGACCCAGCGTAAACGCCATCGCGCCAAACACCCCGATCGGCGCCGCCTCCATCACCACCGCAACCATCTTGAAGAAGAAGTGCGAGAGCGAGTCCGACAGAGCAATCAACCTCTCTTCGCCTTGCATCATCGCAAGCGCAAGCCCCGAAAGCACCGCCAGAAAAAGCACCTGCAGTATCTCGCCCTCGCGCAAACGCGCCCAGAAAGCTCTCCGGAATAATGTTAAGCAGAAAGCCCGTCGTCCCCATATGTAGCGCGCCGCTCGTATACTGCGCCATCGACTTCGTATCGAGCGACGCCGGATTCGCATTCATGCCACGCCCCGGCTGCATCACCTGTCGGAGACGATCATACCCCAGCACCAGCGCAAACGTCGTCACCACCTCGAAGTACACGAGCGACTTCATACCCACGCGCCCCAGCCGCGAAGGTCGCCCACCTTCGCAATGCCCGTCACCACCGTAAAGAAAACAATCGGCGCCACCAGCATTCGAATCAGCTTCAGAAAGCCGTCGCCAAACGGCTTCATCGAAGCGCCGAAAGTGCGGGAAGAAATACCCAACCGCCACGCCCGCAAAGATCCCGACGAGCACACGAAAGTAAAGCGTTCCGACGAAAGCTCTTCGTACTGCGGCCTTCACTCAAGCGAATCGCTCCCCGATCATGCTGCAGTTCCGCTCTCTCAGCCCTTCACAACAACATGCTTTCGCAAGATAAGCCGGATCGATCGTAACCCAGCCCGGGCCCAGTCGGCACCTTGATCACACCCTCGCTGTCACTGCGCAGCGAAGACGTCGGGCACTCATAAGGAAGCTCGTTATTGAACTCCTTGAACTCGTGATACGGACCCGCAGTTCGGAATCGCCGAAACAAAGTGCATCATGTACAGATACCCGAGCCCGGTCGACGAGATATGTGGAATGCAAGGCTTGCCCAGCGCCGCCGCCATCCTCGCCACGCGCATGCAGCGCACCATGCCGCCGAAGTAAAACATATCCTGCTGCACGATGCCCACCGCATTATTCGCCAGCACCCAGCGAAAGTTATGCGTGCTCGGCTCCTGCTCCCCCAGCGCCATCGGAATCTTCAGCGCATCGGCCACCTGCTTCAAATCGTCGTAATAGTCGAACGGCACCGGCTCTTCATAGAACGCATAGTTATACTCCTGCATCAGCCGCCCAATCGGAATCGCCTCGCTCGACCGTGTACGAGCCGTTCGCATCGGCCGAGATCACCATCTTGTCCCCAAACGTCTTCCGCACCAGCGGAATCAGCTTCTCGCTGCGCCCCACCGGATACTCCGGATGCGACATGCGCCCACCCAGCTTGAACTTGATCGCCTTCGCCTTCGATATCTCAACGTCGCGCTTGTATATGGTCGATCGTCTCCTCGGCCGAGATGTCCCGCTCCCCATTCGCCTGATACACCGCAATCGTAGGGTTGTAAATCTTGTCGCTGATCAGCAGCCCGATCGACCGGTTCGCCTTCTTCCCGAACATATCCAGAATCGCAAACTCCAGCGTAGCCATCGGCACAAAGATCGCGAGCCCCGTAGCCTTGTAGTTGCTCTCGTAGACCGTCACCTCTTCCAGCAGCGCCTCGATATCCCGCGCATCCTTGCCGATGAAGTACGGCGCAATTCGTTTAGTAAAGATCGGATAAAGCACATCCATCTGCTGCGAGTTCGAAACCGAAATACCTTCAGCCCCATTCTTCGCGCGCACCCGGCAAAGCCAGCTCTTCTTGTAATGCAACAACTCAACCGACTCGATCACGACCGGTTCTTTGAAGAGCTCACGCCTAAACACCGGCTAGCTTCGCCGCTGCATCCAGCCGAGCGTACGTCGCCTTCAAACTTGCACTTGGAGCCTGCGCATCCGCTGCCAGCGAAGGCAGACCCGCCGCTAGCCCTGCCGTAAGGGCACCCTTGAACACATCACGTCGGCTCGTATACATAAGCATCTCCTGCCCGCCATAGAAGAGCCGTGCGAGCGCCCGTACATAAAATTCAATACCAGCTAATTCTCTTCCAGTTAGTTCTTCTTCATCGTCAAGCCGGTAACAGTCGCATCCGTGTTGTGTGCAAAGCGAATTCCGTACACACCATCGGTGGACTTCAACTTACCCGCTGTCACCAGCGCTGACTTGTCATAACTCGCAACGACAGCGCCGTTGATCGCGCACTCCACCTTGTCGCCCTTCACCGAAGATCGCGATCTCCTGCGAAACCGGCTCGTCCTTTGCCGCCGCCTTATGCACAGCTGCGTTCGCTTCGCCCCGCCCATTCATCTGGAACGGCTCAGGACCAAACCCACGCACGATAAAGTTCCCATTGCCGTAAGCCGCACAGTAGACGTAGCTCTGATCCGCCGTGCCCAGGCCATTGCCGCCAATAAAAATCCCGTATGGATGCGGATGGCTGTTCAGATTCATGTACTTCGGCTCATTGAACGTCGCCGACACCGTGTAGTTGCCCGTCGCCTTATTAGCCGGATTCCAGTAGCTGATCGCCGGGCCGGTCACAACGTGCAGCCCCCGCCTTCTTTGGTGAGCTTGGCGTCGTTGACCGTCTGCCCCGCCTTCTCCGCGTTGGCATCGATCTTCCCCACCCAACCGGGAACCGAGATGCCGCCCCCGGCAACATTGCGCGAAGCCTCAGTCGGAGCCTGGGCATTGCCCAGCGAAGGAAGCAGAACAAGAAGTGTGACTGCAAACATCGAAGTATGAACGAGACGCATATTAGGGTCCTTTCGTGGACCAGAAAATTAGAACGCTACGATTATAAGGATTTCTCAATAACCCACAACTATCCGGCAACATTTCTCCCATAAAAGCCCCGGCGAACTCACAGTTATCACCGCTCGCGCGATTCAAAGTGATAAGACCCCGCCCCTATCTGTACGGTATGCCCGCCAACGCCAGCCTGCGAAGCCACGCGCTTCCCGCCTTCATATACCTCCGACGAAGCTAGACCCCGGCACAGTCACAGCCGCCGTAGTATTCGCCGGAATCGTCACATCCAGCGAAAACACCTTGCCATCATCCTTCCAGCGCGTCGAGATCTTCCCGTAAACCGACTCATACTCCGCCGAAGTTTTCGTCATCAGCGCACTCCGTTGCGGAGCGATCGCAATATGATGAAACCCCGCGCCATCATCCATCACATCGATTCCTGCAACCCGGCGGTAAACCCACGCCATCACCGATCCAAACGCATAGTGGTTGTACGAGTTCATCGAAGGATCGCCCGTATCTCCATTCCATCGCTCCCACCACGTCGTCGCGCCCTTCGCAATCATGTACCCCCACGAAGGATACGTATCGTTCAGCAGCAGCTTATAAGCCGTCTCCAGCCGCCCCTGCTGATCCAGCGTATCCAGCAGAAACACCGTACCCAGAAAGCCCGTCGTCAGGTGAACATCATGCGCATTGATATCGCTCACCAGCCTGTCCGCAATCGCCTTCTCCATATTCGCCGGAGCCAGGTGCGCATACAGCGTCAGCAGATAGCCCGTCTGCGTACCACCCTGCACATTCCCGTCCGCACTCATATAAGCCTTCTGATAAGCCGCACGAATCGCATCACCAAGCGCCGCATACTTCTTCGCATCCTCCGTACGCCCAGTCGCAACGCCATCTTCCGCATCATCTCTGCGATCAGCGCCCAGTAAGCGGTAGCAGCCAAATCCCTCGGCGTCTTCGGGTCTGGCGCCAGCCAGTCGCCATAGTTCGGTCCCAGCTTATTGCGCCGCAGATGATCCGGATTCGCACCCTCTATAAAACTCATCCATCGCTCCATCGCCGCCCAGTTCTATCAATCCCCGTCCGGTCGCCATACTGCTTCCAGGCCGTATACGGAATAATCACGCCCGCATCCCCCCACCCAGGCGCGCCAATTGACCATCTTCCGCTCCAGCACATCCGGCGCAACATTCGTAAACGCTCCCGCCGGAGTCTGCGCATCATCCACATCGTTCAAAAACTTATGCGTGAACGAAGCGATATCGAAGTTGTACGCGCCCGTCCTCCAGAACGCCCCCGCATCTCCCATCCATCCCAGCCGCTCATCCCGCTGCGGACAATCCGTAGGAATGCTCACAAAATTTCCCCGCTGCCCCCACAGCCCCGCCGTCCACATCTTGTTCACCAACTCGCTCGACGTCTCCAGCTTCGCCGACGGCTGATCCGGAAGGCTGTTCACCACCTCACCCTCCAGCGCTCCCAACTCCGGCTTGCCCGGATACCCGCTCACCTCCACATATCGAAACCCATGAAACGTAAACGAAGGCTCGAAACTCTCACTCCCGCCTCCTCGCAGAATGTACGTATCGTTCGCCTCCGCACTGCGCAGGTTCTCCGTATACACACTGTGGTCAGGGTTCAGCCGCTCCGCATACTGCAGATGAACCGTAGCCCCGCCGCGCCACTCACTCGCAACTTCGTCCACCCCACCATATTCTGCCCCATGTCGAACACCGCATCTCCATTGGGCAGTACATTCACCGCAACCGGCTTCATATGCGCCGCCGTATGCACCGGCAGGTCCTCCTGCGCCGTAACCATCGCCTTCGGAGCCGGACTCTCCACAGCAGCCGTCCACCGCAGCGAGCCCGTCTGCTAGCCGAGCATCGTACGTCTCGCCCGCATAGATCTCCGAGTTCAAAATCGGCGACTCCGCCGACCTCCAGCTCGAATCCGTGACCACAGTAGTGCGCTTACCATCCTCCGTCTCAACCACCATCTGCGCCATCACACTCGGCGCAGCCGTGCCAAACGGATACGAGCCCGCCCAAGTCAACCCGCTCCCATACCAACCCGCCCCCAGCAACACCCCCAGCATATTCGAGCCACTCTGCACCATCGCAGTCACGTCATACGTCTGGTAGGTCACCCGTTTGCGATAGTCCGTAAAGTCTGGCGTCAGCACCGCATCGCTCACCGGCTTGCCATTCAGCGAAGCGCGATAGCTCCCCATCGCCGTGATATAAAGCCGCGCCGACTTCACCTTGCTTCCAACATCAAACGGCCTCTGCAATAAAGTCCCAACATGCGCCGTAGTTCCCGAGTCGCTCAAATAGCTGCCCGCCGGCGCCATACTCACTGCCCCCCGCACATCGGAGCCCGGAGCCACCGCCATCCAGTCCGTATCCGTCCCAAAGCGATGCACCGTGCCATCCTCATCCGTAATCTTCACCAGCGCCGCAACCGCCCACGCGCTCCTCAACTGGGTGCGATTGTCGACACGCGGCCGGTCCGCCGTAATCTCGACTATGTTCTCCCCGGCGTGAAGGTCCGCATGGATCTCATGAAAATCAAACGACTGCCAGCCCGCCTTCTGCGAATCGGACGCCCATTTACCGAGCTATGAAACGCCCCATTCGCAATCACGCTCAACGAAGCGCGATAAGCCGGCTTCGTCAGCGTAATCGTCCTGCGAAAGACCACTGCCTTCACCTCCGCAGGTATCGTTCCCGCCGGAACGATCCATTTAGCCGCCGCATGATCCGCCGCCTCCATCGCCCCATCACCGGTAATCCATTTCGCACTCCAATCCGTCGGCTTCAGCAACCCCATCTCAAACCACGTCGGCGCCGATACTTCACTCTTACCCTTGCTCCAAACCTCTACCGCCCAGTAGTAGCGATGACCCGAAAGTAAAGCCTTCCCCCCATAAGCCACGTCAATCGACTCGTCCGACGCGCGCCTGCCGCTGTCCCACACATCGGGCTTCTTCTTCTCCAGCAGCGCCGCGTCACTCGCAACCATCAACCGATAAGCCGTCTGCTTCCACCCACGTTCCGTACTATCGTTCTGCCAGAAAAACCGTGGCTTCTCCGACCCAATCCCCAGCGGCGTCTCCCTATAGTTCGTACGCAGATGCACCGGCGCGGCGAACGAGCCCGCAGTAAAAGCAAACGAAATTGCAACAACAGAAATCGACCAATCATCCTCACGCATACCCCACAGAAATAGTTTCAATCCCGAATCATCATATGCTTAACGCTCGTTCAATCGACGAAGCGTCCCTTCGCACTATCCGGTGACGTATGCTGGATGCGCCATCGTATCAAGCATCCTTAAACCTCAAACAACGCTCCCGGCAGAACGAAGGAATACCATCATGCGACTCTCACTCCGGCCATCATGCATCGCCTCCTTGCTGTTCCTCGTTCCTATCGCGCAATAGCGCAAAGCTCTCCACAAAACACATTTCCGCCGCGCCCATGACCGAAGCGCAAAAAGCTGTAATGGCCGAAAAGGTCAAAGCCGAATTCCTCCACGCCTGGAACGGCTATCGCACCTACGCCTGGGGCCACGACGCCCTCCACCCCATCTCCAAAACACCCGAAGACTGGTACGCCAGCTCACTCCTCATGACGCCCGTCGACGCGCTCGACACCATGCTCATCATGGGCCTCACCAAACAAGCCGACGAAGCCCGCAAACTCGTCGATACCAAACTCAACTTCGATCAGGACATCTTCGTCCGCGACTTCGAGATCAACATCCGCCTCCTCGCCAGCCTGCTCTCCTGCTACGAGATGACCGGCGACAAGCGCCTCCTCGAACTCGCCGACGACCTCGGCCGCCGCATGCTGCCCATCTTCGAGTCCCCCACCGGCCTGCCCTACGTCAACGTCAACCTCCGCACCGGCGCCGTCCAGGGCACCCGCGCCGACTCCGCCACCGCCGGCAGCATGCTGCTTGAGTTCGGCGTGCTCTCCAAACTCACCGGCAAGCAGATCTACTACGACAAAGCCAAACGCGCCGTCGTCGCCCTCTACGACCATCGCTCTCCCATCGGACTCGTCGGCTCCGGCATCGACGTCGAGACCGGCAAATGGTTCGACGAAACCGCCGGCATCAAAGGCGGCATCGACTCCTTCTACGAGTACCTACTCAAGTGCGCCATCCTCTTCCACGACAAGGACTGCGAACGCATGTGGCTCGACAGCCTCACCGCCATCAACAAATATCTCGCCGACGAGCGTCCCAACGGACTCTGGTACGGCGACGCCAACATGTTCACCGGCAAGCGCACCGATCCATACTACGGCGCGCTCGACGCCTTCTTTCCCGCCCTGCTCGCGCTCTCAGGCGACGTAAAGCGCGCCGCCCGCCTCGAAGACTCCAGCTATCTCATGTGGAACTTCGCCGGCATCGAGCCCGAAATCTTCGACTACGACAAGATGAAGATCATCTCGCCCGAGTGGCCCCTGCGCCCCGAGATCATCGAATCCGCCTACTACCTCTACCACTACACCGGCGACCCCAAATACCTCGCCATGGGCCAGACCTTCTTCGATGCCATCATCAAATACTGCCGCACCGACGCAGGCTTCGCCGCCATCGCCAACGTGCAAACCAAAGAAAAAAGCGATCACATGGAGAGCTTCTTCTTCGCCGAAACCCTCAAATACCTCTATCTCCTCTACGCCCCCAAAAACACCCTCGACTTCGACGCCATCGTCCTCAACACCGAAGCCCACCCAATGCGCCGCGACATGAAAGTTGTTCAGCAAACCCATTGACTATCCTTCTTGTTGTCATCCTTGAGCAAAGCGAAGGATCTGCTTCTGCGTTTGCTTTGTCTTTGCCGTTGCCTGTCCTCTTGTTTGTCATCCCGTAGGGATCTGCTCTGCCGTTGCTTGTTTTTCCCGCCCCAGCCCCGTCATCCTTCGTCGAAGAGCCTGTCCAGATCACAGCCCAATGAATCCTATTCGAACCTGCCCCATCTACTCACCAGAACCAAAACGGATGGACGGGCGGCCCGGCAGTCTCGAAGACATTCGAAATGCGATACAACGCAGAAAAAGGGATAAAGACATGGGCAAACTCACAGGAAAAGTAGCAGTCATCACCGCAGCGACCTCCGGAATGGCGCTCGCAACAGCCAAGCTCTTCGTCGAAGAGGGCGCGTACGTCTTCATCACCGGCCGCCGCCAGGACAAGCTCGATGAAGCCATCAAGATCATCGGTAAAAACGTCACCGGCGTGCAGGGAGACGCCTCAAACCTCGCCGATCTCGATCGCCTCTACAATACCGTCAAGCGCGAGAAGGGCAAGATCGACGTCCTCTTCGCCAGCGCAGGATTCGGTGAACTCGCAAAGCTCGAAGAGGTCACCGAGGAACACTTCGACAAGACCTTCAACCTCAACGTGCGCGGCACCCTCTTCACAGTCCAGAAGGCGCTCCCGCTCTTCAACGACAACGGCTCTATCTTCCTCAACGGCTCCATCGCCAGCATCAAGGGATTTCCGGCGTTCGGCGTCTACAGCGCCAGCAAGGCTGCGGTTCGCTCGTTCGCTCGCACTTGGCTCTTAGAACTCAAGGAGCGCGGAATCCGAGTGAACATTCTCAGTCCCGGCACCATCGACACGCCGATCCTCGATCCCCTCGGCCCCGACGCCAAGGAGTTCTTCAAATCCCAGGTCCCGCGCGGTGAGATCGGACGCCCCGAGGAGATCGCAACCGTAGCCCTCTTCCTCGCCTCAAGCGACTCCAGTTTCGTCAACGGCATCGAACTCTTCGTCGACGGTGGTACCGCCCAGGTCTAACCCGCAAGACCTTGTATGTTCTTCAGTCCATAAATGGGATTCATCCGCAGGAGCTCTCACCGCTTCCCGGAACGAATCCCGTTTTGCTTAAGGGCACGGCTTCAGCCGTGCCGTAAGTGCCGTTTTGGCAGTGCGGCTTTAGCCGCTGAGGTGCGCTTTTTGTTTGGACGGCCACTTTTTAGCACCCTTTTTAGCCCCTGGGGTATGCCTTCTTGTATATCGGTACTACTCGACGATCCCAAAACCTTGTCAAGCCCCGCACCCATCTAAGTCAAAGAAAACAAGACGAATAGAGCTGGCGTTCCAGTTAGCCCAATTCCGTAAAATAGAAGTAGTAGGAAAAATAAACGCGAACTGATGCATTGCAGATCGAGAACCACCCGTAACTCAAGCTGGCTCAATATTTTGGACGCAAACCATCTGGAATCAATATTTTAGAAGAAAGTGTCGCCTGTAACCCAAGCTGTATCAATATTTTAGCTCCAAAATACCCTCTACATAGGGGGTGGGGGTACCTATGGAAAAAGGTTACTTCGTAAAGAAACGGTAGTGAAGGCTCCACGTCTGCGTCTAACCCGGCTGAACATGAATGCCGACAAAGCCCTCCGGACAAACCGTCTTCGGCGTAGACCAGAAAAAGAACTTAGCCAACGGTGAATCGGACGTCTCTTGCACCCCGATGCCAAGCTTCGGATCTTCGAAGAGAAAATCGAAGTCCGAGACCTTATTCGAGAAGCCTGTCATCTCGCCGCTCGCATTCTTCTTCGGCTCCATCTCGGCCAGCCACTTGATGGTCGTGCCTTCGAGACGAACCGTATCGGGAAGTGGTCTGGTGATTGGCACCGGGACAAACTTGAGATGGACCTGCATCTCCGGCCCGGTCGTCTTGTTGTCCAGCATGAAGAAGTCATGGGCATAGACCGTCGTCTCGATCGGCTTGGTCCCAACGTTCTTCAAGCTGTGAGTAAGCGTCAAAACATTGGCCTTCTCATCCAGCGAGAGCACCTTCTCGTAGATGTAGGCATAACCAAGCTGCGAGTGAAGCTCCTGGCGAAACGTAATCGAATTCTTGTGGACCTGCACCGTCCACTTGCCATGATCCAGAATCTGAAACGGAGTGCCGATCTTATAAATCTGATCGTCGATCCGCTTCAAAACCCCAACCCCAACCTTCACAAACGCATCACCCGGCTTCGCATCATCGTAACCAAGCGGCTCCCGGAACTCCTCCGAGGGTCCGGTCACCGCATCATTGATCATCGGATCGTATCGATTGAACCACTCGCCGAAGAACGTATGTCCATTCAGCGAGGCGCAAGCCACAATGGCAGACCAGTCGAACCGAGCCGCACGGTAGTACCCGTCCTTCTCGTCCGGCAGAAACACCACGGCGTTCATGTGCCCATTCGTAATCCGCGCATGCGGATGATCCGAGTGCGGCACGTTCTCGCACGTAGGCGAAGCAGGCGGCGGCATAGGAGGCAGCGCCGGAGCTACCGTCTGTGCCGCTGCAACGCGGCTGAAGAGGGCAATCGCAGGAACCAGCGCGTAACGCATCCACGCGCGAGAAGAACGAAGCATCGTTTCAACTCCTTACTACTGGCCGTCGGTCGCTACAAGGAGCAACTTGATCTGACTGTCTTCCGAATAGTTGACGCTCGAAGTAGGAGCCAGATTGTCCGGCGGATGTTCATAACCCGTGCCCGGCTTCTGACGGCGAAGGTACGGCCCAATAAACGTAATGCTGGTCCCGTACAGTTCAACCCAAAGCTGTTCGGTGTTCGGCTTTGTCCCCACATAGGGACGAGTGATAGTCATGGCATCCAGCGTCACCGTCTGCACGCGGGAGAGAGTAGCCAGCCCATCGGCAGACGTAAAAAGCGGTTTGACGATGCCCGACCACTCAAACTGAGTAGTGGTGATGGGAGTTGAATTCTCATCCTTCACCACCAGCTTCCCGCCCGGCTGAAAGCCGCTCGGCGTAGGCTCCGTGATGACGTACGCGCCCAGCGGAACCTTTCCCGTGTTCTTGACCGTGAAGGCCAGATTGGCCGGCACCAGAACCGCAATATTCAGCGACACCGGAACCGTCTCGCCACCAGCCGAAACCGTGCCCGTACCAGTCGTAAAGTAGTAGACCTGCTGCTTGCCGGAGAGCGTAGTCGACGGCGAGGAGCCGCCCGGAGCCACAGTGGAGTAGACATAGGAATCGACGTACCGGAGGATCGCGCCCTTGGCAGTAGGCTTCATCGGGTCGCCCTTCGTGAAGACGGCGTTCTCGGTCACCGCCCCCTTGGTCTCGGCCTTGGACGCGTGCCAGTCGCCGAAGTACATATCGACGTAGGCGTTGCTGCCCACCCTGTTCTCCTGCCCGTGCGCCAAAGGTGAAAGCGCGGTCGCCGCGAACAGAGCGCCCGCGATCATCTTGCTCGTCATAGATTCTCCTTGTCGGTGATTCATAGTCTGTTCGGTTCCATGCAACCCTAAACCATGCAGCGACTAATTCGCCAGAACGATCTACTTCGAAGGCAGCGCGTAGGCAAGAATCGAATCCCCGCTCGTTCGGTCGAAGAAGCTGCCGCCAGTCGCCACGATCACGACATACTGCCTCCCGTCCTTACCCATAAAGGTCGAAGGCGTGACATAGGCTCCAGTACTCATCTTGATGTCCCACAGAATCTTGCCCGTCGCCGCATCAAAGGCATGGAAGTGTTGATCGTTCGACGCCGCAATGAAGACCAGTCCGCCGCCGGTCGAGATAGACCCGCCGTAGTTCACCGACCCAGTATTGTGAATGCCTTTCGCGTCGAGTTCGGGGATAGTTCCAAAAGGAATCTTCCACGCAACGTCGCCCGTATTCACATTGATCGCCCAAAGCTGACCCCACGGCGGCTGCTGGCAAGGCCAATACTTCTTCCCATCCCAGAACTCCGCATACATCCCCCACGGACTTGTCTTCTCAAATGCAGGCTCAGCCCCCGGCGCAGCAGCCACAAGCTTGCCGATGCCCGCAATCTCATTCGTGTTGACAAACAGATAGCCAAGCTTCGGGTTATAAGACATGCCATGCCAGTTCACGATGCCGATCGTGCTGGGAAAGACAATCGTCAGCTTCGAACCATAAGGAGTGAACATCGGCCCACTCTGCAAACCGCCCTCAGTCGCCAGCATCTTCGAGCAGAAATCATGGTGCTCTGGAGTCACCGTGGAAAGATCCGCAGCCGTAAAGCTGCCACGGCCAAGCTGAACCGGCTTCACCGGAAACGGCTGTGTGGGAGAAGAATGCTCACCCGGGACATCGCTCTTCGGCACCGGACGCTCTTCCACCCCATAGATCGGCTTACCGTTGCGTCGATCCAGAATGAACAGCAGGCCGGCCTTGCTGGTGAGAGCAACCGCCGGAATCTCCTTACCCTCGCGCTTGACGGTGATCATCACCGGCGCGGACTCCAGATCGTAGTCGAAGATGTCATGATGAACAGCCTGGAAGTACCAGGCAACCTTGCCCGTGTCCGCGTGAAGCGCGACCAGTGCATTGCCATACAGACCATCGCCCACACGATCACCGCCCCAGTAGTCGAACGTAGGCGAGCCAAAGGGCAGAAAGACCAGGCCACGCTCAGTATCGACCGAAGAGAAGCCCCACATGTTTGTTCCAGAACGGCCTTTCCAGCCGTCACCCGCGGGCCACGTCTCGTGCCCCGGCTCACCCGGTCGCGCTATCGAGTGGAACCGCCAAACCAGCTTGCCGCTATGAAGATCCCAGGCTCGAACATCTCCGGATGGCCCCTTTGCCGGCGACTCCTGCACGTCGGAGCCAGTAATCACAAGATTCTTGTAGATCGAAGGCGCTGACGTCATGTTGTAGCGGCCTTCTTCACTCTGCTGACCCGTCGCTGTCAGATTCTCGTTCATCCCTTTCTTCAGGTTGATGGCGCCGTTCTCGCCAAACCCTTCAGTGGGCTTACCGGTCTTCGCATTCAAAGAAATCAAACGTCCATCGCTGGTTCCGAACACGAGCGATGCCGGCGTAGTCTTGTCACCCGGCCAGTAAGCGAGCGACCGTCCCTGCAGATTGAACTGCTCCAGCTTGTAGCTCCAGATCAGTTCGCCCGTCTCGGGCTTCAACGCGATCACCGTGCCATACGGCGTGGGCAGGTACATCATGTCGTTCACGACCAGGGGAGTGGCCTGCGACAACTTCTTGGGAGGTTTGCTGCCCGCCGGAACAGTCGGCAGTGTGGCCAGGCTGGCCGCCGCCATGTGATACTCCCAGACCTGCGTCAGCTTGTCGACGTTTCCCGTATTGATCTGGTCCAGCGGAGAATACTTCGTCTGGCCGGCATCGTGTCCGTAGGCCGTCCAATCAGACTGTGCTGCTAAGGGAAGAGAGAACGAAAGAACAGCAATCGCGGCGCCGAACAAGCGATATTTCAGTTTCAAAAGAATGCACCTCTTCATCTGGTGTGCTGAACAAATAAGTGGAGCATCTTGCTCGTTACGTCGACAAGCGAAATAGTACGAAACACTTAGGGAAAAACGGAGCATAACTTCCCTCACTTGCAGCTGGCACGAGGTGTCATAATTGAACCCATTCTTGCGGCAACAAATTCCTACAGATAAGCCAGGGAGAAAAATCTGTGTTGCTTCAACGTCTGACAGTCCTTTGTTCTCTGCTGTTCCTGTTAGGAACTAGAGCAGTTCACGCGCAATTCGTAAAGACCAAAGGAACGGAGATTGTAGACGCCTCCGGCAAGCCACTTCTCATCCGCGGTATCAGCAGCGGTAACTGGATGGTGCTGGAAGGTTATTTCTGGCACTTCGGCCCCGTCAACACGTATCAAAGAGATGTTGAGGCCGTCTTCGAGGATCTGCTTGGACCTACTCGCGCGCAGGAGTTTCTTTATAAGTGGCGCCAGAATCTCATGACAAAGGCGGACATCGATCGCATCAAGCAGGACGGGTTTAATACCATCCGAATTCCGTTGCACACCAAGTACTTCAAGACCGATGACGACGAGGGATTCAAACTCATCGATCAGCTGGTGAAATGGTGCCGTGAAGACCACATCTACGTCATCCTTATGTTGGAGTCCGGAGTCGGTGGCACAACCGGCGAGGCAAGCGACGATGGGCCTGCATATCCATGGTTGTTGAAGGATGCCGGCATGCAGGATTATGTGAACAAGGCATGGCAACGGATCGCCCGTCATTACAGGAACGAGCCCATCATCTTAGGCTATGATCTGCTGAATGAGCCCCTACTGTGGACTGGATACCTCTATCTCGAAGATCTTCTCGAGCCCGAGTATCGTCGCATCACCGAAGCGATCCGCAAGGTCGACACACACCACATGCTCATTCTGCAGCCGGCTCGTGGACGCTTCAGCGAATTCGGCAAGCCCTTCGATAACAACACCGTCTACAGCTACCACAGCTATAACTCGAGGCCGGATGATGATTTTCTTAAGCAATACCTGGACTTCCGTACGAAGTATCAGGTGCCGATCTTATTTGCCGAGGTCTATGCGGAAAGAGATCCGAAGTGGCTAACGGATCACGTCAATCTAGCTCAGAAAAATAACATCGGCTGGTTGATATGGCCCTACAAAAAGATGGGCGGTAAATCGCCGGGGCCATATACCTTTCCTCCCCCCGCTAATTGGGCAGATATCGTCACCTTTGCGAAGCAGACACGCGAAGATCACACCGTCAAAGACAGGAACGCGGTGCGGCCGCCACAACAGGAAACCGATGCCATCTTCGCGGAGATACTTGAGAACGAGAAGAATGAACATGTCATCGTTCATCCGGAGTATCTCAATCTTCCAGGTATCACCGCACACTGATATAGGTCTACAATTTCGAAACATTTGGAGGGTCTACGTTGAGCAACATTCGTAACAGAAAACTTTGTGCCATATCCGGAGCCAGCGATAGCGTTGCTCTCTGTCGTCGCCACTCGCCCGCTCCCCGCGCAAACCCCAGCCGCAAAGCCCGCACCTGCAGCCGGTGTGCCCGGACAAGTCTGGGTCCGCGCCGCCGGCGGCAATCACTTCGACGGGCCAAAGGATATCGTCTATCCCGACCAAACTTGCCCCTCAGGACACCCGTCTCAACATGTACTTCGGAGACTGGCATGACTCGATGCCGCGAGCTATGTTCGGCTCTCTGGTCGTGCGTGACATCCTTACTCCTGGCGACAACCTCAGCCCGCCCTTTCCCGGCGCTGTTTTGGAGCAGGCGAAGTTCCTCTCCTACGGAACGCTCGCAGCCGGTGAACGCACCGTTCCTTCGACGTTGAAAGGTCTCCAGATTTTCTTCTATGTAAACGATGGAGAGGGTGAAGTATCAGGCGGCGGCAAAACCGAGCCGATCCACAAAGGCAGCGCCATCCTCATTCCGGAGGGTCTGGAGTTTACCCTGCACAACACCAGCGAAAATCAGCTTGATGTCTACATGGTCGGGGATCCTACCTATGCAGGATTCAAACCCAGCCCATCCATTCTGATCAAAGACGAAGCTACACTCAAGCATAGCGCCCCGGCCACTAGCTCACCCTTTACCAGCCCGGGAGCGGGCGGTCACTGGGCTCACGTCACGCATGGTTTTTTCAACAGGGTGAACGGTGGCGGCGGGCTTGCGTCGGTCGGAAGCATCATTACTGTCGAAATTCTCCCGATGACGCTCGGCGAGCCACACCCACACCTTCCCGGCAAGGAAGAGATCTGGTGCGAGATTGAGGGCAAGAGCCTCGCGTTCGTCGGCCCCCAGGTGCGCATGCAGCATGCGGGGGAGGCATACATCCTCCGGCCGGACGGCCTCACAACACACTCCAACATCAACATCGATGAGCCCGGTGATAAGCCAATCAAATTCCTGTGGTTCAGCACTAACACGGGGCTATCGGCGGCGCCGCACTAGACATACTATTTGCTCGTCAAACCTACAATGGCTAGCCCGTTCGCAGGCCAATGATCGACCTGCGCCTCCACGTTCACGCCACGGCGGCATTTGAAGTTTGCACAGGCGTCACTGAGACGTTCCAACCATCCACCAGCACCAGCGGCATCTGATTCTTCAAATCGGATGCGCCGCATCGATCCTGACCGTCCTCGTCTCATTCGGCGCAAGCGAGACGTAGTTATCGGAGTAATAGACCGGCAATACGCGATCGTTGGAGTTCTTACGCCGCAATTGTAGGTGGGCCATCAGCGCAACCTGCGTGCCCGCATTATGCAGTGTCACCTCAGCAGGCACCGGCCATCTTTATCATGACGCGCAACCGTCGCATCGAGCGTGACCGTAGCAAGCTTGTTCAGGTCCTGCAGATTGTCCTGTTGCTCCGGAAGCGCACGCCAGTAGAAGTTGTTGGACAACAAAGTTTCGTCTGGCATCTCGCAGCTCCGCGCGGACGAAGTGAACCGGCGAAAGAGTAGCCGGCCACTCAAGCGCACCCAGATCGATAGCACTGCTCCCAGCCCCATTCACAGCATAATTATTTTCATACGCGATCGACCCATCGAGGTTGTAGATCCATAAGTGAGCCGTAGCACCGATGATCGGATCAGGATGGTTGTTGATCGCCTCTAGATGGCCGGTCTCTTCGTTCAGCTGGATGTGGACCGGCTCGCCCGCCTTCTTCACGCCGAACAACGAAGCATTCGGCTCAAGATCGTGGTGATATATCTGCCACACGAAACTCGGCTGTGCCGGATTGCTCATCCAGGTCAGCACACCGGTCGTCTCACGAAACATCTTCGCGTTTCGCCCTTCGTACATGGCGCGAAACGCCTCGTAGTTCGCCAACTGCGCCTTGCGAACAAAGTCCGCAAGGTTCGCAAGCTTGCCATATCGATCAGCGATCACCTGCGCATACGTATCGCCACCCTGCGCCCCTTTGGCGAAGTCATGCTCCGCCCAGTCGTCGTTGATCGTCTCCCAATCCTTCTGCGGCATCATGCCATGGATCGACTCGAGCGTCGGAACCGACATACTTCCGACCTCGGTCTTGAATGCCTCATGGAAGACATAAAAATCGCGCGGAACCCGCCAATGGTATGGTCCATGCGAACTCACGCCGCGGCCATCCGTCGAACTCGGTTGGTAAAGCCGCGTAGGCTCTAACTCCGCCATCAGCGTACGCAGAGCATCATCGATCTCCTTCGGAGGATAGCCCTCATTACGCGCGCACCACACGGCAATCGAAGGATGATTCCGGAACCGTAAAATCTTGTCACGAACATTCGCAATGTAGGTCGGCAAATCAGCGGCGTTCGGACCATCACTCGGATTTGGCTGAAAAAACTCATCCCACAGAAGCAGGCCATACTTGTCGCAAAGCTCATAGAAGTCTTCGCTCGTACTCTGTCCCACCCAGTTGCGAATCATATTCATATTCGCTAGCTGATGCATGCGTATCTGCGCCTCCAGCCGCTCCCTGGGGATCCGCTTCATCGCCTCATCCAAACCCCAGTTGCCACCTCGAATGAAGATCCGCACTCCATTCACCGAGATTGTCAAATACTCAGAGTCCGGCACTGAATAAGTGATCTTCCGAATCCCAAACGAAAAGCTCCGACTGTCCGAATCTCTCTTCTTCTGCTCAAACTCAAGATGGAGCGTGTAGAGATTCTGAGGACCGTAACCATTCGGCCACCACAACCTGGGCTTCAATACATGCAAGCCCGGAGTCGTCTTCGGATCAAACAAAACGATCTGTGACGCATGAGGCGCGACCTCAACCTCCTGCTCGAAAGACACATCCTCAAAACTCCCCTTAAGCACGCCCTTCTGCGGCTGGTCCGTCACATTCTCGACCGTCGCCTTGATCGCCACATCCGCAGAATCCGTCTTCGGCAGCGGCAGATCGGTCGTTACCAGCGGATCTTTGATCAACACCGGCCCACTTGCAGAGAGATACACCTTCTGCCATATCCCGGTGTCACGGTCCCGTATCGCCGGTATCCAGTCCCATCCCATGGTGGAAAGAAAGGTCGGTCCATCGATAGCGCTCTCTCCACCATTCTTGCCCATGCCGCTCGCAATCGTATGCTCGTGCGGAACACCCGGATGCGGCTGCGGTGATACCAGTACCGCTACCACAGCGCTCTTTCCTGCGATCACAAGCTTCGAAACATCGAACTGTCCCGCGAATGAAAGCTCCTCGCATCGTCCCGACTCTCGATCCGTTCACCCAAACCTCGGCGGCATAGTTGATGCCGTCAAAGTTCAGCCACACCTGCCGACCCTTATATGCCTTCGGAACAACGAACGAGGTCCTGTACCAGTAAGGCGTTTTATTGAGACTCTCAGGAATTTTGTCCGGACGATTGTTTTCGCCGTAAAGCGGCTCAGGGTAAACACCATTGTTGACCAGGCTGCTGAGCACCGTCCCCGGCACCATAGCCTTGAACCAGTCATTGGGACGATACGCAGCAGTAGATATCGCAACGCCGCCTTCAGTCACTTTCGCGGTGTCCTGCAACTGCCACCCGGCAGACAATTCTACGGGCGAAGGAAGAGCAGAGTTGGCAACTGCATCCGAAGTTACAACCATAACGACCGTGAATAGAGCGCCAGCAAACAGTGCTGCTTTCCGAATTTCGATTGAACAATAAACCCATCCCTTGCGATACATGAACTTCTCCGCACTCGAATTCTAGGGTAGGAGTTCAACAACAGGATATAGGGATAACCGTTGCAATCTATCCTCGAACGAATCACAAGCAGAGACTTACACCAAAAGCATCGCATCCGTCTTGGCTCGCACCTCTTCTACCTCCACGCCAGGAGCAAGCTCGACCAGACTCAGTCCGTCAGGGGTGACGTCCATCACGCATAAATCAGTAATGACGCGATTGACCACCTTCACGCCGGTCAACGGAAGCGCGCACTCCCGAAGAATCTTCGGCGAACCATCCTTCGCCGTATGCTCCATCACAACGACGACGCGTTGCACTCCCGCAACCAGATCCATCGCTCCGCCCATGCCTTTTATCATCTTCCCAGGGACCATCCAGTTAGCCAGATCACCCTTCTCCGAGACCTGCATCGCACCCAGAATCGCCAGGTTGATATGGCCACCTCGAATCATCGCAAACGAGTCCGCGCTCGAAAAGTAACTGGCCCCCGGCAACGCAGTTACCGTCTGTTTTCCTGCGTTGATCAGGTCAGCATCAAGGCAATCCTCCGTCGGAAATGGCCCCAGCCCAAGCAAGCCATTTTCAGACTGAAGCACCACAGTGATATCAGCCGGAATATAACTGGCGACCAGTGTTGGAATCCCAATCCCAAGGTTGACGTAAGCGCCGTCACCCAACTCCTGAGCGGCTCGCTGAGCCATCTGTTCCCGAGTCCATGCCATCGCTATGCCTTCCACGATCGTGCGTTGCTCGATACGTTTTTCAGGGTTCGGATTATGGACGATCCGTTGCACAAAGATGCCCGGAGTATGCACTTGGTCGGGGTCAAGTTCCCCCGCTTCAACCAAAATCTCCACTTCGGCAACCGTCACCTTGCCGCAGGTTGCTGCAATCGGATTAAAGTTGCGCGCCGTTTTGCGAAAGATCAGGTTGCCATGACGATCCGCCTTCCACGCCTTTACCAGCGCAAGATCGGCCCGTATTCCGCGCTCGAGGATGTAGGTATCTCCATCAAACTTTTTATGCTCTTTTCCTTCTGCGACAAGCGTACCAACGCCTGTCCGCGTGTAGAAGCCAGGAATCCCTGCGCCGCCGGAACGCATGCGTTCCGCCAGCGTACCCTGGGGGCAGAACTCCACATCAAGCTCGCCGGCAAGATACTGCCGTTCAAACTCGGCGTTCTCCCCAACATAGCTGGAGATCATCTTCCTAACCTGACGGCTCTTCAGCAAAAGTCCCAGCCCCCAGTCATCGACACCAGCATTATTGCTGGCGACAGTAAGGCCGGTCACTGCCGCTGTCCCGCAGTGCGACGATAAGAGCCTCCGGAATGCCGCAGAGTCCGAAGCCTCCCACCGCGAGTGTCATGTCATGGTGCAGCAGCCCGGCGAGCGCTGCAGACGCATCGGGGTAAAGTTTGTTCATCCACTTACCATCGAAAAAAATCCTTTATCGGGGAGCACAACCAACTGCGGATTATATCCGAGCGCATAGAGCGTTCTCTCAAGAGGTAGCGACGACATCTGTCGCATCAGGACAGGCTCCTCAATTTTTCGCACTATTTCGCTTGTCTATATTCTTCAACGCTGTTCAACTAGGCCTGCCGTAACGAGTTAGAGCCTGCGGCTCGCGGCCCATACAGCATGAAAAATGCCTTTCGTCCCCACCGATGAGTATGGAATATATTGGTTGGGTGCCGCGCTATGCAATTGCCGTGTGTGCCAACGGACTAAGACTGCGCGGACCACAAAGAGAGGGATCTGACTTGAGATCTGGAATGCTCGCCGCTGCGGTCTGTCTACTCGTTCTGCCTTCGGTAACAGGATTATGCCAGTCCGACTGGCCAATGTACGGCTACGATGAATCGAGCACGCGGTTTTCGCCGCTCGATCAGATCAACACCAAGAACGTACAGAATCTCACGCGGGCGTGGACCTACCATCTGAGTGTCGCTACGCCGGCCACTCAGGCGGCTGGAGCAGCCGGCCGCGGTGGTGGACGCCGTTCCTCTGAAGCTACGCCGATCGTGATCAAGGGAGTCATGTATCTCCCCACACCATACGGCACGATTGTGGCGCTCGATCCCGAGACTGGCAAAGAGATTTGGACCTACAAACTGGATACCGGTAGACCGGCACAACGCGGCGTGTCCTACTGGCCCGGAGATAAGCAGACGCCCGCGTCGATCCTCTTCGGTACCAACGACGGCCGGTATATATCCCTCAATGCTGAGACGGGTAAGCCCACTTCTGGCTTCGGTCAAAGCGGCATCATCGATATGAAGCCCGGCGTGGACAACGGTTTCCCCAATGCCCGTTTCGACACCACATCTCCTGGCTCGGTCTACAAAGACCTGATCATCACTGGTGCACAGGTGCAGGAGTCGCCAGCCCAGGGAACCGCAGGAGACGTCCGCGCATGGGATGTGCATACAGGAAAACTCGTCTGGCAATTTCATACAGTTCCTCATCCTGGCGAACTCGGCAACGACACATGGGAGGGAAACAGTTGGGAGAAACGCTCCGGTACCAACGTATGGGGCCTGATGAGCGTCGACGTCAAGCGCGGATTGGTGTTTCTTCCCATCGGTTCTCCGACAGCTGACTTCTACGCGGCCGATCGAAAAGGTAAAAATCTCTTCGGCAACTCTCTCGTCGCTCTAAACGCGAACAACGGAAAGCTCGTCTGGTACTTCCAGGCTGTCCATCACGACACCATGGACTACGATCTCGAATCGGCGCCGATCCTGATGGATGTTAAGCGCAACGGAGAGACCATCCCCGCCGTAGCGGTCACCAGCAAGACCGGACTCATGTTTATCCTCGACCGTCGCAACGGTAAGTCCATCTACGGTGTAGAAGAGCGGCCTTCACCCCCCACCGATGTTGCCGGCGAGCAGACCTCGCCTACACAACCCTTTCCCGGTTAAACCTCTACCGCTGGGGCGCATGAACTTCACCGCTGACGATATAGCGACCGTCACCCCCGAACAGAAAAAATTCTGTACGGATCTGATGGCCACTGAAGGCGGCATGCTGACCGGTGGTGCATTCAGTCCTTACAAGTCGAAGCTGACGATCGTCTTTCCTGGTACCCTCGGCGTCGTCAACTGGTGGGGAATGTCATTCAACCCGAAGCTGGGATATATCTTCGTCAACACCTCGAACATCGCCGATGTAGGAAAGATAGTTAAAGACGATTCGCCAGACGCAAAGACGGACTACGTGCGAACCAGTCCATGGGGACTCTACGCGCGCTTCTGGAACAACGACAAGTTCTGGCCATGCCAGCAGCCACCCTGGGGCGAGTTGCAGGCGATCAACGTCAACACAGGTGACGTAGCCTGGAAGATTCCGTTCGGCACCGACCCCGAACTCGAAGCCAAGGGCGTCCACGGCACCGGAACCTTGAACTACGGTGGGACAATCGCCACAGGTGGCGGATTGATATTCGTCGCGGCAACATATGACCATCTCTTCCATGCCTTCGACGCTGCCACCGGCAAAGTACTTTGGGAGACCAAGCTCGAGGCCGGAGCCTATGTAGTACCGATGACATACAAAGGTAAGAGCGGAAAACAATATGTGCTAATCGTCGCTACTGGGGGCAGCTACTACGACCGTACCGCTGGCGACTCTGTCATTGCGTTTGCCTTGCCTCAAATGCTTCATCGAAATGAGAGGAAACGAAATGTCCGTAACGCACAAGACGAAGGCCATTCTCATCCGCGACGGTACGCGCTGCACTCGCAGCATCTCTCTTCAGCGTCATCCCGTCGCCGGCCATGGCCCAGACGATCGTGCACCCGCCCGTAAAGACCAACGGCGCCGGCGGAAACTCCTTCGACGGTCCCGGCTCTGTCGTCTATCCGCCCCATCGGGATATCCAGGATCGAAGAATCGATATGTTCATAGGCGACTGGCATGACTCCTTGCCGCGTCACATCCTGGGCTCGCTCGTTCTGCGGGACATCCTTACCAAGGGTGACAACTTCAATCCCCCACAAAAGGGAGCCGTCCTGCAAAGCGCCAACTTCCTCGCCTACGGAGAACTAAAGGCCGGCGACTGGACTACCCCGACTAAGCTCAAAGGCAACCAGGAGGTTTATTACATCCTCAGCGGGACCGGCGAGATTACATCCGGTACCAAGACTTCTCCGCTCCATAAAGACACCGCCGTCCTGATGCCGGAGGGACTCGAGTTCGTCTTGAAGAACACCGGCAACGAACTGCTCACCATGTATGTCATCGACGAGCCCGTACCCGCAAACTTCCATCCCATCAAGCAGATGATCGTGACCGATGAGCGTACTGTTCCGGTCAGGACTCCTCTGGCAGCGTCGCCCTACACTCTCGAGGGAGCTTCCGGACACTGGGCCCACGTAGTCAGAGATCTTTTCAATGAAAACGATGGAATGGCGACAGTTGGTGATGTCATTACGGTCGAGATCAACCCAATCAGCATGGGAGAACCACATCCTCACCAGCCAGGACACGAAGAGATATGGGCGGCCATCGATGGCACCAGTGACGCCCTGATCGGCTCCCAATTGCGCGTTCAAAAGCCGGGAATGGCCTACATGCTCCGCCCCGACGGATTGATGGAACACTCCAATATCAACTACAGCGACAAACCTGTGAAGTTCCTCTGGTTCTCGACCTCCACCGGATTTGCGGTAAAAAAATGACTTATACGTCGTTTTGCTTAGGCAACACCCTGTCAACAATCATTCCGCCTGACTAAGCGAATTACGACAATATCGCTCCCTCGCAATAGCTCAACGGCACTCCAAAACATCTCTTATAGGCCTCGCCTAAGTCCATTATTTCTAGGGCGAATGTCCCCATTGCATAGCTTGATCCTTCTTCATGCAACTTCTCTTATTCTCTAAAGCCATTGTTTAACAGGGGTTTAGCCCTCTTTCCCGACAACTCCGATCAATAGAGAAGATTGCGAAATCATTTCGCACTATTTCGCTTGTCGATCACTTTCAAAGTTGCTTAACTACTCCCACTCATAAAGTAGTCAGTCGATTTGCAGTCAATTGTGGAGGTTCGCCAAATGGAACTACGTCGCTATCGGTATCTTCTCCTACTTATTCTCGCTATGTTCGCTACGTCTACGTTGCGGGCAGACGTGACAGGAACCATCACGGGAATCGTCCACGACAGTACTGGAGCAGTCGTTCCGAATGCCGATCTGGTGGCGACCGATGCAACGACAAACCTGACCAAGGAGACCCACTCCGACAGCTCAGGGACAGTACACGTTCCTGGCCCTGCCCCCCGGCAGGTATAAAATCGTCGCCACTCTCACGGGCTTTAAGGCGGCCACTGTCAACGATATCGACCTGAAGGTCAACGACCAGCTCCGCTTTGATATCGTACTCGCCGTCGGCAGCATCGATCAGGCCATATCCATCGAGGCCAATGCAGTACAGGTTCAGACCGCAAGCACCCAGCTGGGTACCGTGGTCGAAAGCAAGGAAATGCTCGCCCTACCACTGAACGGCCGAAGCTATCTCGACCTGCTCAGCCTGCAGCCTGGTGTAGCTCCACGTAGCACGGTTGCCGCCACGGACCGCCCAGTAGACGGACTATTCACCTCGCCTGGCAACGTCTCGGTCAACGGCCAGCCCGAAACCGCAAACGCATTTCTCGTCAACGGCGGTGACGTCAGCGAGACGAAGAACAACGGCGCAGGCTTCATTCCAAATCTGGACTCCGTCCAGGAGTTCCGCCTGATCACGAATACCTTCGACGCCGAGTACGGCAAGTTTACCGGCGCTGTTATGAACACCATCACCAAATCGGGCACGAACCGCATCCATGGCGATGGCTTCTGGTTCTATCGCAACGATGCAATGGACTCGAGGGGTTGGTTTGATCCAACCAAGGCCATTTTGAAGCGCAATCAATTCGGCTACGCAGTCGGCGGTCCTTTCCTGAAGAACAAACTATTCTGGTTTACCGATTACCAGGGAACACGACAGGATGCCAGCCCCAGCACGGGTAACATCCTCGTTCCCACAGCTGCGCAAATCGGAGGCAATTTCGGCGCCAGCGCCTTTGGAACAAAAACAGTCAATGGGGCAGGTTGGGCGCAGGTCCTGACTCAGCGATTGGGTGTCCCCGTTACAAACGGGGAACCTTACAGCACCGTATTTCCTAACGGAGTTATCCCAACGAAGGCCTTTAGTAAAGTCGCCGCAAATGAAATTGCCGCTGGCTACATTCCTTTGCCGAACGTGAGTGCAACTCAATACTCCAACTCCAGCCAGGTCAACACAGTGCGGGATGACAAAGCCGCTCAGCGTATTGATTTCGTCAATCAGAAGACCGGAAATTGGTCTTTCTACTATCACTTCGATGACTCCACTGCTTTAAATAACTTTGCCAGCAGCAACGTTCCTGGGTTTTCCCACAACCTCGCCATCACGCGCCCAGATGTTCATGATGAGCAACACAAAGAGTATAGGTACGAACTCTGTCAATGAAGCGCGCGCGACCTGGTTCCGGACCGCAATCTTTACAGCCCAGCCTGCAGGCCAAACCGGAACCAATACCTTATCTACCTTAGGCTTTACCGTGGGCGGTGGGTTGGGCATCATTCCTTCGGGCCCCGCTGGCTACCCCCAGTTCGTCCCGCATAATACCTTCAAGAACTTCTCCTTCGGATATCCGCAGTCCAATATGAGATCGGTAGACAACAACTACATGATCACCGATACCTTCTCGAAGGTGATCGGCAGGCACTCGCTCAGCTTTGGTGGCGAGTATCGCTACTACCAGTTGAACGTAAGAAATATCTGCGATCCAAACGGCGAATTCACCTTCGACGGTACCGAAACCAACAACGATATAGCTGACTTCGAACTTGGAGCGCCTTCGGTCTACATCCAGTGCAGTCTGCAGTTGCTGGATAATCGTGCAAACTACGGCGGCTTCTTCGGGCAGGACTCCTGGAAGGCGAGAGCGAATCTAACCGTGAACGCTGGGCTACGCTACGAAATAGCACAACCCTGGTGGGACAAGTACAGCCAGCTCAATACCTTCGTTCAAGGGGTCCAGTCCACACTATTTCCGACCGCTCCGCTTGGATATCTGGTCCCTGGCGATCCAGGCGTGCGGAAGACGATCTCTCCAGTCAAAACGAATAAGTTTGGTCCGAGACTCGGAATCGCTTACTCACCAAACTTTAATAGTGGATTTTTGGGCAAACTCTTCGGCGGTCCCGGCAAAAGCAGCATCCGGTCTGCCTTCGGAATCTATTATCTCGGCGCAGCGGACTCCGGTAACTTCGGTGTCATCGGCTCCGCTCCCTGGGGCCAGTACTGGACCAGTACTGGCCCAACAAACTTCGATACTCCATTTCAAACCCGCTCCACTCAGGGATCACAGACTCAGAGATTCCCGTTTGTTCAACCACATATCGGCGATCCCGCAAACGCAACCCTTAACTTCGCCCAGTACGAGCCCGTCGTGGGGCCCGGCTACAACGTGAACAACACCTTGACCTATGCCGAGCACTATAACTTGTCCATCCAACGTCAGCTCTCAGGATCGATGGTTCTGTCTCTGGCCTATGTGGGAACACAGGCCCACCACGTAGCCGGCGACTTCAATCTCAATGTGGGCAACGGTCCACTGTGTCTGCAGTTAGCCGCGGCTCACGCCACGCCCACTTGTGGACCCAATGGGGAGAAGCAGGTTTATACCTTGAATGGAGTTAACACGTACGGAACACTGCTTGGTATGGGCAATCAGGCTCTTCGTACAGTGGCCTTTGGCAAGGTACATCTCAATACCAACATCGCCGCCTCGAACTATAACGCTTTCCAGGCATCGCTTGAGCGCAGAGCCAGCGATGTAACTTTCCTTCTTGCCTACACGTACTCAAAATCAATTGACGACGCTACCACCACCTTCAATCCGAACAACCTCACGCAGAACCGGGTACTTTCGCCCTTCACTCTAACCAATAATTTTGTAGCCAGCTACTCATGGCAGATTCCCTTCGACCGGCTGTTCCATGCAGTGCCTACACGGATTACCCAAGGCTGGAGCGTAAGTGGCATTACTCGCCTGGCCAGCGGTTTCCCCATCACTCTCAGCCAATCGGGTGACATAGCATTGACCGGATTCGCATTCGATTTCCCGAATGTTGCCGGACCGATTGTGAAACATAATCCTCGCGCAAATCCTGCCACCCACGTGTACTTTGATAAGTCGGCATTCACAACAGAACTTCCGGGAATCATCGGAAACGCACCCGCTCGCTACTTCTATGGCCCTGGCATCAACGACACCGATCTCGGAATGAAGAAGACCACCATGATTACAGAGTCGATGTCGTTCGTACTTGGAGGTGAGTTCTTCAACGTCTTCAATCACGCCAACTTCGCCAACCCCACCGGTAACTACGCGAGTGGTTCTTTCGGCAACGTAACCTCAGTCCAGTCCACGATCCCGGCGCGTATCGGTCAGGTAAGTGCGAAGTTCGTCTTCTAACGCAAACTAGTCAACCGTTACACGGGGTGTGGAGATTACAAAGGCAAAGCGCCTTCTAATCTCCGCGCCCCGTTTTTTTCAGCGGGGAACACTGATCGAATATCAAGGAAGACTGCGAGGCGAATGCACTGCGTCAAACACAAAAAAGCAGTTGGAAGCACACAGTCAGTCCTT
Source organism: uncultured Acidobacteriaceae bacterium (assembly GCA_963797415.1). Taxonomy (GTDB): domain Bacteria; phylum Acidobacteriota; class Terriglobia; order Terriglobales; family Acidobacteriaceae; genus Edaphobacter. The sequence continues at coordinate 151,095 of CAWCPB010000020.1, forward strand.
CAGCCCCCTTGGCCGATGTAACCACCCATGTGATACTACGGAAAATTATGAGAAAGTAACGCGGCGCGCGGGGTCATACTGGGTCAAGCCCATCTGGTCTACGATCTCGATGAACTCCGAGCGGTTCCGAAGCAGATCGAAGCGAGGATCCTGAACCAGGGTGAAGAGCTTCATGTTCCGCTCATTGCAGGCTCGATTCAACCACGTAACAGTTTGGTTCACTTCGCCGAGAGCGGCATAGGCAGCGGCGATGTCATACGACGGCATGCACTTATTGGAGGGCGTTCGCTTTAGCTCTGACAAGATTTGGCGTGCCGAGGACTTATCGCCAGCCGCCGCATAGGTGTGCGCTTTCATCGCCTGCACACAATTGCTGCCTCCAGCAAGCTGGATTGCAGTTTCAAACTCTCGCAGTGCGCCCTTGTAGTTACCTTCTTGTTCAAGAGCCTGAGCCATGTACATGTGGGCCCAAACTAGATCCGGCTTCAACTCGAGGGCGTTCTGGTAATGCTTGATCGCTTCATCGAACCTGTGTGCCAGATGGGATGTAAAGCCCGCCCATACCAACGTGATAGGCGAAACAGGATCGATATCGAGAGCATGCATGATCGCTATGTGAGCAGCTTCATGCTGCCCTCTGGCTGCAAGCAGATTGGCATACCAGTGGTAGCCAAGCGCATAGGTAGGATTGCACTGAATCGCGCGTCGGTACTCTCGATCCGCGCCTTGCCAGTCGCGATCGAAGTGCAGCAGAACATCCGCGAGTGAAGCGTGTGCCTCAGCCAGATTGGGGTCAAGTTCAATCGCCTTCAGCGCGGCTCGACGGGCCGCCGGCATGGCCTCGGATGGAGAGACAAGCTCATAGAACGACAGCAGAGTAAAGGAATCGGCAAGCCCTGAGTACGGCAAAGCGAACGCCGGCTCGTCTCTGATAGCGGCCTCAAAACATTGAACCGCCTTTCTCAGGCTCTCCTCGCTTCGCTGGCTCCAGAAGTATCGTCCTTTCAGATACGCTTCACGAGAGCCAGATTGCTCGCGCCGTCCGGATACCGGAGATGATGTCGGAGAAGAGATTACTTTCAACCAAAGGCACTGAACAATCTGGTCAGCAATATATGAAGAGGTGCCCTCGTGATCGTCGAGATGACAGCGAAACATACGGGACCAGGTAGGAAGTTCTGCGTCAGCAAGCAGCAGGCTGACCTTTACCGTAAGCCCGTCGCCCTCTTCCTGCAGCGTCCACGTCAACACGTAATCAGCCCTTTTGTTTGCAGAATGCGGCCCAGCCAACTCTTGTTCGCTCTGCGTAGCAGAGGAAGAACAAAAAATGACCAGATGGTCGGGGTTCAAACGCTCCAATGCCGGGATGGTTTTGGCCGCGATCGCCTCGCAAAGCCCCTGGTTGCTTGCATCCACAGCCGCATTCTGAAGTGGCAGTACCCTGATGATCACGCGGTCCTCAACAGCCGCAGCGGTAGGCGTTGTCGTCAGCTCCGGAGCGTCCTGAGCTATCCCCAAACGCCTGCGGGAGACTTGTTGCCCCCACTCCTCAATCTCGGAGCGGAACGCGAACACGCTCCCCAGTTGTTTGTGAAAATGACGATGGACCGGAAGACCTTCATTCTTCTCCCAGAGCTGAACCGTTCGAACCTCTCGCTTGAAGTAGCTGGCAATCTCCTTCCAGGAGTCCAGGCGGTCTGGACCGGCGCCAAGTCCGGTAGAGGATCGAGATGCAGGTTCGGAAGAAATGTCCTTGATCATGACGATTGAGCGAATCCCTGAGTGATGTTTAGCTGAACGCCCACCAAGCTCGGGGCGAGTCTTGGCAAAAAGTAGGAAAGTGCATCGTGGATGCCTGCCGCAAAATGCAACAAATTCGGCAAAGACCTCAGCTATGGATGATCGATACCCGAGACATTACATGATTGTCATACCAATAGCAAGATGTGAATTTCTAAAAACACTGTTGTATTTGCGCCGGAAGACTCAATCTTCTCCAATGCAAGTACCAGCCAGAATGCAGTTGCACGAGACCGAAGTCATTTGTTTTCGCACTATTTCGCTTGCTCGCGTGCAAAATACTTGTTTACCTATATACCTGTAAAAGATAGCCAAGAATCTCTCCAGAGCGGGTCAGAATGCCTGAAATAGAACCTACGAAGTCCTTGCAGGGAACGTTCCGCTACACCAATAGCTACGATTTCATGGAGAAGGTGAAAAGCGGAATGCCTCCGCTTATCCTATGCGTAGCCTGCAACGGCGGCATTCAGGGCAAAGAGGCAAACGAGTTCATTCCCGAGACGGCTGACGAGATAGCTGAATCCGTGCATGCGGCATACGAGGCCGGCGCCTCGATGGTCCACGTCCACGCACGCGATCCGAAGGACCTCACTCTATGTGCTGGCGAACCGGAGCCCTGGAAAGAGGTCATCTCCAAAATCCGCAAAGCCTGCCCCGACATAATCGTCAACGCCACCACCGGCGGTGGCCCCAACATGACCATGGAGCAGCGGCTCTCCTCCCTCGAAGGCAACCCCGATCTCGCCTCGCTGAACCTCGCTCCCGACATGAGCATGTTCCACCTGAAGGAGCGCCGTACCCCGCTGCTCTTCCCGCGGCCCGCAATGGACATCGACGAGTGTGTTCCTTACACCTACGGCCAGATCCGCCACTTCGCCGCCGAGATGAAGAAGCGCCGCATCAAACCCGAGCTCGAAATCTACCATCCTGGCTGTGCCTGGGTCATCCGCGACCTCATCGAAAATAACCTCCTCGAAAAGCCGTACTGGGTCCAGACCGTCATGGGCTATCAGACCGGAAGCTTCCCGACAGTCGAAAACACCCTCCAACTCATCAAAGATTTCCCTGACGAGTCGATGTGGCTCTGCTCCGCCGTCGGTGTCTCCCAGCTCCCCCTCACCACCTTAGCCACTCTAATGGGCGGACACGTACGCGTCGGACTCGAAGACAACGTCTACTACTCCCGTGGCCGCAAAGCCAAGAGCAACGCCGAACTGGTCCAGCGCAGCGTTCGCATCGCGCACGAGCTCAACCGCGAGGTAGCAACTCCAGCGCAAACTCGGGAGATGCTTGGCCTCTGCAGCAAACCCTGCAAACGCTGAGCGTACAAGTCGAAGTCGCCGATGAAGTAAAGTCGAATCTATGCCAAAACTCAAGTTGGCGGACTTCGCCATTCACTACGAGATACGCGGATCGGGCCCGCCCTTGGTCCTCATCCCCGGTTCGCTGGGAACCGGACAAAGTGACTTTCACAAGCAGCTCGAACCCTTCAGCAAAGACTCCACCGTAATCGCCCCCGACCCACGTGGCTACGGCCGCTCCCGGCCGCCCGAGCGCGACTACCCCCTCAACTTCTACCAGCGCGACGCAGAAGACATCCTCGCTCTCATGACATCCCTCGGCCACGAAACCTTCACCGTCATGGGCTGGAGCGACGGAGCCAATATCGGCGCGCTCCTGGCCGCAGCCCACCCGCACAGAGTCACCAGGCTCGTCATGTGGGGCGGCAACTCCTTCCTCACCCCGCTGGAGATCCACGCCTTCCAATCCGTGCGCTCCATCGACACCTGGTCGCCCGCGATCCGTCGAACCCATGCGCCTCATCTACGGTGACTCGCTCGACGCTCTATGGGACCGCTACGTCACCGGCCTCGAAAATCTCTACGCACACGGCGGCAATACCGACATCTACCGCTCACAGCTCCCTCTCATCGAATCACCCACCCTCATCCTCCACGGAGAACTCGACCCCCTCGTACCGCCCACTCATCCGCGCATCATCCAGCAGGGCATCGCCGGCTCCGAGCTATACGTTTTTCCTGAAGGCAAGCATAATATCCACGTACGGTACGCCGAAGAGTTCAACAAAACCGTATCCTCGTTTCTCAACCGCAAACAACCTCAATAAAATAGTCGCCACGAGATCCAGGCGATCACGGAGAGGTCTATTGAACGAAGCCATCCCAGAAAGCATCGCCGGCGCACAGCCCGCGGAGACCCATCGCCAGCTCAATCGCGGTCTCGGCCTCTTTGACTCCACCATGATCGTCGCCGGTTCCATGATCGGCTCCGGCATCTTCATCGTCGCCGGAGAGATGTCCCGCGAAGTCGGCAGCGCCGGCTGGATGATGGTCGCCTGGGCAATCGCCGGAGTCCTCACCATGGCCGCCGCGCTCTCCTATGGAGAGCTCGCCGCCATGATGCCCAAAGCCGGCGGCCAGTACGTCTACCTCCGCGAAGCCTTCTCGCCCCTCTGGGGCTTCCTCTACGGCTGGACTCTCTTCCTCGTCATTCAAACCGGCACCATCGCTGCCTCATCCGTGGGCTTCTCTCGCTACCTCGGCGTCCTCTGGCCCCGCATCTCAGAGTCGCACTACATCATCCCGCCCATCCACATTCTTCCCACCTACGCCATATCGCTTTCCACCGTCCAGCTCTTCGCCCTATGTCTCATCACCTTCCTCACCTGGACCAACACCAACGGCCTCAAGTACGGCAAGGGCGTCCAAAATGTCTTTACCTCCATGAAGATCGGCTCCCTCATCGGCGTCATTGTCATCGGCTGCTTCATCGGTTTCAGAGTCGCGGCCTTCAAGGCCAACTTCGCGAACGGTGCCGCATGGCATCCTATGGGCTACACTGCCCCCGCGCCCGGCATCGCCATCGAAACCGCCTTCGGCATGCTCATCGCCCTCTGCACCGCGCAGATCGGCTCTCTCTTCGCCGCCGACGCCTGGAACAACATCACCTTCAGCGCCGGCGAGGTACGCAACCCCAGCCGCAACGTGCCTCTCTCCCTCGCCTTCGGAACCGGACTCGTCATCGTCCTCTACATGTTGGCCAACCTTGCCTACATGTTCGTCCTGCCATTCGGCGAAATTCAGCGCGCTCCCTCCGACCGCGTAGCCGCCACCATGTTGCAGGCCATCTGGCCCTCCGTCGGACCCGTCATCATGGCCGTCGCCATCATGATTTCCGCCTTCGGCTGCATGAATGGAATGATCCTTTCAGGAGCCCGCGCCTACTACGCCATGGCGCTCGACGGTCTCTTCTTCCGCAAAGCCGGAGACCTCAATTGCGCCAACGTTCCCAGCTCCGCCCTCGTCATGCAGGGTGTATGGGCCGGAATACTCGTGCTGATCCGTACCTACAATCCCACGACCAACACCTACGGCAACCTCTACAGCAATCTCCTCGACTACGTCGTCTCCGCCGCGCTCATGTTTTACATCCTCACCATCGCCGGTCTCTTCCGCCTCCGCAAGACACAACCCAACGTCGAGCGCCCATACCGCGCCTTCGGATACCCCGTTGTCCCGGCCCTGTACATCCTCTTCGCCGCGGTCATCCTCGTAATCTTATTGATCTATCGCCCCGCGACCACCATCCCCGGAGCGATCATCGTCATCATCGGCGTACCCGTCTACTTTGCCTTTCGCTACAAGAGTGACAAAGAACGCCGCCAGGCAAAAGAACTAGTCTGATCGAACGAAAGAACCACAGGAGCTGCAAGCAATGATTCGCCTCGGAGTAGAAGCATCGATCGATCCCGCACTTCTGCCGGCCTTTTCCAAAGACGTAGAACTGGTCCGCATCCCCGAAGACCCGCAAGGTCCCATCGATATCGACATTTGGATTCCGGCGCTCGAAGTCTCTGTCGCTAAAAAACAGTGGCCTCACCTCAACGGAGTAAAGGTGGTGCAGTCGCTCTACGCCGGGGTAGACGCCTTCCTCAAGTGGATCCCTCCCGGCGTTACTCTCTGCGACGCCCGCGGAGTCCACGACATCCCCGTCGCAGAGTGGGCCGTCACCGCCGTCCTCGCCATGCAGAAATACATCCCCTTCTACGTCGAGCTGCAACGCCAAGCCGATTGGGACAGCCGCGAAAAGGCCGAGCAGATTTATCTCATGTCCGACGGCGCCAAACCCGGAGTAGGCCAGCCGGTGCTTCTCGACGAGATAGCCGACAAGACCATCCTCATCGTCGGATACGGCTCCATCGGCGAGGCCATCGAAAAACGTCTCGCAGCCTTCGGACCGAACTTCCTACGCATAGCCCGCAGTGCCCGCGAGGGAGTCGAACCCGTCAGCAAACTGGATGACCTTCTGCCCCTAGCCGACATCGTAATCCTTATCACCCCAATCACCTCCGAAACCCGAGGACTCATCGACGCAAACCGCCTCGCCAAAATGAAACGCGGCGCACTCCTCGTCAACGCCGGCCGCGGCGAGGTCGTCAATACCCCCGCACTGGTCGCCGCGTTACATGAGAAACGCATCCGTGCTGCAATTGATGTAATGGATCCAGAGCCATTGCCCCCGGGGCATCCGCTCTGGCACGCCCCCAACCTGCTCATCACCCCCCATATAGCCAGCGACAGCGCAGAGTTCATCAAACGCGCCTTTCAACTGGCAAGCGACCAGGTCACCCGCTTCGCAAAGGGCGAACCCCTGCTGAACATCGTCACCGGCGAATACTAGCGGACACGTTCTTGTGCTGTAGTTCTGAGCAATTGTCATTCGCCTCGCTCAATTGTCATCGTCGCCCCACTCGCTTTCACCCTTTGCCGCACCTCATTGTCATCCTTCGCCGATGGCGGAGGATCTGCTGTTGCCGTTGTCTGTTCTCATACAATCACTCCCCGACCTCCGTCATCTCGACCGAAGCGCCGGACAGTTTTACCGTCCGGCGCGCAGTGTGGAGACCCCTGTATTTCGCCTTTGCTTTGTCGTCGCTTGTGGCTGCGTCGTTGCCGGTTATTGGCAAACCTAACCAGAAATCGCTGATACCATCACGCTGTATCAGCCGAAGTTACTGATAAAGCCGGTTTTTCGGGAGGGACCTGTGGAGATCACCTGACCCACTACCGAAAATCCTGTCAAGTCCTAGGCAACAAAATTTTCCACGCTCTAACAAACCAAGCCAAACAAAACAAAAGCCTTGTAGCCGCAAAAGAATTTCCCGAAACCTGGCGTAGTAGTTCCGACTCACCCGCTAAACTAGATATAGAGATAAAGATTAGCCAAACGAAAGGGGTCCAGCACAATGCTGGACCCTAACTCGTTAGGCTGCACATATTTAGCTATAAACCATTTAGAATGACATATTTAGAGCCAATAACTGCCAGTATGTAACTGAATCTATTAGACTTACATCCGGGCAATGGGGGGGCAGGGAGTTATTTTGCAGGAGGAGGCGGTGGCGGATCGGTCTTCTTGTCCTTCACCGGTCCATAGTGTTCGGAGAGATATTTGACCACGATTGGAATCTCGTCGTCAGTTAAATCGGCGCCGCGGGACACCATCATCTGCACCAGCGAGTTCCACTCATCCGGATCCGCTCGCTTGGAAGTGATGACCGTAATACTATGACACGCAACACACGACCTCTGGATGATCGCCTTGCCAGGCCCATCCGGCATAGGCGCATCGCTCTGAGCGCTCGCCAGTACGGGAACCAACAAGATTGCTGCAGCTGCTAGCTTCAACATGAAATCTCCAACACCTGAATTTTTAGACGGCGACAATAGAACAATGGGAGGTAAGATCAAGCCGTCATTAAAAATTATACAGTGAGAGCCGCAGAGGAAGGGTCAGTCGAAATGGAGCAATGCATCGAGCAAAGAGGCCGCATGGCAAAAGAAGCAACCGCCGCGTACAAGCGCTTTCTGCGCAGTAAGTTACTGCATCGCATCCTCCCGCAAACGATCTTCGCGATTCTCCTGGCTGCAACCCGTACCGGGAATGCGCAGCACCCCGAGGCCACCATCAGCAACGGCCTCATCAAGGCGAAGATCTATCTTCCAGACAGCCAAAACGGCTTCTATCGGGGCACCCGCTTCGATTGGTCCGGGGTCATCGCAAGTCTCGAATACGCCGGCCACAACTACTACGGACCCTGGTTTACCAAGACCGACCCAGCCGTCCACGACTACATCTACGACGGTCCCGACATCGTCGCCGGTCCCGCCAGCGCGATCACCGGTCCGGCAGAGGAGTTTCTCTCCAACCAGAAGGCGCTCGGATTCGACGATGCAGCCCCAGGAGGGACCTTCCTCAAGATCGGCGTAGGCGTCCTCCGCAGGCCAGACACAAACAAGTACGATCCCTTCCGGACCTACGAGATCATAGACGGCGGAAAATGGACGGTGAAGGTCAAGCCGCAGTCGGTGGAGTTTACCCAGCGTGTCATGGATCCCGCTACGGGCTACGGGTATCTCTATACGAAGACCGTTCGGCTGATGCCCGGCAAGCCTCAGATGTTGATCGAACACAGCCTCGAGAACATAGGAAAGCGCCCAATCGAAACCAGCGTCTACGACCACAATTTTCTGGTCCTCGACAAACAGCCCATTGGCCCCGACTTCACCGTAACCATGCCCTTCGACATACACCCGGCGAAGCCAATCAACAGCGCGGTCGGTGAGATTGAAAAGAATCGCATCACCTACCGAAAGCAGTTGGAAAATAAAGATCGCTTCGCAACGGCGTTTGGGGGTTTCGGACCGACATCAAAAGACTACGACATCACCATCGAGAATCAAAAAATAGGCGCCGGAATGAATATCAAGGGAGACCGGCCGCTCGAAAGCGCCGAACTCTGGTCGATCCGCTCAATCCTCGCCATGGAGCCTTTCATCCACATCTCCATCAAGCCAGGCGAGACCTTCCCATGGAAGTACACCTATCGTTATTACGTGCTCCCGCGAAAAGAATGATAGCTCCACAGATTGCTTCGTAGCAGACTTACTTGCCAATCGTGACTAACCCGCCAGATCGAGCCAGAACCATCATCACTCACCAGAAGCGAACCATCCGGCGCAGTCGTAACACCGACAGGTCTTCCCCAAACGCTCTCGTCATCCACTACGAATCCCGTAAGAAAGTCCTCATACTGTCCGCTGGCGTGACCAGTCTGATGCAGAGGTACGCGAATCACCTCGTAACCTGCGCGAGGCGCCCTGTTCCAGGATCCATGCTCGGCAGCGAAGATGTCTCCCTTATACTCCGCAGGGAATTGACTCCCGTCATAGAAGGTCATCTGTAGCGACGCATTATGCGGCTGCAGTATGACATCCGGAGTGATCACCTTGTCCTTAAGGTCAGGCCGTTTCCCCACTAACCTCGGGTCCTGATGACCGCCCATGTACCACCACGGCCATCCATAAAACCCACCACGTTGCACATGGGTAATGTAGTCAGGAACCAGGTTGTTACCCAGTCCGTCACGCTCATTGACCGAGCACCAAAGCTCACCGGTCTTCGGGTTGACCGCAAGTCCAACTGGATTGCGAATGCCAGAAGCGAATATCCGCAGGCCAGAACCATCCGGGTTGTATTCAAGAATGTCTGCACGATTTTTCTCACCCGAAGTTGGGTCGTCAGCATCATCGACATTCTCCTGCGATCCGACAGAGACATACATCTTCTTGCCATCAGGAGAGAACTGAACATCACGGGAACGATGATGACCTCCAGAAGGAAGATCATCGAGATGTTGTGCCGGTCCCGAAGCAGTGACATCACCATTGTGATACGGAAACCGCACGACCGAGTCCATATTGGCAACGTAAACCCACTGAGGATTCGGCCCAAGAGGATAGAACGCAATCCCGAAAGGAGTATTGAGCCCGGTGGCGAATACGTGTACTTCCTTCGGCTTGCCATCCGGGGTCATGCCGCGGAAGACCTTGATGTTGCCTGCGGCCGTCTCTGCCAGGAAGATATCGCCATTGGGTGCCGGACGCATCAGCCGAGGATTATTCAAGCCCGTCGCGTACAGGTTAACCGTGAAGCCCTTCGGAGCCTTGGGCCACATATTCTGAGGGCGCGGCACCACCTTGGGGCCATTGGTCGCCGATTCGTCAGGTGCAGGAGACGGCAGGTCTTTGAGCCTTATCCAGCGAGTGGTCCCCGGTGACTCATAGCGATAGTCCGTAAACGGCGCCTTTGGCGGCGGAGCGGTGGACTTTGCCGGAGTGCTCGTCGAAGCGGATGTGCTCGCCGCTGCCTGATTCACAGCGGAAGAATTCTTGAGCGATTTGATATAGGTAACGACTGCCCATCGCTGGTCCGCTGGCATCGAAGCCCACGAAGGCATTCCGTTGTTAAGATCGCCCTTGGTGATGTACCAGAAGACCTCGCCGTCGGTTGCAGTCTGCGCGGCGCCCGTGGCTAATGGAGGAACATTGCCTGTCCCTTGGCCATTTACCCCATGACAGCTGCTGCAGCTCTTCTCATAGATCTGTTTTCCAGATGCCGCTTTTGCCGTCTGCCCCGCATAGGGATTCTTCGTCTGCTGAGAAGAAGAAGGAGCATTGTGGAAGGAGGTGTTTTGAGCCAATAAGAAAAGCGTAGTAGCGCCGGACAAGGCCAGCAAAGAAAGAGAAATCTTCGTGGCATGCAAACTCATGAATGGCATTGAAATACCCTATTTTCTTGGGGCAAGTTTTAACGCATCGAGAGCAGGTTACCGATCGTCTTGGAGCTGCTCGTAAACCTGGCGTCAGTTTAGTGATCCAGAAAGCTCTCGCGCAACTCTTGACGACAATAGTAACGAGCGAAATAGTGCGAAAAGTGCCGGTCACGATTTGAAAAGGCCATAGAATGGTGCGTCAGGTTTACGCGGTTTTTTTGAAGCAAAAGAAATTGCTGAATTGATTGCATAGGAGTTCGGGATGGTCAGGAAGGTTCTCGCGTTGTTAGGCCTGTGCGGAGTGTTGTCGCCTTTTTGCCTGGGACAGGTCACAGGCGATCGGCTGGATCTCTACTTTGGAGATTGGCATACGGCTTCGTCGCATAAGGCGGATGGAGGGCTGGAAGAACGAGACATTCTGACGCGTGGGGACGGGGTTCATCCGACACAAAAGGGTGCCGTACTACGGTATATCAACGGCTACGATATGCGACGCTCTCGGCGCATGCCTCGACAAAGGCGACGAAGCTGAGTGGGGAACAGCAGATCTATTTTGTGAACTCCGGACAGGGAACAGCGACGGCCGGCGGCGAGACCATGGAGTAGCGCGGAACATCGCGGTGCTGATGCCGGAGGGGCTGGAGTTCACCCTCAAGAACACAGGGGATCAGCCGCTGGAGATGTATTTGATCAAGGAACCGACACCTCCGGGCTTCCGTCCAAATACGAGCATGCTGGTTCGGGACGAGAACAAACTACCGATCACCTCAACCAATGGTCTCTGGGTGCATATCGTGAAGACTTTATTCGTGACCTCCGACGGGCTAGCGACTCTCGAAAGCGTACTGACCGTAACGCTGGATCCCCTCACGATCGGGGTCGAGCTGGTCGACGTGCGCTCGGCGAGCCAGTCGCGGAGGAGCTCGACGTAGGCGGCGCGGTCGTCGACGGTGCCCATGGAGTTCACAGGAGGCGGACCTGCTGCAAACCGAGGGAGCGGAGGTAGTCCCACGCCAGGGCGATGACCTCCACGTCGAGGTCGGGGTCGGCGGAGCCGAGCGCCTCGAGACCGAGCTGGTGGTGCTGGCGGTAGCGCCCGGCCTGGGGCGCGCTCGTAGCGGAACGTCGGCGCGGCGTACCAGACCTTCCAGGGCGTGGCCGGGTGGTGTTGCACGAACGCCCGGGCCACCGAGGCGGTGCCCTCGGGACGCAGGGCGATGCGCCGGCCACCCTTGTCGTCGAAGTCGTACATCTCCTTGCGCACCACGTCGGTGCCCTCGCCCATGCGCTGGAACACCGCGACGTCCTCGAACATCGGCGACTGGAGCAAGCCGTAGCCGGCGGCCTCGACCTGCCCCGCGAGCGGGTGATCAGCCCCTGCCAGCGCCCGGTCTCCGGTGGGAGCACGTCGCGGGTGCCCACCGGGGCCTTGAGGGGAGCAGAGTCGGACACGGCGAGCGAGGCTACCGGAGCCCCCCGAAGGCCCCCGAACCCGTTTGCGCCGCTACGCGCCCCGAGGCCAGCCTGAGCCGGTGGATCGGGAGGCGAGGTCGGTGGTGCGACGTGGCTACGACCTGGCCGCGCCCAGGTACCTGGCCGACCGGCCGGACGACGGCGACGACGTGGCCCTGCTGCTCGACTTCGCGGCCGAGCTGCCGCCCGGTGCGGTTGTGGTCGATGCCGGGTGCGGCGCCGGCGAGCCGGTCGCTCGGGTGTTGGCCGACCTCGGTCACCGGGTGGTCGGCGTCGACCTGTCGTTCGGGCAGCTGTCGCTCGGGCGCGCCGTGGTGCCCGCGATGGCCTCGGCGCAGGGCGACCTCACCCAGCTTCCCGTCGCCAACCGCAGCGTCGACGCCGTGGTCTCCTTCTACGCCATCATCCATGTGCCCCGCGACGAGCACGCCCAGGTGCTGTCCGAGGTCGTCCGGGTGCTGCGACTCGGCGGTCGGGCGCTGCTCTGCCTGGGCGCCAGCGACAACCCCGTCGACCACGATCCGGACAGCTGGCTCGGCGTCCCGATGTTCTGGAGCCACTTCGACGGCGCCGCCAACCTGCGCCTCGTGACCGACGCCGGCCTGGTGGTCGACGGTGCCCACCACGTCGCCGACCCGATGGGTCATCCCGGTCACCTCTTCGTCGCCGCCCATCGGCCCACCTGACCGCCCACCCGACGCCGTTGGAAGAGGAAGAGAAGGGGGGTCAGGCGCCGTTGCCGGGGACGACGCGGTAGGCGTCGTAGACGGAGTCGATGCGCTGATGGTGCGAGCACGCGAGTCGAGGTGGCCGGGTCGGCCAGCTCGAAGTCGAAGCGCATCTTGGAGATGCGGTCGGCGCCGGTGTGGGTGCTGCAGGAGAGGATGTTGACGTGGTGGTCGGACAGGGTCGCCGACACGTCGCGCAGCAGCCGGGCGCGGTCGAGCGCCTTCGACCTCGATGGACGCGACGAAGACGCCGCTGACGCGGTCGCTCGTCCCACTCGACCTCGATGATCCGGTCGCCCTGGGCGGCGGCCAGCGAGACGGCGTTGGCGCAGTCGGCGCGGTGCACGCGACACCCCGCGGCCGCGGGTGACGAAGCCGATGATCTCGTCGCCGGGCACCGGCGTGCAGCAACGGGACAGGCGCACCATGCACGTCGTCGAGCCCCTCGACGTGGACGCCCGACGCCGGGCTTGCGCTGCGCCGCGCCGGCGCGCCGGACCGTGGCGGGCAGCTGCTCCTCGCCCGTCGCCGGAGCGCAGGTCGCCGGGCGATGCGCTGGGCCGACCGACTGGCCGGAGACGTGGTGCTCGCCGATCGCGCGTCAGCAGGCGCGTCGACGTCGGCGTACGTCATGTCGACCGGCCACCTCGGCGAGCTGCGGCCCGCCGAGCACCTTCTGCACGGGCAGGCCTTCACGGCGCAGCGCCTTGGTGAGCTCGTCGCGCCCGGCCTCGAGGGCGTCCTCGCGGCGCTCGCGGGAGAACCACTGGCGGATCTTGTTGCGCGGCCCGGGGCGCTGGCGACGATCTGCAGCCAGTCGCGGCGACGGGCCGGTGCCTCGACCTTGGAGGTGAAGATCTCGCACGGTGTCGCCGCGAGCGCAGCTGCGTAGTCGAGCGGCACCAGGCGCCCGTTGACCCGGGCGCCGATGCAGGCGTGGCCGACCTCGGTGTGGATGGCGTAGGCGAAGTCGATCGGCGTGGCGCCGTCGGGGAGGGTGATGACCTTGCCCTTGGGGGTGAACACGAAGACCTCGTCCTGGTCGAGGTCGACCTTGAGGGTCTCCATGAACTCGTCGGGATCGCCGGTCTCCGACTGCCAGTCGACGATGCGGTTGAGCCAGGCCATGTCGTTGGCCGGTGACGCCGTCCTTGTAGGCCCAGTGCGCGGCCACCCCGTACTCCGCGCGGTGGTGCATCTCGCGGGTGCGGATCTGCACCTCGATCGGCTTGCCCTGCGGGCCCGACCACCGTCGTGTGCAGCGACTGGTAGAGGTTGAACTTGGGCATCGCGATGTAGTCCTTGAAGCGGCCCTGCACCGGCTTCCAGGTGGCGTGGATCGAGCCCGAGCGCGGCGTAGCAGTCCTTCACCGAGTCGACGATGACCCGGATGCCGACCAGGTCGTAGATGTCGTCGAACTCGCGGCCCTTCACGACCATCTTCTCGTAGATGCTCCAGAGGTGCTTCGGGCGCCCGCTGACGTCGGCGTCGATGTGCAGCTCGTCCAGGCGCTGGCGCACCTCGGCGAGCACCTGGGCGAGGTAGAGGTCGCGCTCGGGCGTGCGGGTCGACACCATCTGGTCGATCTCGGCGTAGCGCTTGGGGTGCAGCGCGGCGAAGGAGAGGTCCTCCAGCTGCTGCTTGATCTCCTGCATGCCGAGGCGGTGGGCCAGCGGGGCGTAGATGTCGAGCGTCTCCTGGGCGATGCGCAGCCTGCTTCCACGTCGGCATGGCGGCGAGCGTCCGCATGTTGTGGAGCCGGTCGGCCAGCTTGATGATCAGGACGCGCAGGTCCTTGGCCATCGCCACCAGCATCTTGCGCATGGTGGCGGCCTGCTGCTGCCTCCTTGGAGTCGAAGCGGATCCGGTCGAGCTTGGTGACGCCGTCGACGATGTGCGGCGACGTCGGTGCCGAAGCGTGCTCGACTCGGCGACGGTGATGCTCGGTGTCCTCGACCGCGTCGTGCAGCAGGGCGGCCGAGATCGAGACGTCGTCGAGGCCGAGGTCGGCGACGATCTGGGCCACGGCCAGCGGGTGCTCGATGTAGGGCTCGCCGGAGTTGCGGACCTGGCCGCGGTGGGCGTCGCGCGGCCGTCGTCGTAGGCCCGGCTGATCATGGCCGTCGGGGCCTTGGGATGCCGGCTGCGGAACGAGGCGAGCAGCGGCGCGATCTCGTCGGCCGGGCACGGCTCGCCCGGCGCCAGGGCAGGACCCGGTCGACGGTGGCCATCAGCGCGCTCCTTCTGGGCTCGGCGGGACGCTTTCCACAGGATGCCACGGGACCAGGCCATTGCCACGCATCGCGGCCGGTCGGCCCCGGGCATAGCCACGGACCGCACCCCCGGGGCACTAGGTTCGGTCCCTCACCAGCGATGTCGCTGACCTCTTGCGAAAGGCGCACGCATGCGCAGCCTCCGATCGTCCCGCCCGCTCCGCTCCGCCCGCGCCATGGCGGTCGCCACCACCGTGGCCGTCGCCGCCTTGGCCATGGGCGCGGCGCCTGTCTCCGCCGGCGTCTCGGTGACGCCGTTCACCGTCACGCCCAACCCGGTCGCACCGGGGGGCACGCTCACGATCTCCGGGGTCGGCTGCACCGGGGGTGGCACGGTCTCCCTCGAGCTGTTCGCCGGTGACTTCGGTGGGACCATGGTCGAGCCGAGCGACCCGACGGTCGACACCGTCGATGCGACGGCCGACATCTCCGGTGCCTGGAGCCACGATGACCGCTCCTGACACGGCCAAGACCGGCGACAAGCTCACGGTGTGGGCGCGTTGCTTCGGCGAGAGCAGCACCTTCACCTACGTGAACGTCGCCGTGTCCGTCGTCGACCCGGCCGACACCACCACCACGACCGCCGCCGCCGCCACCACGACCACCACCACGGCCGCAGCGACCTCCACCACGGTTGCCGCCGCGCCGGCCACCGCCGTGCCGGCCACGCCCACCTTCACGGGCTGACCCACCGCCGACACCTGGTCTGGCCTGTCGATCGGCGTGCAGGGGCACGCCGATCGACTCCGGGCTGCGGGGAGGGGCCGATCGCACGACAGGGAACCGACAGGCATCCGCCGGCGACACGTGGCGGATGTCGCTACTGTCGGCGCACGTCGAGGAGCGATCGAGCTCATCAGCAGCCCCTGAAGGCGGACCATGCGCTCCACGAACCTCGTCACCCTCACCCGTCGCCTGCTCGTGGCGGTGGGCCTCACGGCCGTGGCGGTCGTCGGCACCACGTTGCCGGCAGCGGCGGGCGTTCCCACCCTGACCGTCACGCCCACCACGCTCCCCGTCGGGGGCACCATCACGGTCAGCAACTCGAGTTGCCTCGGCGGTGCGGTCGAGGTCGGCCTCTGGGGCGGCACCACTGCGGGCAACGCCCTGCCGTCCGGCTCGCCGGTCGCAACGAACACCGCCGCGCCCGACGGCACCGGCGCCTGGAGCACCACGTTGCTCGTGCCGCTGTCCGCCGCTCCCGGCGCCTACACGGTCCACGGCAGCTGTGCGAGGGTGAGAGCGACTTCAGCTACTTCAACGCTGCCGTCACGGTGACGCCCGGCGCCGACCACCACGACCGCGGCGTGCCCCACGGCGACGACCGGCCGCCACCACGACCTCGTCGACCTCCACGTCGACCACGTTGCTGCCGGTCAACGCCCGGCTCGCGCGGGCCGCCGACCCCACCCCTGCCCCACCACCACCACGACCACGACGCCGAGCGCCGCGGCACCGGCCACGGCAATTCCGGCCACGCCCACCTTCACCGGCTGACGAGCCGCACCCCACCTCACCCGTTCTGGGTCGATCTTCCGTCGCCCTGGTGACCGGACGTCGACCCAGAACGCGGCTGGGCCGCGCCGCAATCAGGTCGGGGGCTTCGCGGCGCGGAACGTCGTCGACCCGGCCACGACCGGGTCGACGTAGATCTCGATCGACGGGTTCGTGCCGTGAGCCTGGCGGCGGATGGCGGGCAGGTCCAGCTGGTCCCAGTGGACCGCAGCCGACGGCCGGGTGACGTAACGCGGGTCAGCGGCGGCGGCTCCGCCACGTCGGCCGGCGGGTGCTGCGCCTCCTGACACAGGTCGACGGCATACAGCCCGGGATAGCGGGCGAGGAGCGCCGGCACGACGGCCTTGGCCAGCGGCGCGAGGCCCGTGGCGTACTGGTCGGGGGTGCGGGCGTCGTGCGGCCGGGCGTAGAGGCTGAGCATCACGTGGTGGTCGGGAGTGGGGTTGGTCTCGAGCTCGACGCGCTGCACATCGTCGCCGAAGCGGGCGAGGATGGGGGCCACGACCGCCTTCAACGAGGCCTGGTCGGAGGCGGCAGGCCGGCTCGACGCGCCGTGGTGGACGTGGCCGGTCGCCCGAGGAGCACCCCGCCACGGCCAGGGCCCCGGCGAAGCGCGGCCCCGGCGGCCAGCGACGCCACACGGCGGCGATCAGTCATAGGTGACCAGCGAGTGCGCCAGCGCGTTGCCGAGCTGGGCCCGGCCGCCGAGGAACAGCAGCTCGATGACGAAGCCGAAGCCGATCACCTCACCCCCAGCTTCTCGACGAGGCGGGCGGCGGCCGCGCACGGTGCCGCCGGTGGCGAGCACGTCGTCGACGATGAGGACGCGATCGTCCGCGGTGAGCGCGTCGCGGTGCACCTCGAGGCGCGTCGGTGCCGTACTCGAGCTCGTACTGTGCGCGTGGGTGTCCCACGGGAGCTTGCCCGGCTTACGCACCGGCACGAAGCCGGCGTCGAGCGCGAGCGCGATCGGTGGCGCCAGGATGAAGCCGCGCGCCTCGATCGCCGATCACCTTCGTGATCGGGCCGGCGAACGGCGCCGTCATCCGGTCGACGGCCTCTCGGAAGGCGGGCGCGTCGCCGAGGAGCGGGGTGATGTCGCGGAACGTGATGCCCGGCTTCGGGAAGTCGGGGATGTCGCGGATCAGGCCTTCGAGCAGGCCGTCGGCGGGCACGCGGCTCTGGGGCGATGGCGTGCTCATGTGCGTCCGCCGGGGCACGCGGCCGGGAAGGCCACGGTCAGCGCTTCTTGCCCTTCTTGCGCGGCCGAGGCGGGTGGTTGGCCGAGTACGGCGTGTCGGCTCTGGTCGCCGTGGTCGTGGCGGTGCGGGCGCCGGCGCTGACGGGCTGCGCCGCACCGGCCGGGCCCTCGACGGGCTCGCCGTCGCCGGTTGGGGCACCCGAGCCGGCGGCGAGGGGCGCGGCCAGGCCGGCCCGCTTGGCCTCGAGGCGCTCACGGATGGCCTTGTTGCGGGGCTCGCGCTCCTTCAGCGCAACCACGATGGGGGCCGCGATGAAGATGGACGAGTAGGCACCGACGAACAGACCGACGAGCAGCGCCAGGCCGAATCCTCGAGGGTGACGGCGCCCATGATCCAGGCGCCGATGACGAGGATCGAATCACCGGGAGGAGCGCCGAGATGGTGGTGTTGAGCGACCGGACGAGGTCTGGTTGAGCGACAGGTTGACCATGTCGGTGTAGGTTAGTTGCCGTTGGGCGTCACCTTCGACTGGTTGTCGCGCGATCTTGTCGTAGACGACGATGGTGTCGTACAGCGAGTAGCCGAGGATGGTGAGGAAGGCCACCACCGTGGCGGGGTGACCTCGATCCTGAAGATCGCGTAGACGCCGACGCTGATGAGGACGTCGTGGATCACGGCGATGATGGCGCCCACGGCCATCGCCACTCGAGTCGCCACCAGATGTAGGCCGCGACCACGATGAAGAAGTAGATCAGCGCGTGGATGGCCTTGTCGAGACGTCGTGACCCCACGAGGGCCCGACCTGGTCCGGTTCGACTGCACCACGTCGACGGAGTTGTGCGACACCTTGGACAGCGCCGCCTCGGCCTTCGCGGCGTCGACCTTGGTGCCGACCTCGACGCGGATGTCGGTGCCCTTGTCTGGTGAGGGTCTGGATGGTGGCGTCGGTGCCGCCGAGCGGCTTGAGCACGTCGCGGGCACCGTCGACACCGAGGTGCCGTTGGCCGGGAACTGCCACGACGTGCCGCCCTTGAAGTCGATGCCGAGCTTCAGTCCGCCGGTGAGGAGGGCGAAGATGCCCGCCAGCAGGAAGATCGCCGAGATCGTGAGGCGACCCGCCAGCCCCGGCGGAAGTTGATGTCGTCGTTGAACGAGTAAGCTTGCGGAAGAAGTTCACGATGCCTCCGCCCCTGCCGGCGCGGGGCCCGCGGGCAGCGGCCGCGCTCACGACGCGGCGGCCGCACGCCGAGCCACGGGGAGTGCTGCGCGGACAGGTCGTTGCGCGCCATCCACATGACGACCGGCCGCATGAAGAACCACGATGCGGCCAGGTCGAGGATGGTGGACAGGCCGAGGTAGAAGGCGAAGCCGCGGACCGAGCCGAGCGTGAAGAAGTACAGGTCGCGGCGCCGAGCAACGACACGCATGTCGGCGATCACGATGGTGTGCCAGGCCGCGTCGAACGAGGAGTTCACCGTGGCGCGGAAGGTGCGACCCTTGGCGATGTCCTCCCTGAGGTGCTCGTAGAACACCACGTTGGAGTCGACGGCCACACCGATCGACACGATGATGCCGGTGATGCCCGACAGCGTCAGGGCGAGGCCGCTGTGGACGCCGAGGTACGAGATGATGGTCCACAGCACGGCCGAGCCGGTGGCCAGGCTGAGGATCGCGACGAGCCCGAGGACCCGGTAGTAGATGAGCACGTAGATCGCGACCAGGGCGAGGCCCACGATGCCGGCGACGAGGCCGGCGTGCAGCGAGCTGGTGCCAAGGGTGGCCGACACCCGCTCGACGTTGGCCGGCTTGAAGTCGACCGGCAGGGCGCCGTAGCGGAGGTTGAGGGCGAGGTCGCTCGACTCGCGGTGGGTGAAGGGGCTGATGCGGAAGCCGCTGGTGCCGAGGTCGCGCGCCTGCACCCCGGCGGTGTTGATGATGGTGCTGTCGAGGACCACCGCCACGAGGCCGCTGCCGCCGCTCGACTCCGCGGGGCAGATCACCGGACCTGTGGTGGCACCCGAGGCACAGGCGTTGTACAGCGTGTCGGCGTCGCCCTGCTTGCCGCCCTTGATCGTGACGTTGACCTGCCACTGGCCGTTCTGCACCGAGGCGTCGGCCGACGACACCGCGGTGCCCTCGAGCGCGACGGGCCCCAGCACGAAGCGGTTGCCGGTGGTGTCGGTGCACAGCACCTGGGTGTTGTCGTACTTGCGCTCGCCGCACTTCGGCGCCTTGGCCAAGGCCTTGGCCTGCGCCGCCGGGGACAACGTGGTGGTCGGGGCGCTCGCGACCGTGGTGGACGTGGCACCGGCGACGGTGGTGGCCGGGGGTGTGGTGGTGGGCGTGGCCGTGGTCGGCGGCACCGTGGTGGCGCTCGCCGCGCCGGCACCGGTGAAGGACACCGGGTTCGTCGCCACCCGACCGTCGACGAGCGGCGCGAGGCCCTGCTTGGTGGTGGAGCCGGTGGTCGACGCCGTGGTGGTGGGCGTCGCCGCGGTGGTCGGGGGCGTGGTGGTGCCCGTCTTGCCGGCCACGGTGGTGCTGGTCTTGCCCGGGACGGTGGTGGTGGTGCCCGGCTTGGTGGTGGGCGTGGGGCCGAGCTGCTGGACCACGGGTCGGAAGGTGAGCCGGCCGGTCTGGCCGATGAGCGCGAGGGCACGCTTCTGGTCGGCGACGGTCTTGAGGCCGGGGAGCTGCACGACCACGGTCTTGCCCGACCGCACGATGTCGGGCTCGCCCACGCCGAGGCCGTTGACGCGGGCGGCGATGACCTGCTTGGCGCCCTCGATCTCGCTGTCGGTGTAGGTCTGGCCCGTGCGCGGTTGCAGCGTGACCGAGACGCCACCCTGGAGATCGAGGCCGAGCAGCGGCTTCCAGCCACGGCTGAACGTGAGGCCGAGGCCGATGAAGACGATCAGCAGCCAGGCCACCAGGCCCTTCATGCCCTTGCCCTTCACGCGAGGCCCCCCAGGGGCGGGCGCGTGCCGGCGGGTCGCCGTGTGGTCGTGGTGTGGCTCGTCGTCATCTTCTGCGGAGTCCCCATGGCGTTCGGCGCGTCGGTGGCGGTAGCGGAGCCGGTGGGGGCCTCGTCCGGAGCCCGGTCAGCAGCTGCTGACCTGGGGCTCGGGGCCACCGCGACGCCGGGGCGGACCCGGCGCCTGGCACGGTCGGGAACTGTAGCGCGACGCTACCGCCCCTTCCGGGCCGCGAGCCGGCCGCTACCCGAAGAGGCCGGGCGGGGGCTCGTCGCCCTGGCGGGTGGCCGGGACGGCGAGGCCGAGGTGCTGCCAGGCCGCCGGGGTGGCCACCCGGCCCCGCGGGGTGCGCATGAGCAGGCCCTGCTGGATGAGGAACGGCTCGTAGACGTCCTCGACGGTCTCGGCGCGGCTCGCCGACGCTGATGGCCAGCGTGGACAGCCCGACCGGGCCCCCGCCGAACGCGCTCGCACAGCGCCGTGAGCAGGGCGCCGGTCGACCTTGTCGAGGCCGCAGGTCGTCGACGCCGAACAGCGCCAGGCCCTGCTCGGGCCGCCGCCAGGTCGATGGTGCCGTCGCCCCGCACCTCGGCGAAGTCGCGCACCCGGCGCAGCAGGCGGTTGGCGATGCGGGGCGTGCCCCGCGAGCGCCGCGGCGATCTCGCCCGCGGCGCCTGGCGTCGAGCGCGACGCCGAGGATGCCGGCGGCCCGGGTGACGATGGCCTCGAGGTCGGCCGTCTCGTAGAAGTCGAGCCGGGCCACGAGGCCGAAGCGGTCGCGCAGCGGGCCGGTGATGAGGCCGGTGCGGGTGGTGGCGCCGACCAGCGTGAAGCGGGGCACGTCGAGGCGGATCGAGCGGGCCGCGGGGCCCTTGCCCAGCACGATGTCGAGCTGGAAGTCCTCCATCGCCGGGTAGAGCACCTCCTCGACCGCCCGCGAGAGCCGGTGGATCTCGTCGATGAAGAGCACGTCGCCTTCGTCGAGCTGGCTGAGGATGGCCGCGAGGTCGCCCGCCCGGTCGAGGGCCGGGCCCGACGTGACGTGCAGGCGCACGTCCATCTCCGCGGCGACGATGCCGGCCAGGGTGGTCTTGCCGAGCCCCGGCGGGCCGGCGAAGAGCAGGTGGTCGGCGGCCTGGCCCCGCGGCGGGCCGCCTCGAGGATGATCGAGAGGTGCTCCTTGAGCTCGGCCTGGCCCGACGAAGTCGTCGAGGGCGCCGCGGCCGCAGCCCCAGCCTCGTCGGCCACCTCGGCGTCGACCGTCGGCCGGCCGGGCCTCGGGGTCGAGCAGCTCGTCACGCATCAGCGCACCTCGGTCATCGGGCGACGGCCAGGTGCTGCAGCGCCCGCTTGAGCAGCGTCGCCGGCGTCGTCGCCGGCTCGGGCAGGCCTCGCGGAGCGCCGTCGGCGACCTCGTCGGGCCCGTAGCCGAGCCCGGCGAGCGCATCGCGGACGTCGGCCAGCACGGGCCGCTCGGACGACGCGGAGCCGCCCGCGGCGGCGCTGATGGCGGCCGCGTCGATCGGGCCAGCGTCGAGGCGCGACTTGAGCTCGACGAGCAGGCGGGCCGCGGTCTTCTTGCCGACGCCCGGCACCAGGCACAGCGCGGCGACGTCGTCGTCGGCGAGCACGCCGGCGCAGCGCGTCGGGCGGGTGGACCGACAGGATGGCCAGCGCCAGCGCCGGCCCGACGCCGTGGGCGCCGAGCAGCGCCTCGAAGCACGTCGCGCTCGTCGCTGGCTGGCGAACCCGTAGAGCGTCTGCGGCGTCCTCGCGGACGTGGTGGTGGACGTGCACGAACACCTCGGCGCCGACGTCGCCCGAGCTGAGCGGCGGTGGCGGGGCCGACCTGCACGCGGTAGCCGACGCCGCCGACCTCGACCAGCACCTCGCCGGCGGTCGAGCGGTCGAGCAGCGTGCCCCGCAGCGAGCCGATCACTGCGTCGCCCTCCGCGTGGCGCCGCACGGGATGGCGGCCAGCGACGCGGCCGCGAGGCCGGGGCGTGGGCCAGGTGGCACAGGGCGAGGGCCGCGGCATCGGCGGCGTCGGCCGGGCGCGGCGGGCTCGGCGAGGCCGAGCAGGCGTCTGGACCATGCGCTGCACCTGCGTCCTTGGCGGCGCGCGCCGTCGCCGGCGACGGCCAGCTTGACCTCGTTCGGCGAGTACTGGGCGACGGCGCAGCCGGCGGCGACCGCCTCGGCCATGGCGAGCCCGCTGGCCTGGCCGACCCACATGGCGGTGCGCACGTTGACCTGGAAGAACACCCGCTCGACGGCGACGACGCTGCGGCTGCAGCTCGGCGATCAGCGCCCGCAGCTCGGCGCTGCAGCTCGGCCAGGCGCTGCGGGCAGCGGCGTCGGAGGGCGCGTGCGCAGCACGCCCGACGGCGACCGCCCGGCGGCCTGGCCGCGACGCGCCGCCTCGACGCACGCCGTAGCCGCAGCGCGGACAGGCCCGGATCGATGCCGAGCACGAACACCTGTACGACGCTAGCGAAGCCGTCCGAGGCCAGTGGCGGACCCCGCTCGCTGTACAGCGCCACCAGCGGCCCGGAGGCCGGTGCCGGTCCCACGAGCCGATGGGGACCGGTGACCCTGGCCCCGAGCCTCTGACCCGCGCCTGGGCCAGCCGGACGCGGAACCGACGATCGGTGGTGCACCTGCGCGGCGTGAGCCGCCGCTTCGGCACGGTCAACGCGCTCGCTCGACCTCGACTCGTCGGTGCCCGCGGCACGCATCACCGTGCTGCTCGGCCCGAACGGCGCCGGCAAGACGACGGCCATCCGCATGATCACCGGGGCGCTCTGACCCACGACGGCGACGGTCCGCGTGTTCGGCCTCGACCCCTCCGTCCCACGGCGAGGAGGTGCGGCGCCGCTGCGGCGTCGTGTCGGCCAAGCCGGCGCTGTACGACCGCCTCTCGGGCTGCGACAACCTCGCCTACTCCGCGGAGCTGTACGGCCTCGGCCGCGGCCCGACGGTCGGCGAACAAGATCCACGCGGCGGCCACGAGCGTTCGGCATCGAGCACGCCCTCGACCAGCAGGTCGGCGGCTACTCGACCGGCATGAAGACCCGCCTCGCGCTGGCCCGCTCGGTGCTGCACGAGCCGGAGCTCCTGCTCTTCGACGAGCCGACCTCGGGCCTCGACCCCGAGTCGAGCCATCGCCGTCCTCGAGATGATCCGGGAGATGACCGGCGACGGCTGCACCGTCATGATGTGCACCCACCTGCTGCTCGAGGCCGAGGGCCTGGCCGAGCAGGTGGTCGTGCTCGAG
This sequence comes from uncultured Acidobacteriaceae bacterium, assembly GCA_963797415.1. GTDB lineage: Bacteria > Acidobacteriota > Terriglobia > Terriglobales > Acidobacteriaceae > Edaphobacter. Next base: position 174,974 of record CAWCPB010000020.1, read on the forward strand.
GGCGGCCACGCGACCTCGTCGTCCGGCACGCCCGACGGAGCTGACCGAGCGCTTCTGGCCGGCCAGCCGTCGTGAAGCTCGACGCCGAGGACCGCCCGGCCTCGCCGCCCTCGTCGACCAGCCGGGCGTCTTGCGCCATGACCACGACGGCGACGACCCGCTCAAGGTCCAGCTCGACGACCTCGACCGCATCCCCGACCTCGTCGCCGCCCTCGTCCGCTACGGCGTGCGCCTCACCCGGGTCGAGCCCCACCACCCGACGCTCGAGGACCTGTACTTCGCGGTGCGAGGCGCAGCGCCCGGGCGGAGCGGCATCGTGCTCGCCGACGCACGCGCGGCCGGCAAGCACGTCCGCCCCTCGAGCGGCAACCGGCTCGGCCGCGGCCTCCGCGACCCCATCGCCCGAGCCCCGACAAATGACGGCCGATCGTCCCCACCGCTCCCACCGCTCCGGCCGCAACCATGCAAGCCGGAGAAGCAGAAGCTCGACTGGCCCCGGGTGTGGACCATCGCCCGGACCGACCTCAAGCAGCTCATCGAGGCGCAAGGACTTCCGGATGCCGATGATGATCCTCGGCGGGATCTTCTTCTTGGTGATCCCGACGATCCTGCTGTTCGCCATCACCCGCGTCGAGCAACGTCGACGTCGTCAACCAGCTCTCGCCGGCGGTCAAGGTGCTGCCCGGCCGCGGCCCAGGCCGCAGATCGGGGCGACACCGGGCAGGCCAAGGCCGCGTACGCGCTGGCGGTGTACCTGCTCGCGCCGGTCGCCGTCGTCGTGCCCCTCACCATCTCGACCGCGGTGGGCGCCGCCACCATCGTCGGCGAGCGCGAGCGCGGCACCGGCGAGTTCCTGGCCCACTCCCCCGCCGTCGTCCGCGAGATCTACATCGGCAAGCTGATCGCCAGCCTCGTCCCCGGCTACGGCACGACCATCATCGGGCTTCGGGTCTACTCGCTCATCGTGAACCTGATCGTCGGCCCGCAGGTGGGCGGATGGTTCTTCCCGACACCGCAGTGGTGGGTGCTCATGCTGTGGGTCGTGCCCCCGTTCCTGGCGCTCACCCTGTCGCTGGTGCTGCGCCTGTCGGCCCGGGTGAAGAGCACGGCGGCGGCGCAGCAGGCGTCGGGCCTGGTCACCCTGCCGCTGATCATGATCGCCTACAGCCAGGCCCGGGGCGCTGTACGGCGGCACTGGGTGGGCATCGGGGTCGGTGCCGTCGTCTGGTCCCTCGCCATCCTCGGCCTGTGGCGGGGCATGAAGGCGGTCACCCGCTGCCGCCTGCTGGGCGTGGCCGACGGCATCTGACAGCCGCGATGCCGACTTCGGGTGAACCCTGAGACGACTGTGCGCAGGTGGGGCCGAGCTCGCACCATTTCAGCTGGAGCCCGGAGGGACACGAAGCGCCGTGGAGAGGATCAACGCACGGCGCCACGCCTGACGGCGGGTCCGCGGCATCGTCGCTCTCGAGCTCTGTGGGGGCCGCGCTGCGGCTCGCGGTGGTGGCCCGACCGATCGCGCAGCTCGACAGCCTCTACGTGCCCGACGACACCTACTACACGCTGACCATCGCCCGTTCCCTGCTCAAGGCCACGGTCCCACGACCGATGGTCAAACGCTCACGTCCGGCTTCCAACCGCTCATCGCCTTCCTGATGGTGCCGGTCTACTGGCTCACCCGCAACGCCGACCTGGCCCTCCGCGCCGACTCGCGCTCCTGCTCGTGTGCGACCTCGCCATCGCCGCGCTGCTCGCGTCCGTCGCGCGACGGGCTGGCCGGACATGTCGCGGCGGTGATCGCAGCAGGCATCTGGGTGCTCTCCCCGCCGCGATCCGCATCGCCGCGGGCGGGCTCGAGACAACTCTGGCCATGGCGTGCGAGGTCGGCCTGGTCGCCGCCTGGATGTGGGCCGCCGACCGCCCGACGTTGCGCCCAACCTTCTCGTCGGCGGCGCTGGCGGCCTGGCGGATCCTCGCTCGCATCGACGCGGTCCTGCTGGTGGGGATCCTGACGGCGATCGCACTCTGGCGTGGCCCCCGCAAGCAGGTGCTCCAGACTGGGTTGGCTGCCATCGCCGTGGTCGCACCCTGGTGGCTCTACTGCATCGCGAAGTTCGGTTCACCGATCCCCGCCAGCAGCTCACAGCGCTCCCTCCAGTCCGGCCGACCGGCTGCGCCCGCTGATGCTCAGCCTGGCCGGCACCAACGCGCTGATCGGGCCGTTGGGCGCCTGGACCCACTGGGAGGTGACGAGCGCGAGCCGCGGGGCGACCTGGCCGTTCTGGGTTGTCGTAGTCAGGGCTTGGCGGTGGTGGCGACGGCTGGGTTGCTCCGATCCCGACGCTCGGCGGGGAGCCGTGCCGGCACAGGCACGGCCGTGCGCAACGAAGGCGGGCGGTGTTCCCCACAACTGGGCGATCGTCGCTTCCCTCCCCTCTTCGGCATCGCCCTGATCGTCTTCTACTCCTGGTACAACATCAGCTACTACGCGTTCCGCTACGGTTTCGCCCGCCTGCATGGTGGTCACCCTCCTGGTCGCGTGTGCCGTCGCCACGTTGCTGGACTGGGCGCGCTCGAAGCCCTCGAAGGTTCCGTTGGTCGGGGTCTCGGCACTGCTCTTCGTGGTCGCCGGCACGCTGGCACGCCCGATCCTCCGGGGCGACCGTGGCACTGCGGGGCAAGCTGAACCCGATCCGCGACCGGCTCCACGTCGATGCGAGCACGGGCTTCGCGCAGAGGCGATGGAGATGAACCGTTGGATCCCGGCGGGCACGACCCTCGCAGGGGAGCAGACAGGAGCGCTGAGCTACTTCGCGGTCGGCGGGCGGTGCACGTCGTGAACCTCGACGGGGTCGTCAATCCCGACGCCTACCGGGCACGACTGCACAACGACACGCAGGGCTACATCAAGTCACGAGGCATCCACTGGTTCGCCGACAACCAGCTGTTCCTGACCCTCGTCATCCTTGAACTGAACAGTCGGCCCGGGCACATCCTCGACCTTCGGGCCCGGCCCGTCCGGGTGCGCTTTACGTCACGCACTCTCCGCGCCGGGGAGCACAGCCCATGTTCGTCGTCCGCCTCGACTATCCCTCGCCCTGACCACCGAGGGCCTGCCTGGCCTCAGGTCGCGGCTGCCGCGACTGCTGCCACCAGTTCCTCGGTGGGACGGAAGCTCACGCCGCCGAAGCTGCGGTGCACGTAGACGATCGTGCCCTACGGATGGACCACGAATGCCGAGCGGCGGTAGAAGCCCAGCGGGCCGAGGATGCCGTAGGCCTCGCCGACCTCCTGGTCGGCGTCGGCCAGCAGGGGGAACGCGAAGCCGCCCTGCTCGCAGAACTCGGCGTGGCTGTCACGGACTGGGGGCTGATGGCCAGGAGCTCCGCACCGACGGCGGCGAAGGGGTCGATGTCGACGGTGTAGGCGTTCAGCTGCCCGGTGCACACCGTGGTGTTGTCGCCCGGGTAGAAGATCATCACCACGGGCCGACCCCGGATACTCGGCCAGGGAGAAGTCGCGGGCCACCTGTGCCGGGGTGCCGATACCCTCCAATCCGGGCAGGATGAAGGCCGGGGCGACGTTGCCGATGGCGATGGTCATGGTCGGGCGCCTTCTGGGGGTCGGGGAGGGACGCGCCAACCTCAACGACAACCACGCGAGTGAAGCCCGTTCCCGGCGCGGGGTTCACTGCACGGAAAGGCGCACGTGGTGCGCGCTCGTGGTGCAGTGAACGACGTGGGCGGGAGGCCGTCGGCGCCCTACACCTCCACGGCCGCCATGACCTCGTCGGGGATGTCGAAGTTGGCGTAGACGTCCTGCACGTCGTCGTGGTCGTCGAGCGCGTCGACGAGGTCGAAGCACCTGCTTGGCCGGCTCGCGTCTGTCGAGCGGGCACGTTGTTCTGCGGCACCATCGTGAGGTCGGCCGACTCGACGGTGATGCCCGCCTCCTCGATCGCCGTCGCGCACCGCGTGCAGGTCGGTCGGCGGCGGTCGTGACCCGCCAGTGCTCGCCCTCGTCGACGATGTCCTCGGCGCCGGCGTCGAGCGCGGCGAGCATGAGCTCGTCCTCGGTCGACGGCTCGCGGCGACGAGGACGATGCCCTTGCGCTCGAACTGCCAGGCCACCGCGCCCGGCTCGCCATCGAGCCGCCGTTGCTTCGTGAAGACTGCTGCGGACCTCGGCGCCGGTGCGGTTGCGGTTGTCGGTCAGCACCTCGACGAGGAGCGCCACGCCGCCGGGCGCGTAGCCCTCGTAGGTGATCTGCTCGTAGATGACGCCCTCGAGCTCGCCGGTGCCCCGCTTGATCGCCCGCTCGATCGTGTCGAGCGGCACCGAGGCGTCGCGGGCCTTCTGGAACATCGTGCGCAGCGTCGGGTTCGTGTCGGGTCGCCGCCGCCCTCGCGGGCCGCGACCTCGACCTGGCGGATCAGCTTGGCGAAGAGCTTGCCCCGCGCCTTGTCGGTGGCGCCCTTCTTGTGCTTGATCGTCGCCCACTTGGAATGACCGGACATCGCTGTCGGCCTCCTCTGCGTAGGACGATGAGGCGGGTGGCGGTGGACCGTCGCCGAGGCGCGGTCAGGAAGAGCTCGTGGAGCCGGAGGTCGCCGGTCAGCTCGGGGTGGAACGACGACACGAGCACCGCGCCCTGACGGCACAGGACGGCGTGGCCGTCGATCGACGGCCAGCACCTCGACGCCGGCGCCGGCCCGCTCGACGAACGGCGCCCGGATGAACACGGCGTGGAACGGCCGGTCGTCGAGCCCGGTCACCGTCGAGGTCGGCCTCGAACGAGTCGACCTGGCGGCCGAAGGCGTTGCGCCGCACCGTCACGTCGATCGCGCCGAACGCCCGCTGGTCGGCCCGGCCGTCGAGGACCTCGTCGGCCAGCAGGATCATCCCCGCGCAGGTGCCGAACACCGGCAGGCCGTCGGCCAGCCGCTCGGCCAGCGGCTCGAGCAGCCCGGACGAGTCGAGCAGCATGGACATCGTGGTCGACTCGCCGCCCGGCAGGATCAGCGCGTCGACGCCGGCGAGCTCGGTCGGGCGTGCGGACCTCGACCGGCTCGACGCCGAGGTCGACGCAGGACCTCAGCGTGCAGCCCGACGGCGCCCTGCAGCGCGAGCACGCCGACCTTCACCGGGGGCGGCACCTGGCCGGGGCGCCCGCATCGGAGGCGGTCGAGGGTCGGCGGCATCGGCTCGGCCTACCAGCCGCGGTCGGCGAGCTTGGTCTCGAGCGGCCCGATCTCGAGGCCGGGCATGGCCTCGCCGAGGCCGCGGCTGACCTTGGCCACGATGTGCGGGTCGTTGAAGTGGGTGGTGGCCTCGACGATGGCCTTGGCCCGCCGGGCCGGGTCGTCGCTCTTGAAGATGCCCGAGCCGACGAACACGGCCTCGGCGCCGAGCTGCATCACCAGCGCGGCGTCGGCCGGGGTGGCGATGCCACCGGCGCAGAACAGCGGCACGGGCAGCTTGCCGGTCTCGGCGATCTCCTGCACGAGCGCGACGGGCGCCTGCAGCTGCTTGGCCCAGTCGTACAGCTCGGCCGAGTCGGCCTGGGTGATCTTGCGGATGTCGCCCAGGATCGAGCGCAGGTGGCGGACGGCCTCGACGATGTTGCCGGTGCCGGCCTCGCCCTTGGAGCGGATCATGGCCGCGCCCTCGGTGATGCGCCGCAGCGCCTCGCCCAGGTTGGTGGCACCGCAGACGAACGGCACGGTGAAGCGCCCACTTGTCGATGTGGTGGGCCTCGTCGGCCGGGGTCAGCACCTCGGACTCGTCGATGTAGTCGACGCCGAGGGCCTCGAGGACCTGGGCCTCGGCGAAGTGGCCGATGCGGGCCTTGGCCATGACCGGGATCGTGACGGCCGCCTTGATGCCCTCGATCAGCGCCGGGTCGCTCATGCGGGCGACGCCGCCGTCGCGGCGGATGTCGGCGGGCACCCGCTCGAGGGCCATGACCGCGACGGCGCCGGCGTCCTCGGCGATCTTGGCCTGCTCGGGGTGACGACGTCCATGATCACGCCGCCCTTGAGCATCTCGGCCAGGCCCCGCTTGACGCGGAGGGTGCCGGTGTCGTGGGCGGTGGGGGCGGGGGTCGAGGAGCCGTCGGACATGCCGCCAGTCTAGGGCCGGGAGGCCCCGGTCCCCGAAGCGGATTCGCCCCGCCCCACCCGGTCGCGACTCGTTCTCCGTGCGGGAAAACGTCGCCCAGCGACGCTTTTCGCACGCAGAACGGTGGTGTCGGTCGAGGGGGTCGCCGCGGAGGTGGGCGATGCGCTCGTCGAGCGGGGGGTGCGTGTCGAAGAGGCGGTTGACCCGCGAGAGCTTGCCCTCCTCCTTCTCACGGGCGATGGGCGACTCGATCCAGAGGTGGGCGGTGGCCCGGCTGGCGGAGTGCACCACGGTCTGGTCGTCGCGCAGCTTCTCGAGCGCCGAGATGCAGGCCCGGCGGGTAGCGCGTCATCTCCACACCGGAGGGGTCGGCGAGGCCCTCCCGGTTGCGGCTGACCGCGAACTGCATGAGCTGGGCGATGATCGGGGCGAACAGGGGCAGCAGCACGAAGCCGACCAGGCGCCAGGATCGCCTGGGGCCCGCCGCCGTTGTTGTCGTCGTCGCCGAGACGCCCGGCCGCCGCCCCACCACAGGAAGCGGATGGGCGAGGTCGGCGATGAGCGCCACGATGCCCACCATGGTGACGGCGAGGGTGCTCACCAGGATGTCGTGGTTCTTGATGTGGCTCATCTCATGGCTGGTGACACCCTCGAGTTCCTCGCGGTTCATGATGGCCAGCAGGCCGGTGGTGTAGGTGATGGCGGCCTTGTCGGGGCTGACCCCGGTGGCGAAGGCGTTGGGGGAGGGGTCGTCGATGACGTAGACGCCCGCGGCATCGGGAGGCCCGAGGCGATGCACAGCCCCTCGACGAGGTTGTACAGCCGGGCGTACTCCTGGCGGTCGGCGGGCTTGGCCCGGCTCATGGCGAGGGCCACGGAGTCGGACTTCCAGT
>CAWCPB010000021.1:0-377528 GCA_963797415.1 uncultured Acidobacteriaceae bacterium
CCTGCTCTAACCGTTGAGCTACAGGCCCTTCAAGGACTGACTGACTTGCCTGTAACAGTGTAGCGGATGCTGTCTTTCAGGCTCGACACGGGCTATGTCCTATTCACCGGGCATAGTCGATATTGCAGTATCGATCCATTTAAAATCGAGGCGGTCGTGATTGATTCGTCCCGTCAGATTCTAATTTTGACTACGTTGGCGGTGGCCTTGTTCTTCAGGGACAGGGGTTTCTGGGCTTTGGAGAAGTCTCCTCCGTCGATTGTGATGTGCTCGTTGGCCGTACCCTCCACCTGCAGGAAAGTCGTAGTAGAGGTCAATAGGCGCGGGGCGGTTAACAAGACATCTTTGCTATCGATAAAGCGCAAAGCCGATTCGGCTGATGGGTTGGCCTGGACACTCAATCCGTTGATAGCAGCATCTTGAACGTGGTCGAGGATGAGCGCCGGGCGGAGATCCGGTGTTGCTACCTGGAACCGGATATTCTGCAGCGTGAGGCCGCGGACGTTGCGTGCGTATAGGCCGTAGGCGGGCATGGGGCCAAGGCGAAGTATTCGCCGGCGACCTGGGGAAGGTCGCGTCGCGCACCGTCCTCGGCGGTGCCGCCTCCGCCGAAGGTGAGGTTGATATTGTCGAGGGAGATGTTTTCCATGGTCGAATCGCCGACACAGTTGAACGTGATGCAGGAGTGACGCTCGCCCGGGTAGGGAGTGCTGGTGACCTTGGCCTCGGAGAGCTGAGGCGGATCGGTTGTTACGGTTCCGTGGATATTGCTGAAGGATATGTTGCGAAGGATGACCGGAGTCGTGTCACCGGGAGCCGCGCCGGTTGATGGTTCGTAGATTATCGACGGTACGGGTGGTCCTCCTGGCACTGTGGGCGGCCCGGGTCTTGGGCCGATGCTTATGTGGATCGGGCCGGTGACGTCTTTCAGGATCAGATTCGAGAAGGAGATGTTCTCGTAGCGCGATCCGGGATTGCCCTGAAATTTGATGGGGCAGCCGTAGACCTCATAGAGGACGCAGTTGGAGATCGTAATGTTCTCCGGAAAGCCGCCGCCGAAGCGAAATACGGACCAGCGGGTGCTGAAGATGCTGTTCGTAATGGTGACGAATTTGCAACTGCCGAAGAGAGCGCAGGCGTCGTCCTGAGATAGAACCGTGCAGTTGGTGACCGTGACGTATTGCGAGCTGATGAAGTGAAAGCCGTCGTTGTTGCCATTGACGCGGTTGTGGATGTAGATGCCGTCCATGTGGACGCGCTTGCTCTGGATGATGCGCAGGCTGTGATATGCGCAATCGAGCAGGTCGATGTTGCGAACGGTGAGGCCCTCGCACCGGTAGGTGAGCAGATGATAGGGACGGTTGTTGCCGCCCAAGCCGCTTGGCGGTGGTGTGCCGCGAACGGGTGAGTGGAATTGAAAGCCTTGTCCATCGATGGTGCCCGGGCCTTCGAGGGTGACGTTCTTTGCGTTGACGGCGAAGAGGAGCGCCCAGTTGCCGTCGTTCAGGGTGGTGTCGCCTCTGAGCGGGATGGCATCGACTGCGTGGTACTGCTTACCGTCTGCGCTTCCTAACAGCTTGCCGGAGGCTGCGATGTGCAGGGTCACATTGCTCTTGAGCTCGACTGTGCCGATCTGGAAGGTGCCTGCAGGAACCAGTACCGTGCCGCCACCGTCGCGCGTGCAGGCATCGATCGCCGCCTGTACTGCGGCTGTATCGAGTGTGGTGCTGTCTCCTTTGGCACCGTAGTCGCGGATGTTGTAGACGCGCGCGCCCAGGTCGTTTCCGGAGCTTGCGGCCCCTGCGGTCTGTGCTTGCATCTCTCGTGCGCCGATCGATCCCATGGTCATGGCGGCGATTGCGGGGAGCGGCAGTTGGCCCAGCCACTTGCGGCGTGTCAGCAGGTTTTTGCGGTTTTCCTGCTCGGGAGGATCGATGTTCATGGGCACCTCTGCAAATGTCCGACACCAGGGTACCCCACCCCCCTATGTAGAGGGTATTTTGGAGCTAAAATATTGATTCGGTTTGAGTTAGAGGCGGTGCTTTCTTCTAAAATATTGATTCCAGATGGTTTGCGTCCAAAATATTGAGCTATATAGGCTTACGCGGTTACGGAACTGCATTTTCATAATCAGCCGTCAGCTATTAGCTGTGAGATGTCAGTTTTCTCTTCTACTTCTATTTTAGGAGTTTTGTGATAACTGCTACGCCAGGTCTATTTGTTTTCGTTTCAGTGGGTTAGGTGGATTTGGGGCTTGACATGTTATTGCGTGAGGGTTTCTAGGGCGGATTGGAGTTCGGTGGTGCCGGTGAATCGTTCGGTGCCGGGGACTCCGAAGTCGATCCGGCGGGAGTTGAAGGCGTCGAGCATTTCTATTCTGAGGGCGGTGCGGTCTCGGGGTGTGCCTTGTGCGACGAAGTTGTCTGCCCAGGTGTTGCGGGGGACTACGACTGCTTCGACTTTCTTTTTTAGAACGGTTGAGAGGGCTGCGGCTATGTCGAGCGGAGTGTAGCGTCGGGGGCCAGCGACTTCGATGTAGCGGTGGCTGTTCCAGGTTTGGAGAAGCGTTTCGGCGCCGGCGTGGCCAATGTCTTTGGTGGCGACGAGAGCGAAGTCGTGGTCGAGCGGCTGGAGATAGGAGGACAGCTTGCCTTGTTCGCGGGCTGGGGCGATATCCCAGGCGCAGTTTTCCATGAACCATCCGGCGCGGAGGGAGGCGGATGGAATGGAGAGAGATGAGGTTTTTTCCTCGAACAGATGCAGGGAAGTGATGAGTCCGAGACCGGATTTTTGTTGTGCGCCGATGGATGAGAGGTACACGACTTTTTCCGGTCGGGTGCGATCAAGGGCAGTAGCGATCGCTTCGATGGTGGGCGTCACTTCGCGGAGATCGGGCGAGGGCGCGAAGTTTGGCGGGATCATGGCGAAGACGCCTTTTGCTGCGCGGAAGGCGGTTTCGAGTGCGGATGCGTCGTTGTAGTCTGCGATGGCAAGTTCGGCGCCTCGTGCTGCCCATGCTTTGGCTTTCTCAGGGTTGCGGACGATTGCCCTGACTTTTTCTCCGCGTTCAAGCAGTGAGTTTGCGACTGCGGAGCCTACCTGGCCGGTGATTCCCATGACTGCGTACATATTCACCTCGCCGGATATAGATGCATGGGGGCTAGTGTCCGATGCGAGGAAGGGAGGAAGACTCTCCAACTGGGCACGCTTATGTGTGCTCAGGAATGAGCTACGCGTGTTGTGCCTCTTCACTTCTCAGAGACGACGCCATCCTCATCCAGGAATCTCAGAAATCCTTCAAAAGCGGAATCAGGCACGCGCGTATTTGTTAAACCAATCGATCGTGCGCTGCCAGGCGAGATCGGCTGCGGCTTTGTTATAGCGTTCCGGCGTCGCATCGCAGTTGAAGCCATGAACGGCGCCAGGGTAGATATAGCCTTCGTGCGGAACGTTTATCGCCGTCAGGGCCTTGTCGTAGGCCGGCCATGTCGCTGCCAGGCGCGTGTCGAGTTCGCCGTGGTGGACCAGAATCGCCGCCTTGATATTCGGGATGCCTTCTGCGGGAGGAACAGCGCCATAGAAGGGCGCCGCTGCCGACAAGTCGGCTCCCAGCCGGACTGCCAGCATATTGGCGATGCCGCCGCCGTAACAGAAGCCGGTCGCGGCGATCTTTCCCGTGCAGTCGGAGCGCGATTTCAGCCACACGGCCGCGGCGACCATATCTTCGCTCATCTTGTTATGGTCAATCTTGCTGAACATCTGTCCGCCTTTGTAGTCGTCGCCAGGAAAGCCGCCCAGCGAGGTGAGTCCGTCCGGCGCAAACGCCATGAAGTTGGCGAGGGCAAACCGCCGCGTGATGTCTTCGATATGCGGGTTCAGGCCCCGATTCTCGTGGATGACGATAACGCCTGGCAATTTCGTCACAGTCTCAGACCGCGTGTCGGCGCTGACAGGCCGCACCAGATAACCCTTGATGCTTCCGTTACCCTTCGGTGACGGGACGGTCTCGTATGAAGCCTTGATCCGCTCATCGGTTCGGGACACCTGCTGACCCAGGGCGTAATTGGGCATCAACGCTTCGATCATCGTCGAGGCCGCCAGACCGCCCACCGCCAATCGCTGAATCCCTTCCATAAAGGCGCGGCGACTCATGCCACCATGAATGAACTTGTTGTAGAGTTCTACGGCTTCGCTCGGCAGTTTGGGTCTTGTTGATTCCATGGGTTCGCTCCAGACGGGGATAATAGCATCTCTTCTGGGCCTGTGGGATGCTGCAACAGGCCGATCAGCCGATGACGCTATGCTGCAGGGATCTATTCGGAGAACGCCCCTATAACGGCTCTGGTTAGGGAACCGTTCAGCGTGGGAGGGTTGTGTTTAGTGCTGTGGTTGCTGATTCGAGTTGGACGCGGTTGTTGAGTTGGGTGATCTCGGGTGTGCTGCCCGAGGGTTCGATGGTGACGGAGCCGCCTATCCATTCGGTGTTGGCGGGCAGGGTGAGGGAGACGGTTGCTGTTTTGGGGATGAGGTCGGTGGGGGCTTTGAGGGCGGGTGCGTTGGCGGTGGCGAGGACTTTGCCGGAGCGGTCGCGGAAGACGACCTTGGAGGCGGGTGCGTCGATGGCGCCTACGCTGTGGACGGTGACCTTCATGTGATTGCCTTCGACTTTTACGTCGTCGCGATCAAGGCCGAGGTCGGGGCGAGACCAGTAGGGGACGCCCTTGGTGGTGAGCTTGAGTTCGATGACGGTGGTGGTGTGGGGGGCGAAGGTGATGTCGAGGCTTTTGCTGCGCTCGAAGTCTGCGGTGCGGGTGGCGGTGTTCTGGAGGGGATCGGTCTCGGCGTCGCCGCGTGTGGATTGGGTGATCTCCCACTTGCCGGGGTCGACCTCCCAGCCGGTCATGCTGGCGGTGACGGGGGCGGAGTCGAGGTTGTAGGCGATGATTTTGATGTGATCGGGCGTGCCGGTGGGGACGAGGATGGCGACGCTTTGTTCTGGATTGGGGCTGGTGGACGAAGGGGCGAAGCGCCAGCTGACGACGTTGCCGGGGTAGTCGTAGTTGCGCATGAGGGCTACGCCGCCGAGACGGCTGCGCTGGAGCTCGCCGTTGTTGAAGTGCGATGCGGTCGATCCAGAGGCTGCCCTCGCGGTTGATGAAGTAGCGGTTGGTGGCGGTCTCGATCTGTGAGGCGTAGACCTTGTTGAGGTAGTTGGTGTCGCCGGTGAGCTGCCAGGAGAGTTGATTATTGGTCTCGCTGGTGGCGGGGGCGTCGTTCTGGTGGTCGGGGCCGGTGGATTTGAGAACGTCTTTGCCCCAGGTGTCGCGGACGTTGAGCATGTCGAGGGCGTCGGCGTTGATGGCGCGGAGGGAGGCGGCGGGGTCGTCGCCGAAGGGCAGGATGTATTTCTTGTCGCCGGTCCAGCGATAGGCGGCCCAGAGGATGAACCAGGGACTCCTGCGCGCCGGGGATGTCTTCGTTGGTGTGGAAGTTGACGGTGTAGTGCATGGAGAACTTGCCGTTGGCGTCTTTGTGGCGGTGGGCGAGGAAGCCGTCGGCGATCTCGATGACCATCTTGCGGGTTTCGGGGGTGCCGTTGAAGAGGACGAGCTGCAGGGCGGGGTGGAAGACGAAGTAGGAGCGGACTTGGCCCAGCCCCAGACGCCGTTCTCGGCCATCTTGGTTCCGCTGTAGTAGGAGGAGCGGATCTGGCGCTGGCCGGCGGAGTTGATGCCGGTGAGCCACTCGAGGCGCTTGGCGGTGACCATGGCGCGCTCGAGTTGTTTGGGGCTGCCGAAGTCGAGCTGCAGGGCCTGGCCGAGGACGTTGATGCCGTCTTCGTAGGCGTGGAGCTCGTCGTACTGGGCTTTGGCGAGGCCGTTCTCGAACATGTCGTTGGCGTAGATGGCTTCGAGTGTTCTGAGGAGTGAGTGCTTGAGTTTGTCGGGGTCTGGCGCCCATGAAGGCGAGGCCGGGCCACCAGTTGAGGTAGTCGGAGTCGTCGGAGAGGCCGCCGCCGAACTCGCCGTCGGAGATCTGGCGGTTGTCGATCCACCAGTTGATCTGGTCTTTGAGCATGCCGAGGTCTTTGACCTGGAGGAAGGCCCACTCGGGAACTCCGGCGGGTGCGGTGGGGAGCGTGAAGGGCGGCTTGAGCTGCTCGGGGTTCTTCTCGGCCCAGTATTTGCGGCCGAGATCGTTGGTGGGATCGACGCGGAGGAGGTCGGTGATGTCGGCGTCGAAGCGGTTGTAGAGGTTAAGCTTGCGGGAGTTGACCGACTCTTCGGTCATGTTGGCGTAGTTGTCGCGGACCTGGGTGAGGCGGTCGGAGATGTGCTCGGGGAGGGCGTCGTTGTAGGGCTTGAAGACGAGGCGGATCTGCGCGCCTTCGAGGGAGTCGGTGCCGAAGTCGGGGCTGGCGGAGGCGATGGTGATGTAGAGGCTCTTGAGGTTGGGGAGGATGCGGTCGCGGGTGTCGAGCCAGAGGGTGTGGGGCTCGCCGGGTTTGACGGAGAAGTTGAAGTCGAGCATGTCGCGCATCGGCCAGATGGGATCTTTGATCTGGATGTTCATGGGGATGGCGTCGCCGTGCGTGGGTTTGAGATTGAGGGCGGGGAGATCGATGGCGATGCCGTCGAGTCCGGCGTGCATGTTCTGCCAGCCGTAGGCGTTGCCGTGTCCAGTGTCGGCCTGGAAGTCGCCGCGGAAGTCGCCGGGGATGAGAATGTGGACGATGGGGAGCGCGGTGGGTTGGGCGGCGGTCTGGGTGCTGGGTTGGCGGGTTCTTGCGCGTGTGGCGCTGCCGCCGGTGCCGGCGACCATGATGCTGCGTTCGTCGGCGGGGAAGCGACCGGCGATGAAGGTCTTAAGTTCGTCGAGCGATGGGTTGTCGATGGGGTTGTGGGCGGAGATGGTGAAGGAGAGCTTGGCGACGCCGGCGGGCTCGGCTCCGGGGTGGACGTAGTAGGCGGCGAACTCGCCGATGGGCCACTCATACTTTACGTTGGTGAAGCGGACGCGCTTGCCGGTGATGGTCTCGGGGAGCTGGTTGCTGGTGCTGCTCGGCGCCTTCGGGCCGCTCAAAGAGGGTGGTGGCGAGCTGGGGTGAGGTGTCTTCCTGGTCGGGGTCGGCTACGGCTTTGGGATCGCCATTGCCGGGAGTGAGGAGAGAGACGTTGCCCCATGCTCCGCCTTCGATTTCGAGGTGGTTCCAAGGCTCGTCGGGCAGGTAGAAGGTGACGGACTTGCCGGAGAGGGAGTAGCAGTCCCAGTCGGGGAGCTGGAAGTAGTCGTAGCGATGGGGGAGGGTGGAGCGGTTGTAGACGCCGGGCCAGGTGGTCTCGCGGATGCCGTCGGTGCCCTTCCACCACCAGCGCTTGAGGTCGTAGGCGTCGTGGATTTCTACTTTGCGGACGGTGGTGTTGGCGGCGGGAAGGAGGGCGGGTTGGTCGTTGGGGCGGTCCCAGCCGTAGCGGTGCCACCACTCCTGCTGCCAGCTTTGAACGGGCATGGAGACTTTTTCAGGGGTGGGGGCTGGGGCGGTGGTCGCGATGGAGCGGGTGATGGGTGGGATGCTCTGGGGGATTTCGTGCTTGGCGAGGCTGGCGATGTTGTCGTCGGAGAGCATGCGGTCGTAGATGCGGAGCTCGTCGAGGTCGCCGCCGCGGTCGTAGTTGTAGGTGGCCTCGACGCCCTGGGGCGAGATGATGCGGGAGTGGGGGCCGAACTGGTCGAGGCCGGTGTCGAAGCGGCCGGTGGCGGCGGCTTCGCCGGCGAGTTTGCCGTTGACGTAGAAGCGGATGCCGGAGGTCTCATCCCAGGCGAGGGTGAGGTGGATCCAGGTGTCGGGGCTGGGGAAGTTGGGCATGGTGTAGCTGACGCGGGTGCGGCCGAGGTTGACGTCGGTGACGAAGGCGTCGAAGCCGTGGCCGTTATAGTCGATGCGGAGCCAGACCATGTCCCAGGAGGAGTGGTCGGCGTAACCGACGCGGAAGACGGGGAACTCGGTCTGGTCGACAGCTTCGCGGGGGCGCCAGTCGAAGTCGAGGGTGCCGCGCTGGGCGTAGATGTTGCCGGGAGCCCAGTAGGAGAGGAGCTGGTTGTTGCCGCATTGCAGGTAGGAGCCCTTGGCTCCGCCGGGGAGGTTTTTTACGTCGAAGAGGTAGTTCGGGGCGGGATTGCCTCCGGCGGCGTAGTCGGCGTTGAAGCCGTGATCGCCGGAGAGGTAGAACAACAGGCCGGGCTCTTTGGATGATTCGGTGGCGGCAAACATGGTTCCGGACAAGAGGCCCAACGCAAGAAAAGATCGTAAGAAACGTCTCAAACTCGTACCCCGCGGGATCAACATTTTTTGTGATGGAGGCATGGGGCGGGACCGATTTGCGCAGTCAGGCTGCAGGAAAATGGTCCAACCATACCAAGCGAGATTATGGACTGGGCCGGATACGTTTGGCAACTCGAAATGATTTCAAGGAGTGAATCTTCCGAGCGCTATTTCGCAGAGGTATCTTTATCAAGATGGGCTGTAGCGAGAGATTAGGGGGCGATGCTATGTCGATGGTGAATGAGCAGCCACCGCGGTATGTGAAGGTAGATGCGCGAGACACGGTGGCAATCATTGTGAATGAGGGCGGGTTGCCGGCGGGGACGCGGTTTGAGTCGGGGCTGGTGCTGAAGGAGGCCGTTCCAGAGGCGCATAAGGTTGCGCTGGTGGATATCGAGGATGGCGCGGCGATTCTGCGGTATGGCGAGGTGATCGGGTATGCGAAGGGGCCGATTGCGGCGGGGGAGTGGGTGCATGAGGAGCGGCTGCGGATACCGGTTGCGCCTTCGCTCGAGCACTTGCCGCTGGCGACGGCTGTGCCTGAGGCTCTGCCTCCGCTGGAGGGGTACACCTTTGAAGGATTTGTGAACGACGATGGCACGGTGGGGACGAAGAATATTCTCGCGATTACGACTACGGTGCAGTGCGTGGCGGCTACGGTGCACTTTGCGGTGAAGCGGATCAAGGAAGAGTTGCTGCCGAAGTATCCGCATGTGGATGATGTGATTGCGTTGACGCATCAGCATGGGTGCGGCATTTCGGTTGAGGGACTGGATGCGGAGATTCCGATTCGGACGCTGCGGAATCTGAGCCGGAATCCGAATCTCGGAGGGGCTCCGATGATGGTGAGCCTGGGGTGCGAGATGATGCAGCCGGGGGTGTTGTATCCCGCAAGTGCGCTGCCGGTTTTGAATACGGCGGGAGGTGCGAATGGGAACGTTGTGCGGATGCAGGATGAGCAACACCACAGCTTTGGGGATATGGTTGCGGCGATTATGGCGATGGCGGAGCGGCGGCTGATCGAGCTGGATCGGCGGCGGCGAGTGACGCGGCCGGCTGCGGACTTGATCGTGGGGCTGCAGTGCGGGGGGAGCGATGCGTTCTCGGGGGTGACGGCGAATCCTGCGGTGGGGTATGCGGCGGATTTGCTGGTGCGGGCGGGGGCGACGGTGATGTTCTCCGAGGTGACGGAGGTAAGGGATGTGATCCACCTGATGACGGCGCGGTCGGCGAATGAGGAGGTGGCGCGCGATTTGATTCGGGAGATGGCGTGGTATGACGCTTATCTGGATCGTGGGGGGATGGATCGGAGTGCGAATCCTTCGCCGGGGAACAAGAAGGGTGGGCTGACGAATATTGTGGAGAAGACGCTGGGTGCGACGGCGAAGGCGGGGACGAGCGCGCTGATGGGGGTGTCGGGGCCGGGTGAGCGAGTGAAGCAGAAGGGGCTGATCTTTGCGGCTACGCCGGCGACGGATTTTCTGTGCGGGACGCTGCAATTGGCGGCCGGGATGAACGTGCATGTGTTTACGACGGGGCGGGGCACTCCGTATGGGCTGGCGATGGCTCCGGTGATCAAGGTGGCGTCGCGGACTGCGCTGGCGGAGAGGTGGTCGGATCTGATCGACATTGATGCGGGACGCATTGCTACTGGCGAGGCTACGATCGAGGAGGTGGGGATGCAGATATTTGAGATGATTCTCGATGTGGCGAGTGGACGCAGCGAGACGTGGGCGGATCATTGGGGGCTGCATAACGACATGGCGTTGTTCAATCCTTCGCCGGTGTTTTGAGTTGATTTCTGTGTCGAAGTGCTGGATACAATCAATTCCGCCAGGCAGTACGATGATATGCCGCCACTGAATTGATTGCAGAACCAGGGCGTCAAAAATATCATCCGCGCCGGAGGCGTGCGCGAAAGATTCGAACTTGCTCAAAACCCCGTTTTTCATGCACTACGACTGGAGTGGTTGGTGTAACCGGAGCCAGATAACTTCCGGATCGCCGACCATCTTCTCGGAACGCAGAAGACGACCGCAGTTCTACCCGATGAGCGCAATGGTCTGGTGGTGCCAAATGACATTCAATAACTTTTCGTGGCAGCTACGTAATCATCCGGTTTGAATGCCAACACCATGATTTGTCGGCGGCGGCTCTGTGTGGGTTCTCGTAAGCGCAGTGACGTATTGCGTGATGACGCCGATTTGTAGGTGCTCCTCCACCCGCATCTCGCCTGGCTTAGGCGGAAGATACGGATCGGGTGTTCCCGGCTTGATCGGTGGCTCGATGGCGAGGGTCTTTAAGAAAGCGCCGGCGGCCGCCGCCATCGGGTGCGCTACCCATGCGTGAGGGAAACCAACCTCATGTTCTTCGCGGGGGTCCCACTCAAGGTTGTGGAGGTGCGGCATGTTATACGGTGTCCACCTCGACATCATCTCGTCCTGCTGGAAGAGGTGCATCTTCCACTGCCGCCACTTCACCGCCTGCAGGCGATTGCCCTGGATGCACAGGATCGTGTCGCGCCCAGACCCTTCCGCTTCGCCGAGCAAGAAGGCGCTCATATCCATGCCGTCGATCAGGCGATCGGTGGGAACCTTCGCCCCACCTGCCAACGCCAAGGTTGTGAACATATCAACCTCATGCACTATCTCATTGCTAACCTTGCCAGCCGGCACGTGACCCGGCCAACGCATGATGCATGGCACCCGATTGGAACCTTCCAACGCGGTGAACAAGCCGCCGCGCCATGGTCCGGAGAATCCCGCCCATTGACCGCCCAGAGGATCGGGGTCCATCGCGGGCATTCGGTAGCTCGTGTCAGCGCCATTGTCTGACGTCCACACCACGATAGTGTCGTCGGCCAGTCCCAACTCCTCAAGCTTGTCCAGGACCATCCCTGTGAAGTCATCCATCTGAGTCAGCAGGTCAGCCCAGTTACCGCGCCTGCTCTTGCCGGCATACGCTGGATCAGGGATCGGCGGAATGTGCACCTGCGTGTAAGGCAGGTACATGTAAAAGGGCTTGCCCGCTTTGCTGGATCGGGTCATGAAATCGACGGCCCATTCGGTTATCTTGCGATCGAACGCGGCCCGAAACTCGGCATCGTAGGTGGCAATCACCTCAGCCTTGGCGCCCTTCTTTCTTGAGTAGATTGGTTCTGGCTCGATGGGGATCTGCGCTTTACCAGCATACGGGGTTGCGGTAACGGTTCCTTTAGGGAAGTATGACTGCGTCGTCCACAGCACTTCATCGGCTGTGCGCGGGGCACCACACGGCCTCGTCGAAGCCAAAGTCGACCGGACTTCGTTGCTCCGGATCGCTACCCAAGTGCCACTTGCCCCACATGCCCGTCGCATAGCCAGCATCCGACAGTGCTTGGGCGATCGTTATCTCCCAGCGAGTCAATCCGTCCGGACCGCCTGTAATCGGTACTGTTTGGGTGCCGGACCGAATGGGGTGGCGACCAGTCAACAAAGCGGAGCGGCTCGGAGTGCATTGCGCCTCGACGTTAAAGTTCAACAAGCGCGAACCTTCAGTTGCGAGTTTGTCGATTCGCGGTGTCGGGGCTCCACGCAACACACCGCCGCCGTAGCAGCCGAGTTCGCCCCAGCCAAAGTTATCCCAGAAGAAAAATATGATGTTGGGCTTTTGACTTGCCATTCTCGATCTCCCTACCAACGCTGCGTAGACCCTCGTGCATTGAATGTAAGGGGATTCTCGCGCCATTGGGAACTAACAAAACTGGTAGTTACCCTTCGATCAAACTCGTGCCTACAATAACGCGTTCCCTTTTCAGGGGGCCTAATGTCGAGTGCCCATAGGCAAGGAGGAACGAATGTCATCACGAATCAGACCCATGATCTGGGCGTTCACACTCATCGCCATCGGATTTGCTTCGCCTTTGCTCGGTCAACAGAAGGGGCAATGGGTGCCGGGACAGTTTGGTCTCAATGCCGGTGTGATTCCTGCTCCCGGGGTCACATACGCCAATTTGGCGCTCAATTACTCGGCCGGCCAATTGAATGACTCCAACAACAATCCCGTCTCAGCGGTTACGGGAACCTACTCGTTCTGGGTGGATGAGAACATTCTCTACTACGTCCCTAAGCACAAGTTCTTCGGCGGGTATTTCATGCCCTATATAGCACCCAGCTACGCCAGCGGGGAGTTGGTTGCAGACCTAACAGGAACGAACCTCGGCGGCGCCGGAGGTGGGTCCGGTTTTGCCGACCTGTTCGTTGAGCCGTTTCTCATGGGTTGGCATTTTGACAAGCGAGTTGACTTCAACGCCGGATACGCCTTTGTGGCCCCGACCGGCCGATACACCGCCGGAGCGAGCAATAACGTGGGCTCCGGTTATTGGGGGAACGATATCACTACCGGCACCACGCTCTACATCACCAAGAACCAAGCGACCACCGCCAACTTTGCCACCACTTGGGAGATCCACGGGCAAAGAGCGGTGGCGAGCGTGCCAGCGGGTCAGTTCAGCAAAATAACGCCCGGCCAGGCCTTCACCGATGAGTGGGGAATTGGACAAATTCTTCCCTTGAAGAAAGACTTCAGCCAACTGGCCCAACTCGGCTTGGTTGGGTACGACCAATGGCAGGTTTCGAGTAACGGCGGTACTTACCTCGTGGCCGGACGCTCGGTCGCTGCAAGCAGCGTTCCGTACTACTCAGTTCATGGAATCGGCTTTCAGTCCAATTACATTCTTCCGGCGAAGAATCTGGCAGCCTTCTTCAAGTACTATGACGAGTACCGCGCCCTGGCTCGCCCGAAGGGACGCACGATCGTGTTCGGCTTTTCATGGACGCTGCGGATTCCCAAACCGCTGCCCCCGAAGACCTAGCGGGAAGGCTGAATATGAGCAACTCAATCGCCCATTCGCCTCGAAATCTGTAGTGCCTGAAAGGTCGCATTTTCGGCAACTTCGGCTCGGTCAGAGTTCAATCTTCCTCAGAGCCTCGACCGTGCTCAACATGTCTGAGCGCCGGGCCGCTTCAAATCCCATCTGGTCGTGCGCTGCCCAATACAGATGCTCGACCAGTTCGGCGTCGGGCGCGTTGCTCATTAGCAACTCGAAAAGCTTCCCGATGTATCCGTCATATTCATCCTGAGCGTTCGGCTCATCCTTGACTCCAATCGGGTCCCACACATCCAAGAGAACGTGACGTATCTGCACCCGAATGCGCCTAGATTCCGCCTTATCAATGAGTGGATTTGGTGTACTCATGCTCGACATCCTCTCATGGTCAGTGAGGGCGATGACGTAATTCCCTGAAAGTCGCGTTTTGAGCAAGTTCGCAAAAACCAGGTCCAACTTTCGAGGACTCGATCTGGATCGGCAGTCCAGATCACGCCGATTCACGCGGCGAGATGGGTGTGTAGTGGATGGCGGGATAGTTGTGCATTGGGTATGCCGCTAGTGGCGGGATAACGTTGCACCGGGTGGCGGCATATCGTTGCGGCCAGCATCGAAGAAATAAAAAGCGGCATAGCCGGGTGGCTATGCCGCTTTTGTTGATGCTTCGGTTGAAAGACTAGACCTTTGCTTCGCTGAAGATCTCGACCAGGCGGTCGGCGATGATCTTGTCTTCGCCGTCCTTGATCTGCCAGACAGCAAAGCCGAAGCTATTGGGGTCCTGAGCGCGACCTCCGCGACCGCCACGTCCACCGCGTGCCCCAGCAGCAGCTTCCGGCGCGCCGGGGTCCGGGCGTCCGCGCATACCGCTGGCGCCTGCGCCCATGCTGCCGATTGCGACGGGACGGGTGTCAGCGAGCTTCTGCATGACCTCGGGGCCGGTGATCTTGAGCTTGGCGGGATCGATGGTCCAGCTGTAGCGTGGGGTTACGTTGCCGAGCGCGGTTGGGTTGAACTGCCGCTCGTTGGCCTTGACGCCGAACTTCGCGATGGCGTCGGTGATAACCTGCGCGCGCGCGTCGTACATCTTGAGGGTCTGGTCGTAGTCCTGGTTGACGAAGAGTTCGAGCGCCTTGAGTAGGGCGAAGATGGTCTCCTTGCCGACCTTGCAGCAGCGTCCAATGCGGTCTTCCTGCGGACTCATGTTGAGCAGCGAGAAGTGGATCAGGTCTTCGCGGCCGATGAGGATGCCGGAGGCCTGAGGTCCGCAGATGTCCTTGCCACCGCTGAAGGTGGTGAGGTCGAAGCCGACTGCCGGATACTCCCACAGGCGCTCCTTGGGAGGAACGTCGGCGGAGGCGTCATTGAAGGTGTAGATGCCGTGGGCCTTGGCGATCTCGACGGTCTCGGGGCCGCTGACCTTTCCGCCACCGGAGAGGATGTTGGTGAAGTGGATCGCTACGGTCTTCGGATTGATGGCGGCGATCATCTCTTCGCGGGTGACGACTTCGACGAGCTTGGCGCCGGTCTGGCGGATCTGGTGGTCGAAGGCGTAGCGGTGGCTCTTCTGGATGATGACCTCATTTTTGGGAATGTTGGTCATATCGGGAATTGCCTTGATGCGGCTCTCGAAGTCCTGGGTCATCATGCCGGCGTAGCCGACGACCAGGGCCGCAGCAGCGCCGCCCGTGACGAGTCCGGTGTAGCCTGCGGGAGCCTTACAGAGATTTGCGATGAACTTGCCAGCAGCAACTTCGAGCTCGTCGAGCAGGACGAAGTGCTGGTTGCCCTGGCGCATCAGCTCCATGACCTCGGGCTTCATTACCGATCCACCGATGACGGTGACGGTGCCATTGATGTTGATGATGGGCGTGACGCCGAGGGCGGCGTAGATATCGGTTGAGCCGAGGCCACTGGTGATGGGAACGATGGGGTGGCCATCGACCGAGGGGGTCGACGTTTTGCCGGTTTTCTTGGCAGCCATGCCAGCGGCGTGCAACTTGCCCGGAGCGAGCAGGCTGCCACTGGCGGCGCCAATGGCGGATAGGAAGGAACGACGACTCCAACCAGACTTCAAATTCATACAGAACTTCCTTTCAGTGTCTTACGTGAATAATTACTCGCCAGCAGGCGGTGCGGGTGGGGCAGGAGCATTGACTATCAAGGCGTTACCACGGATCTCGATCAACGAGTCGCCCGGAATCCACTCAAGAGCCATGCAGGCGCGCGAGGGTGCCTTGCCGGGGCTGAAGTAAGTTGCGTAGATCTTATTCAATGCCTGGTACTGGGCGAGGTGGGCGGCGAAGCGTGCGCTGCCGGTCGGCATGGGGAGACTGTCGTCGAGCGGCAGGCAAGTGAAGACATCGAGGTGGATGATGCTGTCCATGTTCGAGCCCGCACGCTCGAGAGACTTCTTGAGCGCATCCATGGTGCGGGTGACGTGCTTTTCGAAGGGATCCTTGACGGTGACGTGATCCGCGCGGCCGTATCCGTCGTTGGAGCCGGTGCCTGAGAACCAGAAGACGCCGTCATGAACGTTGTTGCGGGGACCGCCGCCGAATCCATCTCCACCTCCACCTCCACGGCGCCCACCGCCGGGTGCAGCAGGTGCGGGTGGGGTGGCGGGGGGAGCCTGTTGAGCGAAGAGCTTCGGTGCGCCGGTTACAACTGCCGCCATCGCGGCGAGTTTGGCAAAAAAACTGCGCCGAGTGTTGATCTCCATAAATTTCTCCTTCACTGCTTTTTCCTGCGAGATTGGTACTCCATTGACATGCGTGTTAACGCACCTAAATTTCAAACGTGAGATTCCATGAATGGGCTCACAGAAATCGTACAACCTTTTAAGGCGTTAAGTAGAACTCGCGGAGAGAGGTAGGAGTTAACTCTTATTCTATTGCAGGAAGGTGTCATGGGCCGTCAGCCTGAGATGTAAGTAGATCAAATGACGTATCTATCTTCCAGGTTGATTTTGCAGGCCCAATGGGAAGCGCCTCCCTTCCGTCGAGACCGTGGTACATGCCTGTCTTACGACAATGATCAAAGAATCTGAACTAGTAGTCTATCTGCCCTAGAATCCCACCGGGCAAACGCCACATGACAGCATCCATGTTGGGGTTTGTAATCCAATTTTCCGGATATCTCTCCCGAGCGGCGATGGCGCGTTTCTTAGTTTTCCAGGGAAGGCGCCTCGCCGTTATTTTGCCGGGTTGGATCTCTCTCAGGCGGATCAATCTATGAATGCGAGACTTCGAGTTCTGTACGCGGGCGTGGTTCTGGCGACGTTGGCGGCGATTCCCTGTGCTGCACAGGGTACAGTTGCGACGGCCGCGACCTCCCCGGACTATGACCTGATCCTGAAGGGCGGTCACGTCCTCGATGCGAAGAACCACATCGACAGCGTGATGGACGTGGCGATCAAGGATGGGCTGATCGCAAAGGTTGCTAAGGATATTCCTGCCACGGATGGGGTGAAGGCGGTTGAGCTCAATGGGCTGTATGTGACGCCTGGCCTGATTGATATTCACGTCCACGTGTATGCCGGGACCGGCGTGCGGGCTTCGATTGAAGGCGACCTGAGTGTCTACCCGGATGGGTTCACATTTCGCAACGGAGTAACGACGGTGGTGGATGCGGGATCTTCGGGATGGCGAAGCTTTCCGGACTTCAAGGACCGGGTCATCGATCGGTCGCAGACCCGCGTGCTGGCGATGTTGAATATTGTCGGGACGGGGATTACGCATACGATTCAAGAGCAGAATCTCGACGACATGAAGGCCGAGCCGGCGGCAGCGATGGCGCTGAAGTATCCGGGGTTGATCGTCGGGATTAAGAGCGCGCACTTTACGGGGCCGGAGTGGACTCCGTATGAGCAGGCGGTGAAGGCGGGGACGATTGCGCATATTCCGGTGATGATCGACTATGGCTCGCGACGGATTGAGCGGCCACTGTATGAGCTGCTGGAGCGGGTACTGCGGCCGGGAGATATTTATACGCACGCGTACTCAGGGATTCGGGGAGAGCAGGACTCTGAGACTGGAGGCCCGGGAAGGGAATGCGGGAGGGGCGGTCGCGCGGGATTTATTTCGATGTTGGGAATGGGCAGGGCAGCTTTTCGTGGGCCGTCGCGGTGCCGCTGGTGAAGGCGGGATTTCTTCCGGACTCGATGTCTACCGATTTGTACACGGAGAGTATGAACGCAGGAATGAAAGACCTGCTGAATGTCGGCGACAAATTTCTTGCGCTGGGGGTTCCGCTCGCGGAGGTTGTTGCGGACATGACTTCGCACCCGGCGCATGAGATTCTTCAGGACCAGCTTGGGAATCTTTCGGTTGGCTCGCCGGCTGATGTTGCTGTGCTGAGTTTGCAGCAGGGAGATTTTGCGTTTGTCGATATGTTCGGCACGAAGCTGAAGGGCAAGGAAAAGATGGTCTGCGAACTGACGGTGCGGGCTGGTAAGGTTGTTTACGATTTGAATGGATTGACGGCAGAGGATTGGGACAGCCCTCCGAGTGCAGCGAATCGTCAGGCCAAGCGATGGACCACGCTTGCGGCGCGCGGGTTTGGAGATGCTCGACGAGGGCCGCAGCGATGGGCGCCTTATCCGCAGACTGCTCCGAAGCCATGACGGAATCATACTTAAGCGTTGCAACGTGAGCGGATCGAGGGTGCTCTAATGATTATGACTATGTGGTTGGCGTCAAACTTCTGCGTTGCCAAGAGTAAAAGCAAATATGAATGATCAAGTGCTCCTCGAAGATGTTGCCTTTTCGTATCGGGAAGGAAAGCAAATTTTGTCGATACCTCGTTTCCACGTCGCGGCGGGGGAACGGCTTTTTCTGCATGGGCCGAGCGGCAGCGGTAAGACTACGCTGCTGGGGCTCATCGCCGGCGTTCTGAAACCGCAAAAGGGACGGGTCTCTGTGCTGGGCCATGAGTTGGAAGAGCTCTCTGCTTCGGCACGGGATAAGTTGCGCGGAGAGAAGATGGGGTACATCTTTCAGAGCTTCAACTTGATTCCTTACCTGAGCGTTGAAGGCAATATTTCTTTGCCGTGCCAGCTTCATCCTGCACGGCTGAAGAACCTGGGTCATGTGGCCCTGCCGGCTGCAGTCAAATCGATCTCTCATAAGCTCGACATCGACGAGATACTTGCCGATCGTGTGAACGCCTTGAGCGTGGGCCAGCAGCAGCGGGTGGCTGCTGCGAGAGCGTTGATTGGTGCGCCGCAGCTTTTGATTGCGGATGAACCGACGTCATCCCTGGATCACGACCGTCGCGAGCGTTTCATCAAGCTGCTCTTCGATACGTGCAGTGAGTTTGGGACGACGCTGATCTTTGTGAGTCATGACCCAACCCTGATGCCGCTGTTCGACCGGCATGTGTTTCTTGCGGACATCAATGGAGCTCAAGCGTGATCATCCTCTCCCTGGCATGGCAATCGGTAAAGAGCAGAATTTTTGTCACGACGCTGACGGTACTTTCAATCGCGCTGAGCGTCGGGCTGCTGATCGGTGTAAACGAGGTGCAGTTAGGCACGAGGCAGAGCTTTGAAGGAACGATCAGCCATACGGACCTGGTTGTTGGAGCCCGCGGTGGAAGCCTGGAGCTGCTGCTGTACACGGTCTTCCATATGGGTTCGGAGCTGAATGATATTTCGTACGAAAGTTATCAGCACTTCGCTTCGTCCCGAGCTGTGGCGTGGACGATTCCGTTTGATTTAGGCGACAGTCATAAAGGTTTTCGAGTTGTTGGAACGGATGACAACTTCTATCAGCACTACACCTTTCATGGCGATCAGAAGATACATGTCGCTCAAGGCACTGCGCCGCAGGGCGTGTTCGATGCCGTGATCGGAAGCGATGTCGCAGAGAAGCTGCACTATCAAGTCGGGCAGCAGGTCGTGCTGAGCCATGGCCTGTCTTCGGTTTCTTTCTCAGAGCACAAAGACAAGCCATTTACGGTGGTGGGGATTCTGCAGCGAACGGCGACGCCGGTCGATCGGGCGATCTACGTCAGCCTTTATGGCATTGAGGCGATGCACATCGATTGGAAGAATGGAGCGCCGCCGCTGCCGGGGCAAGAGGTAGCCGCATCCTCGATTCGCAAGGAGGACATCAAGATCGACCGGGTCAATGCATTTCTGGTTGGCACGAAGTCGAGGATGGATGGGCTGCGGCTGCAGCGGGAGATCAATACGTATAAGGACGAGGCGCTTACTGCGATTCTGCCGGGCGTGACGCTGTCGGAGCTCTGGCAGATGCTGGATTATGCTGATAATGCGCTGTCGCTGATTGCGGTGTGCGTGCTGGTTGTGGGCCTGTTGGGAATGATGATCTCGCTGTATGCGTTGCTCAACGAGCGCCGGCGCGAGATTGCGATTCTGAGGGCGCTGGGGACTAGCGCGCGGCAAGTGGTAGTGCTGCTGATGCTGGAGTCGACGTTGCTGAGTGTTCTTGGGGCTCTGATCGGCGTAGGGGCGGTCTTTGCGGCTCTCTTTGTGCTGCAGACTCCTATCGAGATGAACTTTGGGCTGTATCTGCCGATTGTGCCTCTATCGCAGAAGATGTATCTGTATCTGGCGGCGGTCGTTGTTGCAGGTGCGTTGATTGGCTTTGTGCCGGGAGTGAAGGCTTACCGGAATAGTCTGATCGATGGCTTGTCTACTACGAAGTAGAGGCCGGTTCGAAGTAGCGTGGCAAAAAAATGGTGCGGACCGGCGGTGGCTGGTCCGCACCTGTGGTTTAGATTCGTCCGAACTGCTTGACTGCATCTACGATGGAGTGGAATTTTTCGATGTAGGCAAACATCGAGTGCTCGCTGAAGTCCAGCTTCTGGGCGAGGAGGAGTACATCGACTGCGTGGGCGCGGGGGACGACCACCACCCCGTCCTGATCGGCGACGATGATGTCGTTCGGGTTGACCTGGACACCGTCACAGTTGACGGGAATGTTCATGCCCCCGAAGCGATAGTGGCTGACGGAGGTGGATGGCACGGGGCCTAGAGCGTAGACGGGGAAGCCGATCTTTTTGAGCTGGGGAAGGTCGCGTACGCCGCCATCGATGATGGCTCCTGCGAAGCCGCGGGAGAACATGGCCGTGCCCATCAGGCCACCCATGCCGGCGATGTCGGCGCCGTCTTCGACGGTCATGACGTAGACGGAGCCGGGGCCACCGGAGTCGATTGCCTGGAGCATGCCGGAGAGGGCGTTGGGGTCGTTGTTCTCCTGCTTGACGAGCTTGACGGTGAGGGCGGTGCCGGCGAATTTGGTCGGGGAAGATGGCCTGCATCTTATGCGACATGTAGTGCTTCTCGTGATAGAGCTGCTCGAGGGCATCGGATACGGAGGCGGCTTCTACGTGGCGGTAGGCGTCGATCAGGGCGGCGGGGTTCGCGTTGTACTGGGCGGCCGTCATGGGCTCGTCGGCTCGGACGATGTGCGTGACGGAGAGGATAGTGGTGCAGATGACGACAGTTGCCGCGACAGAGCGGGCCAGCCGCGAACGAAATATTGCTGAAACTTGAGTCCGATCCAATTCGATTGCCTCCTGCTGTCGCGTTCTCGAGCGACAGCAATTAATGATGCCACAGATTGACCATGTTTCCACAGGTGGCTGGCGGGTATGCCCCCTCCCCCCTAAAGTACCCAAAGTCTTCGAAGCAAATGGATTAAGTCTGGACTTGGGTACAGGATCGGAGGGTTAAAGACAGCGGTCCGGCACCTGGCCGGACCGTTTTCTTCTCTGTATTAAGTGTATCAGGGGTGTCAAGCGTTCCGCGCAGGTCCGACTGCTTTCCGGGTGGTCCGAAGATGGGGGAGAAAAAAATAACAGCCGGGAGAGTTCTCCCGGCTGCTATTGGTGAGGCTGATGTTGCGGTTAGGGTTAGAAGTTGATCTTTCCAGCCAGCTGCAGGATACGGGCACCAGTGGAGGTGAAGCCCGTTTGCGCAGATGTGATGTAGCCAAAGGAAGCGCTCTGCGTGTTGGTGTTCGGACCGCTGGGGTTGGGGTGATTGAAGAGGTTGAAGCCCTCAACGCGGAACTGAAGCGCCACCGTCTCCCAGATCGGGAAGTTCTTGAACAGGGAGACGCTGGTGTTGGCCGCGCCGGGGTTGTAAATCGAGTTGCGATGCACATTACCGAAGGTGCCCTGGGGCAGGTTAGAGTTGAAGGCCGTCAGATCCAGGCAGCTGTTATGGTTTGAGCCACCCGTACCGGTGACGGTTGAACGGCTGCAGGTAGAGTGGGAGGCGTGGACGTAGTTAGGACGCTGACTGGCTCCAACTCCGTTTACGTGTGCGTAGTCGGTGGTGAGGGTTGCGGTCGCCGGGGTGCCGCTGCGAAGATCGACGATCGCGTTGGCCTGCCAGCCGCCCAGAGTTTCCCGGACGAGGATGTTTCTTCCAGCCAGCTTAGGCAGAGCATAGGTCGCTGTGCCGACGAAGCGGTTGGTGATGTTGAAGGCCGACGTCGCGTAGTCCAACTTGAGGTGACCCTGCCACATGGCCGAGCCGCCATCGTTCGAGCTGTCGGACACATCGAGTGCGTGCGACCAGGTGTAGCTGAGGTTCGCGGTGAGGTTATGCCACAGGCGCTGACGCATAATGACGGTGAGACCGTTGTAGGTAGCAAACGCGTCGTTGTTGATCACACGAATGTTGCCGATGGTCGGATTCGGGCGGTTTGCGTTTGAGAACGAAGCGGAGGGTGCAGGCTGGTTCGGATAGTAGCTCTCATCCAGATGGAGCGACCTCGTTCCGAGGTACTGGAACTCCAAGCCGCCGTTTCGCCAGATCTCCTTTCCGAGATCGACATTCCACTGATACATCTGCTGGGACGGGAGGTAGCTGTTCACTGTAAAGGCGCTATACGGGCTGCTGGCCAATCCAAACGCCGTGGGGGGCGGGACGTTGGGGTTGTCGAGCGTGAAGGTGACGTTGGTCCGGGAGCCGAGTTGGTCACGTTCGCCGTGTATGGATAGGTGTTGGTGGACAGCGTGTAGCAGTTCATCTGGTTCGCGTTGTAGTAGATGCCACCACCACCGCGAAGTACGATTTTGTCAGTCACGCGATATGAGAAGCCGACGCGCGGGCTGATGTCTTTATGCTGGGGTGGGGTGAAGTGGAAGCCGGGATACGCGATCGCATTGGCCGGGGTGGTACCGCCGGCTGCGGGGAAGAGTGCCGTCAGGTCTGGAGCCATGATGCGGCCAACACCATTGAGGCAGTATGCCACCTGCGGAAGTTCGTAGCGGAGGCCGTACTGCAAGGTTAGCTTCTGCGTGACCTGCCAGGTGTCCTGGACGAAGAATCCGTCACGCCATTGGGCGACGGAGCCCTTGACCTGGTAAGAAGGAGAGGTGAGGCCGGTTGGGAGGCCGGCGATGAAGGCAGGCCCCGGGTCCGCCAGCAAAGTCTGGTCGAAGGTGAACTGACCACGTCCAGTGTTGGTGGCGGCGCGACCGATGGTGAACTTGCGAATGCTGAACCGGCCATGAATGCGTGCTTGCCACGGGTATAGCTGAACTGGTCGTACCAGTGAGGGTGCGATCGTCCTGAAACCAGTTGGTTCCGCTCTGGCGATGCCCTGATACCCGGTGATGCGTCATATCGACAAGCCCGGGATTGCCACTGGTGACGTCCGCCGTGAATCCGGGGATGCCGAGATTGGAACCAGCGTTGGTCGCGCCGTTCTGCAGACTGCTGATTGACGATCTGGGTGTCCAGGATATTGAAGCCAACGCGGAGGTCGTTGACCATCTTGGGCGTAATGATGTAGGTGATAGCCGGCAGACTCCGTTGCGACGTCTCCGTAGGTAGGTGTACGCGGTGTTGGCAAGATTGATTGCCTGCGTGTAGTTGTTGACCGACTGCCATCGCGAAGCGCCCAAAGAGTGAGATCTTATCGTTGATTTGAGATCGACGCGCTCGAGGTTTGCGCTTCGAGTTGACAGCGATCGGCAGATTACCCTGCCAGTTGGTGGAGCCTGAACGTGTATGGGCCAGTAGGAAGGGCCATATACGGCAGGATACTTTGCGAAATGGGGTCCAGTGGAACGACGTTGTTCGCGTAGGGAGCGCCGCTCAACTGGTAGATCTGCTTTCCATACGTCGCAAGCTGGGCTGTAGTCGGGGTGCCGTTCAATTGCCGGGTAGGTTGATAGCCAACGCAAAACGTTTGACTGAAAGCCTTGAATGCACAGCTCGCTGAAATCGCCAGTGCGCATGCTGGTTGGTGAGAACCGTACCGTTGTGCACTTTGCTGCGCCGTGTTGCGGAGGCCCTCATAGGAACCAGTGAAGAAGGTCTTATTCTTCCGTAGAGATGATGATGGGACCGCTGAGACGCCACCGAAGAGGTTGTAGCGAAGCTTGGCTCTTGGGCTGTGTCCTGGGCTGCAGCCAGCTCTTGGCGTTCAAGGCATCGTTCTGGATGTAGTCGTAGGCGGTGCCGTGGAAGTATTGGTTCCGGTCCTCGAAACTTGGTTGATGTGAACGCCGAGATAGTCGCCGTACTGAGCGGTGTAGTTTCCGTTCTGCGTCTGTACGGAGTCGAGGGCGTCGGGATTGGGAGAGAGCTGGCAGTCGTGATCAGGTTGTTCATGATCGAGATGCCGTCAAGCGAGATGCTGTTGTTGATGTTGCGTGTGCCGGAGCCGCTGGCGCGGTTGCCGGGAGGGTTGCCGGTGAGGGCGGTGCCGCTGATCGGACGTTGGAGGCGGTTGCGGCGAGATCGATAGCGTGACGGCCATTGTACGGGAAGATCGTGCACCTGCTGCGAGTCGATACGGTTTCGCCGAGAAGCGCATCGTCGGTCGAGATGACAGGGGTGTCTGGCGGAGACGCTGATCTACTGCGGCCTCGAACCGACTTTAAGGGCGAAGTCGGTACGCACCGAGAGGTTGATCTGTGACGATAACGCCGTCGTGGTGATCTTCCTGAATCCGGGCATCTCAACGCTGATATCGTACGTTCCGGGACTGACGAAGGGGATGGAGTAATAACCTTCGGCGTTGGTGGTGCCGGTGTACGACGACTTTCGTGTCGACGTTGACACCGACGACATTGGCGCCGGGACGACGCTTCCAGTTGGATCAGTGACCGTTCCTACAAGCGCGGTGTTGTCCGCGACCTGAGCACGAAGAAACAGCGGACTGAGCAGAACACGAGAGTAACAGATCAATGCTTTTTTCACTGATGGCCTCCTAGAATCCTGGCCTGCCAGAAGCAGGTGATGAAACGGATTGTTATTCGCAATCCACAGATGGTTAGAGGTGGACGCCTAATTCCCACGCTCTGCTCGAGCGATCGCTATTTGTTTTTGATGCTATGACAATACCACTACGATACGGACAAACAACATGTAAAAATACGTTCTGTGGGCAGGTATGTTAGCTAGATATAGGCCAAATGGCCTAATCACTGTAGATTTCATGAGGGCATGAGTTTTTCTAATAGGCCGGCTGTAAACATTGACTGATTGGAGTTATGGTAGCGGACTGAAGAATTAGTCGAAGGTGAACGAGACCGCGCTGCAAGGCATAGATGGTGGCCTGGGTGCGGTCGCGGGCGCCCATCTTGTCCAGCACGGAGCTTACATGGATGCGCACGGTCTTTTCGGCGATTTGAGATCTTCGGCGATCTCGCGGTTGCTGCGGCCCTGGGTGATGCGGCGAGCACCTCGGCTCACGGGGCGTGAGGTCGACGGCGGGCATGCGCTCGGCGAGGAGGTCGAGCGCGCGATGAGGGAGATAGCGCAGGCCGCGGTCGACGTTCTGGATGGCGTTGAGCAGCTCTTCGCCGCTCGCATCCTTGGTGAGATAGGCCATCGCTCCGCTGCGGACGGCGCGGTAGATGTCTTCGCTGCCCTGGTAGTTGGAGAGCACGACGATGCGGACGTTGGGAAACTCGCGGCGCAGCTCGGATGATGACCTCGAAGCCGCTGACACGCGGAAGGCGAAGGTCGAGACGACGACATCGGGACGCAACTGGCGATACATGGAGATGCCGAGTCTCGCCGTCGCCTGCCTCTCCGATGATCTGAATCTGCGGATGGCCGGAGAGGACGGAGTGAAGCGCCATGCGCGCGAGAAATGGTCTTCGATGAGGAGGACTCGAATCTGTTTCATATGCCTAATCCAACGTATCACGTGATGTTCCTGGTTGACGGGCTGCTGCATGGCGTCGAAGGATACCTTGACGGTGACTTCGGTGCCGGCTCCAGCAGAGGTTTGAAGGCGAAAGCTGCCGCCAAGTTTGCGGGCACGCTCTTCCATGACAGGAATGCCGAAGTGTCCGCGACGCGAGGCAACGAACGATCGGAGGGAAGAAAGCCGTGGCCATCGTCGCGGATGGAGAGGCTGAGCGAGTCGCTCTCGTACTTGAGATGAACGAGATGCGTGAGCATTCGGCGTGACGCATGGCGTTCGAGACGGCTTCCTGTCCGATGCAGACGAGATGATGGACGCAGCCGGGAGCGAGGGGAACTTCGTTCGCCTTCGACGTCGAGCTTGGTCTCGATCGCTCCCTGGATGTGTTTCGACGAGAGCGTGCGCGAGAGCGCCTGAGAGAGCACGTTGGTGACCTCGTCGGTGTCACGGAGATCCCAGATGATGCGGCGGGCTTCGGCCTGGCAGTGGGAGACCATGCTGCGGGCGAGTTCGCAGGACTTCGCCGCGGGAGTGTTGAGTCGGAGCCGCTGTCACGGAAGAGTTTTGCTGTTGCTTCAAGCTGCCAGGAGATGGCAGCGAAACCGGCCATCAGGGTGTCGTGACACTCAGATGCGATGCGGTTGCGCTCTTCGAATACGATGCCGAGGCGGCCTTTCATTGTCTGGACTCGGCGACGGACTAGATGGACAGTAAGAAGAACGCCGAGCAGCAGAAGGACGAGGTAGGTGTACCAGGTCTGATAGAGATGCGGGCGCTGGTAGACCGACAGAGAGGCTACCGGGGTCTTCCAGGGCTCGCCGAGGTTACGAGCCTGGACCTCAAAGTTGTATTTTCCGAAGTCGAGCCGGTGATAGCGGGCTTCGCCGGTTCGGGTGGTGTTCCAATCGGTGTCGTAGTTAGTGAGCCGGTAGCGATACTCGACCTGCGCAGAGCTGTGGGAGGGACCTGCGTTGAAGAAGAAGATGGTCTGGGGCTGTCCGGCGGCGAGATCGACATGGGAGCCAGAGGCGGTGGGAGTCTCTTCGTTGGCGAGGTTCCATCCGGTGATGACTGCGGTGGGAGGAGAGAGATCGAGTTTTTCGGTGGCGCCGTGGGACTGGGTGGCTCCTTCGCGCGAGAGAATCCAGGGGATGCTGTCCGCCTTTTCGAGCAGCACGGAGGTGAGCTGATCCTTGCGGCCGTCCATGATGTCATGCAGATCCTGCAGGGAGACACGGAGGACTCCACGCGAGGTATGGAGCCAAAGATTTCCAGTCGAGTCTTCGACGGCTTTCTGGACAGAGAGAAGAGGCAGGCCACTGTTGATCGGCATCGGTGTCGCCGATTCTTTGTTGATGTAGGCGAGGCCGCCGGCAGCGGTGCCGGTCCAGACGTATCCCATGCTGTCGAGGGTGAGCGAAAGGATGAGCGGGTCAGGCAGCCCTTTGACGGTGAGGGCTTTGCCGTCCTGGATTCGATAAAGGCCGTTGCGGGTGCCTACGAGGATGGAGCCATCGCGGTCCTCCAGCATGCAGGTGACGATCTGGGAGGGAAGCAGATGCAGGCGGTGGGATGGATCGGTGTCCCGTTTGGGCAGGAAAAAGACGCCGTTCGCGGTGCCTAGCCAGAGCGATCCTTTGCGATCGGTCACCAGGGTACGGACGCTGTTGTTGGGGGCGGCGTGGGCATTGGAGAAGACGCCGAACAGGAGAAGCAGCAAGACAACGCTGCTCATGGTTGTCCTGCTCTGAAACCGAAATCGACAGGCGCACGACTGCCTGCTCGCGAGGGGAGCGGCTGTTGGCAGATTGGCTTGTCTGTGATTCATCATTTCGAAGGTGTTCCATTATAACTACGGCGGCACAGAGCGGGTTTAAAAGACCGTCAGGCATCGAGAGGCTGTTCGGGGTGAACGGTCGTCCAGCAGATGGCTCCGGCGACGGCGAGGGCTGCTGCGATAGCGAAGGAGGTGGTCCAGCCGAAGCGCTCTGCTATCCAGGGCGTCAGAGATGCGCAGATGGCTCCGCCTATCTGTCCGCCCATATTCACCATGCTGGAGAAGATTCCGGAGCTTCGACCGGCGATGTCGGTCGAGACGGACCAGAAGGAGCTTTGCGAGACGTAAAGCGAGCCGGCAGCGGCGGCGAGGATGAGACCTGCGAGACGCGGGCTGTGAGTCTGGGAACCGATGATCAGGAAGACTGTCGTGAGCAATAACGCGACGCCGGCGAGGCCGCAGCGGCCGATCCGCAGTCCGTAGATACGGGTGAGCCGATCGCTGAGGGTTCCTCCAGCGAGGCTGCCGATGGTGATGGAGAGGAAGGGCAGCATGGCGTAGCGGGCACTGGAGTCGAGGTCGAAGCCGCGTACCTGGGTCATGTAAGGAAAGAACCAACTGAAGAAGATCCAGGCTACATAGCCGAAGCTGAAGTATCCCACCATCAGGGCAGGAAGATCGCGGCGGCGAAAGATGGCGCGCCACGAGATAGCGGCGGCGGAGGCAGCAGAGGCATTGGGGTGAGTTGGCCGTAGCAGAGCTGCGGTGGAAAAGCCGTCGCGGATCTTGCGCAGCTCATTGGGGGAGACCGCAGGGTGCTCCTCGGGAGTGTCCGCCGCGGCGAACCACCAGACTGCGCCCGCGAGGAGTCCAACGATGGCGCTGAACCAGAAGGCCGCGCGCCATCCTTGATTGCCGATGATCCAAGCGAGCAGGGGAGGTGTGAGTCCGCTGCCTGCGCCTACTCCGGCGAAGATAAGACCGTTGACGAAGCCGCGCTCCTCCGCCGGTATCCAGTGGGAGACGAACTGGTTTGCGGCCGGGTAGATCACCGCCTCACCGGCGCCGAGGGCGAAGCGGATGGCGATAAGCAGAATAACTGCGTGTGCGATTCCTGTCGGCAGCAATGCAGTCAGGGCGGTGGCTATACCCCACCAGATAACGCCAAGGGTCAGGACCAGCCGCGGTCCGAAGCGAACCGCCAACCATCCGGCAGGTATTTGAAAACCGGCGTAACCGATCAGGAAGGCGGAGAAGATCCAACCCAGCCGCTGGTTGCCGAGCCCGTATTCAGAGCTGATCTGCAGGCCGGCGATGGAGATGTTGGTGCGATCCAGAAAAGCCACGCCGCTGAGAACGAACAACCAGAAGGCGAGAAAGAATCGGACGCGCGAATGACGTTCAACAGCCACCTCGCTCTGTGATGGCGATGGCCCAATAGCTTCGACGATGGATAGTCTACTCATTTAACTAACTAACTCACTTAACTAAATGCTGAAGGCTTATCAATGCAATCTCTGCGGCAGAGTCGCTGACCGCAATGGGGCACGGACAGATTCTCGACATGAGAATGTAAGCTGTTGGCGATTCGGGATGCAGTACATTTTGGACGCTTGTACGGGTCATGAATACTCCCGTCGTACATGGATCGGCATACTGGCCTTCCCAGACATTGTGAAGGCGGCTATAGCCCAGCCAACTTGTAGGCACCTTCTTCGACCATTGTAGGCTATATGACCTATCAGCAACTAAAATAAATGACCTATGGGTAGAAACTGAGTGCGAGTCTGACTTTCTCGCTAATTGGACATCCTTATGCCACGATTCGGGGAAAGGAAGATACTTTCGCACGCCCGGCCTGGTGTGCATAGTACCTAAGCCGGGCATGCAGAATGAGTTGCCGAAAGATCGTCAGTCCGTAACGAGAGGACGTTCAGGATGGACGGTAAGCCAGCAGAGCGCGCCGACCACAGACAGCGACGCAGCGACGGCAAATGCGGTGATCCATCCAAAATGCAGCGCGATCCATGGGGTCAGCGACGCGGTCAATGCGCCGCCAATCTGACAAGCCATGTTCATGATGCCGGAGAATACCCCTGAGCTGCGTCCGGCAATATCGGCCGACGCGGACCAGAAGGAGCTCTGCGACAGGTAGAGTGCTCCTGCGCCTCCGGCCAGGAACAGACCTGCAAGACTTGGACTCTGCACCTGCGAGCCAATCATCAGGAAGCAGGCCGTCAGAAGCATGGAGACCACCGCAATGCCGCAGCGTCCGGCGCGCAGGCCGTAGCTGCGGGTTATCTTGTCACTAATAGCGCCGCCCGAGAACGACGCGACCATCATCGCCAGAAACGGCAGCATGGTAAAGATGGCGCTCAGCTTCAGGTTCACATGCCGCACCTGCGCCATGTAGATAAAGAACCACGCGAAGAAGATCCACGAGACATAGCCGAAGCTGAAGTAGCTGGCCATCAGCGCCAGCAGGTCACGGCGCCGGAACATGGCGCCCCACGAGATCTTGTTTTCGCCAGTCGCCGATACATCGGCCGCCTTGACCGCCGGCATGCCTGCCTGAATGACGGCGAGTTCCCCCGGCGAGACCATGGGATGCTCTTGCGGTGTATTGCGCGAAGCGAGCCACCACACCAGTCCCGCGATCAGGAACAGCACCGCGCTCAGGCCAAAGGCGGAGCGCCACCCGTGGTTCAAGATCAGCCAGTTCATCAACGGCGGTGTCAGACCGGCACCCGCGCCTACGCCAGCAAAGATCAGACCGTTGATCTTGCCGCGCTCCTGGACGGGAATCCATCGCGCGACAAACTGGTTCGCGGACGGATACATAACGCTCTCGCCCGCGCCGAGGACAAAGCGCAGCAACATCAGTATCACGATCGCGTGCGCCATTCCTGTCGGCAGCAGCACAATCAGCCCGGTTGCCACCGCCCACAGCAGCACGCCTGCTGTCAGTGTCTTGCGGGGACCAAACTTCGCCGCCGCCCATCCTGCAGGAACCTGTAGCCCAGCGTAGCCCAGCAGGAACGCGCTTGAGATGGAGCCCAAGCGCGTGTCGCTCAGGCCGAAGTCATGCATGATATGCAGACCGGCGATTGCGATATTGGTACGGTCCATGAACGCGACGGCGCTCAGAACAAAAAGCCAGAAGGCTAAAAAGAAACGAATCTTCGTCTTGCGTTCTACAGACATCCCGCTTGCTCCTTGGTGATGCAGGCCCAGTACATGCAGCCCCGGATAATAACCATGCTCTGGCGAGGAGCGCACACGTAAACGCCGCTTGGTACAGCAATCGCTCAACTGTTAAGAGAATCCAGCAGAGGGAAGCGGGAAGAAGAGTTCAAACTACCCGCCTCGCGGAGAGCACCTTATCGCCACAACGTATAGTACCCAAAAAAATGGGAAGTTATCTACGGCGGGATAGATAATGGCCTGCATTCCTCCTGTCGGTCAGGTCGAAGCCGGGGCTACTCGAAGACGGAATCCAACGCCAAGTCAGGCGATTTGCGGCGCATCACGAAATAAAGTGTGAGTCCCACTATGATCCAGCAGACACCCAGCAGTTGCGCGCTGTGGCTCAGCTTCAGCCAGATGAAGGTGCAGACTGCCATGCCGAGCAGCGGAATAAGCGCGGGCAGGAACACTTTTTCCTGCGTGCGAAATCTGTAGTGAATGAAGGCGGCAGCGTTGACTCCGATGAATGCGATGAAGGCGCCGAAGTTCAACAACTCCGCACCTTGTCCGTAGGTCATCAGGAAGACGCCGCCAAGCATGCATGCGCCCACAGAGAGAACGTTGTTGCGGGGGATGCCGGTCTTGGCGTGGACTGCACCGAAGAATCGCTTCGGCAAGGCGTTGGCTCGACCCATGCCATAGAGAAGCCGGGAGGCTCCAAACTGCGCGGCCATGCCGGAGCCGAGGTTCGCGATCAGTAGCGTCGCATTGAGCAGTTGAAAGAGGAACCTGCCGCCGACCCGATTAGCGACGTGGACGAACGCGGTGTCCACCATCGATTCAGGGAAAGGAGTATGTGAAGGCCACACAAGTTGCGCGACGTAAACCTCCACCATCGAGAGAACGCCGATGACCAGGCAGGTGAAAACGGTTGCCAGCATGATGTTTCGGCGCGGATTCTCAACCTCCTCGGACATAGTCGATATGCCGTCGAAGCCTATGTAGGTCAGGACCGCAACAGAGGTTCCGTGAAACAGTCGTGACGCCGTGAAGGTTGCGGGGTCATAGAAGGGAATCAGCCATTGCCCCCCGACTGGCCGCACTACCATAGCGATGTAGCGTACCGCGTAAGCCAGAAAAATGACCACTACGAGACTCATGGCGCCGGTAAGGATGGCATTTACTCGCGAAGATGTCTGCACGCCACGTAGATTCAACCCGGTAAAGACGACGACGAAGGCGACCGCCCAGGCCGCGTACGGAACTCCGGGGATTACATTTTGTGCGGCAGCGCTGCACCAGATCACGCAGATGATGGGGTTCAGCAGATAGTCCATCAGCATGGACCAGCCGACGACGTAGCCGAGGACCGGGTTGATCTCCTTGCCGACATAGGTGTAGGCCGATCCGGCGCTGGGGTAGACGCGCGCCATTCTTCCGTAGCTGATCGCGGTAAAGAGCATTGCGACCATGCCGATGAGGATGGTGGTGACGACATGACCGCCGGCGATATTGCTGACCACGCCATAGATGCCCATCGGGGCGGTGGGCTGAACGCTGATGATTCCGAAGATGAGGAGATTCCACAGCTTGAGAGAGCGGCGAAGTCCGGCAGGTGCAGTTTGCGTGGTGGTAGCGGATGTCTCCAGTTCGTGCCTCTTTCGTCCGGCCGTGCAATCAGTATTCGGATTAGCGATCAATTTCATCACGAATACAAGACGCCGACAACCGCATAAATCGCCGGACGGCTTCAAACTGCGCACGCCGGCATACAGTTAGCGGGGGTGTGACTGTTATGAAGCTGTTACTAAGCAGGTTGCAGCGTCAACGACGGCGGGATCGCCGCCGCGTCTGCACCCAGAGTGAGATTCGGCTCGGGACCCATCTCGATCACGAGCTTGCCTCCGTTGACGATGTCCTTGTGGTTGAACCAGACGCGCTTCTGCGGTGGCGCCGTTCAACGAGAAGGCCTGGATGTATTGGTGCGCCGGGTCCTTTCGCTGCACTTCGATGACCAGCTGCTTGCCGCCGCCCAGCTCTACAACGGCGTGCTCAAAGAGCGGCGAGCCCAGGATGTAGTTGCCGCTGACGGCATCGACGGGGTAGAAACCGAGCGCGCTGAGCAGGTACCACGCCGACATCTGGCCGACGTCTTCGTTGCCCTGCATGCCGTCTGGATTCGGCGAGTACATGGACTCCATCAGGCTGCGGGCGCGGGCCTGCGTCTTGTGCGGCGCGCCGGCATATACGTAGAGATACGCAATATGGTGCGAAGGCTCGTTGCCGTGCGCGTACTGGCCCACCATGCCAGCGATGTCCGGCGGCGCGTCAGCAGGCAGCGTTGAGGGAGCATTGAAGAGGCCGTCGAGCTTGGCGACGAACTGTGCGTTTCCACCGAAGAGCTGGATCAATCCTGCGGCATCGTGCTGCACGCCGAAGGTGGTCTGCCAGGAGTTTGACTCGGTGAAGTCGCGCCACTTCTTTGAGTGCCCCATATCGATCGGGTTAAACGGAGTCGTCCAACTGCCGTCCTCGAGCTTCGGCCGCATGAAGCCAACGGAGGAGTCGAAGTAGTTGCGGTAGTTGGTCGAGCGTTTGGTCAGCATGGCTGCGTCGTCTGCTCTTGCCCAGCTTCTTCGCGACATGCGCGATGGCCCAGTCGTTGTAGCAGTACTCAAAGGTCTTCGAGACGGACTCTTCTTCTTTGTCCGCTGGGATGTAGCCCATCTTGCGGTAGTAGGGGAGGCCGCGATAGTCATCGACCATCGCTCGCTTCATCATCAGCTTGTAGGCGCGCTCCCAGTCGATGCCGGTAAAGCCCTTGTTGCAGGCCTCCGAGATGACGGATGCGGAGTGATAGCCGGTCATCGTGCCGGTCTCGGTGCCTTGCAGCGGCCATACGGGCATTCCGGCGGGACTCTGCTCCGCCATGCGCAGCAGCGTGTTCACGAACTGCGGTACGCGCTGCCGCTCGATGAGCGTGTACGCCGGATGCGCGGCACGGTACGTGTCCCACAGCGAGAAGGTGGTGTAGTTGCGTTCGCCTTCAGGCAGCTTGTGGACCTCTTCATCCATGCCGCGATATCCGCCATCGACGTCGTCGAAGAACGCGGGGCCGAGCGACATGTGATACAGCGCGGTGTAGAAGACTTTCTTGTGATTCTCGTTCTTCGACTGCACCTGGATCTTCGAAAGCTGACGCCGCCATGCGGTGTGTGCGGCGGAGCGCACCTGGTCGAAGTTCCATGCCGGAACCTCTGCTGCAATGTTCTTTGCCGCACCCGCGGCGCTGACGCCGGAGATGCCGGTCTTCACGAGAATGGTCTCGTTCGCGGTGGTCTTGAAGTACAGCACGCACTTCAGGTTCTTGCCCTGCAGGCCGGTAGCGGACGGCGCTGGTACTTCCTTGTCGTCCTGGTAGAAGACGATGCGCTCCGGCTTCTTCGATACCTTCATGGTGAAGTACGAGTGGCGGTTCTTGCCCCACGCCACGGTGCGGCGTCCACCGGCAAGAGTGTCCGGCGCAGTGCGCATCAGCTCGGCAGAGTCCACCAGACCCTCGCCGGGACCGTAGCCATGCTGCAGGTCAAGGATGAGATACGACTGATCGTTCGCCGGGAAGGTGTAGCGATGCACGCCGACGCGCTCGGTCGCGGTGAGTTCTGCGCGCACGCCATAGTCCTTCAACAGAACAGAGTAGTAACCGGGCTCGGAGTGTTCGTCTGCGTGATCGAAGCGCGAACGGTAGCCACTGCTGGGATTCTCGCGACTGCCCGGCACGACCTTCGCCGGACCGGTTCCTGCCATGACGAGGAAGTCCAGCAGATCGCCGCAGCCGGTTCCGCTGAGGTGCGTGTGGCTGAAGCCCATGATGGAGGTGTCCGAGATATGGTAGCCGGAACACCAGTCCCAGCCGTCGTTGAAGGTGTCGGGGCTGAGCTGCACGGCGCCGAAGGGCATCGCCGCGCCGGGAAAGCAGTGTCCATGACCGCCGGTGCCAATCCTGGTATCGACCCACAGCAGAGGATCTTCAGCCGCGGCCGGTCCGGTGGCGGAGGCTAGCTTGGCGAAGGGAAGAGTGCTGGCGGCGTACGTAGCCGTGGATCGTTGCAGAAAGGTGCGGCGGGAAATCATTGGAGCTCCAAGGTGTGGGACGAGTGCGTTCCGGAATGGTGAGCGCTCGATATAGCGCTTCACCAGTCTGCCTGATGAAACCGCAACCCAGCAACTATGATGGGCAGAGAATACGGAGGACTGGATGAAGGCGTTTGGTCAGACAACAGCGATAACCCGAAGGGGCTTGCTGCGCACCGCCGCGACAACCGCAATGGGGCTCGCAGTTTATGGGATCGATGCGGAGGCGCAGGCTGTGCAGGCGCCTGCAGTCGATTTGCCGGAGGTCAAAGCGCCATGGGATATGAGCAAAGGCCGTCCGCCTGTCTCGGAGCGTCACTTCAGCAGTCCTGCCGTGGAAGAGTTTCTGGTAGAGCGCAAAGCGCACATCGCGGATCCGGAGCTTGCGACCTTGTTCGTCAATTGCTTTCCTAATACGCTCGACACCACGGTCGAAACGGGAACCTTTGATGGAGAGCCCGATACGGCTGTCGTTACCGGAGACATCTCCGCGATGTGGCTGCGCGACTCGTCCGCGCAGGTTTGGCCTTATCTTCCGCTGGTGAAGAAGGACGCGAATCTGCGTCGACTGATCGAAGGTGTCGTTCATCGCCAGGCGCGGTGCATCCTCATCGATCCTTATGCGAATGCGTTTATGGCTGATCTCAATGCCCCGCCGCTTCCGTGGAGTGTCCACGACAAGACCGAGTTGAAGCAGGGCGTCGGCGAGCGCAAGTGGGAGGTCG
The DNA here is from genome assembly GCA_963797415.1 of uncultured Acidobacteriaceae bacterium. Lineage (GTDB taxonomy): Bacteria > Acidobacteriota > Terriglobia > Terriglobales > Acidobacteriaceae > Edaphobacter. Next base: position 35,156 of record CAWCPB010000021.1, read on the forward strand.
ATTCTCTCTGCTATCCCATCCGGCTGGCACACGGACTGCTGGAAGCAGACCGGCGATGCAGCTTTTCTGAATCAGCAATGGCATGATGTCTGCCCGGTTGATCGTCGCGACGTTTCGCGTGCAGCAGCGGAAGAATGGCGACGGGCCGTACCGGTTTCAGCGCGCCTCCGTGGCGTCGACCGAGACGCTGCCCGCGGATGGCTACGGTAATCCCGTCCGACCCGTCGGGATGATCGCATCGGGCTTCCGGCCATCCGACGATGCCTGTATCTTCCCATTCCTGGTGGCGTCGAACCTGTTTGCCGTGACCTCCCTGCGGCAGCTTGCTGAGATGGCGCATGCGCTACACGACGACGCGCTCGCCAATGATGCAACCGCACTCGCAGCCGAGGTAGAGAAGGCACTGCTGCAATATGCGATCGCAAGAACCGAACAGGGAACCATCTGGGCGTCCGAGGTCGACGGCTACGGTAGCCAACTGCTGATGGACGATGCCAACGTCCCCGGCCTACTGGGGCTGCCCTATCTCAAGAGTTCGCCGGATGCCGCGCTCTACGCGCGTACTCGCGCCTTTTGCTGGAGCAAGCGGAATCCGTGGTTCTTCCGCGGCACAGCAGGCGAAGGCATCGGAGGGCCTCACGTGGGCAGGGACATGATCTGGCCCATGTCGCAGATGATGTATGCGTTTACCAGCACAGACGATGCAGAGATTCGACACGCGCTGGCCATGCTGAAAGGTTCGGCGAAAGGCTTCGGCTTCATGCACGAGAGCTACTATAAGGATGACCCTCGGCGCTTTACCCGCGCATGGTTTGCATGGGCCAACACGCTCTTCGGAGAGTTGATCGCGGATCTGAGCGTTCGTCGCCCTGCATTACTGCGGGCCTGAGCAGCCACTAACCGCCCACCGATATTGACATTCGTAACATCGGCAGGCCAAAGTGGATGTGTCCGTGAATATCCCCCGACAAGATATGAGTACGACTTCCAACGCGCCGCACGTCCTCTCCTCCGTCATCCTCTCCACGTTGCAGGCGGTTGTGGGCAAGGACGGCATCATCCATGAGCGCAACCAGCTCCAGACCTACGAGTGCGACGGCCTGCCCGCGTATCGCGCGGTGCCGTCGGCAGTCGTGCTGCCGAGATCGACATCGGAGGTGCAGGCGGTCGTACGCATCTGTGCGGAGCATAAGATTCCCTTCGTTGCTCGCGGCGCGGGCACCGGTCTCTCCGGCGGAGCACTTCCGGATGCGACCGGCATTGTCCTCAGCTTCGCCCGCATGAATCGCATTCTCGATGTCGATATTCCTAACCAGCGAGTCGTCGTGCAGCCGGGCGTCATCAATACGCACGTTACGCAGAAGGTGGCCCCGTTCGGATACTTCTACGCGCCAGATCCGTCTTCGCAGAGCGTCTGCACCATCGGCGGCAATGTAGCCGAGAACGCCGGCGGCGCGCACTGCCTCAAGTACGGCTTCACCACCACGCATGTCCTGGCGCTTGAAGTAGTGCTGCCGACCGGAGAACTGGTTCACTTCGGAGCGCCCGTGCTCGATACTCCGGGATACGATCTCGCCGGTGTCTTCGTCGGCTCTGAGGGAACGCTTGGGGTAGTCACCGCAATCACATTGAATATAGTCAGGCGGCCGGAGACTGTGCAGGTGTTGCTGGCCGCATTCGATTCGATCTCTGCCGCGGGACAGACCGTCTCCGATATCATCGCTGCGTCCATTCTGCCAGCCGCGATGGAGATCATGGACCGTCTCGCCATCCAGGCCGCCGAAGCCGCCGTCCATCCAAACTATCCGGAGTGTGAAGGCCTTCTGCTGGTCGAAGTAGATGGACCTGCCGACGAAGTTGCGCTGCAGATGGAACAGATCCGCAATCTCTGCAAGGTCAACGGCGCATGGGAAGACCGACTCGCGCAGAGCGATAACGAACGAATGCTCGTCTGGAAGGGACGCAAGGCGGCGTTCGCCGCCGCCGGACGTCTCGCCCCGAACTACATCGTTCAGGATGGCGTGATACCCCGCACCAAGCTTCCCATCATCCTCGAAGACATCAGCAAGATGGCAGCGGCCGCCGGTCTTCGTGTCACCAATGTCTTTCATGCGGGCGATGGCAACCTGCATCCCATCGTTCTTTACAACACCTCCGTGCCGGGTGAGGAAGAGACCGCGCTCGACCTGTCTATGCGCATCCTGCACCTTTGCGTCGATCACGGTGGCTCCATCACTGGCGAGCACGGCGTCGGCAAAGAGAAGCAGCAGGCGATGGGCTACATGTACTCGGAGCCCGATCTGAACACCATGCAACTCGTCCGCTGCGCCTTCGACCCGAACCACATCGCCAACCCCGACAAGATCTTTCCGCGCACGCGTCTCTGCGGCGAGAAGTCCGGCCCTTATGTTCCTCATCCGCTCGAAACTGCCGGCGTGGCGGAATACTTCTAAATATGACTTCAGCTACTCAGAACTCAATAGCCGAGCATCTCGCCGGAATCTGCGGTCACGAACACGTGCGGCTGGCCGACGACACGCTCCGAGTCGCTCCGGCCGACACGCAGCAGATCGCCGCGATCCTTCGTTACGCAAACGAAAACGGTCTCGCCGTGACTCCCTATAGCGGGGGCACGAAACAGGGCTGGGGCAACCCCGTCCGTCCCGCGCTCTATCTCGAGATGGCACGTCTGGCTACACTTCGCGAACACACCTGGCAAGACCTCACCTGCACGGTCGAAGCCGGTTGCACGTGGTCTTCGCTGCAGGCGGGACTCGCGCAGCATGGTCAATGCGTCGCGCTCGATCCGCTATGGCCTGATCGCGCCACAGTTGGCGGCGCGATCGCAACCAACGACTCCGGCAGCCTGCGTTTCTACTACGGCAGCCTACGTGATCTGGTGATCGGCATGACGATCGTCCTGGCCGACGGAACGATTGCCAAGACCGGCGGCAAAGTGGTGAAGAACGTCGCCGGCTACGACCTGCACAAGTTGATGATCGGAGCCTTCGGCACGTTAGGGGTCATCACGGAGGTTACGTTTCGTCTTCACGCCATACCACGCCATACGGAGAGCCTCACCTTCCGTACAGCCACCGCATCCATCCTGGCTCCAATACTTCAAACTATCCGCGGGGGACACTTCAGCACGCAGCGGCTTCAACTTCGCGGTACACGCGAGGGCTTCTTTCTGGATATTGAATTAGCGGCCCTTCCGTCCGCACTCGCCACCCAATCGCAAAGTCTCTCTACTCTCGCTCAAAGTGCCGGACTGGACGTTCATCCTGCAGATCCGAGCGTATGGCTCGCAAGGCAGCAGATGTTTCGAGAGAACAGCATCAACTTCAAAGCCACTATGCTCCCGACGGACGTCGCGTACTTCGCGAATTATCTTGCGTCACACGGCGGCACGTCTGTCACCCAGGCGCAGGGAATCATGACGGCCGCGATCGATGCAGAGCATGCCGATCTTCTGCCGTCGCTTCGAGAAGAGTTTGCAAGACGCGGCGGAACGCTTACGCTCCTTCAGCCACATGCGACGCTCGATCCCTGGGGCGTTGCTCCCGACACTCTTCCTCTGATGCGCGAGGTCAAGCGCCGCTTCGATCCCAACTCCATCCTTAACCGCGGCCGCTTTCTGGGCGAAATCTGACATGGCACATCTGACACAACTGGAAACTCCCAAGCCCTCGAACTTCGATCCTCATCACCCGCCCGCGACCGAACTCATCGACGACTGCGTCCACTGCGGCTTCTGCCTCCCTGCGTGTCCCACCTACGTCCTCTGGGGAGAAGAGATGGACTCGCCTCGCGGCCGCATCTACATGATGAAGAAATCCGCGCAGGGCGAAGCGCCGCTCGACAAAAGCTTTGGCCTGCACATGGACAACTGTCTGGGCTGCATGGCCTGCATGACGGCGTGTCCTTCCGGCGTGCAATACAACAAGCTCATCGAAGACACGCGCGCCCAGGTCGAACGCAACATCCCTCGCACCGCTGACGACAAGCTCTTCCGCAAACTCCTCTTCGCAACCTTCCCTCATGCCGGTCGCCTGCGTCTCCTGGCGCTGCCTATGCTGATCTATCAGCGTTCAGGCATGCAGAAGCTCGTCCGCGCGACAGGCCTGCTGCAACTCCTGCCGAAACGAATGGCCGCGATGGAGTCGCTGCTTCCCCGCGTGCCCACCAATTTCTTTCGCGGACTTCCCGCGCTCACCACGCCCGCCAAACAGTCCACGCCGTCGTGTCGGCATGCTCGCCGGATGCGTGCAGCAGGTCTTCTTCCAGCACGTCAACGAAGCGACCGCGCGCGTACTCGCAGCCGAAGGATGCGAGGTCGTCATCCCACAACACCAGGCTTGCTGCGGCGCGCTGATGGTGCACTCCGGCCTCGAAGAGGATGCTGCCGTGCTCGCTCGCAAGATGATCGCCGCCTTCGAAGCCGCGAACGTCGACACGATCGTCATCAACGCGGCTGGCTGCGGTTCCACCATGAAGGAGTACGGTCACCTGCTCCGCGACGACCCTGAGTGGGCCGCTCGCGCAGCCGCCTTCAGCGCAAAGTGCAAAGACATCTCGGAGATACTCTGCGAGCTGCCAGCGCAAGCCCCACGGCATCCATTGCCCATGCGTGTCGCGTATCACGATGCCTGCCACCTTCGCCACGCGCAAGCCGTCTTCGAACAGCCTCGCCGGCTGCTCGCAACGATCCCCGGCCTCGAGGTTGCAGAGATCGAGGAGGCCAGCCTCTGCTGTGGCTCCGCCGGCGTCTACAATCTGCTGCACCCTGAGCCCGCGAATGAGCTTGGCGACCGCAAGGTGGAAAATCTGCTGGCCACCAAAGCCCAGGCTGTTCTGTCTGCGAATCCGGGCTGCCTGCTGCAGTTGATGAGCGGCCTCAGACGACGCGGGTTACAGACGATGCCGACCTTTCACCTGGTCGAGTTGCTGGACGCCTCCATTCGCAACATTCCGGTCTCATCGCTTCTTCCGCCAAAGTAAGCCGCAACTCACGAAGCAGCCTGATTTGGAAAACAGGTTCATCTTCGGATAGTTTGCGTAGCACTTTCGGGCCATCCCTTTGTCTTGCCAACGCTGTTAAGGTCGTCTCAGAGCGGTGAAAGGCTGAGTCTCCCCAGCACCTCTAATTGAAAGATTGTGGTGCAAAATTCTCCGTTCTCACCTCGCTCAACACTGCATTTAATTTATAAGTGGTGTTTTTTGGTGGTGAGGCCCACAACATGCCGTTCAGGCTATTGTCCCTGAAGTATTGCAAGATTCTGTCTTTCTCACTTCTCAAGCATCAATGCCAGGCTGCAGGAAACATGGCGCAGTCTGCTCGGAGGCTTATTTGTTCGGCCATTCGCAGCCGAACTGCAACTCAGGGCCTTCCCGGAATCGTGCTTGCTCTCGCGGCAGGTTCGGCAAGCGCGCAGAGCGCTCAGCAGTTTCCTGCTGTCAACATCGGAACTACCGTCCCATCCCCCCAATCTGTGCAAGTTACGATGCCGCAGGCAGGCACGATCAGCGGCATGCAGGTAGTGTCTGAGGGAGTGCCGAACGCTGACTTCGTCGATGCAGGCGGCGGCACCTGCGCGGTCGGACAGTCTTATCTTGCTTTACAGAAGTGCACCGTCAACGTGCTCTTTCAGCCAAAGTACCCCGGGGAGCATCGCGGTGCGGTTATCCTGACGCAGAGCAGCGGCGGTGTGCTCGCAACCCGCACCATGGAAGGTTTCGGCAACGGCGCCATAGGAATGCTCGTACCAGGGCTCATCTCCACTGTGGTGGGAGATGGTGCATGGATCTACCTGGGCGACGGAGTTCCCGCGACCTCGGCTCCTATCTTCCTTCCTATGGGTGTCGTGACGGACACCGTCGGTAATCTCTATCTCTCCGACTCGAGCAACTATCGCATCCGCAAGGTCGACGCCAACACTGGTCTCATCTCGACGATTGCGGGTAACGGCAATCCAGGTTTCTCGGGTGACAACGGTCCCGCCGTCAACGCAACACTAAGCAATCCGTCCGCGATTGTGCTGGACGGTGCGGGAAACGTCTATTTCGCCGACAGCGGAAATTCGGCTGTGCGCATGATCAATGCGACGACAAACACGATCAGCACCGTAGCCGGCATAGGCGGTCAACAGGGATACGCGGGCGATTCGGGACCCGCAACCGCAGCCACTCTCAGCAGCCCCTCCGGCCTTGCCATCGACGCTGCAGGCGATCTCTACATTGCGGACACCGGCAATAACGTCATCCGCAAGCTCACGATGTTCGACTGGCATCATTACAACGGTCGCTGGCACAGGCGCACCAAGCTACGCCGGCGACGGCGGTCTCGCCACGGCCGCGACGCTCGATACGCCGTGGGGTCTCGCATTTGCGAGCGATGGGACCCTCTACTTCGCCGACCTGACGAACAACGCGATTCGCAGCATCAGTCCTGCCGGCATCATCTCTACCGTCGTCGGCACCGGAGCACTCGGGTTCGGTGGAGATGGCGGCCCGGCAGCCGCAGCGATCCTGGATAATCCCGCAGCCGTCGTTGTGGATCTGGCAGGAAATATCTACGTTGGGGACTCAGGCAACAATCGCATCCGCAAAGTGCTTGTGACCACGGGCAACATCGAAACTATCGCCGGTGGAGCAACCCAGGCGTTCTCCGGCGACGGCGGGAACTCCGACCAGGCCGGTCTCTATGGTCCCTACTCTCTGTTCCTCGATGGCCAGGGAAATCTTTTCATCTGCGATATGTTTCACAATCGCATCCGGATGATCAGTAGCAACAGTGCGCTGCTGAAGTATGCTCCCATTCGAGTCAACCGGGTCTCGGTGCCGCAACCTGAGACGTACGAGAACGATGGCAATCTGGCCCTCAATCTCATCAATCTCGCTCCCGGCAATAATGCAGCGTTAGATCCTGCGACCACTAACTGCACAAGCGGCCAGGCATTGATCGTAGGCACGTCTTGCGCTCTTGGTGTGGAGTTTGCTCCGACCGTCGTCGGCACCAACGTTACAGGAACGATCAATCTCACATCCGACGCACCGACCCTGGGTGCGGTGATCAATCTCGTTGGCAATGTGCTGACAGTCGATCCCACTGCGGCTACTTTGACTTCGAGCGCAAATCCATCTGCCCTCGGCGCATCCGTTACCTTCACTGCGAAAGTGAGTACGCAAGGCACCACCGTCACCGGTACTGTCCAGTTGCTCGACGGCAACACGGTCATCGGCACTGCAACCTTGAACGCATCCAGCACGGCAACCTTCACCATCTCGTCGCTGGCCCTGGGCTCGCACTCGCTCAAGGCATCGTATCTCGGAGACTCCAACAACGCACCCAGTACCTCTGCCGTCCTCACTCAAAACGTAAAGAACGGAACCTCGGTAGCCTTGCAGTCTAGTCTCAACCCGTCGGTTGCCTCTAACAGCATAACGTTTACCGCAACGTTATCGGGCGCTACAGGATCGCCCACCGGCCCCATTACTTTTTTTGATGGCGCCACCTCTCTCGGTACTGGGACATTGAACTCGAGTGGTGTGGCGATCTTCACCACCTCGTCGCTCAAGGGAGGGATAACGCACTCCATCACCGCAAGCTTCGCCGGAGATGCGGTAAACCTGAACAGCAAGTCTCCTGTGTTGAATCAGGTTGTCACCCTGACCTCGACCGTGACAACACTCGGAACGAGTAACGGAACGATCGCAGTTGGAGCGTCCGTCACCTTCACGGCAACGGTCGCAAACACCAGCGGACCTACCCCCACCGGCACAGTCACCTTCAAGGACGGCTCTACGGCACTCGGTGCCGGCACGTTGAACGGCTCCGGTATTGCCACATTCACCAGCACCGACGATTCCGCCGGGCTCCGCATTCCATCACCGCCGTCTACCCGGGAGACAACAATAACGGCGCCAGCACCTCAGTGGCACTGACCGAGACCGTCCAGCAGATCTCGACCAACACTGTCGTCATCTCTGATGCGAACCCCGTCAGTGCAGGCGTAACCCTGAATCTCACTGCGACGGTCACCGCGCTCTGGCGGAGCTACCACCGGAGGCGTCTTCAGCGGTCAGGTCACCTTTATGGATGGCGGAGCCACGCTCGGTTCCGCTCCTGTCAGCCAAACCGGAGTAGCAACGTTTCCTGTCTCCACGCTTTCAGTCGCTCAGCACAGCATCACGGCCGTCTATGCGGGCAATACAAACTACGCTGGAAGCACGTCCGCCGCGCTATCGCAGAAGGTTCAGCAGGCGACTACGTCGATCATTCTTACCTCCGTCCAGAATCCGTCGATCGCAGGAAAGGGAGTCACACTTTCGGTAGCCGTCAACAGCACAGCCAGCACGGCGAACGGTACCGTGACATTCTTCGACGGCACCACGATCATTGGCCAGGAGGTGTTGAACGCCGCGGGCAACGCGACTCTCACAGTTCCGAGTCTTCCCATCGGCGTACATAACATCACTGCGACTTATAACGGTGATGTGAACAACCTCACCAGTGGCTCCAATCCTCTGACCCAGACGGTCCAGATAGCGACCACCAACGTCAGCCTCAGCACCTCGCTCAACCCTGCAACCGCGGGAGTTGCTGTGTCGCTCTCCGCGACGCTCGCAGGAAATGGCGGACCGCCGACCGGAACCATTCTCTTTCAGGATGGCACTGCGACCATTGGAACAGTCGCGGTCAGCGCCGCCGGCATCTTCAACTTCGTACCGTCATTCCTCTCCGTTGGCACGCATACATTGACCGTTACCTACAGCGGAGATCCCAACAATGCGACCAGCATCTCAGCCCCCATCACTGAGATCGTGCAGCAGGCATCCACCACCACCGCTCTTATCTCCAGCCAGAATCCCAGTGCCTTCAATCAGTCGCTCACCTTTACCGCGAACGTATCCAGTGCTGGCCTGATCCCTGGCGGCAGCGTTAGCTTCCAGGATGGAGCCACGGTCCTTGGCATCGGAGCGCTCGACGCAAGCGGCGTCGCAGCAATTACCACCACGGCCCTGGCGCTGGGCACTCACCCAATCATCGCGGTCTACTCCGGCGACGCCAACCATACCACTAGTAAGTCAAGCACTCTCAATCAGCAGATTCTCCAGGGCACGACTATCTCACTTGGATCGAGCCTCAATCCTTCCACTGCAGGCAAGAGCGTCACCTTCAATGCCAGCCTCCAGGGCGTTGCGGGTCTCGTGCCCACCGGGACGGTGACGTTTAAAGATGGCGGCACAGTCCTCGTCGTTGCCGCTCTTGATGCAACCGGGACAGCCGCCTACAGCACCTCGACTCTCGCAGTCGGATCTCACCCCATCACCGCCGTCTACAGCGGAGACACCAACTACCAGGTCAACACCTCAGCGACCCTCACCCAAACCGTGCAGATCGCGGCAACGAATATCGCCCTCTCCTCGGACGCGAACCCAGCGCTCGTCGGAGCTCCCGTCACACTCTCTGCAGCTCTCACCGGCAACGGTGGCCCCCTCGCCGGCACCGTAACGTTCGAGGACGGCACCGCCGTCATCGGACAGGGCGTGATGAACAGCTCCGGCGTTGCAACCTACACGACCATCTCGCTCACACCCGGCATGCACTCCATCACCGCGGTCTACTCCGGCGACAGCGACAACTCTCCCAACACCTCCGCCGTACTCCAGCAACAGGTGCGTCAGCCGACCACGACCTCTCTTGCTTCAAACATCAACCCCTCCCTCAGGCTTGACCAGGTCGCTCTCACCTCCACCGTAACCAACGGCGGCTCTCTGCATCCCACCGGCTCCATCACCTTCACAGACGGCACCGCAGTACTCGGTACCGTAGCGCTCGACACCACAGGCACAGCGACTCTCAGCCTCCCCACGCTCGCCGTAGGATCGCATTCAATCATTGCAACCTACTCCGGCGATGTTGCCGACGTCCCCAGCGCCTCCAATCCGATGACCCAGCCCGTGAGCCTGCGCCCCACGACCGACGTACTCTCGGCCACGGCAACATCGGTCACGGGCGGCCAGCAAGTCACCCTCATCTCCGTAGTCCGCTGGACCGGTCCCGTCTCACCCACCGGCACGATGACCTTCTATAGCGGAAGCACGATCCTCGGCACGACCACGGTAGATTCCACCGGCGTCGCCACCCTGTCCGTCGCCCTCAGCGGCAACCAGTCAAACCTCACTGCCGGCTATAGCGGCGACTCGGTCTACGCCAGCTCGACCTCCTCTGCCACGGCCGTCTCCGGCCAACTCCCAACCCAGTTCACCATCACGGTTAATCCGAATCCCGTCACACTCCAAAGCAAACAACACATAACTCTCACCGCCAAGATCACCTCAGCCCAGGGCTTCACCGATACACTCGCTCTCGGCTGCCTCGGACTGCCCTTCGCTGCAACCTGCACCTTCAGCACCGACCGCCCCACTCTGGCCTCCAACGCCACTCAGACTCTCACCATCGTGCTCGATACCGGCTCACCCCTCCTCGCCGGACCCGTCGCAACCGCAAAAAATTCAGCCCCCCGCTCCACGTCAACGACGCTGCTCTGCTTCATGCCGCTCGGCGCACTGCTGGGCCTGCTCTTATACCGCCCACGATCCCGTCGCCTCGTAAGTGGTCTGCTGATGCTGCTCTGCGGAATCATCCTCAGCCTGGGAATCTCCGGTTGCGGTCTCAACGTCAACGGAACGCCGCCCGGCTCCTACACCTTCAAAATGACGGCTGCCGGAGTCAACACCGGCGCCACCCAGTCCGCCGACGTGGTCCTTACGGTGACGCAGTAATGGCCAGGCCTGCCCCTCGTTTTACCCGGGTCGTCTTCTACATCGTGACCGCAGCAGTCCTCTTTGCGGCTGCTAAAGCCGCAAGCGCCCAGGCAGTAGCCACGGCCGAAGGTGGCGGCCGATATATCGCAGTCGGCGCAGGCGGCGCGTTCTTCAACTCCAACTACGGTCAGCGATGGGTCAGCGGCTACTCCATCTACGCCGATCTCAACCGCGACTTCCGCTACGGCGCCGAGTTCCGAGCCCAGTCCCTGCGCTTCAATCAGGAGCAAGGCATCCGCGAGACCTCTTACCTGCTCGGCCCTCGCATCTCCTTCCCCCATAAGGGCTGGATTCCATACGCAAGAGCCCTCCTCGGCGGAGGAATCTTCCACGCACCCTACAACTACGCGGAGGGCTCCTATTTCGTCGTCGCCCCCGGAGGCGGCGTCGATTACGTCCACGGAAGATTCAGATACCGCATAGCCGACATTGAATACCAGGCGTGGCCAAACTTTAGCTTCGGCGAGCTTCACCCCTGGGGCTACAACACCGGCATCAGCATTCGCATCCGTTAGATATCGTCCCACAAGCCGAAGCGCAGAAAACTCGGCTACAATCGCACTGTGCGACGCCTTATCGGCATTACGTTATTTCTGCTCTTCAGCTTTCCGCTGATCTCGCCTCTGCTCGCCTTATCGGCAGGCTCTGAGGCGAATCTGCCCGCTTGCTGCAGACGGGCAGGCGCGCATCGCTGCATGCTGAAGCATTCGACCGAATCGTCTTCACCCGGTGTATCCGACATACCGCAAAAATGCCCTGCATTCCCTGCGGTCGTTACGCCAGTCCGGCACGGTGACCTTTCGATTCACCTCGCATCGCTCATATTTGCAGAGATCGTAAGCCATCCCTCCGTCAAGACACAGACCTTCGCCCGCGCCCGCGTGGCTCTCGACTGCTCCTGCCAAAAACGCGGCCCTCCCTTCGGCCTCCTCTAGCGACCAGCCAAGCAACCGACCCAACCCCTGCTCTCTGAAGCGGGATGTCGTGCTGCAGTTCACCTCTGAAGTTCCGGTCCTGTCAGCTCTCTGACGGAGGAATCCCATGCGAAAACCTGCTCTACTTTGCTTCTTGACGCTTCTTCTCTGCACCACCGCGGCCCACGCCACCATCTTCAGCCAGCTTCACGGAGTCGTCCACGACCCCCAGCACCGCCCAATCGCCGGCGCGCACATCGAACTCAACGCCGCCAACTCCGCCTTCACCCAAACCACCATCACCGCGCAGGACGGCGCCTTCACCCTCCCCTCCATCCCCCTCGGCGAATACATCGTCACCATCTCCCAGCCGGCTTCGCCACCACCAGCAAACCCTCACCCTCGCCTCCGACACTCCCCTGTCCTGCACTTCGAGCTCCAACTCGGCACTGTCAGCAATCCGTCACCGTCGAAAGCACCGCTCACCGCCGCCAACGTCGACACCGTCACCCCCACCACCCTCGTCAGCCGCGCAGACATCGCCCAAACCCCCGGCGCCGACCGCACCAACTCGCCTGGCGATGATCACCGACTACGTCCCCGGCGCCTACATGACCCACGACATGCTCCACATGCGCGGCGGCCACCAGGTCAGCTGGCTCATCGACGGCGTCGAAATCCCCAACACCAACATCGCCACGCAACCTCGCCGCACAGATCGACCCCAAGGACATCGACTACCTCGAAGTCCAGCGCGGCAGCTACACCTCCGACATCGGCGACCGCACCTACGGCGTCTTCAACGTCGTCCCCCGCACCGGCTTCGAGCGCAACCGCCAGGCCGAACTCGTCCTCTCCGCAGGCAACTTCTTCCAGACCAACGACCAGCTCAACTTCGGCGACCACACCGAAAAGTTCGCCTACTACGCCAGCCTCAACGGCAACCGCAGCGACTACGGCCTCGCCCCACCCATCGCCAGGTCTCCACGACGCCACCAACGGCTACGGCGGCTTCGCCTCCTTCATCTACAACCGCACCCCAAAAGACCAGTTCCGCCTCATCACCCAGCTCCGCACAGACTACTTCCAGATTCCCTACGACCCCAACCCCAACAGCTTCGGAAACCAGCAGTTCGACTCCAGCGGCCTTCGCGACGGCCAGCACGAGACCGACGCCATCGTCGCCTTCTCCTGGCTCCACACCTTCAACTCCTCCACCGTCCTGCAGGTCTCGCCCTTCTACCACTACAACCGGCCGACTACGAATCCAACCCCAACGACATCCCGTAGCCACCACCGCCGACCGCTCCTCCAACTACGCCGGCGCACAGGCCTCCATCACCACGGCGATCGCGCGCAACACCATCCAGGCCGGCCTCTACTCCTTCGGCCAGCACGACAACTACCTCTTCGGCGCCATCTTCAACGACGACAGCGGCAACGCCAACTTCTCTCATACCCGACTCAGCCAGCGGCGGCGTCATCGAAGACGTACATCTCCGACAACTTCAAAGCCACCTCCTGGCTCACCCTCATCGCCGGCCTGCGCCAGACTACTTCACATCCACTTCTCAGGGCGACATCACCGAAAACGAAATCGACCCCCGCTTCGGCGCCGCCATTCGCATTCCCAGGCTCAACTGGGTCTTCCGCGGCTTCTACGGCCGCTTCTATCAGCCGCCGCCGCTGCTCACCGCCTCCGGCCCCTCGTGCAGTTCGCCAACGCCAACAACACCGCCTTCGCCCCTCTCCACGGCGAGCGCGACGAAGAGCATCAGTTCGGCGTTCAGATTCCCTTCCGCGGCTGGCTCCTCGACGCCGACACCTTCAAGACCCGCATCAACAACTTCCTCGACCACTCCAACATCGGCAACTCCAGCATCTACTTCCCCGTCACCATCGACGGCGCCCTCGTCCGCGCCTGGGAACTCAGCCTCCGCTCGCCGCGCCTCTGGCACTTCGGCCAGGCCCACCTCGCCTACTCCAACCAGATCGCCGAACAGCGCGGCAACATCACCGGCGGCCTCATCTGCGCGCCCGTCACCTCGCCCGAGTGCGACGCCGGCTTCGACTACACGCCCGTCGACCACGACCAGCGCAACACCCTCAACGTCGGCTTCAACGCCACCCTCCCCTGGCGCACCTTCGCCTCCACCAACGTCTACTACGGCTCCGGCTTCACCAACGGCAACCCCGACCCCGCCACGCCCTACCCCAACCCCTACCTCTCCCCCGCACACCACCTTCGACCTCTCCATCGGCAAGACCTTCAGCGAAAAACTCTCCGCCTCCATCACCGCCACCAACGTCGCCAACCGCCGCGTCCTGCTCGACAACAGCCTCACCTTCGGCGGCTTCCACTACAACGACCCCCGCCAGATCTACGCCGAACTCCGCTACCGCTTCAAATTCTGACTACCTATGCGGCCGAGAGGATGGGCTTCAGTAGTTTGGCCTGAGCAAAGGCGACAATAATTCGTGTCAAGCCCCGAGCAACTTTCGCAGCATCGTTAGATCGATACAAGTAAAACAAAATAAGTAACTTACATCACCAAATAAATCTCCCAGGACTTGGCGTACTAGTTTGGGTCAATCCGGTAAACTAGTTAATGAGATCAGGAATTAGCGGACAGAACAAAAAGCAAGGGCTCAGCGGCGACGCTGAGCCCTAACTCTTTATGCTGGACATATTTAGCGATAACTACTTTAGAATCACATATTTGGTGGCAAGGGTGTGCTGTATATCACTGATTCAAAGATACTTATCGCCGGGCAATGGGGGGGGGTACCCCCCCTCAAAGAAACAGGAAAGGATTAAACATGCAGCATCCGTCTTCAGAAAAATCCGGCTCAGCTAGGCTTTCTTGCTTCTCACCTTGACACCAGCCGTCTCTTCCAGCACACGAATCGACCCGCAGATATCGTCATCGCCGAAGCCCTTCGCCATCGCCGTCCGCAGCAACTGTTGCGATACAGCCGTCACCGGCATCGGAACGCCTATCTCTCCGGCCAACTCCAGGCTCAGCGCCAGGTCCTTTTCAAGCCACTTCACCGAGAACTTCGTCGAAAAGTCTCCCTGCAATACCGCAGGCGCCTTCGCCGAGATGAAAGCAGAGCGGGCTGCGCTGTTATCCAGAATCTGCAGCATCAGCTCCGGATCGACGCCGGCCTTGGTGCTCAGCACCAGACCTTCGTTGAAGGCCTGCAGCAGGTTGCCTAGGATCAGGTTCTGCGTCACCTTGGCGCGCAGTCCCATGCCCGCCGGCCCGCAGTAGTACAACATCTTGCCCATCGCCTCGAACATCGGCTTCACTTCTTCAAACACATGCTTGTCGCCGCCCACCATGAACGTCAGCGTGCCGCCCTCCGCGCCCGCCTTCGAGCCGGTGCAAGGCGCGTCGAGAAATTGGATCTGCTTCTTCTTCAGCGTCTCGTTCATCGCGCTGCTGGCAAGCGGGGAGACCGTGCTGCAATCCACGATCACCGTACCCACACCAGCGCCGGCAACCAGTCCGTTCTCGCCCAGAACGACCTCCTGGGACATCGCGGTATCGCCGACGCAGAGAAAAATATACTTGGCCGCCTTTGCAACATCCACCGGCTTCGCCGCGAGAGTCGCGCCGTTCGCCTGCGCGAACTCCGCCGCCTTCTTGCTGTTATGGGACCACACAGTAACCTTGTGCCCGGCGCTGATAAGGTGCTGCGCCATGGGAGCTCCCATGATGCCTAAACCCAAAAAACCAACATTTGCCATGATCTTCTCTCCGTTGAAAACTCTGACTACCACGTTATAGGGAAGCTCCTATGGTGGACAAGAGCCGACGGCCTCAAATCCATCTGGTTGCACCGGTGTTACAAGACTCACGATGAAAGTAACAATAAAATTCGCACACAACGCCAGAAACCCCGCATTCAGCCCCATAAACGGGTCACGCTTGGTCAACATCAGAGAAGCGACGATCGCTAACCCAACCACGATGCCGCTGAAGACACCTGCCGTGGTAATTCGTCTCCAGAAAAGACCCAAAACCACTCCCGGGAAAGAACTGAGTCACTCCCGCATAACCAAGTAGAAGGAGGCCGACAAGGGTCGTGGAACTGTAGATCGCAAAGTAAAGACTGATGAGACTCAGCACCAGCACCATGACCTTGGCCAGCTTGGCCAGTTGCACATCGTTCATCGAAGGCGCGAAGATCGGCCGAAAGACGTTCTTCACGCACAACGTCGCCGCGGTAAGCAGGATAATCGCCGCGGGCACCATGGCAGTCAACGCGCCGGCTCCGCCGATGACTCCCAGGAACCAGGCGGGAAATGTCTTACGCACCAGCATCAGCAGCGACAGGTCGCCGTTCTTCAAGCCCGGAACCACCAGGATTGCGGCGAACCCCGCAAAGAAGATAAACGCGAGGCTGATGGTGTAGAGCGGCATCACCACCGCATTGCGGCGGAGAGTGTTGCCGTCCTTTGCTGTGAATGCTGCGCCGAAGGTATGAGGCCACATGTAGAAGCCGAGCGCGCTGAGCAGGACGGTGGAGATGTACCAGCTGTGACCCATGTTCGGGGTCGAGCCGGGCATGACCAGATGCGCTGGCTTGCTGAGTGCGAGTTGGTGGAACATTGGCCCGATGCCCCCGAAGTAGATGCGCGGAACGATGACTCCGATCGATACGGC
Organism: uncultured Acidobacteriaceae bacterium; assembly: GCA_963797415.1. Lineage (GTDB taxonomy): Bacteria > Acidobacteriota > Terriglobia > Terriglobales > Acidobacteriaceae > Edaphobacter. The sequence continues at coordinate 51,573 of CAWCPB010000021.1, forward strand.
GGCGAAGATCATCAGGATGTCTTTGAGCGCGCTGACCCAGGCCACGGCTCGCATGCCTCCGACGAAAACGAAGGAGGCTACGAGGATTACGCCTATGATCATCGCGGCGGTGCGGCCTACTCGGTCAAAGCTTGCGACCTGGACGATGATTCCAAGGCCTGTGAGCTGGATCTGCAGGTACGGGACTACAAAAATAACGCCGATCGCGGAGACAAATGCGGCTAGCCATTTGCTGCGATATCTCCGTTCAAAGAAGTCTGACTGCGTCTGCAACGAGAACTTCCGGCCCACCTGCCAGATGTGCGGCAGAATGTAGAACGATACGACGTAGCCCAGCGTGATGTAGGCCATGATGTAGAGCGCCGGTCCGCCTCGAGAGTAGGCCCAGCCGCTGGCTCCCAGGAAGGCGAAGGTGGTGTAGATCTCTCCGGCCATCAGGAGCCACATCAGGATCAGGCCGAAGCCCCTGCCGGCGACGGTCCATTGTTCGAGGTCCATCTTGCGGCGTGAGCCTGCGGCAAAGCCAATGGCTGAACCCAACAGAACAATGCACGAGATGACAGAGATCGCGACGACGCCAGGGCTCATGCGGCAGTGTCATCCTTCGCGGCGGCGATTGCGCGTTCTTCGCAGCGGTAGGCCATGCCCATGCAGGCGCTGCTGAGTACGATCCACGCCAGCAGCCAGCAGATGTTGAATGGCACGCCCAGGATTGTGGGATCGATGCGGTCCCACAGGGGAACTGAAAAGCACATGGCTGCGAATGGAATGAGTCCAAAGATCAGCGCGCCGACAGATACTTTTCTCACGTGAGGCTCCTGGCCGCGACCGCGACTCGGGTCCATTCTAGGGCCTGAAATGGTTTTGGTTACGTCTCAGCGGCCGGATGGGGTATCCCCCCCCCCATACCTGGTGATAAGTCTAATTTATTCAATACTATACGGTGATATGTTCGCTAAAGTATTCATTCTAAACAGTGTTACAGCTAAATCTTCCAGATAATGGGTTAGGGGATAAGTTGCCAGTTGTTTGCGCGATTCGTCTCAGTCGCTTCTGGTGAACTCTCTTATCCTTACTTCTATTTTAGCGAATCAGGTGGAACTACTACGCCAGCTTTCGCAGAGACTCTTTGTGGATTTAAGCTGTTTGTTTTGTTTTATTTGTTTGAGCGAAGACTTGAGGCTTCTGAGGTTGAGGGCTTGACATGCCAGTTTGCTAAGGAAACAGGGCATTTGCGTAATTTGTCCTGGTGGAGTCACTCGGCTTTTTGCAGGCGCTAATGAGGATCGGGCGGCAGCTCGGGCAGGCTGAGATGGTGGCGTGTTTCGGTCCGGGCGGTTGCTAGTTTTTCCTCAAATGCCGGATTGGCGAGCATGATGCCGAAGAGAGTTGCTGCGATCTGGTGCGCTATGTTTGTGTCGCTCGGGTAGTGCGCGCCGCATATCCAGCGGTTACGGGCGAAGTCGTCGGCGCGGGCGAAGATGGCCTCACGCTGCTCGGGTACGATCTCGGCCAACATCATCGCTTCGAGGTATCCGGCCATGGCACTACCGCTGGGGTAAGAGTAGGCCTGATCGGCGCCGCAGAGGGGATGCAGGGTCGTGTCGTTACGATAGGGGCGCGGGCGCCGGTAGACGTTCTTGAGCACACCATTCCAATAGTCGGAGTCGCTACGGACTTGAGTGGAGAGTGCGGTGGTGAAGGGGAGTACGCTGGCCGAAAAATTATCGCCGAGAACGGTGCGATAGACGAAGATGTCGGACTGTTTGCTGTCGGCGAGTGCTGCTGCTTTTTGCGCTGGCGTGCTGGTCTTTCCAGATCATGCAGCAGCTTCAGCTCTTCATGCACCGTGGCGGAGGTCTGCATTGGCGGTGGCGGCAGCAACGCAATCAGCGATGAGACCTGCGTCTGGGTATATACCGGGCCGTTGTCGCGGGAGCTCCCATTGACTGCGCGAACCCATGCGATGTGGTAGTTGTGCGAGAGCGAGGGCGAGTGCAAGGATTGTGACGCGCTTCATGGACATCAGCTTAGCCGAAATGCTTCGTCCACACGGAAACGATGCAGATTGTGGCGGGTTATTTCCAGAGATCCGGGTTTTCCAGCGCTACGCGGACTAACTGGCTACGGCTGCGAACTCCCGTTTTGTCGAAGAGTTGCTGGAGGATTGCCTTGACGTAGGTCTCCGAGATGTCGTGCTTTGCGCCAATTTCCTTGTTCGAGAGACCTTCGAAGACGTCGCGCAGGATGTCTTTCTGGCGGCTGCTCATGCTTGTTGACCGTGCGTTTTGACCGGGAGTGGATGCGGCCGTAACGAGCGCATCTACGGATCTGGGATCGAGCCAGGTCTCTCCTTCGGCGATTTTGCGGATAGCGAGGACGAGGTCGGCAGGGGGGCTGTGTTTCAGAAAGATTCCGGATGCACCTAACTTGAGAACTCGAAGAGTGTCGAGACTGCTGAGTCCACCGGTCACGATCAGGGTGTGGCCGGTAAATTTCTTTTCACGGGCTAGAGGAAAAAACTCCAGTCCGGTGCGCTCGCCGAGATCGAAGTCCAGCAGAACGACGTCGATTTCGAGACGACTTCAACGCGTCGAGCGCCGGATCTACCGAAGAGAAATCCGCTACGAGCACGAAGCCCTCTTCGGATTCGAGCAACCTGGCCAGGCTCTGGCGGAACAAGGTGTGATCGTCGATGAGGAGCAGCCGGATGGGAGACTTAGCTGGGTTCATCGCCGACCTCATTTCCGGATGCAAGTTCCACTACGAAGACCGCGCCCTCGCTCGCAGGCTCATAGCGCAGATCGCCACTGTAAGAGCGCATAAGCTCGCGCGAAAGGTACAAGCCCAGGCCCACCTGACGGGAACGGTCGTGGAAGGGCTTGAAGAGAAGCTCGGGGGCCTGCACGCCGGGGCCATTATCGATGACCGATATCATCACTCTTCTGGACGCAACGCTGGTCCGTATCGTAAGCCGACGCATGCTTTGGTTGGACATGGCAGCTCATGCTGTTGCGCGCGAGGTTGAGAAATACCTGGGTGAGACTTTGACGATCGGACCAAACGGCGGGAAGATCGGGACTCAACTCCCAGTGAGCTTCAATATTGTGTTCGCGCAGCGCTGGATTGACGATTACTTTCAGCTCTTCCATGAACGACTGCAGTTCTATACGTGCGGGTTGCTCCATGGCATGACGGAGATCGAGGGAAGCGATTTTTTTCAAGGCCAGCACGAGCGTTCCGAGAGCCTCGAAGTCCTTGTTGCCGAGAAGCGCGTCGTTTCTTTCGAGATTGGAATGGACTACGGCGATTGCGCCGCAGACGTTGCGTACTTCATGTGAGACTGCTGCTACGAGGATCCGCGAGCCTGCGAGGAGGTGATGGAGATTGGCTTCTTCGCGATCGCGAAGATCCTGCGAGGTATCGACGATGATGGCTGCGAGTCGAGGTCCGGCGCTGGTGGAATAGGTGGAGAACCAGACCTCCGCGATGAAGGGTTCGCCATCTTCGCGACGGCCTTGACATTGCATCACGGTGCGAAATGAGGGCTGACCGCCGCGGAAGCCGGGCACGCTGGTGAGCGAGGGGAGATAGGCGCCGATAGATTTTCCTTCCAGTGTTCCCGGATGGATCCCGATGAGCCGGTTTGCGGCGTCATTTGCGAGCAGGACTTGTCCTGTGGAATCGGTGGTGAGGATTGCGATGGGACTGCTTGCGATCAGGACTTTGAGCTGCTCCTCGGCATCTTGACGCGCTCGGATCTCTGCTTCTATTTCATGCAGGTGCAACACGCTTTTTCTACGATTCATCTGGACTTCATGAACGAAGAGGCCGGCGCTGCAGAATGCGGCGAAGTAGAGGAGATCGCGCGGGAGGCCGATCCTAACCGACCATGCAAAGGCATCATTGAGTTCTGCCAGGAAGGCACACGCGATCGAGAGCAGCACGATCGGGATGCGAGTGAACACGGCGCCGGCCAGAGCGACCGGGAGCAGATAGAGAAAGCCGAGGGGAACTTCCGCATCGATGTGCCAGTCTGCTATGGCAATGAGGAGTATGAGAGCGAAAATCTTGCCAATATTGAAGATGCGATTGGTGCCAAATCGAGACATGGTCATGAAGTGTGGGCGATGAAATTTACTTCGCCTCAGGCTACGCCAAAAGCGTGAGCGGGCGCGGCGGCTATCGAAAGAAAGATAGTGTGTTTGAGCGGCGAAAACGAGCCATGGTACAGTTGCCCCTTGTGAACCATATCGCCTAAACGGGCATGCACCGCGACGACTCGCCCATTCGCCAGCGATACCTTGTCGATCTCAGACCCGAGGACCATCCTGCGCTACTAGATCGTTCCGTAGTCTCCCTCGCCCCCACCCCCTATGTAGGGGGTATTTTGGAGCTAAAATATTTATTTTGATGGAGTTACGTGTGGTCCATTCTTGTAAAATATTGATTCTTATGATAGTTGCGTCCAAAATTTTGATCCATATGGAGTTCGGTCGGTTTAGTTGCTGCGTTTTCAATAGTCAGCCGTCAGCTTTGAGCTATCAGCTAGGAGCTTTCTACTGCTTCTATTTTATGGGATCGGTGGTAACTGGTACGCCAGGTTTATCTGGCTTTGTTTCAGTGGGTTAGATGGGTTGGGGGCTTGACACGTTTTGGCGGGGAGAGGAGAGCGGTTCGCTTCGCGAAGATCCATCTTAGCGGCGAGGGATATTGAAGTGAGAACAGGCAACAGCAAGGACAGAAGCAAATCCTTCCCTTCGGCTGCGCTCAGGGTCAGGATGATAATGCTTGGGGATGTGACCCGACGGCACCTGGCATAAAAATCGTGACGGAATTAGCGGTCGTGCCTGGCTGGAGGAGGTTCAGCGAGAAGTTCGGATTTTGGGTGAGACTTCCTGAATGAGCCAGAAGAGGAAGGCGGTCGTCAAGCCCACGAGCAGCGATCCATTGAGCGCCTCGATAGGGCCTATCAGCCGCCAGTGTTCCTGCAGATACAGGTTCTGATGTCCGTAGGTGGTCATGGCGCCTAGGGAGTAGAGCATCGCAGATTTGAAGTCAGGCAGGGCGCCGATGAGGCAGTAGGCGAAGGCCCATAGGCCTGCTTCCAGGGCGTGCACTACGGTTGTCAGGAGAGTTGTCGCACCCATCACCATGACGAATGCGGTCGTTTTGTGACGGCGCTGCATGATACTTCCATGAATCTGAACCGCCTTCTGGGTTATGAAACCCATGACCAAGACATGGACGATGACTGTCACTACGATCATGGGCAAGCCCCATTCCCAGTCGGCGCGCCATACGGTGGAAGGTTCCAGGACGAAGTTGAACGCGGCTAGTGCGGTTCTCATCCAGACCTTTCTTGATCGGTTTCGCGGAGCAGAGACGAGCTGGTGCGGCCGCCATGGCTGCTTTCACCATGATTGCGAGCCTGAGCGGCGCGAGTGTCTCGCACTCAAAAGCCGTGACCCTTGTGCAGGATATCGAGATGGCGGATGGGGGCGAAGTCGCAAAATTACTAGCTGTTCATCTTTGGTGGGGATGGCAGGGTGGTTCGTCAGCGGGCTTTGCGTCACCGATCTTTGCGGTAGAGGAGTTCGCGCATGGCCTGCCTGCGGGCCTCGTTCGCTTCCTTCGCGGTCTTGCGTTCGTCGGCGTCCATGCGTCGCTTGGTTGCGGGGTCGGTTGATTTTGGGGAATCGGATTCGGGGCTGCTGCATTGGGGACAGCGGTTGGCGAAGCCGGGCTTATCGGGCTTCAGTTCGAACTCTTCGGAGCAGACGGCGCAGACTTTGATTGGGAACGCCATGATGTCTCTGATTTTAACGAAATTGGTCACGTGATGTCTGGCTTTGCTCTGTCTAATGTTTTAGAGGTTGCCGGATTTTAATAAGGCTCGGCGGGATCGCGGACGGTAGTGGCAAGCGGCGCGGCAGCAATACTTAGCTGGCTGGTAGAGCCCGATAGTTTCGACTGCTGCATGGTACCCTCGGGGCAGAACGTGGGAGTGAGTGGGCGCCATGAAGAATTTGTGGCAATCAGGATGCGCGCTTTGCCTCGCAGTAGCTGTGTTTGGCGTGCTGTATGCGCAGCGTCCGTTTCGTCAGTACCCGTCTGTCGAAGGGTACGAAAGGATGCCACTACCGCCGGACTGGCAGAAGCAGGGGGAGTGGACGTTTGCCCGGCTGATGTATCCGCCGGGTCCGCTGGATGGCTACCGCGGCAGATTTGATGGCGACTGGCGGCAGGGGCTTTCGCTTTGGACGCAGGACTATCCGGCGGCGGACCGCAAACTGGCGGAGGCTGTGCGTCGGTTGACTCGTATTGACGCCCGTTCGGTGGAGGAGCCGGTGAACCTTGACGATGGCGATGAGATTTACAACTGGCCGTGGCTGTATGCGGTGCAGGTGGGGGAGTGGGGGCTGACCGATGCGCAGGCGAAGAAGCTGCGCGACTACCTGCTGCGCGGCGGCTTCTTCATGGCCGACGATTTTCACGGAAGCGAGGAACAGGCTTACTTCGAAAAGACGATGAAGGTAGTCTTTCCCGATCGGCCTATTGTTGATATTCCGAACAACGACCCGATCTTCCACACGGTGTTCGATCTGGATGATCGCTATCAGCTTCCTGGGGCGGAGCACCTTAACACGGGTTACAAGAAAGATGGACGGGTGCCGCGTTGGGAGGGCATCTATGACGACAAGGGGCGGATCATGGTGGCGATCTCGCTGAATTCGGATGTCGGCGACTCGTGGGAGTGGTCGGATGATTCGCGATACCCGCTGAAGTATTCCGATCTTGGATTGCGTATTGGTGTGAATTACATCGTGTACGCGATGACTCACTAAAACTTGCCTGCGGCAGTTATTCAGAACAAGCCAATCTAGTTCTCCAGGTTGGAATTAGTTAAAGCTTGGCTGAAGTAATAGGTCCTACGGATCTTTATGTCTATTGACCTATCACTACTTGCGAATATTCAGGGCTATAGGCGACTATTTCGTTCCGCGTGTGACAAGGCATATAAGTATGAGAGAGAATTTCCTAATCAATTATTTCAAGGAGTACCTCCAATGCTGAGCTTGGATTTTCTGCGCCGTGTGACTGCAACTGTTTCGCTGGGTTTGATGATGGCGCCGATGGGGGCTTTAGCGCAGGATGACAATCGGGCGGCGCCGCAGTCGTCGGCTGCCAGTCGGGGAGGGGCGGGTGCGCGTGGACAGGGCGGTGCAGGGCGGCCTCGTGTTGAGGGGAAGTCGATCACGGTGGACCACGCGATGCGGACGTCGCTGCCAGAGCCTGGTCGCGACAATGCGTTCTCGATGACGGTGAATCAGTATGGCATTTCGGCGACGCTACAGACGCTGGCGTCGGCGGCGGGAGCGGCGATTCTGGCGAAGGGCGGCAATGCGATCGATGCGGCGATTGCAGCGAACGCGGCGGTGGGCGTGGTTGAGCCGAGCATGAACGGCGTTGGCGGGGACCTGTTCATGATGTATTGGGACAACAAGGCGAAGAAGCTTTATGCGCTGAACGCGAGCGGGTGGTCGCCGGCGGGATGGACTGCGGAGACGTTCAAGGCGAAGAACGTTACCCGGCTGACGGGTATCTGGTCGGTGACGGTGCCGGGAGTGGTAGCGGGATGGGATGCGATGCAAAAGCGGTTCGGCAAGCTGTCGCTGGCTGAGGACTTGAAGCCGGCGGAGGCGCTGGCGACGAACGGCTTCCCGGTGTCGGAGGCGAACTCGGTGGAGTGGGAGAAGTTTGGGATGCCGTTTGCGAACAAGCCGGAGTTTGCGCGGGTGTTTTTGCCGAACGGGAACTATGTGAAGCTGGGGCAGATATTCAAGAATCCGGATGTCGCTAATACGTTGCGGATTATCGGCGAGAAGGGGCGCGATGGCTTCTATAAGGGACCGATTGCAGAGGCGATTCTGAAGACGTCGGCGGCAGAGGGCGGTGTGATGACGGCGGCCGATCTGACGGACTACCAGCCGGAGTGGGTTGAGCCGATTTCGACGACCTATCACGGATGGAATGTGTATGAGATTCCACCGAATACGCAGGGGGTCGCGGCGCTGACGATGCTGAACATTATGGAGCAGTATCCGCTGAAGGAATGGGGGCACGACAATCCGAAGACGCTGCACATTGAGATGGAGGCGAAGTCGCTGGCCTATGCGGATATGCTGTATTACGTTGGGGATCCGCGCGTGGTGAAGGTACCGACGGCGCAACTTATCTCGAAAGATCTAGCAAAAGAGCGGGCGAAGGGAATTACCGATCGCGCTAACTGCAACGTGTTGCCTTCGAAGATTAACGACGCGCTGTCGAGGCTCGGGAGTGAGACGACCTACCTGGCCGTGGTGGATCGCGATGGCAATGAGGTCTCGCTGATCCAGAGCAATGCGGGGAACTTCGGGTCGGGGCTGGTGCCGGAGCATACTGGTTTTGTGCTGCACAATCGCGGGAGCGGCTTCTCACTGGAGCAGGGGCTGCCGAACTCGGTAGGGCCGCACAAGCGTCCGCTGCATACGATTATTCCTGCGTTCATGCAGAAGGATGGTGTGTCGATCGGGTTTGGTATTCAGTCGGGCTTCAACCAGGCGCAGGCGCATGCGCAGTTTGTGGCGAATGTCGTCGACTTCGGGATGAATATCCAGGCTGCACTGAGCGCGCCGCGGTTCACGATGGGAAATAGTGGATGCGGCGTGGAGATGGAAGGACGCTTTCCGCTTGGGACGGTTGAAGAGCTCTTCGTTCGCGGGCATCAGGTGACGCTGGTGCCGCCGTACTCGCTGGTGATGGGGAAGGGTAATGCCGTTGAGCATGACGAGAGCCTGGGGGTGAACTTCGGCGCATCGGATCCGCGCACGGATGGTCAGGCGACGCCGGAGATGATGCCGTTTTAGCCGCAGGTGAAGTTGGAGTGGAACAGACTCTGCCGTTGTCGCGTATTTACTTCTGGTCGAGCAGCAGCGTGGTATGTCCTGAAGCCTATATTCACCTAGGTATATTGCCTGGTAAGACAGGCCGCTGGAAGGCTCATTATCGCCTCTTTGTTCCGGGCCAGTAAGACTAAATCACTTATTCTTTTGATCTAGTTACTAAAGGATGTTCGGTAATGCGCACTGACGATGATTTTTAGTTTGCTAATCGTGTGAATTCGCAGTTATGTTTTCATCCTGACCTCACAACTTTTAACTTGCCCATAGCTAGCCCGGGGCGGGCAAGTTATATCCGATCATCCGGGATCGAAGTATCACTTTGAAGGAGACAGGCGCCATGTTTAGATTTATTCAGTCGATACGATTCTTTGCGGTTATGTTGCTGCTCGTCAGTGGGGTAGCTCTCACGGCACAGACTATTACCGGTAGCGTGAACGGTACGGTGACCGATTCTACGGGCGCGATCGTTGTAGGGGCGAAGGTCACGGCCATGAACATTGACACCAACATAGTGACCGCTGGCGAGACGAATAGCGCCGGCGTGTATAGCATCCGCTTCCTGCAGGTGGGACGCTACACCGTAGCGATTGAATCGGCGGGTTTTGCGTCGCAAAAATTCGGCCCTTTTACGCTGGAGGCCAACCAGGACGCGAAGGTGGACGCGAAGCTCTCGATCCAAGGCAATCAGCAACAGGTTTCGATTCAAGCCGAGCTAGCTCCGCTGCTGAATACCGAGAACGGTACACTTGCGACGACGCTGGATACGCAGTCGATCAGTAACATTCCATTGGTCGGACGCGACTTTGTGCAATTGACGATGTTTGTGCCAGGTGCGGTGAGTACTACTCCCGGTGGATTTGCGGGAAATTCGGCGATTGGTGTCGGTGGGCAACAGGTATCGATCAATGGTAACCGTGAGCAGGCGAACAACTACCTGCTCGATGGCATTGAGATCAATGAAACGTTGAACAATGGAGTTGGCTACAACCCAAGCCCCAATGCGCTTGGCCAGGTCCAGGTGATCTCTGCGAATGCGCCAGCTGAGTACGGTAACGTGAATGGAGGCGACGTCGTCGCACTGATAAAGACGGGGACCAATCAGTGGCATGGAAGCGGATTCTATTACCTCTCCAACTATCATCTGGATGCGAACACGTGGGCCAATAAACACAATTCCGTGATCACACCCAAGCCCTCCTATACGCAGCCGATCTTTGGCGGGACTATTGGCGGACCGATCCTCAAGGACAAACTATTTTTCTTCGTTGATTACGAGGGTGGCCGGTTTCATCAAGGAGGCGTCTCCACTGCAACTGTGATTACGGCCAAGATGCGTACTGGAGATTTTTCCGAGCTGCTAAATCCAGTCGATCATGTGCGCTCCAGGAACGACTTGTACGAACAGCAAGCTTATCCAACTCTATGACGCTTCCACGACCGCGTTTACGCCCTATGCCGGGAATCTGCATGTGCCGATCACCAATCCGGTAGCGCAGTATCTGTATGCGCACCCGGAGTTGTACCCGCTGCCAAATCAAGCGCCACAGGCCGGTACGCCAGCGACCGCGAACTATCTAGGAGCTTCGAAGAGCCGGCGATACGACAACCAGGGAGACGTGAAGGTCGATTGGAAGTTCAGCCAAAAGGATAATCTTTCGGTCCGCTACAGCCAAAGCAACAATGGCAGTACATCCACTCCTGTGCTTGCGATTACCTTTCCGGTGGCCCCTATGACTCCAGTCAACGGCGTGGCCATCAACGAGGTTCATACCTTCAATAGCTCCATGGTGAACGAGTTCCGCGCAGGTTATACGCGAGTACATCCTCTGGGTGGATCTCCTCTGGATACGACTGGTGTTTTTGGCTTGAATGGGAACGCGATTCTTGGTATTCCAGGCGGTCAGTTAGTCTCTGGATTCAGCGCGCAGGCATTCAATCCTATTTCTACGACTGGCGTGACGACGACAAACGGCAACCAATTCACGACGCTTGGCAACTCGGACACAGCTACCACTTATGTTGATAACTCCTTCACTTACGGCGATAACTTTACATGGTCGAAGGACCGGCACACCTTTAAATTCGGTGTACAGTTCATCCGGTATCAGCAGAATAGCTACTACCCGGGCAATGATGGGGCTCTGGGAAGTCTTAACTACAATGGGAATTTTTCATCCAACCCAACAATTGCTACCGGGACCGGGATTATCAACGCGAAGGGTTATTCGGTTGCAGATTTCAATCTTAACCGAATCATTTATGTAGGGCGCGGAGCCGTAACCGGTCCACAGGGACAACGGCAGTGGCGCGATGCTTACTTTGCGCAGGATGACTGGAAAGTGACTCCGAAGCTGACTCTGAATTTGGGCCTTCGGTATGAGTACGATCAGCCGATGTATGAGGTGAACAATAAGCAGATGAATGTGGATCTGACGAATGGCTCCATCATTCTTCCAACGACTCCAACCGCAGCTCAAATTGCTGCGTTCCCGGCGGGAACGAAGGTCCTCGGCGCGTCTGCGGCAGGCTTTACTCGCGCATTAGTAAACCCGTTCTATGGAAGCGTGATGCCGCGCATCGGCTTTTCCTATTCGGTTTCACCACGGTTCGTCGTTCGTGGCGGATACGGTATTCAGAACTACATGGAAGGTACGGGCGCGAATCGTCGCTTGACGATCAATCCCCCCTTCGCAACTCCATACGCTGCGACAGGTTCAGGACCTAGCGCGACCCAGACGGGCACGTTTTTCATTGCTCAGAATGGTTTCTCCAACCCTGCGACGCCGGTGCAGAATCTTACGCTTAATGCCTGGGACCCTGCGATCAAGCCCGCCTTTATCGGCGAGTACAGCCTGACGACTGAGTATCAGGTGAGCAATACTGCTTCGCTGACGTTAGGGTATATCGGGGAATCGGGACAGCACCTTGTCAACCACGGAGCGGCGAACCAGTTGACGCAGCCTTGCGTGATTGGCGGTGTAGTGTCCAGCAGCCCAAATAGCACAGCCTGCGCTGCAGCGGCACCCGCGCCTTATAAAACTCTGGTGGGCCAAGGCGGCGCTATTACACTGACCAATGCTACGGCCATGATGAACTATAACGCGCTGCAGGTGGTCTTTCGTCAACGGCAGTGGCATGGCCTACAGTTCACCGTGAACTATGCTTATGGGCGAGCAATGACGAACGCCATCGGATTTTTCGGGGCCGCCAACATTGCCGGCCAAAATAACTACAACGAGAACTTTTACAACAACCACAGCGAGTATGGGCCCGCTAGCCAAGACGTGCGTCATAACGTGAACGGGCACCTGGTCTATCAACTTCCCTTTGGCAGGGGCCAGATGTTCGGCTCCAATATGAATCGAGTGCTCGATGAGATCGTGGGCGGATGGAGGGTTGCGATGACGGGGGTTGCGTATTCCGGATTCCCCGTGACAGTCAATAACAGCACCAACAACGCATACACTAACAATAAGATACAGCGCGCAAACAATCCTCGCCGTCTGCATGTAGTCAACCGCAGCATTAATTTCTGGTACGGGACCGATCCGTCTGCTACCTCGTGCGGGACCGTAGACAATGGACTCTGTGCTTATTCGAGCCCGGCGGATGGGACTTATGGCAACTCCTCTATCGGCACGCTGAGAGCGCCTGGGTACCAGCAGTATGACGCTTCCGCGTTCAAGGACTTCAGCACCTGGCGGGAGCAGAAGCTTAACTTCCGGGTGGATGCCTCTAACGTTCTAAACCTTGTATCTTTAGGGAATCCGAATAACACCGCACAGAGCTCTAACTTTGGGCAGATCACCAGTGTTCGAAATGGTCCGAGGAAGCTGCAACTTTCACTGGCATACATTTTCTAGGGATGAAGAGGGAAGCGGTGCTGCCGATCTGATGGTATGGAATTCAGATCGGTAGCACCGCTTTTTTGTTAGCGCTTACGGGTGGAAGCTGATTAGTTCGATGCCTCTTTTTCCGTCTCGTTTGACGTAGCAAAGTGTGTAGACCGTACCGTCGGGTGCGACGGCGAGGCTTTGCGGTGCGGTTGCGGGGTCTCCGTTGTCGAGAATGATCTGGCCGTGGTCTACATACTTCGAAGCCGCAATATCGTAGGTAATGAGGTGGGAACCTTCTCCGCGTCTCTGTGCGCTGCCGCTGTTTGCATCGGCGGCGAGAGGAGATCCGGTCAGGTAGTAGAGGGTATGGCCGTCGGCGCCGAGCGTGAGTCCGAGGTAGCCATAGTCGAACCTATCGAACATGCCGCTCTTCTTTGATGGGATGGATGTAAGGCGCTCGAGAACTTCGACGGACGGGGTTTTGGGGTCGAAGTGGAAGAGGTAGCCAGACCGGCCGTTGACTCCGTAGATGGAGTTGCTGGAGGGATCCCAAATTGCGGCTCGCCAGTTATAGGCCATTCCATGTTGGGCTGGATCGAGTTGACCGAAGTAATCTTTCTTAAGATTTACGCCGTCGACGGCCGCGATCGTCTGGCTGTCGTAGCTGTACTTGTAGATCGTTCCTTCGCCGGTTGTGAAGTAAGCTGAGCCATCGCGAGGATCGACGATGATGCGGCGGCAGATCGACCGGTAGGTGCTTCCGATGACGCCAGTTTCTCCGCCGTGAAAGCGGGTTCCGAGATCCTTCAAGGACTTCGACTTCAGGTCGTAACTCAGGAAGTGTCCGGTTGGCCAGGTGATGCCGTAGAGGCGGCCCCGCTGTTTGTCCATGGCGAAGGTAATGATTCCTTCGCCGCCGGGAGCTATGGCGAGATTTTCAAACTTGCCGGTCTTCAGGTCATAGGAGACGAAGTGTCCGCCCGGGTAGGCAGCATAGCCGTTTGGCGCTGGAGCCGTCGTCTCGACTCCGGCGACGTGGGCGTAGTAGCCGAGGTGCGTTGAGAAGTAGAGCTTGCCGTTGTCTTCGACGAATGAGACGTGGCTCTTGCCCTGGGCGACTGCCTTCTGATTTCCTTGTCCGACGGCGTCGTTGAGGCTGGAGATATGCGTGATCGCCTTGGTCTTCGGATTGAAGGAGTACATCTCTGCAGGAACGTTGTACTCGGGCGAGGAGAGCACGTAGTAGACGGTGCCATCGTGGGCGACGGTAATGCCGTTCCAGGCCTCTCCGCCCTTGGCCTCTTGTGGGAAGTGGGAGTCATAGGTGGTGGCCTTGAGTATCTGGGCGTCCGATGCTCGGCTAAGAAGGACCGGCGTCGCGACACTCAGGACGAGCAGAACTGCTGCATTTTGGCGAATAGCGCTAAGCATTCTTTTGATAGCTCCTGGAGGTTGGAAGAGTGGTTGATGTCGTGGCGGAAATGAATCCAAGCTAGACTCGTGACCCGGGTCTGTCAACGGACGTTTGTCCGATATTCAGAGAATCGGCTTACTCACTGTTCAATCTCTGGTGGATTGCTACTATATTCATTCCATGGATATTTCCGCTGCGCCTACTAATAAGGGATACAACCAATTTCTTTTGCTCGTCGCCGGCCTTGGCGGACTTTTATATGGCGTCGATGTAGGCATTATTGGTGGTGCGCTGCCTTACCTTGAGGCTACCTCGCGACTCAACGCCGGGCAGCTCTCGATTATCGTCGCGGCGGTGCTGCTGGGCAGCGTGATCTCGACGCTGTTTGCAGGGTTGCTGGCCGACTGGATGGGCCGCAAACCCTTGATGGCACTCAGCGGGCTTACCTTCGTGGTGAGCATCCCGATGATCGCGCTGGCTCATGGTTATGGGCCGCTGTTTTTTGGCCGTCTGCTGCAGGGTGTGAGCGGTGGGCTGATCGGCGTCGTGGTTCCGCTGTATCTGGCGGAGTGTCTTTCGGCTTCGACTCGCGGCAAAGGAACGGGAATCTTTCAGTGGCTGTTGACGCTGGGTATCGTGTCGGCTGCGGTGATTGGAATCTATTACAGCTATCGCGTGGAGGCAGTGCTGAAGGTCTCTGACGCTGCGGCAGTATTTGCGTTTAAGGATCAGGCATGGCGGCGGATTTTCTGGGTTTCGCTGCCGCCGGGAGTTCTGTTCGTTCTGGGGAGTTTATTCGTCGCGGAGTCTCCGCGGTGGCTGTTTCTGCGGGGCAAGAAGGATCTTGCTTACGCCTCGTTGCTGCGCTCTCGCTCGCCGGAACAGGCGGATACCGAACTGCGCGAGATGGAGCAGACGGCGAGCACGGTCGAGACACGGAAGACGGCGAGCGGCGGCGCGAAAGATACGCTGTTGCGGCGCAAGTATGTCATTCCATTTATCCTGGCGTGCGTCATTCTGTTTTGTAATACCGCGACGGGCGTGAACTCGATCATCGGGTACAACACCAGCATTCTGCTGCAGAGCGGGCTGTCGGATCTGTACGCGCATTGGGGCTACGTCCTCTTCACGATCATCAATTTCCTTTTCACGATCATTGGCCTGACGCTGGTCGATAAAAAGGGAAGAAAGTTCCTTTTGGTTCTGGGCACGATTGGGATCATTGTTTCGATGTGCACGATCGCTACGTTGTTCCTGAGAACCGAGGCGCACCATGCAGATGTTCGCGATACAGTGCAGTCGATGGTGAAACCGGACCAGACGCTTGCGGTGCACTTCGATGCGGCTGAGGCGAAGCAGCTTCTGGTTGCCAGCGGATATGTGGGAAGCGATATCAGCAGTGATCGTGCTTCGCTGAATGTCATCTATGCGTACGGGGACTTTACGTGCTCGACGAGCTTTGTTCGGTCGGATGATATTGGTGCCGCGCCTGTGGAGGCGGATCGTGCGGGTTGCGTGCCGGTGAATAAGGTTGAGGCATTCTTCAAGAATCCGTTTGCTGATTTCGATGGAGCGCAGACTGCTCCGCTGAAAATCCAGAAGGCGGTGATTGGAACTGTTCCGGATTCGGGGCATGGATGGATTGTGGCGATTTGGCTCTATACGTTTATGGCGTTCTATGCGCTGGGGCCGGGAGTCTGCGTGTGGCTTGCGCTTTCGGAACTGATGCCTACGCGTATCCGCTCCAATGGAATGAGCATCGCGCTGCTGATCAATCAGGTGGTCTCGACTACGTTGGCGGCGATCTTCCTGCCGGTTGTAAGCAAGTTTGGTTATTCGACGATGTTCTTTCTCTTCGCCGGATTTACCGTCATCTACCTGATCACAGCGGCATTCTTCCTGCCGGAGACTAAAGGCAAGACGCTTGAAGAGATTGAAGAATACTTCGAGGGTTCAAGGAAGTCGGCCGACGTGGCTGGATAGTTTTGTACGGATAATCTGGTTTCAACAGTGGGTGTGACGGACGCGGATTTCGCTGTTCGTCACACCTATTGTTGCGTTGCGGGTGCGCCGATTAGCTGACCCAGAGGATCGGTTGGCGGATGGGGAAGTTGCGGATGATCTCGGGTGAGGTGGGGTCGGGATCGAGGGTGCGCCAGAGGGCGATCCAGGCGGGTTGATTGAGTGCGAGGCCGCCGAAGAGAAGGCTGGGCTGGCGGACGGGCAGCTCGTCGAAGTGCTCGACGTCATGCTTGTATGGCCACGAGGCTTTATTCCGGATGTAGGGAACCATGAAGTCGATGGCGCGATGGATGCCGCGGTGGTCGGGAGTTTCGAAGGTCCATAGGTTTTCGGCTGGAGTGGTGAGGATCTGGCAGCAGGTGGCGACGGCGTCGAGATTGAAGAGCGAGTAGCTGTAGGGCTTGGTGCGTGCGAGCTCGAGGGGGAAGCTGCCGTCGGGAGCGATCTGATTGGGGATGATGATGGTGCGAAGACGGCTGCGGCAGTCGCTGGTGACGTCGGAGTTGCTGGTGAGGCGGGCGAACTCGGCGGCTTGCATGAGCCAGGTGGTGGCGTGGTTGTTTTTGGTGTCGCGCTCCTGCTTGCCGCGCTCCGAGGTGGTGAGCCAGGTGAGGTAGTCGCGGAACCATGCGAGGACGGCGGCGTTGTCTGCGGGGGAGAGTGCGCCGGAGGGTTGCATGACGGTGATAGCGCGGGCGACTTCTACGAGATGGAGGGTGTCGATGATGCCGTAGTTTCGGCCGGTGCTGATGCCGTGGACGGCCTGTGCGTACTGGAGGTTGGGGTTCATGCGGGTGGCCGGGGTGACGAACCAGGTGCGGAGGTGATCGGCGGCGTGCGCGGTGTACTTTTTCTGGCCGGTGATCTTCCAGGCGGCGACGAGCGCGGGTACCTGGAGGCTTAGGCGGATGAGCGCGAGGCGGTGGTCGTTGAAGTTGCCGGGATTGGATTGGCCGTCGCGATTGATGTAGGGGCCGCCAGGGTTGGCGGGGTTGGGCCAGAAGTAGTCGGCTTCGGAGAAGTAGTCGTTTGGGCTGCCCGCGCTGCGGGTGCTGTGGTAGGCGGTGATACCGATGGGCTTTTCGGCCATATATTTGTCAGCGGCGCGCAGGATGCGTTGGCGCTCGATCTGAGCGAGGTTCACCTGCGGGGTAGAAGGCTGGCCGAACAGCGGGGCGAAGTGCTGGGCGGCGACTGCAGCGACGGAGGTGGTGCAGAAGGTTCGGCGATCCATGAGATTCCTCAGGCATCCAAGTTAATACGAAGTTTGAATTTTATCTAGCAATGTTCGGTTCGGCGATGGCTGGTGCGGTGCTATTCGATTGTTTGCGGTTTTGCGTGGTGATGGGAGCGTCTCTGGACAAGACAGGCTGGCTGAAATACCTTCAGTTCACAGTTGAAAGGCCATAATTCTTGCTTGTGAAAGAGAACGTATGTCGAATCTGAATCGCAGAAGGTTTATCAAAGTTGCCGGCGCTGTTGCTGCCGGAGCTCAAATGAAGATGCTTGCAGCGAGAGCCGCAGGGGGCTGTTGGGAGAATTGCAGCGAACGATCATATCCAGATTGCGCTGATTGGGGCCGGGGGGCAGGGTCAGGGCGATACCAAGACGGCGGTGCAGGTTCCCGGTGTCAAGCTGGTCGCGGTGGCCGACTGCTATGACGGTCGTCTGACCCACTCCAAGGAGCTGTGGGGCAACGATCTTTTTACGACGCGCGATTACCGCGAGATTCTTGCACGGAAAGATATTGACGCTGTGATCATCGCTACACCCGACCATTGGCACAAGCAGGCTGCGGTAGACGCCATGAATGCGGGTAAAGATGTTTACTGCGAGAAGCCGATGATCCATATCTATTCGGACGGTCCGGAGATGATCGAGACGGCGAAGTCGACGAATCGGATCATTCAGATTGGCAGCCAGCGCGTCAGCTCCGTCATCTACGCGAAGGCAAAGGAACTACTTGCCTCCGGCGCAATCGGGCAACTCAACATGATCACGGCGCGATGGGACCGCAATTCGTCTATCGGAGCGTGGAACTACTCCGTGCCGCTCGATGCGAATACGCAGACCTGCGACTGGCCGCGCTTTCTGGGGACGGCGCCACAGATTCCGTACAACGCAGAGCGGTTCTTCCAATGGCGCAAGTGGAAGGACTATGGTACCGGTGTCGCCGGCGATCTGTTCGTTCATCTCTTCAGCGGGAGCCATTTTATTACCGGCGCTCATGGTCCTACGCGCGCCATGGCGACGGGCGCGATACGTTTCTGGAAGGATGGGCGTGACGTTCCGGATGTGATGCTGGCTCTCTTTGATTATCCGGAAGGATTCAATCTCAGCCTGCGCGTGAACTTTGTCGATGGGGGAGAGGAGAGCGAAGGGCTCATCTTTACTGGCTCTGAGGGCACGATGGAGATCGCCGGCAACACGGTATCGGTGAACCGCGTTCCTCGCGAGAAGGAGCCGGGCTACTCGATCGGCACATTCTCCGACGCGATGCAGAAGCAATTCCTCGCGCAGTATCGTGAGAAGTATCCCAGCACGATTCCTCTCGGCGAACCTACGGTTGGTTATGAGAAGTACGTTGCGCCTAAGGGGTATAGCGACAGCTACGATCACTTCTGCCACTTCTTCGATTCGGTGCGGACGCGCAAGCAACCCGTGGAAGACGCGGTCTTCGGCTATCGCGCAGCAGGAGCCGCATTGCTCAGCAATCTCAGCATTGCAAAGGGAAGCATCGTCAAATGGGATCCGAATGCGATGAAGGTACTCTGAGACCGCGTTGCGGCAAGGAGAGTGGCACTCGTTGAATAGGTCGCGAGCTTGGATTGAAGGGATGTGAACGGAATGTCATGCTGGAATTGCCTTCGGAGGTGCGGTGATTGCGGGAGTGGTGCTTGGTTCAACGCTTCAAGCTCAGACGAAAGCCGCTGCAACGAGTGATCTCGTTCAGTATGTGGATCCGACGATCGGTGGGATAGGCCGCATGCTGAACAGTACTCCGGCGCTGATTCAGCTTCCGCATGGAATGGCGCGGATCATTCCGGCTACTTCTCCCACGATGATGGATTGGTACCTCTCGGACGATTCTTATGGCGTATCGGTGGGGCAGATCACTGTGATGCCCGTGTCGGAGCATACCTGGCGGGGACCGCTGGGACCGGTTGCCAGTCGTGACCACGATCGCGAGGTGGTGACACCCTTCTATTACTCGCTGATCTCCGACGCGGAGCAGACACGGATTGAGGCGACACCAGCGGCAAAGAGCGTGGCGATTCGCTTTGGCCTCCCCACGGAGGAAGCACGTCGAATCAGCTTTGGCCTGCACGCGGGATGGACGCTCTCAATAACAGGTGCGTCAACTCTGGCTGCTACCGGGAAGATCGGCGAGGGTGAGCAGAAGCCGATTGATGGGTTTACGACATTTCACTTCAACCAGCCAGTAGATGCAGCGAGTCTGAGTTGCAGCAGCACATCTGCTGCACCTCGGGCGCGAACGCGGGGAGGGGCAGGGCAGCAGACCTGCGAGGTGACCTTCACGGGGGATTCGCATGTCTCGCTGGAGATGCGGATGGGGCTCTCGTATATCAGCGCTGAGCAGGCCGATGCGAATCTGCGACGCGATATCGGTGACAAGACGTTTGAGCAGGTGCGGACGGCTGCGCGGGGCGCCTGGAACGAGGCGTTGCGGAAGATTGTGATCGAAGGCGGTACAGAGAAACAGCGGCGCATCTTCTATACATCGCTCTACCGCAGCTTGTTGCGCATGACGGACATCACGGAAGATGGCCGTTACTTCAGCGGGTACGATCAGAAGGTACATGATGCCGGCGGGCACAATTTCTACGTCGATGACGGAATGTGGGACACCTATCGCAGCCTACATCCGCTGCAGCTATTGATTGAGCCAAAGGCGGAGCAGGATGCTATCCGGTCGTATATCCGGATGTATGAGCAGAGCGGATGGCTGCCATCGTTTCCTTCTGTATCGGGTGAGCGGCAGGTGATGCTCGGCAACCATACGGCGTCGATGATCGCCGATGCGTATGTGAAGGGATATCGCGATTTCGACGCGGAGACTGCGTTGCGCGGGATGAAGAAGAATGCGCTGGAAGGTACGCATCTTCCCTGGAGGCGCGGGCCGGCGACTGACCTCGATGTGTTCTATCAAAAGAATGGATATTTCCCGGCGTTGGCAAAAGGCGAGGAGGAGACGGAGTCCGCGTGTGCATCCGTTTGAGCGGCGGCAGGCGAGCTCGGTGACGCTGGAGAACGCCTATGACGACTGGTGCATCGCTCAGTTGGCGCGTGCTCTGGGGCATGACGATGATGCGAAGACCTTCACGAAACGCGCGGGGAATTATGCGCTGCTCTTCAATCCGGAGACGCGCTTTATCGAGGCGAAGAGCCAGGATGGCAAGTGGGTGGAGGATTTCGATCCGAAGCTCGGCGGCGGACAAGGCGGGCGGGCGTACTTTGCAGAGGTAGACTCGTGGGTCGATACCTTCCAGGTGCAGCACGATCCGGCGGGACTGATCAAGCTGATGGGTGGTCGCGATGCATTCGTTGCGCGTCTGGATGCGCTGTTTCAGGAGCCGTATGGGACGAATCGATTTACCTTCCTGGGCCAGTTCCCAGATATGACCGGACTGATCGGGTTATATCCGCAAGGAAACGAGCCGGCGTTCCATATCCCCTATCTGTATGTTGCGGCTGGTCAGCCCTGGAAGACACAGAGACGGGTGCGACAGATTATGGAGGTACAGTACGGCGATGGTCCGCAAGGCATCTCGGGGGATGAAGACGGCGGAGCGATGTCTTCATGGTATGTCTTCAGTGCGCTTGGCTTCTATCCCATGTGCCCTGGTTCGCCGGTATATGTCTTGGGCAGTCCGCTCTTTTCTCGGAGCGTCATCTCGGTCGGAGATGGCAAACAGCTTACGGTAGTAGCGAACGAGAATTCGGCTGTGAACAAATACATTCGTTCGGCTACGCTGAATGGAAGACCACTAACGCGGGCATGGTTTCGGCATGCGGATATCGCGAACGGTGGAACGCTCGTGCTGGAGATGAGCGCTACACCGAACCTGGCCTGGGGCAGCCGCCCGGAAGATGCGCCGCCTTCCATGTCTACGGAGCGCTGAATCTCGATAAGTATTTTATTTTTTTATAAACGAATAGCGGCGAACGATCATCACGGCAATGCAGCCGATGTGTCGCTTTTCCATGAGTAAGGATGTCAATCGAAGAAATGGCGAACATTCCAGATCGAAGCTCCTATCCCTATTTTTGCTAGAAGTAATGTCGCTATGAACGAGAGTATTCTGGGCTGACTGTTGCTAGTCCTCTACCGCGGAAGATCCGATGACCGTATCAGTCATGAAGCGCGGCTCAGGCTCAATCTCACTCAGGCGGAGTGCTGCGTCTTGCCTGCTGCTTTCTGTGGGCACGGTATATGCGCAGTCTTCCACCAGCATATTCTCTCCGTCTGCGACGCCGGCCCGTTCTGCATTCAACCTATCCATGCTAGTGCTCTCGGTTACTGCGGTGATTTTTCTTATCGTTGGCGGCCTGTTGCTCTACGCGCTGCTTCGCTACCGCAGCCGGCCTGGCGATTCTCCACGGGAACCGGCGCAGATCTATGGCAGTAATCAGATTGAACTTTCCTGGACGGTCATTCCGATCCTGATCGTGGTCATGCTGTTTCTTTCGACGACCCGCGTCATTCTGGGCACGGAGAGCATCCCGAAGCCTGCCGGTGCCTTCGATGTCATCGTTATTGGTCACCAGTTCTGGTGGGAGTACCGCTATCCAAAGCTGGGCATTATCACCGCGAACGAGCTGCACATTCCTATCAGCGATCCGTCGAAGCCCAGTCCCAGTTATCTGGAGATGTCGTCTGCCGACACGGACCATAGCTTCTGGGTGCCGCGGCTCGCGGGCAAGATGGATCTGATTCCTAACCGCATTAACACCATGTGGATCGACCCTGCCGAACCTGGTCTTTATCTTGGACAATGCGCGCAGTACTGTGGGGTAGAGCACGCCAAGATGTTGTTGCGCGTCTACGCCCAGTCGCCGGAAGACTTCGCCGCCTGGGTCAAGCAGCAACAGAAACCTGCAGAGGGGAATCTTTCGGGCGCCGCAGCCGAAGGAGAAGTCGTCTTCATGCACAACGCCTGCATCAACTGCCACACCATCGCAGGTACTGTAGCGACAGGACGTTTCGGACCGGATTTGACTCACGTGGCCAGTCGCGACACCATCGCCTCCGGCCCCATTCAGAACACACCCACAAATCTAAGGAAGTGGATTAACGATCCCAACTCGATGAAGCCCGGTGTCCTTATGCCGTCGATGCATCTTAGCGATCACGATCTTGACGTGGTCACAGCGTATCTCGCAACCCTTCACTAACGTCTTCGGAAAGAAGTGCAGCATGGCCGACGCAACCATTCCTCAACTAGAAGCGATAAGCGAAGCGACGGCAGCCAGGCAGAGTCGTCCGCCGCTCGAGGTGTTGTACGACTTGGTGACCACGGTCGATCACAAGAAGCTTGGCTTGATGTACATCACATACGCACTACTCTTTCTGGTGATCGCTGGCTCTGAAGCTATGCTGATGCGTATCCAACTAGCGGTCCCGAATAATACGTTTATCTCTCCCCAGATCTTCAATCGCCTTTTCACGATGCATGGCACTACGATGGTCTTTTTCGTGGCAGTTCCTATGCTGTTTGGCTTTGGCAACTATCTAATTCCTCTGATGATTGGCGCGCGAGACATGGCGTTTCCGCGGCTCAACGCCTTCAGTTTCTGGATCTCAAGCTTCGGAGGTTTTCTTGCTGTACTACAGCTTTATTGGTGGCGATGGACTCTACGGAATGGGCACCGCGCCAGATGTTGGATGGTTCGCCTACGCTCCTCTTACTGCAAAGGTTTTTTCTCCCGGCCACAGCACCGATTACTGGACGCTGGCGATTCTGCTCAGCGGCATTGGGACTACGGGAGCGGCCATTAATTTTGTCGCCACTATTATTTGCATGCGTTGCCGCGGCATGACAATGTGGCGTATGCCCCTGCTGCCGTGGCTCTATCTCGTGGTCAGCGGAATCGCCTTCGCCGCGATCGGTCCGCTCACCGCGGCGCAAATCATGCTGACGCTGGATCGCTACCTAGGCGCTCACTTCTTCGATACGCAGGCCGGTGGGTCAGCGATTCTGTGGATGCACTTCTTTTGGATATTCGGCCATCCCGAGGTTTATCTCCTTGTGCTGCCGGCCTTCGCCTTCATGAATGAGATCATCCCGGTCTTTTCGCGCAAAGCTATGTTTGGCTATCCGGCGATGGTGGCTGCTTCGGTCGGGATTGGCTTTATCAGCCTTAGCGTGTGGGCGCATCACATGTTTACCCTCGGCCTGGGCCCTGAAGGGAATACCTTCTTCGTCTTTGCGACGATGACGATTTCGGTGCCGACGGGTATTAAAATTTTCAATTGGCTGGGAACCATTTGGGGCGGGAAGATTTACTTCGCGGTTCCGATGATGTTCTCGGTCGCCTTCCTGTTCCAGTTCCTCATCGCCGGGCTCACGGGCATCATGCTTTCCTCTGCTCCGTTCGATTGGCAGCTCAGCGCTACCTACTTCGTCGTAGCTCATTTTCACTATGTGCTGGTTGGCGCAATTATTACTTCGCTGTTTGCAGCCTTCTATTACTGGTATCCCAAGGTCACGGGCCGCATGATGAGCGAGACGCTGGGCAAGTGGCACTTCTGGCTTTTCATCATCGGCTTCCATCTGACATTCGACTTCATGCACATTCCCGGCCTGCTAGGAATGCCGCGCCGCATCTACACCTACGAGGCGAGCCGCGGATGGGGAACGTTGAATGCGATCGTCAGTATTGGCGCTCTGGTGCAGACGGTCGGCATCCTGATCTTCGTCTTCAACATGGTGTGGTCGTACTACCGGGGCAAAGCTGCCGGCCATGATCCCTGGGATGCCTGGACGCTGGAGTGGTCCACGTCTTCGCCGCCGCCGTCCTATAACTTCGCCGTAGAGCCCACCGTCAACAGCCGCCGTCCCCTGTGGGACCTCAAACATCCTGAAGATCAGGATTCGGACTACGAATGACGACACCTACCAATACGATTTCAGTCGAGACCACGCTAGAGAAGCCGTGGGTGCTGCCCAGCCGCGGCATCGTTGGCATGGTGTGCCTCATCTGCGCCGAAGCAGCGATCTTCCTCATCTTCGTCGTTGCGTATATCTACTACATCGGCAAGAGCCTCAGCGGCCCGACGCCCGCCCAGGTGCTCGAGCTGCCGATCCTGGGCACCATCTGTCTTCTCTCGAGCAGCTTTACTGTGCACTGGGCGGTCAGCGCGCTCCGAAAGAACAAATTCGCAGTTGCACCCTCGGTCTCGCGGCCACGGTTCTGCTTGGCGCCATCTTTCTGCTCGGTACAGCCCAGGAGTGGTATCACCTGATCTACGACTTTGGCCTCACCATTCGCACGAATCTCTTCGGCACCACCTTCTACTCGCTGGTTGGCCTGCATGCCACCCACGTCGTCATTGGACTCATCATGCTTACGCTTGCCCTCGTCTTCTCTCTGCGAGGCAGTCTCACTGAAAAACACGAGGAGCGGCTGGAAGTTCTCTCGCTCTACTGGCACTTTGTCGACGCGGTCTGGGTCGTCGTATTTACAGTCGTATACGTTCTGGGCAGATAGCCTTCGGAAGGGAGGAGCAAGTGGGAGAAGCGAATACTATCCAGCATCACGGATCAGAAGATAGACACGTGCAACCACAGGGGACCGTTCAGCTTCCGCGCCCGACAGCGTGGCCGATGGTGCTCGCTCTTGGCATCTCGCTCATGCTCACCGGGATGGTGACTCAGTGGGTCATCAGTCTGCTCGGCCTGTTGCTGATGCTGCGATCCGCGGTTGGATGGTTCTTTGAAGTGCTTCCGCATGAGCATCACGTCTATGTCGAAATCGAGGCCGAGCCGCTTCCAATCGAGAGCACTCGAACTACGGATGAGCGGCTTCCGTTGGATGAGAGGCACCGCAAGCTTCTACCTATCGAAACCTTCAGTCTCACAGCGGGAATCAAAGGCGGCCTGGCTGGGGGGACTGCGATGATTGTGCCTGCGGCGCTCTTCAGTCTCCTTCAAGTATCACAGCATCTGGTATGCGATGAATCTTCTGGCTGCGGGCGGGTTCGTCAGTTGGGCGGGGCAATCTGACGCCTTCCTCGCAGAGTTCCATCTGCAAGGCCTGTTGGCGGCATCGGCTATTCACGGGCTCGCATCGGTGCTTATCGGTCTGCTCTATGGCGCCATGCTGCCGATGTTTCCCAATAAGCCGATCCTCACTGCCGGTTTTATTGCGCCATTTCTCTGGACGGGAATTCTTTACTCCGCGCTGGGGGTCATTAGCCCGATCCTCAACGCGCGAATCAACTGGCCCTGGTTTGTGGTCTCACAGATAGCCTTTGGACTGGTCTGCGGCTTTGTCGTTAATCTGCAGGTCAAGGTGCGCACTCCGCAGTTCCGCGCGCTGCCCTTCGCCGTTCGTGCCGGAATCCACAGCGATTATACCGACAGGAAAGAAGATGGTGATCAGTGAGACTCGAACTGCCAAATCTCGCACGGTTCAATGCGTTTGCCTGCGTGGCGGTCTGTCTGCTGGTTCTCGGCTGCAACCATGCTCCAGGCACGTCCTGGGCCTGGGCCCGAGGTGGTACGACCGGACCAGGTTCTGGACTTTCACACACTCTTTAAGCAGAACTGCGTGGGTTGCCACGGCGTGAACGGCAAGAACGGCGCCGCTATTCCGCTTGCGAATCCTGTCTATCTCGCCATTGCAGGCGAGGATACCGTCTCGACGAAGCTTGCAAATGGCGTTCCGGGCAAGCTCATGCCCGCCTTTGCGAAGAGCGCCGGAGGAATGCTGACCGATCAGCAGGTCATCGTTTTGGCTCACGGGATTGTGCAGCAGTGGGGAACGCCGAACCTTCTCGCTAGCCAGAATCCTCCGCCCTATCAGGCCACGCTGTCAGGCGATTCCGCCCGCGGCAAAGAAGCCTTCACTACTTTTTGCGCCCGTTGCCACGGAGCCAACGGTGAGGGAGCGGCGGGCGATGCCAAGACCGGCTCCGGCAAACTCGGCTCTATCGTCAACCCATCCTATCTCGCCCTCATCAGCGACCAGAATCTGCGCACCATCATCGTCGCCGGGCTACCCGACCGGGGAATGCCCGACTGGCGCACCGACGCGGCGCAGCCACTTACCGACCAGCAGATCACCGATATCGGCTCATGGCTTGCATCGCAGCGAATTGCCGACCCCGGCCAATCCTACCCGACGCATCCATGACCTTGCAGGAGAAACGTGCGATGACACCGAATGAGCAGCTTACACAAAACGACCAAGCCACTCCGAATCAGCCCGAGAGCGTACGCAGCGCAGGCCACTCCAGACGCGTCTTTCTATTCAAGCTCTCGCTCCTGCTAAACGGTGCGGTCGGCGCCGTACTTGCGGTACCGATCGTGGGTTATCTGCTGGGGCCTGCGATGAAGAAGGGATCAAGTTACAACTCGTGGATAAAGCTGGGCCAACTCTCTGATTTTCCTGAGGGCGAGACTCGGCTGGCGAACTACCACAATCCGATTACGACTGCCTGGGATGGTGAGACGAGGGATATCCCCTGCTGGGTTCGGCGCATCTCCGGCAACGCATTCCAGGTCTTCGCTATTAACTGTGCTCACCTTGGCTGTCCAGTCCGCTGGTTCGCGCAGTCGAAGCTGTTCATGTGTCCCTGCCACGGCGGCGTCTACTATGCCGATGGAGCCCGAGCCTCTGGCCCCCCCGCGCGCGGCCTCTTTGAGTACGACCATAAGATTGTCGGAGACACCCTCATGATCAACGCCGGCATGATACCCACGCTGGCTAACCCGGCAAGGGTCGAGCCTCCGCTCACGCAGATTGAAGGCTCTACGAAGCTGGCAGCGATCGAACGGCCTAAACCGAGGTGCGCGTCATGCCAGAGCTGAAGCAACGCGCCATCGATCTATACAACTGGTTCGAGATGCGCCTCGGACTAGGCACGCCTGTCATCGAAGCCGCCGAGCACCATGTGCCAGAGACCACGTCGAGCTGGTGGTACGTCTTTGGAAGCGCAGCCACGGTCATTCTCGGTCTGCAGGTCGTCACCGGGATTCTCCTGGCTCTCGTCTATGTCCCGTCTGCCGGACACGCCTGGAACAGCCTGCAGTTTCTCAACAACAACGTGGAGCTTGGCTGGTTCCTTCGCGCCATGCACGGCTGGGGCTCGAACTTCATGATCGCCATCGTGCTCATCCACATGGCGCAGGTTTTTCTCTTCGGGGCTTACAAGTTCCCCCGCGAACTCACGTGGATCATCGGAGTCTGTCTTCTGCTGCTCACGCTCGGTATGGCCTTCACGGGAGAGGTGATGCGCTTCGATCAGGACGCCTATTGGGGCCTTGGCATTGGAGTCGCCATCGTCAGCCGTGTTCCCGTGATTGGCGGCCCGTTGGTGAAGATGATGCTGGGAGGTCCTATCATCGCCGGGCCTACACTCTCCCGCTTCTTCGCGTTGCACGTCTTCGTCATTCCCGGCATCCTGCTCTCGCTTGTAGGCCTGCACCTGCTGATGGTGGTTCGGCTCGGCATTAACGACTGGCCCATGCCCGGTCGCCTCGTCAACAAGAAGACCTATGTGCGTGAGTACCATGAGCTGACCAAGAAGACGGGAATTCCTTTTGTACCTGACGCCGCCTGGAAGGACGCGATCTTCGCTACGGTCATCATGCTCTCGATTATGGCGTGCGCTCTGTTCTTCGGCCCATACGGGCCTACAGGCCAGCCCGATCCCGCAATCATCCAGACTGCCCCTAAGCCTGATTTGCCTTTCCTTTGGATCTACGCGGTCCTCGCATTTCTGCCACCGAGCCTCGAAACACCGTTTCTTTTTATCGCCCCAGTCGTTGGCATCTGCGGCTTGTTGCTGCTCCCGCTGGTCGCAGGTGAGGGAGAAAAGCACTGGTCTCGCCGTCCGGTCGCTGTGCTTATGGTTGCGCTGATTGCGGTTATTCTCGGCATCTTCACTCATCTTGGGACCTACACGCCATGGAGTCCCATCATGGATGCATGGTCCAGCGATCCAATCCCCTCCAAATATTTACAGGACCGCACCCCGCTCGAACGGCGAGGCGCTATTGTCCTGCAGAACAAACAATGTCGCAACTGCCACTCGATCGGTGGCGAGGGTGGTCTTCGCGGTCCGGCACTCGACACAATCGGCAGCCGCATGACCGAGGACCAGATCATCCGTCAGGTCCTGCAGGGTGCGGGCAATATGCCTGCTTACGGCAACTCGCTCGATCCCTCCGAGACCACTGCGCTCGTGCGATTCCTGACCACTCTGCACGGCGATCTGCCAGTCGCCATCGACGCATCCAGGAAGATGGCTGCCTCCGCCGAGTCTAAGCCAGCGACCTCAGCGGGGCACTAACTGCGCTTACTCTATCTCCATGCCTCCTGAGTACCGGGCTATCTTTGCGGAGTGGTCGCCGCCGCTCTTCCTCACCGCAACATTGATCCTCTGCGCCATCGTCTACACGCGCGGATGGTTCGCTATTCGCAAGACTCGCCGCGCGTTGTTCTCCACTTGGCGGCTGGCCGCGTTCCTCCTCGGTCTCGCCGTCATCTGGCTCTCCATCGCTTCGCCGCTCGACGGATTCGCCGACGTTCTTCTCAGCGCGCACATGATCGAGCATCTTCTCCTGATGTCGTTCGCACCGCCACTGCTGCTGATCGGCTATCCAGTTGTCCCGCTGCTGCGTGGTCTGCCCCGCATCATGCGTGTCTCTCTGTTCGGACCGCTGCTCCGCAGCAAAGCTCTTCGAAGCCTCGGCCACTTCCTTGTGAGACCGGCCGTCGCCTGGCTCGTCATGAACCTTATCTTCCTCGGGTGGCACGTTCCCGCAGCTTACGACTTCGCGCTCGATCACGAACACTGGCATGAGTTCGAGCACATGTGCTTTTTGGGCGCATCGCTTCTTTTCTGGTTTCCGCTGATTCTTCCCTGGCCGTCCCGACAACGCTACGCGGGATGGTTCATGCTGCTCTACCTGGTCTCTGCCGACATCGTCAACACCCTGCTCTCGGCTTTTCTGGCCTTTTGCGACCGCCCCGTCTACGGCTACTATCTTCGCGAGCCGAACCCATTCCATATCGCACCGCTCAACGATCAAAGGGCCGGCGCGGTCATCATGTGGGTCATTGGCTCGTTGGTCTTTCTACTGCCCGCGGTCTACGTCACGGTAAGGCTGCTTCAGCAGAACAATCAATCCCGCTCCTGATCTCCCGACACCATCTAAATATTCGTCAAGCTCGGATCGACATGGCGTGATGAAACACGTTATTCGGATCGTACTTCTTCTTCACCTGCTGAAGGAACGGATAGGCGGGCCCGTAATACAACTCGGTCCAGTACGCGTAGTCGAGCATGTCCTTGTCCGGATAGTTGATATAGCACCCCTGATATCGATCGCCGGGGAAGGGAGTGCCCTGGTGCGCAGCGCTGACATCTGTCCCCGAGTAGAGCTCGGTATAAAAGTCTCGTATCCAGGCGAAGTGGCCTTCATCCTCCTCCGGTCTCGTCCAGTAGGTTTGGAACTGCATCTTCATGATGCTCGAACGCTGAAAGGCCGCTGTCTCGTTAGCAAGATCCTTGCGATTGATTGCGCCGCCGAAGGAATCTACCTCGACGACCGAATGGCTTAGGTCGACGCCTGGAATCATGCGCGTCAGATGTTTGTAGAACACTTGTATCTCGTGTGGTGTATAGGCCTTTCGCATGTAGGTGGACTTGTACTTCGCCCGCTGTCCGGCAGTGGTACGCACGCTGCCGCTGCCGTCGGTATCGATCCATTCGACCCGGGTCATCGCGTTCGGCACGCAGACCGCCTGCGGTGGGTTGGCGCTACGCGTGGCGCGTGTCTGCGTCGGAGTCTGGGTGTTCGGACTGCAGGTATCGAACAGGTTGAGAAACTCGTTCAATACTCGGAGATCCTTGCACGTCCCGTCCGGATTGCAGAAGTGCACATTGATGCCGAATGTGCCGGTCATCTTGTGATTCAGTCCCATGACGGCGAATAGGCCCCAGGCATCGGGTTCCTGCCCGCGGGTCTCGAAGTAGGTACTGAATGCCGTGAGGATTTTGGCGAACTTCTCCTCAGTCATATCAGCCCACGAAAATGACATATGCGCGAGCATGATCTCCTGTGGTGCTGGCGGAAGCTTTTCGAACACGTAGTTCGTAATGACGCCAAAATTGCCACCACCGCCGCCTCTGCAGGCACGCAGCAGGTCGGCATCGTACTTACTGTTTGCGGTGCGTAGTGTTGCGTTGCCCTTTGCATCCACGGTGACGATCTCTACCTCGGAGATCCAGTCGGCGCTGGTGCCATAAAGTCGAGAAAGGTAACCGTAGCCCCCGCCGGTGATATGTCCGCCTGCGCCCACGGACGAACAAGTGCCGCCCGGCAAAGTTACGTTATAGAGCTTGTAGAGATCCTGGTAGACCTTGCCCAGCGTGGCTCCCGGTCCAATACAGTAGCGCTGGTCATGTGGCAGCTTGCCTGTGTAGCTCATCATGCCCATATCGATCAGCATGCCGTTCGGATTATTCGCGTGGAAGTCCTCGTAACAATGTCCTCCGCTGCGAATCGTCGGCCGCTGGCCTGCGCTCACGATCCGTTGGACAGCCTGTGCCGTATCTTCGCCGCTCTCGCAGATCGTGATGCTCTGATAGCCCTCCGCCGCAGTCGACGGCCAGCGATTGTTCCGGCTTTTCTTCAGATTATTGAAACGAGTATCTTCTCGTGCTACGGTGACTGCCATAGTGCTCCTTTGTGAGTTTTCCTCAGAAAGATAATATTCGAGGAGTGGATCAACTTCGCGGATCGCTCGAGGCCAGAGGGTTCCGATAACGAAATAATCCTTTTGCAACGATCATCGCACAGGATTTCTCGGAAACTGACAGCTGACGCGGGTTTACTTCTATGGCAAATGCCCTATGATAAAGGCGGACTATTAGGAGATTGCGATCCAGGGTGGGAGTGGCAAACGTTATCCAGACGGCAAAATATTTGACTCGATTCAAGTCGAGTGGGTGCCTTCCCACGGGAACAGTTCAGTGGGGCCAAGCGGTTTGAATCCTGTTGCATTGCAGTAAGGAAATGCTTCTTTATAAAGAGTCTTTAGTTGGCGTTGTTGTTCCAAAGTAAAAAGGATTCAAGGCTTGGCTAATGAACCGATCGAACGGAAGTAAAACAAAGACAGGGTCACCTTTGACCGGTCCCTTACGGCCCGCTGGCATGCGTCAATTCAACGCGCGCGAGTTATTCCGGCTTTTGCGCGCCAATAGTCCGTGTTCCAGGGCGGATCTGGTAAGGCTCTCAGGTTTGAGTGCGCCAACTGTTTCTGCAACCGTAGAGCACTTAGAAAAGCGTGGCCTGATCACCACTTTGGGACTTGGTGCTTCTGCCGGCGGACGGCCTCCCGGTCTTCTGTCTCTGAATCCCGAATGTGCCTATGTTGCAGGCCTAGAGATCACAAGTTCGGATGTCCGGGTTGCCTTAGTAAATCTCGAGGGCGAGTCGCGTTGGAAACTGGACGTCTCGACTGCCTTCGAAATCGACTCCTGAAAAGATCGTCGAGGCGCTCGACCACGGCGTCGACAAACTCCTGACGCACCATTCCATCCCCAGAAGCAAGCTTTATGCCGTATGTGCAGCCGCTCCTGGTATTACCGATCTGAGGGCGGGAATCGTTGTCTCTGCCCCCCACCTCGAAGGATGGGAAAATATTCCCCTAAAACAGCTTATTGAAGAGACCTTCGGGGTCCCTGCAATCATCGAGAACGACGTCAATTTGAGTGCCCTGGGAGAACGGATAGAGGGCGCCGCCCGAGGCCAGGACGACTTTGTATTTCTGTGGGTGGATAAAGGCGTTGGAGCGGGTATCTTTGTCGATGGCAAATTGCACCGCGGAGCGATTGGAAGCGCTGGTGAAATCGGTTATATGAGGGTTCCCGGAACACCCAGGGCAACACTCTCCATCCACCACACGGGAAGTTTGGAAGACGCCCTCGGCCAAAAGGGTCTGGAAGAGGCGTGGCGGCAGATGCATCCTGCGAATGGCAAGGGAAAAGAAAAGACTGTGACGGCTCAGGAAATTCTCTCGCTGGCATCCGCCGGCCATCCAGGAGCCGTGGAAATTCGCGATACGATCGCAGCTATTTTGTCGGATGTAATCATCAATATCTCGGTTCTACTGGACCCTTCGATGATCGTTCTTGGAGGAGAGATTGGGCGTTCTCCCGCTCTCTTCGGAACGGTATTGAAGCGGGTGCAGCAGAACGATATTGCCCGATTTATGCTGGTCGCAAGCCATCTCGGCAAGGACGCGGCTCTGACGGGTGCAGTGAAACTGGCGCTTGAGACGGCCGAGTCAGGGTTGCTGAATTTCAAAGTGGAATAAATTTCCAGAGAAAAACACAAAAATATTTCTTGACTAGCATTTTTCGCGATGCTACGCTTCGATCCAAATCTTACTTAGGTAGGTTTAGAAAGATGGGGGACGATGGGTAGGCTTCCCATCTCCTCATCTTCCACAGAACTTTCATGCAGATTTTCACTTCTTCTCTGCCTGACTCAACAACGCAATCGCAATTTTAGATGGCCGAAGCCGATCAACTCTGGAAGGAACACTCGATGCGACACTACCTGCGGTCCCCATTTTCTCTAGCTCTCCTGATGCTGTTCTTTGTGACTTCAGCATATGCAGCAATCACCGGAGTCATCTCGGGAACGGTCACGGATCCGACAGGGGCGGTCATTCCCGGCGCTACGATCGTTGCGCTGGAGGTGCAAACCGGAGTCAAGCACACCGTCGTCACCGATAGCAAAGGCTTTTATAGCTTCCCTGCGCTCGATATCGGAAACTATACCGTCAGCGCATCCAATCCCGGCTTTCAGTCCTTTCAGGCCACGGGGATCAAGGTAGACGCGAACTCTTCGGTTCGTACCGATATCACTCTCAAGGTGGGTAGCGTCACCCAGGTGGAAGAGGTCACCAGCAACGCAGTCCAGGTGGAGACTCAGAGCACCCAACTCGGTGAGGTCATCGAAAGCCAGAAGATGACCTCCGTGCCGCTGAACGGCCGCGCCTTTACCGACTTGCTTGCACTGCAGCCGGGCGTATCGCCCTTCGCGGGAAAATCGGAGGGAGGGGACACTCCGCTCGCCTCTGGCAGCTTGAATAACGGCAACGTGTCGATCAACGGCGGACGCGAGGCATCCAATGGCTTCATGGTCAACGGCGGCAATGTGAACGACGGTGTCGAGAACGGCACCGCTATCGTCCCGAACCTGGATTCAATCTCGGAGTTCCGCATCATCACGAACAACTTCGACGCTGAGTATGGCAACTTCAGCGGCGGCCAGGTGAACGTCGTAACCAAGAATGGAACTAACCAGTTCCACGGCTCGGCCTTTGATTTCCTGCGCAACACGGTCTTCAATGCCAGGGGCTATAGCTTCAGCAGCACTCCGCCCGCACGAGGCTCCTACAACCAGAATATCTATGGCGGTACCTTCGGTGGCCCGATCAAGAAGGACAAGATATTTTTCTTCGGCGATTTCCAGGGCACTCACCAAGTGATTGGGGCGACAAGCTCGCCTACGGTCGTATCGGCTGCCGATTTAACGGGAAATTTGGCTGACTGGGATCCTACCTTCAAGAGTAATGCCGGAGTGGTTCAGGGTGCGGGGTGGGCCAGTGTGCTCAGTAAGAGACTGGGATACACCGTAACGGATCAAGAGCCCTATACTTATGGCACCGATGCGAATGGAAAGCAGACGCCATGCACCAGCAATGATGCTTCTAGTCCGACTGGATGCGTCTTTCCGGGTGATGTGATTCCGAAGGCCGCCTGGTCTTCTGCCGCGGCTCCGTTGTTGAAGTATATCCCGGCGGCCAATAGCACAACCACCAACGATGGTTTTGTTGGCGGTAGTGCACCCCAGTACACGACCAACTCCGCGAACAATACCTTAAACGATTACAAGGAAGCGGCGCGTGTCGATTTCAATACGCGCTATGGCACTCTCTTTGGCTACTACTTCATGGACAACACCACTGTTGGCAATCCGTATGGAGGTGGTGCGAACGGAGGGTTCCCCGACGCGACGCACCAGCGTGCGCAGATGGCCAATCTCGGGCTGACGACGACCTTCAAGAATAATTCGGTAAATACCTTCCGCTTTACCTACGTGCGTAGCGCTGCGCATATCGGTCAACCAAGCTATGGGCCTGGGCCGTCGCTTGCATCTTTGGGATTTGTTACTCCGTGGGGGCCGTCGGGCGGCATCGGCAATATCACCCCTCGATGATTGGCGTACCTTCTATCACGATCAGCGAGGGGGGCAGCTTCGGTACCCCCACCTATACCCAGGGCCGATTTGTGAATACCTTCCAGTGGCTCGACAATTACATGAAGGTCGTTGGAACCCACACGTTCCAGTTTGGTCTGAACTATCACTATGACCAGATCAATGAGCGCAACTACTATGACGTCAACGGAGGATTTAGTTTCAGTGACGGAAACGAGACCGGACTTGGTTTCGCGGACTTCTTGTTGGGCGCGGAGGACGGTAACTTCACTCAGGCGAGCCCTCAAATCCTCGATTCGCGCAGTCACTATGCCGCGGGCTACGTGGAGGATGCCTGGAGAGCACGTCCAAACCTGACGTTGAACTACGGCATCCGGTATGAGGTATCGACGCCATGGTATGACACCCAGAACAAACTGGAGACCATCGTTCCTGGTCAGCAGTCGCAGGTCTTCCCCGGCGCGCCGCTCGGATGGGTCTTCCCCGGCGATAAAGGCGTGCCTAGAACGCTGGCTCCGATCAAATGGAACAAGTTTGCGCCGCGCTTCGGCTTCGCTTATGCTCCGACTGGCAAGTCCGAAGGCTTCCTCTCGAAGGTTATCGGCGGTCCTGGTGAGTTCAGTGTCCGTGGCGGCTTTGGCCTCTTCTATACGAACTTCCAGGATGAGTCGGGATTCGTAGAGGTTGGCGATGCGCCGTACGGTCTCTACTACCAGGCGCCGGTTCAGACAATGTTGGAGTCTCCATACGTCGATCGTGGAAGCCAGACCGTGGAATTACAGAAGTTCCCCTTTAGCTTCCCTCCGACGAACGTATCGCCATCGAATCCGGACAACAACGTCCCGTGGGCGAGCTATGAGCCTTTGGCTTCCAGCTTTGCGGTCACTACGAAAAACACCGTTCCGTATATCTTGAACTACTTCCTCGGAATTCAGAGGGGGATCGGGAGAAATACAGTCTTCACGGCCAACTATGTAGGCAACCAGGGGCGCCATCTGGCCAATGCGCAAGAAGCGAACCCTGGAAATGCTGCACTTTGCCTTTCGCTGACCAAGGCTGCGCTGGCGGCAGGAGAGACGGCATGCGGTCCTAAGCTGGAAAGCCAAGCCTATACGCTCAAGAATGGCACCGTCGTTCCAGGTACGCGTCCTCTGGACGGCCTCGCCTTTGCCAGCAACCCGTACCTGCAGACGACGGCTACGTCCAACTTCAATTCACTGCAGACAAACCTGAAGCACACCAGCCAGTACTGGGACGCCCTGATCGGGTACACCTATGGACGGGCGTTTGACAACGCTTCGTCCCTGACCGACTCGGTCAATCCCTTCAATACCAAACGCACCTACGGCCTCTCAAACTTCAATGTATCGAGTTATCTGGTCGCCAGCTACACCGTCCATATGCCCTTTGATAAGTTGGTTGGAAATAGGTTTGCGAAGCAGGTCGTCGGCGGCTGGTCGGTTAGCGGTATCACGAAGATGTCAACGGGAACTCCCATTACCATGTCGTCTAATGAAGATTATTCGCTCACGGGCGCGGGCGGCGTCGATTTTCCCTTCTACACTCCTGGAAATCTGTTCGCAGGTGGCACCAAGGGAGATCGTAATCCCAGAAATAAGAATCCCTATTTCAATACATCCCTCTTTACCTCGGAAAAGAATGAAGCTAAGCTAACGGGCTCGGGCTTCGGATTTCCTGGAAATTCTCACAAGAGGTTCATTACCGGACCTGGCCTCGACCATACGGATCTGGCCATTTTGAGAGACTTTGCTATCCACGAATCTCACGTCGTTCAGTTCCGGTTCGAGGCCTTCAACGTCCTCAATCACGCGGAATTCAACAATCCGAGTGGCAGTATCACCAGCTCTACCTTCGGACTTATTACGTCATCGACAGATCCGCGCATTCTGCAGGTGGCGGTGAAGTATCGGTTCTAACTAGATCAGCGAGCTGCACCGATGACCGATCGATGCAGCTCGCTTTTCAACATAAAAAAATACTCCCTACCAGAATTTTTAGGCGAGTGCAATCTCGGCAATTATTTTCCACAACGACGATCCTACCTTAGGCGCACGCGCCTCCATCAGCTCACATCCATAGGTAATTTGACCGATGTGATTCTCAATCCCCCCATTCTACTAGACGCTTGAATGATCGTTCTTGCTGAAGAGAGTTTTTTGTCTCTTCAAACTGTACTAAGCGTGCCACAGAATGATTTTGCCCGATTGACGCTGGCCGCCAGCCATCTCGAAAGAGATGTGGCTTTAGCCGAGCAGCGAAGTTGCGCTTGAGCAAGCCTCATCGGGACTGTTGAAGTTCAATCCTCGAATAAATTCGAGAGAAGAAAGCGTTCAAATATTTCTTGACTAAGCATTTTTCATAGTGCTACGCTTCAATCCAAACTTACTTAAGTTGATTTATAAACACCGGTACGTTAGATGGGGTCTTATCCCTCATCTTAATAGACCGGTAAGCGATCCTCATTGGGTGCTAATAAGAGGTCTGTACCGGGAATTACAGTCTCCAGAATTTCCGACAGATTCATCTCTTTTCAGCGCGATACAACAATGAAATCGCAATTAGATAGCCGAAGTGGGATTTATTCTGGGAGGAACATTTGATGCGGCACTATCTACGGGCTCCATTTTCTCTAGCGGTTCTGATGCTGTTCTTTGTGGTGTCAGCGTATGCAGCAATCACCGGAGTCATCTCGGGAACCGTCACGGACTCGACAGGAGCGGTTATTCCCGGCGCTACGATCGTCGCGCTGGAAATGCAGACAGGCGTAAAGCATACGGTTATCTCAGA
Organism: uncultured Acidobacteriaceae bacterium; assembly: GCA_963797415.1. Taxonomy (GTDB): domain Bacteria; phylum Acidobacteriota; class Terriglobia; order Terriglobales; family Acidobacteriaceae; genus Edaphobacter. The sequence goes on from CAWCPB010000021.1 coordinate 89,086, forward strand.
CAATAGTGGCTTCTACAGTTTCCCGGCGCTTGATATCGGTATCTACACAGTCAGCGTCACCAATGCCGGTTTTCAGTCTTATCAGATTACGGGGATCAAGGTAGATGCGAACTCCTCGATCCGCACCGACGCCGTGCTCAAGGTTGGCAGTGTCAGCCAGGTCGAAGAGGTCGCAGCAACGAGATACAAATGGAGACCCAGAGTACACAACTCGGCGAGGTCATCGAATGCCAGAAGATTACCGCCGTGCCACTGAACGGACGTGCTTTTACTGACCTTCTCGCACTGCAGCCGGGTGTATCGCCCTATGTCGGAAAGTCTGAGAATACTCAGGGAAGCGGCACCTCCGGCAGCTTGAACGCTGGCAACATGTCGGTCAATGGCGGCCGCGAGGCTTCCAACGGGTTTATGATCAATGGGGGCTATGTAAACGATGGCGTCCAGAATGGTGCCGCCATCATTCCTAATCTTGATTCCATCTCAGAGTTCCGCATCATTACGAGCAACTTCGACGCGGAGTACGGTAACTTCAGCGGTGGTCAGGTCAACGTTGTGACCAAAAGCGGAACAAACCAGTGGCACGGCTCCGCCTTTGAGTTCCTGCGCGATACCATCTTTAATGCAAGGAACTATAGTTTCACCAATCCTGCTCCCGCGCGGGGTCCCTACAGCCAAAACATCTATGGAGGTACCGTCGGTGGTCCTATCAAGAAGGACAAGATGTTTTTCTTCGCTGATTTTCAGGGCACCAACCAGACGATCGGAACGACAAACACGGCCCAGGCCCAAACGGATGCCGACAAGACGGGAAATTTGACGGACATGATGTCTATCCTTCCTATGAACGGTCAGGTCATTGGGGCAGGGTGGGCGGGTGTGCTCACGAAGAGACTGGGGTATACCGTAAATCCTGGGGAGAACTACTGGACGTCTGGATGTAGCTCCACCAGCCAATGCGTCTTTCCGGGCGCAATAATTCCTACAAAGGTGTGGTCCTCTGCGACATCTCACCTCATGACATATATGCCAGCACCCAATTCCGTAGGATCCAACGGCTTACCGTCCTACGTAAGCACTTCCCGATCTAATACCCTCAAGGACAATAAGGAAGCGGGGCGTGTGGATATTAACACGCGCTATGGCACACTCTTTGGCTATTACTTTATGGACAATGATACTGTTGGCCTTCCCTATGCTGGGGGCACAGCGGGAGGATTCCCCGCAGCGACTCAAGGTCGCGCACAGATGGCGAATCTCGGCCTGACGACAGCCTTCAAAAATAATTCTGTCAACACCTTCCGTTTTACCTATATGCGCAGCGCCACGAATTCGAATAATCCAACCTATACGACGCCTGGCCCGTCGCTTGCTTCGCTTGGGTTTATTACGCCATGGGGTCCAACCGGTGGCACCGGCAACATCAATGCTGCTCTGGCAGGTGTGCCCCAGATCTCAGTAGATGGTCTGAGTTTCGGTACGCCAACACAGACACAGGCGCACTCGACAATACCTTCCAGTGGCTCGACAACTACATGAAGGTATCGGCACACACACATTCCAGGGTGGTCTGAACTATCACTACGACCAAATCAATGAACGCAACTACTACCTTGTTAACGGGGGGTACAGCTTTCAGTGATGGCAACGAAACTGGAAATGGGTTTGCAGATTTCCTGCTGGGCGCCGACGCTGGTGGCTTCACACCAGGCTAGCCCTCAGCTCCTCGATTCGCGCAGTCATTATGCTGCGGGATATATTCAGGACACCTGGAGAGCGCATGCGAATCTGACGTTGAACTATGGCATTCGTTATGAGGTGTCAACGCCATGGTATGACACTCAAAACAAGCTGGAGACTATCGTTCCCGGCCAACAGTCCAAAGTCTTCCCCGGTGCGCCGCTCGGATGGGTTTTCCCGGGCGATAAGGGTGTGCCTAGAACGCTGGCTCCGATCAAGTGGAATAAGTTTGCGCCGCGCTTTGGCTTTGCCTATTCTCCATCCGGTTCCTCCGACGGCTTTATCGGGAAGGTTCTGGGAGGTCCAGGGCAAGACCAGCATTCGCGGTAGTTCGGCATCTTCTACACGAATTACCAGGATCAGTCCGGCTTCGTAGAGGTGGGCGATGCCCCTTATGGCCTCTTCTATTCGGCGCCGGTGCCGACGATGATGGAATCGCCATATGTAGATCGCGCATCCCAGAACATGCAGTTGCAGAAGTTCCCCTATACCTTCCCACCAACGAACGTATCGATATCGAATCCGGATAACAGTATCGATTGGGCGGCTCTTGAACCACTGAGTGGCAGCGATGCCATAAGCACGAAGAATACCGTTCCCTATCTCATGAGCTACTTCTTAGGCTTTCAGAGGGAACTCGGCCGGGCTACTGTATTTACGGCAAACTACGTCGGCAGTCAGGGTCGTCATCTGGCCAATGCGGAAGAAGCAAATCCCGGAAATGTAGCGCTTTGCCAGTCACTGAACAAAGCAGCGCTTGCCCCTGGACAAACGGCCTGTGGTCCTAAACTGGAGAGCCAAAGCTATACCTTGCGAATGGCACGGTGATTCCGGGAACGCGTCCCCTGGACGGTCTGGCCTTCGGTAGCAACCCTTACCTGCTGACGCAGGCCACATCCAACTACAACTCGCTCCAGACAAACCTGAAGCACACCAGCCAGTCCTGGGACGTCCTGCTCGGGTATACCTATGGACGATACGTTTGATAACTCCTCCGGTTTGACCGATCCCACCAATGTCTACAATCCGCGGCTCAGCTACGGTCTCTCGAAGTTCGATGTCACGAATTATGTCGTCGCCAGTTTCAACTGGAATCTACCCTTCGCCAGATGGGTCGGAGATAACAAGATTGCGAAACAGATCGTCGGTGGCTGGTCCATCTCCGGTATTACGAAGATGGCATCAGGAGTTCCCATCACCATGTCGGATAGCAGCGATTATTCGCTCGTGGGAGGCAGCGGCATCGATATGCCGTTCTACACTGCTGGAAACCTCGCAGCAGGAGGCGTCAATGGAGATCACAATCCCAGAGACAGAAATCCGGCGACCGGAAAACCCTATCCCTATTTCAATACTGCCCTCTTTAAGACGGAAAAGGTCGGCGGTGGCGGTGCGATTGGAGTTACTTGGAAATTCCCGCCGCAGGTTCTTTCACGGACCTGGCATCGATCATACGGACCTGGCCCTTCAGCGGAACTTTCAATATTCACGAGTCCCACGTTATTCAGTTGCGGTTAGAAGCGTTCAACTTTCTCAATCACGCAGAGTTCAACAATCCTGGTGGCGCAGTTACTACCGCTTCCAGCTTTGGCATAATCTCATCTGCATCGGGCGCGCGCATCCTGCAAGTGGCGATCAAGTACCACTTCTAACCAAACTCAGCGAGCTGCATCGATTACCTATCGATGCAGCTCGCTTCTCAATGCCAGCGCCACGGAACAGATCTCCGAGGAGCACGATCACGACACGCAATTTCGCAACGTAGATCCTCCCTTAGGGAGTGAGGGCCAATGTATCAACATTGCATGAAGGTCAGAAGATGTATCCTCCAGCGCATTTCAGTTATCGCAGTCACCCTTCTGTTCTTCCCACTGCCTCTGTTCGCCGCCGCCCCGCCTAGCTGCACAGTAAAGGAGACCAACTACCTCGGATGGAAGGCCGAAGAGATGGCCAATCCATGGGTAAAGCTGGAGATCGTTCCCCAACTAGGGGGACGGCTTATGCAAGTGACCTTCGGTGGCCATGACTTCTTGTTCATCAATGATGCGCTCAAGGGGCAGTACCTGCCGCCCGCGACCACCCAGCATCGCTGGATCAACTATGGCGGCGATAAGATTTGGCCAATGCCGGAAGGCAATCAGAACGAGCAGCAGTGGGCAGGCGCCGGAGGAGAGCCGCTGGACAACGGTGCCTTCAAACTTGAGGTGCTATCTCACGGCGAGGAGTGCAAGATCCGCCTCACTGGTCCAGTCGATCCTGCGATCGGCCAGCAGTATATTCGCGACATCAGCATCGGCGCCAACTCTCCCGTAATCTCGTTCCATGCGGTCATGAAGAACGTCACCGGCTATCCGCAGACATGGTCCGAGCAATCCGTATCGGAGTACAACGCCGCCTCACCCGATGACCCGAGCCAGTTCAATCCAAAGTTCTGGGGCCTCACGCCGGCCAATCCGGCGAGCGTCTTTCTTAACGGCTATCACGTTCGTACTGGTACGGCGACCAATCCCAGTTATTCAGTCAGCGACGGTCTATTCCGGCTGCACTGGAGCAACATTGGTGGCGAAGTCTGGGTAGATTCTCCCGGAGGCTGGCTGGCAGTCGTCGATGGTTCCACAGGCTACACCATGGTCGAGCGCAATCGCTTTGATCCGAAGGCTGAGTATCCCGGCAAGGCAACGATGCTCTTCTTCACCACTGGCCAGCGCCCGGCGAACGGCCGCGTCCGCGCCAACCCAGCGCCGTCCGCCGATGCCCCGGCCAAAGCCCCGGCACCCATCTATTACATGGAGGCGGAGGTCAACAGCCCCATGGTCGAACTCGGTCCCGGCGAAACCTATGCCATGGACACGCAGTGGTACCCCGCGCGGATGGGAAGCGACTTCAAGACCACGACATATAGCGGCGTCATCGGTACACCGCTAGCCGCTGCGGCAACGCCCGCCGGTCTCGTTCTCTCCGGGAACTTCGGCGTGTTCTTTCCAGGGCAGCTGGTAGCGCATTACTACAGCCGCGGCGGCGAGGCATTGGGCACGGCACAGATCGCTCCCGTAACGCCTCTCCAGCCAACGCAGTTGCAGATGACAGTTCAGGCCCCGCCCGAGACGGCCCGGGTCTCTCTCCACGTAGTTGATGCTGAAGGGTTGGACCGTGGCCCGCTGGGCGAAGTACTTGTGAACCCACCGCCACCACCTTCACCCGGAAGGGGAGGGGATGGAGGGTCGTAAAAGTACTTTGCAGAATCTGACCCTTAGATTGACTTGACGAACAGGCTGCTCCAGGATGCGTCCAGGTACAGCCAGCGTTGCGTGTCGAACCAGCAGGTGGGAAGCTCAGGAACGTGCAACAGACCGTGGCCATCGGCGCAGATCAGTTCTGTGCCGTTCCACGCGAGGAAGTTGCGCGACGCCTCTCCAACCCGTGCCGGGTGGCTCAGCTTGCAGAGGCATACCGGGCAACGCGCTCTCTGATCGCGGAGCGACCACCGCAAAGCAAACAAGCAAATGCAAAAGGACGCTGCGAGCTGAATGAATTCCGGTTGCATCCACTGGATCCCCCGCAACAGATACTCGAGATCAAGCGGCAAGAAGAAGATGATTGGCAGTGCAAAAATAATCTTGCCGAACAAAAAGCTCCAGCGTCGAATCCCCAGTGCCCAGGGAAGGTTCTGATTGTGCGATGGATAGTCGCCAAGCGGTAAGGATGTAGTCGCAGGCAGCGCGAGAATCGCGAGAAATACGGCGAAGAAAAATGTATTAAAGGGACCACCCACGATCGACTCTACGTCGACGCAGTCATAATCTACCGGTTCGAGTTCATGAGTATCAGGGTCGATCCTGGCGTTGGGCACTGTCATCCGCCAGCGATCACCCACCCCCTCTGCATAACGTCTCGGAGCAACGCGCGCCACGACAAAGCCCAGCGAATCGTCTGGAAGCGCAGATAAAACACGGTCGTTCTCGATAAGCCAGGCATCTACTTTGCCGGGCAATCGCCACATCTCATCTTTCAGAACTCCTGTCACCCTGGCCTGTCGATCACCCACCTTCAGAACTTTGCCGAAGATATGCGGATCGCCTCCGAAGCTATTCTGCCACGTAGACTCCGAAAGCAGGAGCGAAGGCGTAGCTTCGATCTCTCGGAATGCATCAGGGTCAGGTGGTACAGATATCCCAAGAGCAGGGAACAGGTTTGGGCTGGTGAAAGCGACCGATAGCCTGGGCGTGCGATTTGCGCCGAGATCGACAGATTGGCTAGTCGGCCTGTAGAGCGCAATGTCGCTGAAGAGATGTTGGGTACGTGCGATCCATAAACGATACTCTTCAACGGAAACGCTAGGCTGGCCCGTTTCCGACTGCCTCTCCTTCGAGATCATCACCAGGCTGCCCGTGTCCTTATACGGAGATGATTCCAGCGAGGTCCGAGTGCTTGGAATAAAGAGAGCGCATACCCCACTGAGTGTCGCCGTGAAGGCAAGGATACCGAGACAGCGCGTTGCGGATCGGGCCTGTGGCACGGTAGATCGCACGGGTAAGGAGTCATTCTGCTTCAGGCTGCGAGCGTCATGGAAGGCTCCGCAACAAAAAGCAGCCACAGCCCGATGGCCATGCAGCAAGTCAGACGGAGAGTCAAGCCACTCGCGGAACGAAGCGCGCACCGACGACTGGTAGACGTACCAGAGTTCAGATGTCCATTCCCTGGTCCACTCAGCCCTTTCTCGCCGAGGCAGCAGTAAGGCCACCGCCCTGATCGATACAAGATAGGGGGCCATACCGAGACTCGTAAGAACGGGCTTCATACCAGTTGCTCCTCGGGAGCGGAATCGGGCGCAGGCACAAGTTTGGCAAGCAGAGGATAACGCTCAAGCGCCGCCACTACAGCCTGTTTGCCGGTGCGCGTGAGTTTGTAATACTTTCTCGCTGGCCGCAACTCGTCCTCGGCGAGCGTCTGCTTCTCCCACTGCGAACGTATGAGCCCGTCGCGCTCAAGCCGGCGTAGCGCCGGATATACGGTTCCGCTGGGAAGTCCTGTCTGCTCCATCACACTGAATCCATAGAGATAACCGATATTCACGGCCTGAAGAATCAGCGCAGCGGAATGGGAAAGTTTAGGTTCGGACGTCATGCGGGGATTGTACCTATGTAGAGGGCTACTTGACTACTATGGGGTAGAATGCTACATAGGGTATGTGGAGGACATCCTATGCTTGAGGTTCAAGGCCTTTCCAAACGCTACCGGGGAATTCCCGCTATTGAGAATATTGCCTTCCAGGTACGAGCGGGTGAGATCGTCGGTTACCTCGGCCCCAACGGCTCCGGCAAATCGACCACCGTCAAGATCATCACGGGGCTACTGAAGCCCAATGAGGGCACGGTGCTCTTCGAGGGACAGGATATCCGCTCCAACCTTCTGGAATTTCGCGCCTCATTGGGTTATGTTCCGGAGGAGGCACACATATACGCGCATCTCTCAGGCCTGGAATACCTGCAACTGATCGGCCGTCTTCGCTGTATGCCGGAGTCGCTGATTCGGGTGAAAGCGAACGAGATGCTCAGGCTGCTGGGGCTTCAATCGTGGAGACACTCCGCGATCTCCTCCTACTCGAAGGGGATGAAACAACGTGTGTTGATCGCTGCTGCATTGATGCACGATCCAAAGTTGCTGGTCTTCGATGAGCCGCTTTCCGGACTCGATGTGGTCTCGTCGCGTCTCTTCAAGGATCTGCTGCAGGCGCTCTCGTCCGAGGGCAAGGCCATTCTGTACATCTCGCATGTGCTTGAAGTAGTGGAACAGATCTGTGACCGAGTGATCGTGATCGCTGGCGGATCGATTCTGGCGGATGCCGCTCCGGCCGAACTGACGCAACTGATGCATCTGCCCAATCTCGAGAGCGTCTTTGCGCAGTTGGTCCAGCAGCAGGACACAAAAACCACGGCACAGGAGTTGGTCAACGTGATGGGTGTGACCCATGTTTAGACCGATGCAAATACTATCCCGGCCTGCCCCACCAGCCGTTCTCTCGCTCCTGGCCCAGGCCCAGATGCCGCAGAGCGAACGTAAACAGAGTTCGTTCGAAGCGTTAGTCCGTCATCTCCTGGACAGGCTGTTGGCCAGCGAGTCCCTCGGCGCTGGTGAAGAGACCGCTACACGCGTCTTGCAGATGGCCTATGCGGTTGCGCTGCCGGGCGTTGTGGGCGCACTGTTTCTCTTTCCTCTCTATCACTCTCCCTTCCTCGGCCCACGTCTCTTCTGGGCGCAAGCCACCGATCACTTTTTCTACCTGACGTACGCGTTTGTGGTGATGGGCCTTGTCACAGTATTGCTGTGGGATCTTCTCTTTCCTGATCTGCTCGACGTCTTCATCCTGACCAGTCTTCCAATTGCCGCAAAGAAGCTCCTGTTCGCAAGGGTAACGGCTCTGGCAATCTTTCTTAGCGTCGCACTGATTGGGACGAATGGTCTCGGTGTACTATTTCTGCCTGCGGTAGCCGATCTACATGGAATGTGGATACGACACGTAGTGGCGCATGCAGTGTCCATAGGGTTCTGCGGGCTCTTTGCCATGGCGGCGCTGATTGCGTTGCAAGGTCTGTTTGTGTGCGTCCTGGGCCAGCGTCTTACTCGCCGGGTGGCGCCAATTGTCCAGGTGGTCTGCGTCGTCCTTCTATTGACAACTCTGTTTCTGTCTCCCCTGGTGGCCCACTTTCTCAAGGTATTGCTCGAGTCAAATAGTGTTGCAGTTCGCTGGTTTCCACCCTTTTGGTTCCTTGGAATCTACGAACGTCTTCTTTGGGGAGCTTCATCGCCGCCAACGTTCACAGGCCTTGCACACACGGGTCTCCGGTTAACAGCGCTGGGAGTAGTGATCGCATTGTTCACCTATCCGCTGGCGTACGCGCGCAGGACAAAGCAGGTAATCGAAGGAACAGGGATACGGCCGGGCGGCGAATGGAGAAGTCGACTCAGCGCACCTCTGCATGCAACTCTGCTGCGTACCCCGCGTTGCCGCGCCATCTATCATCTGATCGGCCAGACGGTCTGGCGGACGCAGAAGATCCGCTTATTGCTGGCGGTCTTCGGCGGTCTTGGTCTGGCCATGACCACAGCAGAGCTAGTACTAATCCACATTGGTCACGGTCCCACCACCTTGGGATTGTCACTACAGGGTGTGCGTTACGCCGTTCCAATCATGGCATTCTGGACGGTTGCCGCCCTTCGTGCAGCTCTCCTCTCACCGGTCGGTCAACCAGGAAGTTGGATATTCCGCATAGTTCACGGCCGACCGAAACTGGATCACCTTCGCGCAACGAAGCGATGGGCAGCGGTCACGACGTCCATCGTGACAATGGCAACAGTACTTGCCCTCTACAAAATCGCGTCGCCCGAACTGCACGGAGTAAGGTTTCTTCTAGATCAGCTCGTCCTGGCGCTCGCGCTCTCCATACTACTAACGGACGTATTCTTTCTCCGTATCGAAGTGATTCCATTCACCGAAGCACGATGCTACTCTGTCGACGACCTTTCCTACGTCGTCGTGACGTACTTCATTCTCTACCCAGTCTTTGTCCTTAAGACCGTTGCGTTTGAGGGGTGGATGGAGGCATCACCGCAACACCTCATCGTCGCAATCCTTATCTTTGTCGACGTCCATATTCTGCTGCGGTACCTGCACACTCGTCGCGTAGCAGAAGATGCCCGAAGACTCGATATGGAGGAAGAGATTCTCATCCCCGGAGAGATGGGGCTTCGGTAGTGAGACACCGAATCAAATCGAACTGCCCCAATCTATACCGAGTTGTTTGAAAAAGAAAAGGAGTGCTCTCGAAGCAGTACTCCCGCCTGCTGAAGGTCTCCCATCTTGAGTGCATCCACAATCGGTTGATGAATCTCAGCGAGTAAAGGAAGTCTCTGCTCATTCCTCTGCAGGTTCATTCTCGACCACATCGCGATCTCCAGCGAATCCCACACCTTCAAAAACGCCTGATTCGGCGACAGGCTGATAATACTTCGATGAAACTGCACATTGGCGCGCGCGAACCCTTCCACGTCGCCGGTTAGAGCGGCTGTCCGCATCGCAACCTGCAACGCCTCAATTGTCCCGATATTTTGCTCCAGGCTGAGTTCCGGAATCAGTCGCGCTGCAATCTCTTCAAGGTATCCCCGCAACTGATATACATCCTGCGTCTCTTGTACTGAGACCGCTCGCACATGCGTCCCACGATAGTGCTTGGACTCAAGCACTCCCAGGCTCACCAAAGCTCGGAAAGCCTCACGCACTGGTGCCTGACTCACATTGAACTCACGCGCCAGAGTCAACTCCTTGAGCCTCGCGCCAGGAACATAAGTCCCATCCGAGATCCGCTTCAAAATCACTCCGCGAATACGTGCGCTGGCAGAGTTCTCGCTCTCCAATCCGAGGCTGTGCTCTACTTGCATCGATTGAGTTTTCTTGAGAGTCGAGACCGATCGACCGCGTCCCAGTTTGGAGAGAGTTCTCGGCTTTAGCGTGGCCATGTCATATATATTCCTTCAAAGTTTGTATGCTCTTCGATTCGCTATGTCTTCGGCAGTTGCGTCCTATCCCAACCGCCCCCCAGTGCCTTGATAAGTTGAACGCTCGCAAGCATGCGCCTGGTCATCAAATCGGCCGCCGAACGCTCGTCGGCAAGCGCCACAGTCTGCGCAGTCAGCACCTCCAGGTACGTCGTCACTCCTCCTTTGTACCGGGTCGTCGATAGGTCGACCGACTTCCGTGAGGAGGTTACTGCCGCCTGCGTCGTAACCGATTCCTGCTCCAGAACGCGCAGCGCGGCGAGATTATCTTCCACCTGCTGAAAAGCCTCCAGCACGTTCTCACGATAACTTGCCACGGTTGCCGCATAGTTGTCGCGTGCCTGCTGCGTCACGGCGCGCCGTCGACCACCGTCGACCACCGTCTCGAACGCAGAGCCGGCAACCGACCACAGCGCACTGGACCCATTCAACACAGTGCCGATGGAACCACTCTCAAACCCGCCTATGGCCGACAGAGATATTTGCGGATAATACGCGGCAATTGCGATCCCGATCTGCGCGTTCGCAGAAGCGACTCTTCGTTCGGCGGCTGCGACATCGGGCCTTCGCTCCAGCAACTCGGATGGCAGGCCCGTCGGAATCGCGGGCGGCAGTGCCGCCAGCGGTATAGGCGGAATCGAGAAGTTGGATGCTGTCTGCCCCGTCAACACTGCGATGGCATGCTCCAACTGCGCCCGTTGCACTCCGGTATCTGTATCCTGCGAGATAGCATTTTCCAATTGCGTCTCTGCCAGCGACACATCGACATTCGAGGCCACGCCGCCGCGAAAACGTACCTGCGTAAGATCCAACGCCTTCTGAAAATCGATAACGGTAGCGTCCAGCAACTGCTTCTGCAGATCCAGTCCACGCAGGGAAAAATAGTCCGTCGCCAGCTCTGCATGCAGGCTCAGGTTGACGTTCTCAAGATCGCCTGCGCTGGCCTGCGCATTTTCGCGTGCGGATTCGATCGTGCGCCGCACCTGTCCCCATAAATCGATCTCGTACCCGAGATCGCCCTGTAGGACGATGTCGCTATATTGATTCTTGGTCAACGCAGTAGAGGTCGGCCGGTTGGTCGATAATTTCTCGCGTGCGCCCGAAGACTGAACGGAAAGAGTAGGAAACAGCGCCGAACGTGCCTGTCGAACCACATCGCGCGTGGCCATGTACTGGTTATACGCGGCCTTCAGATTTTGATTCGATACAGCGATAGTCTCTTCCAGCTTGTTCAACTGCTCATCGTGATAGATCTCCCACCACTTGCCCTTCGGCAGTTGATCCTGCGGACTGGCCTGGGTCCAATGTGGAGGCAATTCTTTAAACGTCGGAGGAGGTGGTGGAACACTCGGCTGAACATATTTGGGTCCCACCAAGCAGCCACTGAGCAGCAGGACACTGCTCAGCGCACCGAACGCGATCGTTCGTGTGTTGGGGACGCGATGGAGATGAGAAGTTGTCTTCATTTTTTTCCGCTCGCTGGTGCAGACGGGGCAGCCGCCAGAACCTTTACGTTCAGCTTCTCCCCGTCGATGATCGAATCCGGAGGATTCGAGATAACGCGATCCTGTTCTGTCAGTCCGTTGGTGATTTCAGCGATTTCACCGAAGTCGCGTCCGATCGTGACCGGTATAACGGCCGCCGTATTGTCGCTCTTCGCAATGACGACTCTAAGTCCTTCCGCTCGAAACATCAGGGCACTCACCGGCACGATCAACGTCGGTGCACTGCTCTTTATCTTCAGATGCACCTGCGTGTAGGCTCCCGGGAGCAACTCCCCCTTCGAGTTATCAACGTCTATTTCTACATTCAATGTTCGGGAGACTGGATCGATCGATTTCGACGTCCGCACCAAAGTCCCCTGAAACCGCCGGCCGGGAAACTCAGCAAACGTCAAATCTGCCTTCAGCCCCGGAGTAGCCGCCTGCGAGTAGATCTGCGGCACGTCGATAAACACCCGCAACTTGTTCACCGCAGCCATTTGAAACAAAGAGCGCGCCTGGCCACCAGCGGCGCCCGAGTCGATGAGCTGTCCGATGTCCGTGTTGCGTGCGGTGATAATGCCGTTAAACGGCGCATAAACTTTTTCGAAAGAGACGAGCTGCTTGAGCCGATCGACATTTGCCTGGGCGGACTTGACGATTGTGGTTTTGGCGGCAAGATCGCTCACGGCATTGTCGGCGTCCTGCTGTGCGACGGCATCTGCCTTCAGCAGACTGGTCATCCTGGTAGCAGTGATGTCCGAAAGATGAACGTTCGCCTTCGCTGTCTCAAGGTCCGCCTGCGATTGAGCCAACTGCTGATCTATCTCCGGCGATTCGATGTCGGCCAGCAGGTCGCCCTGCTTTACGCGCGCGCCGATATCGAAGTACCAACGCTTGAGATAGCCGTTCGTACGGGCATAGATCGGCGCGTCGACAAAGGCTTGAATGCTGCCCGGAAGCAGGATCTCCTCGGCAGGTGCTCCCTTTTCCGGAAGCGAAACCAGCACGGTCGGTGCTGCCAATTCATTCGTCTCCGCGGCCAGTGTCTTGCGATCTCTCAGCCTCGGGATAATCCCGGATGCCACCAACGCCGCGACGACAACCAACGCAAGCACCAGCATTACGATGTTGAGTATGGGGAACCTCTTTTTTTCATCGACCTGTGATCCCGCGCCGCGCTCCCGGCCGCCTGCAGCGGCAGCTCCTCCGCGCTTGGATTGGTCGAGGTTCGTCTTGTCTGCTTCGTTCGTCATGATATCTCTCTCCGCAAGTGCGGTTCCTTCGTCAGTCCCGGAACTAATACATCAATCGGTATCGGCTAAATCAACCGCGACAACCTTGTCTTTCGCGTGCACAAGACTGAAAAATGTAGGCACGAAGAACAGCGTCGACATCGTAGCCAGCAGCAATCCGCCGATAACGGCCCTTCCCAGCGGCGCGTTCTGCTCGCCGCCCTCACCCAGGCCAAGCGCCATCGGCACCATGCCGATCATCATGGCAAGCGCTGTCATAATCACCGGCCGAAAGCGCGTAAATCCCGCGGATAAAGCGGCTTCAGTTGCTCCCATGGCCGCTTCCATCTGCTCCTTTGCAAAACTAACCACCAGAATGCTGTTTGCCGTAGCCACGCCCATGCACATAATCGATCCTGTCAATGCTGGAACACTCAGAGTCGTGTGCGTAAGAAACAGGAACCACACTATTCCAGCAAGGGCTGCAGGCAACGCTGCAATAATCACGAACGGATCGAGCCACGACTGAAAGTTGATGACGATCAGCATATAAACCAGCACGATCGAAAAAATCAGTCCGCCAGTCAAGCCAAGGAACGAAGCTTTCATCGTTTGCACCTGACCGCGAATTACAACATGAGTTCCTCGCGGCAGATCGTTTTTGGAGGCCGCAACAACCCGGTCGATATCAGTTGATACTCCGCCCAGGTCGCGCCCCTGCACGGAGCCGTAGATATCCAGTACAGGCTGCACGTTGTAATGCGATATGGTGCCTTGTTCCTGGCCTGGACGAATACTCGCCAGACTGTTCAGTATCTGCGCTGGTTTACCCGACGAGTTTGTGATGGCAGTGTTTCCCAGCAATTGCAGCGAATTATTCTCATACTGCGGTGTCTGCGCAGTGACGCTGTAACTCACGTTGTTCTTGGGATTCAACCAGAAAGTCGGCGCTGTCTGGAAGCTTCCGCTAAGTGAGATCAACAGATTGCCTGCAATATCGCGGGCTGTATAGCCCGCTTCCTGCGACTTGGTTCGATCGATGTCTATCTGCAGCATAGGTGCGTTGAACGGCTGCTGAATTCTCAAATCGGTCGTGCCCGGTATGTACTTAATCTGGTTGAACAACTTGTTGGCATACTGGCGATTTCCTTCGACATTATTACCAATGATTTGGATATCGATCGGCGCGGGCAGACCGAAGTTAAGAATCTGACTGACGATATCCGCAGGAAGAAAATAAAAAGTCACTCCAGGAAACTGCGCAGCTAATTTACTCCGAAGCGCGTGGATATACTCCTCGGTAGGTCGGTGCTTTTCAGCCAGCGATACTTGAATATCAGCATCGCCCGGCCCAATAGCCGCAGAGTTGCTGTAGGACGTGTTAATACCCGAGTACGGAAGCCCGATGTTGTCGAGGATATTCGTCAACTCGCTCTTCGGAATCTCGTGCCGGATTGAGTCTTCAATCTCGTCACACAGACGCGCCGTCTCTTCGATTCGAGTACCCGTCTGCGCTCGAATGTGCAATTTGAATTGCCCGCTGTCGACTGTAGGAAAAAAGTCCTGCCCAAGCCACGGAAACAGGGCGAAGGAGGCAAGGCAAGCCAGGAAGAAGCAGATCGTGAACAGAACCGGGTGCGCGACTGTGGTCTTGAGCAAATTGTGATATCCATGCCGGAGCTTCTCAAACCCGTGTTCAAATGCAAGCTGCATGCGCACGAGAGGGTTGCGGCTTTTCTTTTTATTCTCCTCCGCGTGCTCATCATGGGTCTTCAGCAGATATTTGGCCATCGTCGGGACGATAGTGCGCGAAAGCACGTACGAGGCCAGCATCGCGAAGACAACCGCCTCAGCAAGCGGCACAAAAAGATATCGCGCGACGCCGGTCAAAAAGAACATCGGCACAAACACAATACAAATACTCAGTGTCGAGACGAACGCCGGAACCGCGATCTGTGCTGCACCATCTAGAATTGCCTGTTCAATCTCCTTGCCTTGCTCCAGATTCCTGTTGATGTTTTCGATCTCGACGGTCGCGTCGTCGACGAGGATACCCACCGCCAGCGCAAGACCACCCAAGGTCATAATGTTGATCGTCTCGCCCAGCGCGCTCATTGTAATGACCGAGCATAAAATCGACAGCGGGATCGACACCGCAATAATGACCGTGCTTCGCCAGCTTCCCAAAAATACCAGAATCATAATCGACGTCAGACACGCCGCGATGATTGCCTCCCGAATCACTCCGCTGATCGACGCTCGCACGAAGATCGATTGATCAGCAATCGGTGTAATGCGTAAGTTCTCTGGAAGTGAAGTAAGAAGTTGAGGCAGCATATCCCGAACGCCCTTTACGATATCTAGCGTCGAGGTGCTTCCCGATTTCAAAACCGTCATCAACGATCCACGTTGACCGTCGGAACGAACTATATTTGTCTGCGGCGGAAATCCATCTCGTACATGCGCGACGTCGCGAACGAAAACCGTGGCTCCGTTAATCACTTTGATGGGAACGTCATTTAGCTCCTCTACCTTCGTAGGGCTGCCATTGGTTTCAACGTTCTCTTCGAACTTTCCAATCTTGGTAGTGCCGGCCGGCAGGATAAGATTCTGGTTTCCGATCGCTGTCGTGACGTCGGAAGGCGAGAGCCCTTTAGCCTGCAGCGCCTGCATATTCAGGTCTACCATCACCTCTCGTTGTTTACCACCGTAGGAGTAGGGAAGCGCGACGCCCCGAACTGTAATCAATTGCGGCCTAAGAAAATTCTGACCTACGTCGTTCAGATCCTGTTCCGTCAGCCCTGCCCCTGAAAGCGCGAGCTGCAGAATCGGAACGCTCGATGCGTTGTAAGTAATAATGAGCGGCGGGGTCGTGCCCGGTGGCAACTGTCGCAGTTGAGTCTGAGAAATTGCCGTAATCTGCGCCACCGCGGCCGTAACGTCCGCGTGCGGTTGAAAAAAGACCTTCACCACCGCGATGCCATTCAGTGATTGCGACTCGACGTGCTCGATATTGTTCACGGTCGTAGTCATGGCGCGTTCCGTCTGGGCCACGATTCGGTTCGACATCTGGTCTGCGGAAAGTCCTGCGTACTGCCATACAACGCTCACAACTGGAATGTCGATATTCGGAAAGATATCGGTTGGGGTACGAAGAATCGTTATCGGCCCCAGAATCAGCAGCAGGATCGACATCACAACAAATGTGTAGGGCCGTCTTAAGGCCAGCCGAACAATCCACATAAAACTCTCCCAAGTCTCCTGCGAGGCGACACGGGTCAATATCAGCCATCAACCAATGAGGACCTTGAATACATAATCGTTTGCATCACCCAACCGCTCCGTTGACTTAATCAAAATCAGCCGAGCAGCCATTAAGCCAGATGATCGTTCCATCCCATCCAAATTATCGATAATTTTTAGACGTCTGTCACCTGTAAAAGACTCAATTAAGTCTGATGGCCACACGCAAGGGCTGAGTGAATCGCCGACGAATGTCAGGCGCCAATCGATTCCTGCTCCGGAACTCTCTAAAAGAGGCTCACGGTTGCGGCTGAGGATACGGCAACCACACCGGCGGCCGTGCAGGAGCATGTGTCGTACCGGGCTGCGGAGTTCGCCGTCCCGTACCAAAGCCCCGTTCCCCCAGCGTGCTCCAACGGCGCGACTGGCGATTCCCCGCGCTCGGCGCAGCATCCCACGGATCGCCCGTCAACCCGTCTAGATCGTAGACGACTTTCCCGGCCCGCACCGTCAGCTCGCAAACCATCCGGTTATGACCGATAAGCACGGTGTTGTACATATCCTGCAGGCCATAAGTCCCATGCAGCACATTCAGCACGGCCACATCCGCGGGCGACCCCACCGAAAGATTCCCCAGCTGCGGCTGCAGAATCTCACGCGCAGGATGCCACGTCATATCCGCCACAACATCCTTCAGCGGAAGCCCCAGAGCCAGAAACTTATCCCCCACATTCAAAAGATTCTTCATATCCGAATTCATACTGTGCGTATGAAGATCCGTCGATATCGAATCCGGCAGAAATCCCGCCTTCACCAGAGGCACCGCGACGGTCCAGGAAAAACTGCCGCTCCCATTCCCCACATCGAAGATGACGCCCCGCGCGCGTCCTTCCTTCATACCCTTGCCTATCCCACCGGTCTGGCTATCCTGCTCACCCCGCAAGCCGGAGTACATATGAGTATAGATATCCCCCGGACGCAATACGCGCTCCAGCAACTCATACATCGGCCTCTCGATACGTCGAGATCCATAGTCGATCATCACCGGAATATGCGCGATCGTCCCGGCCTTGACCGCCTGCTCATAGGGCAGCCACTCAGGCCCGCTGAAATGCGCACTCTTGATCCCCACGATCACTCCCGGATACTTCAACGCCATGGCCGCCGTCGGCTCCGCCTGCATGTCGCTCAAATTCTGTTCCGCCGCGCCCCCAATCATGCCCGCCCCCACGATATTCAACATCGCGAGCACCCGCGTCTTCGACCGATCGATGATATGTTCCTTGAACTCCGGAAAAGTACGCCAACCGGAAGACCCCGCGTCTACAACGGTCGTAATGCCATTCCGGAAGGTGAAGTCGTCAGGCTCGACTCCGTGATCCAGCATCCCGGGCTGGGCCGCGTAACTGTGCGTATGAATGTCGATCAGTCCCGGCGTGACGTACAGGCCAGTTACCGTGACAGACTTAACCGCAGAGGTCGCCGGGATATCCGGCGCCACCCTGGCGATAAGACCATCCTTAATAGCGACATCCATCACTCCATCGATATTGTTCTTCGCATCGATAACATGGCCACCTTTCAGGATCAGGTCGTAATCCTGCGCGAGAAGATGGGACGTAAAAGCGCAGCACGTGAAAGCAATAATCCAAATCTTGCGGAGTTTCTTAGCCATTCCCATCGCCTCATTTTTCTCGATTCAAAACCAGAAGCTTCACTTTTGAAGTCTCTAAAAGTTAATCTTGCCAGCGAACTGGAAGGTGCGCTGACCCGATCCAGTCGTAGTACCGAAAGCCGCTGGCACGGTGAAGCTGGTGGGATCGTTGGGGTTGCTCAACGAGTTATTTGAAAGCGTCGTGTTGGGATTACCAATATTGGCATGATTCAACACGTTATAAGCTTCCGCACGAAATTGGAACGATACGTCCTCCCAGATTTTGAAATTTTTGAAGAGAGACGCGCTGTTCTGAGAGAGTTGATTGGGCCCATACTGATCGTCGCGATGCAGATTTCCATACACACCTTGCGCAGGCAGTGAATATGCGGTCGTATCAATACAGCTGCGGGAGGTGCCATAAGTCAGAAGGAATGACTTCTTGCAGGTATTTTTTCCCGCATGAACGAAATTCGGACGCTGCCCGCCGCCGGGCGTCCCAACATATACCCGGTCGCCTGACGACGTGACATTGAACGGGGTTCCGCTGCGAACATCGAATATTCCATTAACCTGCCAACCGCCGAGCACCTCCTGAACGAGAAGACTGTGACCGGACAACGTGGGCAAAGCATACGTAGCCGTAGCGACAAAACGATTGCGAATGTCATTGCTGGCGTTTCCGTAATCGACATTCAGATGCCCTTGCCACATTGCACTTCCGCTTGCATTCGAGTCATTCGAAGTATCAAGGTTATGCGCCCATGTATAGCTAGCTGTCATCGACAGACCATGGGACATGCGTTGCCGGAGAATTGCCGTCAAACCGTTATAACGGGCATATCCGTCGTTCTGAATCGTACGAATCTGTCCCCAATATTGGTTAGGACGGTTCGCATTGATTACGGATGTGGATGTCGAATATCGCGCCGCCGGAGCGTTGGGTCCTGGAGCCAGGGGCTGATTCGAATACCAGCTTTCGTTGAGATGGATGCTACGGGATCCTATGTACTGTAGTTCAAATCCGGCGTTGCGCCATACCTCCTGTCCCACATCGGCGTTCCATTGATACATCTGCTCAGACGGAAGATATTGATTTTGGGTAATTGCAGTCACATAAGTTCCCAAGGTCCCGCCCACGGGCGAGGTGGCGCCTGCTCCTGGTGTCGGCGTCTGGAAAGTGACATCTGGTGTCCCGGTGCCTGCGGTCTTCCCGGTGTAGACCGTAGAGGACGAATATGGATAGTTCTGATTCGTCAAAGTGTATGCATTTAGCTGATTTGCGTTGTAATAAATTCCGCCACCGCCACGAATAACTGTTCTGCTCGTAACCCGATAGGAAAAGCCCAGACGCGGACCGATGTCGCTGTGATTGGTTCCGGTGTACTTATAACCTGGGTAACTGACCGCGTTGGCGGCACTTGTGCCCCCCTGCGCCGGGTAAAGGGCAAGTTGATCGGGAGTTAACTTACGACCTACGCCGTTTAGCGCATAAGCAACCTGCGGAAGCTCATATCGTAATCCGTACTGCAGGGTGAATTTCTGAGAGACCTGCCAGGTATCCTGAACAAAGAATCCATCTCTCCACTGTCCTACCGAGACCTTTACCTGGAAGTAAGGAGTAGTCACCTGCTGGGCCACGCCCTGGTAAAAATCGGCCGCCGCATCGTTGGTGTATTGACCATTGAACGTGAAAGTTCCACGTGCACCGTTCGTCGAAGCTCGGCCGAGGGTTAGCTTGCGGAAGCTAACACCCGCCATTAAGCTGTGCTTATTGTGGGTGTAACTGAACTGGTCATAGAAGGTTAGTGTGCGATCGTCCTGATACCAGTTCGTGCCGTCGCTTCCGACACCCTGATAATTGGTGATGTTGATCGTCGGAAGACCCGGGTTGTGGCTAGTGACATCCGCCGTAAAGCCGGGAATACCCAGTGCCGATCCGGCCCCTTGGATATTGTTGTAGGCGAAATAATTGAGATTGTTCGTTTGGAGAACATTAAAGCCAAAGCGAAGATCGTTCACCATATTCGGTGTAATGGTTTGAGTGTATCCAGCCGCTCCGTTGCGGTTTGTCGTAGGAGTGTAGTTGTTAGTGCTCGGGACGATAGCGCCGCCTAGATTGAATGTCTTCGTCCACGCATAGCGAGCGAACAGACGGGCCTTCTCTCCGATGTTGTGATCGAGGCGGTCCAGGGTGTTATCGCCATTCACAATATTCGGGAGATTGTTCACATAGTTGTTGGTGATCCCCGCCTTCGTTGGTAGTGGAATATAGGGCAAGATATTTGCCGAGACTGGGTTGATCGGAACCGGAATAATGTTGTTGGCATATGCAACTTGTGTCGTCGGATTTCTGACTTGCTTGTTCGGGCTCGTCGTCGAAGTACAGATGCCTGAAGTGTTGAATCCTGCGGCGCACAACTCTGAGAAATTGCCGGTCCGCATCAAACTTGTAAAAACTGTACCCGTGTTGAGAGAAGCGTTCGATTGCCGCAATCCCTCATAAGACGCTGTGAAAAATGTCTTATCGTGCCCGTTGTACAGGAATGGAATGACTACGGGGCCGCTTACGACTCCGCCAAACAGGTTGTAACGAACCTGGCTCTTGCGACTGCCTGGCGTGGCGCCGAAGGTGTAGGAATTGAAAATGTCATTCTGTATGTAGTCATACGCTGTGCCATGCACATTGTTGCCACCCGTCCTTGTGACCATATTGATGTGCACGCCGATGTAATCGCCGTATTGAGCTGTATAGTTTCCATTCTGCGTTTGCACAGAGTCCAGAGCATCTGGATTGGGCGACAGAGTTGCGGTTGTAATCAGATTATTGACGATAGAAATTCCATCGAGCGAAATGCTATTGTTCACACCGCGAGTGCCGGAACCGCTCGCCGTATTTCCAGGAGGATTGCCTGTAAGGGTGCTCCCGCTAACCGTAATATTTGAAGTGGTTGCCGCGAGGTTGATTGCATTGCGTCCATTCAAAGGCAGATCATGAACTCGCTGCGCGTCGACCGTTTCACCAAGAAGCGCGTCATCAGTCGAGAGTGAAGGGGTTTCAGCAGAAATGCTGATTTCCGAAACAGTGGATCCAACTCGAAGGGTGACGTCCGTTCGGACCGCGATGTTGATGGTAACGATTACGCCCTTGCTGGTTATCTTGTTGAAGCCGGGGCTCTCCACTGTAATGTCGTAGGTGCCAGGGTTTATGAACGGAATAGAATAGTAGCCCTCCTGGTTCGTAGTTCCTGTGTACTCAACCTTCGTATCCACGTTGACGCCAGTCACTTTGGCGCCCGCGACCAAACTGCCGGATGGATCTGTCACTGTTCCGACGAGTGAAGTATTATTTGCAACTTGGGCGTATCCGATGAAAGAGGATAGAAAAATGGCGGCACACACGAGGATTCGCTTCACGTTGTGGAACTCCTTTAGAAGTCGGCTATTTCAACTAAGTGACCGTGGATTTACTGCGAGGTATCGTCTATAGCTAGAGGAGTCCCCGAGCAAACTTCGGCTTGATTTTGGATTTGAATAAAACTACCTATCGAAGACTCAGGTGTCATCGGTCTATTGTCTTAGGTCAAATGGCGTAATGAATCCACTAGGCATCGTGGGCTTGCAGGAACAATATCCGGCGATAATGACTTTGCGAAGAGTTGTGCTTTGTTCAACACGCCAGAGGTTCAGGGCTGCGGTTGAGGACAACGCAACTATGGCGCCGATCGCGTTGCGCAGACGTTGCCCCGGTCTTCCGTGAGCTGCAGTGGCCGGCCATTTTTGCTTGCAGTCTGATTTGAGGACTGAGAACATGCCAGAATGAAAAGTCATGGATTTCGAAAATTTCGCATAATCTTCTCGATTGTGGCCGGAGTCTTCTTCCTTGTGGAATCCTTAAATCCTGATTTTTTGCGGCCGGCGATCGAATCTCGGACCATCTTGTTCACATATTCATAGCCTTGTTCGGTTTCGCATTCTTGATCCAGGCCTATGTCCTGCTGAGACATCTGATAGCTCGGGATTCAAACTGACCCGCCACCCTAATTTTCGCTTCTAGCGAGTTCCTTCCAGTAGGCGTATCCTTCTGCCGAGCATTTTTGTCAGGCCCGCTCGTGGATTGAATTTGCTTTTATTCGTTCCGGGATTTCCCGCCAGATATGCCTGTCAAGCCCCCAAACTCGCCCTGTAAGTGTAAGCAACACAAAATAAAAAACTTGCAAGACCAAAAAACGACAGAAAGTTGGCGTAGTAGTTTCACCCAATTCGCTAAAATAGATATTAGAGATCGGAGCAAAAAGCAATTAGCCGTGTGGGGTCCATTGTTCGCTCTAACTCATTACGCTGCACATATTTAGCGATAACTCCTTTCGAATGTCATATTTGGAAGGGATGTGATACTTTATCTTATTGAATCAATGAGACTTATAGCCGGGCAATGGGGGGGGGACCCCTCCTGGAAAAGGAGAGCCGACAATGCCGTCAGGTCTGGAGACGAGCGAGTTAGTTCTAATCATCAACGGTGCAAAGCACCGCGTCACCGCACCGGGGGAAGAGAGTCTGCTATCCGTCCTACGCAATCGCCTCAATCTCACCGGAACCAAGTACGGCTGCGGCGAAGGCGAGTGCGGCGCCTGCACAGTTCTGCTGGACGGCAAAGCCGTTCGCTCCTGTTCCACGCCTGTATCGAACGCCGTTGGCGCGAAGATCACCACTATCGAAGGCATTGAGCAGAACGGAAAGCTAAGTCCGGTGCAACAGGCTTTCCTGGACGAAGGAGCCTACCAGTGCGGCTACTGCACCTCAGGCATGGTCCTCCAAGCCACCGCTCTGCTGCATGACCTGCCCGCTCCCACCGAAAAGCAGATCATAGCCCGCATGAACGGAAACATCTGCCGCTGCGGAACTTATCCTCGCATCGTCGTAGCTGTCCAGAGAGCCTCGCGTTCGATGGCGAAAGGCGGTGTCTCATGAACACTCTCGACATCGAAACCGCCGAACTCGAGCGCAACATGGACAACAAGTTCCGCCTGTTCCAGCTCAACCGCCGCGACTTCCTCCGCACCTTCGGCGGAGGCCTGCTAGTCTGTCTCACCAACGCCACCGCATGGACACAGGAGTCAGGCCGCAGTTTCGGCGGACACGATCTGCCCAACGAAGTCGGAGCATGGATCAACATCGGAGCCGACAACAAAGTCACCGTCTTCACCGGCAAGGTTGAAGTCGGTCAGAACATCCGAACCTCGCTCGCGCAGCTCGTAGCAGAAGAGCTCATGGTCCCATTCGACACCATCACCATGGTCATGGGCGACACCGACCTAACCCCTTGGGACGCAGGCACATTCGGCAGTCAAACGACTCCGACCATGGGCCCGCGACTTCGCACCATGGCCGCCGCCGCCCGCCAGACACTCATCGAGATGTCCGCCAAAAAGTGGAACGTCGATCCAGCATCGCTGACCATCGCCGACGGCAAGATCACCAATCCCCACACAATGGAGCGCCTGACCTACGGCCAGATCACGCAGGGAGAAAAGCTGATCACGGCCGTCCCCCACGACGTACACCTCGCACCCGCCAAAGACTGGAAGATCGCCGGAACAGCCGTCCCAAAGGCGAACGGCAGGGAGTTCGTCACCGGCAAACACCAGTACCCATCGGACATCCACCTCCCCGGCATGATGTTCGGAAAGATTCTGCGCCCGCAAGGATTCAACGCAACCCTCGAATCGCTCGACACCACCGAAACGGAAAAAATACCCGGCGTCAATGTAGTCCACGACGGCGATTTCATCGGAGTGGTTGCCACCGACGCCTGGACCGCGGATCGAGCGCTCTCCACCATCAAGGCAAAGTGGAATGTACCCTCGCAGCCGTCCAACCAAGGTTTGTTCGAGTACTTGAGGAACAACGCGGAATCCGGACGAGGTAATTCCAGAGCCCCACATGCAACTGGCTCAACGGCGCACGCAATCGAGACTGCCGATGTAAAACTGACCCAGCAATATACCGTGCAGTACATCGCTCACACGCCTCTTGAACCCCGTGCAGCCGTTGCCAAATGGGAATCCGGCAAGCTTACCGTCTGGACAGGCACGCAGCGGCCATTTGGCGTCCGCGACGAACTTGCAGCCGCCTTTCACCTTCCTGCCACTCAGGTTCGCGTAATCCAACCCGACATGGGCAGCGGCTACGGTGGAAAACATACCGGCGAAGCGGCAGTCGAAGCTGCGCGCCTCGCCAAGGCAGCCGGACAGCCTGTAAGAGTCGTGTGGACACGCGAAGAGGAGTTCACGTGGGCTTACCTGCGTCCCGCCGGCTGGATCGAACTGAGGGGTGGTGTGCAGCACGACGGCACTCTGGTCGCCTGGGAGCACCACAACTATAACTCCGGAAATTCAGGCCTCTCAACGCCATATAGCGTGGCAAATCAGGACGTTCAGTACTACCCAGTGAACTCGCCATTACGCCAGGGATCTTATCGCGGACTCGCTTCCACCGCAAACCACTTCGCGCGCGAGTCGTTCATGGATGAGCTGGCATGTGCCGTGAAGATGGATCCGCTGGCATTCCGATTGAAGAACCTGACCGACCCGAGAGTGCGCGCCGTCCTTCAGGCGGCCGCCGATAAGTTCGGCTGGGGCCACTCGGCATCCACACCTCAGCGTGGATTCGGAATCGCATGTGGAACAGAAAAGGGCGGCTACGTAGCGACCTGCGCCGAGGTGGAGATCGATCCCGCCACGAAGAAAATCACAATCGCTCGCGTCGTTCAGGCTTGGGAATCCGGAGCGGTCGTCAATCCGGACGGCCTGCGCAACCAGAACTCCGGGGCCGTCGTTCAAGCCATCGGCGGCGCTCTCTTCGAAGCCATATTGTTCGCGGACGGCCGGATACTCAACCCGCACTTCGCAAACTATCGCCTCCCACGCTTCGGCGATACTCCCCCTCAGATCGAGATCGTACTGGTCGACCGCAAGGATCTGCCTTCAGCGGGTGCGGGCGAAACCGGCATCGTCGGCCTGGCCCCCGCAGTGGGCAATGCTATCTTCGCTGCCACCGGAATCCGCCTGCGCGACATGCCAATGGCGCCAACGAAGGAGGTGCCTGGGATAACACCATCCCAGTTCCGGTCATGAGCATCTGAAGATAAAGCTTCCCAACCGCTTGTCTGAGGCATAAGATGCCGTCGATAAGACAGGAGGCTCGCATGTTGAAGCCTTTATTAGCTCTTCCCGCACTGCTGCTCTTCGCACCCTTGATGCAGCAGCCGCCTGCTGCTCCCGCGCCATCGGCCATTCCTGCTGAAGCCGCGCGTCAAGTCAACCCCGTAAAGCCCACTCCCGAATCCCTGGCGAACGCCAAAAAGATGTACGGGTACGACTGCGCCATGTGCCACGGAGAGACTGGAAACGGCAAAGGAGATGTCGTCGCTGATCTGAAGCTCTCCCTCAAGGACTACACCGATCCGGCAGCGCTGAAAGACATGACGGACGGAGAACTCTTCTACATCATCAAGAACGGCAAAGGCCAGATGCCTTCCGAAGGCGACCGCGCCAAGCCGGACGTCATCTGGAACATGGTGATCATAGTGCGCTCATTCGCCAAAAAGTAGCTCAAACCCAGCCGCAGTCGTGGAATAAAATGCAGCGATGGCATTCAGGTTTCAAGGTGTTGACTTTATCGAGTTCGATTCTTTGCTCTCGGAAGACGAACTTCTCGTTCGCGCAAATACCCGCACCTTCATCGAAGACAAGCTGATCCCGATCATCGAGCAGTGCAACCGCGACGCCCGCTTCCCACGGGAGCTGGTATGTCCAATGGGTGAGCTGGGCTTCTACGGAGCGACCCTGGACGGCTACGGCTGCGCGGGGATGAACAACGTCGAATACGGTCTCCTCACACAGGAGCTTGAACGGGGAGATTCGGGCATACGCAGCTTCGTCAGCGTACAATCCGCGCTGGTCATGTATCCCATCTTTACATTCGGCTCAGAGGAGCAGAAATCCTTCTGGCTGCCGAAGATGGTCACAGGAGAGAAGCTGGGCTGCTTCGGCCTGACGGAACCGGACTTCGGCTCGAACCCCGGAGGCATGCGCACCCGCGTCCGCAAAGATGGCGACCACTACATCCTCAACGGCGAAAAGATGTGGATCACCTCGGGCAGCATCGCAGACGTCGCCGTCATCTGGGCAAAGGTAGAAGAGTCCGGCGTCTCTCCCGATAACTGGCGGGTTCGCGGCTTCCTGGTGGAGACAGATCGTCCGGGATTCTCTGCCCATGACGTCCATGCCAAATGGTCCCTGCGAGCGTCCGTCACCTCGGGACTCTCTATGCAGGAGGTGCGGATTCCTGCAGCGAACCTGCTGCCCAAATCTGATGGGCTGAAATCTCCGCTCATGTGCCTCAGCCAGGCCCGCTACGGCATCAGCTGGGGAGCCATCGGGGCGGCAATGGCTTGTTATGACGTCGCATTGCAATACGCCAAACAGCGCAAGCAGTTTCGCGGTCAACCCATTGCCAGCCATCAACTAATACAGGAAAAGCTGGCCTGGATGGTCACCGAGATCACGAAGTCGCAGCTCTTGGCGCTGCAGGTGGGCCGGCTCAAGGACCAGGGCAAAGCAGCCTTCCAGCATATCTCCATGGCCAAGAAGAACAACGTATGGATGGCGCTGGAATGCGCACGCATGGCCCGCGACATCCTGGGAGCCAACGGCATCGCCGATGACTACCCCATCATGCGCCACATGATGAACTTAGAGTCCGTCAAGACGTATGAAGGCACCCACGACATTCATACGCTCATCATCGGGCAGAGTATTACGGGCATCTCCGCGTTCTAAAAGAAAGCGATTTTCCATTCAGATGTTGCCTTCTATGGCACGACCCTGATAGGCTCGTGGGCCATGGAACTGCGGATATGCATGATTCCGTCGCCGAAAGACCCCCCGTGGATCAGCGATGACTACCAGTCTGATCTACGCAACCTGGGTCGGTGTCTTAAGGACGACGGTCTGGAGATTGACGACGTCGGCGCCCATTCCATCCGTGCGGGATTTTCTCCAGCAATATCCGGAGAGTGGAAGGTGAAGCTCGGCGATACGCTCGGCCCAATCCTTGGCGCTCCCGTCGGCTCTTGGTTACAAGCCCGGGATGGCCGCACCATTCATCTGATTATTGGTGAAATTGAAGTAGATGTGCGAACGGCCGATGAACTCCTGTGCGCTATCAAGATAGCCAGGTTCTATCAGGAATCTGCAGAGAATGACTCCTGACCACGCCTCAAGCCTCTCCTGCGTTCCACCACTTCTGCAAACTCATTCGAGACTTGACAAGGTAATCTCTCAGGCAGCCCCCGAACGCCGCCTCAAGTAGATGTGGCTATTCAACCCAATTTGCGAAGTCTACCCGAAGTCCAGACCTATCATCCGTCTTTCGAAGACTTTAGGACTTTAAAAGGGGGAGGGGGGTACCTGCTCCGGCTACCCAGCTCCCTCAAGATTCCTCTGGTTCCGGCAGATACATAGGCTCCGAAGTCGGTATTCAATATGGTTTCATGAAGTCCTAAACGAGACCTGGTGTCTCCGGCCGGGGCTGGAGTGAATATGGTATTGTGTCTTCGTTCGTGAAACTTCAACGTTTCGCGTAGGAGAGTGAAACTCATGGCGGCAGAACACGTCGCGCTGGCAGCTGGTGCCGATGGGGGCACATCTGTTCAGACGGACCCGAAGCAGCATTCCTCGCAAGTAAACATAGTCAACGACTTCAGCATTCAGATCGCGACCGTCAACGGATCGGGATCGCAGTCAGCCAACTCAGTCCTACTCAAGTCGATATTCCGGATGGGCATTCCCGTCAGCGGCAAAAACCTGTTTCCTTCTAACATTGCCGGCCTGCCAACGTGGTACACCATCCGCGCCAGCAAAGACGGCTATGTTGCGCGCAAGAAGGAAATAGACATCCTGATTGCGATGAATCCTGAAACCTCGAAGGAGGACATGCTCTCGCTCCCTCCCGGCGCCGCGGCAATCTACGAGGAGTCCGCCAACCTGAAGCAATTCCGCGACGACGTTGCCTGTTATCCGGTCCCGTTCGACAAGCTGACAGCCGCGGTTTGTCCCGAGGCGAAGCTGCGCAAACTGGTCAAGAACATGATCTACGTCGGCGTTGCCGCGCAGCTTCTGAAGATGGATATGGCGGCTGTCGAAGCCGCGCTCCGCAAACAGTTCGCCAAGAAAGTAAAGGCAGCAGACCTGAACTGGGCGGCGGTCCAAGCAGGCTACGACTATGCCTCCACAACCTTCACAAAGCACGATCCCTTCGTGCTGGAAGCAATGAACGAGACTGCGGGCAAGATCATTATTGATGGAAACGCAGCAGCAGCTCTTGGCTGTATCTTTGCCGGCTGTACCGTAGTGATGTGGTATCCCATCACGCCCTCTTCATCGGTAGTGGAAAACTTCATTGACTATGCCAAGCGTTACCGCATCGAAAAGGACGGCAAGTCCACCTTCGCGGTCGTGCAGGCAGAAGATGAACTGGCAGCCATAGGAGCCGTATTGGGAGCAGGTTGGGCGGGCGCCCGTTCGATGACGGCCACCTCCGGCCCCGGAATATCTCTGATGGCGGAGTTCGCCGGTCTCGGATACTACGCTGAACTGCCCGGAGTCATCTTCGACATACAACGTACGGGCCCATCCACCGGTATGCCGACTCGCAATCAGCAGGGAGACCTGCTCTCTGTCGCATTCCTGTCGCATGGAGACACCAAACACGTCATGCTGATCCCCGGCAGCGTTAAGGAATGCTACGAGATGGCGCAGGCCGCATTCGACCTGACCGAACAGCTCCAGACACCGGTATTTGTCATGTCCGATCTCGATCTGGGGATGAACAACTGGATGTCCGAGCCGTTTGCTTACCCCGACAAACCACTCAATCGCGGCAAGGTATTGAGTGTCGAGGATCTGACCCGTCTCGGTGGATTCGCTCGTTACAAAGATGTGGATGGCGATGGCATCGGCTATCGCACCCTACCCGGCACAGACCACCCCCTGGCTGCCTACTTCACCCGTGGTAGCGGCCACAACGAGAAGGCGCAGTATACCGAGCGGCCGGACGACTACTTCAACAATATGGAGCGCCTGTCCAAGAAGTTTGAGTGCGCTCGTTCGCTGGTTCCACGGCCGGAGGTTGTGCAGACTGGGAAATCCCCGATCGGTTTGATTGCGTTCGGCACGTCCGATTTTGCGACGCGTGAGAGTCGCGATCAGCTGAAGGAGGAATACGGTCTCGACACGGATTACTTGCGATTGCGCGCTTATCCATTCCCGCGTGAGGTGCATGAGTTTGTTGCCTCGCATGAGCGGGTGTATGTGATTGAACAGAACCGCGATGCTCAGATGTTGAGTCTGCTGAAGCTCGATCTGCAAGCTGAAGATGTCGTGAAGCTGCGCAGCATCCGCCACTTCAACGGGCTGCCGATTGACGCGCGCTCCGTCACCGATGATCTCGTCACGCAGGAAGGAATCTAATGGCAACAACTCCTGTAACATCTACCTCTGAGGAAGCACCTAAGCCAGCAGTTAAAACGAACCGGATTGGTCTTCAGGTCCTGGACTACCGCGGCGGCAAGACTACCCTTTGCGCCGGTTGCGGCCACAATGTCATCTCAGAGCGCATCATCGATGCGTTTTATGAGATGGGCGTTCAGCCGGAACGCCTGATGAAGCTCTCCGGCATCGGCTGTTCGTCCAAGAGTCCGGCCTACTTCATGAGCCGTTCGCACTCCTTCAACAGCGTCCATGGGCGCATGCCTTCGGTTGCGACAGGTGCGCTGCTGGCCAATCGCACGATGAAGGCACTGGGGGTCAGCGGCGACGGCGACACCGCCTCCATCGGCATGGGGCAGTTTGTCCACATGATGCGACGCAATATCCCGATCATCTACATCATCGAGGACAATGGCGTTTACGGGCTCACCAAGGGGCAGTTCTCAGCGACCGCCGATATCGGCTCTACCCTAAAGACGGGCGTGATCAACGACCTACCGCCGATCGATACCTGCTCGCTTGCCATCCAACTGGGCGCGACGTTCGTCGGACGGTCTTTCTCTGGCGACAAGAAACAGTTGCTGGCGATGCTCAAGGCCGCTATCGCTCACAACGGCACCGTGGTGCTCGACGTGATCTCGCCGTGCGTTACGTTCAACGATCACGAAGGCTCGACCAAGAGCTACAAGTACATGCAGGATCACGAAGAGGCCATCTCCGAGGTCGGTTTCGTGCCCCATTTCCAGGAGATCGACGTCGAGTATGATCCCGGCACTACGATCAATGTCGAGATGCATGACGGCAGCCACCTACGTCTCCGCAAGCTGCATGAGGATTACGATCCAACCGATCGTATCTCCGCAATCTCCGAGCTCATGTCAGCACATGCAAGACAAGAGGTTCTGACCGGTATCTTCTACATCGATACACAGAAGCGGAACTTTACTGAGATGTTGAACCTTGTGGACGAGCCACTGGGCACTTTGCCGGACGACCGGGTCAGGCCGAGTCGCGCGGTGCTGGATGACGTGATGCAACGGTTGATGTAGCCGATTGCGTCTCGTAGTCCGTTGATAGTTGTTGCGACAACAAGCCCTGGATATTATCCGGGGCTTTGTTTCTAGTTCTGGGCATACCACCCCCAGGGGTACTTTCCAGTAAAGTACCTGGATTCAATACTTTGATGCCGTGATCGCTTGCAAAGTATTCATTCCAGATACTTTATATTCAAAGTATTCTTTCTAAATGAGTTACACAGGTTGCAGTCTGGAAGTAAGAAGAAAGCCCCAGTCGGATCACTGGGGCTTTCTTTAGCTCTACTTCCATTCTATCTGAACTGCTAGAACTAATACGCCACACCAAAACGGCAGTATTTGGCTTGTTATGTGCGAGTTAGGTATTCGCGGGGCTTGACATGCAGTCTTGACTGGAAAAGAGGAATTGGTGAACGAACGAGTTCGTTATCGTATTTTTTCACAGCAAGGCAAAGCATTCGACGTGTAAACGTCAAGGCGCTGATCAAAAGGAAAGGGAAGAGATCAGACCCAACTGGACCTACTTGCCGGTGTGTTCCGCTTCAGCGTCCAGTCCCGGGAAATCGGTGTCGTTGTCCTTGAGCATTTCGTCTTGATCGCGGTGACCCAGTTGGCCGGTGAAGGAGCCGTGCTGGGGCCGGTGCTTGGTGTGGGGGTGCTGGGTGTCGTCTTCCACTGCGCCCTTGCGCATTCCTTCATCCGGACGAATCGTTGGGTAAACGGTCATGGGGTTCTCCTGCGACTTGGAGTGAGGAATTGATAGTAGCACTGCGACGGGCAGATTGGCTTGGTGCGTCAACAAAAAAACTGCAGCCTTTTCAAACAGATCGTGCGCGCTGGATGTACGACTTGGTAAGCCTGTGAAATTGACGTGTCAACGTCCCCTTGGGAGGCGTAATCTGTTGCCAGACAAATAGAGCAAAAGCCAGCAACTTCGAATATTTATGAATTCACTCTTCATCGACATGTACCGGCCTATCGCTATCCTTATGATTGCGGCGATTGGCTTTGCTGTTGCTCCGCTTGCGATGGCCTGGCTGTGGTCAAAGAAGTTTTCTCCACAGAAGCCAGGACCCGTCAAGAACTCAACCTATGAGTGCGGACTCGAAGCAAAGGATGATGCCTTTCTTCGATTCAGGCCGGAGTATTACCTGTACGCAATCGTCTTTTTGATCTTCGATGTGGAAGCGATTTTTCTGCTGCCCTTCGCAGTGGCGTTTACCGGCTTGACTGTCGGCGCATCGATCGCGATGTTGATCTTTCTGTTGTTACTGGTTGAGGGACTGGTGTGGACGTGGCGAAAGGGCGTCCTGACCTGGGTGTGACCGTTCCCCGGCTCAAATGAAAATAATCTGGACTACGTCCAATCTTCAAGAGTTGCGAACGGAACGGTAAAAATGGATCCTGAGCTGAAACTCGAGTTAAGCCGACAAGGAATATTCACGACGACCCTGGAAGAGCTTTATAACTGGGGCCGACGCAGTTCGGTGTGGCCGCTGACGTTTGGGCTGGCATGCTGCGCGATTGAAATGATTGCCACGAGCATGGCTCGTTATGATCTGGCGCGGTTTGGCGCTGAGGTATTCCGGCCGTCCCCTCGGCAGGCGGATCTGATGATAGTCGCGGGCACCGTCACGAAGAAGATGGCTCCGCAGGTGGTGCGGCTTTACAACCAGATGCCAGAGCCGAAGTACGTGATTGCGATGGGCGCTTGCGCGATCTCCGGTGGACCGTTCAAGCAGGGTTATAACGTGCTGAAGGGAATCGATCGCTATATTCCAGTGGATGTGCACATTCCCGGCTGTCCTCCGCGCCCGGAGGCGCTGATGGACGCGTTTATCACGTTGCAGAAGAAGATCGATGCGCAGGCTCTTACGGGAGCGGACAGGCCGCGGCATCTGAATGCAGATGCGCCCAGTGAGTTCGTTGTGCCGGAGTATGGCGCGCATGATCTGGAGCCGACAAAGAATGTGAAGCTGTGGAACATCATCTACAAGAACGCTCCTAATGGGCCGAAGACGATGGGTGAAGATGGACCTGGAAAAGATTAAATCCGATATCGAAGCGGCTGTGCCGAGTTGCCGTTTGCAGATTGTCCTGAACAGCAGTCCTTCGGGGCAGCACTCACTGCTGCTCGACCGGGAGCATGCGTTTGAGGTGGCGAAGTTTCTGCGCGACGACCCGGAGTTGCATCTCGATTACTGTTCGAACGTGACGGGCGTGGACTGGCTGGACACGGAGGTTTCGCAAAAAGTGAAGGTGAAGAAGTTGGTGGATGGAGTGGAACAAGAGGTGGAGGAGGTCCGGAAGACGCGGACTCCGGGATACCTGGAGTCGGTCTATCACCTGTATTCGATGGAGAAGAAGCATGGGCCGCTGGTTTTGCGGCTGCGCACGGAGAATCGGACGGACCAGGTTACTTTGCCGTCGTTCACTCCTATATGGCGAAGCGCGGAGTTTCAGGAGCGCGAGGTGTTTGATCTGTACGGGATCATCTTCGAAGGGCATCCCGATCTGCGACGGATCCTGATGTGGGATGGATTTGAAGACCACCCTATGCGCAAGGATTACGTGGAACCGAACGACTACGAATATGAGCCGACACCACATGACGCCGTGCTTGAAAAGTCGATGCAGGCGCGGCGCGATAGAGGGACAAGGATGATTCGACGATTGCAATGGGCCCAGGAATGGAAATGATCGCACCCGAAGTTCAGGAGACGGCCGGGAATACCGCGACTACGAACGGCGAAGACGCGTTGCTCGAACTTTCGCTGGGGCCGCACCATCCGTCGACGCATGGCGTGTTCCGCATGGACGTCACGCTGGATGGCGAGCGCGTGGTGAAGCTGAAACCAGTGTTCGGCTATCTGCATCGCAACCACGAGAAGATCGCTGAGTCGGCGTCTTACCTTGCGTCGATGCCGTACACGGATCGGCTGGATTATATTGGCTCGCTTACGAATAACTGGGCGTATGCGCTTGCGGTGGAGAAGCTGGCCGGGATACAGGTGCCGGAACGCGCAGAGTATATTCGCGTCATTACTGCGGAGCTGACGCGGCTGCAGAACCATGCTTCGACGATTGGGTTTTTGACGCAGGAGATGGGCGCGAGCGGCTCGCCGCTGATGTACTCATTTCGCGAGCGCGAGAAGATTCTGGACCTGTTCGAGGCGCTGACGGGATCGCGCATGATGTGTAACTACATGCGCTTCGGCGGCTGCCGTGT
This sequence comes from uncultured Acidobacteriaceae bacterium, assembly GCA_963797415.1. GTDB lineage: Bacteria > Acidobacteriota > Terriglobia > Terriglobales > Acidobacteriaceae > Edaphobacter. The sequence goes on from CAWCPB010000021.1 coordinate 122,804, forward strand.
TGACCTGCCGGCTGGGTGGTTGGAGCAGGCGAAAAAAGTGGTTGCGGATTTTCCGCGATTTCTCGATGAGTTTGAGCGACTGCTTGCGGGCAACGAGATTCTTCTGGCGCGTACTCAGGGCGTTGGCGTGTTGTCGAAGGAACTCGCGATTCAAGGCGGGGTCACGGGGCCGATACTGCGTGCGTCGGGGGTGAATTACGACATACGCAAGGTGGATAAATACGGTATCTACGACAGGTTTGACTTCAGGGTGCCGGTTGGCGAACACGGCGACGTTTATGACCGGTACATGGTCCGCATGCTCGAGATGCGCGAGTCGCTGAAGATTCTGGGGCAGGCGCTGCGGGATATTCCTGCGGGCCCGATCATGGACACGAAGACGAAGATTCGGGGATTTCGCCCGAAGGCCGGAGAGGCTTATGGGAGGATTGAATCGCCGAAGGGCGAGCTCGGGTTCTTCCTGATCAGTGACGGGTCCGCCAATCCGTATCGCTATCGGGTGCGGCCGCCGAGTTTGATCAACCTTACCGTACTGGAGGACATGTGCCTTGGATCTAACGTATCGGATACGATCGTGATTTTTGGCACCATCGATATTGTGCTGGGCGAAGTGGATCGGTAGACTGCCGATGCGGTAGATAAGCCGGAATTTACGTTGTTGAAAGATTGCGTTGGAATCTGCGTAAAGGGTGTGAAGATGCTGGGTGAAGGGATCGCGAAAGGTCTTGTGGAGACGGCCAGGAATTTCTTTGGCAGCTACGTTAGCAAAGACCGTCTAACGACCGTGCAATATCCAGAGGAACGTCTGCCTCAGATCGAGGCGACACGAGACTTTCCGTTTCTTGTCTACGATGGCGATGATTGGCAGGCCGGTTTGCGATGTGTGGGTTGTCAGATATGTGAAAAGGAATGCCCGCCAAAGTGTATCTACATCGAAAAGAGCAAGGATAAAAAGCCGGATGCGGTGGGCAAGCTGCAGTTCTATCCGGCGGTCTTCAATATTGATGTTTCGGTTTGTATGAGCTGCCAGATTTGCGTTGAAGTCTGCCCGTTTGAAGCGATCAAGATGGATACCGAATTTGAATTGAGCACGGATGACCGCTTTGGTGGGCTGTTGTGGGACAAGGCGCGGTTGTCGAAGCCCAATGAGTATTACCGCAAGGTCCATCCGACTCAGGCGGCGGAGTCGGACGCGATACTCGCGGAGGAGAAGGCCAAGGTCGAGGCCAAGGCGAAGGCGGCTGCTGAGACCAAGGCGAGTCCTGCATTAGCCAATGCGTCTAAGGCGGTGCAAGAACATGGGTGAGACCGCGGATCAGTTCTTTGTGGTTCTGCAGCAGCTGGATGGTGGGTCATGTGCCTGCGGGCCTTCAATCTACTGTTTCGGCGCTGCTTTCGGTTGTCGGCATCCTAGTTGTGTTTGCGTCGCTGTTTGCGATTACGACGGTGCTCGAACGTAAGGGTTTGGGACGAATTCAAAATCGCTATGGTCCGAATCGTGTGGGGCCGTTTGGCATACTCCAGCCGCTGGCGGATGGAATCAAGTCGCTGACCAAGGAAGATGTTGTGCCGCATGCGGCGGACAGGGTGGTGCATTTTCTGGCGCCTGTGGTGCTGGTGCTGGCGGCGTTTTCGCTTTATGCGGTGCTGCCTGTAGGTCGCAATATGGTGCTGGCCAATCTGGATGCGGGAGTGCTGTTCTTTTTTGCGGTCAGCTCTGTTATGGAGTTGACGATTTTTATGGCGGGCTGGTCGAGCCGCAATAAATATTCGTTGTTGGGTGCGATGCGTGCGATTGCGCAGATGATCAGCTATGAGGTGCCGCTGATCCTTGCGTCGGTTACCGTTATTATGGCGGCGGGGTCGCTGTCTACTGTAGCGATCGTCGAAAAGCAGGCTGGGTATAGCGGGATTCTGCCGCATTGGTTCGTCTTCACGCCGTGGGGATTCGCGGGGTTTGTGCTTTTTATGATTGCGGCGACTGCTGAATCTAATCGCTCGCCGTTCGATCTGCCTGAGGGCGAATCGGAGATTATTGCGGGCTATTACACCGAGTACTCCGGCTTCAAATTCGCTCTGTTTTTTCTGGGTGAATATATTGGAATGTTCGCCATCAGCGGATTGGGAATCACACTGTTCTTAGGAGGATGGACTGCGCCCCTCTCCTTCCTGACGTGGATCCCGTCGTACCTCTGGTTTTTCGCTAAGCTTCTTACTTTGACAGCGGTCTTTATCTGGGTTCGCGGCACTCTGCCTCGATTGCGCATGGATCAACTGATGAACTTTGCCTGGAAGTTTATGCTGCCGATGGCGCTGCTCAACCTTGTTACCGCCGGGGTTTGGCATTTTTTGCCGCAAGGCGTCTTGCGATGGTTGGTCTGCAGCTTGCTGATTGTTGTTTCGTATGTTTTATTGGGGCGTGGATTGACGCAAGGTTGGAGACTTGAAAAGCGGGTTTATCGATTTGCCGAATAGGTCAGGAAATCACTAGTACGAAAGGATCATCTTGTCGTTCATGATTTTCGCAATGCTGACGGTGGCAGGAGCGGTGGCGGCTATGTGCCTCCGCAACCTTGTACATTCCGTATTGGCGCTCACCTTGGCATTCGCTGGTCTGGCTGCGGTGTATCTGCAACTCGGCGCGCAATTCATTGGGTTTGCACAAATCCTGGTCTACGTCGGAGCGGTAGCGATTCTGATCGTCTTCGCAATCCTGCTTACGCGGGATACAGCAGCGACATCACAATCTATCGCTGTCGGCTCCTGGAAGGGAAGCGGCATGGTTGTGCTCGCAGTCTTTGGGATTCTGGCGTGGTCGATTTGTCACAGCGCGGCATCTCGAAGTGCTGTGCTGCCGCAACCCGAAGCCTCCATGCAGGAGATCGGCAGCGCTCTGATGCTGCGATTTGCTCTCCCGTTAGAGATTATTGGCTTGCTGCTCACCGTCGCGTTGATCGGTGCGGTAACTATCGCCATACGCGAAAAACAGGAGGCGCGATGACTCCGTTGACGAGTTGCCTGCTCCTTTCTGCGCTCCTTTTTGCCATTGGTCTGGCGGGTGCGCTGATGCGGCGTAACGGGATTCTTGTGCTCATCGGGATCGAACTGATGCTCAACGCCGCGAACCTTAACTTCATCGCATTCTGGCGGTATGGCCCCCATCCTGAAGCTTTGACAGGGATGATGTTCGTCATCTTTTCGATCGGCGTTGCAGCGGCAGAAGCGGCGGTCGGTCTGGCTCTGATCATCTCTCTCTACCGGCATACCAAGACGACCAATATTGACGAGGTGAATTCCATGAGGGGGTAAACCGCGCGCAAAGAACTTACGTTAATAGCTCCGAAAGCTCCATCCACTTTCGCCCTTCTGTTGAGACGACATGACGACCTGGATTGTCCGAAATCTTTGGCTGATTCCCGCACTTCCGGCCCTCGCGGCGGGGCTGAGTGCTCTTGCTAAGCAGCGAAATCGCAGGTTCGCAGCGTCGCTTGCGATTGGTTCCATGGGGCTGTCGTTTCTGCTTTCTCTGTGCGCGTTTGCGCACGTCCTTCGATCCGAGCGGCCAGGGAGGGACGTCGGTGGAGGTCTTCAACTTTCCCTGGCTTCAGTTCGGGAATGAGTGGCTGAAGCTCGGCTGGATGCTTGATCCGCTCACAGCGGTGATGCTGTTGATGGTCACGTTTGTCGGGCTGCTGATCTTTATCTACAGCACGGGCTATATGGCCCATGACGAAAACTTCACACGCTTCTTCTGCTTTTTGTCGCTCTTCGCGGCTGCGATGTTGGGCGTGGTGATCGCTAATAGCCTGCTGCTATTTTTCATGTGTTGGGAGTTGGTAGGCCTGACATCTTATCTGCTCATCGGATTCTGGTATCAGAAACCCGCTGCGGCTGCGGCCGCCAAGAAGGCGTTCATCACCACGCGCATTGGTGATCTGGCTTTTCTTATAGGAATGGTCTGGCTGTATTCACAGGCCGGCACGCTGCTCTTCTACGACAATGGTATTGGATGCCTAGAGCACCCTGCGCTTGCCGGATTGGTTGCGCAGACTACGGGCACCGGCATGGCGGTCTCTACCGGCATCGCACTGCTGATTTTCGCCGGTGCAGTTGGCAAGTCAGGCCAGGTACCGCTGCATGTTTGGCTGCCGGACGCGATGGAAGGCCCGACGCCGGTTAGCGCGTTGATTCATGCGGCGACGATGGTTGCGGCGGGCGTGTTTCTTGTGGCGCGGGTTTATCCGCTGATGTCGGCACATGGTGGCGTTGACCTGGCTGTTTCGTCTACCACGGCGCTCGAAGTGGTTACATGGATCGGAGCAATTACAGCCGTCTTTGCTGCTCTGATCGCCGTGGCGCAGAACGACATCAAACGCATCCTTGCGTACTCCACTGTCTCGCAGTTGGGTTACATGATGATGGGGCTTGGCGCTGGCGGAGTGGCGGTCGGCATGTTTCATCTCATCACGCATGCCTTCTTCAAGGCGCTACTGTTTCTGGGCGCGGGATCGGTCATTCACGGTTGTCATGAAGAGCAGGATATCAGTCGCATGGGTGGTCTGAAGAGATTCATGCCGATTACTTTTGCCACCTATGCGGTGGGTATGCTGGCGCTGTGCGGGTTTCCTCTGTTCTTCTCGGGCTTCTGGAGCAAAGATGCGATTCTGCACGCAGAGGAGGTCTGGAGCATCTCGCACTTGCCGTTCTATCTCGGGAGCTTTGGCGCGCTGTTGACAGCTTTTTACATGACGCGGCAGGTGTACTACGTTTTCTTTGGCGAATCTCGTTTGGCAGGGAACCGGGCTCAGTCTCATGCCGCCGACGTCGAACATCACGCGCACGGCATTTCGTCTTCTCCGCACGAGAGCCGCGCTGTGATGACGATGCCACTGGTGATACTGGCGGTGTTCGCAATCCTTTTGGGTGTGATTGGCACGCCTGCATGGCCGTGGTTCGATTCATTTTTGAATGGCGAGCCGGCGAAGCTGAATTTCGCAGGATTCTTTGAGAATGGCACTCTTCAGGTGATGCTCTCTTCCTCGATTATCGTCTTCGTCGGCCTGGGAATGGGTTGGTGGTTCTATGGACGTAAGCCGATTGTCAGCGCCGACGCGCCTGATGCGCTCGAACGGTTGCAGCCGCAAATTTTTCATCTTTTGCGACACAAGTTTTATGTAGACGAGTTCTATGAAGCCACGTTCATTCGCTGGAACGCTTGGCTGTCGCGCGTTAGCTATTGGTTCGATCGATGGATTTGGAACGGTGCAGTGAGGGCGGTCTCATATCTTGTGCTCGGTCTCTCGTGGCTTGCGCGGTCGGCGGATACATACGTTGTGAATCCCGGATTTGATGAAGGCTGCCGCACGGTAACTGGTGGAGGAAAGCTTTTGGCGCGCCTGCAGGATGGTCGCACGCAGGATTATCTGCGCCTGGTCGGCGTTGCGTTCGCGGTATTGGTTGTGTTCCTGGTCTGGAGTGGCGTGCGATGAACATGCTCTCCCCCATCTCCTGCCTGACCTTTGTGCCTCTGCTGGGAGCGATTGCGGTTCTGACTCTTGGCAGGAAGGGCAATAAGCTGGCACGTGGTCTGGCACTCGCATTTGCTTTCCTTGCGCTCGCGATAGCTCTGGTTTTGTGGCACCGATTTAATCCTGCCCCGGGAGGCCTTCAGTTTGAGGAGATGCATGCCTGGATTCCGGTGCTAGGCGTTGAGTACCACGTGGGCATTGATGGTCTTGGTCTGCTGATGCTGCTTCTTTCTGCCATCGTCGTCCCGATGGCGATGGCCGCGTCGTGGCAGATTCAGGAGAGGGTTGCACTCTACTTCTCGCTCATACTGATGCTTGAAGCAGGGTTGTTCGGGACTTTCACGGCGCTCAATTTCTTTCATTGGTTTCTCTTCTGGGAACTTTCCCTCATCCCTGCATTCTTCCTGATTCGGCTATGGGGGGGATCGCAGAGCGCTGCAGCGGCGACGCAGTTCTTTCTGTACACAATGGTTGGAAGCGTTGCATTGCTGCTGGCATTTCTGGCCATCTTTCGGTGCACAGGCAAATTTGACTTCATGCAACTTGCTGGATTGGCGAGGAGTGGGCAACTCCTTCCTGCTTTCGCGGCTATCTCGGATTGGCATAGGTTCACGGCGGAAAAGATCGCGATGGTGCTTTGCTTCGGAGCTTTTCTTGGTTTCGCGGTGAAAGTGCCGCTCGTCCCGTTCCACACATGGCTGCCGGCTACTTATGCCGAGGCGCCGACTGGCACCACTATGCTGCTCACGGGCACGATGTCGAAGATGGGAGTGTACGGCTTTCTTCGGATACTGCTTCCGATTTTCTGTGTGCAGTTGCGATCGGTGCGGACGGCGCTGTTATGGCTTGCCGTCGCTACTATTGTTCTCTCCGCTTATTCTGCCTTGGCGCAGAAGGATTTGAAGCGCATCTTCGCGTACTCCTCGATCAATCACCTGGGCTATTGCATGCTTGGGATCTTTTCGATTCTGAAGTTTACGGGTGATGATCCGGCGCTTGCGACTGAGAAGGCTGCAGCGCTGAACGGTATTTTTTTGCAGATGTTCAACCATGGCCTTACCGCTGCGACGCTGTTCTGGTTTGTGGCTTTGTTGGAGAAACGTAGCGGAGGATTGCGTGGCCTCGACGATTTTGGTGGTTTGCGCAGAGTCATTCCGGTGTTCTGTGGGCTCATGGGTATCGCGCTGTTCTCTTCGCTGGGACTGCCTGGACTCAATGGTTTCGTCGGCGAGTTCCTGATCTTCAAGGGCGCGTTTCCGCTGGCGACCTGGCCGTCGTCGGTGTCCGTTCTCGGTTTGCTATTGACGGCGATCTTCATCCTGACAATTTTGCAGCGTGTCTTCTCCGGGCCACTTCAGGAGAAGTGGTCACAGATGCCGGATCTTACAGTGGGGGAGCGGATCGCTTTGCTGCCCGCCATTGCGCTGATGTTCGTGCTGGGGCTGTATCCCCAACTGGTGCTTGGCGTTGTCAACAGTACGGCTGTGCAATTGGTGCGGCAACTGAAGTTTTAGGCAACAACATAACTATGCTGGCTTGGACTATCTACATCTCGTTTCTCGGCGCGGCGGCGCTGTCGGTACTGCCGAAGGGTTCTGTAAGCGCTGCGCGGATTCTTGCACTGCTGACGGTAGTGGCTGGGTTCGCCGTGACTGTGTTGGGATTTGTACAGCAGCGATCGGGCGACCTGGTGACAGTTGCGCGAATTCCCTGGGTTCCGTCGCTCGGCATCGAGTATCACCTTGCAGCGGATGGAATCAGTATGACTCTGCTGCTGCTCACGGGGATCGTGGCGGTAGCAGGGGTATTGTTTTCATGGAATATTGAATATCGCACCAAGGAGTTTTTCGCATTCTATCTGGCATTGATTGGTGGCGTGTACGGAGTGTTTCTCAGCTTCGATCTATTGCTACTCTTTGTCTTCTACGAGATCGCCATTATCCCCAAGTATTTCTTGATTGCGATTTGGGGTTCTACGCGGCGGGAGTATGCGGCCATGAAGCTCGCGCTCTACTCTTTTGTCGGCAGCGCGATGGTGCTGATCGGATTGATCGCTGCGTACGTAGTGGCAGGCGCCAAGACGATGGATCTGGTGCAGCTTGCCCAGTTTCCATTTCCCGTTCATTTTCAGATGTGGGCGTTTCCGCTTGTGTTTGTTGGCTTCGGAATCCTGGCTGGTCTTTGGCCATTCCATACCTGGGCGCCTACCGGCCACGTTGCTGCGCCTACTGCGGCGTCCATGCTGCTCGCTGGGGTGGTGATGAAGCTGGGTGCATATGGATGTTTGCGTGTGGCCATGACGTTGTTTCCGCGTGGGCTGGATGCATGGGGTTTTCACGTAGTTGGCCTTGGCTCATGGCGCGACGTGTTTGCCCTGCTTGCGCTTATCGGGATCGTATACGGCGCGATGGTGGCGCTGGTGCAAAGGGACTTCAAATTTGTCATCGGCTATTCGAGCGTTAGCCACATGGGCTTTGTCATGCTTGGGTTGATGACCTTGCAGCAGATAGGCCTGGACGGCGCGGTGCTGCAGATGTTTTCGCACGGCATCCTCGCCGGACTGCTGTTTGCCGTCGTTGGACGCATGGTCTATGACCGTACGCACACCCGCGACCTATCAGAGTTGGAGACGATGCATCTGAGCAAGATTATTCCCTTTGCGGCGGTGACGTTCGTGGTTGGCGGCATGGCTTCTATTGGTCTTCCCGGCTTCAGCGGTTTTGTGGCGGAGCTGCAGGTGCTCATTGGAGCGTGGTACGCGTATCCACTCTTTGCGGTTTTTGCTGGAGTAGGCATCGTGATCGGTATTGCTTATACGTGGCGTGCGATGCAGAAGGCGTTCTTCGGGGCACCGGGTAATTCCGTTCCCGCGGCGACTTCTTCGCTTACAGCCATCACTCTTCCTGAACGGATCGGCGCCATCATCCTGATAAGTGCCAGCGTCGTCGTTGGGCTCTATCCCCAATTGCTTTTACGTATCATCGTTCCGGCTTTGCACTCGCCGCTGTTCGACGGCTTGTGGAAAGGACGCGGACAATGACGAGCTTCAGCTATCTGGATCTGTTGCGTCTGGTCTTGCCGGAGGTGATCGTCGTTATTGCGGCGCTCTGCGTGCTGGCGGTGGATCTATTGTTTCTGCGCAGGTCGGAGACGCGTCAGCGAGGCTCTATCGGCGCGTTGATATCGCTTGTCGGGTGTTCGGTGGCTGTTGCGTGGATGTCTGCATGCGCCGCAAAATGCGAATGTGCTTGACGACATGCTGGTGTTGAATCCGTTGGTGGAACGAATTCAAATCGCACTGATTATTCTTACTATGCTGACGATTCTGACCTTCGTGGGATCGAGCTTCACTGAACACGTCAGCGAATATCTGGCTCTTATTCTGTTGGCGACGGTCAGCATGATGTTCCTCGTCAGCACCCAGAACCTCCTGGTTATCTTTCTTTCGCTGGAACTGCTAAGTCTGTCGCTTTATATCCTTGTCGCATTCAACAAACGCAGCGCTCGGTCGGCGGAAGCCGCATTGAAGTATTTTATCTTCGGCGGAATTTCGGCAGCGTTTCTGCTGTTCGGATTTAGTTTCCTGTATGGTTTATCGAACTCGACGAATCTCGAGAGCATTGCCCGCAGTCTCCATGGTCCATCTTTGGATCCGTTGCTGGTCGTCGCCATGGTGATGGTGATGGTTGGGCTTGGATTCAAGGTGGCCGCGGTGCCATTTCATTTCTGGGCACCGGATGTGTATCAGGGAGCACCTTCTCCTAGCGCGGCGTTGATCGCATCTGGTTCCAAGGTTGCAGGCTTCTTCATTTTTTACCAGGTGATGGTGATTGGCTTCGCTGGCGCGGAAGGTAGCGGTGTCTGGCATGATTACGCCTCAGGATGGGTTCCCGTTGTTGCCATCGTCGCCACGCTCTCCATGGTGCTGGGAAATCTTGTGGCCATTATGCAGACGAGCGTGCGGCGGTTGCTTGCATACTCCGCAATTGCGCACGCGGGATACATGTTGCTTGGGCATCTTGTCGCACGCCGATCAAAGCCTTGTCGCGTTGCTTTACTATGCCATTACCTATGCGCTGACCGTTCTCGGAGCATTCGGTGTCGTAGCCCTGGTAGAGGAGGGAACTGGAGGCGACACGCTCTCCGATTTTGCGGGGCTCAGTCGACGAGCGCCGGTGCCGTCGTTCTGCATGTTGATCTTCATGTTGTCGCTGGCGGGCATTCCACCGTTGGCGGGATTCTTCGGAAAGTTCTATCTGTTTTCTGCCGTGCTGACTTCCACGCCGGGAACGTTTGGTCTTTTGTGGCTGGTGGTTGTGGCTATCGCTATGAGCGCGGTGTCGCTTTACTACTATCTGAAGGTGCTGAAGTTTATCTACGTCAGCGACCGGCCAACCGGCGCAGCTCCGATCCGCGTCTCGGGTGTGCGTCAGGTTGTTTTGTGCCTGATTGCGCTTAGCGTGGTGCTGCTCGGCTGCGCACCGAATCTATTGCTGCAGTGGCTGCAACGATAGATTCACCTTGTCATACTCTCTACATCAATTCATCGATGAAGGACTTGGCGATTTCAGGGCGTAGCCGGATGTCCTGTTTGACCAGCGGGCCATTCTTCAAGACCGGTTCCGCGCCGTGCAGTGTGGGCAGGTCGGTTCGCTCGAAGAATTTTCCGATGGGGATCTCGTCGCCCCACATCAGAGACTTCTCCATGGCTGCGTTCCAATCGCGTGGAATCGTACTCGGGGTTGTCCTCGAGCTTCTTCACGCGAGGACGGAACCACTGGAAGGTATTGTCGTGGTTGTAGGTGACGCAGGGACTGAAGACATCGATAAACGAAAAGCCCTTATGCTCGATGCCCTGTTTGATCAGTTCGGTAAGGTGCTTCTGGTCGGCGCTGAATCCACGCGCGACGAAGGTTGCCCCGGCGGCGAGTGCAAGAGAGATAGGATTCAGCGGCGATTCAATGCTCCCAAAGGGCATGCTCTTGGTCTTCATGCCGAGGCGACTGGTGGGTGAGGTCTGGCCGGTCGTGAGGCCATAGATCTGGTTGTCCATGACGAGATAGAGCAGGTCGACGTTGCGACGCATGGCGTGCACGAAGTGGCCGCAGCCAATGCCGAAGCCATCTCCGTCGCCACCCGTGACGAGCACGGTCATGGCGTGATTCGCCATCTTCATTCCCGTGGCTACGGGCAGTGACCGGCCGTGCAGGGTATGCATGCCATAGGTGTCGATGAAGCCGGGAAAGTTTGACGAGCATCCGATGCCGCTGATCGTGGCTACTTCGTGCTTCGGAATCTGCAATTCGACCAGGGCCTTTTGGACCGCGGCGAGTACGCCGAAGTCGCCGCAACCGGGACACCAGTCAGGATCGACCTTTCCTTTGAAGTCGGCCATCACCACTGCGGTTGGAACAACCAAGTCTGTCGCCATCTTTAGTTCTCCTTGAAGAGTAGGGAAAGGATTCGATTTTTGTGCCACAGGCTGAAATGGAGAGCTTTAGCAGGGTGATATCTAAACCATAACTTCATGTGCCGGCACGGAGAGCTTGGTTTTGCCGGCGAGCTGTTCCTGGACCGCTTCCACGATGTGGCTTGGGAAGAACGGCTCTCCGTCATATTTGCGAATGTGCCCGTCAGCGACAAAGCTGGTTTCACTGCGCAGATAACGGGCAAACTGGCCGCTGAAGTTGTTCTCGACGATGATGGTGTGCCGCGCGCCCTTTAGTAGGTCGAGGATCGCGTCTCCATGCAGAGGGACGAGCCAGCGTATCGGTAGATGATTCGCGGAGATGCCCGCTTCCCGCAGCAGTTCGCAGGCCTCGTCAATCACCCCGTAGGTCGAGCCCCAGCCGATCAGCGTGACGTCGGCGTTGGCGGGGCCCAGCAAGCTGGGGCGGCGGGACGGAGGCCTCGATACCATGCACCTTGCGCATGCGCTTTTCCATCATGGCGCGACGCTTGACCGCGTTGGTGTACTCGTCGCTGATCAGCACGCCGTCTTCATCGTGTTCGTCGCTCGAGACGGTGTGGGTGTGGCCGGGAACGCCGGGAATGACGCGGGGTGAGACGCCGCTCTCGGTGATCTTGTATCGCTTATATGGTTCGTGGTCGCCCGAGCCGTTCGAGGTGATCAGTTCGCCGCGATCGATGGCGGGATAGAAGTCGAGTTCCCTGGGATCGACACTGAGCCGTCCTTCGGCAAGGAGGAGATCGCAGAGCACGATTCCCGGGCATTGGAAACGGTCGACTATGTTGAAGATCTCGGGCATCAGCTTGAAGCAGTCAGCGATATCGAGCGGTGCGGCGATGACCTTCGGGTAATCGCCGAAGGCCGCGCCAAGCATCTGCCAAAGGTCGCCCTGCTCGGTTTTGGTGGGAACGCCAGTGGACGGGCCGGCGCGCTGGCAATCAATGACAACAACTGGAATCTCTGCTTGAGCCGAGAGGCCGAGGCCCTCACTCATGAGCGCGAAACCGCCGCCGGATGTGGCGCACATGGCGCGAACGCCGGCGTGCGCGGCGCCAATCGCCATATTGATAACGCCAATCTCGTCTTCGACCTGGCGCACCATGATATCCGCTTTACGCGCATGCTCGGCCATCCAGTGCAGAACGCCGGTGGAGGGACTCATCGGGTATGCGGAATAGAACTTTACACCTGCCGCCGACGCCTCCCATTGCCATGGCGGCGTTGCCGCCCAGCACCGCATAGCGGGTCTCGGTCATAGGCAGCGGCCACGCGAAGGGCTTGAAGTTTTGCGAGGCGTAGTCGTAGCCAGCGCGGGCGATGCTGACGTTTTCGTCGATCACCGCCTTCTCCTTCTTGCGGAACTGCTCTTCGAGCACGCTCTCGAGCGCAGGAAATCCGATCCCCATCATGCTCAGACCTGCGCCAATGGCGAGAGTGTTTTGCGCGATCTTGTTGCGGCTGATGTCAGCGAGTTTCGAGACCGGGATGGGGCAGAGCTGCACGCCTTCAGCTGGAGTGCCTGGCTTGATCAGGTCAGCGTTGTATAGACAGGCGCCGCCGGCTGAGAGCAGGCGCATGTGGCGATCCATCGTGTCCTGATTGAGCGGGATCAGGAGGTCGAGCCGTCCGTCCGTAGTGCCGATCTTGTCCGGACCGGTGCGAATTGTGAGGAACGTATGGCCACCGCGAATGATGGACTGATAGGCGTTATAGACGTTGAGATGCAGCCCGCGGCGGCTGAATATCTTCGCAAAAATATCGCCGGGGGTGGCTACACCCTGACCCGCGGCACCTCCGATACCTACACTGAAGGACTGCCTCATAGACGTCTCCCAAACTGGCCCATGGTTTTCAACGTCCCGGCACCAGCGAAATATCGAGCAACCGGATTCTACGGGCGCACTCGACCCGGAGGCAAGCGCGGACTGGAATTAATCGCTGGCCTGCCAGGAAATGTGGTTTCTGCCCCTCCGCAAAATGCCTTCGGCTGCCAGGGACGTTCTGAGTAAGTACAGATGCACCAAGGACTAAAACGCTTTGAATGATTGAAGTGCGAGGTATTCGATCACTCAGAGTTAGTCAGCTTGGGACAAACAAGCATGCACTTTCTTTGTATCTTGTTGTGGCATTGGTGAGACTTGGGTCGCAACTCATTGAGTGTCAAGAGGCTTGAAAGGCCTCCAACCCGGATATCGGTTGGCATCCGAAACTCGACTTCAAATTTTGGAATCGAGATCAGGTAACCACATATCGCTCTCTTTTAGGTCATTGACTATGACACGTTGTGGTCATTGTGGGATCAAAATGGCACGACTAGTCTCTGGATATCAGAGGAACTCGATCACTGGACAACGGGCCTATCTCAGGTGCAAGGACCAGCCGTAACGGAGCCAAAGCAAGCAGATAGATAGAGTGAGACTTAGCCGAGCATTGGTTCTCAATGTGTTTTATGTAAAGGTAGCCAGTTTTGAGAATCTCAGGAGATTTGCAGATGGTTCGAGTGGGTCTTTACTCAGAAGACGTTGCCCTGCACTCAGCTCTTTCATCTGTTCTTGAAAGTGATTTCGAAGTCACTTTAGTCAAGAATGAGGCAGAAGTTCAGACTTTGGCATCGAGAACGGGATGTGACGTACTCATCTTGAGCCTAGATCCCCGGCCTGAGACTCTGCAGCAACTGGTTGAATGTTTCCGGCGCCTCATTACGTCACGCATTCCTTGCGTCGTCATGGCGGAAGACAAAATTCGTTCCATGGCGCTTGAACTGGTTCGGCAAGGGGCTTACGGTTACTGCCGCAGACCCCCTTCCGTTGGCGATCTCAAAACGACCTTAGTTCGCGCATACGAGCATTCCCGTCTTACACAAGAAGTTCATAAGACCCGTCAGCATCCTGATCTTGATACCGCTAATTATCTGAGCGCAGAGAGTCAGTGTGACCGGCTGATAGGGTCTAGTCCGCAGATGCGTAGAGTTTATGAGTTGGTCAGGCGAGTAACAGATATAAACGCTTCTGTGTTGATTACGGGTGAGAGTGGTACGGGCAAGGAACTCATCGCGAGCGCCATCCATACGCTTGGGAGGCGCGCTAACAAGCCATTCGTGGCAGTGAGTTGTGGAGCTATTCCAGAGACTCTGATCGAATCCGAGCTGTTCGGCCATGAAAAGGGCGCGTTCACCGATTCCTCCGGGGTGAGGGTTGGGTATCTGGAACAGGCGGGGGATGGGACGTTGTTCCTGGATGAAATAGGCGAACTCAGCCTCTCGACTCAAGTAAAGCTGCTTCGAGTCCTCCAGCAGCGGGAATTCAGCCGCCTTGGAAGTAATCGGCTTCTTCCATTACGAGCACGCGTAATATTTGCGACCCATAAGGATTTAGAATCCATGGTTGCCTCGGGGACGTTCCGACAAGATCTTTATTACCGAATCAATGTGCTGCGGATTAATGCCCCGGCGTTGCGGGAACATCCAGAGGATCTTCCGCAGCTCGCAATGCACTTTCTGGAACACTATTCTGAGTTGTATGGAAGGCCACCGCTTTCGATCGATCCGGATGCATTGAGCGCACTTCAGGATTATTCCTGGCCTGGAAATGTCCGCGAACTAGAGAATGTCATTCAACGACTGATCATCGTTTCTTCTGAGAACAACATCACGGTGGAGTCGTTGCCCGAGGATGTTCTGGATATGGACGAGAGGGCTATTCGGGAGGACGATGTCGTGACGATAGATGGCTATCGATCCGCCAGTTCCTTTGAAAGTAAAATTCGTGTTTTCAAAGTGAGTCTAGCTACAAATGCTGTGCGAGATAACCACGGCAACAAGACACTGGCGGCGCGAAGCCTCAAGATCTCCCGTGCCTATCTCCACAGACTGATCCGCGATCCAGAATTTGATGGACCGGACGAGGAGTGCCCTCCGAATCATCTGGAGATTGCCTGAGTTACCAGTTAGATCGCCTGCATCACCCGATCGTAGTATCGCCATCCCGGGAGGTAGTCCGGATACTTGATGCGTAAGGCGTTGATGGATTGCCTACGCTGTAGCAGAGGGCCACTCAGTTTGTACTCGTTTTTCTGACAGCATATAGAAAGGAGGCATCTATCATGGATACAGTTATTCGCGTCGTAGCCGGAGCTTTGGCAGCCGTAGTGTTGTCGGTCATCATTTATCGCAGAAAGCAGAAGGCTGTCTAGTTACCTCCCAGGAGCCGGTTAGAGAATGCGAGTGGTTACTGTAACGGATACGACTCGCGGGACAGTGATTGGAGACCGCATCGAGGTCGCCGATACTTCTCTGAGCAGGATGGTCGGGCTCTTAGGAAGACGCGGGCTGAACGCCGGAGGGGGGCTTTGGATTATGCCCTCCTCCGGCGTTCATACGTTAGGAATGATGTTCAGTATTGATGTGATTGGATTGGACAAAGAATTACGGGTTGTAAGACTTTGGCCACGTCTTGTTCCTTTTCGTGTTACCTCCGTCAGCCTGAAGATTCGGAGTGTCGTTGAGCTGGAAGCCGGAAGGATCGAGGCATGCCAGGTGGAGCTCGGCGACTTATTGCAGATCTCGCAGTAGCGGTACCTCCCCCTCCCCCTCCCGGTGCAAAGTCTTGTATTGCAATGACATAGAGCTATAGCTCTGAGCTAAAGTCTTCATTCCAGATACTTTGCGGGTAAAGTATTCTTTCTGAATGGCTTATTGCTCTGAGACGGTGAAGCCCCGGCTATTGTCCGGGGCTTCTTTTGCTTTCTCTACTTCGATTATATGGGATTGGATGGAACTGCTACGCCACGTGATTCCCCTTGATTGACGCTGGTTTTGGCGTGTTTGGGGCTTGACAGAAATGTCATGGGGAGAAGCCTGGAAATTCGGACACATCGGAGAGGTATCCTTAATCGGGCTTCAGTCATTTTTTACGTGGATTGCCACCATCGTCATATCGTCATCCAACTCTTCGGCCGAGCCTCGATTTGACCAGCGAGACACCTCTTTAAGGAGTTGATCGGCAAAATGATCTGCCGAGGCGGTTTGCTCCGTCTCCAGAAACTGCTTGAAGCAGCAGGCGCCAAACTCGACTCCTGTGGGGTTCGTTGTCTCCGGAATTCCGTCGGTGTAGAGCAACGCTCGATGACCAGCCTGGAGCGGCAGCTCGACGGAAGAATAAGTTGCGAATGGGAATTTTCCGAGAAACAAACCATTTTCCACTACGTCATGCACGCCTTTGGATGATCCACCCCACAAAAGCAAGGGTGGATGACCTGCGGCCGCGTAGGTCAGCGTTCGCTTCTGCATGTCCATGAACAGGTATGCTGCCGTGACGTAGTGGTGCTGAAATTTTCCGCACAGCGCTTGATTGAGGCCCAAGAGCACTTGGGCAGGATCGGCGGCGTGCACTATCTGGGCGGAGAGTGCAATCTTCAGCATCGACGCGATAAGCGCGGCAGGCATTCCGTGCCCGGACACATCGGCTACCAGAATTCCGACGTGCTTCTCATCCACGACGATGAAGTCGTAGAAGTCGCCGGCGACCGCGGTCATGGGGACATAGCGGGCAGCGATGTCCAGGCCGACGATTTTTGGGATCTCGGAGGGAAGAATCGACAATTGGATTTGACGGGCCGTCTCCAATTCCTTCTGGATCGTGCACAACTGATGCGCGAGTTGTTCGCGGATCCCGCGAAGCACGAGGTGAGTTTGCACGCGCGCCTTTACGACCGCGGGGGAGAAGGGTTTATGAATGTAGTCCACTGCACCGACATCGAACCCCCTGGTCTCCTCCTCGACATGGGTCTGTCCGGTAAGAAATATGACCGGGATGTCCCGCGTCTCGAGACCGAGTTTCAACTGCGTGCACACTTCGTACCCATCCATCTCAGGCATCACGGCGTCGAGCAGAATCAGGTCCGGGGGAGGGGTAGCTTTTGCAAGTTCCAATGCTTTGGCGCCGCTGGTAGCGATGCGGATTTTGTAGAGGTCCTTCAGGATCGCATTCACCATTTGAATATTGGTGGGAGCATCATCTACTACAAGGACAGTCTTCTTCTGATCAAGCAGGATCATGATGTGCCCCCATTGCGCTCGCAATTTTTGGCGATCTGACCCAGTTTCATCAGTGCTGCGTCAAAATCGAAGTTGTCAATCGATACTCTTAGATCGTCCAACTGCGATTTCTCGACAACACCTGTTACAGCGTCCTGTAGACTCTTGAATGACTCTTCGGCATCGCCGTCACTCGCTTCGAGCAAGGACCTGAGCCGGGCAATCGCATCCTCCGCCACCTCTGCGTTGAAAGGCGAAGTCTGCGGTTCTTCCTGCCGGGGGGAAGCTGAGTCGGCCAGTGCTTTCTCGATAGCAAGAACCTGAGCGCTCATCACGCTTGTGAACTCAACGAGGAGCGCCAAAACTCTGCCCTCACCGTCCCGGAGCGCCTTTTCCAGCTTTTGAGCCAGGGATTGCACCTGCGTGATTCCGATATTGCCAGCGACGCCCTTGATGGTATGGGCGATGCGTTCGGCCAGTTTGATGTCACCGCTTTCGAGCGCAGCCGAAATCTGAGAGGGCGCGTCGCTTTGTTTGGCGGCAAACTGGCCCAGCAGGTCACGATAGAGCCGCTTGTTTCCTGCGACGCGATTCAGTCCATCCGCAATATTGATTCCTGCGATCTCCGGCAAAATCACTTCGTTCCCCACTTTTGTGGGGGCGGATGGCTGGGACTCAACAGCCGGCTTAGGCCTGGGCTTTGCCCATCGCATCAGGGTCGAAAATAAGTTATCGGGCTCAATCGGCTTCGTCACGTGATCGTTCATGCCTGCATCGAGGCAGCGCTGGCGCTCTTCCACGAGGGCATGTGCCGTCATGGCAATGATCGGAAATTTCTGCAACCGCGGGTCACTCCGCAGTAGTTTGGTTGCCGTGAACCCATCCATCTCGGGCATCTGCAAGTCCATGAACACCACGTCAAACGACGGAGGCTGGTCTCCTTCGGTCAGGATTTTGACGGCTTCACCACCGTGGTTGGCCACAGTTACGATCGCTCCGGCGCTCTCCAGCAATTCTGTCGCGACCTGTTGATTCATATCGTTGTCTTCGACGAGCAGAACACGGATTCCGGTGGCATCATGTACGGCGTTGCTGGTCTTCCTCTCACGGCAACGGTGGTCCTCGAGTGCTGCAAATCCGAACAGATCGACCAGAGTGTCATAGAGCAGCGACTGAGTGACGGGCTTCAACAAGAAGCCATCGATGCCGATCTCCTCTGCCTGCGTCCTGATATCTTCGCGCCCCATTGCGGTGACCATCACGATCTTGGGAATATGTTGCAGACGGTCATTGCGCTTGATGATGCGACTGGCCTGCAGTCCATTCATTCCTGGCATGTACCAATTCATCAGCACGAGACGATAAGGATCCAGAGAATCTGCGGCGGCCAATTCACGCACGGCGTCTTCCCCCGACGAAACGGAGTCGGCACGAAGTGCAAATGCGCGGAGCGCCTCGCAGAGGATTTCGCGCGCCTGCGCATTGTCGTCGACTACCAGCGCGCGAACGCCCGCGAGATCAGGAATGAAGCGTCGGGGTTTATCTTCCGACCCAATTCCGAACCAGGCAGTGAAATGGAAGGTGCTGCCTGCTTCTGGCTTACTCTCGGCCCAGATGGCACCTTCCATCATCTCAACAAGGCGTTTGGAGATTGAAAGTCCGAGACCGGTGCCTCCATATTTTCGAGTCGTCGAAGTGTCTGCCTGTGAGAATGCCTGGAACAGTTTGGCGGTTTGTTCGGGTGTCATGCCGATACCGCTGTCACGGACGGAGAACCTCACCTTCACGCGATCCGCTAAGAGCGCTTCCAGCGCGACTGTCACCAACACCTCACCGCGTTCGGTGAACTTGACGGCGTTGTTTACCAGGTTGATCAGGATTTGACCGAGACGCAGAGGATCGCCGATAAGGTTCGGCGGCAGATCGTCTGGCGGGGGGGCGATCAAGAACTCCAGGTTCTTGTCCAGAGCCTTCTGGCTGACGACCGAGCAGAGGTCTTCGAGTACTTGATCGAGACGAAACTCAGTATTTTCTATATCGAGCTTGCCGGCCTCGATCTTCGAGAAGTCGAGGATGTCGTTGATGATGCCGAGCAGGGCCTGGGCGGCCACCTTTGTTTTTGTCAGATAGTCGCGCTGCTTCGCTGTCAGATCGGTCTTTAGGGCGAGATGGGTCATGCCGAGGACCGCATTCATCGGGGTACGGATTTCGTGGCTCATGTTGGCGAGGAAATCGGACTTGGCCTTGGTGGCAGCTACGGCTTCTTCTTTGGCGGCGAGAAGATCCGCCTCAGCCTGCTTGCGATCCGTGATGTCTTTGGTCATGTTGAGGAGATACTGCGGATTTCCAGCAGCGTCCCTGATGACCGAAAAGCTGCCGTCTGCTATGACCATACGGCCATCGTGTCGAATGAAGCGTTGCTCCCACGCGTCGTGGTCGCGCTTGGCCTCGAGAAGTTCGGCATATCGTTTTGCACACGGCACGCGATCGTCCGGGTGGACGATCTGGTCCCATTTTTCTACGGAACTCAAATCTTCCGGGGTGCAATCGAGCATCTCGTGTAAGGCTCGATTCGTGACATATTGCGCCTTGGGCGCGTTGTAAAGACTGATGCCTACAGGAGCGTTCTCGAAGATAGAACGGAACAGCTGCTCTCTGGCCCGCAGCTTTTCTTCGGCCTGCTTGCGCTCTGTGATATCAACAACCGTGACGACGGCGCCCGTGATCGTGCCGCCTTCCAACATTGGATACGAGGAGTATTCAACCGGGATCGGGGTGCCATCCCTGCGCCAGATCACTTCTGTGTCTACGGAGCAGCCCTCTCCCTTCTTGAACGCGCGGTAGATGGGGCATTCCTCGATGGGATAAACGGAGCCGTCAGGCTTGTGATGATGTATCAAATCATGCATTTGCCGTCCCAAGACCTCCTCGGGACAGTAACCGATCAATTCGCAGGAAGCGCGGTTAGTGAACGTGCATTTTCCTTGCAGATCAATACCGTAGATACCCTGACCAGTAGATTCCAGCAACATCTCCATTTGGTTCGCAAGGCGGTTTCGTTCCTCTTCCGCCCGCTTGCGCTCAGTGACGTCTTCGGTCAAGGTGACTACATATTGCGGTTTGCCGGTTGCATCCCGGAGCAGTTGAAACCTGCAGTTGCCAACAACGATGTGGCCGTCGCGGTGAATGTAGCGTTCCTCATACTCGTCGGTGTCCCGGATTCCGCGCATGAGCTCGGCGTATCGTTCTGCACCGGCGGATCGTTCATCCGGGTGAACGATCTGGTCCCATTTCTCAAGGGTGCTTAGCTCTTCGGCGGTGTAGCCCAACATCCGATGCAACGCGCGGTTAGAAAACACTGCCTCGCCATCGACACTGTAAAAACTGATACCGACCTGGGCATTCTCGAAGATCGAGCGGAATAACTGCTCGTTCGCCTGCACACTGGTCTCGACATTCAATTGCACGGTCTCTCTCCAGCACCATGCTAGGCGCGTCTGAAGACCTGTCGCTACTAACAATAATGATAGGTTTCTAGGAAGGAATTAGGGGTGGGATACTGGGCGTTTTTCGGCCAGATCAGAGGCCGGCGCGTAGTTTCTAGGAGAGCATATTGAAAACCGCCACCGTAAGAAGTGCTTTGTGAGCAGAAACAGCGTGCTGCAATTTGTTGACAGATCGAACTTTGGGAGCCTATAAGGTTGGGGTCAAAGCGAGTCGAGCAAGAACGAACCGAAGACAGCATAGCGAATCTCACCGCGGAGAAATGCTTGTTGGAAACTTGAGGAGACTCTGACCGATGCGTAACCCAACCTATCAAATTTTCTCTCTGGCCCTGATTTTGTCTCTACTCCTGTGCTCGCCAGTGCTCGCGCAGGTGACAACCGGCAGCATCCTCGGCTCTGTTCATGATGCGACGGGAGCGGTCGTCCCGGGCGCTTCCGTAACTATTACCGATACTGGAAAAGGTACGATCACGAAGGTACAAACCGATGCTGAAGGCTCGTACAACGTTGGCTTTCTCATCCCCGGAACGTATAACGTCTCCGTAGAGATGACTGGGTTCAAGCGCAGCGTCTCGAACAATATTGTTGTTGATATCGATCAAAAGGCACGTGTCGACTTTTCTCTGCAGACAGGCGGTCTGACCGAGACGGTGGAGGTGACCGCTACGGCTCCGCTGATACGACTCGATAGCTCTGAACTAGGAGACGTCGTCGGCAAGACCCAGGTAGAAAATCTTCCGCTTAACGGCAGGAATTTCGTCCAACTCACTTATCTCATCCCCGGCGTCACGGCCGGCCAGGCGGGCGAAAACATTGGCGGGTCGAGCTCGTTCAATCCGCGAGCAGCATCGAACTTCAACTCGCTGGGCAGCCAGGCGAATTCAAATGGCTATCTCGTGGACGGCATCATTGATAACGAGTACACCTTCAACACCGTCATGGTGCAGCCCTCGGTAGAATCGATCGCGGAATTCAAGGTACTGACCGGTTCCTATTCCGCCGAATTTGGATCAGGCGCCGGCATCATGGCCGTCTCTACGCGCTCCGGCTCAAACGGTCTGCACGGCGAGGTCTTCCTCTACCTGCGCAACGATGTCGCGGATGCGCGCAACTATTTCTCGCAGGTTGGCGTTACCGCGAAGCCTGCCTACCGTCGCGGCCAGTACGGCGGCGCTATTGCCGGCGCTATTATCAAGGACAAGCTCTTCTACTTCGCCGACTACTACGGCCAGTCTTCTCTCAAGGGGATCACCAATCTCAATAGCGTACCGACGGCAGCTGTGCGTACTGGCGATTTCTCGGCGGCGCCGTTCAAGATTTACGATCCGTTGACCGCCGCTCCCGGAGTGAACTCAGCTGGAGTTGCCGGTGTCTATCGTCAGCAATTCATGGGTTGCGATGGGGCACACCCGAACGTCATCTGCCCGAATCGCCTAAGTCAGGTCGGCCTGAATGTGGCGAGCATCTATCCGTTGCCTCAGACCTCCGCCTTCGTCAACAACTACACGTCGACCGCCAACCAGACGATCGTGGACAATGGCGGTAACACACGTATCGATTTTCATCCCAATGAGAAGGACTCCGCGTTCGGCCGCTTTAGTTATGAGCGCTTTGTCCAGTCCTCTCCGAATCCACTGACCGGCGGCCAAGGCACTTGCTGTTTGCCCTCGAATCCGGCTCAAGCGGCTCAGTTTAATCTCGGCCCTTATGTCGCTGGCCTGCAGAACATCACCCTCATTGCGCAGGGTCTGGCGCTTGACGAGACACACCTGTTTACGCATACGCTCTTCAACGAATTTCGCACCGGTTATGTACGGAGTAATCCATTCACTACCCAGTCGGACTACGGTCACAACGCGGCGACCGGTCTCGGGATCCAGGGGCTGAACATCTCCCAGTACACAACGGGAATTCCGAACTTCACTATCGGTAGCGCTTGCGGCAACGAGTACACCTGCCTCCAGGGAGGCACCGCCTTCCTTCCGGCGAATCCAAGACAGACGGACATCCAGTTTGAAGACTCGCTCTCGTGGACCAAGGGGACGCACCAGCTGAAGGGAGGCTTCCGCTGGGTCCGTGTCTACGCCTCGCCGTTCACGAATACCTTTACGCGCGGCGGTCTTACCTTCAGTGACAACTACACCAATAGTGGCTCGGTTAGTCCGACTGGCGGCAACGGCCTCGCAGCGATCCTGCTCGGGTTCCCGAACAGCGTTACGCGCAACTTCCTCATCAAGCCGTACTACATTACCAACAACAACTACTCGATCTTTCTGCAGGACGACTGGAAGGCGAGTCCGCGGCTCACGTTGAACTTGGGCCTCCGTTATGACATATTCACGCCGGATATCGAGAAGACCAATCAGCTTGCTAACTTTAACTTCAATACGAACTCGTTTATGTTTGCTGGAGTAAACGGTGTGAGCAGGTCGGCCGGCGTCCAAACACGCTATGGTAATGTTGGCCCGCGCATTGGCTTTGCCTATGACCTGACCGGTAGAGGTACCACTGTGATGCGCGGCGGTTTCGGTATTGCGTATTTCTACTCTCCGTTCTCCGCTTCCGATGAGCTCGGCCAGAATCCACCTTTCACCGTGTCGCAAACGATTACTGCGGCGACCGCGACGCCTCTTCCAGCGCAGTTTGCTCCCGCGAATCTTTGCTCAGGAACGAATACGTCGAGCAGCTGCCAGCCCATCATCAGCAATCCCTTCCCGCAGGGCGCAACCACAATTCCACTCGCGACTCTGACAAACACCGCGGCGCTGAATGCTGCATCTCCAGCACCCGCGATCGTCGGACACTCCGTCCTGAACCCGACGCCGAGCCAGCAGACGTACACGTTCGGCATTGAACAGCAGGGCTTCGGTGGTTTGTTTAGCATCGCCTACGCCGGCAGCCATACTATCCACCTCACCTTTGCGTACAACCCAAATGAGACCGAACCGGGACCAAGCACCACTTCGGCAGCGTCACGCCGCCTCATTCAGCCGCTCAACAACATCGCGACATGGGCGCAGCTCGATCAGATCAACAGTTCGAATTACAATAGCATTCAGACCAAGTACACCAAGCGCTACTCTCATGGCCTGACAGCTCTGATCAGCTACACCTATAGCAAATCGCTCGATGAAGGCGGTTCGGCTGCTTCGGGCGGCGGTTCGGCAGGCAACCCGCAGACAATTACCAACCTGAGGAACGGCTATGGAGCTTCGGGATTCGATCAGAAGCACCGATTCGTCAGTTCGGTTACCTATGAGTTGCCGTTCGGTACGGGCCGCGCGTTCCTCAACCAGGGATTCGTCAGCCACATTGTCGGCGGCTTCGAATTCGACGCCATCACTACCTACGCTTCAGGCGCACCATTTACAGTTACGTTGAACACAAATGTCAGCGGAGCCACGAATAGTTGGCCTGATCGTATCGGTAAAGGCAAGATTGATCATGGCAACCCCACTCGATTCTTTGACACTACGGCGTTCGTTGCTCCCACGACTCCTCGTTATGGGAACTCCGCTCGTTCTGTCCTTTATGGACCGAGCACGAAGAACTGGGATATGTCGATGCAGCGCCGCTTCAAACTGCATGAGAGCATGAGCCTGGCATTGAAGTTTGACGCCTTCAACACGTTCAACACGCCAAACTTCTCGACGCCGAATGCTGCAATTGGTGGCTCGAACGCGGGCAAGATCCTTTCCACTGTGAACGATAATCGCGATCTGCAAGGCTCCGTGACTTTTTCCTTCTGATCTGTCGATGTGGAATTCAGCGACTCTTTCTTTTCCAAATAGTTGTACGGAGGTGTACGTGGCAGTGAACCGCAGAGGATTTATTCAGGGGCTTGCAGCAGGGGCCTGCATGCTGTCCCCGACTTTTTACAGCCTGGCTGAAACGATGCGAAAAAAGGTGAAGATCACCGACGTGAAGTGCATGATCGTGCGCGGAACGTGGGATTGGAACCTGATTAAGATTGAGACCGATGCCGGCGTCTCCGGTATCGGCGAAGCGTATTGGGGACCTGGCGTAAAAGATATCGTTCTTCAGCAGATGAAGCAGATCGTCGTCGGGGAAGATCCGATGAACGTCGACAAGCTTTACACAAAGATGTTGCTGCGAAGCGGAGGCTACGGGGCGATTGGAGGTGTGACGATCACCGCAGCGAGCGGCGTAGAGATCGCACTCTGGGATCTGGCGGGTCGTCTTCTCGGCACACCTGTCTGCAACCTATTGGGCGGACGCTTTCGCGATCGTGTTCGCTTCTACCGCACCCTGCAAGCGCCACCGAAGGCTACCGAGTTGTCTTCGTGGCGCGATCAGGCGGCCGAGGTTCAGGCTAACAACAAGTACGGCTTCACCGCCTGGAAGTTTCAGGGTGACAGCATTCCGCTTGCCTTGGATCCGAACTACTCCGAGCCGGGACACGATTTCTATGCGTATAGCCTGACTAACCGGGACATCGACCAGATTGTGACCAAGATGGACGCAGTGCGCACTGAATTGGGGCCAGACAAGGACTATGCAATCGAATGTCACTGGAAGTACCAGACGCAAGACGCGATCACGCTTCTGAACGCTCTGGAACATGTGAAGCCGATGTGGCTGGAGGATCCGGTGCCTCCTGAGAATACGGAGGCGATGGCCAGGGTTTCCCGTGCGACTCGGACCCCAATCTGCACGGGAGAGAACCTTTATGGGTTCCACGGCTTCCGTACGCTGATTGAGAGCCAGGCGTGTGCGGGCGTTCATATCGATATCCCGAAGTCGGGTGGCCTGTTGGAGTCTAAACGTATCTCGGACTTTGCCAGCCTATATGACATATGGACGGCGGCCCACAATCCTGCAAGCCCGATCGGAACGATCGCTTCCGCGCATGCTGCGGCGGCCATGCGTAACTTCCGCATCCACGAGCTCGCCAAGTGGGTCGATTGGTGGCCGGACATGGTACTGCATGAGGGTCCCTTCTGGACCAATGGATACTTTGTCATTGAAGATAAGCCGGGGCTTGGTATTGAGATCAACCCCGATGTCGCCAAAGCCCACCTGGCCCCAGGTGAGGTATGGTGGGGTTGATAAAACTGCGACAAAGATTACACTCTGCACTAGCAGTCGGTGCAGTGCACCACCAACAACCTGTTAAGAGGCCCTAAGGAGAGTTCCATGTCGGTAGACATTCCCGGAAAATACAACCGTCGCGGTGTTTTGAAGTCTTCCCTGGCCATGGTGGCTGGCAGCATTCTCGGTCGCCGAACGGCAGATGCTCAGACGTCAATCAAAAACGTCAACCAGAATTCCAGCCCGTCTACTCTGAAGATCACTGACATGCGCTACTGCACGGTGAAGAAGCCCGGTCCCAGTCCTTGCACCATTATTCGCATTGATACTAATCAGGGCGTCTATGGCCTGGGCGAAGTGCGCGACGCAGGCGGCTACCAGTACGCTATGGTGTTGAAGAACCGCATCGTTGGTGAAAATCCGCTTAAGGTTGACTACCTTTTCGAAAAGATCAAACAGTACGGCGGCGGCGCACGTCAGGCAGGCGGTGTCTGCGCCGTTGAGATGGCGCTCTGGGACATCGCCGGCAAGGTCTATAACATTCCTGTGTATCAGATGCTCGGCGGGAAATGGCGCGACGATGTCCGCATCTACGCCGACACGACTGAATCGGAAGACCCACTTGAGTACGGCCGCCGCGCCAAAGAGCGCAAAGCAATGGGCATGACGTGGATGAAGATGGACCTCGGGATCGACACTCTATCGAAGATTCCCGGAACGGTTATGCAGCCTACCGGCATGAGTCACTGGGAGGAGCGTCAGCAGCCGCATCCTTTTACAGGCATTGAAGTCACCGACAAAGGCATTGCCCGGCTCTGCGAGTATGTTGCTGCTGTGCGCGAAAACATCGGCTACGACATGCCTCTTTCCATGGACCATCTTGGCCACATCGGCGTCAACTCCATCATTAAGCTGGGGCGCGCGTATGAAAAGTACAACCTCGAGTGGATGGAAGATGTGATTCCCTGGTACTACACCGACCTGCTGAAGCAGATCACCGACTCCACGACCACTCCTACTATCACCGGCGAAGATATCTACGAGGTCGAAGACTTCGAGAAGCTGTGTTCGATGCATGCCGTCGATAAGATACATCCTGACCTGATGACCTCAGGTGGCATCCTGCGCACGCATATTATCGGCAACATGGCCTTTAAGTACGGAGTCCCGATGGCGATGCACTTCGCCGGAACTCCTGTTGGTTGCATGGCGAACGTTCATTGCGCTGCAGCTACCCGGAACTTCCTCGCGTTGGAGAATCACTCGCTGGATGTGCCATGGTGGCAGGATCTTGTAACCGGGCTTGAAAAGCCGATCATCAACAAAGGCTTCATCAAAGTTCCGGAGACACCTGGTTTGGGCGTGACGTTGAACGACGAGGTCGTTAAACAGCATCTTCTGCCAGGCACGGAGTACTTCGCGCCAACCCAAATGTGGGATGAGCGACAGTCAGCCGACGATGCTCTCTGGAGCTAATAACTTCAACCATCCCTCGTTGCCTGAAATGGAAGTTAGCGAAATTGGTTTCGTTTAGGCAACGAGGCAGTAATGTGCCGCTACCTCGATTTATCCAGAAGGAGTTTTTCATGAAAACAGTTATCGTGGCCGCATTCGTTGCCTCTTGCCTCATTGGAACGCACGCCTTTACCCAGGTTAAGCAGACCAAAGAACAGATTATGTTCTACACCGCCGACTGGAAGGGCGAACGCTTCGCCGATGGCCGCCCCAAGATCCCAGACGATCTTCTCAAGCGAGCTGTTGACTGCTCTATTGAAGATATTTGGGACTACCTCCGGCAGAATGGCTACTATAACCAGTTCGAAAGCGACTGGCATGCGCTTCATATTGATAAGCCCTTCGCGGGCCGTGCGCTGACGTCGCAGTACATGCCCAGCCGGCCAGACGTGGCAAAGGCAGAAGCCGCGGAGGGCAAGGCGGAGGGCCGAATCACTTTCAGTAACAACAATAGCTGGCCTATCAACGATCTCGTCCCCGGTGACGTCTACGTCGCCGACGGCTATGGCAAAATCGTGGAGGGGACACTCATTGGCTCCAACCTGGGTAGCGGCATCGCTGCTCATTCCAAAGTCGGCTTCATCTTTTACGGTGGTATCCGCGATGAGGAAGAGAACCGCGAACTGCCTAACTTCAACGGCTTCTATAAAGGATACGACCCTTCGGCCTGGGCACAGGAAGAGTTGACCAGTATCAACGCTCCCATCCGCATCGGCCGAGCCGTTGTAGTGCCGGGTGATCTTGTGATCGCCAAGCCGCAAGGGGTCCTATTTGTTCCAGCGATCCTAGCCGAAGGAGCTGTCAACGCTGCTGAGTTGACGGGTTTGATGGACGAATATAACTTCGAACTCAATGCGCAGGGGAAGAATGGCGGCCAGTTTGAAAACGGCTGGGATGCGGCAAAGTTCGCCGGCCTGAAACAGTGGATCGCTGCACATCCCGAAAAACTCAAAATGTCGCAAGCGCAATTTGACGCGGCGGTTAACGCGAGGATGAACCGCAGCACCCGCCCGGCTCCAGCCAGGGGAGGAGCTTCTGGCACACCCCCGAACCGCTGATGCCAGGTTCCTAACAGCAGTTCTTCATACGTCGGCCTGTGAGGAGACCCACAGGCCGATCTTGTTTGTCACGACCTTGTCGGCGACGAAACCTCCGCGGGTGTGGTGGAGGGAACCGTGCGGACCATAAGCCGAGTGGGAAGGCACCCACACATCTATAGCTGAACAGACTGCGTTTCGTTGTTTCGCGCAGTGTGCAATCCGTGTCCGTGTGAACGAGTTCTCTTAATTCATTGACTATTCTCCGCCGAGTCTGAAGGGCGTCGCATCCGGTTGTGAGCAATTGACTCTGCAGAACGGCGCACTCGTGGCACTTTTGGGGTGCTGTATTGCACTAAAGGTGTAGAAGCGGGACCGGTGTGATGCCGTAGAGTATGGACATTCAACGCCAGTTACAAATGGTGTTGGACTTGGAACATTGAATTTCTGTAGTCCCGTTCACGCTGAGCCTTCTATTTTCTGCCCGTTTCTCCTGTAGCTTCGTTTCTCTCGGTACTTGGTGAGTCCCATGGATAGTGTGGTGTCGCTTTTGATACAGAGGCCTCGTCGCACTTGCTTAAACAAGCTTAGCTAGTTGCTTTCGGCTTTCGCTATGCGAGTTTGTATTTTTTGTGCCTATGGAGTTACTGAGATGAAAGCAAATTCTCTGCTACGGTTCCGTATCGTTTTGGCTGTTTTAGCGCTTGCCTTTGGTCTCTTAACCTTGTCTGGATGTGGCGGAGGATGGGGTGAGATAAAGGCGGCTGCAAGCTCGACTACGGGCGGAGGGACGGGAACGACAGGGACGACGGTGACAACGCCGACTCTGACCTTCACATCGATTGCGACACAGACAGTAGGTGCAGCCCCATTTGGGGTGAGTGCGACATCGGCCTCAAACGGGGCGGTGACGTACTCGGTGGTGAGTGGGCCGGCAACGATCTCTGGCTCGACTGTAACCGTGACCGGCGTAGGCACGGTAGTGATTGGCGCCAGCCAAGCCGCCAGCGGAAATTATGGCGCAGCGACCACAACGACCACCTTCACGGTGGTAGCGGCCGGGACGACGACAACTCTGGCCTTCGCGCCGATTGCGACTCAGACGTATGGTGTGGCACCGTTTGGGGTGAGTGCGACTTCAGCCTCGAGTGGCGCGGTAACGTATTCGGTAGTGAGCGGCCCTGCGACGATCTCTGGTTCGACTGTAACCTTGAGCGGCGTGGGCCCGGTGGTACTAGGCGCAAGCCAGGCGGCGAATGGTAGCTATGGTGCGCTAACTGCGACAACTAATTTCACGGTGGTGCCGGCGACGCCGACTCTGGCCTTCGCTCCAATTGCGACACAAACATTTGGTACGACCGCGTTTGGAGTGAGTGCTAGCTCTGCTTCGAATGGAGCGGTGACCTACTCTGTCGTGAGTGGGCCGGCGACGATCGCTGGTTCGACCGTAACCGTTACCGGCGTGGGCAACGTTGTGCTGGGCGCGAGCCAGGCAGCCAGCGGCAATTATGCTGCCGCAACAGCGACAACTAACTTCGCGGTGGTGGCGGCGGGTGGAGCTTTGTCCTTCACACCAATCGGGACGCAGACGTATGGCGAGGCACCGTTCACGGTGAGTACTACCTCAGCGTCGACTGGTCCGGTGACGTACACGGTGGTGAGTGGGCCAGCTACGATTTCTGGCTCGATTGTCACCGTAACCGGCGTCGGCACGGTAGTATTGGGCGCTGATCAGGCAGCCAGTGGCAACTATGGCGCGGCAACTGCGACCACTAGCTTCACGGTGGCGCCGGAGGTACCGACTCTGGTCTTTGGTCCGATCGCGACGCAGACGGCTGGTGCGGCACCGTTCGGGGTGAGCGCGACGTCGGCTTCGAGTGGAGCCGTGACCTACTCTGTAGTGAGTGGGCCGGCGACGATCGCTGGTTCGACCGTAACCGTTACCGGCGTGGGCAACGTTGTGCTGGGCGCGAGCCAGGCAGCCAGCGGCAATTATGCTGCCGCAACAGCGACAACTAACTTCGCGGTGGTGGCGGCGGGTGGAGCTTTGTCCTTCACACCAATCGGGACGCAGACGTATGGCGAGGCACCGTTCACGGTGAGTACTACCTCAGCGTCGACTGGTCCGGTGACGTACACGGTGGTGAGTGGGCCAGCTACGATTTCTGGCTCGATTGTCACCGTAACCGGCGTCGGCACGGTAGTATTGGGCGCTGATCAGGCAGCCAGTGGCAACTATGGCGCGGCAACTGCGACCACTAGCTTCACGGTGGCGCCGGAGGTACCGACTCTGGTCTTTGGTCCGATCGCGACGCAGACGGCTGGTGCGGCACCGTTCGGGGTGAGCGCGACGTCGGCTTCGAGTGGAGCCGTGACCTACTCTGTAGTGAGTGGGCCGGCGACGATCGCTGGTTCGACCGTAACCGTTACCGGCGTGGGCAACGTTGTGCTGGGCGCGAGCCAGGCAGCCAGCGGCAATTATGCAGCGGCGACCGCAACGACGAACTTCTCGGTAGTGGCAGCAGCAACAACTCTCGCGTTTGCACCGATTGGGACACAGACGTATGGTGTGGCACCGTTCACGGTGAGTGCTACCTCAGCATCGAACGGCGCGGTGACGTATTCAGTGACTAGCGGTCCAGCGACTATCTCGGGCTCAACTGTAACCGTGACTGGGATAGGTACGGTCGTTTTGGGCGCCAGCGAGACCGCCAGCGGTAACTACGCGGCTGGGACTGCGACGACCAGCTTCGCGGTGGTGCCTGCGACGCCGACTCTTGCCTTCGCACCGATCACCACGCAGACGGCTGATGCGGCTCCGTTCGGGGTGAGCGCAACGTCGGCTTCGAGTGGAGCGGTGACGTATTCGGTGACGAGCGGTCCGGCGACGATCTCAGGCTCGACCGTAACCTTGACCGGCGTGGGCACTGTAGTGCTGGGCGCGAGCCAGGCGGCCAGCGGCAATTACGCCGCCGCAACAGCAACAACCAGCTTCACTGTGGTGGCGGTAGGGACGACTCTTGTCTTCACACCGATCGCGACGCAGACCTATGGGGTGGCACCGTTCACGGTAAGCGCGACTTCTGCATCGAGCGGGGCGGTGACGTATTCGGTGACGAGCGGCCCGGCGACGATCTCAGGCTCGACCGTAACCGTGACTGGCATTGGCACCGTAGTGCTCGGCGCCAGTCAGGCGGCCAGCGGCAGCTACTCAGCTCAGACCACGACGACCAGCTTCTCGGTAGTGGCTGCGACGCCGACACTTGCCTTCACTCCGATTGCCACGCAGACCTATGGGGTGGCACCGTTCGCGGTAAGCGCTACCTCTGCCTCAAGCGGAGCGGTGACGTACTCGGTGACGAGTGGTCCGGCGACAATCTCTGGCTCGACAGTAACCCTGACCGGCGTGGGCACAGTAGTGCTGGGCGCCAGCCAGGCAGCCAGCGGCAACTACGGAGCGGCAACTGCCACGACTACCTTCACGGTAGTAGCTGCGACGCCGACACTGGCCTTCACGCCGATTGCGACGCAGACATTTGGTGTTGCCCCGTTCGCGGTGAGCGCGACTTCTGCGTCGAGTGGAGCGGTGACTTACTCGGTGACGAGCGGTCCGGCGACAATCTCTGGCTCGACAGTAACCCTGACCGGCGTGGGCACAGTAGTGCTGGGCGCCAGCCAGGCAGCCAGCGGCAACTACGGAGCGGCAACTGCGACGGCCACCTTCACGGTAGTAGCTGCGACGCCGACACTGGCCTTCACGCCGATTGCGACGCAGACATATGGTGCATCACCGTTCGGGGTGAGCGCGACTTCTGCGTCGAGTGGAGCGGTGACGTATTCGGTGACGAGCGGTCCGGCGACGATCTCCGGCTCGACAGTAACCCTGACCGGCGTAGGCACAGTAGTGCTGGGTGCCAGCCAGGCAGCCAGCGGCAACTACGGAGCGGCAACTGCGACGACCACCTTCACGGTAGTAGCTGCGACGCCGACACTGGCCTTCACGCCGATTGCGACGCAGACATATGGTGCATCACCGTTCGGGGTGAGCGCGACTTCTGCGTCGAGTGGAGCGGTGACGTATTCGGTGACGAGCGGTCCGGCGACGATCTCCGGCTCGACCGTAACCTTGACCGGCGTAGGCACTGTGGTGCTGGGCGCGAGCCAGGCGGGCAGCGGTAACTATGCTGCGGCAACTGCAACGACCAGCTTCTCGGTAGTGCCGGCGGTGCCGACTCTGGTCTTCGCACCAATCGCGCCACAGACGGCGGGCGCGGCTCCATTCGGGGTAAGCGCGACCTCTGCTTCGAGCGGAGCGGTGACGTACTCGGTGACGAGCGGCCCGGCGACGATCTCCGGCTCGACCGTAACCCTGACCGGCGTGGGCACAGTAGTACTTGGCGCGAGCCAGGCGGCCAGCGGTAACTATGCTGCGGCAACTGCAACGACCAGCTTCTCGGTGGGTGCAGCGCCTCCGGTGATCACGACTCAACCGGCAAGCCAGACGATCACGGTAGGGCAGACCGCAACGTTCAACGTAGTTGCGACGGGCACCCCTACACTCACCTACCAGTGGTACGTAGGCGGGAGCCTGATCCCCGGCGCTACGTCGAGCACCTATACAACACCAGCGACGAGCAATAGCGGGACCTCGCAGTACACCGTGATTGTGACGAACTCAGCCGGGACCGCCACCAGCAATCCCGCTACTCTGACAGTGAACAAAGGAACCCCGGTGGCCTCCTCTCTGTCGTGCAACCCGCTGACGCCGCCTTATAACTCTGTCACAACTCTTATCCCAACCTTCTCCGGCGGGTCGGCTGTGATCGGATCGACCGGGCTCAACAGTTCCGACATCACTGCGTCGGCTGTCAACGGCAGTTCATATTCGTCACCGGCTATAACGTCAGCAAAGACGTACACCCTGACGGTCACTGGCGCTGGAGGTGCAACCGCTACCACTACCTGCGCGGTTACGCCGGCAAACGTCATAGTCTCTGCAATCACGCCCGCCAACCAGACAATGGCCCCGGGAAACCAAGCCTTCAATGCAACCGCTACCGGTGGTGCTACTAATAACATCACATGGACCGCGACCGGAGGGACCTTCGCCGGGAACGTGTGGAAGTCTCCCAATACAGCCGGCACTTATACGATCACTGCTACCAGCGTGGATAAACCATCCGTCTTCACCACCACCACTGTGACTGTAAGTGCGCCGGTGATCACGACCCAACCCGTCAGCCAGAACATCTGCACCAACTCGTCGGCGACGCTTTCAGTCGTTGCCAACTATGCGACCAGTTATCAGTGGAACCTGAATGGGACTCCGATTCCGGGAGCTACCAGTACCAGCTACTTCATTGCCAGCGCCATCTCCACCGATGCAGGGAATTACACCGTCACCGTAACCAATCCGGCGGGCAGCGTGACTTCCGCCATTGCCAAGGTGGTCGTTGGATTCTCCATCACATCCCAACCCGTCAGCATTTCGGCCTTCGCGACGCAGACCGCAACATTCTCGGTCGCAGCCACCGGTCTGGCTCCCTTCACGTATCAGTGGTACAGGATACCTTCGGGCTCTTCCACCGGAGCTGTTATTTCCGGGGCCACGTCGAATTCGTACACCACTCCGGCGCTGACTACAGGCAATAGCGGCGACAAGTACTATGTCACAGTTACCGATACCTGCGGCGTACTCACCAGTTCCAACGCTACTCTGACGATATCGAGCGGCAATGTTCCGCCCACCATCATCACCCAACCGCAGAGCGTGACGACTACTGTGGGAGGCAACCCGGTGTTCAGCGTAGTGGCTACGGGATCGCCGACCCTTACCTATCAGTGGTACCGGATTCCTGCCGGCAGCGCGCAAGGGTCATACGTCACAATTTCAAGCGGCACATCCGCCACTTATACGGTGCCGTCGTCGAAGACAAATATCAGCAATGACCAGGATGTCTACTTCGTCGTAGTAAGCAACCCCTACGGATCGGCCACATCGCAGCAGGCCACCCTTGCTGTCGGCAGTGGAATATTGATCACTCAACAGCCCGTCAACGTCTCCGTCAACGCCGGAGCTCCGGCCAGCTTCACGGTGGCGGCTACTTCCACTCTGCCGTTGTCGTACCAGTGGTACACGTTCGCTCCGGGCTCCTCCACTGCCACGGCAATCAGCGGAGCGACCAGTGCAACCTATACGATTGCTTCCACTACTATTGCCCAGTCGAATTCGCTCTACTATGTGGTCGTAAGCAATGGAGGAAATACGTCTTCGGTGACCAGTACGTCTGCTTCACTTACTGTAGGAACGCCAGCGGGCATTCCGAACTGCAGTTCGCTGTGGAACGCGATTGGCGATGTGTCGCCCTTTGACTCCAGCACATGCAGCTACCAGACGTCCCCGGCAATGCAATATCAGGCAGGAGAGCTTGTCTGGCCGAATCTTATCTCGACTAGCAATATCCAACTCAGTTTCACTATCACTACCAGCGGCGCCAGCACTCCTCCGGCCGATGGTGTTGCTATCGTGCTGGGTGATCCATCGCTTGGTGCAACGACTACCAGTGTTGGTGGTGTCGGGAGGGGTCTGGGAGCGATGGGAATTCCCGGCTTCGTGCTCGCCTTCGACAATTACTACAACCCAGCCAGTCCGGATCGTTCCCAGGCGACCCAGGCACGGTGTCGAATCCTGACTACATGGCAATAGGCAGAGGCGAGACCGCGCTATGGGAGAATCCATACCAAAGCGTCAACACCAATCTCCCAGGCGGAGCGAATGCCTTTGCTCAGCCAGGGGCGACGATCACGAATAACTATGTCGTGACGATCATCAATGGGAAGGTGACCGTGACCATGGATGGCGCTCAGGTGTTCTCCAGTAACGCTCGGTTCCCCCCGTGGCTTATCTATACATCACTTCAGCTACTGGCGCTTACTATGAGCAAATAGTGATCAGCAATATACAAGCTGTTGTTAATTGATCCGGAGTGCGTAAGGAGAAATAGAAATGCGATCCGTTGTACTAGCTATGATTTTGTTACTCGGGGCGACTGGAATAGCCGTTGGTCAAGCGCTGCCCAGCGGTTCCTCTTCCTTATCGGGTGGAGACGCAGCTTTGACCTACCACTGGGTGCGTACCAACACGCTCGGATCGTGCGGCTGTTTCAGTCTGAATGGTGTAGGCCTCGCCGCCTCCTGGGCCTTCCGTCCCCCGTTCGCTGCGGTAGCGGAGGCCAGTGTGGAGCATACCGCCTCTGGACCCTCCGGCAGCTCCCTGACTCTGACGACCTACATGGCAGGGATACGATACGCCGTTGATTTGCAACCCTCTAGGGAGGGTACGAAAGGCCTGCAGGGCTTTGCCCAACTGCTCGCGGGAGGCGGACATGCAGGTGGCGGAGTCGCTGGTCCGGGCGACGCGACCAACTCCTTTGTTAGTCGAATTGGGGGAGGCCTTGATTGGCCCATAAATCACCGGTTCACTGCACGGATCATCCAAGCCGATTACTTTCTGACCGCCTTCAATAACGGCGACAATAACCACCAAAACAATATATTGATTGGGGCCGGCATCGTTTATCTGTGGTCTCATTGAAATCGCGGATGAACTCCATGGGGGAGTGTCCGCGCAATTCTCAATAATCGCTGCTCGCAATATTCACAGCGTGCGAATCACCATGTGGTGGTAACCGCATCATGACAATAAAGTGACAATCTGAAGACTTTCTGCGGTTTCCGGCGATGGTACTTTTATCTGATCGCAGAGAGGTTTACATGCAGGCCCTCGCGATAGAAAGCCTGGGGCCGCCGTGTCTGAACGATGCTCGAAGAGACTACCGGGGCTCGCGGTCTGGTTCACGGGGCTAAGCGGCTCCGGAAAGACCACCCTGTGTTGCATGCTTGCGGAAGCTCTTCTGCAAAAAGACGTGTACGTCGTAGTGCTGGACGGCGACGAGGTAAGGCGCACCTTCTGCGCAGACCTCGGCTTCAGCCGCGAAGACCGCGAAGAGAATATCCGCCGGATTGGGTCCGTCGCGGAAGATCTGGTGGCCGAGGGAGCGGTTGTTCTGGTCGCGGCCATTTCGCCTTATCGGGCCATGCGCGAGAATGTCCGGCGCAGGATACCCAACTTCATCGAAGTTTACGTGAATGCGCCGCTCGACACCTGCATCGAGCGCGATCCCAAGGGTCTCTACCGGCGTGCGCTTGCCAACGAGATTCCGTACTTCACGGGCATCAGCGATCCCTACGAACCACCGCTATCACCGGAGATCGAGTGCGATACCGCGACCGAAGACGTCGGCACGAGTGC
Organism: uncultured Acidobacteriaceae bacterium; assembly: GCA_963797415.1. Taxonomy (GTDB): domain Bacteria; phylum Acidobacteriota; class Terriglobia; order Terriglobales; family Acidobacteriaceae; genus Edaphobacter. Next base: position 159,257 of record CAWCPB010000021.1, read on the forward strand.
ACTGAAAGTGATCGCTTGCGTGATGCAAATGCTAGAACTTCGGGAGACGCCGACGCATGCCATCCATTGAGAAGAAGACTTCCGAATTTCTTTATTGCCGGTGCTCCAAAATCAGGTACGACCTCGCTCTACTACTATCTCAATCAGCACCCGGACGTTTACATGAGCCCCCTGAAAGAGACGTCCTACTTCTCTGAAGAGGTGCGACCGGAGAACTTTGCCGAAGCGCTGCAACCCAGTACGCGGCGAGCTATGGTGAGCATGCGGCGATATCTCGACAGTAGCCCGCTCGAGCCGCGTTTTGGTGGCATCGTTACTGAGTGGGACGATTATTGCCGGCTCTTCGCCGGGGCGAAAGACGAGCGGGCTATCGGCGAAGCCACTACTTGCTATTTGTGGTCGAAGACTGCCGCGGCAGGTATCGCCGCGCGAATTCCCGATGCGAAGAGTCATCGCCATTCTTCGCGACCCCGCGGACCGCGCCTTCTCTCAGTACCTGCACGCTATCTTCGATGGATTATTGCACTGCAGCTTCGCGGAGTGCCTGCAGGCCGCCTTTGCCCATCGCGATGATGGAAAGTTCAGCGTGCATTATCCTTTCCTCCACATGGGTCTCTATACGGACCAGGTGTGCCGGTACCGGCAGCACTTTTCCGCCGCCCAACTGGGCATCTGGCTTTATGAAGACACGAAATCTCCGCATTTCCTTCGGGATGTGTTGAAGTTTCTTGAGGTGGACCCTGATTTCGCGGTGGATAGAACGAAACGTTATATGGAGCCGCAGATACCAAGATCGATTCGCGTGAACGCCGCGCTGCAAAGCCTCGGGATTCGTAAGGCCCTGCGTGCGGCCATCCCACAGCCACTTCGCGTCCGGCTTCGCAGCCTGTTTTACAGGAAGAAGAGCTCGATACAGATGCAGCCGGCAGAACGCGAGATGCTGGTTGAGTACTATCGCGAGGACATTCTCAAACTCGAAGACCTGCTGCAACGCGATCTTTCAGCGTGGCGACGCTGAAGTTGCGTATTGGTCCAAAATTGGTCGATTGGTCCGGCCGCAACTATAGCAGCGTAACCTGACGCAGACCGCGGAGCGAGTTGCCGATGTAGATGGCATCCGCTTGCTCTAAATCAGATAGAGTTAGCACGCGCTCTTCCGCATTCGAATCGGTTTCAAGGATGTGACGGCGGAGAACTCCGGCAAGAACACCGCTGTTGAGAGGCGGAGTCAGGAGTTTGTCTCCGCGGCGCAGGAACAGGTTGCTGATGGCTCCTTCGGTAACTTCGCCCCGCTCGTTGCAGAAGATGACTTCGTCAAAGTCCGTCTCGCTGCGCCTGAGTATACTCATTGTCGTAGAGTTCACGGAGCGTCGTCTTGTGGCGAAGGAAGAGATCGTTCGATGAGACCATCTGGGAAGATAAGCGAATGCGGCCGGAGAATCGTGTCGTTTTTATTTCTATAACCGTTATGGTTGCTAATCCTGATTCGTTCAGCAGCAGCCGGACACGGTGGCAGATATCTGAGGGCAGCGCTGCGCAGGCTGCGTGAAGTTGCTTACTGATCTCTTCACGGTCACAGACGAAGCCGAAGTATGCAGCGGAAGATTCCAGCCGGTCCAGGTGCATCGGTAGCCGGGCGAAGCCGCTACTCCAGAGCATCGTCTCGATGAGTTGAAAGGGGCGGTGCTGTCGAGTAAGGAAGGAAGCCTTGAGCAGGCATTCGCGGTACTCCTCCGCCGGGTCGGAGTCCGCCACGATGCCCCCGCCGACGCCCATCACGGCGTTGCGATCTTTGACGACTAAGGTTCGGATTGCGACGTTGAAGGCGGCGATGCCGTGGGGCGAGATGCAGCCGATAGAGCCGGTGTATACGCCACGCGGGCGCTCTTCCAACTCACGGATGATCTGCATCGTCCTGATCTTCGGTGCGCCGGTGATGGAGCCGCTGGGAAACATGCTGCGGAAGATGTCGTAGTAGCTCAGCCCCGAACGCAGAGATCCGGACACGGTGGACGTCATTTGTAATAGAGTTTGATACGTTTCCACGGTGAAGATGTCTTCGACCTTCACGCTACCCATCTCGCAGATGCGACCCAGATCATTGCGCAGCAGATCCACGATCATCAGGTGTTCGCTGCGATTTTTTGCATCCTGTTGGAGCCGCGTTGCCGCCCGCAAATCATCATCTACTGTGAGACCGCGCGGCATGGTGCCTTTCATCGGACGCGTAGTGATTTTGCCATCCTCAATACGGAAGAACAGCTCCGGAGACAGAGAGAGAATTTGATGGCCGGCGACGTTGAGGAAGGCGCTATAGGCAACGGGTTGATGCTTGAAGAAGCGAAGCGAAGGCTGCAATCGGGGTATCAGGCAAGGTGAGTTCGACGCGGTCGGTGAAGTTGACCTGATACGTCTCGCCTGCGCGGATATACTCCTTGATCTTTCGAATCTTCTCGTCATACTCCGCAGCAGAGCGATGCAGAGATACATGTTCTGCAAGTCGCTCCGGCGGTACGTCAGTTAAAGGTCGCGCGGAGGGCAGGAGCTTTCCATCTTCGATACGGCCCGCTGCGTGATCGAAGACGATCGGATCGCGATAGACGCCGAACCATGCCAGCGGAAGTTTCTGCAGATCCGAATGGTAACGCTCCGATGGGCTCGAAGTGATAGCCGCACTCGTAGCCAAGAAATCCGGCTACATGCAGGCCTTCGGCCAGGGCCGCTTCAATCTGGCAGAAGAGTGCAGGCAACTCCTCCAACTTCGAAGCAGTGATCGTTCGGAGTGGATCGAGGAAGAGCAGGCTGCGCTGATTCTGCGCATCAAAGCGCGCGGTCTGCAGCAGAACCGAGCCGGGATGCTCAGCGGCCACGGCATGAAATTGCTGCGGTAGCTGAGTCCAGCGCGTCACAGGCATCTCTCTCTTTGGCGCTCGAACGGATGACCGTTAAGCCTGAATGTGGATGCCGCACTCCTGCTTGCGTCCACCCCAGCGTCCGGAGCGCGGATCGTTCGCATCGAAGGGCAGGCTGGTGCACGGCTCGCAGCCAATACTGGTGTAGCCCTTGTCGTAGAGCGACAGCAGCGGAATATCGAACTTCGCGGCGTACTGCCAGACGTCCTTCGCGGTCCAGTCGGTCAGCGGGCTGATCTTCTGCAACTCCTCGCCGGTGGGCAGCTTGAACGTGTCGACGGTCTGGAGGTTCGCGCGGCTCTTCGCCTGCTCACGCCGCAGGCCGGTAAACCATAGCTGGTATGGCCGCAGTGACGCAAACAGCGGGCCAACCTTACGCATGCCGCAGCAGCGATCGGGTGCCGTCTGGTTCAGAATGCCGAACTTCGACTCCTGCTCAGGAACAGTCAGCTCAGGAAGCACATTGACGAGGTTCAACTGCCAGTCGCTCGCCATCTGGTCGCGATAGGTGTAGGTCTCGGCGAAGTGGTATCCGGTGTCGAGGAAGATCACCGGCACGTCCTTCAGTATCTCGCGCACCATGTGGAGCACAACCATATCTTCGGCCTGGAAGCTGCTGGTGACGCAGACTTCGCCGGTACGCTTCTCGATCAACTCGCGGACAATCTGCTTCGCCGCGGCGATCTTCTCGTCGAGCGAGAGAGCTGTCGCCATCGGCTGTGTGGGAGCGTTCGAGGCAAGGTCGTCAACTGCGCTCATCGTGTGCTCCTTCCGCGGCCTTCGCCGGGCCAACGATACCTTTTTTCCGCAGCACCTTCAGCACGCTGCTCACGACAGCGGCCGGACTCTGCGTCGCCGAGTTGACCGGAGCAAAAACAATCGCTCCCGCGTCGTCCAGCAAACCGATCGAGGCTGGCTCTGCTCTCTCTACAAGAACTATAACGCCGGCTCTCAATAGACGCTGCAGCACATCGTGACGATTCAATTGAGTCCGGACTACGGAGACATCGGCGCGAAGCAACTCCTGCTCAAGCAACACGGCAACCTCGCCGCTGACCTGAATAGCTGCGACACCATGTTCAGGAGCGACGGTCTGTCGATCCGCGAGGAACTGACGAATCATGCCAGCCGCTACCGTCGCGTTCGATACCGGATCGATCAGAATAAAGCTGCCCGTCGCACGATTGTCCGAGTACAGATCGACGAACAGCGGCTTGCTCGTCTCAAGTTCGACCACGCCGATCGCCATTCATCTCGAGGATCGTGGCAGGTTCCTGCTCGAGCGTCTGGATGTTGATGCGATGACGAACTGTCTCGATCGTTGCCTTCACGGTCTGCGAGGTGTGCTTCAGCAGGTAAGTCCGATTCAGGTCGAGAGGCTGCGCATCCATCCACACCAGCGAGGCCAGACACATGCGTAGCCACCGCCGGTGGCTCATGCGCTGCGGCCAACATCTCTCCGCGGCTAAGATCCAGCTCATCCTCAAGCGTGACGGCGATCGAGAGCGGCGCAGCAGCGCTGGCAAGATCGCCGTCGAAGGTGGTGATGCTCTTGATGCGGCTGGTACGGCCCGAAGGCAGCGCGACGACGCGATCGCCGGGCCATACCGTGCCCGCTGCGATCTGCCCCGCGAAGCCGCGATAGTGCTGGTCTGGGCGAATGACCCGCTGCACCGGCAAACGGAACGGCGCATTCGCGGAGCCGTAAGATACGGGCACCGTCTCAAGATGTTCGAGCAGCGTAGGGCCGGAGTACCAGGGCATCGCCGTGCCGCGATCGACGACGTTGTCGCCATTGAGCGCGCTGATCGGGATGCAGAGCAGATCGGTGATGCCGAGTCTTGATGCCAACTGGTGCAGGTCCCGTTCCAGCGTCGCAAAGACCTCCTGGGAGTAGCCGACCAGGTCCATCTTGTTCACCGCCGCAACGATGTGCCGCGTGCCGAGCAGGGAAGCGATGTACGCATGCCGGCGCGACTGCGTCAGGATGCCCTTGCGCGCATCGACCAGGATGATCGCAAGATCGGCGGTCGAAGCGCCGGTGGCCATGTTGCGCGTGTACTGCTCGTGGCCCGGAGTATCGGCGATGATGAATTTCCGCCGCGTGGTCGAGAAGTAGCGATAGGCGACGTCGATGGTGATGCCCTGCTCACGCTCGGCGCGCAGACCGTCGGTCAGTTGCGCGAAGTCGATCGACGCGGCGGTATTGGCCGTCGAAGCCTTGGTGACGGCGCGCACATGGTCTTCATACACATTGCGCGAGTCGTAGAGCAGCCGGCCGATCAGCGTCGATTTGCCATCGTCTACGCTGCCGGCCGTGCTGAAGCGCAGCAGATCTTTCGCCTGCTCGGCGGCTAGAAACTCCTCGATAGAGAACTCCGCATCGGGCGCAAATTCACTTGTTTCGGGTACGAAAGAGGTCGACATTTAGAAGTAGCCCTCTCTCTTCTTGATCTCCATCGAGCCATCCTGATCGTGATCGATGACGCGATTCGCGCGCTCCGACGAGCGGAACGACACCAGCTCCGCAATGATCTTCGGAATCGTATCGGCATCGCTGCGGATAGCGCCCGTGCAGGGGCTGCATCCCAGCGAGCGCAGGCGGCAGTTAACCCACTGCTCCTCGCCCGGCAGGCCTTTGACGAACGGCTGCTCGACCGGAATCAGGCTGTCTCCGCGCACCAGCATCTGCCGCTTCTTCGCAAAGTAGAGCGGGACGATGGGGATGTTCTCCTGATGGATGTAGTGCCAGACATCCAGCTCCGTCCAGTTGGAGAGCGGGAAGACGCGAATGCTTTCGCCCGGGCTGACCCGCGCGTTGTAAAGGTTCCACAGCTCGGGCCGCTGATTCTTGGGGTCCCACTGTCCGGCCTTGTCGCGGAACGAGAAGATGCGCTCCTTGGCGCGGGACTTCTCCTCATCGCGCCGCGCGCCGCCGAAGGCCGCATCGAAGCCGTAGTTCTTCAGGCCGTCGAGCAGAGCCGTCGTCTTCAGAAATCCGCAGCAGCGCTGGGTTCCGAGCTTGACCGGATTCGCCCCATCGGCAAGCGCCTGCTCATTCCGCCACACCAGCAGCTTTACTCCCAGCTCCTTGGTGTAGTTATCGCGGAACTCGATCATCTCCTTGAACTTGTAGCCGGTATCGACATGCAGCAGGGGAAAGGGAATAGGCCCGGGGGCAAACGCCTTCTGTGCCAGCCGCAGCATCACGGATGAGTCCTTGCCGATGGAGTAAAGCATCACCGGCTTCTCAAACTCGGCGGCCACCTCACGGAATACGTGGATGCTCTCCGCCTCGAGCAGTCGAAGATGGCTCAGCCTCGCCGCTGGGCTTGTTTCTTGTAATTCGGATTCAGCGACGGTCGCTGTAGCCATACTCTCCCTGCTTTCAGTGCTTCCTGGCGTTAGATTCTGCGGAGTTGCCGACGTCGCAACGTCGAATCCGCCCATAAAAATCCCGCTCACCAGAGTTCTGGTAGCGGGTCGCGTCAATCTCTGATCTATAGCTATGACTGATAGGCTGCCCTATCTCATCAGGATCAACTCACACCCACTTATATCGGCTACTGACAACAGTTGCCAGACATACAACACGTTGTGAGCGGAGTGCAGATCATCCTATGTCTATGGTCATCGACCATGGCTACTTTTGTCAAGCTGAACCCGGCCTGACGGCGAGCCAGGAATCCAGGGAAATTAAATCGTATGCCACTGCTTAAAAAAGTGACCGGGGTTGCCCCCGGTCAGGATGTCGCATTCGTCCTCCGTGCATTGCGGCGAATTATCGAGTTTTTTGCGAGCAACGAAGCCCGTTTAGCTAAGACGACGACGGATGATGCCCGCAACTCCGAGCAATCCACTGCCAAGCAGGATGAAGCTGGCTGGCTCCGGAGTTACCACCGTACACCGTAGAAATCAAGTCCGGTTGAAACCAAGTTGGTCTGGTCGACGTCGAACTCCAGAACGTTGGTCCCGGTGACGAAATCGGCCAGCGTTACCTGCAGCGCAACCGTGCAGTTGGGCGGCCCGGTCTGGCAAACGCTGTTAGCGCCGGTATTTGCAGCCTGCAGCAGATGACCGTTCATGTAAACGTCGGTGGTATCGTCAGCCAATATGAAGATCGAACCGCTGTCATAGGCATTCCCAGTGAACGTGGTGAAGTAGCTGTAGGTGCCGTTTGGAGCAACTACTGAGGGGCCAACACCTGTACCGGCCTCGAACGAAACCCACTGCGACAGCACGGGCGGTGTACCGGCGCTGCCGGCAGGAGCCCATGCAACGTTAGGAGCGATCGAAACCGTGGCGGACGTGCTGCCAGGCGTGAACGGAATAACTGGCGCGTTGTAGCCTCCATAAACTACAGCGGTATTGCCAAATCCGGGGTTTGAGGTAGCCCAGCTACCGAGAATGGTATCGGCAGACGCAAAGCTAGCAGTTGCTGCAAGTACCGCTGCCAAGGCAGAGATTTTCGAAATGCACTTCATTTGTTCCTCCTTGAGTTGTCCGCTTGGAGCGGGGCCCAGTTACTGCAGATTTCGTATCTTTTCTAAAGTTCAGACAGTGAAAAAGACTAATCTTGCCGGTCATTAGACAGACCCCAACCTTGAACGTACGAAAAGCTGGGAAAGTCATGTGTATAATTTGCATTTGGGAGGGTGCACGTGAAGCGCCAAACGCAAGTCCCATATTCTGCAATAGTTTAGAAATGCCCTAATTGGCTTGAAGTGCATAAGTTTGCATATCTTTGTGCAAAGACGTTCGTCCTCGTTCAGCGGGGATGCGGCAGACCGCATGAACGTTGCTAGCACTCGCCTTCATTCACGACTACCCGGGTGAGCGCCTCCTCATTCTCATAAGTAATTAAGAACCCTGTCCTGCTGATAGACTTAAAGTTCCCGCATTGAAGACGTGCGCGTACAGAATTCTCTCGAGCCAAATATCGCATCGAGCCAAAGGAAGATCGAAACAGTGGATCAGCAGACCAAAGCAGCCCTCAAGCACGACCAGTTCGTCACACCACGACCCACGGCCTGGAGTGGGCCAGCGAGAACCGCCGCTCCGTCATCGTGAGTGGCTCAATTTTGCTCGCGGTCATACTGCTTGTCGTCGGCTCGGTGGTCTTCTACAACTACCGGTCGCAGCAGGCGTCGAACGCCTTTGGCGCGGCCATGGCGGACTACCAGACGCCCCTGGCCCAGCCCGGCCAGCCGGTTCCTCCCGGCACCAAGACGTACGCCTCCGTCATCGAGCGCGCGAAAGCAGCGAATGCCAGCTTCATGGCCATCGCCAACCAGTACGGCATGACACCCAGCGGACGTCTCGCCCGCTATTTCGGCGGGCTCACCTACATCGAAGAGGGCGAAAACTCCTCCGCCGAGAGCACGCTGAAGCAGGTTGCAGACGGCTGGAACCACGACCTCGCCGCTCTGGCCAATCTTTCGCTCGCCCAGCTCTATCACCAGACCGGTCGCGACGCCCAGGCAATCGAGATATACAACCAGCTCACCGCCAAACCTGCTACGACCGTACCAGGGGGGCTGGCGCAGTTGCAGCTTGCGGAGCTTTACGAGGCCCAGGGCAAGCCGGATCTCGCAAAAAAGATCTACGCGCAGCTCAAGGACAAAGAACCCAAGAGCCCTGCTGGCATGATCGCCGCCCAGAAGCTGAACCCAGCTCCACAGGCTCCCGGCCAGTAACTAGCTTCGTCAACTTTTTAGAAGCCGTGGCCCTCATCACCTAGACGTGCCACAGTGGCGCGGTCGCTGACGTGGCTGGCTGCTGTTAGCACTGCCTCGGTCCGGCTGCGCAGTTGGGCAACCGTCTTCCACTGATCTTTCGCCAGCGGTGCCGGAATCCACGTGGGCAGCGGCATCTTCAGGTAGTCGGCCAAAGCATTGGCATGCGGCTCATACAGCGAGCGCAGGGCATGTAGCCGCTGTGCTGCATCACTGTCGCTGCACATGCGCATGTGCGGGTCACCAAGTGCATCGCACAGCTTGGCAAACTCCTGCGGAGGAAGTCGGTCTGCTTCGGCCGGACGCACTGCCGCCGCTCTCTTCTCCAGATGAAAGACGTGTCCCAGGTCGATCAGCGCATGTCGCGCGATGGCAAACGTCAGTTGCGCCTGGCGCGCGGCGGTGCCTTCGACAATGGCGATCAGCAGCGCGCAGGTATCGAGAATGGCGACCAGCGCCGACAGCCAGCTCTGATTGTCATGCTGCGAGCGGTAGTAGCAAAGAATCGGGTACGAGATGTGGGATTCCAGTATCTCCGCCGACCAGCGCTCCCACTCCGCAAGCAGCACGACGAGAGCCTCCTGCCCGCCTTCGAATCCGTGGCGGCGCAGCAACTCCGTCGACGTGGGTGGCGACCCCGCCCGCGCATCCAGCAGCGCGACGCTGACCTCCCGCCGCGAGAAGGCCTGGTAGAGCACCGGAAGATATCCGATCACCAGCGCGACAAAGCCCAGGCCAACCCCGGACTCGAGGATGATCAGCATCCGCACGGGAAAAGAACGCGGCACGACGTCGCCCAGTCCAAGAGTAAAGAGCGTAGTCCCACTGACGTAGAGATCAGTCCGGAACGATGCCGCCACGCCCTTCAGGTGCACCGACTCCACAAATGGCGATCCCCCCGCGTAGAAGCAAAGGCCAAAGCCCAGGATCAGAAGTACTCCCCAAAGAACCAGCAGCAGGATAAGAGAGAGCGGCCCGTACATCCCGTAGATCTGCTCTCGCAGCCGAGCGCTGCGGATGCGAGGAGTGATCGCCGAGAGCGGATTCCAGGTGAGCGATAAAAAAGAAACGCGTGATGCGCAGACGTCCCGTAGGCCGGCGTGGCAGAACAATGGTCTGAAAAGCATCCAGCGCCACTCCCACACAGCAGGTGATTCCGGCAATAAGAGCAATAACATGCATCGTCATGTCCTTCAAGAGATGAGCAGGCGAACCCACCGGTGCATCCGTCACAACTCGATTCGAACTACGGTGATTACCGGACGGAGGCTTCTGCAAACGACCGCGGCTGTGGAAAACTTAAAGCCCGCGAAATTTTACACAGACTCGCAACTTAAGTAACTTTTGCGAGTCCTAAAAGTCATATAGTCTCGGCAGATCGAAGTTTACATCGAGGGGACGTCATGATGCGTCGCGTTCTCATAGTGGATGACGATCAGCTCGTCGCCGACACGCTCACCCTGATTTTCGGCAAATGCGGCTACGATGCAACCACAGCCTACTCCGCCGATCAGGCGATGGAGCTTGCGCGTGTCTCTCCTCCGAATCTTCTGCTCTGCGACATCTCCATGCCCGGCAGAGATGGCGTAGAGCTGGTGAAGGAGATGAGCGCGAGTTTCCCGCCTGCCGCATCCTCGTGCTGACAGGCTTCCACTCGAATCTGAAACGCGTCTCGGAGCAGTCCAGCGCGTTGCCCCGGCCCCTCGGGATCATGACCAAGCCCTGCCAGCCGGACGATCTGCTGCGCGAGGCAAAAGCGCTGCTGGCTAGCGCCTGATTGCTTACACATATGCCTCTTGGTCGACTGCTGATCATCTTAGGTATTGCGCTCGTCGGACTCGGAGTCGTTGTGATCGGGCTGGAGCGCCTGCATCTTCCGCTGGGCCGTCTGCCGGGTGATCTCTCGTGGCGAGGCAAAGGCTGGTCGGTCTCGTTCCCGCTGGTTACCTGCCTCCTACTGAGCGCTCTCCTGAGCCTCGTCTTGTGGATCGTGAACTCCCTGCGCCGATAGCTCCATGGCCTCATGACGCGGTGCTAGACTCAGGCCATATGGGTGAAATGGACAAGAGTCGGCCGACGCTGGCCAGCCTGCGTTCGTCCAGGCGCAGGAACTCCTCCGCGAAGCCCCGGGTCGCGGCAGAGAAGGCATCTTCCGTTCCTCAGTCAGGTCTGCTCTTCGGCATCGGTGCAGAATCTCCAGCCACAGCCGCCGAGTCGTCGCCCGCCGTTCCCATCCCCCGAAGCAACCTGGCAGCCCGGGCCTCGTTACCGCAGGTCTCCGCAGAAAAAATCGTAGTCTCCGCGACCCAGGAACGCCGCATCTGGAGCGTCCGCGCGCTTGTCAGCGACATTCGCCACAATGTAGAGACCGGCTACACCGATCTCTGGGTCGAGGGCGAGATCTCCAACTGCCGGCAAGCTCCCTCTGGCCACATCTACTTCACCCTCAAGGACGGCGAGGCCCAGCTCCCGGTCGTGCTCTTTCGTCGCCAGGCATCGCTGCTTCGTTTCCGCCCGGCGGACGGACTCGCCGTTTTAGTCCGTGGCCGCATCTCCGTCTACGAGACCCGCGGCCAGCTCCAACTCATCGCCGAGACGATGGAGCCTCGCGGCGCCGGTGCGCTGCAACTAGCCTTCGAGCAGCTCAAAGCCCGCCTCGCCGCTGAAGGTCTCTTCGCCGCCGAGCGCAAACGCCCCCTGCCCGCATTCCCACGCACCATCGGCATCGTCACCTCGCCGACCGGCGCCGTCATCCGCGACATCGTAACCGTCTGCCGTCGTCGCCACAGCCCCCTCAACCTGCTCATCTACCCGGCAACGATGCAGGGCGCCTCGAGCGCCGTTTCCGTAGCCGCTGGAGTCCAGTGGTTCAACAAGCATCATGACGAAGTAAAGACTGGCCGCGTGGACCTGATCCTCATCGCTCGCGGCGGCGGCTCCATCGAAGACCTCGCAGCCTTCAACGACGAAGACCTCGCCCGCATCATCGCCGCCTCCGATCTGCCGGTCATCTCAGCCATCGGACACGAGACTGACTTCACCATCGCAGACTTCGTCGCCGACTTGCGCGCCCCAACCCCTTCCGCCGCCGCCGAGATCATCACCGCCGCACAGCACCGCATCGAAGAGCGAGTCGACGCCCTCGCAACCCGCGTGCAGCGGGCCGGCAGCTATCATTTGCTGCACGCCCGCCAGCGCTACGCCCATCTCTCGTCGGAGTCCGTCCTGCTACGCCTGCGCGATGCAATCAGCCGCCGCGACCAGCGCCTCGACGAGCTGTGCCTGCGCCTCGATGCAGCCGCCAACCGCCACCTCCGCACCTCCAATCAACGCCTCACGCTCTTGCAAACTCGTCTCCGCCGGCAGGATCTCTCCCTGCGCGTAGCCGCCGCCCAGCGCCGTCTGCAAAGCTCGCGCGAACGTCTGCAACGCATCTCGACCGATCTCACCCTCAACCTGCGCGTAAGACTCAACCGCGCCTCAACGCATCTTGAAGCCCTGTCCCCGCTCGCAGTTCTCGGGCGCGGCTACGCCCTGGTATACGGCAGCAACGGCACCCTGCTACGCTCAGCTACAGAGACCTCGCCAGGACAAAGCATCCACGTCCGGCTCGCCGAGGGGTCGGTCGACGCCGGTGTAACCGCAATACATACGGAGAAAAGCACCTCATGAAGAAGCTCTTTGGAACCGACGGCATTCGTGGCGTGGCGGGCCAGTCCCCGCTCGACGCCGCCACCGTCAACGCCATCGGCGTAGCCCTGGCCCACTCACTCGCTGCCACCACAAAGGCCCCCCGCGTCCTGCTCGGCATGGACACCCGCGAGTCCAGCGACTGGATCGCCGCCACTCTCACCGCCGGCCTCCTCGCCGCGGGCGCCACTGTCGAGAGCGCCGGCGTCATCACCACCCCTGCCATCGCCTTCCTCACCCGCGCGCATAAATTCGCCGCCGGCGTCGTCATCTCTGCGTCGCACAATCCCTGGCAGGACAATGGCATCAAGCTCTTCGGCCCCGACGGCTATAAGCTCCCCGACTCCACCGAACTCGCCATCGAGGACGAGATCTTCCGCCAGCTCTCCTTCGCCAACACCCTCCCGCCCCAAACCATGCCCCCCATCGTCAACGATGCCGATCGCGCCGAGTACGTCCAGTTCCTCCTCACCGCCGTCCCCGGTCTCTCCCTCGATGGCCGCCGCATCGTCATCGACTGCGCCAACGGAGCAGCCTCCTCCGTCGCCCCCCAACTCTTCGCCGACCTCGGCGGCGAGGTCATCATCACCCACGCCAGCCCCAACGGCCGCAATATCAATGAGCACTGCGGAGCTCTCCACCCCGCCGTCGTCGCTGCGGAAGTCTCGCAAGGCCAAAGCCTCCATGGGCATCACCTTCGACGGCGACGCCGACCGCGCGCTGTTTGCCGATGCGAATGGAAACGTCGTCAACGGCGACGCTGTCCTCCTCCTCGCCGCCCGCGATCTCCAATCCCGCGGCCTCCTCACCAACGACACCGTCGTCGCCACCACCATGTCCAACATGGGCCTCGAAGCCGCCCTCAAACGCAGCGGTATCGCCATGCTCCGCGCCCCTGTCGGCGACAAGTACGTCCTCGAGCAGATGATCTCCACCGGCGCAGCCCTCGGCGGCGAGCAGTCCGGCCACATCATCTTCTCCGGCCGCAGCACCACCGGCGACGGTCTCCTCACCGCGCTCCTCCTCCTCGACATCGTCCACCGCAGCGGCAAGTCCCTCGCCGAGCTTCTCGCCGACCTCAAGACCTTCCCGCAGGTCATCATCAACGTCAAAGTTCGCGAGCGAAAGCCGCTCGACTCTATCCCCACCGTAGTCGCCGCCATCCGAGCCGCCGAAAAAGAGCTTGCCGACTCTGGCCGAGTCGTCATCCGCTATTCCGGCACCGAGGCGCTCGCCCGCGTCATGATCGAAGCGGAATCCGAGCCGCTCATGCATCTGCACTCCGCTGCCATCGCCGACGCCATCCGGGCCGAGCTGGGGGTGTAAGGATTGCCCCATAGATCGAGAAGGAGAAGATCGCCCATCCGCAAACGGCCCTTATTCAAATGGTTCGTCGCGGGCGGCATCCTCGGAATCGCAGTCGCCTTCTTCCTCTTCTACGCTCTCTCCCACGAGCTCGTCATTGCCGACTACGCCCTCATCTTATGGCCATCCTCCATGGCCATGCTTGCTCCCACCGATAGCTCCTGGGCCGAGACCCTCACCATAGCCTTGGCCTTCATTGGCAACTTCCTGCTCTACGGCCTCGCTGCAGTCATCATCGGCGCTTTGGCGAAGCGCGTCAGCCACCTCTTCAGCGGTCAGTAATTCTGCCGCGCTACTTCTTGTCGTATGGAATAAACCCGTGTGTCTTCGTCGGAAGGACGTACACGGTCTGATGCGCCGTAATGTACAGCTTGGAGTAGCCCGGACCGCCCCACGCCAGGTTCGCCATGCCATGCGGCATCTGAACCGTGCCGATGTGTACGCCCTTGCTGTTCCACACCCAGATCCCATTCGGCCCCGACACAAACAGGTTGCCCTTCTTGTCCATCTTGATCCCATCCGGCACGCCGCGATTCACCGGGTCCGTCATATCCCCGAAGACCTTGCCGTTCGAGACGGTCCCATCTTTATGGAACTCATACCGGCTGATGTTCTTCGTATCGTCATCGTCGACGTACAGGTACTTCCCATCCGGCGAAAACGCCAACCCATTCGGAGCCGGTTGGTCGATAGCCAGCCGCGTCAGATTATTCTTCGCATCCATGCGATACACAGACACCGGCTGCTCCTGCAGCTGCCCCTTCTTCATGTCGATGATCGGGTCGGTAAAGTAAACCGCCCCATCCGGCCCAATCACGATGTCGTTCGGCGTGTTCAGCTTCTTCCCGTTGTAGTGATCGACCAGCGTCTCAAAGCTTTTGCCGTCCTCCGCCAGCCGAATGATCGCCCGCAGTCCGCTCGCGGTGCTCAACAGCCGATGTTGTTTGTCATACGTACTGCCATCCGGATCGACCAGTTCGACCATCACCTCCGTATGCCCATCTGGATACAGTTTGAAAATCTTGTTGCCCCGCTCATCGCTCACCCACAGAAATCCAGACGGATCCCACACCGGGCCCTCAGTGCCGCCCAGGTCATTGCCCATGATCTCCAGCTTTGCATCCTTATCGAACAGCTTCCAGAACTCCGGCTGGATCGCCTGCAGTTCGAACGGCTTGTCGGGCTGGGGTTGTCTCGCCGGACGAGTCCGTGTTGGCGGCCCATCGCTAGCGGGTGCCGCAGGCTGCTGGGCAACGGCAAAGGAACCAGAGAGAAGAACCGCGATCATCGAGACGAAGGAACGGGACAGTTTGGTCATCGAACTCACTTTCCATTGGGTGTTTTGTACTAACAGAATCTACATGAGACAACGGTCCACGCGAAACGAAATCAGTATTGTCCATGGACTGACATGACTGTCGGCCTGTCTGGGATCAGTTTTCTCTGCTCAGACGCGGTGAACCGCTCAGTCCATTCCAGATCAGGCAGCTCATCAGTCCGAGCATAACGCCAAGCACATCTGCCCATATGTCATTGAATTCGATCGGTTGCCGATAGACGAGATGTTGAAGGATCTCGACAGAGCATCCGAACAGGATCATTCCACCGGTCCACGCCAAACGAGAGGCCATCGAGCGAGCATTCTTTGCGATCATCAATTCAACGAAGCCGAACGCCAGGATATGACCCAAAAGATGGTAATGACCCGTCGTGTGCATCCTCACCTTGGCATCGTCCTTGGAGAAGGACAGGACTGCGAGAGCCGCCACCAGCGCGCAGCGAATTACGATTTATCAATCGTCTGTTTCCCATTGCCGGTCGTCGAGGTCTCTGTCTTTGTTGCGGTCAGCATCAGTATCCATTGTAAAAGAAGTGCCAGGCTGGGCTTCTTTCATCCGTTGCGCTCCTTGCCCCAACCCCCACCCTGCACTAAGCTAGAACCAGCCATGTATGAAGACTTCAAAGTGATCGATCGCTGGACGGGTGAGGAGCTGCACTGCGCCTGGAAGGGCACAGTCGTCGCCATCGCCACCCGCCACGCCGACGCCACCGACATTCGTTTCGCCGTCAACAAACGTCCCGTCTGGATCGCGATGCCCAATCTCGCCTGGGTCGAGCACAAGAAGCGCACCGGCTACGTCATCACCGACTACCTCGCCGCCCAGATTGCCGGCCGCTACCTCAAGCGACGCCATCCAGTCCGGCTACGACAACGGCCGCGAGATGTACACCATGACCGTCGACGAGGTGCTCGAACTAGCCGATGTCGTCGTCCGCGAGGCCGGCAGCACCGACAAGCTTCCCTCGCTGCCCGTCATCAACGAAAACATCCAGCCCGAGCTCGAACTAGGCCGCCTGCCCGCCGACAACCAGGGCCCGGTCCAGATTCCACCCGATCACGTGGTGCTGTAGAGCGCGTGTTCGCCCGCCGAGTGAAGGTCGAATACACCGACGCCGCAGGCGAGGCCAAACCCTGCCCCATCGCCTGGATAGACAACTTCGCGATGCGCAACTTCACCAACGACGCCATATTTGACGACACCCTGCCGGTCGAAGACGGTCTGCTGGAGATCGGCAACCGTGTTCCCCTCGACCGTCTCCGCGCCAGCATGGAAGACTGGTTCCACCGCAAAAGCTACCTCAAGGCTAGAGAGGCGCTTCTGGTTACCGAGCTTCCTGTAGTTCCTTCGCTCTGACGGCGGAACCCCACCCCCTATGTAGAGGGTATTTTGGACGTAAGTGTCCATATTTGATAGAGTTACAGGTGGTTATTTCCGCTAAAATATTGATTCCAGATGACTTGCGTCCAAAATATTGAGCCAGCTTGAGTTACAGGCCATTCCGCCTGTTTACACTGAGATATAGGGCAGCGGCCGAAGTTCCGTCGATCTTTGTTTACCTCTATTTCCATTATAGGGATTGGAGTGTAACTCATACGCCATCCATATTATGCTTATTTTCAATGAGTTAAGCGATTTAGGGCTTGACAGGGATTGAGTGCGACTGCTCGTTCGTTGCAGCGATGGGAACCGTTTCGCGTCGGGTAGACTTGTAACTTTGAAGCCTATCGGGAGTGATTTTCAGCCCCCGCAATGGAAGGGAGTGGCATCTGAGACGAGTCGCACTTCTATTCGGCCTGCTCCTTTTATGCGACTTGCTCCTGGGGGTGACGCTCCTCGCCCAGGCGCCCCGGCTTAATGACTGGAAGATCATCGGTCCCGGGGGCGGTGGCACCATGATCGCTCCTACGATCAGCCCGCACGATTCTCGCGTTGTTGTCGAGCACTCCGACATGACCGGCGGTTATCTTACCCGAGACGCTGGATGGTCGTGGCGCATGTTCAGTCTGCGTGGTGGAATCGGTACTTTTGCCTTCGATCCCTCCAACGACAAGGTTATCTATGCCGGCAATGCTGCACTCTGGCGCAGCTCCGATGCAGGCGAAAGCTGGCAGATGCTGTTTCCGGGACCGGGTCGCAATACAAAGGAACACCAGTTGAGCGACCACTCCGATTATGTCCTTACGTCGGATGATCGAGCTTATCCCGGCGGCAACGTCTCGGCTATCGCGGTCGATCCGCAACAGGCGAAGCATCTGGATGTTGCGTTTGCAGGGAATGGTTCTTCCGCCGTTGTCGTTACCTCTGTCGACGGAGGTGAGTCATGGAGACGCCTGGCTACTCTGTCGGGGCGTGTTCTTTTGCTCACGCGGCAGTCCGGCGAGCTTGTTGCGCTTGCGGGACCGGCTGCGTACCGCATTGCTCCAAGTGGAGCTGTCACGGAGATTGGACACATTCCTGACGAGATTGTGGCCGCGAGCTCTGCCCGGCATGGGGACGAACTCTGGCTTTATGTGACGAGCCGCGATGGCAGGGTGTTTGTCTCAGAAGATGAAGGGCGGCGGTGGAGACCTGCGACGCCCGCCCTCGGGCAAAGTTCGGGACGATTTGCAGCCATCGCCACCAGTGAGCTTCATCCTGAAGTGGCCTATGTTGGGTTTCGAGGACTGCAGTTTGGGCAGGGCAAGGAGAATCTGTTTAATGGCATTGCGAAGACGCTTGATGGCGGTAATACATGGAAGATCGTCTTCAAGGAGTCTGCCCGCCCGGCTTCGAACCTTGCTGCCACCTGGATAGAGCAGCGTGCCACACAGGATGGTGAGTCAATTTTTTTCGATGCTCCCTATAGCCTCGGCGTGGCACCCACCAATCCCGATGTAGCTTATGCCACTGATCTCTTTCGAACCTATCGCACACTCGATGGTGGTGGGACCTGGGAGGAGATGAATTCGAGGCGCGTCGGCGATCATGGCTGGACCTCGAACGGGCTCGATGTCACTACGGATTATGGGGTGCAATTCGATCCCTTCGATCCAAAACATATCTTTATCGACTACACGGACATCGGGCTTTTCGAAAGCAGCGATGGCGGGGTTTCGTGGCGCAGCAGCAGTGAGGGTATTCCTGAGCTTTGGCGCAACACCGCTTATTGGCTGGCCTTTGATCCGTCGCAGCGTGGCCTTATGTGGGGGGCTTTTAGTGGAGTTCACGACCTGCCCCGGCC
Source organism: uncultured Acidobacteriaceae bacterium (assembly GCA_963797415.1). Lineage (GTDB taxonomy): Bacteria > Acidobacteriota > Terriglobia > Terriglobales > Acidobacteriaceae > Edaphobacter. Next base: position 177,522 of record CAWCPB010000021.1, read on the forward strand.
CAGGATATGGCGTCAACGCTCTCCGCGGAGCTACACCGGCGGCGTCGCTGTCTCATTTGACGGCGGTAAGCACTGGCGTCCCAGCGGTACGGGGATGCCGTCTGCGGCGGTCACTCATATCCTGCTCGACCCCGGCAGCCCCCGCGGAAGACGCACGCTCTACGCCACCGCCTTCGGCTGGGGCGTCTATAAATCCACCGATAACGGACAGACCTGGCAGCAGAAGAATTACGGCATTGATGGAAATGAGCCTTTGGCATGGCGCCTGACTCAGGCCAGCGACCAGGTTTTGTATCTGGTGGTGGCCCGGCGCGACGAGGGGCTGAAGAGTTCCAAGGCCGGAGGCGGCGCGCTCTATCGTTCTACTGACCATGCGGAGCATTGGCAGCGGATCGAGCTTCCTGCGGATGTTACCGGACCCACAGGGCTGCAGATCGATCCACGCGACCATAAGCGTCTTTACCTGACAGCGTGGGGACGCGAGGGCCAGGACGCTGATCACGGCGGCGGTGTGTACCTCTCAGAGGATGGCGGCGGCACATGGCGAGCGCTCTTCACGCGATCGCAGCACGTTTACGATCTCACGCTCGACCCGCACAATCCGGACATCCTCTACATCTGCGGCTTCGATGCGGCGGCTTATCGATCGACGGATCGAGGTGGCCACTGGACGAGGATCAAAGGCTACAACTTCAAGTGGGGTCACCGCGTTATTCCCGACCCTAATGATCCTACGCAGATCTACATCACAACCTTTGGCGGAGGAGTCTGGCATGGCCCTGCGGATGGCGGCAATCCACGCGAAGATACTGTCACGAGCGTTGTTGTGAGTCAGTAGCAGGTGGGCAAAAGCCCACCTGCTACTGACTCAAGCCTTCCGTGTCTTCAGGACGAGCACGAAACGGTATTTGAGATCACCTTTGACGACGCGCTCCCAGGCTTTGTCGATCTCCTTGAAGCAGGTCATCTTGATGAGCATGATTACTCGTCGTAGTGCAGCAGGCTGAAGACGTCGTACTCTTTGAACTTTTCGCGACCTTTGAGGAAGTCGAGCTCGATGGCGAATGCGAGACCGGCGATGTCGCCGCCAAGCTGCCGAACTAACTGCACGGTGGCCTGCATGGTGCCGCCCGTCGCCAGCAGGTCGTCGACGATGATGACGCGTTGTCCGGGCTGGACGGCGTCAAGGTGAATCTCGAGCGCGTCGGTGCCGTACTCGAGGTCGTAGCTGACGCGAGCGGTTGGGGCGGGCAGCTTCTTGGGCTTGCGCACCGGGACAAAGCCGGCGTTGAGACGATAGGCGAGCGCAGGGCCGAAGATGAAACCGCGGGCTTCGATGCCGAGGACGAGATCGACGTCCTTGCCGATGTAGTATGCGGCCAGCGCGTCGATCATCTGGGCGAAGCCGGTCTTGTCCTTGAGCAGCGTGGTGATGTCGTAGAACAGAATTCCGGGCTTGGGGAAGTCCGGCACGGTGCGTACGAGCTTCTTAAGTGGCTCGCAACTAATGGGAGTCTCCATGAACTTTTACCATGCTCCTTCAATTTCAAACGGTCCGAGCTGTGCGCCTTCGCTTTCGGCGAGCTCATCTTCAATGATTGCGTCGACACGGCTGCCGCGCGATCCCTTGCGCAGTGCAGTCTTCAACTCTCCGAGCAGTTCGGGTTCGCCTGCAGCGACGATTTCGACGTGGCCCTGATCGGTGTTCCTCACCCAGCCGCGCAGGCCCAGCTCCGCTGCTTCGCGATGCACGAACCAGCGGAAGCCAACTCCCTGAACGCGGCCTTTGACGAGGAAGTGCAGCACCATAGGAGGCTACGCGCGGCTCATGTACGCGCCTTCGGCGGTGTCGACGCGGATCTTTTCGCCCTCGTTGATGAAGGCAGGGACCTGGACGACCAGGCCGGTCTCGGTCCTGGCGGGCTTGCTGACGGAGGACGCGGTGGCCGACTTGATGCCGGGCTCGGTCTCCATGACGGTCATCTCGACCACGCCGGGCAGCTCGATGCCGACAGCTTTGCCGTCGTGGAAGCTGACGCCGATGGTGAGGTTCGGCAGCAGATAATCGACCGCGTCGCCGAGGGTGTCACGCTTCAGCATGGTCTGCTCGAACTTGTCATCCATGAAGTAGTACTCGTCGCCGTCGTTGTAGAGGAACTCCATCTTGATCTCGTCGACGATGACGCGATCGATGGGGTCGGGGGAGCGGAAGCGCTCGGTGAACATGCCGCCGGTGCGGATGTTGCGCAGCTTTGCCTGGATGAAGGCGCGGAGGTTGCCGGGCGTGCGGTGCTCGACTGAGAAGACGAGGTGCAGATCGTCCTTGAACTTGATAATCATGCCCGGTCGCATTTGCGTGGCGGGAATCGACATATGAAAACCTCTGATCTTAGGCTGTTGTCACAGCAGTATTGGAAGTAGAGTTGCCAAGGCGCAGTGGACGCGTCGGAGCGTCACGGCTGACTCTCCGCAACCTTTTGATTGTAGCGCAGCAGGGTGTATTGATGGTTTCAGCCGCCTCCGAATATGCGCTTGAAGAAGTGCCCGACCTTGTGGAAGACGTTGTGCGAAGGTGGTGGCGTGGGAGGCGGCGTCTGGACTGCCGGAGAGGTAGTAGCCGGGGCTTTACTGCTGTCGTCGGCGGAGTAGCTGAGGGTAGTGGCGACCTGAGTGTGGACTTCGCCGGCGGGTGCCTGGGGTACAGGAGGAGCTGGCGCTAGGCCCTGGCTAACCGCCTGGGGAAAGGGGTGCTGGTCGGGTGAGCTTGAGGCGGCTGCAGGTGTTACCAGACGCGCTGATGGCGGCGTCGGCGATGGAGACGGACGGCACGGGTGGACAGCCGCAGGGCGAGCTTTCGTTGTCGACGACCTCTTTGAGGCTGCCGTGTTCGAAGAGCACATGCTGGCCGGGCTGGATTTGATAGGTCGCTTCGCCGAACTGGTCGGCGACGCTCAGCACCGGAGCCTTCGCGCCGCGATTATCGACGCAGGTATCGCCGTTTCTGGTGACGCTCAGCTGGAGGTCGAGCGGGCCGTTGGCGCGCAGGAAGAAGCGCAGGTCAGGGGTCATGACAGCGTCGCTGGTCGTGGCGGGCATCTGGACCTCGACGGCGCCACGATCGAGGGCGAGCATCAGCGGCATGGATGCGGAGGTGCTCTGGCCTGCTGCGATGTGCAGGCCGCTGGTTGCGCAGACGCGCACCGTGCCGCCTCGCTGAGGGCGAGTTCGGCGGTGTGGTCCTTGGCAGTGACAGTGGAGCTTCCGACCAGGACGGCGCGTCCGCCTGATACCTGCAGGTCTCCGGCGATGGTTGCATCCTGTGGGTTGACGTTGGCGATGGGCTGCTGGGCTTGTGCGGCGGCGGCGAGAGCGAAGAACAGAATGGATAATCGGCGCATCGGTTCGCTCCGTCGCTACAGCTTCAGGAAGTTTGCGATGATTTGCTTGCCGTGACTGGTGAGCACGCTTTCGGGATGAAACTGCACGCCTTCGATGGGCAGCTCGCGATGGCGAAGCGCCATGATGGTCTCGCCGTCTGTCGGTTCGCGCGGAGATTTCGAGTTCGGCCGGGAAGACCTTCTCGGCCACGATGAGTGAGTGATATCGGGTACAGGTCATCGGCGTGGGGAGATCACTGAAGATGGTTTTGCCGTCGTGGTCGATCTCGCTGGTCTTGCCGTGCATCAGCTTTGGTGCGCGGACGACGTTGCCGCCGAAGGCCGCGCCGATGGCCTGATGTCCGAGGCAGACGCCGAGGAGCGGGACTCGCTGGCCGCCACTGGCTCCTAGGAGGCGAAGTGGCGGATGAGGTCGATGCTGATTCCTGCGTCCTGCGGGGTGCACGGACCGGGCGAGATGAGGATGCGGTCGGGGTGAAGCGCTTCGACCTGCTGCGGAGTCAGTTCGTCGTTGCGGCGAATGACCATCTCCTCGCCGAGCTCGCCGATGTACTGGACCAGGTTGTAGGTGAAGGAGTCGTAGTTGTCTAGGACGAAGACCATGGCGTGTTCTTGATTTTACGCTGGCGAAGGCTATTGTTGCCGGGCTCGCTCGATGGCGCGGACTACGGCTTGCGCCTTGTTGCGGCACTCTTCGAACTCTTTTTCGGGGACGGAGTCGGCTACGATTCCGGCGCCGGCCTGGATGTGGCCTTGTTTGCCGTTCATGAAGAGGGTGCGGATGGCGATGCAGGAGTCGAGGTTGCCGTTGAAGTCGGCGTAGAGGATGCTGCCGCCGTAGACGCCGCGGCGGGCGGGTTCGAGCTCCTCGATGATCTCCATGGCGCGGATCTTGGGCGCTCCGCTGAGGGTTCCGGCGGGGAAGCAGGCTTTGAAGGCGTCGATGGGCGCGAGGTCCGGGCGGAGCTTGCCTTCGAGGGTGCTGACGAGGTGCATGACGTGGCTGTAGCGCTCGACGAACATGAGGTCCTTGACGCGCACGCTGCCGAACTCGCTGACGCGGCCGACGTCGTTGCGGCCGAGGTCGACCAGCATGATGTGCTCGGCGACCTCTTTGTCGTCGGCGCGGAGGTCGGCTTCGATGGCGCGGTCTTCGACCTCGTCGGCGGAGCGGGGGCGGGTTCCGGCGATGGGGCGGTACTCGACGTCGCGGCCGTGGACGCGGACGAGCAGCTCCGGCGAGGAGCCTACGATGTGCGCGACAGATGGCGACTTCGCGGCGGTTTCGAGGCCGAAGCGCAGGAAGTACATGTAGGGCGAGGGATTGACGATGCGCAGGGAGCGGTAGACCTCGAAGGCTTCGACCTCGGGGACGCAGTCGAAGCGCTGGGAGAGGACGCACTGGAAGACGTCTCCGGATGCGATGTATTCCTTGGTCTTCTCGACGGACTTGAGGAACGTGGCCTTTGAGGTGCGAGGCGTTAGCTTCAGCTTTCCCTCGGGCCGGCGCTTGCTGGGCTTGAGAGCAGAGGGGAGCAGCGCACTGGCGAGGCGCTTCTCCAGGCGGTTGAGGCGGCGCACTGCGCGGTCGTATGCGCCGTCGCGCGACTCGCGGGTAAGGTCAACTGTCACGATCAGGCGAATCTCTTTTTTGACGTGGTCGAAGGCCAGCACCTGGTCGAAGAACATCAGGCAGGCGTCGGGGACGCCGAGCTCGTCTTTGGCGAGAGAAGGCAGCTTCTCGATCTGCCGGACGACATCGTAGGCGAAGAAGCCGACTGCGCCGGCGGTGAAGGGGGGCAGACCGGGAAGGCGCGCGGGTGTGTGTCCGCTGAGAGCCTGTTTGAGTTCGTCGAAGATGTCCCCGGTGAAGGTGTCCGCGCTTCTTGCCTTCTTGCACGGTGATTTGATCGCCGCGGGAGACCAGTTTCTTGTAGGGCTGGATGCCGATGAAGGTGTAGCGCCCAACGTGCTCGCCACCTTCGACGGATTCGAGCAGGAAGGCTTCGGGCTCCTCGGCTGCGATGCGCAGGAAGGCGGAGACGGGGGTCTCGAGGTCGGCGGTTACGGTACGGAAGACCGGGACGAGGGTGTGCTTCCGGCTGAGCTTGAGGAACTCCGCCGCGGTGGGCAGTCGCACGGTTGTTGGCTGAGGGCATGGTCTTTTCATCATACTTGCGGTCGATCTATCAGACCCAGTCTGCAGTCAAGACATCTGAAGGGATAGGTATGTGATGATGCCCAGTGACTCACGAAACAGCTCGAAAAGGAACCGACTGATGCCAACGATAACCCTGGAGCAGGAGACAAACCCCTGGGAGGCCCAGGCTGCCCGATTTGACTTTGCTGCGAAGAAGCTGAACCTCGACCAGGGGGTGTGGAAGCTGCTGCGGTATCCTGCGCGCGAGATTATCGTGCATATTCCGGTGACGATGGACGATGGATCGGTGGAGGTGTTTACCGGGTACCGGGTGCAGCACTCGATTGCGCGTGGACCGGCGAAGGGTGGGATCCGGTATGCGCCTGATGTGTCGCTGGACGAGGTGCGGGCGCTGGCTAGCTGGATGACTTGGAAGTGCGCGGTGGTGAACATTCCGTTCGGCGGGGCGAAGGGCGGGGTGATCTGCGACCCGAAGAAGATGTCGCAGGGGGAGCTGGAGCGGATGACTCGGCGCTACACTGCTGAGATGGTGGAGTTTATCGGGCCGGAGAAGGATGTACCTGCTCCGGATGTGGGGACCGATGAGCAGACGATGGCGTGGATTATGGACACGTACTCGATGCACATGCGGCAGACAGTTACGTCGGTTGTGACCGGCAAGCCGGTGAATATCGGCGGGTCGCGCGGGCGGCGCGAGGCTACGGGCCGCGGGATCTCGGTCGTGTGCGATGAGGCTTTGAAGCTGCTTGGATGCCGATAGAAGGCTGCAGGGTGATCGTGCAGGGCTTCGGCAACGTGGGTTCGAATGCGGCGAAGCTGATGGCGGAGAAGGGCTACACGATCATCGGGATCGCGGAGTATGACGGTGGTTTGTACAACAGCAATGGGATCGATATTGACGCTCTGATCGCGCATCGCAAGGCTGCCGGTACGGTTAACGGCTTTGCCGGAGCGGAGGCTGCGGACAAGGTCGAGTTGCTGACGCGTGATTGCGAGATACTGATTCCGGCGGCGACGGAGAACGTGATTACCAGCAGGAATGCGAGCGAGTTGCGCTGCAGGATTCTCTGCGAGGGCGCGAACGGGCCTACGACTACGGTTGCGGACGATATTCTGGCCGAGAAGGGCGTGTTTGTGATTCCGGACATTCTTGCGAATGCCGGTGGGGTTACGGCGAGCTACTTCGAGTGGGTGCAGGACCGCATGGGGTACTTCTGGACCGAGGCGGAGGTGAACCAGCGGCTGGAGGCGATCATGACGGAGAGCTTCAAGGACGTGGTTGGTTATGCGAAGAACCACGCGGTGAATAATCGGATAGCCGCTTATATGCTGGCGATCGATCGTGTTGCTTATACGACCAAGCAGCGCGGGATTTACGCTTAGTTCCTTCCTTTCTGTTCCTGTCTGATCCTTTCCGTTCCGGGAAGAACAGCGTATCGCTGCTCTTCTCGAGTGTGGGAGAATGATCGTGTCTGTTCGTGTGTCGCGATGAATTTGCCCAACTCCATTACGATGAGCCGGATTGCATGCGTTCCGCTGCTGATTTGGATTTTGTCGCCGTCGTTCCCATTGCAGGGGCACGGGGCTACAGGGCTGCGCGGCGGCGAGCAGGAGGTCATCGCTTCGGTGGTGTTCATCCTGGCGAGTATTACCGACGGGCTGGACGGCTATCTGGCCCGGCGGCGCAAGCAGATTACCACGATGGGGATGCTGCTCGATCCGCTGGCGGACAAGCTGATGGTTTCGGCGGCGTATATCGTACTGGTCGCTTACAACCCGCGGATTGTGCCGCCGTGGATTGCGGTGCTGGTGATCGGGCGTGAGTTTCTGGTGTCCGGGCTGCGGTCGATTGCGGCTACGGAAGGGTTCACGATCGAGGCCAGCGAGATCGGCAAGCTGAAGACGGTGATCCAGATTGTTTCGGTTGTGGCGGCGATACTGGCGCACCGGTGGGACTACTGGGTATGGTTTCCGCAGCTGGGGGGCGGCTTTATTATTGCCGTCCACTTTATTGCCGTCACGGCGGTGTACTGGATGACGGCGGTTTCGATTATCTCGGCGGTGGACTACTTCGTGGGCTTCTGGAAGAAGATCGACCATGCGTCGGAGAAGAAGCGGAAGCGGCGGAGCTTTGTGCTGAGCCGGAAGCCGAAGGAGACGCCTCCTGCGGAGCATTCTTCGCGGATTGTGTAGTACCCCCCCTCCCCCAGGTCTTTGGCTAAAGTATCTGGAATGAGCGTTTTAAGTCCGAGTGTTTAGTGTAAAGTATTCATTCCAGATACTTTATTTCTAAAGTCTTGCAATGAAATGACTTGCTGACTTGTGCGGTGATCTGCCTGCAGATTTTCCGTTTTCCCTCTACTTCCATTGTAGAGAGTTGAGGGTAACTCATATGCCAGGGGTATGTCGTTTGGATGGCGCGGTTTAGGTGGATTTGGGGCTTGACAGGTTTTCGGTAGGCCGTCGTCCTAAAACAAGCAAAAGCAAGACCGAGCAAAAGCAACGGCGATATCTAGTCGTTTCGGCTTCGCCTTCACTCCGGCCTTCGGCAGAGAGGTGTGGGTTCTGCGGCTGGGTTGAATGTCCAGGCTAAAGCCTGGACCTATCTCAGAAACAAACCGCAAGGACAAAGCAACAGCAGATCCTCTTACGCGAAGGACGACAACTTAGAAAAATGCAAAAGCAGATCCTCCGCCTTCGGTGAAGGATGACAACTTTACAACTGGGCAACGGCGACATAAAAAACAAGTCAACAGAGGCAACGAATGGGCAGTGGGTCAGTTTGAAAATCGGGGCAACCGTAGTCACCTATAACCTCGTTTTCAGGAGTACGGCCAATTCTCACTTTCACGGTAGTGACCGAGGCTCACACATTTCACTCGTACCGCAACGCTTCCAACGGATCAACCTTAGTCGCCCGCCGCACCGGCGCCCAGCACGCTAGAAGTCCCACTCCCACGCACAGCGCGCCCACCCCGATCAACGTCGCGGGATCGTTGGGTTGCACTTCAAACAGGAACGACTTCAGCACCCGCGACAAAACAATGGCCAGAACAACGCCGGCGAGCACGCCACTCGCGATCAATCGAAATCCTTCTCCGAAGACCAATTTGCGAATGTCCGTCTGCTGCGCTCCCATCGCGCTTCGAATCGCCAGTTCCTTGCGTCTCGAGGCCACAGACAACGAAAGTACCCCGTAGATTCCCACCAGCGTCAGTAGGCTTCCTACTGCTGAAAATCCTGTCAGCAGGTGCATAGCAAAGGTCCGTGAGGAGAGGGATTCGTCGCGAATCTGTTCCAGAGTCTTCACATTTTCGATTGCCGCCGTTGGATCTACGGAGCGTAGTTCGCGTTCCACTGCAGCTACCATCGTTCGCGGATCTGCCGGAGTCCGAATCACAAGATGTTTGGAAAACGCAGTCGCTTGCCAAAGTGGCAGATAGACCTCCAGCGACGCCTCCTGCGTCAAATCATCCGTCCGTCCGTTCGCAATCTCTCCGACAATTGTCGTGCCCGGCTTGTCTCGCCCGTTGAGCCAGAACTTTCGTCCGATTACGTTGCCTTGCGGAAAGTAGCGTTCCGCAAATGCCTTGTTTACGATCGCCACCGCGGGCGCCTTGTCGTCATCCGTCGAACGAAATTCCCGTCCCTCAATCAACGCCATGCTCATCAACTTGAAGTAGTCAGGCGTGACCGCCCGCAGCGGCAGTGCTGTCTTGTCGCTCTCTTTCACCGCCGGTGGCTGCCCCTCAATCTCCAAAGTCGCGGGCCAGTTGTTTCCCGTGAGCGGCACCCCCCAGGCAAACGCTGCGTACTGCACGCCTGGAAGCGATGCAACGCGCTCCAACGCCTGCCGGTGAAAGCTGCCCCACGTCGAGAAGCTTTGCACCTCCGTCACGCTCATCGTCAAAATCCGGCTCGTGCTGTAACCCGACGGCACCTCGGCGATCTTCACCATCGTGCGAATCAGCAGCCCCGCGCCTACCAGCAACGCCAGTGTCAGCGCCGTCTGCAGTATCGTTACCCCTTGTAGAAGCCGCCTCTCTCCGGTTCCCGCTGTCCCTTTCGGTCCAGCGCTTTTCAGCACCTCCATCGGATCCAGATGAAACGCTCGCAGCGCGGGAATCACCCCCGCGACGAACGCAGCGAGCATCGCCGCTCCAAACCCCCAACCCAGGACTGCCCAACCTGCCCTCACTCCATCTAGACGCGGGACGGCATGTCCCGCAATCGACTTGAACAGTTTCACGGCGCCAACAGCAAGCCCGCCTCCCAATGCTCCCCCGAGCAGGGCCAGCAATAAGCTCTCCGTCAAGACTTTTCTCAGAAGTGCTATGCGGCCCATACCCATCGCGATCCGCACCGCGTATTCCTGCTGCCTTTGCAGTCCGCGCACCAGCAACAGCGCTGCCGCGTTTCCGCACGCGATCAGCAGCACCAGACCCGACGCGCCAAGCAGCGGCAGCAGAATCCGCTTGCCGTCTCGATTCATCTCCTCCGTTACTGGCTCCAGTTGCGGAGCAAACCCTTCAAATTTCTTCTCCACCAGCGCCTCTCTTGCCGCCAGTACGGCCAGCTCCTGTTGTGCATGCTGTGGAGTTACTCCATCCCGCAGTCGCGCAACCACCTCCCAATACGGCTCCTTCGCATACTTCGGATCCGGATAGGCCGGAGCCCAGAAATCCACCGTCGCGTTGACGTCGTAATTAGGCTCCTTCGCCGCTCCTGGCGACGGCAGGAACCGCACACCCGGTCCCATCACTCCGATCACAACCGGCGTCACATCCCAGCGGCTGATGCGCACCGTCTTTCCGATGATCTGCTTATCGCCGCCAAACACCCGCTGCCAAAACTCATACCCTAGCACAATCGCCTTCACGGGTCCTGGTCCGAAATCAGAATCCTCAAAGCCGCGTCCTGCCATCGGCTTCAGCCCCATGACTCGAAAATAGTCCCTGGACACATTCATCCCCTGCATGGACTGGCTGCCGTCATTGCGAATCAGGAAATTGAATGTCCAGGCATACCCAGCGACCCCCTGCAAGGATGGTGCCTCTTTCTGCCAATCCAACCACTGTTCCGCCGCCCAGCCGCGGGGACTGTCCATCTTCTGCCCATCAACGCGCTTCGTTGGAACCATCATCAGTTGGTCAGGCTTCTCGTACGGTGGCGGCGTCAGCAGCACACCTTGAATCAAACTGAAAACGGCCGCCGTAGCGCCAATCCCCAGCGCCAGAGTCAGCGCCGCAATCAGACTGAAGCCCGGCTGCTTCCGCAGCATCCGAATCGCCAACTGGACATCTCGCAGCATGCTTCCTCATTTCCCTTTTGGGTTTCCCAAGGTTAATTGCGGCGTTTGAGAGCACCAAGGTATGCGCAAGCACTTAAAAGCCCAATCACAAAAGCGGCGAACTGTGGGGTGGAGTCGTTTGCGAGAAGCAGGCTATTCGCTGATACAGCGGAATTTAGTTACGGCCGGTGCGAACCGGGGTATTTGCGTGGTGGAGAGGCAAGCTCAGGAGGACGACCTAAACTGTTCAGAACCGAACAGAACGGGTCCAAAAATGGACAGCAAAGAAGCAAGGTGTTCCGGCTGGCCGATTCTGTTACGGAATTCGTTGCGCCTGCAAAGTCGGGTTTTCGGAAACTTCAGTCATTTACTTCAAACTGACCCATTACCAACGAATGCAACGGTGGCTCTATTGGCCGAGTATGGGGACTCCGGATAGGGATTGGGAGGCGGCGATGCGGGCTTTCCATTCGGCGGGGCCGGTGTTGTGGACGCTGGTGCCTTTGGCGTCTACGGCTACGGTGACGGGCATGTCCTGGACGTCGAACTCGTAGATGGCCTCCATGCCGAGGTCTTCGAAGGCGAGGACGCGGCTGCTGTTTGATGGCTTTGCGAGACGAGGTAGGCTGCTCCGCCGACGGCCATGAGGTAGACGGCTTCGTTGTCGCGGATGGCTTCGATGGCGGCGGGGCCGCGCTCGGCTTTGCCGACCATGCCGAGGAGGCCGGTGCTCTCGAGCATCTGGCGGGTGAACTTGTCCATGCGGGTGGCGGTGGTGGGGCCGGCGGGGCCGACGGCTTCGTCGCGGACGGCGTCGACGGGGCCGACGTAGTAGATGAAGCGGCCGCGTGAGGTCGACGGGGAGAGTTTCGCCGCGGTTGAGCATGTCGGTCATGCGCTTGTGGGCGGCGTCGCGGCCGGTGAGGAGCTTGCCGGAGAGCAGGAGGACTTCGCCGGGCTTCCAGGTTTTGACGTCGTCGTGGGTGACGGTGTCGAGGTTGACGCGGCGGGCGGTGCTGACGTCGTAGGTGAGCTTCGGCCAGGCGTCGAGCGAGGGCGGGTCGAGCATGACGGGGCCGCAGCCGTCGAGGTGGAAGTGGGCGTGGCGGGTGGCGGCGCAGTTGGGGATCATGGCGACGGGGAGGTTGGCGGCGTGGGTGGGGTAGTCGAGGATCTTGATGTCGAGGACGGTGGTGAGGCCGCCGAGACCCTGGGCTCCGATGCCGAGGTGGTTGACCTTGTCGTAGAGCTCGATGCGGAGTCTTTTCGATGTTGGTTTTGGGGGCCGCGGGCTTTGAGCTCCTGCATGTCGATGGGGTCCATGAGGGACTGCTTGGCGAGGAGCATGGCCTTTTCGGCGGTGCCGCCGATGCCGATGCCGAGCATGCCGGGAGGGCACCAGCCGGCGCCCATGGTGGGGACGGTCTTGAGGACCCAGTCGACGATGGAGTCGGAGGGGTTGAGCATGACGAACTTGGATTTGGCTTCGGAGCCGCCGCCTTTGGCTGCGACGATGACGTCGACGTCGCCGCCCTGGACGAGGGAGACCTCGACGACGCAGGGGGTGTTGTCGAAGGTGTTTTTGCGGGAGAAGGCGGGGTCGGCGAGGATGCTGGCCGCGGAGCTTGTTGTCGGGGTCGAGGTAGGCGCGGCGGACGCCTTCGTCGCACATGGCTTGGAGGTCGAGAGTGGCGGGGCCGCCGTTGGGGCCTGCCAGCGGACGTCCATGCCGACCTTGAGGAAGATGGTGACGATGCCGGTGTCCTGGCAGATGGGGCGGTGGCCCTCGGCGCACATGCGCGAGTTGATGAGGATCTGGGCCATGGCGTCTTTGGCGGCGTGGGACTCTTCGAGCTCGTAGGCGCGGGCGAGGTTGGTGATGTAGTCCACGGGGTGGTAGTAGCTGATGTACTGGAGGGCGTCGGCGACGGACTGGATGAGGTCGTCTTGTTTGATGGTTGCCATGGAAGAGTAATCCTTATTCTTGACTGTTTGATTCTAGGATGTCGGCCGTACTGTTGTCGCGTTATCCGTGGGGCGAGGCTCCGATGCGATGGTACAGCGTAGTTGTACAGTTCGGAATTATTTGTCTATTGACACTGGCTCGCCGGTTTCCCTAGAGTTTGCAGGTGCGGCGACGTTGGTGTGGCCGTATCCTCTGCGCATGCCCTTGTTCGCTCCAGTTCGATCACAGAAGCAGCGCGGATCTCGTGCGACATGCCTTCGCTGGGATTGCGTTATTGAGTTGTTTCATCGTGCCTATGGCGGCGCAGCAGACTGTATCTGCAGGTAGCGGGAGTATTGCGGCAGTGCAGCAAGGCTTTGCGAATCCGCCTGACGATGCGCGGGTGATGATGCGGTGGTGGTGGTTTGGGCCGGGGGTGACGAAGGCGGAGCTGGAGCGCGAGATTCTTGCGATGAAGATCGGGAGGCATCGGGGGCTTCGAGATTCAGCCGGTGTATCCGATGGAGCTGGACGATCATGCGACTGGATTTCGCAATCTGCCGTACCTTTCGGATGAGTTTCTCGATGCGGTGAAGTTTGCGTCGCAGACGGCGCGGGCGAATGGCATGCGAGTGGATATGACGTTGGCGAGCGGCTGGCCTTATGGTGGGCCTCATGTGTCTGTCGATCAGGCTGCTAGTCGATTGCGTGTGGTTGCGACGGATTTGCCTGCGGGTGCGGAATCACTTGCGGTTCCGGCGATTGGCAATGGCGAGAGGCTGATCGCTGTGTTTGTGGGTGAGGGTACGGCGAAGGAGTATGACGCGAGTAAGTTACTGCGCGTCGAGGTGCAGAAGGTTAACGGTCGCATGGCGCTGGCGGTGGAGATGAAGCCGCGGGTGGTGGTGTTTCTTCGTCGCCAGCCGTACAGGGCAACAGGTGAAGAGGGCTGCGGTGAATGCGGAGGGATTCGTGCTGGATCACCTTAGCTGCGCGGCGGTTGACGATCATCTGAAGATTGTCGGTGACCGGCTGATGCAGGCCTTCGGAGATACGCCGCCGTATGCGGTCTTTAGCGACAGCCTCGAAGTATATGGCACTGATTGGACCGATGATCTGCTGCCGGAGTTTGCGCGCAGACGCGGCTACGATTTGACGCAGTATCTGCCAGAGTTGGCGAGTGGGTCGGACGAGATAAGCGCGGAGGTGCGTCACGACTGGGGTTTGACGCTTACGGAGCTAGTTGACGAACGCTATCTGACGCCCGTCAATGAGTGGGCGAAGGCGCATGGCACGCGGCTTTCGATCGCAGACTTATGGGACGCCCGCGGTGTCGATGTCCAGCAACAGGCTGGTGGCGCTGCCGGAGGGGGAAGGGCCGCAGTGGAACAGGTTTTCGTTCACTCGGTGGGCGACTTCGGCGAGCCATCTTTATGGCCGGCCGATTACTTCGGCGGAGACATGGACGTGGCTTCACTCGCCTCCGTTTCGCGCGACGCCGCTCGATATGAAGGCTGAGGCGGATCGGTTCTTTCTTGAGGGGGTGAATCAGTTAATCGGACACGGCTGGCCGTATACAGCGCCGGGCATTGCGGAGCCGGGATGGTCGTTTTATGCGGCGGCGGTCTTCAATGATCACAATCCGTGGTGGATGGTGATGCCGGATGTGACGAAGTATCTGCAACGCGTGAGCTATCTGCTGCGGCAGGGGAAGCCGGCGAACGATGTTGCGGTGCTGCTTCCGGAGGACGATGTTTATGCTGAGTTCACGCTGGGGAAGGCGAGTCTTTCAGACGGGATGCCGAGGTATGTAACGCCGGAGTTGATGCAGCAGATTCTTGGCGCAGGGCATAATGTCGACTACATCGATGCGGAGGCGATCGAGCGGCTGGGGATACCGTATCCAGTGCTGGTGATGCCGCATGTTGAGCGGCTCTCTCCGGAGACGATGAAGGCGATTGTTGCGTATGTTGCTGGTGGTGGGAAGGTAATTGCGGTGGGTTCGACTCCGGCCAAGGCGCCCGGGTTTAAGGATGCGGCAGTTATCAGCGCGGAGGTGCAGCGGCTATCGCGCGCGCTGTTTGCCGATGGCGGGAAGACGCAGGTGGTCGCGAAGGATGAGGATCTTGGTGCGGCGCTGAGGCGGATGGTCTCTCCGGATATGCAGTTGTCGAATGGCTCCGCTGAGGTCGGGTTTCTGCATCGCAAGCTGAACGATGCCGACGTTTACTTCATCGCGAACACCAGCAACCATAAGGTGGAATCGACAGCTACCTTCGGTAGTGCGCGTAGATATATTTCGGCGTGGGATCCATTTGCAGGAGATGCATTTGTAGCCGCTTCGAAGCCCGTTGTGCTGAATCTTGCGCCTTATGAGTCGCGTGTGATCGTGTTCAGCGATGCGCCGATTGGCAAGCCGGGAGAAGCGCGTAAGAGTTCGACACACGTGGTCGCGGATCTCACGCATGACTGGAAGATGAAGTTCACGGGATTGCCGGGTGAGCGGGTTGAGCAGACTCTTGCTTCGTGGACTGATGATCCGAAGACGCGATTT
Organism: uncultured Acidobacteriaceae bacterium; assembly: GCA_963797415.1. GTDB lineage: Bacteria > Acidobacteriota > Terriglobia > Terriglobales > Acidobacteriaceae > Edaphobacter. The sequence goes on from CAWCPB010000021.1 coordinate 192,870, forward strand.
TATTCAGGCGTCGCGGTTTATACGAAGACGATTCGCCTGAGTGCGGACGAGCTGAGGGGCGGTAACTCATTGGTGCTCGATTTTGGTGAAGGTACTCCGGTCGAAGTTGATCCCAAGATTAAGAGTGGTATGCGTGCGCTGCTGGAGGGGCCGATCCGTGAGGCGGCGGTGGTTACGGTGAATGGGCAGCGGGTGGGTTCCGTGTGGCATCCGCCGTACACGCTGGATGTGACGAAGCAGTTGCGCGCGGGCGAGAATACGATTGAGATTCAGGTGGCGAACACTGCGATCAATGTGCTGGCTGGGCGCGCGCCTGCGGACTATCGTCTGCTGAACTTGCGCTACGGTGAACGGTTTACGCCGCAGGATATGGACAATCTTCAGCCACTGCCGTCGGGCTTGCTTGGGGCAATTCAGCTTGTGGAGACGAAATGACGCGCCTCGACAACTCGATCACGAAAGGTCTGACTGGGGCGCTTTTCTTTGCTCTCACGATATGCGCGCACGCTGATGTGAACTTCAACATTACGACGTATGGTGCGAAGGGAGATGGCGCCTCGCTGAATACTGTAGCGATCCAGCGGACGATCGATGCGGCTGCGGTGCATGGAGGCACGGTTGTCATTCCGGCTGGGAAGTATCTGAGCGGCTCGATCTTTGTGAAGAGTGGTGTAACGCTGGAGATCGATAAGGGCGCTACGCTGATCGGCTCGCAGAGACTGGAGGATTATGCGCTACTGCCAACGCGTGTCGCGGGCATCGAGATGACGTGGCCGGCGGCGCTGGTGAATGTCTATAAGCAGACGAATGTGACGATCACCGGCGAGGGAACGATCGACGGTGACGGCAAGGTGTGGTGGGACGGCTACTGGGCTCTGCGGAAGATTGACGAGCCGAAGGGCCTGCGCTGGGCATCAGATTACGACGCGAAACGACCGAGGCTGATTCAGATATTTGACTCGTCGAATGTGAAGCTGAGCAGGCTGATGCTTCGGCGGTCGGGATTCTGGACGGTACATATTTGTTACTCGCATGAGGTGACTGTCGATGGCGTAACGATCCGTAACAACGAGGGTGGACATGGACCCAGTACGGATGGCGTCGATATCGACTCATCGCGGAAGATTCTGGTGCAACATGCGGATATTGCGGTGAATGACGATGCGCTATGTTTGAAGGCCGGGCGCGATTCGGACGGGCTGCGCGTCAATCGTCCGACTGAGGATGTTGTGATCCGCGATTCGATCGTGCGCGAGGGCGCGGCAGGAGTGACGATTGGCAGCGAGACTTCGGGTGGGTTTCGCAATATTGAAGTGTATGGGCTGACGATGTTGAAGGGTGTGCCCGTTGGGGATTCTGTTCAAATCGGCGCATACGCGGGGCGGGTTTGCGGAGAACATCCGCATTCACGACATCACGATGATCGATACGCCAGTCGTTTTTCGCGTGACGATGAATTGGAATCCCAGCTATAGTTACGCGAAGATTCCGGCGGAGTTAAAGACTTATCCGGATTATTACAAGGTGCTGTCGACGCCGGTGCCGGAGGCGCAGGGTATTGCGCACTTTCACGATATTCATATCTGGAATATCAAGGCCACGGGGGCGAAGACGGCATTCGAGGTGGATGCGTATAAGTCGGTGCCACTCGAGAACTTTACGTTGGAGCACCTGCATATTGAGGCTGCGAATGCGGGACATATCGCCGATGCGAAGGACTGGAAGTTCGACGATGTATCCCTGACTACGACGGATAAGAGCAAGGTCAAATTGACCGACGACACGAATGTGACGGGGCTGCCGTAAATGAGAGGATGAGCGATGAACGTGCAACGAGGTATATCGAGGTTTGCTTTGAGCGCCGTGATGTTGACGGCAATCTCCAGCGTTGCACAGAAGTATCCACTGCCTACGCCGGAGCAGCAGGCCGGTATCGATAAGGATCAGTCGCGCCACTTTGGTGACTCGCCTGCTGATGGGGTCCGATTGCGACCGATCTTTCTCCTGCTTTGACTGGCGCGGCGATCGATAAGGCCACGCGCAAGGTCGCGGACTGGCAACTTGTCCGTGCGCAACCTTACTTCGATCGCATATGGACCTGGGGCGTCTTGTACAGCGGGTTTATGGCGCCTCCGAGTCGACCGGCGATGCGAAGTATCGCAATGCGATGGCAGCGATGGCGAAGGGCTTCGACTATCAGCTCCTGAGTCGGCAACGCGAATGCTGACGACCAGAACATGGGGCAGACGTATCTGGAACTGTATCTGCTGGGGGGCAAGAAGGATCCGAAGATGATTGCACCGACACAGGCGAGCCTGGATTCGGTGATTGGCTTTACGACGTTGAAGCCGGGCGATCCGAAGATTCCGTGGTGGTGGTGCGATGCGTTGTTCATGGCGCCGCCGGTGTGGGCGCGGATGTATGCGGCGACCGGCGAGCATAAGTACATCGACTATCTGGATACGCAGTGGCAGCGTACCTCCGAGCTGCTCTATGGACAAGGACGAACATTTGTATGCGCGCGATGCGAGCTACATCGGCAAACTGGGGCCAACGGCAAGAAGATCTTCTGGTCGCGTGGCGAGGGATGGGTGATGGCGGGCATGGTACGGACGATGCAATACCTCCCGAAGGACGATGTGCGGAGACAGTTTTATGTTGAATCAGCTTCGTGAGATGTCGGCGCGGTTGGCCAACTGCAGGGCAGCGATGGCTTATGGCACGCAAGCCTGCTTGATCCGGAACACTTTCCGCTGCCGGAGGTTTCGGGGTCGGCGCTTTTTGTGTACAGCATGGCGTGGGGCGTGAATGAGGGGGTGCTTGATGCGGCGACCTACAGGCCGGTGATTGAGAAGGCGTGGCCGGCATATTGCAGCATGTGTATGCGGATGGGCGGTTGGGCGACATTCAGCAGACGGGCGCGGAGCCGACGCCGTATCTGCCGACGGCGAGCTATACGTATGGCGTGGGAGCGTATCTGCTTGCGACAAGTGAGTTGAAGCGGATGGTAACCCGATGATCTACGCGTATTCGAACGAAGCATAGCTCACGCAACGTCCGTCTCGGTTTGTCGACAGCATTACTATCTGGTGACAGTCAGGGTTACCGTGGTTGTATGCGTCTTGCCTCCGCCGGTTGCTGTGATCGTAACGGTGTGACTTCCAAGGGAAGCGTTTTTGCCGACTTTTATGGTCATCGTTGAGTCACCTGATCCAGGTGTCGCTATGGAGTTGGGACTGAAGGTTACGGTTTGGCCGGTTACTTGTCCGGAAGCAGACAGCGTAATTGCCGAGTTGAAGCCACCTGAAATAGCTGTTGTGATTGTTGCCGTGCCTGACGCGTTTCTGGCTACAGTAAGTGTGCTGGGTGAGGCAGAGATGGTGAAGTTAGCAGACGGCGGGGCTGTGATGGTAAGTGAGACGGTAGTTGTGTGAGTCAGGCCACCGCCTGCGCCGGTGATGGTGATGCTATACGTACCGGTCGCCGTTGTGGGGGCCACAGTAAACATTGCAGTTGAAGTGCCTGAGCCGGGTGAAGCGATAGGTGCCGGGCTGAAGCCGACTGTCACGCCAGCCGGCATCCCTGAAGCAGTCAGAGAGACGGCCGAGCTTAAATCCACCGGAGACTGTGGTGATGGTGGAGGATCCACTGGTGCCTTGAACGACAGAGACTGCTGTGGGTGAAGCAGAGATCGTAAAGGCAGGAGTTGGGGTTGAAGATCCGGCGAGTGCGTTGATCAGGCCGGCAGTTGGACTGCCCCATCCGGTCACCAAGTCGTAGCCAGTGACTGCTGAATAGCTGCCGGACGTTCCGCCGGTGATGTCGTTGAAGTCCGTGGAGTAGCTGGACGTTACATTTTGCGCGTAGATAGTTGGGTTGATGAAGCCAATGGGCGCACCCAATTGCTGGTTGACTAACGCAATGTAGGCAGCCCACATGGGAGCGGCGAAGCTGGTGCCGCCATACTCGTTGGCCAGGCAGGCGGTCTGGTCAGCACAAGTGTAGAAGGTAAAGTTCGCGTTTGCCGATACATCGGGGCCGTTGCGTAAGGTCATTGAACCCATGTTGCTCGAGTTAATGACGCCTGAGAGCTGCTGCCACGATGGGATAGAGATGTTGTCAGGGAGTTGCCGCCGCCGCTATCGACCCAGGCGGTTTCGGACTGCCAGGGACCGCCTGCGCCGGCGGTGATCAAATCAGTGCCACCGACTGAAACGACATTAGGATCGTCTGCCGGCCACGCCTCATTTGTCTCGACCAGGTGGAACTGTCGCCGGAGGCCGCAAAGAAGTTTTGGCCTTGAGCCGCCATCCTCTGGAAGTATGGATCAAGCGTGGCAGGATCGGCCGGCGTCCAACCCCACGAACAGCCGATTGTGGTGGGCAGTGGATTGTGAGTCGTCATGGCGCTGATGATTGCGGTGTCGGTGGATCCGATGTACATCACCAGACTTGCGAGCCCTGGAGCCATGCCGATCGCCTGGGTCATGTCGAGTGTCTGTTCGGTGTCGTCGCAGTGGCCACCGGCCCTGGTATACACGCAGGACGTGCTTGTACCGTCCGTGGAGAGAAGCGTGATGGGCACTTTGTTGGTTTGACCGACGTTGTTGAAATAAGTTGTCAGGTCGGCCAGATCGGTGCCGTAATACTCGAGCAATCCGAGGTTCTGGCCAGCACCGGTGAGGGCAGTTCCTCCGTAGTAGGCCGCGCGCATGTCGCTGCCTAAGAAAGAAGCCGAAGGGCCGGAGCCTGTAGTGGCATGGGAGACGACGGCCTTGGGTGAGATGCCGTGGGCCTGTGCGTAGTCGCTCTTCTTAACCAGCATGGGATGGGGGATGGAGTAGTTGTCCAAACCTGAGACGTGCCACAGGCTGAAGGGCAGTGCTGTCGTGGGCTCGCGGTCTGGCCCGTAGAAAGTACGATTTTCGGTAGGGTGCTGATACGTGCTCATGTTGACGTGGAAAGCCGCCTCGACGGCGGCAACGGGAGCCTTGACCTGCACATCCATTCCGTCGCGGGTGCCACCGACTATGGTGAGGCCGTTGCTCTTCGCGAAAATAACGACGGCGTCATAGTCTTCCTGGCTCGGGCCAAATTTTGAGGTGAACTCCTGCACAGTGAGGAAGCGCCGGTAGGAGGGACTGGCGGGGTTGTAGATATCGCTCAGCAAGCTCTTCAGGCCTGCCTGATCGCGCAGTGGCAGCACAATGTCCAGGTTCATGACCTGGTCCGCGGGTAGCCGACCGATGGTCCGCGCATCGCCGTTGCGAGTTACGTTTCGCACATGCCGGGTAGACATGGACTGTGCATGGGAATTAGAAGTCACGACGGATATAGACACAACTACAGTGAGCAGCAATAACCAAGATCTTCGAATCATGATTTGGCCTCTGAAAGTAGAACTTGTCCGGGATGGCGCCAATTGTCCGCCCGCGCATCGCCAGTGTCAACTATTTGTTATAAAAGCACTTTTGTGGGTGAGGGTTCGGTTGGGTTCTCGCCCGAAGCTATGGGCTCGATCCCCGAGCTTGATCGTTGGCACCAATGACCACTATCGGATGAAGCGGTTCACATAGTCTTCGCCGAGGCCAATCGCCTTATAGTGCTTTTTCGCGGCTTCGATTTTGGTGAACACGTCCTCATAACGCGAAGGGCACTCCCTGCGGATCGACGTATATGTAGCCGCCGGTGTTGTGGAACCAGGTCATCATCTCCTCGACTCCGTCAGGAACAATAAGGGTATGAGTCTCACCGGGTGGCTCGTAGACATAGGAGCCTTCCTCGGCAACCCAGTCGTGCTCCAGATAGTGCCAACGGCCGCGCAACACCAGCGCATGGACCGCGCCCGAATGCCTATGGCGGGAGAGGATTCCGTTCTGGCGGACGCGGAGGATGTTCACGAAATATCCGTTGCTCGCAGAAAGCAGGCAGGGCTTGAACGAAACAGTGGGAGTCTGCGGTACCCACAATGGATCGTCCTTCAGCCAGTCTCCCAGAACTTCTGTATGCACCATATCCGACGACATGAACGGAACCTGCGGTAGCGAATACGGAATAAGCTCTTCATCTGAGTTAGCGATTTTGTTCGAAAGCATCTGATCAAATCCTCCTGCGATTTAGTGGTTTGAGTTCTTTCAACCCACTGTTTCCCACTGAACGGGTTCTACGTGGCGCACGAGCAGCCCCCAGGACAGAGCTCCTACGAGGGCTACGGCTCCTGTGACGACAAACGCGAGCCGCGAGTTTCCGTTGAGTTGCACGGCTAATCCGGCGACCCAGGGAGCGATGATACCGGAGAGATTGCTGAAGCCATTCTGCAGGCTTGTCCATCGACCTGCCATCGTGGGACCGGCCAGCGTTTGGGTGATTGCCCAGTGTTGTGAAGAATAGGCTCCATAGCCTACGCATGACACAGTCAGCACAGCAAGCGATGCAACCAGACTCCCGTGAACGAACGCGATCCCAACCAGACCTGAAGCCACGGTTAGACCGCCTACTGCCACGGATCGCCGCACCCGCGTCGGAGTGATGCCGGCCGCAATCAAATAGTCCGAGATCCATCCGGCAGTCAGCGTCGTGCATGCTATGAGAAGGAACAGTGCGGAGGTCAGCCGCGACATCAAGCCGATTTGCATCTTTTCCTCGTGCACCAGGTAGGTGGGAAGCCATGCGAGCAGGAAGTAGAAGAAGTAATTTCCGCAGAAGTGTCCTAGGAATGTTCCCCAGGCGGCATTTCATATGAAACAGCTTCGTGATGGATAGAAGTGCGGGCACCCCTAACCTCAGTTCGCCGATGATGACGCGGCATCGCTTTGAACCACGGAAAAACCCATAACAACCCGCCCGTTCCCAGAATGATGAAGAGCATCCTCCATCCGAAGTGCACTAGCAGCAGGCCACCGACTAATGCTCCTATCGCGGGTCCCAGCTTGGTTCCGGCATCGATCAGGGCATTTGCTCGTCCGCGATTCTGTTGCGGCAATTCGGCAAAGACTTGCGAGTAGCAGGGGTAGGCTATCGACTCTCCGAGTCCCAGCAATAGCCGCACCAGGAACAGAGTCGCGAAGCTTGAGGTGAGTGCTGTTGCGGCCGTGGCACTTGACCAGACAACGTATCCGCCCATCATTACCCAGCCCACGGGAAATCGATCCGTAAGCCAGCCCGCGATACCAGTTATTTGCAACAGCGCATACGACCAGAAGAATGCGGAGAGCAGGGAACCGATCTGCAGCGGAGACAGCGCGAACTCGTGCTGGATCACCGGCGCTGCGATCGAAAGATTGCTCCGGTCGACGTAGTTGATGATGACCGAGACGACCAGCAGCAGCACTACGGTCCATTGCCGGCGAGACATTTTCACCGGTATTTGAGCGACTTCCTCAATCGGTGACTCGCCTTTCTGCTGGATGCTGTCCCCGAGCACGCTCCCGGGAACCGGAGCAGTCATCGGCTACGCCCCACTGTCGCAGACCGTGTCGAGGCTCGATGTTTGTCCAGGCTTAGCGATATGCCTTTGTCATCAATCTTATCCAGGTTCGTATCATCCATCACTCCTATCGTCACGATCGCGTATGTATAGACTTCGTTGTTCGCCTCCAGGTGTCCGGCGATCACTTTGTCGGGCGTTGCCAGGGTCATGTGCGCATGGATGTTTCCGTTGACTATATATCCATTCATGCTCACGAGGTCCGCAGGCAGTGTGGGGTTTTTCACGAACGTATTCTGGGTGGGAAGATCGCGATTCGATATCGTGTGAATTTCATATCCTCGCATCGATCCGATCGCCGACAAGATCACGCCATTCTTAATGTGCTGCTCCTGCACGACCTTCGTGATCCCCGCCAGCAGATTTGCCTTATTCTTCAGCCGGATCACGACGATTCTGTCGAAGTGACCTACCAGGGCGTAGGCGTCTGGAACCGCGCTGCTGTTGGGCTTGGTGTCATCCTTTGGATTCGGTGAGGGGTTCGTGACCGTTCTACGAGTCTCCTGCCCGCACAACACGCCTGCGGTCATAAGAATCACAGCCAATAGTTTCATCTTGCGCCTGCTCTTCATCTTCTCGGTCCTTCCTCGGAGGTCCGGCAGGACGGTCTCTGTTGCGAGGCACGCGTGTACCGGAGAAATGTTGGGTTAGTGGTGGACTTGTAGAATTGAACTCGTTCCAGTTGTCTTGGCGCGCCAGAATTAAGCGGACGGCGACCACGACATTCTTCACGATCAATCCGTGCTTGTCCAGCAACTTGGCATACCGATTGAAATTGCGGCGGTTGGTTGAGTGTGCGCAGCGCATTTTAGGGGAAATTTCATAGCTCATTTGGAATGTCGTGGCCAAAGACGGGATTCGGCCTCTCATACCGAGCATCCGCGCGATCCCCCAAACGCGCCCACCTAGTCGCTAGCGATTAGGTGCTCACCGTCAGCAGCGACGTCACATATGCAGGTGTCAGCGGAATCCTGCGAGCCGGCACGCCTGTCGCGTCGAAAAATGCCGCAGCTACTGCCGTAGTAGTCACCGCATTCGCACCCTCTGAGCCTCCACCGTAGCCTTTATCGTCACGCGAAATCTGCACGACCTTCACCTCGGGTATCTCCGCCATCGTAAGAATCTTGTAGCGGTTCCAGCTTGTGCTGGTGATCTTCCCTTATCGAAGGTCACCTCTTCTTTCAACGCCTCGCTCACTCCCATAACAACACCGCTCTTTCAAGCAGCGCTCAAGCTGACGCGGGTTGATGATCTTGCCACAATCCAATCCGATTGTGACCTTTGTGACCTGCACCACTCCTGTCTCCGGAATAATCGCGACCTCAGCAACAGCAGCCCAGCACGAGTTTTCACGCACCATCGCACACATGCCACGTCCCATAACTGATTGCGCCCCAGTGCGTCGTGCGCCTGGGCGCGGCGAAGGACGCGCATTCCAGGCAGCCGACTCGGCGGTAGCTTTGATGAGGTCGATCAGCCGCTGGTCCGTGATGTGACGAAGCCTAAACTCTATCGGATCGGATCCATGGATGCCGCCGCCTCGTTGATCAGCGACTCCAGCGCGAAGTTCTGCTGTCGCTGTCCCGGAGTGCGCATGATAAGCCCGCGCATCCCAACAGCCGGCGGCTCCTCTCCAAGATTCCGCCGTCCGTATGCTTCCTCGAGCCGAAGTGGAACCTTGTCATACTGCCACTCTGTCGCAACCCAGCTCGTCGGCTGGGACACGCCGCAAGGCATACCGGCAAGAATCGCACCAACAAGGCGAGCGTCATCATTGGGGCTGATAGAAAGCAGTATGGACGGCCGCGATGTGGCCCTTCGAGTCGAGTCGCGCCTTTAATGTCCGAAACCACCCAGGCGAGGATGACGACCACGCCAAGTCCTCCTGCAACGTCCACTGCACACGCACCGGCTTACCAGTCATTTGCGAAAGGATGGCGGCATCGCCCTCGGCCCCATCCCCACCAAACGTAGTCCGGCCGAATTGCGCCTGCATGTTCGAGCCAGCGGACAACTACTTTTTCTTGCGGCAACTCAACGTATTCGCGATCTGCGCGCGCAACCCCTGCGAGTTCGCCGAGTGGGTCCACAGTTGCTGTCCCATCCATCCGTACATCAGCGACCGCAACAAAAGGCCCGATTGGTGCATGCTTCATATAGGGCTGCTCATAGGTCGCCGAGACTATTTTGGCTGCGCCTGCCATAGCGGCAGCGACATCGGCTGCATTACCCCTCTCGCGGGCTTCCCCCACGCGTATCGCGTAACGTCTGCGTAAGATTCTCGCTGCCCGGCAGACCGGCCCATTCAGTCCACTTGGTCCCGCCAGCAACGGCACGCGCCGCGCTGATCGCCTCCCACTCATTGGGAGAGAGCACTGCAACCAGATTCTTCTTCTAACCACCTGCGCAGTCGGAAACTCGTTTCTTGTCGATTGTCCCGACTGAGATAAAGTTCGAGCCCAACGTCGCAGGTCGCACCATCCGCGCGTGCAACATACCCGGCAACTAACATCGCAACTCCACTGCGTTTGCCCGTAACCTTGTCGGGAGTTCCCGGCATCGGAAAGGACTTGCCAACCACCTTGTACTGGCTCATCGGCTTCATCGGCGGATCACCGATAACTCGAAGCCGTCCAACCCCTGCCATGCCAGTCCCACGAAGCCGGTGGATCGACCTTCGCGGCGTACCGGAGACCGGAATTTTCAGATCGAGCTCCTGACCTTGCACCAATTCTCCATAGCTGACTCTTTTTTTGCCCGCCTGACACGACGCCGTCTGCAACTGTAAGCACAGTGACAGAGACTCCGAGCTTCTTCGCGGCCAATCCAGCAGCGCCTGATGGGTGTAAGCGGCCACCTTGCGGAAGTTAGACGCCCCCGAAAGAAACCCGCCGAGTAACCGCCGTCCGGCGTCTTGTCCGTATCTCCCATCAGCAGCGTGATAGCTTCGGGCTGAACATACAGTTCCTCAGCGATCACCTGAGCTAGAACGCACTCATGCCGGTACCGATCTCCGTCCGCCCCGTCCGCACAAGAATCGTATTGTCATGGTGAATCTCAAGCCACGACGAAAACGGAATCGGCCGACGGCTTCGATCTCCGCAGCATTCGCGGAGAAACAGGCGACGGCAGAGCGAACGAGACCATCAAGAGCACCACCGACTTTGACGAACCCCCGCCGCGTAAGCGTACTTGTGAAAGGCATCCTATCTGTACATGGCATGGCACACGTCTCCTTCAGCGGCCATGGCAACTGCCAGCACGCTGCACCGCGACGATGATCGCTGCATACGTACCGCAGCGGCAGAGATGCGGCGACGGCGGCTTGTTCGTAAAGGCGTCCTTGATCTGCGGCACGGTCGGAGCTGGGTTCTTAGTCAACAACTCACGGCGACCATCATCATGCCGCTTTGGCAGTACCCGCACTGCGGAACCTGCTCGTCAATCCAAGCCTGTTGTACTGGATGGAGCGTCTTTGCTGCATCCGCCGCACTCAGACGCTTCTCCGCGGCCCAACCGCAGGCAACCCTTCGATGGTTGTAATCTGCTTGCCCACAGCAGAGGAGACCGGTGCAATACAGGAACGCACCTCTTCGCCATCAACCAGCACCGCACAAGTACCGCACTGAGCAACCCCACAGCCAAGCCGCGGCCCCGACAACTTCAGCTCATTCCGCAGCACAAACAACAGAGGCGTATCGGCTGCAATAGGCAAAATCTCTCCGCGCCGTTTACAAACAGCGTGATCTCGCTCGTCATCTCTTCTCCTTTAGCAGCGCGCTCGACGCGCCGTCACAACCATGTACCAGGCAGGCCAGCTCAAAGCCCAGTTCGGAATCCATGGCCCTGTACTGCTCCACGTAGGGATCGTCAGCACCGTGATGCCGACTGCCAGTGCGATTGCAGAACCGCGCCTGATCGGAGCAATCTGGAGTCCACGACTAACGCCCCATATTGCAGGCGGCAAAAAAAGAAGCACGCAAAACCGCGACAGCGATTCGACATGAAACCTCGACAGGCAGAACAGACACGGTATGCACGATAAAGCGACGCTCACCCAGACTGTCCGTCGCGATACCGATCCCATCACAAAGCCGCACGTCCACGACCAGCCGACGAGCAACGAAACCTGACACAACAACAACGAGAGTCCCGGAGCCAGCCTAAAACCCGTCGCCTCAAGAATCACTGGGTCGAGCATCCGTTGATACGCCTGGCTGATCGAGAACGACAATCCCAGCAACAGCAGCGTGCCCGGGAGTGCCAACCCAAAAGCCGCGAGCCATGGGCGCCAACTCTTCCAAGGAAGTAGGTGTCGCCGGACGATCAGTCCCAGCACATCCAGCAATGCCTCTCCCGGGCTCTCACCAGACTCTGCCAGATCGCCACACACCGCCTCGCGTTCATCGCGCTCCAGCAACTGCGCGACGACATCGACCATCGACCATCCAAGCGGCATCATGGAAGACCCTCCACTTGATTGGCAGCCCACGACGCGCCCCGGCTGACACGCGTTACCGCGTCATAAAAATCCTTCGCGGCCTGCACACCCTTGGGTGTAACGCGCACCATTCGCTTGGCACGTCCACCTCGCTGCGCCGTTGCCTCGCCCATCCATGTCTTCAGCAGCGCCTTCGTTTCGAGCCGATCGATGGTCGTATAAAGCGCGCCGATCGAGCACTTCCGGCCGGTTGTCGACTCAATCTCTTCACGAATGGCAGCACCATAGGCCTTGTCTCCAAGTCCGGCGGCGGCGGTAATCAATAGGTATTCGAATTCACCAAGCATAATTAGAATCACATTGTGATATTAATCCGGCACTCCTGTCAAGCCTTCGACAAAATCCAATAAACCAACTACATCTCGCTCTATCATCAGGGGCGTCTTATGCCACCGTCACGGCAGTTCCTGGCATCATTACAATTAGCGTATACATAGCTATGAACTTCCTGCACCGCGTCGTAATGCTCTCTCGCAGCCGCAAGTTCGGCCGGTATCCAGGGGCCGGATGGGCGAATTGCGCCTTTGGGACGATTCAAGCGTCCATCGCTTTGTTAGTGCTGTCGTCGTTGATGCACCCATCGCTGGCCTTCGCGGCGAATCCTGACCTGGAGACTGTGATCACCGGCTCGCGCCAGCGTATTGAGAAATTGGACTACCGAGTGACCGGGCGACTCACGCGGGTGGAAGGCAATGGAATGCGCACGAGCTACAAGTTTGTCGCCAAAGCTCACTGGTTTCCCGATGGTCTGCGTCTGCTATGCGAGATCTCGGGGCCTACCTCAGAGAAGACGAGCCTTCTTCTGCATATGAGTGTGAGCGGGCACATGACCATCGAGGCGGTACTCCCTGGCGAGAAGGCGGCTAGCGTGCTGCCATTCGAACATTGGAACGACCCGCTCGTAGGAACAGACTTCTCCTATGAAGACATGGTAGAGAGCCAGTTTTTCTGGAAGGATCAGGAACTCCTGGCACCGGAGAAATACGGCGCACGGGACTGCTTTGTCCTCAAGAGTACGTCCGGATCTCAGGACCGGACTTACTATGATTCGGTAACATCGTGGATAGACCGCAACATCTTGTTCCCTGTGCATGTGGTGAAGACGCTTCGCAAGACGGGACAACAGAAGGAATTTATTTACTATGGGCTGCGGAAGGTCGACGGCGTCTGGTCTGCGACGCGAGTGGAGGCAAAGCCGCAGGGCAAACCCGGCTCCTCGATGCTTGTGATCGAAGGGGGCTCGGGAAAGGCAAATCTTGGACGCAAGGACTTTGACATCAGCCGGTCGAGCGTTCAAGGAGAGAAAGTGAAATAAATCGAATTTCTTAACTTACAAGGCTGTTGCGAGACCTGGAGCTGTCACTTGAGCATCCACGGTGTTCGCCGTCATGGGACAAGCTCCTTTTCAGACGCGGCCTGGGCCCCATATAAGCCGAAGGGCCACCAATTCCAGTCACCGGCAAGTTGCAAGAGTGCCGGCCCGACGACCATCCGCACCGCCGTAGCATCAATGAACACAGCCACGGCGAGGGTAAAGCCCAGCATCTGGACGACCAGAAAACCTCCTATCGTGAATGCGGTGAAGACGGCAATCATAATTGCCGCGGCGCTGGTGATGAGCCCGGCCGTCCGTGCCAGGCCCTCGATGACCGCTGATCTCTCGGAGAGACCGCGCCTCCGTTCTTCGAGGACTCGGGCGACCAAGAAGACCTCATAGTCCATGCTCAATCCGAAGACGATGGCAAACGAGAGAATCGGAACGATGGGGAATACGGTACCGGTCGGTCCATTGAGCCCAAAGAGTTTGCTGCCGTGGCCTTCCTGAAAAACGAGAACTAACGCACCAAATGAAGCGCCAACGGAGAGCAGATTGAGCAGAATCGCTTTGACCGCGGCAAATAAAGAACGTAGTCCAATTAGGAGCGCCAACAAGCTCCCCAACACAACGAAAAGGACCACCTTCGGCAAGCGCTCTTTCACTACCGAGTCATAGTCTGCGTCGAGTGCGGGAAGGCCGCCAACGCGCAGCACAGCGCCGGACACGCCGGTTATCGTCGCAACATCGGAGGAACGCACCTCTCGCACCCATCTTATCTGTTGGGTGGGCGAAAGAGTGGCCTTCGGCAGCAACTCAATCAAGGTAGCCCGTCCATCGCTGCGCAGAAAACTCTTGTAGGTCGTCTCAGGTAGCTCTTTGACAGCGTCCGCAGTGTCGGCCATTCCAGCAAGAGTCGGAAGAGAGATGACCCCTTGCGCTCTAGGGTCGCTCTGAAAGTGCTCCGTCAAGCGACTCACGGCATGCCACCCAGCCGGCGAAAGCGGTGGGGACTGCGGCGGCAACTCCAGTATCACTCGGAGGGACTGCACAATACCCGACCGCCCCATGTCTTGAAGGGTGTGCAGCGCTTGAACAGACTCCGCTCCGGCCGGGAGCGAGTCATGGTCAGGAATCCCAGGAGAGATTCTGTGTGCCTGGAATGCAAGAACCAGTAGCGGCATGCCGGCAACAATCAGAGCTGTCCAGGGCCGGCGGGTTACGATGCTGCCCCACCGCACCCACCGCTCACTCGCCGCGCTCAGGTTGTCCCGCGTTTTGAATCGTCTAGCTGGAAGACGCACTCTGGCGGCATTGATGCGATGTCCTAGCAAACCAAGGACCCAAGGCAGGATGAATGTACACAGCATCACGCTCGAAACGGTTACCAGCAGACCAGCTATCCCAATGGAGCGCAGTTCGCTGATGGGCACAATCAGCAGCGCCGAAAATCCGATCGCAACTGTCGTGGCCGAGATTATCAGCGTCCGCCCCGCTTGCCCGGCAGCAATATCGGCAGCGTGGCCGGGATCATATCCCTCGGCCAATGCTTCGCGAAACCGGCTCACCATCAGCAATGCATAGTCGATGCCCAAGCCGAGGCCGAGCATCGTCGCCAGATTCTGCACCAGAATCGACAGATGCAGATAATGCGCGAGTAACGCAGCCGCACCCATCGCCATCGAGATTGAAAGAACTCCAACTCCCAGAGGCAATAACGCGGCCACAAGACTGCCGAAAGCCAGAAACAGCAGCAAGAGAGTTACCGGCATCGCTCGTTCTTCGGCATGGTTGACGTCATCTGCACTGACCTTGCGAAGATCGAAGTTCAGTGGCGTTACACCCGTAATTTCGAGTTTGATATTGGGGTATTGCGACCTAAGCTGACCTGCAATCCAGTCTGCTCTTGTCCTCAGTTTGGGGACCAATGCCTCGACAGTTTCATCGTGCGGGTCCAGCCCGACAATGATCAAGGCGCCCCCATTGTTCCCGGTGAACAGAGGATCTGGCCAATCCAGGCTCGAGACGACAGCCGAGACTCCCGGCTCAGTATGCAATGAACTAGTTAAGAAGCTCAAGGCATCCGCGCCCTTTGCTGAATCCGGATCGGGAATACCGCTGATCACCAGAACCACGCGGTGGGCGTACGGAGACTGAAAACGCTGCGCCAGTTCCATGTCAACTTTTTCGGATTCTCCGCCATTGATGTGAACAGCTGTCTCCAGGCGACGTTCGACTTTGTAGGAAAAGGGCAGCAGCGCAAGCGCCATGACAAACCCCGACATCGCTAACCAGAATCGGCGGCGAGCGGCACCACGGCCAGTTTTCGAGCTTGGCATTACCATGAAAGATCCACGTCGGTTTCCTGGTTCGTCTAAGAGTAATGAAACGGCTCCGGTGATCGGACACATCCATGATATAGGGTCAATCTGGATATTTATTGGGGTTCGGCTTTGAGCTTCGTTAAGGATCGAGGTGGGGAATTGCCCGTTAAGCCCTTGTCTACGCGCGATTTATGTTGTCACAAAATCCGATCGCCTGGTAACGTTCTTTCACAGAAGTGTTGGTCCCGGTCTTCTATGCGATCTTTGTACTCGATCTCAAATGGATCAAATGGGAGACGACACGGAACGAACGGGAGATCACTAACAGAACCAACAGCAACGTGAGGAATCCTTCGCGGGCGGTCAGATATCAAATAACTGCGCGCAATGCCTTGGCGCGTGTGTGGAGGAGGGTATCTGATCAAAAGTGGGCCAGGGTACAGGAATGGTTAGCCTGGAGAACCTCAAAATGAGAGAACGTTGGTATTGGAAGTTCATTCTGCTGACTTTTGTTTTAGCCACGACGATCCTTGCGTCCCCTGTCATCGCGCACGGCCAGGGAATACTACCACCAAGAGGAGTAAGGCCTGCTTTCGCGGGCTCCGCCAGCCGGAATGTGATCATTATTGGGTTTGTTGGAGGCTTCGTCAGCCGGGATGACGCAAAGCACCCAGAGGTAGAGTTTGCTGCGTATCTTCGCGATCGTTACCCCACCGCCCACGCCGAAGTTTTCGGGAATCACCATGGCCGAAAGGCACTCCATCAGGTCGTGCAGCTCCTCGATACCGACCATGACGGCTCCCTCACGTCCATCGAGAAAGAGCGTGCGACAATTATTATCTACGGACACAGTTGGGGTGCTTCGGAGGCAGTAGCATTCGCCCGCGAGTTAGATCAGTTGGGTATTCCGGTGGCGCTCACCATCCAGATAGACATGATCGCTAAACCGGGTCACAAGGCCTCCGCGGTTCCGCCTAACGTAGCAAGCGCGATCAATTTCTATCAAACCGGGGGTCCGCTTCATGGACGCCGGGAAATTATCGCAGTTGATCCCGCACGGACAGAGATCATTGGGAACATTCGGATGATCTACGAAGACCGTCCAATAAATTGCGACAACTATAGTTGGTATGCCCGAGTCTTCAACAGGCCTCATCACGAAATCGAGAATGACTTCCGCGTATGGGACGCGGCTGCATCACTGATCGACTCGTATCTGCCAGGTCCGGCATCGATAGTTCAGACACCTCCCTCCGAGTCGCCCTACTTCAAGTACCTTAGACGCGGCTTCCAGGCACATGGAACTAGAACCGCTCTACTTGCAATTCCGAGCGCAGAGACAGATTAATGAGAGGCCTTCCGGAGATGCACCGTGCGGGACTGCGAGGACCATTCACGAACTGGTTTGGTTTACGGATATAGGGGCGCTTAGCGTGGTGATTTGGCGTTGAGATCGGGATAGTGGCTGTCTTCCGAATCGATTCGGTGGAGTGGATAAAAAGGGATTGAAGGAAACTAGATGTGGCATCCGCACCCCTCAGGGCCTCGCCTGCATCGATCTGTCGCTAAGGTGATCAATGACCATCTTCGGAACGATGAGACCTAAGCTCACCGCCAAAACAATAGTGATGGCGATGACCGTCGGCGATTGTCGCGCTTAAAAGCGCACAACAAGCAACCACCACCTCAGAGCATGGGCTAGCATGCCAACCGCCATCGGCCAAGCAAACATGTGTAGCGGTGTCGAAAAGAAGACGCTGTAAGCGGCGGCAGCGATGCCAGCGGCGATCGTATCCAGCCACTGCGGCACGGCTCTGCTGGCCTGATCTACCGGTAAGGGAACACCCAGAAGCGCGAGTCCGAGCAGTAGCCCAGTCGAGATCGCCATAACGACGAGCCCCACAAAGGCTATGCGGGCGGCACCGAGATGGACACGGCCATTGATGAGATCCAACGCGCCATTGAGGACGGGTGGTCCGGGCACCGGGACCATACACGGGCAGACTGCGACCAGGCGCAGTGACGAGCTCAACTGATATCGAACCGCCAGCGCTCCGATAACGCTAGCGAGCAAGGCCGCGCCGAATGGTTGCAGGAAGACGTTTGCGCTGTAGTGCGCCAGCCCTCGACGAAGAATGGCGCCGGCTGCCGCACTCAAGAAGATGAGAGCCGCAGCGCGCAGATGTTGAACACCGAAGATCACCGCTAGCGCATTCCTCAATCTGCTTCTTGTCTTCGGAATATTCCATACCGTGATAAAGGAAATGAGCAGTGAGTGCCTCGAAGCGTTTCTTGAGAAACGAGACATTCTCCGATTCACGCACAAAACTGTAGTGGGGTACGGGATGAATAAAGGACTGAGGGTCTTTCATTACTCTCTTTTTCACCAAATAGGCCAGAGTTGACGGGAAAGATCGAACTCGGTGGGTGTTGTCATGGCACTTATCCTCTTGTTCACTTATCAGTTGCGACGTAGGGCTTGATCATCTTCGCCGGATCGACCACGCGGTCGAACTCAGCCTCGGTGACGAAGCCAAGCTGCAACGCGGCAGCCTTCAGCGTGAGGTCGTTGTCCAGTGCGTGATGCGCAATCTTCGACGCCTTGTCGTAGCCGATGACGGGGGAGAGTGCGGTCACCAGCATCAGGGAGCGGTCTACATATTCCTTGATTCTCTTCAGATTTGGTTTTGTTCCTTCGATCAGAAATTTCCGGAAGTTGGTGCACCCGTCGGTCATAAGCGTGATAGAGTGAGCCACGTTGAAGATGATCAGAGGCTTGTATACGTTCATTTCCAGGTAACCGCCCGCACCGCCGAAGCCCACGGCCACGTCATTGGCCATCACCTGCACGGCGATCATAGTCAGCGCCTCGGCCTGAGTTGGGTTGACTTTGCCCGGCATGATCGACGATCCGGGCTCATTTTCCGGGATATGCAACTCGGCAAAACCCGCGCGTGGCCCGCAGGACATCAGCCGAATGTCATTGGCGATTTTGTAAAGCGAGACCGCGAGCGTGCGAAGTGTACCCGAGAACTGTACCAGCGCATCATGGGCTCCCTGCACCGTGAATTTATTCGCCGCGCTAACAAAAGGCAGGCTGGTAAGCTTCGCAATCTCGGCAGCGGCTGCCTCGCCGAATCCGAAAGCTGCATTGATACCAGTTCCTACCGCTGTGCCGCCGAGCGCAAGGCTGTACACGCCTTTCAACGCGTCTTCGATGCGCTCGAGATTGTCGCTAAGCATACCCACGTAACCCGACCATTCCTCGCCGAGCGTGAGCGGTGTGGCGTCTTGCATGTGGGTGCGGCCGATCTTTACGATGTCCTTCCACTCGTCGGCCTTCGTCGCGATCCCATCGCGCAAGGCTTTCACTGCCGGTATCAGCCGCTCTTTGGCGTTAACTGCCGCCGCTATGTTCATCGCGGTGGGGAAAGAATCGTTGGAGGACTGCGACATGTTGACGTGATCGTGAGGATGAACTGGCGTCTTACTCCCGAGCGGCGTGCCTGCCAGTTGGCAACAGCGGTTCGAAACCACCTCATTCACGTTCATGTTGAATTGTGTGCCGCTGCCAGTCATCCAGACATGCAGAGGAAACATGTCCTCATGTTGGCCTGCGAGTATCTCGTCACATGTCTGAACGATTAGTCTGTGCTGCTCGTCATCGAGCCGACCACCAGCATGATTGGCATTTGCTGCGGCCTTCTTCAGAGTTGCATACGCTGCAATCATCTCGCGCGGGATCAGATCGTGTCCTATGCTGAAATGTTCAAGCGACCGCTGCGTTTGTGCTCCCCACAGCTTGGCGCTCGGTACGTCGACTTCGCCAAGGCTGTCGGTCTCTTTCCGTATGTTCATTGCCGTCAGGTTGCTGGCTGCATTGATTGCGCTCATTGTCTTCTCCGCCTTGAAACTCGTTTCGTCATTCACCTGTCCTGCTCCACAATTACTCG
Source organism: uncultured Acidobacteriaceae bacterium (assembly GCA_963797415.1). Taxonomy (GTDB): domain Bacteria; phylum Acidobacteriota; class Terriglobia; order Terriglobales; family Acidobacteriaceae; genus Edaphobacter. Next base: position 212,448 of record CAWCPB010000021.1, read on the forward strand.
TTCGGTGAGCATATTAGATGATGTCCACAATGTCAGAAGGGGACACATTATGAGATACGATTTCTTGTTGCCACTAAAGGCTGAACATGAAGCACGGCGTTTGTGGAAGCCGAATTCTTTTAGGGACCGATGGCTTGCGCAGAACGGCCGCCGTCGTAAGCCCGGTGGCCAGTGTTGCCAGCATATTTTCATGGTTCCCGACTGACGGTCAAACTCGAAGTGATGGTCTTGCAAATGTCTTGCAAAATTTATTTTCTCGAGTTCACGAAGAGTCCGTGAATGTTCCCACTCGATCCTCCTTGATCGGCGGTTTGACGTCGGCTTAGCGGAAGGCAAGCACAACTCTCGAAACTTTCTTCATTCCCGCAATAGGCCAGAGGAGTCTGTTCAATTGTTGCTCCTTCTTACCCGCGAGTTTGTCTCCCCCGCCGCCACCTCCGACTCGTCGACTAATTGAAATTCTCGTTCGAGCAATCGGCCGCCCGATCCAGCCCATGGGTCTGGGCAATCGTTCTCTGGAACCGGCGCGCTGTGTCCCTGTAGCTCGGGTTTCCTAAAACTTCTTGGATCGCTCCAGACAGATCTTCCTTGTTTATTGAGGCAACCGGTACCGATTCACCCACACCATGGTAGGTAATTCTGGGCGGGAATCCACGACGATTGCCCATCCCTCAACGATTTTCAGATACGGCTACCCCAAAAGCGGTAGGTTCTCGCCAAAGAAAGCTATTTTGAGCCGATCAAGCGGATACGTGCAGTGAATGCTCTCCCCAGAAATTCACTGAAGCTCCGGTACGCAGGCGAATCGACGACATTGTTCACCACGGCTGGATTCCTGCTATTCGTGGCGTTTGCGAGAACGCCGCGCAGCCCAAAATAAGCGCCGCGGAAATGAAATCGCCATTCCAGTCCGGGGCTGAACGAAACATGCTCAGGAAACCGCATCGAGCCTGGAGCGCCCACAACCTCATGGTTCGCAGTGACCGAAGTAAACGGGAATCCCGATTGCCAATTCACGGTGTAGACAAAGTCCCAGCTCTTCTTGACCTTAGGCAAAAGGAGAGGCAGCCACCCCCATGAAATCAGCCGGTTCGGCGTATCCCATGGGAGTGGCCCGTTCTGCTGCGGCCCGAGCACTGAAACAGTAGGCACGTAATTCAATGCCGCATTCGTCGTCGCCGAAGAACGTGTGTAGGAGGCAAACAAAGTGTATCCATTCGCGAACGTGCGGCGTGCGTCAACCTCCAACGAATAGTAGTGATCCCGTCTGCCATTGGTCAGCAGATACGGCCCTGACAGTGCACCTGGGGAGTTCTGGTTCGCATACACAAATCCGTCTGAAGTGCGCTTCTCAAGAAAGTTCGCGCTGGCATAAACATCACCTGGTAGTTTCCTTTCAACGCCGAGACTCCAGTTGATGGCGCACGTCTGTTTTAATGAAGCGTCGTTTGCTTCGAAAAGTCGTTTGCAGCGGCCCGCTCACCGGCGTGGCCCCATCGGCAGCATAGTACGTGTCGTAGCGGACGCCGGCGAGCGCCCGCGTCAGGTATTCAAGTTGTGTGTGCTCGTAGTAGAGCCCAACCCCGGCCGACAATTTTGTCTTGGCCTCTGCGCCAGGCGGCGAATACACAACAGCAACGCGCGGCGAAAACAACGGACGCTGAATGATTTCGTCCCAGTCGAAACGCAGACCGGATTCGACCAACAGCCCCGGGCTCGCATGCCAACGGTCCTGAACGTAAGCGCCTGTCTCCAGATTGTTGCGTGTAAACGAAGCTTGACCGGGAAAGACGCTTTGCCGCAACAGCGTTCCATCCTCGCGCAGATAATTCACCGGAGCGCGCGATATATCTTCGTCAAAGCCGATGTGGTTCAGTTCGATTCCTGTCTTCAGATCATGGCGTCCGGCCCAGTAGCGAGGCGGCAGATACAGCGCGACAGTCCCTTCTTCTCGCTGTGAGTGTGAGACTTCATTCTCAAAATAGCTCCCCTGCGCGCCTTCAGGAGTCAGTTCGTAGGGACTGTTCCCATGCGGCTCATAGCCATCGCGAAACCGCAGGACTCCGAATCCAGCTTCGAGTAGCGCGCCATTCTTGAAGCTGTGCTGGTCGCGCACGTACGGGAGCCACGCGATGGTGTCACGCTTCGTTGTGCTCTCCTGTGGCATCAGCGACGAAATGCCGTCATACGGGGAGTGATAATCGTTAACCAGCAGCCCGCCGGAGAGGATATTGGCAGGCGTGAGATTCACCTGCGCCTTGGCCAGATTGCTGCCGCGGATCAGATGGTTGGTATCGGCACCGGCAGGAAGCTCCTGAATATAGATATTGTCGTATTCCAACTCCAATCCGTCGAAGAACCACGCCCGGTTGCGAGCCAGTGGCCCGGAAAAAGTGAATCGAGGAACAAACTTATCGAAGCGCACCCCATTGATCTCCCGAAACGAGGGAATAAAGTCGGTGGTATTGAAGCGAAACCTGTTATCGCCCATACCGGTGGAGAGCGCCACGACGCCGCCTGTTGCCCTGCCAAATTCAACGGGATAGCGGGTTGTCTCAATGTTGGTCGAGCGCACTGCATCCGGGCTGACCCGCGCGGCAAGTACACCGCTTAGTGGGGAGCGAATGTCGAATCCATCCAGCAGATCGAGCGTCGCATACGTTTCCGATCCCGCAACATGCAACTGTCCCGACGCGTCTTGAACCACGCCCGGATTGAAGGGGAGCAGGTTGCGGATATCGCGCGAAGTAAGATACGGCACATTGACGATCTCCGGCGTATTCATCACGCTTTTGTCAGAGGTCCGTTCCGGATCGATGCCTGTTGGCGAAGCGACAACATTTACCTCTTGTCGAACTACCTGCTCATGGGCCAGCACGACTTCAATACTGGTAAGATGTGCGTCTGTCTGAGGTTCGAGGGTTTCATAGAAGCCAGGCTTCTCCACGCGAATCTGATACGAAGCATCCCGATGCAGCAAGTAGGAACAGCGACCGGCATAATCGGTTTGTAGCTGAAGAGTTGAGCGTCCCTCCTCGGAAACTGTAACGTGGGCCTCCGAAATGGGCAGTCCATTTTCGTCCACAACAGTAAGGACGACTGGCACATGGAATGCCAAGGTCTGGCCCCGCGCAATGGAAGCGCCGCAAAGCAGAACCAGACCAATAGTCATTCCGCACGCCAGTGGACGACCCAGCATGAGATTCAGTCTAGTATTTGCTGAATATAACGTCATACTCAGATGAGCTAATGAATTTGGACGCGAAACACCTTTGTATGGCTAGCGGACTTCCAAGGTGTCAACGATGCGGAGGTGATTTTGGCGGGCAGACCATTGATACTGAAAAGTGTTCGGTTGGCTCAGCACGGAGGAGGTACTGAAATTGACCCGGAATACGAGGCGACACAGACAAAGAGCTTGCGGGTGGCCAGTATAACCTCGCAGTGCAGCAGCGAACTGGCAGTTCCTGCCCAGCCGCACAAAGATCATCTATCAGCCTCTGGGGGTAACGGCCGAATCAGGCTAGATCCAGGCGCTTCCTAACTGGCATCACTTTTCACTGACAACAGTCAGAATCTGATAGCAACCCATTAGAAGCACGTTCGAGGCTTCTCAAAACAATTGGCATAAGAAAGCAGTACCGTTACCATGGCCACAATGACTGGCCGCAACAAGCCGACGCTCGGATTCATTGCGAAGAAGCTTGATATTTCCATCGCCACGGTGAGTCGCGCATTGCAAGACCATCCAGCGCTTACTGAAGAAACGAAGGCGAGAGTCATCAAAATGGCAAAGGAAGTGGGTTATACGCCCAATCTTGCCGCTCGCTATCTCGTCTCCAAACGCGGACTTCGTATTGCAGTGAATACTCCCCACGAGATCTCTTCTGTTTACGATTTTGTACGTCAGGGCATTCGTGATGAGGCGAAACCGCTTGCGGGCATTGGCTTAAAACTTGTCGACTATACCTTTCCACATCTGGGCAACGGACAACAGAAGTCATTTGAGAAAGCTCTCGCGGATGAAGTTGATGGCATCATCGTCGTTCCCGGTGATCCTGAGACCTTGAGAGCAGGTTTTGCTCAAGCATGCAAGCAAAAGTTGCCTATCGTGTGCCTTCTCACTGAATCACCTCTAGATGGAAAGATCTCTACTGTAGCGGTGAACGCTACATCGTGCGGAGCACTGGCAGGAGAACTGATCTCGCGGCTTTTGCCTTCAAGGTGCAGTGTTGCCGTGACTTTGGGCGATTTAAAAGTTACCGATCATAAAGAGAAGTTTGAGTCCTTTCAACGCACAGTCCAAATGCAAAATATTGGTATCCGGGTACACCGTGCGATCGAAAACCATGAGTCCACGTCCGAGGCCTATGAAAAAACGCTCAGATTCCTCAAAAAATATCCTGAACTGAAAGGTCTCTATATCAGTACAGGAAATGGAGTTCCTGTCCTGCAGGCCGTCGAAGACGCAGGAATGATGGGAAAAATCAATGTTCTCGGCACGAACCTCTATGACGAAGTGATTCATCGCATACGCAAGGGTGATGTCCTGGGCACCTTCTATGAACGACCCTACTCGCACGGAAGAATTGCACTGCGTCTTCTGTATGAGTATTTGACAGTCGGGACTGTCCCTCCTTCTCGCATCGCCTTGGAACCTCTGCTGGTAATGAGAGGAAATCTTGACTCTTTCGTTCGGGAGGAGGAGATGCTCCAATTCCTCCCACAGAAATAGCTTGACTACGGCCCTAGCAGCGAGTTACACCTGAATCCTCCATGCAAACGTTTGCACCGTAGATATCGAGGTGTCTAAATGAACAGGAGAAATCTCCTCAAAAGTGCGGGCATCTCTTTCGGCAGCGCGCTCTGTGGCACACCTCTTTTAGGCCAGCAGTCTCCCGCGAAAGAGACGCAAGCTGCCTTCGGTGTACCCATACGTGCGCTTGTGCAGAAGAACGGGGCGATGCTCCAGCCTATTCGCATTACTCTTTCTGATGCGCTAACTGATGTGTCAACAGTGACGAAGCTGAATGGCGTAGAAATAGACCGTAGAACGCTTTCATCCGTGAACGCAGTCTTTGAAGTCCTCGTGCCTTCTGTCGCGACTCTGCAACATGTGACGCTCTCTGTCGAAGATACAAGAGCACCGCGGACATGCATGGTCGAACTTAAGCCCGTTCGCAGAGTGACGGTTTACATCTTGAATCACTCGCACCACGATCTGGGCTACACAGATTTGCAAGCAGTCGTGGAAGAGAAGCAGATGCGCAACATCCAGCGCGGCATTGAACTCGCGCGCAAAACTGCGAGTTATCCGGAGGGCTCACGCTTCGTCTGGAACCTCGAGGTTCTTTGGGGTGCAGACCTCTTTCTCAAGCGTCGCTCCGATGCAGAGAAGAGGGATTTTCTGGATGCCATTCGTAAGGGATGGATTGGTTTAAATGGCTCTTACGCGAACGAATTAACAGGGTTGTGTCGACCTGAAGAATTACTGCAGCTCTTTCGGTTTGGCACAAGGTTGGGAAAGCAAGCCGGGTTGAAGATTGACTCCGCGATGATGAGCGATGTTCCCGGCTTTTCTTGGGGCACCGTAACGGCCATGTCGCAAGCCGGGATTCGATATTTTTCTGCCGCGCCTAACTTTTTTGATCGCATTGGCACTTTTATGTCCACTTGGCAGGACCGGCCTTTCTGGTGGGTTTCTCCGTCTGGTAAAGAGAAAGTGTTGGTGTGGGTTCCGTGGACCGGTTACGCCATGTCACATGTCGAGAAGAGGCTCGACGCACGTTGGGTCGGTAAATATCAGGACCGGCTCGATGAGGTCGGCTTTCCTTATGACCTTTCTTATATTCGCTGGTCTGGTCACGGCGACAACGCCGAACCTGATCCCGAAGTAAGCGAGTTCGTTCGATCCTGGAACGAGAAGTACTCATGGCCAAAGTTTGAGGTCTCTTCTACAAGTGTAGCCTTCTCCAAATTTGAGGAACAGTATGGGCGCCAGCTCCCTTCCTACCAAGGAGATCTCACGCCGTACTGGGAAGACGGAGCTGGCTCTTCCGCGCGGGAGACCAAAATGAGCCGTACCTCATCAGATCGCCTTGTACAAGCCGCAGTACTGAGTGCACTTTCAGGTGACGCGAAATACGACAGCACAAAATTCGACGCGGCATGGCACGAAGTACTGCTCTATTCCGAGCACACATGGGGTGCATGGAATAGCGTCTCCGATTCAGAAAATCCCTTTGTCACCAAGCAGTGGGAAGTGAAGCGCGAGTTCGCCGTGCAAGCGCAAATGCAGTCCGAAGAGTTATTGCACAGTGCTGTCCGGTCAGATCCGTCCACATCGTCTTCGATTGACGTATGGAACACCAACGCTTGGAGTAGAAGCGGCGTGGTTCTCATTCCTAAGAGCCTCTCTACCACTGGTGCTCGCGTTACGGATCGAGACGGCCAGCTTGTCGTTTCGCAACGCTTATCAACTGGTGACCTCGCAATTCTAGTAAAAGAAGTCCCGCCTTTTGCTTCTCGGCGCTTCACGGTGACAGCAGGAGAGCCCCATCAGGGCGGGGCGGCTGTGAGAGCGAAAGATGGTGTTCTGGAAAATAGAATTATTCGGGCGAAGGTCGATTTGCACTCCGGCAATCTCATTGAGTTACGCCAGCAAGGTGCAAAAGCAAACCTGATCGACACAAATATCGGTAAATCAGCAAACGAATATATTCTTCTTCGCCAAACGGACTTTCAACATCTGGGCCACAGCGGAACGCCAAAAATATCGGTGGAGGAAGAGGGGCCGCTCGTGGTATCTCTCCTGATCGAATCTTCAGCAGAAAGCTGCAACAGTCTGACACGTCGCATACGCCTTGTTGAAGGTGCAGATCACCTTGAGTTGAGCAATATCGTGGATAAGAGGCGAGCAGCGCTGAATCCGCGTCCTGGCAGCGGCGATCAAGGCAGCGATTTTGCCCAACATGGCGCGAAAGAAAGTATTCAGTTTGCATTCCCTTTCAATGTTCCAGGTGGAACGATGCGCATGGATGTTCCTCTTGCCGTGATGCAGCCTGAAAGGGACCAATTACCGGGCTCCTGCAAGAACTGGCTACCTGTCGGAAGCTGGATCGACGTCTCCAATGAGAGTGAAGGCGTCACATGGGTTACGCTCGACGCGCCTCTGATTGAGATCGGTGAAATCTCTGCAACGATGCTCGGATCGCAGAAAGATCCAAACGTCTGGCGGAAACACATCGACGCAACCCAAGAAATTTACTCGTGGGTAATGAACAACCACTGGGGAACAAACTATCGCGCCTATCAGGAAGGTCCTGTAGAGTTCCGTTATGTACTGCGGCCACATGCTGGCTATGATGCGGCTGCCGCAGATCGTCTTGCCGTTACCTTCACGCAGCCACTTGTCGTGGCTCCCGCTTCAATATCCGCTTCAATGGAATCGCTTCTACACGTTGAACCATCTGACGTCTCAGTCGTAGCGCTCAAGCCGAGCGATGACGGTAAAGCATGGATAGTTCGGCTCTTCGGCGTATCAGGGCAACCGCGTGAAGCAAAACTCAACTGGTCTCCGCATCACGTCGCAGGCAAGACGTCGCGAAGCAATCTGGCAGAAGAGCAGTTGGAGCCCATGAATGAGACTATTCCACTGGCAGGGTGGGAGTTAATCACGTTGCGAGTAGAGCGCTCATGACGACGGGATGCGTCCTCATCATTCTCGCGGCAGTTATGAACGCAAGTTTTACGGTGCCCATGAAGCGGATGCCTCACTGGGCATGGGAAAACATCTGGCTCCTCTGGTCGATCTTCTCACTCATTTTTCTCCCGTGGACGATTGCATTCATGACGATTCCCAATCTGCTCGGAGGCTATGTAAACACTGGACTTCCTGTTGTGACTCGCGTCGTCCTGTTCGGAGCGCTCTGGGGGATAGCACAGGTGCTCTTTGGTTTGAGCGTCGTGGAGATTGGTATGGCTCTTACTTTTTCTATTGTTCTTGGCCTCTCCTCTGCGGTGGGAACAGTGATTCCATTCCTTGTTCTGCATCACAATCTCTTCGGCACCAAGGATAGTGCGCTCATCGTCGCAGGTATCCTCTTCATTACTCTTGGCATGACTCTCTTTGCAAAAGCGGGTAGCTTGCGTGAGCAGGAAAGAGGAAAGGCTTCCGTGGGCATAAGTAAGGTGCCATTTCGCAGAGGTCTGATTCTTGCAGCGGTCAGTGGATTTTGCGCAAGCTTTATGAACCTTGGACTGTCTTTTGCCGGTTCTGTACTACGGATGGCGAGCGACCACGGAAGCAAGCCTTTTTGGCAGGTTAACGCTGTGTGGCCACTGCTTCTTCTGGGCGGAGCGGTTCCCAACCTCTTGTACTGCTCATTCCTTCTAAGGAGAAATCAAACGACAAATAGATTCGTGGAAAGAGGGACAGCTCTCTATACGGTCTTGTGCTTTGGGATGGCAGCACTCTGGTTTGGAAGCAGCCTTCTCTTTGGTGTTGCTACCTTTCAACTTGGCGCTCTGGGTGCAGTTATTGGATGGCCTATGTTCATGGCACTCATCGTCATTGCCGCATCGGTGTTCGGCTGGTTAGCTGGGGAATGGAAGGCTGCGAGCATGCGACCCTTGAAACTGCAGTGCGCTGGCATCGCTATTCTTACGCTCGCCATTATTCTTCTGTCGCGGGTGCGTGCATGATGGCATCAGGAACAAGAGCAATAGCGTTCGATTTCGGCGGAAGTCACGTCTCGGTCGCCATCATGTCTGACAATAGTCTGCTCGCCATGCGCGAGATCGAGGTGAAGGCGACCGAAGGGCTCGCCCCAATTCTTCCTTTGATAGAACAAGCAGTGAGTGAACTGTTGTCTGCCGTTGCGCTTCGTTTGGACGACTGCCTCGGCGTTTCTATGAGCCTTCCGAGCATCGTTGACTTCCAGGGTGCCCGCGTACTTTCCGCAAACGATAAATATTTCGATGCGCCTTCCATTGACCTGCGAGCTTGGTCGCAAACTACCTTTGGTCTTCCTCTCGCGCTTGAAAATGATGCTCGTGCGTCTCTCATGGGAGAGCACGCTTACGGAGCGGCTCGTGGTTTCTCGGATGTTCTGATGCTTACATTCGGAACAGGTATCGGCTCTGCGGTGCTTGTAGGCGGAAAGCCCTATCGTACGAGCCAGGCACAGGGTGGAAATTTGGGAGGCCATATCCCAGTTTCGCTTCACGGTCGCGCGTGTACATGCGGCGCTACTGGATGCATGGAGGCAGAGGCTTCCACTTGGTCACTGCCTTTAATTGTGAAAGAGTGGCCTCGAATAGGCGGAAGCTCTCTTCGCCAAAAAGCAATGTCAATTTCAAGATGCTTTTCGAAGACGCCGCAAAAGGAGATGAAGTAGCCAAGGAGATAGCAGACCACTGCGTTCAAGTGTGGGGTGCGGGTATCGTTGGACTGATTCACTGTTATGGCCCAGAGATCGTAGTACTCGGCGGCGGTGTCATGCAAAATGAAGCAGAAATATTTCCTCCAATTCGAGAATATGTGAACCGTCACGCATGGACACCTTCTGGAGCGGTGACCATTAAAGGCGGCGGAACTGGGTAATCAGGCTGCACTTTACGCAGCAGTTCCTCTTCTCAGGGCAAAGATACATGCACTCTAACTACGACAAATTTCCTTATTGCGATTCTGGTTTTGATGCCGATGCTTGCGCCGTTGGATGGGATGCGATCCTTTCGCGTATAAGCACTATCTCTACGACCCAATGGACTCTCTGCGTTGAAACTTACCCCGGTGCGTTTATCGACGAGATAGAGTCGGAAATTGCAAAACGCCTCAGTCCCTCTGTTGTTGTTCGAGCAAGCGACGCGTACTGGCATTCCTCTCACATTGAAGAGATCTTCGATGAAGCACTCACGACAGATCCTGTCTTTGGTTATATGAGTGATACGACGGTAGATCAGTTCTTCGATCCAGATCGGCTGCAAAGCGAGCAAAAGAAGTTAAGCAGTTCCATTGGCATTGCTCTCGTCATCGGTACAGGAGCATCCCTTATTGCGCCCCATGCAGATTGCCTCATCTATGCAGACATGGCACGATGGGAGATCCAGCTACGCCAGCGGAAGAGCTTCATCGGCAACCTTGGTCTAGAGAACTTACAGGCTCCAGCAGCCGAGAAATACAAACGTGCCTACTTTCTCGACTGGCGTGCCGCGGATCGCCTCAAGCTAGAGACGCTCCCACACGCAGACTTCGTTCTCGACACGAATAAGCCAAATCATCCGTTGATGATCTCAGGAGCGGACTTTCAAGCTGCTCTTTCTAAAGTCGTTCACGCGCCGATGCGTCTTGTCCCATTCTTTGATCCAGGCCCGTGGGGAGGCCAGTGGATGAAGGAGCGGTTCGATCTTCCTCCAGAGCAACCCAACTATGCTTGGTGCTTCGATTGCGTGCCGGAAGAAAATAGCTTACTGCTTGGCTTCGGCGATCTTCGCTTTGAAGTTCCCGCTATGGATATCGTTTTCCTACAACCTACAGCATTATTAGGGGAAGACGTTCAATCTAAGTTCGGCAGAGAGTTTCCGATCCGCTTTGATCTTCTCGACACGATGGGAGGCGGCAACCTTTCGTTTCAGGTGCATCCGCTCACGGAGTACATCCAACACAATTTTGGCATGGCTTACACCCAGGACGAGAGCTATTACATGCTTGACGCAGGTAATGATGCAGCAGTCTATCTTGGTCTCAAGTCTGGCATTTCGCCTTCTCAATTGGAATTAGATCTACGGCGCGCCAAGGAAGGAGAAATGCCGTTTCCGGTGAACGACTACGCCAACCGTATTTCAGCAAAAAAGCATGATCACTTTCTCATTCCCGCAGGCACGCCACATTGCTCGGGTGCAAACTCTATGGTCCTTGAAATCAGTGCGACGCCATATATCTTCACCTTCAAGCTCTGGGATTGGAGTCGTCTCGGACTCGACGGTCGCCCCCGTCACTTCCATCTTGATCACGGACTCAAGAATATTCAGTGGGACCGAGATACTGTTTGGGTTCTGGAAAACCTTGTTAACGCTATTGAACCGATTGCCGAAGGTGAAGGGTGGCAAGAAGAACGGACTGGGCTACACGCGCTGGAGTTTATTGAGACACACCGCTACTGGTTCAACAGAACCGTTCCGCTCTCGACACAAGGCACTGTAAATGTTCTTAATCTCGTTGAAGGGAAAGAGGCGGTTGTCGAGAGCCCTGATGATCGCTTCGCCCCCTTCGCAGTCCACTATGCAGAAACTTTCATCATTCCGGCTTCTGTTGGAAGCTATACTATCCGTCCCCCAAGGAAGAGTCGCGTTGCGGTGTAATTAGAGCCTTTGTCCGCAAATAAATTTCGACTTCTAATGATCACGTCCAACGAGAACGACAAGGCTTTTGCTAATCGTCAAAGACTACCGACGAGAAGCCGACTTCTGATTACTGATCTCAGGGATGATTCTTGGGACCGATTCGTATGTACCGAAGGAAGGCGGCGCCAACATTTTGCCGCCAAAAACCAATCGCGGGTAGAGAGTGGGTCCGGTTTTAGAGGGATTTTGCTAAGTACTTGAAAATTATGGTGGCCAGAGACGGGATCGAACCGCCGACGCCGGCCTTTTCAGGGCCGCGCTCTACCACTGAGCTATCTGGCCTTGGCATTGCAACGCCTCATATCGGGGATCGCCAAGAACGCCCGGGCGCATTCCATCAACTTCCGTCTGTCGCACCGGCCTGTTTCAGGGGTAGCCTAACGCCGGTGGGGAACCGGCAGTTCAAACGCATCTCAAGTATAGCAATCGTCGGCTCTATCGCCAACTCCGCTCCGCCGTCGCGCTATCCTTCTTCTATTCCCGCACTCTAAGGAAGCTCATGCGCTCGTAGTCTTCGCTGCATCTCTCTGCTTCTCTGCCTCGCGTCGGCAGTCTCACATCCGCGCAGAAGCCCACCGCCAAGCCATCTCCCGCAGCAGCGGAGCAGCCGCGCCATCCGCGCCTTCAACGCCGCAAAGCCGAGTCCCCTCGATCTCCACGCCTTCCTCGATCGACATGCCCAAGGGCGCCGACCTCCACATGCATCTCAGCGGCGCCATCTACGCCGAAACCTTCATCGCCAACGCCGCCGCCGACCATCTCTGCGTCAACACCGCCACCCTCAGCTTCACCAAAAACATCGGCACCACCCGCAGCCTCCCGCCGCAGCCCGTCTGCGGAGAAGGCGACGTCTCCGCCGCATCGCCTTCAAGGACCAGAAGCTCTACGACGCCCTCGTCGACTCCTTCTCCATGCGCAGCTTCGTCCCCACCCCCGGCATCAGCGGCCACGACCAGTTCTTCGCCACCTTCGCCCGCTTCGGCGGCATCGACAAATCCCACACTCGGCGAGTGGCTCGACGAAGTCGCCACCCGCGCCGCCTCTCAAAACGAGCAGTACCTCGAAATCATGCAGACCCCGAGCTTCGCCAACGCCGCCAAGCTCGGCGACCAAATCGGCTGGCCCGCAAGTCCCCAGCGATCCAGCCAGTCGACAGCCGCGACACCGCGACGCCACCCGCGACGAACTCGCCCACCTCCGCGACCAACTCCTCGCCGCCGGCCTCCGCGACGAAGTCGCCACCGATCGCGACGAACTCAGCCACTGCCCTCGCCGACCGCAATCGCATCGAGCACTGCGGCGAACCCGCCGCCACCCCCGCCTGCTCCGTCAAGATCCGCTTCCTCGGCCAGGTCCTCCGCGCCTTCCCACCCGAGCAGGTCTTCGCCCAGACCCTCCTCTACTTCGAACTCGCCTCCAGCCGATCCCGACGTCGTCGGCATCAACTTCGTCCAGCCCGAAGACGCCTACATGTCCATGTCCGAGTACCACCGCCAGATGCTCATGCTCGACTACCTCCACAGCGTCTACCCCCGCGTCCACATCTCGCTCCACGCCGGCGAACTCGCTCCCGGCCTCGTCCCACCCGCCGGCCTCTGCTTCCACATCCGCGAGGCCGTCGACCTCGGCCACGCCGAACGCATCGGCCACGGCGTCGACATCATGTACGAGCACGACCCGCAGCTCCTCCTCAAAGAACTCGCCGACCGCCACATCATGGTCGAGATCAACCTCACCTCCAACGACGTCATCCTCGGCATCACCGGCAACCATCACCCACTGCCCATCTATCGCGCCGCCCAAGTCCCCGTCGCTCTCTCCACCGACGACGAAGGCGTCTCCCGCATCGACCTCACCCACGAGTACACCCGCGCCGCGCTCGACTTCAATCTCACCTACCTCGACCTCAAGAACATGGCCCGCACCAGCCTCGAACACAGCTTCCTCCCCGGCCCCAGCCTCTGGCAGCAGCCCGACAACTTCACCCGCACCGTCCCCGCCTGCGCCAGCCAACCACTCGGCTCCGAAAATCCCACCGCCAAATGCCTCGACCTCCTGAAGTCCAGCGACAAAGCCGCACAGCAATGGGAGCTCGAACACCGCTACCAAGTCTTCGAAGCCAACTTGCCTTAAAACATCTGGAAGAAAACCATCTTCTCCCCTCCCTCCTCCTTCCCCCAGCGAATATCCTTATCTTATAATCCTCTAGCCGGATCGTCATACATAGGCCCCACTTCATACTCTCAGCAAACCTGCCGAACCTCACTCGCCGCAAGCTCCTCCAGTCCACCGCCGCAACCGCCGCAACGCTCCTCGCCAATGGCCAACTCGCCACTGCACAAGCCACCCCAGCCACACCCACACAACGCCGCAACACATCCACCAATCCGTCTCCCGCTGGTGCTATCAAAAAATTCCCCTCGACGATCTCTGCGCCTACTCCGCGAAGATCGGTCTCAAAGGCATCGACCTACTACAGATCGAAGAGTGGGAAGTCCCTCACCGTTACGGCCTCATCTGCACCATGGGCTACGCCGGCGGCGGCGACATCAAAAAAGCCCTCAACCGTAAAGAGAACCACGACGCCATCGAAGCCGCCTTCCGCAAAAACATCCCCCTCGCCGCCAAGGCCGGCGTCCCCAACGTCATCACCTTCTCCGGCAACCGCGAAGGCATGTCCGACGAAGAGGGCGCGCGCAACACCGTCATCGGCCTCAAGCGCCTCAAACCCATCGCCGAAGACAACGGCGTCACCATCTGCATGGAGCTCCTCAACAGCAAGCGCAACCACAAGGACTACATGTGCGACCACACCGCCTGGGGCGTCGCCGTCTGCGAACAGGTCGACTCACCGCGCGTCAAACTGCTCTACGACATCTACCACATGCAGATCATGGAAGGTGATCTCGTCGCCACCATCAAAGAGAACATCAAGTGGCTAGGCCACTTCCACACCGGCGGAGTCCCCGGCCGCCACGAGCTCGACGACACCCAGGAGGTCAACTGGGCCGCCGTCATGCGCGGCATAGCCTCCACCGGCTTCACCGGCTACGTAGCCCACGAGTTCGTCCCCACCCGCGACCCACTAACATCACTCCGCGAAGCCGTAGACATCTGCGACATCTAAATTCACGAGAAAACGAAAAATTCGATCTTCGATGGAATCGCTACCCATAAGCGCGTTGATCGCTACTAATGGTAGTGTCCTAATTTGATAAGTTCTATATCTAGTCAGCGTGCGAGAAAAAAGATCCATGTCCTTAGAGCAATGGAAGTCTTTCTGAGAAATCGGCGGTGTTGTATTGCTCTTTCTGACATTCGTATTTGGGTCTGGATTAGTGATTGTCACCGGAAGAATAAGTGAGGAGAAGAAGCAAGAAGCTTTGACCGCCGCCCGAGCACTAGAGAAATACAAGCTGGAGGCTGGGGAGAAGATGGCTGCTGCTCAAGCAGAGGCAGGGCACGCTAACGAAGCAGCTGGCAACGCAAATGAAAAGGCTGGGGAAGCAAATGAAAGAGCCGGTAAAGCCAACGAACGCTCATTGGCTTTAGAAGTAGAGGCGCTTAGGCTGCGCGGGCAGTTAGCCACACAGGGGCCTAGAGAGAATCTACTTCGCGGAGAAAATCCGGGAAAAACTTGTTAGCGTGCTTAAGCCATTTGCAGGCCAGCGGGTAGATTTCAGACACAGCGCATCCGTAATCGAAGTAAATGGAAAGGTCGTAATGTCTACCCCAATCGGGGATGACACTTTGGGGCTTGCCGTTGCCCTGATTGGGGTGGCGAAAGATGCAGGCTGGGAGTCACCATCCGCTCCGCTACTTGCATCAGTAGTAAGCCAAGGCATCGAAATTCTGGTTGTCCGTGGTGCGTCGGAAAAAACGATGCAGGCCGCCATCGCGCTCGGGCATTCGCTCCAAGCTGTACCATTAGAAAAAGTCCACGGGCCAGTCTTCGCAGATGAAAATCGGGCTAGTCGTGTTGGCAAAGACACCACACTCCCGGCATTCGACAAGGACACTATAGTCGTTGAGGTCTTGTCGCATCCGTAACCGAATGCCGCCGGGTGCCCCATTCATGGCGCAGTCTCATCGCGACGTAGGTGGGGTCGCGCAGCCCAACTGGATATTGTCCAAATGGAACGATCCGAAGAGCTAACGAATCTTCATCCCTCATTGACCGAAAGCGATAGACGCATGGCCTGAATCTTACATTGGTCATCAACACAGCTCATCGCAATCAGCTAAGATTCCCCCGTGCGAAAACTCCTCCTAACCCTCGCCCTCTCCGCCGCCGCAACCATCGCCCAAGCCCAGCAAACCATCCCCATCTGGCCCAACGGAGCACCCGACCACCAAATCGAAGGCCCACCCAAAGACATCACCCAACCCACCGACCGCCTCGTCAAAGGCAAGCCTCTCGCCCACCTCACCAACATCGGCAACCCAACCCTCGCCATCTACAAACCCGCGAAGAACAACACCGGAGCAGCCGTAGTAGTCTTCCCCGGCGGAGGCTACCGCATCCTCGCCTACGACCTCGAAGGCACCGAAGTCTGCACCTGGCTTAACTCCATCGGAGTCACCTGCGTCCTCGCCCAATACCGCGTCCCCTACAAAGACCACTTCCCGGAGAACCCCGCCGACCTCGAAGACGCCCAGCAAGCCATGCGCATCACCCGCGCCCACGCCGCCGAGTGGCACATCGATCCCAAACGCATCGGCATCCTCGGCTTCTCCGCCGGAGGCCACCTCGCCGCCGTCCTAAGCAACCACGCCGACTTCCAGCGCCCCGGAGCACCCGCCAACGAACCCGACGCCAAACCCAACTTCACCATCCTCATCTACCCCGCCTACCTCACCGACGCCCCCGCCCTCAACACCCTCGCCCAAGGCATCGACCCAACCGCCTCCACCCCACCCACCTTCCTCCTGCAAGCCGAAGACGACCCCGTCCACGTAGAAAACGTCCTCGTCTACTTCCGCGCCCTCAAAGACCTCAAAGTCCCCGCCGAACTCCACGTCTTCGCCCAGGGAGGCCACGGCTACGGCCTACGCCCCACCGATCTCCCCGTCACCCACTGGCCAGCCTTAGTCACCACCTGGCTCCAAACCATCCACGTCCTCGACACTCCCTCGCACTAGACTCGATCCGGCCAACCTGAAGTTGTCATCCTTCGCGAAGCGGAGGATCTGCTTCTGCCTTTGTCATTGTCCTTGCATTTGTCGTTGTCTTTTTTTGTTTGTCATCCTGTAAGGATCTGCTTCTGTTCTTGCTTTTGCTGTTGACTTTGCTTTGCCCTTCCCGGGCTTCCGAGCAAAAACTGTCAACCCCTCAGTCCATCTAACCTCAAGAATCAAAGCGAATTAGAACTGGCGTACTAGTTCCACCCAATCCACTAAAATAGTTATTACCGTTGAATTTTTCACCAAGAGACACCGATCGGGGCCCGACAAAGAAAGTCGGGCCCTAACTCCTTAGACTGGAATACTTTACCAATAAATCCAAGCAGAATGAATACTTTAGAGGTAATTGAATTCGTATCTTATTGCATCCAGAAACTTTGCAGTCAGGGTAGGGGGAGGGGGGTACCCCAAACCAACTCTCTTCGCGCTAAACTCAATCCGAGCCATCACTATGAAAAAAGTCTTCGCAGTCATCGGCCAATTCGTCGTGTTTCTCGTCATCTTCGCGGTCGGCAGTTTCATGCATCCGTTCAATCTTCACTGGGCTTCCTCCAACTCCAGGATCACCGAATCCACCGATGCTAACGGGGTAACCACAGTGGTCGGCTCCCACACTGCACATTATTTTGTCCCTGACGGTCTGCTGCTCGCCGTCGGAGTCCTGCTCGCCATCGTAGTCGTCCAGTTCATCCGCAAGCGTTCTCGCAACACAGTTTGGACCGTCCTCGCCTTCGCCCTTGCCGTCGCCGCAGGGTACGCGTTGCGCTTCGGCTACGTCACACAAGATCTCTTCTAAAAAGAAGTCCCATGCCCAGCGGCCAGCCCACCAACTCGGCAGATTTCTTCTCTCTTCTCGCCGCCGCCCAGCAACAACTCGACTCAGGCTTCGCTCACCTTCCACCCAACCCTCAACCCGCTCTAGACGAGTCCGCCGCAGAAATCCTCCAAGAAACAGCCAGCCGCCTGCACGACAACTTCCCCTACGCACATCCCCTCTACGCTGGCCAGATGCTCAAGCCGCCGCATCCCATCGCCCGCGCAGCCTACGCGCTCGCCATGTCGATCAACCCCAACAACCACGCGCTCGACGGAGGCCGCGCCAGCTCCGCCATGGAGCTCGAAGCCGTAGCCGCCCTCGCAAAGATGTTCGGTCTCCCTCAGCACCTCGGCCACCTGACCAGCGGAGGAACCTTCGCCAACCTCGAAGCCCTCTGGGTTGCAGGACAGCTCAATCCTGGCAAAACCATAGCCGCCTCCGCTCAAGCTCACTACACCCACAGCCGCATCACCTCCGTCCTAAACCTACCCTTCGCAGCCATCCAAACCGACAACCAGGGCCGCATGGACATTGCCTCCCTCGAACAAGCCCTCAAGACCCAAAACATCGGAACAGTAGTAGCCACCATCGGCACCACCGCCATCGGAGCCGTCGATCCCCTCGACCAGATCCTCGCCCTGCAGCAGCGATACAACTTCCGCATCCACGTAGACGCCGCCTACGGAGGCTACTTCACCCTCGCCTCCAACCTTTCGCCCGAAACACAAGCCGCATTCGCCGCCATTCCCCAAGCCGACTCGATCGTAGTCGACCCTCACAAGCACGGCCTGCAGCCCTACGGCTGCGGAGCCATCCTCTTCCGCGATCCCGCCGTCGGCCGCCTCTACAAGCATGACTCTCCGTACACTTACTTCTCCTCGTCAGACCTTCACCTCGGCGAAATCTCCCTCGAGTGCTCCCGAGCCGGGGCCTCCGCCGTAGCTCTCTGGGCCACTCAGCGCCTCCTGCCCTACACCCCGGCGGGTGAGTTCGCCCAAGACCTCGAAGCCAGCCGCCAAGCCGCAATCAATCTCTACGGACGTCTAGCATCCGACCCCCGTTTTCTCACCCTTGCCGACCCACCGCAGCTCGACATCGTCTGCTGGGCAATAGCCGCACCCACTCTGACAGCCTCATCCAACCTCGCCCAGTCAATATTCACAGAGGCCTCGAAGCTGGACCTGCACCTCGCCCTCACTACCCTTCCGCTCCACCTCTTCCCGCGTACTGCGTGGCTAGACCACACAAACCGTTCAGAAACAGTCACCTGCCTTCGTTCCGTTCTCATGAAACCCGGGCATCTCCTTTGGATGGATCAGATTTGGCAACGTCTTAGTCAGCCGCATCAAGCGAGATACCTGTCAATACCTCTTTTGCACCGCCTTCCGACGCTATCCGGCTATAGACCCTCTGGTAAACTCGAGAGGACAATTCTGGTACTACCTCCTCGGACCTCTTGGCGGTCCAAGGAGACATCTCAACCCGTATCTGCGTTTTACGAGCATCAGATCGGCTGAGAAAAGGATTATTTCCAATATGGCCTCACTCCCCGCTCTGAACGCCTCTTCCCTCAATCTTTCTCAGCGTTCCATAGCGTACTTCTCTATGGAGATAGCCCTTTCGCCAGCCCTTCCGACTTACTCAGGCGGACTTGGCATGCTCGCCGGTGACACTCTCCGCTCCGCAGCCGACACGGCTGCCCCCATGATCGCGATCTCCCTCGTCCATCGCCTCGGATACTTTCGCCAGCAACTCGACGCCCATGGCCAGCAGACCGAAGCGGACGTCCCTTGGTCTCCGGAGGCCACCCTCCCCTCCGCTAACGAAGTCATCTCCATCTCGCTTGAGGGCAGGACCGTTCTCGTTCGGGCCTGGCGCTTCGATGTCGTCGGCATCACCGGTCACGTCATTCCCGTCTTCCTGCTCGATACAGACGTCGACGGCAACGACGCATGGGACCGCCGCCTTACGAACCATCTCTACGGTGGCGACAGCCGCTACCGCCTCTGTCAGGAGACCGTCCTCGGCCTTGGCGGCATTGCCATCCTCCGTGCCCTCGGCTGCAAGCCCACCGTCTTCCACATGAATGAGGGCCACGCCGCGCTTCTGTCGATTGCACTGCTCGAGGAGCAACTTGCAGGTCGGTCACTCCGCGACGCCACCGACGCTGATATAGACGCCGTCCGCCAACAGTGCGTCTTCACCACGCACACCCCCGTTCCCGCCGGGCACGACCAGTTCGGTCTCGACCAGATGTATTACGTCCTCGGTCACGACCGCGCGTCGGCCTTCGAGCGTATTGGTTGCATCCACAACGGTCTCATGAACATGACCTACATCGCCCTGAAGTTCTCCCGCTTCGTCAATGGCGTCGCTATGCAACACGGCAAGGTCTCCCAGCAGATGTTCCCGGACTACAAGATTCACTCCATTACCAACGGCGTTCACGCCGCCACCTGGCTCTCCCGCTCCTTTCAGGAACTCTTCGACGCCGAGATCCCCAACTGGCGCACGGACAATCGGTACTTCCGCTCCGTCTACGGAATCGCCCCTGCGCTCATCGCCCACGCTCACCTCAAGGGCAAACTGAGTCTGCTGCGCACCGTCGCCAAGCGCACCGGCCATAAGCTCAACCCCACCGTCCTCACCCTCGGCTTCGCTCGCCGGGTCGCGACCTACAAACGCGCCAGCCTGCTCTTCACCGATCCTGCCCGGCTCGTCTCCATCGCCGAAAAAATCGGCGGTCTCCAGATTCTCTTCGCTGGCAAGGCTCACCCTGCAGATATTGCCGGCAAAGGCCTCATCCGCGACGTCTTCGCCTCCGCCGCCAAGCTTAACTCCAGCGCGCTCAAGATCGTTTACCTCGAAAACTACGACTGGGGACTCGGTGCCGAACTCACTCAGGGCGTGGACGTTTGGGTCAACACTCCTCGCCGCCCCTATGAAGCCTCGGGCACATCCGGCATGAAGGCCGCCTTCAACGGTGTGCCATCCCTCAGTGTTCTCGATGGTTGGTGGATTGAAGGCTGTGCCGACAATGTCACCGGGTGGGCCATTGAAGACGCAGACACCGAGACCGCCGAGGCCTCCAGTCTCTACGAAAAGCTCGAGAGTCACATCGCGCCCATGTTCGCCAAACCTGCTGCATGGGCGCGCATGCAGCAGCACTGTATCGGTATAAACGGAAGCTTCTTCAATACCCATCGAATGCTGGGCCAATACTTCGCCAACGCGTACTTCCCCAAAGCTGAGCTACCCGTTTCTGTACTATCGGCCGAACCCGCATTAGCCCGACGCGCTACCGATACTCTTCAGCGCGAAGAACCGGCTCTCGTCTAGACCACTATCGCTCATCGCTCGCATCGGGCAGGCTGAAGAAAATTCAGTCGCCAGCGACGGGCTGTGCAGCATGGTCCGCTACGCGCTTTTTGCCTTTCATCCTGTCGAACCGCAGTCGCAGCCTATCGAAGAACAAATAGACCACCGGTGTCGTGAACAGAGTAAGGCACTGCGACACAAGCAGTCCGCCCACGATCGTAATTCCTAACGGTCTCCGCAACTCGCTTCCCGTGCCCGTACCCAGCGCCAGCGGCAACCCTCCTAGCAATGCAGCCATCGAGGTCATCATGATCGGACGGAACCGCAGCAGGCACGCCTGATGGATCGCCGCTTCCGGCGACTTACCCTCGTTCCGCTGCGCCGCCAGCGCGAAGTCAATCATCATGATCGCGTTCTTGATCACAATGCCGATCAGCAGGATGACGCCGATCATCGCGATGACACTCAGATCCACCTTGAACAGCAGCAGCGCCAGGATAGCGCCAACGCCAGCCGAGGGCAGTGTTGAAAGAATCGTCAGCGGATGGATAAAGCTCTCGTACAACATCCCAAGCACGATGTACACCGCGGTCAGCGCAAGCAAAATCAGGTACGGCTCGCTGGAGAGCGAAGCCTGGAAGGCCTGCGCCGTTCCTTGGAATCCACCTCGCACCGACGCCGGCATCCCAATATCGATCCGTGCCTGCTCAATCGCCGCAGTTGCATCGCTCAACGAGGCTCCCAGCGTGAGATTGAAGCTCAGCGTCGTCGCCGGAGACTGCGACTGGTGGTTCACCGACAGCGGAATACGCTGGTCCTCGAAGTGTGTGACCGCCGTCAACGGAACCATCGCCCCGGTCGTGCTCTTCACATAGATATTCTTCAGCGCGTCTGGGTCCTGTTGAAACTTCTGTGCCACCTCCATCACCACGTGGTATTGATTCAATGGACGGTAAGTAGTGGAGACCTGCTTCTGGCCAAATGCGTCCGATAGCGTCGCGTCGATTGTCAGCGGAGAGACCCCCAGCCGGCTGGCCGTCGCTCGGTCGATCACCAGTTGCAGCCGCAGACCCTTCTGCTGCTGATCTGTCGCCACGTCTTTGATCACGGGTATCTTCTCCATCGCAGCCATCAGCTTAGGTGCCCATTCATTCAACTCCTGCAGATTGTCCGATGTCAGTGAGTATTGGTATTGCGTCGCGGTATTCCGCCCGCCGAATCGCAGTTCCTGCTGCGATTGCAGGTAGAGCTGGACGCCCGGTATGTTGCTCACTTTCGGCCGGAGCCGATTGATGATTACCTCGGCGGTATCCCCAGTCTTCTGCCGTTCCGCATCCGGCTTTAGCGAGAGAACATATTTCCGCCGTTGCCCCCGCCGCCGCCGCCGGGTCCACCGCCGGTAAATGCCATTACATTTTCAACGCCGGGATCTTTCTGCACAATCTCAGCCAGTTGCGCAACTTTTTTCTTCATGTCGTCGAAGGAAACATCCTGTTGACCTCGAACCTGGCCACCCATCCGGCCAGTATCTTGTTGTGGAAAGAAGCCCTTCGGCACCAGGATGTACAGATACACATTCAGGGCGAACGTCAGAATGATGATGATCAGGACCGGTACCTGGTGCCTCAACACCCACTTAAGCCCGCGATCATACTCAGAGGTCAATCGGGCCAGCGTCCGCTCTCCAAATTTGTAGATTCGTCCATGCTTCTGCTTGTTGTGCGACTCCAGAAACTTCGCACTTAACATCGGCGTAGTCGTCAGACTGACAATCAGCGACATCAGGATCGCCGCAGAGAGCGTCACCGCAAATTCGCGGAATAGACGTCCAACAATCCCACCCATCATTAGAATCGGAATAAATACCGCGATGAGCGATGTGCTCATCGACAGAACAGTAAAGCCGATCTCCTTCGACCCCACCATCGCCGCCTCATAGGGCGTCAGCCCTTCCTCTAGGTGCCGGCTGATATTCTCGATCACCACAATCGCATCGTCGACTACAAACCCAGTCGAGATGGTCAGCGCCATTAATGAAAGATTGTCCAGCGTGTAGCCCAGCATGTACATAATGCCGAACGTTCCCAACAGGCTCAGCGGCACCGACACGCTCGGAATCAGCGTCGACCGAACCTCCCGCAGGAATACGAACACCACCAGGATTACCAGTAAGATCGAAATTCCCATCGTCCGCGTAATGTCCCTCACGGACGCCCGGATCGTGGTTGTTCGATCCAGAACCACATTTACCTTGATCGTAGGCGGTATCGAAGCCTGCAACGTAGGCAGTATCGCCAGTACATTGTCGACCGTCTGAATTACGTTTGCCGCAGCTGTCTTGAATACAATGATCAGGATCGCCGGCTTTCCATTGAAGGAACCACCAGTATGGATGTCCTCAACCGAATCGATCACCTCCGCAACGTCCCGGATCCGCACGACTCCGTGTCCCGCTGCGGCGCCTGACGTTGCTGTCGTCACTCCACTTTTTGCGCTCGCGCTGGCTGTGGCCCCGCCCGTCCCGCTCGTGGTTGTTGTAGTACTGCCGACGCCGTTTGTCACCCCGCTCGCCAATGACGCAGGCAATCCTGTACTCGCCGCGGCAGAACTCACCGGTCCGCGATCCGTAGCGACAATCAGCGGAGCATAC
The DNA here is from genome assembly GCA_963797415.1 of uncultured Acidobacteriaceae bacterium. GTDB lineage: Bacteria > Acidobacteriota > Terriglobia > Terriglobales > Acidobacteriaceae > Edaphobacter. The sequence goes on from CAWCPB010000021.1 coordinate 235,820, forward strand.
GCGGCCGCGCCGTATAGTTGATCGGTTGTGCTTACGCTCCAACGCCGGTAGTCGTCTTGCAGATATCCCTTCGGCTGATTGACGTTAATCGTCCCAATCGCTGCACGCAGAGCCTCCAGGCCCAAACCATACTGCGCCAACTGCATCGGATTCGCTTCGATCCGCACCGCCGGTTTAGCGCTGCCACCGCAGAAGGTCTGTCCAACTCCATAAACCTGCGCGATCTTTTGCGCCAGAATACTGTCGCACGCGTCGTACAACTGCGGAACGTTCAAAGTATCTGACGTCAACGCCAGGATCAGTATTGGCGAATCGGCCGGATTGATCTTCCGGTACGTCGGATTGCTGGGCAGGTTTGCCGGTAGTTGGCTGCGTGCCGCGTTGATCGCCGCCTGCACATCGCGCGCGGCCCCATTCACATCGCGGCTCAGGTCGAACTGCATCGTGATCCCCACCGACCCGGCCCCCGATGAAGATGTCATCTCATTGATGCCGGCGATCTTCGCAAACTGTCGCTCCAGTGGCGTCGCAACTGCCGAGGCCATCGTCTCCGGATCCGCCCCAGGCAAACTTGCTCCCACCGAGATCGTCGGATACTCCACCTGTGGCAGGCTGGCCACAGGCAGCAGCTTGTACGCCGTCGCTCCCGCAAGAATGATCGCGACCGATAGCAAAAACGTAGCGACCGGCCGTTTAATGAACGGAGCTGAGATGTGTACGCCTTTTCCTAGGCCAGCCATCAGTCTGCACTCACCGCATGCTCATGCGCTCGGAACTCTTCATCCGCCTCTTTGGTATGCAGATACTTTCTACCGATCCGGTCGAAGAACAGATACACCACCGGCGTCGTGAACAACGTCAAAATCTGAGAAACAATCAGTCCGCCGACGATCGTAATACCCAACGGTCGTCGCAACTCGCTTCCCGTGCCCGTGCCCAGCGCCAGCGGCACGCCGCCCAGCAGCGCTGCCATCGTTGTCATCATGATCGGCCGGAAGCGCAACAGGCACGCCTGGTAAATAGCCTCTTCCGGCTCCATCCCGTGGTCGCGCTCCGCCTCCAGCGCGAAATCGATCATCATGATCGCATTCTTCTTCACAATACCGATCAACAGAATGATGCCGATCAACGCAATCACGCTCAAGTCCACCCTGAACAGCAGCAGAGCCAGAATCGCGCCCACTCCCGCCGAAGGCAGTGTCGAAAGAATCGTAATCGGATGGATGTAACTCTCGTACAGCACGCCCAACACGATGTACACCACAATCAGCGCCGCCAGGATCAGGATTGGCTCATTCGCAAGCGAAGCCTCGAACGACGCAGCCGTACCCTGAAACCGCGCATTCACGCTCGGCGGCATATTCAGCTCTTCCTTCGCCTTGTTCACCGCCGTTACCGCATCGCCGATCGACTTGCCCGGCGCCAGGTTGAACGAGATCGTCACCACCGGAAACTGTCCCTGGTGGTTCATCGCCAGCGGTGTTTGGATTGCCTCAAAGTGCGTAAACGCAGACAGCGGTACCTGTGTTCCGTTCGAACTCTTCACATAAATGTTGTCCAGTGATGCGGGGTTTGTCTGATAGCCCGGCGCAACCTCCAGCACCACGTGGTATTGGTTCAGTTGCGTAAAGATCGTCGAAACCTGCCTCTGCCCAAAAGCGTCGTCGAGCGTATCGTCGATATTCTGCGGTGTAACCCCCAGCCGGGCCGCCGTGTCTCGGTCAATCACCAAGTGTGCGCCTAGTCCGTTCAGTTGCTGGTCGTTTGCCACGTCCGTCAGAATCGGGATCTCCCGCAGCTTTTCCATCAGCCGATCAGTCCACATCGCCAACTCTTCCGCGTTCGCGTCTTCTACGGAGTACTGATACTGTGTCCGGCTCACCCGATCCTCAACCGTCAGATCCTGCAACGGCTGCAGGTAGCATTGAATCCCATCCACCCGCGCCACCCGCGGCTCTAACCGAGTAATCACCTCGGAGGCGGATGTCGTCCGTTGTTCGCGATCCTTCAAATTGATCTGGATGCGGCCGCTGTTCAGCGTCATATTTGTTCCATCAACGCCAATGAACGACGACACACTCTCCACATCCGGGTCCTGCAGAATAACCTTTGCCAACTCTTGTTGCCGGGCGGCCATGGCGTTGAAGCTGATCGTCTGCGGAGCCTCCGTAATGGCCAGTAGCACTCCCGTATCCTGTACCGGAAAGAATCCCTTTGGCACAATGATGTACAGATATACCGTCAGAATGAATGTCGCCAGAGTCACCAGCAGCGTAGCCGTCTGGTGCCGCAGCACGAACCGTACCCCGACGCCGTACTTTGCAATCACGTAATGGAAGAACGCTTCGCTCTTCCGGTAGAAGGCATTCTGTTCGTTTTCTGGCTTGTGTTTTAGCAGCTTGGCCGACATCATCGGTGTCAGCGTCAAAGAAACGAAGGCCGACACCAAGATAGTCACTGCAAGCGTTACCGCAAACTCCCGGAAAAGTCTGCCGACAATATCGCCCATGAACAGCAGTGGAATCAGCACTGCAATCAGCGACACCGTCAATGATACGATCGTAAATCCAATCTGCTCCGAGCCCTTCAACGCCGCATCCAGCGGCGAATCGCCCTCCTCCAGGTAGCGGGCGATGTTCTCAATCATCACGATCGCGTCGTCCACCACAAAACCCGTTGAGATCGTCAGCGCCATGAGAGACAGGTTGTTCAGGCTATACCCCAATAGGTACATAATCCCGAACGTGCCGACTATCGACAACGGGACCGCCACAGCCGGAATGACCGTCGCTGCAAACGATCGCAGGAACAGGAAGATCACCATGACCACGAGGGCGATCGTTAGCATCAGCTCGAACTGCACGTCCTTCACAGAGGCACGGATCGTATTCGTCCGGTCAGTCAACACAGCCAGACTCACACTCCCGGGCAGGGAAGCGCGCAGCTGCGGTAGCAGCTTTTGTACCTCATCGACGACTCCAATGATGTTCGCTCCTGGCTGCCGCTGGATATTCACAATGACCGCTGGCTTCAGCATCACGCCTTGCGCAGGAGCCGTCGCCGTCGCCGCCTGCGCCGCCGTTCCCATCCACGCCGCTTGATACAGGTTCTCTGCACTGTCGACAGCGTTCGCCACGTCCGACAACCTCACCGGCGACCCGTTCCGGTATGCAATGATTACGCTGCTGTAGTCCGCGCTCGACAGCAGCTGATCGTTCGCGCCGATTGTGTAAGCCTGCGTCCTTCCGTTCAGGCTGCCCTTCGCCTGGTCGACGTTCGCCGTGCCGAGTGCCGTCCGCAGGTCCTCCAAGCTCAGGCCATAGTTCGCCATTTGCATCGGATTGCCCTGGATCCGCACCGCCGGCTTTTGTCCTCCCGCGATCGAAACCAGACCTACTCCCGACAGCTGCGAGATCTTCTGCGCCAGCAGCGTATCCGCTAGGTCCTCAACCTTCGAAAGGGGCAGCGTATCGCTCGTCAGCGCCAGCGTCATGATCGGCGCATCAGCGGGGTTCACCTTGCTGTACACCGGAGGATTCGGCAGGTCTTTCGGCAGGTAGCTTCCGCTCGCGTTGATCGCTGCCTGCACATCCTGCTGTGCGACGTCGATCGACTCCTCCAGAGAAAACTGCAGCGTAATCACGCTGCCTCCTCCCGAACTCGTCGACGTCATCTGGCTCAAGCCCGGGATCTGGCCGAACTGCCGCTCGAGCGGCGACGTCACGGACGACGCCATTACCTCCGGACTGGCTCCCGGATAAAACGTCAGCACCTGAATTGTCGGGTAGTCCACCTCGGGAAGTGCCGAAACCGGTAACTGCAGGTACGCAACAGCGCCCGCCAGCAAAATGGCCACCATCAAAAGCGAGGTGGCCACCGGGCGAAGAATAAATGGCCTTGACGGGCTCATGGGTTCCGTTCTTTCTGCGTCAGATGCTCGTCCAATCCCTGCCGCTTATGTCCCTTGTTAGACGCAGGAGTATCGGCGTCGCTCGTAGCTGCTGCGTCAGCGGCCGTTCCACCGGACGGAGCTTGAGCGCCCGCCCTAGATCCGGTTAAGTTGCTATGAGGTATCACCCGGCTGCCGTCTTTCAACTTCTCCTGTCCATCCACTACGATCAGGTCGCCCGGGTTCACGCCGCTGGTCAGAATCACCTGCGAGCCTTCCGTCACCTTCTCCACCACCGTCTGCGCAACCACGTGATAGTGCGGCTGATTCTTTCCCGCTCCTGCATCGGACCCTGTACCATCACCGCCGCCGGCACCGACGGCAGGTGCCGCTGTTTTTCTCGTCCGCCCGCCACTCTTCGGAGCGCCGCTGCCGCTGCTGTTCGGAGAATCCCCCGGTTTCACTACGTATACAAAATTTCCCTGCGTCCCCGACTGAATCGCCGCTGCCGGAACCACCATCGCATTCGGCATCTGCTGCAAAATTAGCCGAATATTTACGAATTGATTCGGAAATAATGCGTCATCTTCGTTGCCGAACACCGCCTTCAGCTTGGCCGTCCCGGTCGTCTGGTCGATCTGGTTGTCAATCGTGAGCAGCGTACCCACCGCCAGACGTGTTGTGTTCGAACGGTCCCATGCCTCTGCCGTAAGCTTTGTACCACTCCGGATCAGCTTCAGCACCGATGGCAACTGGTCTTCAGGCAACGTAAAGATCACCGCGATCGGCTGTAGCTGCGTCACTACCAGCAGCCCCGTTGAATCCGACGCATGCACAATGTTGCCCGGATCAACCTGCCGCAACCCCACAACGCCATTGATCGGCGACGAAATCTTCGTGTAAGCCAGGTTCACCTTTGCCGCCTCGATCGCCGCGCGGTCCGCAGCCAGCGAACCCGCCGCCTGTCCCGCCGTCGACACCTGCGCCTGCTGGCTCTCCTTCGAAACCACGCCGGCCTGCAGCAGCGCCGTGTACCGTGCCGCCTCGGCCTGCGCATTCACTGCGTTTGCCTGGTCCTTCACCAACTGTCCCTCGGCCTGAGCCAGCGCAGCCGCATAGGGATTCGGGTCGATCTCCGCCAGCAACTGGCCCTGCTTCACAGCCTGGCCTTCGCGCACGTTCACCCGCAACAGTTGGCCGTCCACGCGCGTCTTGATCGTCACAGTGTTATACGCCGTCACAGAGCCGAGCGCGGTCAAATAGATCGGCATTGTCTTCTGCTGCACCGGCATGGTCTGCACCGGCACTGGCCGGTCGGCAGCCGCAGTCAGTCTGGTGTTCTGGGTCTGCTGCTCCTCGGTATTTTTGCGGATCTTCCAGATTGCTGCTGCGACAATCCCCAGCACGACCAACACAATCAACACCGTACGCCAGGCCGAACCCTTCGGCTCAGGCTCTGGCAAGGAGAGCTGCGGCTCCCGGGCCGGCAGCGGTGCGTGGGGTTCTTGTTCGCTCAACTGTGTCGACGACATCGGTGCAGTCACCATCTCTTCTTCTATCTCTGGTTTGATGCTTGTTTTAGGGCCTAGATTCGATTCGAACTGTGTATACGTTAGAACTGTCAGAATAAATGATAATGACGTTGGAGTGACACTCAAGGTTTCGACGCATCGCCCTTCAAACAGGTAATAGGCCAATTTCGAATAGGTCTATTTGCCTAGTCAGAATGCCTTCATCATGCGTCGTGCCCATCCGCAAGTGCCGTATAACTATGGAAGGATCTGACCTTGTCTACACCCTCGCTTCCCGTCGATCAGCTCGCTCCCGCATCGCTCCCCGCGCTCTGCGTCGACCTCGACGGCACCCTCGTCAAATCCGACACCCTTGTCGACTCGGCCTTGGCGCTCGCCCGTCACAAACCTGCGGCTCTCCTTCAACTGCCCGGCTGGCTCGCCCAGGGCAAAGCTGCCCTGAAAAGCCACCTCACCGCCGCCATCCAACTCGATGTCGCCCACCTGCCCTACAACCGCGAACTCCTCCAATTCCTCGAGCAGGAAAAAGCCTCCGGTCGCCCCATCTACCTCGCCACCGCCGCCGACGCCGCCTTGGCCCACCGCATCGCCGATCATCTCGGTCTCTTCACCGGTGTTCTCGCCTCCGACGGAATCCTCAACCTAGCCGGAAAGAACAAGTTAGCTGCCTTCCGCGAACTATTCGGCGACGACTTCGCCTACATCGGCAACGCCCTCCCAGATCTTCCCCTCCTCACCGCCTGCCACCAGCCCATGGTCGCCAATCCCAGCTCTGCGCTCACCGCCGCGCTCCGCAAGGCCAAAGTCTCGCCCGTTCGCATCTTCCGCGAGCAGGCCTCGCCCATCAAAGCCTGGTTCAAGGCACTCCGCATTTACCAGTGGCCGAAGAACGTCCTCATCTTCCTCCCCCTGCTCCTCGCCCACGCGCTGATCCCCGGACCCGTCGCCGGCGCATTCGTAGCCTTCCTCAGCTTCGGCCTATGCGCCTCAGCAACCTACATCGTCAACGACCTCCTCGACCTTGACGCCGACCGCCAGCACCCCCGCAAACGCTACCGTCCCTTCGCCTCAGGCGATCTCTCCGCCATCTCCGGCTGCATCGTCGTCGTCCTCTTCCTTACCGCCGCGGGGGCCCTGGCCCTTGCCGTCCCACACGTCATCGCCGCGCTCTCGCCTGCAATGGCCCTCATCGAACCCCATAAATACAAGTTCGTCCAGTGGCTCCTCATCTACCTCATCACCACCATCGCTTATTCCCTCCGCCTCAAACGCGTCATCATCGTCGACGTCATCGTTCTATCCGGCCTCTACACCATCCGCATCCTCGCCGGCTCCGCCGCCACCGGAGTCGCGGTCTCCACCTGGCTCGCCGGCTTCAGCATCTTCTTCTTCCTCTCGCTCGCCTTCGTCAAACGCTTCGCCGAGCTTGAAAGCCTCCGCGAGCGCGGCGGAGTAACCGCCGTCGGCCGCGGCTACCACGTCTCCGACCTGGAGCAGCTCCGCAGCTTCGGCTCCGCCAGCGCCTATGCCTCCGTCGTCGTCCTCACCCTCTACATCTCCAACCTCGATGCCGCCCAACTCTACACTCACACCAATCGCCTCTGGCTCCTGGTCCCCGTCCTGCTCCTCTGGCTAAGCCGTCTCTGGCTCGTCGCCTCTCGCGGCCATCTTCACGAAGACCCCGTCGTCTACGCCATCACCGACAAACGCAGCCTCTTCATGGGCGTCCTCGTAGCCCTTATCGTCCTGTCCGCCCTCTAGCTTTTGCTTCTTTCCTGATCAACCCAAACCAATCGGGACGCCCCATCTTCGCGCGGCTTCATCGCGCTAAGGTGGGAATGTATACGCTTACTCAGCCAGCTTTTCGTAATATCCGCCCCTCCCAATCAACGTCGTTTATCCTGAGAGCAAGCCATGAACGAAGCCATCCCCCAACTCCTCACCTACGATGAACCCTCCCTCGAAGCCGCCTTCGCCACCCTCGCCGAAGAGGTTCGCACCGCAGACGCCACCGACTCCGAGGCCTTTCGCCTCCACTGGCTCGGCCGCAAGCAAGGCCGCCTCAAACTCATCAGCGAAGCATGGCTAAAATCCGCCCCGCCCGAAGCCAAGAAAGCCCTTGGCATCCGCTTCAACCAGCTCAAGCAGCAGATCGAAGCCGTCCTCGAAGCGCCCGCGAGCGCTGCAAGCACCCAGCCAGCAGTGCAGGGAATCGACATCACCCTCCCCGGCACCATCCGAACCCCGGGCATCCCCCACCCTCTCCTCAAGACCATGCACGAGATCGTCTCCGTCTTCCACCATCTCGGCTATAGCACCTCGACCGGTCCGCAGGTCGAGTCCGACTTCTACAACTTCGAAGCCCTCAACTTCCCCCCCAACCACCCCGCCCGCGACACCCAGGACACGCTCCAGATCGCCGCCCAGCACACCCGCCCATCACGCGACCGCCTCCTCATGCGCACGCACACCTCGCCCGTCCAGATACGCTCCATGATCGCCGGCCCACCGCCCCTGCGCATCGTCATCCCTGGCAAGGTCCACCGCAACGACGCCGCCGACGCCACCCACTCCCCCATCTTCCACCAGGTCGAAGGCCTCTGCGTCGACACCAACATCACCTTCTCCGACCTCAAAGGCACGCTCGACCACGCCATGAAGGCCCTCTTCGGCTCCGACGTCAAAACCCGCTTCTTCCCATCCTTCTTCCCCTTCACCGAACCCAGCGCCGACGTGCAGATCTCCTGCATCTTCTGCGGCGGCAAGGGCTGCCGCAAGTGCAAGCACTCTGGCTGGATCGAACTCCTCGGCTGCGGCATGGTCGACCCCGCACGTCTTCGCAGCCGTCACAGAAGAACGCCGCAAAATTGACCCCTCGGACGAGGCCTACAACCCCGAAAAGATCACCGGCTTCGCCTTCGGCATGGGCGTAGAGCGCATCGCCATGATCCAGCACGGCATCTCCGACATAGGCCACTTCTACTCCGGAGACATGCGCTTCCTCGAGCAATTCGCCTAAAGGTTAGGCCATCACTGCGTCGCCTGAAATCCCGCCTGCAAACTCTAGCAGATTCTGCGGCCGCACCCGAATCAACCCACCCCGCGGACTATCGATATCTGCAATCAGCAAAAACGACACCGCCACCACCAGCGGAAAGATCATTAACAGCCTCCTATCTATCTTGCGTGCCCCAAACCCCAGCAGTGAATTCGAGAACAACGCAATCCCAAACATCAGGCACCACGCCCCCACCGGAATCCGGTTCCACCACGCCGCCTGCGTGTACCCCTGCGAGTTCAAAACATCGTTCATCCCCGCAACGGCCAACGATCGCACAGGGGAAGGCGCCGTTATCGCAGGCTGTGAAGCTGCCTTCCAAAGCCTGGCCTGCAACTTCGCCGTATCCATATTGATCTGCTGCAAATCCACACGGCTGCGCGTCAAGTAGAACCGTATCCTCAAGTCCGTATACTGCCGCAGCAGTGTCCGCACCTGCATAGCGTCCGGCTCCGGCAGAAGGTCCGCGCGAACAAACTCTGTCCCAATCGCATTCGCCTCCGCCTCCTCGTACGTCTTGCGCAAGTCGTACCGTCCCGTCGCCATCGAAAAACTAAACCCGATAATCAAGCCCAGCAACGTCATCGTCGCCGCCAGGACCACCCCAAAGTCCGCCCTCGCCTCCTCGGAACGGTCACGTTGCCGTTGACCCTTCAACCCACCAAACCACGCTGCGAGCCAGAGCAGAAAGAACGCAAGTATAAAGATGACAAGAGGATGGTTTAAAAAGGTCTCCACGTCTTCTCCCTGCAGCGGCCGGTATCAGCACCCCGGCGGGCTTTCAGCCTACAACAGCGATTGGCTGAAATAAACTAGCAGTTTCACAAAACTCACCTCTGTGCCACGCCCTCCACCAACGCAGGTACCCTCCGATGATGCGTAGCCTGTTCATACGCATAAGCCCATCCGAGCACATCCCCATCCCGCCACCGAACACCCGACATCTCCAACCCAAACGGCAGTCCATTCGCATAAAATCCCCCCGGCACCGAAACCGCCGGAACCCCCAACCGATTCACCCATCCCGTCTCGCTATATGGCCCCTCCTTCGAAGCCCCCGGCACCGTCTCGTCGTACGTCGGAATCTGCAGCGCCGGATACACAAATCCATCCAGCTTCCATCGCCGCATCGTCGCCATGTACTCCTCCAGCGCCTCCTGCTGCGGCCCAAAATAATTCTTCTCTCGATCCGGATCTATCTCGATCAGACGCTGCTCAACAATCTCATCATCCTGCCGGACTCCCGCCGACCATATAAGCCGGAAACTTCTCTCCCGTGGCCGCCTCATACTCCGCCACTGAGTGGTACTGCGCCGGCCCAAACTCCCGCAAAAACACGTCCACACCCTCGCGCCGATAAGGACGCGTATTTACCGTCCGTATCTTCACAAAAAAACTCTGCGGCAGAATCTCCTTATCAATCACCACCGTAGCTCCTGCCGCCCGCAACTCCTCCACCGCTCGCATAAAAGCCGCCCGCGTCTCCGGAACCACCCCACCCGCCAACGGCGGAGCATCCGGCCCCGTCCCATAAACCTCCGGCGACCCTTCCAGTACAAACCACGGCACCCCAAACCGCTTCCCCTTCAGCGCATCCTTCTTCAGATACCGCGTATATGGCCCAGCCTCCGCCTTCGTCACACTCCCTTCCGTCCACGCATCCAGCGGATCAGCCGCCTGCATCACTCCCAGCGCAATCGCAGCACTTGTCACATCACGAGCTAGCGGTCCCGTATTATCCCGCAGCCAATCCAGCGGCTCGATTCCTGCAATGCTCGTCAACCCACGCGTAGGCAACATCCCCACCAGGCTGTTATTCGCCGCCGGCTGCCGAATCGAGTTCGCCGTATCCGTCCCCGTCCCCACCACCGCAAAGTTCGCCGCCAGCGCCGTCGCCGTCCCGCCCGACGACCCGCCCGGCGAGTAACGCACGTCATACGCATCTCCCGTCCGCCCACCCGCCGTGCTGAAGTTCGTATCGCTCGCTGCAAAGTCCGGCATATTCGTCTGTCCCAAAATCACCGCCCCGGCCCCCCGCAGCCGCCGGACGACCATCGCGTCCTTCGGCGCAATCAACTCCTTCCCCGGCTTCAAATACCCCACCCACCCCGCGCTCGTCACCATCCCCTTCACGCTCGTATTTGCCTTCACGACAATCGGCACCCCCCACAACGCCCCGCGCTTCGTACCCTTAGGCTCAGCATCCTCCTCAGCCGCTCGACGCAAAGCTCCATCCGCATCCACATGCAGCATCGCCCGGTACGTCCCGTCATACAGAGCAATCCGCTCCAGATACCACTGCGTAACCTGCGTCACCGTGTACGCGTGCCTGCGATAAAGCGCCTCTAGCGCGGGCACAGATATCTCCATCAAATCCCCATCCATCGTTCGAACTGCGTCAGCACCACGAGCAGACTGCGCCTGCATCCCACACGCACCCGCAGCGATCCCCACCAACAGCCCCGCACAAACAAATCCACATCGCCGCATCTACGCCTCACCGAACTGAGCTTTGTATCAACCTAACTCATTCGCCGGGCATCACGACGGCGAAACAGGCGCCAGACCATTCTCGAAGCCGTGGATAATCCGGCGCCACTCTGCCTTACGCAGTAACCTGCTGCACAAAGACGCCTGCAAACGCCTTCCGCACGCCCGCGAACACAATCAGCCAAAGCGCCGTAGCCACCAGCGCCAGCGGCAAACCCTCCGGAGCCATGAACGAGTGAAACAACAAAATATTCACCAGCACCGGTCCCAGCAGCAGCAATCCCAGCGGAACATAACGGTTCGCCAGCAACAGCGCCCCGCCCACAATCTGCAGCAGAAACACCACTACCAGGAAGTGCGACACAAATAGCGCACCCATATACTGCCCAGCCAAACCCGTCGGCGGAGGCATCGGGATAAAGTGGAGAAACCCATTCAGGCCGAAGACCAGAAACAAAAGTCCCAGCAGGACACGCGCAATCAACACAGCTATCTTCATAAATCCTCCTTCTCCAAAAAGTTTTCTTACGCAGCCACGCTGCGAACCTGCTCCAGTGCCGGCTTCAAAAACACATCACGATCGACGGCGCCCATCATCACCTGCGCCGCGCCACCCGCCGTCACGAACGTCACGTCCGTCACTCCCAAAAAGCCCAGCACCGCCTTCAGGTACGGCTCAACGAAGTTCATCCCACCCGCCGGTGTCCCCGTCGCATACACTCCGCCGCTGGCAATCAGAACTGTCGCCTTCTTTCCCTGCAGCAAGCCCTGCGGCCCATTCGCGCCGTAGTTGAACGTCCGTCCGCGCCGCGCCACCTGGTCGATCCACAAGCTTCAGCGTCGAGGGAATCGAGAAGTTATGCATCGCCACGCCAAACACATACTCATCCGCCTCCTGCAACTCCCCGATCAACTCCTCCGACAAGCCAGCAAGCCTTCTGCCCGCCGTCAGTGATCCTCCGGCGTATAAGCCGCTCCGATCCACTTCGCATCAATCGGTCGGGCCGTCATGTGCAGCCACATCGCGATAGATCACCGATCCATCGGGGTGAGCAGCCTTCCAGGTCTTGACGAACTCGCGCGTCAACTCGCGGCTGATTGAACTTTCCAAAGGGCTTGAATCAAGATGTAATAGCGTCGGCATGGTCGTATCTCCTTATCGACGTATGTGGCTTAAACAACAAACGTCGTTAAACTTAGACGACACAAGTTGTTTTCCCGATTCTTTTTCTTCTTTGGTACGCTCTAATACAAGTAGAAGCACGTAATGGAACAGGGAGCCCTATGCCGATCTCCGACTGTGAAGTTCGCGACCCGCGCATCCGCCGGACCCGGCACCTCCTCCAGGGAGCCCTGCTCACCCTCATGCAAACAAAGAGCTTCGAGGATATCTCCGTCCTCGACATCACCGATGCCGCCACCGTCAACCGCGCCACCTTCTACGACCATTACACCGACAAGTTCTCGCTCCTCGACGCCACCGTCGGCGGAGGATTCCACATCCTGCTCCATGAGCGCAACGTCAGCTTCGACGGCACCTGCCCCTCAGCCGCCGGCGCCATCATCCTCGCCGCCTGCGACTACCTCACCCAGACCCACTCCAACAGCAGCGCCTGCACCCGTCAAAGCGCCTTCGAGCCGCTCGTCGACGCAGCCATCACCAACGCCATCCGCCGCGTCCTCGCCAGCGGCCTCCAGCAGCACGGAGACAGCCCCACCATCCCGCCCGACATGGTCGCCATGGCCGCCAGCTGGGCCATCTACGGAGCCGTCAAGCAGTGGTTCTATACCCCAAACCATCCACCGGCCGAGCAGATCGTCCCATCCATCCTGCACCTGGTCCTGCCTATCCTCCAGCAGGCCGAACCCACTGCAGTCCTCGCGAATCACCACGCCTGACTACTCGTCGGTCTCGTCGAACGCATAGTACCCCAGCAAAAACGGATGCGACTGGAGCCGCCGCGCTCGTCAGCCGCTGTCGCCATCAAATCAGCAACGACCCATCAGGAATAACTGCTGTCATCCCCACCGTCGCTGAAGTCACCATCACTAGAGCCATCGTCGCTGAAGCTCGAGTCATCCAGCGAACCAGAATCCGAGTCGTCAGAGCCAGAGTTATCGAAGCCCCCGCCACCCGTATCCGCAAAACTATCGCGGTATGAGCTGTCATCCGCCGATCCCGACTGCAATCCCTGGTCATCACCCTGATGGCCAAAATGATCCTCCCGGCCACCCTCTTCACGTTCAGCCCCAGAAACGCCTCCCGAGTGCTCGCCGCCCCGGTCATCGTAGTAGTTGTTGATGACCTCCGGCCGCTCCCCCTCAGAGCCTCCAAATCCAGCCCCGCCAAATCCGCCAAATCCTCCCAGCCCAGCCCCGCCATATCCCGCAGCATGACCAAACCCATGCATCAGCGACTCGATCCCCTCAAACGCCAGCGCACCCGCCGCAACACCCGCGGCCGTCTGCATCGCATTCTGCAGAAAACCACCGCCCTGCGGAGCGCCATACCCAGGTCCGTATCCAGCCCCATATCCAGGCCCATATCCCACCGGCTGCCCATAAGGCGGCGGAGGAGGCGGCGCAGCCTGCGCATACTGCGGCGGAACCGTCGTATACCCCTGCTGCGACGGCTGCTGCGGCGGCGGCTGTGGCGACCCAGGCGCATCGTTCCAATGCAGCAGATTCCCCAGAAAACTCCCCGAGTGCTGCTGCCCTTGCGGCGACTGCTGCCGCATCTGCTCAAGCTGGCTCTTCGCCTGCGTCAACTGGGCCTGCGCCTGCTCCAGCGCATACTTCTGCACCAGCACCGTCTGCGCCAGAATATAAAGCGAATCCGGATTCCGTCCCAGCCCCTCTTCCAGCAACTGTTCCGCCGCAAAATCCTTCTCCGGCAACTGTGTCTTCTGCACGCGGTCAATCAGACCGCGAATCATCTCTTCTTCCTGCGGAGTCATCTCTCACCTCTGTCCTATTCGACAGCAAGTTTGGAAATTAGGTAGCCCAAACCAACCCAGTCCGATCGCACCGAATACGCGGACGGTCCCAAAACCGTTCCCGCATCAGTTTAAGATCAGTGTTCAACGTTGCGAGACCAACCCGCAGTCGATGAACAGGACAAGAATTTCTGCCGCCAGCTACGACGTAGCGCTCTTCTTCGTAGCCGCGCCGAAAAACCCAAACAGCAGATGCAGCACCGCCAGCGCCAACGCTCCCAGAAAGGCCGCCTTGAAGGTCGTCACAGCAAATCCCGGCACAAACACGCTCGAAAACTTCAAAATCACCGCATTGATCACCAGGAAAAACAACCCAAACGTCAATATCCCCAGCGGCAGCGTAATGATCTTCAGCAACAGTCCCAGCGTCGCATTCAGCAACCCAATCACAATCACCGCAATCAGCGCCGAAACAAAATTGCTGATATTGAAGCCCTCCACAAAATGCGAAACCACCAGCAGTGCCACGGCATTCAAAATCCAGTGCAGTAATAAGCGAAGCATAGTCACACCTTTCAGCTTCAGGATTGAACATCCGGACTCGCCTCAGCGCTTCCGTCACTGAGCATATCCGACACCCGTCAAAATCGCTCCATAATCCCTCGCCATCCTCAGCGATCTAAATCCAACATTTACACTAAAAGCCGTCCATCATGAAGATCCTCACCCACTGGCTCCGCACCGCCGTACCCGGCATCCCCGTAGATGATCACCAACTCGCCGAAGACCTCACCCTTCGCGGCATCGCCGTCGAAGGCGTCCACCTCCTCGGAGAAACCGACATCCCCCTCTTCGGAGATCAACAGCCCAACGGCCACCTCTTCGAGATGGACATCACCACCAACCGCGTCGATGCCATGAACCATCACGGCATCGCCCGCGAGGCTGCAACCATCTACAACCTGCAGCTGATGCCGTTCCACACCGAACTCCCCAGCCGCACCGCCGCACCGCCCTTCTCCGTCCGCATCGAAGCTCCCCAGCTCTGCGGCCGCTTCACCGCCCAGGTCCTGCGCGACGTCACCATCGCTCCCAGCACCGGCCTCGTCGCGCAATACTTCACCGCCCTCGGCCAGAAGCAAATCAGCAACGCCGTTGACGCGTCGAACTTCACCCTACTCGGCATGGGCCATCCCACCCACGCGTTTGATCTGGACAAACTCGTCGGTGGAATCGTAGTCCGTCTCGCCCGCAAAGGCGAAAAGCTCAAACTACTCGACGGCACCGACCGAATCCTCGAACCCGACGACCTCGTAGTAGCCGACGACGCCAAAGCCCTCGCCCTCGCTGGAGTCATGGGCGGTTGGGACACGATGATCACCCCCGAAACCAAAAACATCCTCGTCGAAGCCGCCTGGTTCGACCCCGCCAGCATCCGTCGCAGCAGCCGTCGCCACGGCCTCCACACCGACGCCAGCCACCGCTTCGAGCGCGGAGCAGACTTCAACGCCGCCCCCGTCGCCAACGCCCTCGTCTCACAGCTCATCCTCCGATCCGGAGGCCACCCCGAAGGCGACCTCATCGACATCCTCATCCCCGAGATCGCCGCCCGCACCGCAACCCGCCGACCCATCACCCTCTCAGTCCAACAAGTCCAACGCCACCTCGGCGCCACCCTCCACGACACCGGCGACTCCGCCATCACCCCCGAGCTGATCTACCAATACCTGACCGCACTAGGCTGCACCCTCATCCCCACTCGGCTAGCCGTTCAGCTTGAACCCGAGATGATTGCAGACGGCCCTGTATTTCCGCCCGGATATTTCTCTGACCATCCTGGGCACATCTCCCTCTCAAACGACCTTTTCAACGTCCAGCTCCCCTCCTGGCGTCTCGACCTCGAGCGCGAGATCGACCTCATCGAAGAGGTCGCTCGCGTCTACGGCTACAACCGTTTCGCCAACACCCTCCCCACCCCCGGCATCGTCATCGCCCACCCCACCGCCGCCGCCGAAGCCGCCGTCCGCACCCGCCTCCTCGCCCTCGGCTACAGCGAATCCATCTCCAGCACCTTCGCCTCCCAGGCCGACAGCGACCTCTTCAACACAGCAGGGAAGGGAACCATCCCCATGGAAAACCCCCTCTCCGACGAGGCCACTCTTCTCCGCCCCACCCTCATCCCCGGCATGCTCACCATGCTCGCCCACAACCTCAACCGCGACGTAAAAGACGTCCGCCTATTCGAGCAGGGCCAGATCTTCACCGGCACAACCAACGAGGTCGACGAATCCCCCCAACTCTCTCTCGGCCTGACCGGAACCATCCCCGGATCCCCCCTCCACACCGCCCAGGACGCCCCCATCTTCGAGCTCAAAGGCGCAATCGAATCCCTTCTCTCTCTCTTCACCCTCACAGGCGGCCCCGCAGCCCTCACCTTCACCTCCGGAGCCCCAGCCTGGCTCCAACCCGGCCGCTCCGCCACCGCCCTGCTCAATAACGCCCCCATCGCCCACTTCGGCGAGCTTACCCAGACCGAGACCCACCGCCGCAAACTCCGCCAACCCATCTACCTCGCACAACTGGACCTCGCCACCCTCTACACCCTCCCTCTCAAACGCGTCACCGCCCACGACCTCTCCCGCTTCCAGGCCGTCGAGCGCGACTTCTCCTTCACCTTCCCCGACACCACCCAATGGCACACCATCGCCGCCGCCATCCACGCCCTCACCATCCCCGAGCTGCAGCGCCTAACCCCCGTAGAGATCTTCCGCGACCCCAAAGGCAAATCGGTCCCACCGGCCCACTACGCCCTGCTCCTCCGCTGCGTCTTCCAATCCCACGACCGCACCTTGACCGAAGACGAACTCACCGGCTGGCAGTCGTCTGTAATCGACGTGCTCACCCGGCTTGGCGGTGTCCTGCGTGGTGCTGCGTCCAGTTAGTCCGATAAGCTAAACTGGCCCCGCCGGAGGTCCAACCCATGCTTGAAAACGCTGCCGTCATGGGCTTCATTCCCACTCACGACTTCAAACCCGCTCGCGCCTTCTACGTCGATCTCCTCGGTCTTACACTCATCCACGAGGACGACTTCGCCATCGAGGTCGAATCCACTCACACGCGCATCCGCATCACCAAGGTCGAAGAGTTCAAACCCTTCCCCTTCACTATCCTCGGCTGGCGCGTTCCTGAGATCGTCTCCGCAGCACGCGCACTTGCAGCCAAAGGCATCGTCTTCAAACGCTACCCCGGATTACAACAGGATACGGACGGCATCTGGACCGCACCCGGCGGCGCAAAGATCGCCTGGTTTCAGGACCCCGACGGCAACACGCTTTCGCTCTCGCAACATCCGGCCTGACGCTGGAGCATTCAGCTTGGTTCCACCCGCTATTTCAGGCCAGATATCCACGCAATGGGCATCTATACTGGTGAGGATATGAGCACATCCTCCATCAGCGTCGACGAATTCCAGGCCCTCGAACAAAAAGTCCTCCGCGCCGTAGAGATCGTCAAGCGTGAGCGCGAAGCCCGCGCCGCCGCCGAGGCTGAGGTCGCCTCCCTCCGCGAGCAGCTCGCCCAGCTCGGCGCCCAGTCCAGCCAAACCGAATCCCAGCTCCACGCTCTCTCCCAGGAGCGCGACGCCGTCCGTCAGCGCGTCGAAAAGATGCTCCAACAGATGGACGAACTCCTCTAAAAAGAAAAGGAGTCACATGGACGTAACCCGTCAGCAGCCCGAACCAAACCCGGTCCCCGAATCCGTGCCCGAATCAATCAACGTCGAGATCTACGACCAGATCTACCACCTCCGCGGCACCGACCCTGCCTATATCCAGCACCTCGCCACCATGGTCGACACCAAGATGCGCGCCGTCTCTTCCCACGGAGGAACCGTCGACTCCCTCCGCGTAGCCGTCCTCGCCGCCCTCAACATCGCCGACGAGCTAGCCACCCTCCGCCAGCGCTACGACTCCCTCGCCGCCGGCATGTCTCAATCCCAAAGCTCCATGCTCTCCCGCGCCGGCTCCCTCGCCGGCATGCTCGACGAAGTCCTCGAAGACCGCAAAGTCAGCTAATCGTCGCAAAGTCTGCTAAGCACCCGCAAACTCGACTAACCCAAAAACTCCGTCATCCCCCAGACATCGTCATCCTGGGGCGAAGCAGACAGACCACCCCAGACATTGTCATCCTGGAGCGAAGCGAAGGATCTGCTGTTCGGATTTGCCGTTGTCTGTTCTCAATCCACTCCGAATACACGTCATCTCGACCGAAGGCGGCGCACTTGCCGCCGCAGTGGAGAGACCCCTGTATTTCGCTTTTGCCGTTGCCTGTTTTCTCCCAATCAGCCATAAAACAAGCGGGTGCCCCATTCATCGCAGCCTCATCGCGATGAGTGGGAATGTATAACTCTCGCCAGCGGGCTCTTGCAGTTGCTGTTGTCTGTCCTTTTGTTGGTCGTCCCATAGGGATCTGCTTCTGTCGTTGTCGCAAAACCCCTTGACACCCCTGATAAAATAAACCCATAGAGAACAAAGGTCCGGCCCGCCGCCGGACCTTTACTTTTGTACCTATAATCACTTGGAAGTCAAGACCTAAAGTATCTACTTCGAATACTTTGCACACTTTTACCGAGGGGAGGGGGAATAGCCATGCCAGACGCAGCATCGACCACAATTCGCGCAAGGTCGCCACTCAGGAACCAGCACTTCAACCCAATCAAGCACGAAATTTCTCTTGAAGTTCCCGCCTCGGCATTGAATCATGATGACGCAACCACCAGCGGTCCTTTCGGGAGCTACGCCATCCGCAACCTCATCACGAAAACACTCTTCGCCGCCTGCCTCTGCACCGCGCCCAACCTCCACGCCGAAGGCGATGCCTACAAAACCAGCCCCAAATTCACCGCCGCCATGACCGAAGCCCGCGACTCGGCCCGCAAGCGCCACTTCACCTTCGCCATCGACGCCTACAAAAAAGCCTGCAAGATCGCCGACAATCAGGACGCCCAGTGCCTCAAGCAGCTCTTACGGCCGTCCAATAAAAAGCGGAGCCGTACAAAGACGCAGCCGTCACCGCCTCCAGTCGAGATCGCCATCGCCACTACTCCCAAAGAAAAAGTCAGCCGCCGAGACCAACCGGGGCGGGCCCTCTACGATCCAGGCACTCGAAAAAAATAAGACCGATCTCTATCAAGCCGCCGACGCCTCTCTCAAAGCCGCCATCGCCGACGATCCCAAAAACGGTACCGCACACTACCTCGAAGGGTACGTCCTCGCCCGCCTCGGCCAGAACGACGCCGCCTCCGAGCAGTTCAAGCAATGCCTCGCCTGCATCTCCCCCAACGACCCCAGCTACCTCCGCGCCCAGCACTTCGCCGCCAACCCCGAACTAGCCACCCACAAAATGGCTCCCGCCTTCACCGTAGTCGCCCTCGACGGAACCAAATTCAGCCTCGACGCCATGGATGGCCGCGTCGTCCTCATCGACTTCTGGGCCACCTGGTGCGGCCCCTGCAACGAAGAACTCCCCCACATCAAAAAGATCGCCAAAGAGTTCGCCGGCCAGCCCCTCGTCATCATCAGCGTCAGTTGGGACTCCGACGCAGCCAAATGGAAAGACTTCATCGCCAAAAACGACATGCCCTGGGTCCAGTTCCGTGACGCCGGCCACCGCCTCAGCAACCTCTTCGGCATCGACGCCATCCCCCACTACTTCACCATCGACTCCGACGGCGTCCTCACCGCCGAGATGCTGGGCTCCGGCTCCGACGTCGAAGGCAAGCTCAAAAAACTCGTAGCCAAAGCCGTCGCCGCCCGCGCTGTCGCCCCGCCTAGCTCTGTCGGCAACTAAACCTGCTACGCATATCTCACCATCTGCTATGGGTTAACCGACTTGCCATTCCTCCCCCGGCCAAGTAGCATCCAACTAAGAAAACCGGCCTGCTAAGCAGGTACGCGAACAACGCTGGTTGAACCAACATTCATTGAACAGGGGCCTGGCTCGTAGATATGGTTCGGTGTGCTGTCCTCCAGTCAGGAACGCCTAAAGAACCACGGCAGGGTCCCACCGTCTTAGACGGGTTCACCAGCGCTTCGACGTACGGCCCCGTGGGTCGGTTTTTCTTTTTAACCCGTCACCCAAACCATAGCCTTCGATCCTCCACTGCCTTACCCTGTCTCTAGCTGTCCTTAGCTGCCTTTATGCACCCCGAAATCCTCCACCTCGGCCGCCTCATACTCCCCACCTTCGGAGCACTCGCCGCCCTCGGCCTCATGGCCGCCCTCGCTCTCAGCCTCCGCACCGCCACCCTCGTCGGCCTCAACCCCGACCGCCTCTGGAACGCCGGCCTCTTCAGTCTCATCGCCGCCTTCCTCCTCTCCCGCTTCCTGCTCGTAGTCAGCAACCTCCACAGCCTTCCTCAGCTACCCGCTCCTCGTCCTGGCAGTACCCTCCCTCACCCCCATCGGAGTCCTCCTCACCTTCCTCGCCACCCTCCTCTACCTCTGGCTCCTGCAAATACCCATCCTCCCCACCTTCGACGCCTGGGCCCCCTGCGCGACCCTCACCTGGGCCTTCCTCGCTCTCGGCCACCTCGCCGAAGGCAGCGACCCCGGCCTCACCACCACCGTCCCCTGGGCCATCCTCTCGCCCACCGGCGGAGCCCGTCTCCATCCCGTAGCTCTCTACGCCGCCGCCTCAGCCATCCTCCTGACTCTCATCCTCCTCCGTCAACTCGCCCGCCCCCACCACCCCGGAGACATCCTCGCCCTCGCCCTGGCCGTCGCCGGCATCGCCCAGTTCCTCATCACCTTCTTCCGCGAGCCCGCGCCCGCCCTCGGCAACACCCTCGCAAACCTCCTCGACCCCATCCAATGGGTCGCCCTCGCCATGGTTCTCACCGCCGGCCTCATCGTTCTCCGCCCCTCGCACCCCCAACTCCGAAAGCCGGTCTCCCATGCCCTCTAAGAACATGCTCCCCAAGGGCCAGCGCCGCCACTCTGTCCGTGCCGAATACCGTGCCACCCGCGGAGTCGAAGACCCCACCGCCACCCCCCATCCCCGTCCTCGAACTAGAAGACGAAGCAGACGATCAAGACAGCACCCCAAAAATCCGCACCTTCACCGCCGACCCCGCCGCCGCCAACCTCCGCCTCGACCAATATCTCGCCCACGCCATCCCCGACATCTCCCGCGCCCGCGTCCAGCTCCTCATCGAGGCCGGCCAGGTCCGCGTCAACGGCCACACCGCCAAGCCCAAGCAAAAACTCCTCGGCGGCGAGTCCATCGAGATCGAAGGCACACCCCGCCCCGCGCCCCTCCACGCCTTCCCCGAAGACATCCCCCTCGACATCCTCTTCGAAGACAAATACCTCGCCGTCATCAACAAACCCGCCGGCATGATGGTCCACGCCGGAGCCGGCTCCGCCACAATCGATACCGACGACACCCGCAACCGCGGCACCCTCGTCAACGCCCTCCTCCACCACTTCGCCCAGCTCTCCGAAATCGGCGGCGACCTCCGCCCCGGCATCGTCCACCGCCTCGACAAGCAAACCAGCGGCCTCATCCTCGTTGCCAAAGACGACAGCACCCACCGAAAGCTCGGCGAGATGTTCTCCGCCCGCCAGGTCAACAAAACCTACCTCGCTCTCGTCCACGGCCACGTAGCCCCACCTTCAGGCAGGCCGACATCACCATCAACCTCCCCATCTCCCGCGACCTCGTCCGTCGCACCCGCATGACCACCCGCCGAGCCCTCGGCGGCGAAGGCGTCCGCACCGCCATCTCCCACGTCCACGTCCTCGAGCGTCTCACCACCCCCTACGGCCCCTTCACCCTCGTCGAGGTCCGCATCGAGACCGGCCGCACCCATCAGATCCGCGTCCACATGCAGTCCCTCGGCCACCCCGTCGTCGGCGACCACCTCTACGGAGCCCCTCACCGAATCACCCTCCTCCCCGCCGCCGCCAAAGCCCACCCCACGCTCGAACCCCACCTCGAACTCGACCGCAACTTCCTCCACGCCGCCCGCCTCTCCTTCACCCACCCCAAAACCCACAAAATCGTCGATCTGGAAGCTCATTTACCTATCGAACTCGATTCATTTCTCGCCGCAATCCGCTCCGGCACCCTCTGAATTCGATAGAATCGTCCAAGTGACCGTGCATACTCAAAAAAACCGCATCCTTACCCTCCTCTCAGTAATCGCTCTCCTGGCAGCCGCGATCCGGCCTCGTCCTCCACGCCCAAAGCGCCCAGCCCGCCACCCCCGCGCCGGCCTTAGCACCAGCACAATCGCCCGCACAGCAGGCTCCCGGCTCAGTCCTCTCCGCACCCAGCGACGCTTCCCACTCAAACGGAAGAGCCCATCACCACCATCAAAGTCCAGGTCAACGAAGTCAATCTCATCTTCACCGTCACCGACAAAAAAGGCCGCTTCATCACCGGCCTCCGCCGCGAGAACTTCGGTCTCCTCGACGACGGCGCGCCCCCCGTCGCCGTCAAATACTTCAAGCAGCAGACCAATCTCCCCCTCCGCGTCGGCATCATGCTCGACACCTCCAGCTCCATCCGCCAGCGCTTCCAGTTCGAGCAGGACTCCGCCGTCGAGTTCCTCCTCCAGGTCCTGCACCTCAACGACCGCGCCTTCATCGAGGGCTTCGACATCCAGACCGACGTCGCCCAGGGCTTCACCAACAACGTCGACCTCCTCAACCAGGGCATCCGCAAGCTCCGTCCCGGCGGAGGCACCGCCCTCTTCGACGCCCTCTATAAAACCTGCAACCAGCAGATGCTCACCCTCCGCGACGAAATGGCCGTCCGCCGCGTCCTCATCCTCGTCTCCGACGGCGACGACAACTACAGCCGTGCCCGCATGAGCGACGCCATCAAGGAGTGCCAGCGCGCCGAGACCATCGTCTACACCATCAGCACCAACGTCAGCCCCAGCAAAGACAAAGGCGACCAGATCCTCCAGCAGATCTCCGACGCCACCGGCGGCCGCGCCTTCTTTCCCATCAAGATCGAAGATGTAGCCGTCGGCTTCAAGAACATCCAGGAAGAGCTCCGCAGCCAGTACTCCCTCATCTACACCCCGGCTAACTTCAAGATGGACGGCTCCTTCCGCACCATCTACCTCCAGGCCCTCGACCCCCGCTACCACGTCCGAGCCCACACCGGCTACTTCGCCCCCCGCCCCCAATAGTCGTCAAAGCCACATCGTCAAGACCAGAAAACGAAGCCAGCAATCGTCAAAACCAGCATTGTCATCCTTGAGCGAAGCGAAGGACCCGCTTCTGTTCTTGCTATTGCTCGTTCTTGCTGTTGTGTCTTGTTGTCATTCTGCGCGAAGCGAAGAACCCTGTATTTTGCTTTTGCTGTTGCTTGTTCTGCCGACCCCCAAATTTCCCCCAAAAATGAAGTAACTCTCTCCCGTCTCCCGTGTCTAATCCACACAGGAGACCACCCATGCCACGCCTAATCCTCCTCCTGGCCGCCGCCCTCATCACCGGGACCGCCTATGGCCAGGCCCCGCTCCCTCCCAGCATCACCCAGTCCTTCGGCACCCTCGCCGACCAGCCCGCCACCCACACCGGCTTCGTCTTCGATCGCTCCATGATGCAGATCGCCCAGGGCCTGCTCGAATCCGGCGGTCTCGACGCAAAGCGCGCCGCCGCGGCCATCTCCAGCATCTCCGTCGACAACTACCGCTACGCCCAGCGCGCCTTCTACACGCCTGAGACCATGACCTCCATCATCGCCGCCTACCACGCCGCCGGATGGAAGCACCTCGTAGACGCCCACGCCACACCCGCCAACACCGCCCAGCCCCACACCACCGCCACCGACGTCTGGCTGCACTTCAACGGAGCGGACATCGACGGCATCACCGTCCTCGCCCGCGGCTCCCGCGACATGAACGTCATCCAGATCGCCGGCGACCTCCGCCCCCTCGACCTCATCCACCTCAGCGGCCACCTCGGCATCCCCAAAGTAGACCCCAACGCCGTCATGGTTCCAGCCCCGCCCGGCCGCTAGAAGACCCCGAAAAGCCTTTGCTACTGATTGCGGTTCGGGAACTACGTCCGTGATTCCTGACAATACGACGTTATGATGTCTTTATGGCGGTCATTCATGATTCTCTTCTCTATTCACGCGTCGAATCGGTCCTCGCCTCCGAGATTAACGATGGAGCCCTGAAGGTCGGGGCCCAACTGCCGACTGAAGACACCCTCATTACGCGATTCGAGGTCAGCCGCATTACCGTTCGCCGGGCTATCCAGAATCTTGTCAGCCGTGGTCTCGTCGAGATCCGCCGTGGCAAGGGCACCTTCGTCGCGGCGCCCAGGATCACGCAGGAGCTTACAGAACTGAGTGGCTTTGTCGAAGATATGCACGCAGTCGGCCGCAAGCCGACCGCTCGCGTACTCGGTAGAGACACTGTGACCGCCGACGCGACCGTGGCGCGTCAACTCGCGCTGACCAAGGGCGAGCGCGTCGTAAGAATCCGTCGCGTGCGTCTGGCTGATGGCGTTCCCATCTCCTTCGATGACACCTACCTCCCCCTGGCGATCGGCAAGAAAATCATCACCAACAACTTGAAGCTCGAGCCCATATTTTCTCTGCTTGAACGTAAATATGATGTTCCCCTGATAGAGGCCGAGTACAAGTTAGAAGCCGTGGCAGCAGAGGCCGAGGTCGCCGTGGCGCTACGCGTGAAGCAAGGCAGCCCAATCTTCCTCATTGAACGGACCTCGTACTCGACAGGCAACCGGCCAGTAGACTACGAGAAGCTTTACTACAGAGGTGATACTGTCCGTTTCGTAACGCGCCTGGCTCGAAAGGTTTCACGATAAGCCGGCTCTGACGCCGCATCCCGCTCGGCTTCTGAAAGACGGCTAAACCTTCCTCTTGAAATAGCCGTCGATCGCCATCGGCCCAGAACCACCGAGGACGAGCGCCGCGAGGCAAGCAAGGTAGAGCAGGTTAGTCTCGTAGCCCGGTGGTCCAAGCTGGGCATGACCGGAGGTCACGCTGATGAGTTTGATTGAACTGAATCCATAGGGCAGATGTACGGTAAAGATTGCGACGAGCAGAACGGCGGCCATCGGCAAGCTAGCAAGCGGGACGAGAGCTCCTAGTAGAACGGCGAGTCCTCCGAAGACCTCGACCAGAATCGTAAGCCATGCCATGAGATGAGGCGCGGGCGCACCGATTGCATGCAGGATGGCGGCGAAGCCTTCAGGGCCCCTGGACAGCTTCGCGAAGCCATGCTGCATGAAGCCATATCCAACAATCAGCCGGAGCGGAATGGGAGCCCAGCGAGCTAACGAAGCTCGATTTGTGAACGCAAAGCCGTCGCTGCGTTCCTGGTTCCAATGGTTTGCGAATGATATTCATATTTCAATGACTCACTTTTGAAATCGCGTGGTGAACCGGACTACGCGAAAGACGATTCCGCGTAGATCTAAATTTCGCGCTCCATTATGACGTTATAATGTCATAATGAGTTAACAGAAATATGGCGAGATTTTTGTATCGACGGAAACAGCTCCACTTTCAGAACCCGCAATGCCGCGGGATGAGCCTTTCGTCGCGGTGCAGCGACCTGCCTTCAGGGAGGCGCTGCGGTTCTGGTTCAAGCTGGGATGGATCAGCTTCGGCGGCACGGCTGCCCACATCGCCATCATGCATGACTATCTGGTTGAGAAGAAGCGGTGGATCAGCAACGCCAGTTTCCTCCATGCGCTAAGCCATTGCATGCTCCTGCCGGGACCAGAGGCGCAGCAACTCGCCATTTATATCGGTTGGAAACTGCACGGCAAGCGAGGTGGAGTCGTTGCCGGAACGCTCTTCGTACTGCCTTCCATGTTCGTGCTGCTGGCGCTGAGCGTGATCTATGTCCGGTTCGGCAACCTGCCGTGGATCGCGGCGATCTTCAACGGACTCAAGCCCGCAGTCATCGCTCTGGTGATAATCGCCCTCTATAGAGTTGCCAAAAGAGCTCTGCGCGGGCCTGTGCAAAGCGCCGTCGCAGCAGCCGCCTTTGCCTGCATGTTCTTTTTTGATGTTTCGCTGCTGCTGGTGATGCTTGGCGTCGTCGTACTTGGAATAGTTCTCGAGGACGCTGATGGCCGAATATTCTTCACAGACAGAGCGAAGCAGACGCCGAAGAGGACGAAGGAGGCTATTTCATTAGCATAAACTCGGTAACACCCGAGCCCTGCGCCTCTCCTGAAACCGGCGGCGAAGCTGACTTCAATAGTTTTGCTGTTGTGGCTTCTGCGGCTGACTGCCTTCTACTTCTTCGCTCGGGACTTCCACTTCTGGAAGAGCCTGGTGCTGTTCTTTACGAAGACCGCGTTCGTGACCATCGGAGGCTCGTACACAGTCATCCCGTACGTAGCGCTGGTTACGGTATCGAAGCTGCACTGGCCGCGTATCCAGGTCTTTGATCTTGCTGACGAAATCGGCCATCGCGGACCACCTCTCCTTCGTGCAGTGTTATTGCGCTTCAAACAATAGGCCGCAGCGGGACGAGCTAGCGAACCTACAACCTGTCAACCCCTTTATTGATGTAAATCATTAGATACTAAGGCATATAGAGCTGGCATACCAGTTACCCGCCAACTGGTAAAATAGAAACAGCAAACAAATCAAAGACCCGCCCACAAGCCGGGTCTTCGCCATTAACTTCGCAACTGACTACAAAACGCTCAAACCACCGTAACTCAAGCTGGCTCAATATTTTGGACGCAAGTCCTTTATTAGCAATATTTTACAACGATGCACGCGCTGTAAGCCACTCACCCTGCAGCATTTAGCTCCAAAATACCCTCTACATAGGGGGTGGGGGAAGGCCATTGAAAACCTTACCAGCCGTACTGCTCCACCGCCTGCAGCAGCGCCATCTTCCGCTCCGGCTCCAGGAAGCTCGCCTCCACCGCATTCGCCGCCAGCTCCCGCATCTGCTCCAGCGAAAACCCGTACCGCTCCTGCACCAGCACATACTCCTCCAGCAGATTGCTCCCAAACATCGGCGGATCATCCGAGTTGATCGTCACCATCAACCCGCTCTCGAAGTACTCCTTCACCGGATGCTCATCGAACCCAGGACAGCACCCGGTCCGTATATTGCTCGTCACATTGATCTCCAGCGGAATCTGCTTCTCCGCCAGCACCTCCATCAGCTCCGCATCCAGCCGCGCCGACAGCGCATGGCCCACCCGCTCCGCCCCAATATTCACCGCCGCCCAGATGCTCTCCGGCCCCGTCGTCTCGCCCGCATGCGCCGTCAGCCGCAACCCCGCCGCCTTCGCCTCCGCATACGACTCCCGAAACAGCTCCGCACTCCCCCGCGCCTCATCCCCGCCAATCCCAATCCCCACAATGCTCGGATACCGCTCCCGCAGCTCCGCCGCCTTGCGAAACACCCTCGACGCCTCCTCCGCGCCAAAGTGCCGCACCGCATCGATCAGCCACAACACCGTAGTCCCAAAGTCCTTCTCCGCCTCTCACCCGCCCACGCTCGATCGCCTCAACAAACGGCTCCACCGCCGTGTTCTTCCAGTAGTAAATAATCCCGAACGAAACATACACCTCGGCATGCACCACCCCCTGCGCCGCCAGCTCCCGCACCATGTTGTAAGTAATCAGCTCATAGTCCTCCGGCCCCTTCAGCCGCGAAGAAACCGCCTTGAACGAGTCCATGAACCCCTGAAAGTTCTCATACACATAAAGCTTCTTCGCCGCCTCCACCGTCAACGGCTCCGCATCATGCCGCCGGCTCAACTCCAGCAAAGTCTCCGGAAGAATTGTCCCCTCCAGATGCAGATGCAGCTCCACCTTAGGCAGCCCCCGCAGCCACTCCACCACATCAATCTCAGCATCCCGCTTCGCTTGTTTCCGAACCATAAAACTAGTGTAGTCGCTGCCTTCGCCTCAGCTAATTGCGCCAAGCCGCTCGCCGGAACGCACTTCAATCTCTGAGCCCTCCGCTAGCAGAATGCTATCCGGAACGCGACCCGAGAGCGAAGCAAACCCACTCCCATACAAACCGCCGAAGTCGACATCGATCGAGTGCTCGAAGATCGGGTATGTCATCCATCGCGGATGCAGAACCGCATACTCCGATGTCCCCGACCTCCGCTTCGTATAACCCCAGTAGTGCTCCGTAAAGAACTCCTCAGCGCTCCCAGCCTCAATCTCCTCGGCCTCACCCGCAGCACTCACCCGCAGCTCGTCCCAACGCCCACGATGCTTCCACTTATACGCAACTGAGCGCCGCTCACCAGTCTCAACCCACTCATGTCGCAGAGGAACAGTAGAGTAAGGTTCGCCATAGATCACGTTCGCAACTAGGCTCAGAGCAAACCGGGGCACCAGTTCACTGATGAACACCACCCCACGCCTCCGCTCTCCCGCGGCAGTCACATGCTGCACATAGAACCGCAGGTTCACCTCTTCAAAAGTGCGATGAAACGGCACCGGAACAGACTTCAACCGCGTGTTCTGAAATAGGAATCCCACTAGGCTCACATAACAGCGACCCTCAAAGAGATCCAGCGTAGTGCCAACCGGAAGATAAGTTTCCAAAACCTCAGGAGCAACAACGTAGTTCGCCATAATCAGCTTGCGCCACTCAGCGGTCAGAAAGCTCTTGGACATGAACTGAGCGTATGCCTACTGCCCGTAAAACTCACTCCGCTTGCGCGAATACAGAACATAAACCACCAGCCCAATCACCAGCCACACAAAGAACCGCACCCACGTAATCGCCGGCAGACCCAGCCATCAGCAGAATGCAGAACACCACACTCAGCACCGGAATCACCGGCCCAAACGGCACCCGGAACCCGCGCCTCCGCTCCGGCTCCTTGTACCGCAGAACGATCACTCCCATCGACACCAGCACAAACGCAAACAGCGTCCCGATATTCGACATCTCCGCCAGCGAACCCACGTCAAACAACCCCGACGGAATCGCCACCAGAATCCCCGCCACCCACGTAGCGAAAGCCGGCGTTCGAAACCGCGGATGCACCCTGCTGAACGCATCCGGCAGCAGCTTATCGCGGCTCATCGCAAACCACACCCGCGCCTGCCCAAGCTGAAACACCAGGATCGAAGAGACCATCCCAATGATCGCGCCGATCAGCACCGCCAGCCTCACCCAGTGCAGCCGATGCGCTCCAGGCTCCAGCGCCACTCGCTTCAGTGCATTCACCACCGGAGCACCATCACCCGCTATCGAAGCCCACGGCACCAGCCCGGTCAACACCGCTGCCACTCCGATATAAAGAATGGTGCACACAATCAGCGTCGCGAGAATGCCGATGGGAACATCCCGCTGCGGATCCTTACACTCCTCGCTCGCCGTCGAAACCGAGTCGAAGCCGATATACGTGAAAAAGATGATCGATCCGCCCGCCAGCACGCCCGTGAATCCATTCGGAGAGAAGGGAACATAGTTGCCCGGATGAATAAAGCTGATGCCGAAGAAGATGAACACCAGAATCGCCGCAATCTTGATCAGCACCATCACGTTGTTCGTCCGCGCCGACTCGCGAATCCCGCGCACCAGCACCACCGTCAGCAGCAGCACAATAATGAACGCAGGAATATCAAACCCGAAGTGCCAGCCTGCCGGAAAGATGTCCTTGCCCGAAAGGTCCTGCAGTCCCAGCGGCAGATACGCCGGACTCAAGCCACTTCGGATCGAGCCGTATACCCAGCCAGTCCAGCAAATCCACAACATGCGCGGCAAACCCCACGCTCACGCTCATGTTCGAAAACGCATATTCAAGAATCAGGTCCCACCCGATGATCCACGCAATCAACTCGCCCAGCGTCGCATAGGTATAGGTATAGGCCGAGCCCGCAATCGGAATCATGCTCGCCAGCTCCGCATAGCACAGTCCGGTCAGCGCGCAGACAATCGCCACCAGCACCAGCGACAAGGCAAGCGCAGGCCCAGCTCCAGGACGTCCTGCCACCGCTCCGTTCGTGTGATGGATCCATCCCATCACCAGGTCCAGAATCGGCGATCCCTTCCAGTCCGCAATCTTCGCCGGATTGCCCCCGATCGCCGTCCCGATCACCGTAAAGATGCCCGACCCAATCACCGCGCCAATGCCCAGCGCAGTCAAGCTCACCGGCCCCAGCGTCTTCTTCAACGCGTGCTCCGGCCGCTCCGATTCAGAGATCAGTTTGTCGATGGATTTTGTTGCGAAGATCTGTCTGGCCAGCGCGCTCACTCCTCAAACAAGTCATTGTCTCGGGAAGTTCTATGCGTAAATCGCCTACCGGCCGGAACGAGCACAACTATGGGATGGATCAAACCTCATCTCCGCACCGCACCGGCGTCTGGCCGGTGCGTGCAGAGATCGAAAGACCTAGCGCTTGCTCTGTCCGCGTGATGCCTTCTTGATCTTGGCCTTGTTCTCGCCGCGTGCGCCTGTGCGTGGAGCCTTCGGTGCTGCCTTCTTGCGTGCTGCGCGCTTTACCTTCTTGCGCTCTGCGGTATCGGTGATGCTCTTCGTATTTGCCATCTATCGTTGCCAATCTTTCTACGTGCGGATTTTCGAAACTGTTACAGGCGTTCCAACTGGGCAAACTTCTCCACCAGCTTCTTCACGCCGTGCTGTTGAAATTGTACTGTAATCTTCGCATCATCCCCATCGCCTTCACGCTGAAACACCATCCCCTCGCCATATTTAGGATGCCGAACCCGCGTGCCCTTCTTCAACCCAGTCTTCCCCGTAGGCTCCTCCACCTCCAGCTTCGGCCGCGAAACCTTCTGCCCCCGCTCGCCAGCAAAGAAGCTCGCAATATTATCCATGCGATCCCGACCCACTCGCCGTCCTTCCCGCTGCCATACCCGTCGCGGCCCGACGCAGCAGCCCTGGCTCCGCTATCCCCGCTCTGATCCTCATCCTCATAGCTATAGTGCCGCTCGCCACCCTCATCATTCCGAGCCCGCCCCCGCGGATAAGGCGTCGAATAAGCCCCGCCATAACCCGTGCCACTCCCAGAAAACTGAGGCCGCGCCGCCGGACTCCCCAGATCCTCCACCAACCGGCTAGGCACCTCCTCCAGAAACCGCGAAGCGATACTAGACTCCGGCATATCGCTCCCATACCGCCGCCGATACCGAGCCCGCGTCATCACCAGCGTATCCATCGCCCGCGTCATCCCCACATAACAAAGCCGCCGCTCTTCCTCCAATCCCGTAGGATCGGTCAACGTCCGCGAGTGCGGAAACAGCCCCTCCTCCATCCCCGTCAGAAACACCAGCGGAAACTCCAGCCCCTTCGCCGCATGCAGCGTCATCAGCGTCACCCGCGCCTCTTCGCTATAGCTATCCGCGTCCGAGACCAGCGCCGCATGATCCAGAAACTCATGCAGCGTCTCCCCACGCTCCTGCGCATCCTGCGCCGCATTCGCCAGCTCCTTCAAGTTCTCAATCCGCGAGAAAGACTCCGGCGTAGCCTCCTCCTCCAGCGCCCGAATATACCCACTCCGGTCATTCAAAAACTTAATCAACTCCGGCAAAGTAGCCGCATCCCCCGGCTTCCGAAACGCCGGCTTCTCCTCCGCAGATGAACTGGGTGCTCCATCTTCGCGGCCGCCTTTGGCCGCTAAGGTCGGCTTGCTGCCACGACTATCTCCGGCGCTCTTCTTCAACACCACCGGAGCAAACGGATTGAAACTAGCCACATCAATCCCATGCGCCGCATCCGAGTCCACAGAATTCTCCGCCGCAATCGCAGAGATCTCCTCACTAGGCCCAAAATCAAATCCAAAATTAAAACTCGTATCGAACGAAGTATCCGCATCCCCGTCATCTTCAGGCTCCGTCGCTTCGGCAGAATCAGCCTCCGCTCCAAATCCAAACTCGAAGCGTCTGCATCTGCAATCCTCCGTCGCATCCGAGGGCAGGGCACGTATCCACCTCCACATCCGCACTCAGCTTCTCCGCAAACCCCGGCCCCAGCATCGCCCGCGCATCTTCAATCAGTCGCCGAAACCCACTCAAAGCCTGCATCGCCCGCGCCGGCAGCAGCCTGTCCTCAATCGCCCGCCCAATCGCATCCCACGTACTCATCCCGCTCGACAGCGCCATCCGCTCCAGCGTCTCCAGCGTCGTCTTCCCAATCCCGCGCGCCGGCGAATTGATCACCCGCGCCAGCCCAATCGAGTCATGCGGATTCGACACCACCTTCAAATAACTCAAAATGTCCTTGACCTCCGCCCGGTCATAGAACGAGAAGCCCCCCACCATGTGGTACTGAATCTGATACCGCCGCAGCGCCTCTTCCACCAGCCGCGACTGCGAGTTCGTCCGGTACAGCACCGCGCATCGCGGCGTATCCTCCTGCTGTCCCGCCTCCCGCAGATACCGCTGTATCCGGTCCGCAATAAACAGCGCCTCATTCTCCCCATCCGGAGCCTCGTAATATCCAATCAGGCTCCCACCCTCGCGCGTAGTAAAAAGATTCTTCCCCTTGCGCTGCGTATTCTGCGCCACCACCGCGCCCGCGCCCTCCAGAATCATCTGCGTCGACCGGTAGTTCTGCTCCAGCCGAATCGTCCTCACATCCGGAAAGTCCTTCTCAAAATCCAGAATGTTCTTGATGTCCGCGCCACGCCAGCTATAGATCGACTGGTCCTCATCGCCCACCACGCAGATATTCTTCTGCGGCCCCGCCAGCAGCTTCATCAACTCATACTGCGGACGATTCGTGTCCTGGTACTCATCGATCATCACGTATTTGTAACGACGGTTGTATCTTTCTCTCACCTCGGCGTTCGACTTCAGCAGCCGCACCGTCTCCAGCAGCAGATCGTCGAAGTCCAGCGCATTCGCCTTCATCAGCTCCTTCCGGTAGATCTCGAAGATGTGCGCAATCTTCTCCTCCATCGGATTCGTGCTCGCCAGAAAATACTCCTGCGGATCGATCATGTGGTTCTTCGCCCACGAAATCCGCCCCAGCGCCACCCGCGGCTTCAGGCTCTTGTCATCAATCCCCAGCCGCTTCAGCGCCGTCTTCACCACCGCCTGCTGATCGCTCTCGTCATAGATCGCAAACGTCCGCGTCAGTCCCACATTCCCTACCCGCAGCGCCTCAATATCCCGCCGCAGCACCCGCACGCAGAACGAGTGAAACGTAGCCAGCAGCGGCTTCGCCAGCGAGCTATGCCCCAGTATCTTGTCGACCCGCTCGGCCATCTCCTTCGCGGCCTTGTTCGTAAACGTCACCGCCAGAATCGAGTCCGCCGCCACCCCGCGCTCCTGGATCAGATAAGCGATCCGGTGCGTAATCACCCGCGTCTTTCCCGACCCCGCTCCAGCCAGCAGCAACACCGGCCCATCCACAGCCTGGATCCCCTCCTGCTGCTGCGGATTCATATTTTCCAAAAGATGACTCAACGTCCCACGCTCCAATATCCATTTTAAGCGCATCAACGCGAAGCACCTAATACCTCGTTTTATAGCCGCGAATCGCATCGCCCGACGCCGCCAAAACCCATTCCGTTAGCGCCAAATCGCAAAAACATATTTTTTCAAAAACATTGAACTTTACCCAACTCACTCGTAGTTAACAGTGCGCGACGACTTATCTGAACCATGGCAGACAAGTCTCCAGTGCATAGCAGCAGCACCTTGCAGCTACACACGTTGATTCATTAGATCCTCGCGATCTATCAGATCCATCAGGAGACGATTCACCATGCAGACCTCAACCCGCACCACTCTCATCGCCCTCGCCTTGACTCTCGTTCCCGCCCTCACTCCCGTAGCCGCACTCGCTGCACCCAACAGCAACGCCAACGCGCAACAGCAACAGTCGGTCTACACCGTCACCATCAACAACAACACCGGCAGCCGTCAGGAACTCCAGGTCGCCGGCAAAACCTACTCCGTCCCTGCCCGCTACAACCTCATCGTAACCGCCGTCGCCGGCACCGGAGTCTACGCCGCCAGCGCCATCGGCTCACACCCCAGCGGCTCGCTGATCCACGCGCTCACCCCGCTGGACGACAACAACACACTCGACCTCAACTAACCTCGCACCACCCGGCCCTCCCCATCAGCGGTGAGAGACAGCAACAACCTGCGTCCTCACCGCGACCCTAATCCACGTCGAATTCACACCGCATTACACGGTGATCGCATCAACACGCTCTTCAACCGGTCTCGATCACTGTTCCGTACCGGACGCTGTTTCGCATAACCGGACAGTTGCACCATTTTTCGCAGCCGCAAGTGATTGAAAGCACATCACCCCTAATGGCATCGCGAGTGCAACTACACAGACGCAGTACAAAATCATGCACGGCGAAACTTATCTGCACATGGCAGGCAAGTCTCCAGTGCATACCAACAGGAGACGATTCCATGCACACCAACATCCGCCGCACACTCATCGCCTTAACCTTAACCACCGCCGCCGCACTCACCCCGGTCGCAGCCAACGCCGCGTCCTTCGGCAATATCTTCCACCTTCACCCGCATCCAACCGTCGTCACACAGGACGCCCGCATCTCCTTCACCATCTACAACAACACCTACGCCTATCAGGAATTCAAAGTTAACGGCGTGACCTATGTCGTCCCATCCCATTACAACCTCCTCGTCAAAGCTCCGGCCGGAACCGAAATCTACGCCGCCAGCAAGATCGGCGACCATCCTCGCGGCTCACTGCTTCTTCTCCGTATCGCCGCAGTACGACGCCCAAAAAATAGTCGTCGAGTAATCGCGAACATCCAGTAGCCCTCCCCTAATAGCGGTGAGAGATAATCGAACCTAGATATGTCCTCACCGCCTTCCATTCACAATCTCGCCGTCTATTGTGCGAGCTCCCTTGGCGTTAATCCCGCCTATCAAGCCGCAGCAGCAGAGCTCGGCCACGCTCTCGCCACGCGAAACATCGGTCTCATCTACGGCGGCGCCAACGTCGGCCTCATGAAGGTTGTCGCCGACGCCACCATCGCCGCCGGAGGCCGCGTCACCGGCGTCATTCCAGAGGTCCTCGTCGATCTCGAAGTCACCCACAGCGGCATCTCAGAGCTACACGTCGTCGACACGATGCACACCCGCAAGGCCCTCATGGCCGAGAAGGCCGACGCCTTCCTCGCGCTCCCCGGCGGCTATGGCACCTTCGAAGAACTCTTCGAAGTCCTCGCCTGGCAGACCCTACGGCTCCACACTAAACCCGTACTCTTGCTCAACGTCGACGGCTTCTACGACGGCCTGCTCACTTTCCTCGACCACGTCGTCACTCAGGGCGTCCTCAAGCCGAAGAACCGCGAAGCTCTCCTCGTAGCCACGACCGTAGACGAAGCCCTCGCAACGCTGAACGTCACTCAATAAGCCACCAACTATAGGGCAGCCGCCGTACGATCAACTCGCAACCATCATGATCGGCGTCGAGCAGAAGCTCTACACGGACGGCAGAAACCAGCCCGGAGGCTGGGCTGGATATGCTCCCTCAGGGTAGAGCGCAAGGTCGTGGAGAGCGACGTCATCACCTCGCTTCATCTTGCGTCTTCCTCCGGCGATATTCTGCCATCCTTCCTGCCGGGACAGTATCTGGCCGTCAAGGCGCAGGTTCCCGACGCACCTTATATGCAGATCCGCCAGTACAGCCTTTCGCAGACTCCTAACGGCCGCACCTATCGCATCAGCGTCAAACGCGAGTCCGCTCCAGCGCACATCTCCGCAGCGCAAAACGGCCTCATCTCTAATTATCTTCACGACTCAGTTCACGAAGGCGACATCATCCTCGCGCACGTCCCTCATGGCGACTTCGTCCTCCGCGACAGCGACAAACCTGTCGTGCTTCTCAGCGGAGGCGTCGGAATCACCCCGTCCATCTGCATGTTGCATCATCTGGCAAAGCACTCCCCGCACCGTTCTGTCCTCTTTGTCCATGCCACCATGCGTCGAGCTCACCACGCCTTCCGCGACGAGACCCGCGCCCTCGCCACTACTCATCCGCATATCCGAGCCCTGGTCTACTACGAAAAAGTTGCGTCATCCGATGTGCGAGGGCTTGATTACGATCTCTCAGGCCGCATCACCATCGACTCTCTCCGTCCCCATCTACCTCAGCAGCCGGCGGACTTCTATTACTGTGGCCCTGCTGGAATGATGACGGCCATCGAAGGTATCCTCGATTCTTTGAACATTCCTCTCGCCGACCGTTATAGTGAAGCGTTCGCCCCAGATCCGTCCTTCGAGATGGAATTGGCGAGATCGTAGCTAAAGGAGTTGCTCTCCCATGCGAATTAACCGCTTCTCGGACCTTGCCCTGCGTCTTCTCATGTACCTCGGTAGTCGCGCCGAATCCATGCAGACAACGGTCACGGTCCGGGCGGCGGCCACCATGTTCAACGTTCCTTATGCGCACCTCGTCAAGGTCGCGCACCAGCTAGGCCAGCAAGGTTTTCTCCACACCACCAAAGGCTTCGGAGGCGGCCTCCGATTGGCGCGCCCGGCCGAGTCCATCTCCATCGGAGAAATTCTGCGCATCACAGAACCCGCCGAATCCGTCGTCGATTGTTACACCCAGCCCTGCCCACTCGCCGGAGCCTGCCTGCTCAGAGACGCGCTCGACAGTGCCTATGCCGCCTTCCTCGAAAGGTTGGACGGTTACACCCTCGCCGAAGTAGCCCGTACCCCACGCCTGCAAAAACTCGTCTATCTCAAGACCTGAGGCGGTCACTTCGCGGCCATGCATGCATCACACCGGCACACCCGCCGCAGATATTCCCACGAGTAGATCCCACTCTCGTGTCCATCCGTCCACTTGAACTTCAGCGCATACTTGCCCACTGGCGTCACCTCGATCGGCCGCACCGGTGCCTCATACATCACCAACGGCGTCTGGGGCTTGGGCTTTGCCTCACCCGGCAACCGCCCCGTCTTCTCGCGCTCCTCATGACACGTCGCACAAGGACACGCATTCCGCAGCCACGCAAAGTTCCACACGCTCTTATGCCCATCCTGCCAGTCGATCTCGACCCCCGTCCCCTCCGTCTTCTTCACCCGCACCTTCGCCGGAGTCACCGCCGCTACCGGCAACTTCTCCTCCGCGCTCATCTCCCGCTGCGCCTGCTCCGCATTCACAATCCTGATTCCCTCATGACTCATATCTTCGTCCCTCCTTTGCAGGCTGCTCCATCATCCGTTCCTCCAGAAGAAGTACGCCGCCATCAGGCATCCCGTTATTACAACAATAGTCCGCAGCACATTCGGATTCATCCTCCGGGCATACTGCGCCCCCACATATCCACCCACGCCCGCAAATACCATCGAGACTACGCAGTAGTGCCAAATGATCGCCCCGCTGAACACAAACGTAATCACCGCGCAGAGGTTCGAAAGACACGCCGCCGTCACCTTCAGCGAGTTCAGCTCATGCATCTTCTCTACGCCGAACAGCGCCAGCGCGGTCATAATCAAAAAGCCCGCCCCGGCCCCAAAGTAGCCGATATAAAAACATACGGGAAACAAAATCAGAAACAGCGGCACCAGCGCCGGCGTTCTGTCCTCATGCGGCGTCAGCGAGCGCTCCTTGATCCATCGCGACACTGGCCCGCTGATCCCGAACAGCAGGGAAGCGACCAGCAGCAGCCACGGAACCAAATGCAGAAATGTCATCTGCTTCGTATTCAGCAACACCACCGCGCCGCTCACTCCGCCCAGCGCCGATGCGGTCAGCACGACCGGCAGCAGATCCCGCCGCAGATCCTTCCGCAGCGCCATCACCGATGTCAGCTGACCCGGCCACAAAGCTACAGTGTTAGTCGCATTCGCCTGGATCGGCGGCACACCCATAGCCAGCATCGCAGGAAAAGAAACAAACGAGCCGCCCCCCGCCATCGCATTCATCACACCCGCGATAAACGAAGCCGCCACTAACCACAGGTACTGCCAATGCGAGCTAAATCCCGAAATCATCCTCTTTCATTGTAGCCACCCGCACATGCCCGAAGGCTAAATAGGAGATCCCTGCCGCGAAATCTTAGGCCGCTGCGTCTTCCACGCCTCGGTCGAAAAGAGCCGCGGCCCCACCTCGATAAGTCTCGGCATCATATTGAAGACCGCCACCCGAGTCCATCGGCCACCATCCCGCATCCTGTACCCCTTCTCATTCAAGTCACTCACGATGCTCGAATAAGAAAAATCCTGCGCCAGCAGCTCCATCATCAGCAGCAGTATCTTGTTCTCAGTCGAATCGACCTCCAGCCGTTGGCAGTCGTCCGAAATACGCAATCCGTAAGGAATATCCTCAGCAAATGCGCCTTCTGTTGGAGCTTCCCTATCCGGCAACTCGCGCCGCCATTCGATCGACATTATCTGCCATCCCGCAGCCGTGCGCTGTTGTATGACCTCAGGGCTAAACGGCCCCGAAATCACATCGCGAATCCGCTCAAAGTACGCCATGCCAACCCTCCGATAAGTTCTTCTTCTGGATAAACGACGCGCAATCAACCCGCCAAAACTCCGGAATCCCGCAAATCTCTCAAGTAACTCCCAGCATTGAACTAGCGTCAAACCGACGCGCCAACCCCAAACCGACGGCTGTCCACTTCCGCAAATTACTGTTCGGTTCCGGACGCCCGCAGCCTCGTTATTCGGAGATTGCTTCCCCAGGCATCACCGGAGTAGCCGCAATCAAAGCCCGCGTATACTCCTCCCGCGGCTCCTCGCACACCTGCCGCCAGTCACCCAGCTCCACCAACCGTCCCCGCCGCATCACCGCCACCCGGTCACACATATATCGCACCAGCGGCATCGAGTGCGAGATAAACAAATACGTCAGCCCATGCACTCGCTGCAAATCCCGCAGCAGATTCACCACCTGCGCACCCACGCTCACATCCAGTGCGCTCACCGGCTCATCCAGCACCACAAACTCCGGCCGCAGCGCCAGTGCCCTCGCAATATTGATCCTCTGCCGCTGCCCTCCGCTGAACTCATGCGGAAACCGCTCCAGCGCGGACTCGTCCAGTCCCACCTCCCGCAACATCTCCCCCAGCCGAGTGTTTCCCTGACCCCTAACCCCTGGGCCCTGATCCCTGTGAATAGCAAACGGCTCCGCCAGAATCTCCCTCACCCTCATCCTCGGATTCAGCGCCGCATACGGATCCTGAAACACAATCTGCATCCTCCTCCGCAGCCCCCGCATCTCGGCCGCTCCCATCGCCAGCAGATCCTTGCCTCCGTACAAAATCTCACCCGCCGTCGGCTCAATCAGCCGCAACAGCATCCGTGCCACCGTACTCTTGCCCGAACCCGACTCCCCCACCAGCCCTAGCGTCTCGCCCCGCGCAATCGCGAACGACACATCGTCCACGACCCGCGCCCCCGCGCCATACTCCTTCACCAGCCCCCGCGCTTCTACCAGCATCGCCTCACCCATACCTTCACGCCTCCAACTTAGGCCGCAGCCGCCCAAACCCCGTCGCCTCTTGGTAAGCCCTCGCAAACGCCAGCAGCCGCGCATCCGAGTACAGTCCCCCCAGAAACGTCAGCGACACCGGAGTCCCCGGCCCACCCACATTCGCCGGATCCCCATCTCCCGTATGCTCCTGCATCGGAGCGTCCTCACCCCGCACCCCATTCGGCACAATCACCGCCGGATGCCCCGTCAAATTCGTAGCCGTCAACTGCGCTCCCCCCGAAGGCGTCACCACCACATCCACCTCATCGAACATCTTCCCCATCGCCGCCATCGCCAGTGTCCTCGCCCGCTGCGCCTGTATGTAGTCCACCGCCGAATAAAACCGCGCCACCCGAAACTCATTCGGCCACTCATGCGCCCCCGGCTCCTTCAGCAAAGCATCCCGCCCACTCAACGTCAGCTCATCAAAAGCCGCCGCCGCCTCCGCCTCCAGCACCCGCCCCACATCCCCAAAGTGGTACCCCTTCGGCAGCGTCATCGGCTTCAGCTCCACCCCCATCCGCTGCAAAGCCTCCAGCGCATTTGCCAGATATTTCGTGTCATAAGCATCCCGGGCAAAATTCTTCTTCGCAGCATCGTCAGCATTCGCCGCCAGAACCGGCGCATCGAACTCACTCTTCAGATACCCCACCCGCAGCTTCTTCCAGTCAAACTCCGCATCCCAATTGAAAGCCGCATCCTTCACCGAAACATCCTTGCCATCCGCCCCATAGATCGCCGACATCACCAGCGCGCAGTCCTCCACACTCCGCGCAATCGGCCCAATCTTATCCATCGTCCAGCTCAGCGCCATCGCTCCCGTCCGCGGCACAAACCCAAACGTAGGCCGCAGCCCCGTCACGCCACACCGGGTGCTCGGCGACGAAATCGACCCCAGCGTCTCCGTCCCAATCGCAAACCCCACGCACCCCGCGCTCACCGCACTCGCCGACCCCGCCGACGACCCACTCGAAGGCGCCTTCGCATTCCACGGCGTCCGCGTCATCCCCCCAAACCAAACCGGCCCATTCGCCAGCGCCCCCATGCTCATCTTCGCCACCAGCACCGCCCCCGCCGCATCCAGCCGCTCCACCACCGTAGCGTCATAATCGAACTGCTGCTGCTCAAACCCACCCGCCCCCCACGTCGTCGGATACCCCTTCACCGCCAGCAGATCCTTAGCCCCCCACGGAATCCCATGCAGCGGCCCCCGATACTTACCCGCCGCAATCTCCGCATCCGCAGCCGCAGCCTGCGCCAGCGCCCGCTCCTCGGTAAACGTAATCACAAAATGCAGCCGCGGATCATACCGCTTCAACCGCGCCAGATACATCTTCGTCAGCGCCAGCGAAGTCACCTTCCGCGTCCTCACCAGCTCCGCCAACTCGCGAACCGTAGCAAACGCCAACGCATCCTCCTGCCAGCACCCCCGCCAGCCGCGAAACATCCGGAGCCGCACTCATCCGCATCGGCTGCCTTCACCGTATCCAGCACCATCCCCGGCAGCACCGGATCGAACACAAACGCCGGCGCCACACTATTCGGAATCTTCATCCCCCGAATCACCACCACCGAATCCCGCTGCTGCCGCAACCCCTCCAGCATCAGAGCCTTCTGTTCGGCCGTCACCGTAATTCCCGCAATCACCGCCGCCGCATCGATCATCTCCGGCGTAATCTTCCCCAACTCCTGCGGCTTCATCCGCCCCAACCCCCGCGCCCGCAGCCGTCTGCCCCTGCGCCGCCATCCCAAACAAAACCCCCGGCAGCAGCGTCTGCCCCAACCCCACCGCCGAACAAACCCCAAGAAACCGCCGCCGATCCAACCCAGAAGAAATCTGTCCGCTCATCCCAGCATTATTGCATCGCTTCCGCCCTCCCAAACCCACACAGATAAGTGTCATCCACCCGAGCAGATAGACCCGCCCGAGAATTGTCACCCTTGAGCTAAGAGACAGACCTGCCCCAGACATCGTCATCCTGGAGATAACAGATGGCCCCCCAGACATTGACATTGCGGAGCGAAGAGATAGCCGCCCAGAAATTGTCATCCTGGAGCGCAGCGAAGGATCTGCTGTTCGTCTTTGCCGTTGCCTGTTTTCTTTCAATCAGCCACAAAAGAACGGGTGCCCCATTCATCGCAGCCTCATCGCGATGAGTGGGAATGTAGAAGGTCAATTTGGTTTTCCAGCGTGCACAGTTACCTACGCCCACGTTTTTTCGGAGCTAGCAAAATCGGGCCAATCGCTGATAAAAAGGGTAGATGCCCAATGTACCTCACCTGTACAAGGTCCGTGACAAGCGTAGGTTTTTAGTCGCCGCAATGGAAGAACTAGCCGGCGCCGCTCGTATCTCGTTTGAGGGTGATCTTAGTGCCACAAACGTGTCTAAGCTGAACGGGGCGTCAGGAGAAGAAACTCAGGTTCTCAAGAGAAACACGCTATGGCCGAAACAGGATTTCGTAGCTGCTTAAATTAGAGCCTGACCTCGTGAAACCAATAATCGCAGCGGTCGGAGGAAGTGTGCCTAGGGGTATACTCCACATCCAAATCGAGAAAGGCAACCATCTCGAATTGGGCTGGTATGACAACTTCGATCCGAAAGCCTCACACTTCGGATCAGCCCTAACACCGCTCTTCTTCGGGAAGCTAGAAGCCGAGGGAGTTCTGACAAAGTGGGTAGAACGCTAGGTGCCCACCCTCACTCCACAGAATCCAACGCACCCAAAAGCCGATCAATAAAAGGCCCCTGCGTCTCCTTAATCCGCTCCCGCGCTTCCTCGACCAGAAACCAAGCCCCCCGATCCACCTCAGGAATCTCGATCAAACGGCCAGACCGCTGAGGCCACTCCACCTCACACCGATTACTAATCAATCTGCTTCGGATCGCAATCCCCCTCAAAAGCCCACGCCGAGACAATCTTCCCACCCTTCTGCTTCACCCACCCCAAATCGATAAAACGATCGCGAAAATCTCCGGCTGCTTCAAAGCCAGTCTCCTCCTGAAACTCACGCTTCGCAGCCTGCAGCGGCTCCTCTCCATCCAGATACTCCCCTTTAGGAATAGTCCAGAATCCCAAGTCCTTCTTCGCAAAGTGAGGGCCGCCCGGATGCACCAGGAAGACCTCCAACCCCTGAGGTCTCCGCCGGTACATCATCAAACCCGCACTGCGCCTCGTCACAAAAAATAACCCCCGTCCGTAATATGAAGATGCCCTCGCGATGGTCGAACCCGAATCGCAAGCGGAAAGCGAATTATGCTGCTGCGAGTTCCTTGCTTAAGAGCGCACGGCTTCCACGTCGATTGTGATCTTTACTTCATCTCCAATCATCACCCCACCTGCCTCCAGCGCGGCGTTCCACGTCAATCCGAACTCCTTGCGGCTCAGCTTTGCGGTGGCAGACATCCCAATCCGCTGGTTTCCCCATGGATCCTTAATCTCTCCCACATGCCCTTCGACGTCGAGCGTGACAGGCCGAGTCTCGCCGTGAATCGTCAGATCGCCGACTACCGTGGCTCCACCCTCATGGGGAGTCACTTTTGTACTTTTGAAAGTAATCGCCGGGAATTTTGCGACATCCAGGAAGTCCGCGCTCTTCAGGTGAGTATCGCGATCAGGCTCGCGCGTATTGATAGACGTAGCATCGATAGAGGTTTCGACCGACGAGTCCTCAAGATGGTCGGTATCGACTCGGATTGTTCCAGAGAGCTTGCTGAATTCACCACGAACATTCGAGACCATCAGGTGGCGAACGCTAAAGTGAACCGAAGAATGGGTGGGGTCGATCGTGTACGTCAACTGTGGCATGGATAGATCTCCTGTGTGTTGTTCAGCTGCAATTTTTCAGTCTGGCTTGTGTCGCCGTGCAAAGGGACGGAACATCCTGACAGGCTGACCTTTGTAAGATGGCATGGAAGTGCTTATCGGTTCATATTCGATCGAGTCCGCAAAGATATTTTTGCAGTTGATGAGGACCGAGGCCCCGAGAAGTGGCCAAGTTGGATTAATCTTTAGTGAATGCGAGAGGAACCGGCCAACGATATGGTCATTTCGATTCAGGCTCCGGCACCGCAGGCTCCGGTCCGGCAGGCTCCGGCGTCGCTGCTGCAATACCACTACCACTCGCAGTCTGCGAAGTCTGCAGCAGACGGTATCCATTCCGGGTTCGAATACGGTACTTCTGCATGTCCTTGCCCACCAGCTTCACCGTAATCGCGCGCCATCCCCGGTTGGGGTTCGCCTGCGGATAGTAGCTGATCGCATAAAGGTGCGCCAGGTCCTCGCGGATCGAGTCAAACGCCTGCTTCTCGTCCTTCCAGTCCTTCGAGAAGTAAGCTTTCCCGCCCGTAGCCTTGCTCATGCGCTCAAACACTGCGGCTGAAACAGGTTCAGCCTCCGCCTGCTGCGTGCTGATCATGTAAATAATCGTTCCCGTCGATTGGGCGAACTCCGCCACATCTTCCGGTGGAACTAGGCTCGAATCATCCGGCCCGTTCGAAAACACCACGATCGCCTTGCGTCCCGTCAGTTGAGCGGCGTCCTTCACCGTCATCAAAAGCGAGTTGTACAGCGCAGCGCTGTCTCCCGCAACCGTGTTGCGAACGCCCCGCAAAGCCTGGTATCGATCCGGCGTAAGCGCAGCGACCCGCGAGAGGTCGCGGCTGTAAGAGTACAAAGCAACCTTGCTCACACCTTCCAGCGACCGGATAAAATCCGCGATAGCATCCTGCGCGAATACAAATCCCTTGTACATATAATTGCTCGTATCGAAAAGAATGAAGACGCTCGCCCCATTCATGGCCGATGTAAGCTTCGCCGCATTGCCGCCCGCATTTGTAGCCGCGCTCGTAGCCGCGACCGCGTCCGTTCCGGCTGGCATCATCGAACCGCCGCTCCCGGAAGCATCGAGTCAGCAATCTGCGCGTGGGCTCGTTACCTTCCTCGAAATTGGCGATCTTCTCTTGAATCTTGTCTTCGACAACCACAAAGTCTTCAGGGCGAAGCCCGTTGACATAGTTCCCCTTCCGGTCTGTCACCGCGACGCTGAGTTGCACCAGCACGACGCTCACCCGAATGCGTGCATCATCTTGTGCCGAAGCCCCGCGCCCCCCCGTAAAGGGAAACATAAACAAACAGAGAAGGAGGAAATATCGTTTTGCCATAGTGCCCCTATTGTGCGCTTCCATCTTTCACCGTCCGCTCTAACGATGTAGTGTTCACTGACGCCGGAAATACGACCTTGTGTTGCCGCACTTCGTCTCCGGTCTCCCGCATCGCGCGCAGCATCGAAGGCCAATCCTCCAGCTCCGTTGCGAAAATCTTTGCGGTCATCCGGCGCGTCAGCTCAGGAATAACCCGGTTCAGCATGACCGGCGAGTAGCCCATCTCATCCGCCAGCCGTGCCCAATATAGATTGCCCGACTCCCACGACTCTCCAAACAACCGGCTCGAGTACCCCCCAAAAAAGGGAAATGGCTTTATGTTGAGCAAGTCGCTGCTGTTCGTCCGGGCCATCGTCGGATGGGGCACCCCAAAGTCCTTCGCGATCCGTGCCGCATTGACCTCATTCGGATTCTGTCGTATCAGATCATCCAGTTGCTGATTC
This sequence comes from uncultured Acidobacteriaceae bacterium, assembly GCA_963797415.1. GTDB lineage: Bacteria > Acidobacteriota > Terriglobia > Terriglobales > Acidobacteriaceae > Edaphobacter. The sequence continues at coordinate 280,781 of CAWCPB010000021.1, forward strand.
GCCGGCCCCGCGGCCGAAGCTGCCGCCGGATGTTCCTTCCGAAACTCTGCCGCCAGATGGAAGGTCTCGGACGGCAGCATGCGAGGCAGCAGCGTCGCAGAGTCTTCCGCCTGTGTCAACTCTTGCAATGTCTGTTCCAACCGCCGCGGCGCCATGCGGTCCCACAGAATGTCGATCGCCTGCCCGCGCACCGCAGGGTCCTTCTCCGCTACGATCAGGATCTCTTCACCCGCACGCTGATAAAGGGCGGCCGCATGAAGTTCTGCCGGAGTGACAGCCCACCAGCGTGGAAGCGTCGCGCTCACCAGAAGGTCCGGAACCAGCTCCTTCCACACCAGGGCCTGAATATTTTCCGGCGCAATAAAGTCCTGCTCCGTCGCCGCCAGCGCATACGACAGATCAGCCAGCGAGCCCATCAAATACGCTCCCCCACCGGCAGGCATCCCGGCTCCCAACAATATAGGCGCATGCCACGTACGCTCCGGGTTCACCATCGACACACCCGTGAAGTCATGTGCCCGAACAAACAGAGGATTGTTATGAAGAATCTGGGCGCCCGGCGGTTCATAGTAGGCATAGTTCATTCCCACCAGCGTATCTCGCAGGAAGGGAGAAAGTTCACCTCGGGCATTCTCCAACTGCGCCTTCGAAGCAGGAGCCTTGATCACCTTCGACAGGTCAGTCTGCACCTGCAACTCCGCATGATGGGTGCTGTACACCCTCGGTGCCCACTCGATCTTCTCGTTCTTGGTAAAGATCGCGCGCGGCATCTCGAACTCACGAAGCTCTCCCGCGAGCGCAAGCATCTTCGCGTCCCCCGGATGCCCCACCGTCAGCGTGCTGAAGCCATTGTTTAGCGTGAAAAGCGTATCGAGCGAAACCAGGTGCTGATCGATCAGCACCGAGCGAATCCTCTCCGCCAGCTCCGTGTGTACCCGCTGGCCCTCCGCAGTCTCCTGACGAGGTCCTGCAAGCAAATCAATGACTTCATCCTGCGAACTGTCCGGTCTGGCGCCCGCTGCCACCAAAACCGCTCCCAGCGAACTATGGGCGGCGTCGAAGAGCTGTGTCGACGAGGAGACCTTGGCGAAAGGATCAAGCATCTTCTGCCATGAAGCATCCTGCTGGGCCACCGGAATCTCGCCCTGTCGCGCCAGGATCTGCCACAGCCCGACGTTCGCCTGGAAGGCCCCCAACGTGTTTCCGCGCAGAGTCTGGTTCGAAATCCCATCAATCGCATCCGCCACAGTCAGAAAGCGCGCAATGGAAGTGTCGGTCAAATCCGGAAAATCGGAGAAGGTCAGATACCAGGTGCTGAACTGAGAAAACCCTTCGGCCAGCAGTCCCACCGTCCCGGCCGACAACTGCCTGTCTTTCGGCCGCTGGCTGTCCAACTCACACAGCGTCAGATAGATCTGCAATGGTCCCGTGTCGCTGTCCTCGCGCGCGAGTGAGGTCATCGTTTCGAGAAACTGCTCAGCATTCGACCACTTGTCGTAGCCCTTGCCTAACCCACGCACGGCGTCCGCGGAAGACTTCTGATGAACGATCTTTCTCCAGACCTCAAGATCTCCCGGAACATGTGGTTGGCCGTTAGGCTCCCAGTCCAGGCGTGTAAATAGAACCAGCAGGCCTGGTGCTCGTCGAAACACGCCGTGCACTGCTCTTTGCTTGGGGTCGATAGGTCGAAACGCCTCGTATAGACGCTTCATCCTCGGAGCTTCCGTCAGGTGCTTCTGCTGCTCGAGGCTTATACGCGAAAGAACATCGAAGTACAAAGCCAGCCAGCCCTGGTCGATTGAGAGCAAGTTGGTAACGAACTCTGACGGTGATCCGGGGTTTGCGCCCACCAGCTCTTTCCAGCCCGACTCGGCGTTCCTTCCTCCTGGCACGATCACATGCCCCGAGCGTATCGAAATCTCACCTCCGTAAAAATCCAGAACCGGGCCAAACGGAAGCAGAGCTCTCAACCCAGGCGCCTGATGCAGTGCCGCCCGCGTTGTGGCATCGTTCTTGGCCAGCGCCCAATATAGCCTCGCTATATCGGGATTGTTCACTAGCACTTCGATCAGATTTCCGACGGTTCGTTTTTTTGCCGGACTAAGAACAGTCCAATCGCTCTCGTGGAACATCACCGGAACCGCAGTGGTCGGGTATGCATAGGTGAAGGGCTTTCCTTCCTGAAGCGCCAGCTCCAGTTCAGTAAGAGGGAAGCCCGAGTCAATCGTGAGAAATGCCCTCTCTGGATTTGCAGTCTCCAGATAGAAAGTCTTCTGACCGCAGCCCTCCCGTATCCGGTATCCGAGAATCTGAACCAGCGTGCCCGCATCGTCACAGTTGTTCACCCGGATAGTGCCCTTCGACCCCGCAAGAATCTGCAGCTCTCTCGCCTGTTCCACGTAACGGTAGAGCAGAACCAGGTACTCTGTCGGAGCTCCTTGCTGATAGCCCTGCATAAAAACGTTGCGGGATAACAGTGGCAGCACATCCTCTAAAGACGCTTTTTGACTGATTGCGGCCATGCGCATAAAGGACCGCAATGGTCCCGGGATCGTAACCATTTCCTGAGCGTACAGCGGGCGTGGACGTCTTTGTCTTCGGAGGGTTGGGTTGGTCAGACGGAGAAGCCGCCCAGGCCACACCACCAAAACAGTAGGAGCTGAGACACAGCCCAACAATGGACGGTATAACAACGGCAAACGGACGAAGATAAGACTTCATCGCTGCACCTCGTTGGAACTATCGAACCGTGCCGTGAAATGGTTCACCTTCCCCACGCAACCCGTGGAGAAGTGAACTCAGGAATCGCAATCCAGCAAAACCTTGGCCCAATGATGCTTTCGTTCCGCTACCGATAGGTAGCCTTGTCAGACAAGATGGAGTATCGGTCCCGAACTCCAGGATGGTCAACTACTCAAGTCGAAAAGACCTGTCGATAGTTAGGACTCAGTCCAGACACTCTACTCCCAACCCAGGAACAATTTCCAGAGGAGAAAATACTAGTTGACACATTTAACAATTACGAGACATCAAAGAGACAGGAACGAGACAACTTAGATATCTAAGTTCTTTACATCCAGAGCGTTCTCTTCGATAAACTTCCGTCTGCTCTCGACATCCTCGCCCATCAGCGTCGTAAAGATCTCCTCACACGCCGCAATGTCTTCGAGCTTCACCTGCAGCAGCGTCCGTCGCTCAGGGTCCATCGTCGTCTCCCAAAGCTGCGGAGCCGTCATCTCACCCAGACCCTTATACCGCTGCACCTGGTACTCCTTGCGCCCCTGTTCGATCACGTACTCGAACACCTCCGCCGGAGTCTTCTTCTCCACTGGATCCTGGCTCACCTTGCTCGACCGCTTCGCCGGCTTGGTCTCCGTAACCGTCCCGGGAGCCTGCGCATCCGCAGCCACGCCCTCCTCCGAAGCAGCCTCCTCAGCCTCATCTTCCGCTTCCTGCGCAACCGCAGCCGCAGTCTTCACCGCGTACGAGATCGTGAACGGCCCCTCCAGCTGGTTCCCGTCCTTCGAAAGTGCGATCTGCGCATATTTACCCAGCATCTGCCTACTCTCTGCAGCATTCGCCAGCGCCCAGTCGATCTTCCGCACCGCACCCTGTGCATCCGTAAAGCTCACCGACCACGTCTGATGCTCTTCATCCAGCACCGGCTCACCGACTGCGCGGAACTGAAATTCCTTCGTGACAGCCTTCAACCGCGCCTGCATCTCCTTCAGCTTCGCCGGAGCCTTTCCATCGACAGACTGGAAGTCCTCCTTCTTCGCCGGCACCGCCCCTTCATGCGCGAACAGCTCCGTAAAGTCCTTCGTCACCTGATCGTTCCGCAGCCGCTTCGCAAACTTCTCCTGGAAGCCCAGATACTCATTCAGCCGGCCCATGAACTTCGTAAGGTCCGCGCCCTGAATCTGCTTCTTCTCCGGCCCATAAGTCAGCACCATGCCGTCTGAAGCGCGCTTCACCATCACCTGCACGTACTCGCGGTCGTCCTTGATGTACTGCTCGAACTTGCCCTTCTTGATGCGATACAGCGGTGGCTGCGCAATGTACACATGGCCGCGCTTGATCAGCTCCGTCATATGCCGGAAGAAGAACGTCAGCAACAGCGTCCGAATGTGCGATCCGTCCACGTCGGCATCCGTCATCAGGATCAGCTTGCCGTACCGCAGCTTCGTCGCATCGAAGTCATCCTTGCCGATCCCGCAGCCCAGCGCCGTAATCATGGCGCGAATTTCTTCGTGCCCCAGCATCTTGTCGTAACGCGCCTTCTCGACGTTCAGGATCTTGCCCTTCAACGGCAGAATCGCCTGGAACCGCCGGTCGCGTCCCTGCTTCGCCGTGCCACCGGCCGACTCACCCTCGACCAGATAAAGCTCGCAACGATCCGGCTGCCGCTCAGAGCAATCCGCCAGCTTACCCGGCAAACCGCCGCCATCCAGCGCACCCTTGCGCCGAGTCAGATCCCGAGCTTTACGCGCAGCCTCACGAGCCCGCGCCGCATCGATCGCCTTATTGATAATCTTCTTCGCCACCGAAGGATTCTGCTCCAGAAACGCGCCCAGCCGCTCATTCACAAACGCCTGCACCGTCCCCGCAATATCCGAGTTCAGCTTGCCCTTCGTCTGCCCTTCAAACTGCGGCTGCGAAAGCTTCACGCTGATCACAACGACCAATCCCTCGCGCACATCGTCGCCGCTCAGGTTCTCCTTCACATCCTTGAACAGCCCCAGCGACTGCCCCGCCGCATTGATCGTCCTCGTCAGCGCCGTCTTGAAGCCCGAAAGATGCGTGCCGCCGTCCACCGTATTGATGTTGTTCGCAAACGTGAACACCGTCTCCGAGTAGGCGTCGTTGTACTGCAGCGCAATCTCCATCGCCACATTGTCCCGCTCCGCTTCCATGTAGATCGGCTTGTCGTGCAGCACTGCCTTGCCCTTGTTCAGGTGCTTGATAAACTCCGCAATCCCGCCGATGTACTTGAACTCCTGGTGCTTCGCCTCACCCGTCTTCGTGTCGGTGGTGCGCTCGTCGGTCAGATGAATCTCCAGCCCCTTATTCAGGAAGGCCAGCTCCCGCAACCGCTGCGCCAGCGTGTCGTAGTTGAACTCCGTCACGGTAAAGATGCTCTTGTCCGGCAGAAAGTGCACCATCGTGCCTCGCCGCTTCGACGGTCCACCCTTCTTCAGCTTGGTGGTCGGCGCGCCTTTGCTGTACTCCTGCTCCCACGCAAAGCCATCGCGCCAAATCTCGACGTCGAACTCCTCGCTCAGCGCATTCACGCAGCTCACGCCCACGCCGTGCAGTCCACCCGACACCTTGTAGTTCGAAGCATCGAACTTGCCGCCCGCATGCAGCATGGTCAAAACCACCTGCACCGCCGGCATCTTCTCCCCGTTGATCACCTTGTCATCGACCGGAATCCCGCGCCCGTCATCGACCACCGTAATCGAGTTGTCCACATGGATCGTCACATCGATCCGTGTCGCATGCCCACCCAGCGCCTCGTCAACCGAGTTATCGACCACCTCATACACCAGGTGATGCAACCCCTGATCGCCCGTCGATCCGATGTACATCGCCGGCCGCAGTCTCACCGCCGCCAGCCCCTCCAGCACCGTAATATTCTCCGCCGAATACCCGCCGCCCTCCTTCGGAGCAGCAGCCTTGGTCGCGTCCTGTTTAAGTTCCAGAAGATCAGTCTCGGTGGGGATTGCAGTCGATGCCATGTAGCTCCATGCAGCCGTAGCTGAAGTACTGAGAAGTGAGCCGTACCGAACCAACCCGAAAATCCCAAAAGGCCGCTCCAATCAAGCACTTTGCACGTTTCCGGGGGTCCGATTCAGTATCTCTAGTGTACCACGCTAAAGCCCTTGCAGGCATCTGGAAGGTCACCCCTGCAACCCCTGAACCTGCCTCTCCAATGCCCCTCCCCAGCCCAATAGCATCAACAAAAAAGACGGGCCAGCCGGAGAAAACCTCTCCAGCCAGCCCGCCATTGTCCTGCCTTTCTCTTACATGCCGTTCTGGTTGCCGCTATCCGGATGAACCACCCGGTAGCTGGAGCCGCCCTTCGACCAAACCAGCAGCAGAATGTCCTTCCCGGCCGGGTTCGCATGCACCGCACCGACAAACTGCTCAGCCGAAGTCGTAGGCTTCCGGTCTACCTCCTGGATCACGTCGCCCGGCTGCAATCCGGCATCCTCCGCTGGACTGCCAGGCTTCACCTGCGCCACCGCAACCCCCTTCACGTCCTCCGGCAGGTTCAGCTGCTGCCGGACATCCGCTGTCAGGTCGTCAATCGCCAGACCCAGCTTCCCGCCTTGCGGAGCGGCGGAGCCATCCGTGCTGGCAACTTCCTTATTGCCCTTGAACTCGCCGACCGTCAACTTCACCGTCTGCGGGTTGCCGTTACGCAGAATCCCCAGCTCGATCATCGTTCCTGGCATGGTCTTCGCCCACCGCAACCTGTAGCGCGCTGCCGTTCGCAATCTTCCGTCCGTTCAGCGAAGTCGATGACGTCGCCGCTCTTCAGACCCGCCTGGCTGGCCGGAGAATCCGGCGTAACCTGCGCCACAATCGCGCCGTCCGCAGTTCTTCAGGTTGAAGAAGCTCGCATTCTCCGGAGTCACATCGTTCATCCCGATCCCGAGATACCCGTGATGCACCATGCCCGACTTGATCAACTGATCCGCCGTAGCCTTCGCAATCTGCGCAGGAATCGCAAAACCCGCACCCGCGAACGACCCGCTGTTCGAGATGATGAACGTATTGATCCCGATCAGTTCGCCATGCGCATTCACCAGCGCACCGCCCGAGTTGCCCGGATTGATCGCTGCATCCGTCTGGATAAACCCACCCGGCTTACGAGGATCGTCCGAGTAAGGATTCTGCCGATTCACCGCGCTTACAATCCCGCGCGTCACTGAGTTCTGGAAGTACCCAAACGGGCTTCCAAACGCCAGAACCGTCTGTCCCGGCTTCAGCGTCGTCGAGTCGCCCCACGACAAGTAAGGCAGATCATGCGCATCCACCTTGATCACCGCCAGGTCCGTCAGCTTGTCCACGCCCACCAGCTTCGCATTCAGCACCCGCCGGTCATTCAGCGTCACCTTCATCTGCACCGCGCCATCGACAACGTGATTATTCGTCACGATGTACCCATCCGGCGAAATGATGATGCCGCTGCCAATCCCATGCTGCAGCTGCGGCGCCTGCTGTTGCGGCCTCATCCCGCGTCCGAAGAACTGCGCAAAGCCCGGAGGCAGACCCTGTAACTCTCCATCTTCACCGGCAGAGCCGTCGGCGGCCTCATGCTCGCCGCCCTTCGACGTCACCGCCACATTCACCACCGCCGGAGAAACCCGCGCCGCCACCGACTCCACAGCCTTATCCAGCGAGACCAGAGCCGAAACGCTGTTGTCATCCAGCGGAGAAGCCGTCATCGCCGAGGCCGAGCAGCCCATTGTGTCCAAAGAAATACGTGAGTGTCAGCGCAAGAGTCGCCAGCGCTCCAGCCGGAGCCGCCAACCTCTTCGCCTTTGTAACTAATAAATTAGTTTTCGTAGTCATGTTAGTCCTCAAAATAGGTTGATACATCGTTAATGTTGCTCGTTGTTAAAGTTGCCCATTGTTAAAGTTGAAAACCAGCCAGCCACCAACAGTCGGCACGGCAAACGTAGAAGCCTCAAGCGAAGGCCGCACATCGCCTTCTTCAACCACCGTCAGCGTCATCCTTGGCGCTGCCATCTCATCCCGCTGTTCAAACGTCCTCCACGAAGACAGCACCAGCAAACCCCGCCGTCCCGCAGCATGCTTCTTCGCCACACCAGAAGCCTTACGCGCCCGAACCTTACCAGCACCTTTCGCCGGAGCACGGAGCAGCAGCACTCCCGCCGCCATCCATCGAAGCCTTCAGCAAAGTCTCATGCGGCAACATCGACCTGCCCCGCCGCCCCATCCCGATAGACAACATTCTGCATCCCCGCAGCCGAAACCCCCGCAGTCGCGGCCTCGGCAGTTGAATCCCAGCCCGAGCCGTAACCACCCGCACCGGAGCCGAAAACGAAACCAGTTGCGGGCACCGCGAAAGCTCACCCGCCCCAACCACCAGCCCCGCCACAGCCAGACTCATCACCACTCCAGCCTGCATCGGGCTCAGCACCTTCTCCCGCCGCAAAATCGTATGCACCCGCTCCGCCAGCTGCGACCGCCGCTCCCACGCGCCCAGCGTCAGCGCCGCAACCCGCCGGTCAAGACTCCGCTCCGCCAGCGAAGTCAAGCATGTCGCATAAGCCTTCGGAGCGCCCGTCGCCCGAATCACTCCCGCATCGCAAGCCAGCTCCCGTTCCAGGCAAAGCTCTCGCTCAATCCACACCAACGCCGGATTCAGCGGAAACACCACCAGGCTCAGCTTCTGCACCAGATTGATCCAGTCATCCCCACGCCGCAGATGCTCCATCTCATGCATCACAATCTGCCGCAACTCCGCCTCGTTCAGCCGCTCAAACAGCCACCGAGGAATCACGATCCGCGGCGAAAAAAATCCAATCAGGCTAGGCCGCTCCAGCTCCTCCGAAGTGCAAAGCTCCACCCTCCGCCGCCCAACCCTCAGCAGGGAACTGACACCCGCATCAGCCTCCACCGGCACCGCCCGCCGCCAAAGTCCCCGCAGTCTAACGCCATTCACAACCAAACCCGCAGCCCGGTACAACGAAACCCCCAGCCATAAAACCGTCAGCAGCAAACTCCACCGCACATCCGCATGCACCAGCGGCCCATGCGCCAAAGTGCGAGGCGCCAGCACGCCACTTCCAGAACCCACAGGCAGCCGCACCAGCGGCAGCACCACCAACACCCCAAACCCCACCATCCAGATCGCAAACCGCGTAGCCGCACCAGTCTTCGGCAGCATCCGCAGGCAGATCCAGATCGCCAGCCGCCAGCACCAGACCCTGCCAGACGCTCGCCACCAAAGCCCCTGCAGCACCCTTCAGAAAAAGCCTGCAAACCATGCATCAAACTCAACTCCATGGCTACGCACCCTCCTGGCCAGCTTCTTCTCTATCTTCGGACCTGCCATCTTCCAGCCCGGCACTCTCAATCGCTTCCTTCAGCCGCTGCAACTCCTCCGGAGTAATCTCCCCATCCCCCAGCAGTGACAGCAGCAGCCTCTCCCGCGAGTTCCCGAAGAACCGGTGCAGCACATGCCGCACCTCCGACCGCTCCGCCTCCTGCTCCTCCACGCAGGGCTATAGATAAACGCGCGCCCCTCCTCCGGTGCCGCACATACCCCTTCTGCTCCAGAATCCGCACCGTCGTCAGCACCGAGTTATAAGCCAGCGCCGCCCCATCCGGCATCGCCGCCACCAGATCCCCCACAGCCGACTCACCCCGCTGCCAAAGGATCTTCATCAACCTCAGCTCGGCTTCCGTCAGCGTAATCGATCTCTTCGGCGGCATAAGTATCCAAAGGGCGGAATTCCGACCCGCCACACCCGTTTGACCGTTCAACTAAACGATTAGTTAGCAGATGTCTGTTTTCTTTCAACCAACCGAAAACGAACGGGTGCCCCATTCATCGCAGTCTCATCGCGATGAGTGGGAATGTATAACTCTCGCCGGCGCGCTTTTGCTCTTGCCGTTGCCTGTCCTTTGTATGTAATCCCCCAGGGATCTGCTTTGTTTCTACAGTTTTCGCTCGCACCCAGCACCCAAGATCCTCTACCCTCCCCTATCGCGATAGAATCCATCCGATGCCTACATCAGTCCGAGTTCTCCTTACCGCAGCCCTCCTCGCCGCCACCCTCTCACCAAAAATACAAGCCCAAGAACTAACCCCAGCCGCTGGCTGCGCCTTGAAAAAAGACGTCTACACCTGCGATAAGAGCAGTTTCGTAAAGTCCCTCAAATCCGCCACAACCATAGCCGTCCAGACACAAGGGACCGACCACACCTCCGGTCCGCAGCTCAAAGACCTCATACGCGCACTCGGAAAGACTCCTCAAGCTCAGGAAGCCCCGGCAGACCTCACCTTTCTCCTCATACCGTTCCCATCAGACGGCATGTCCTTTGGCTCCTCTGAACTCGCAACTCTGCGCGTCTATGGACCAGCCCCTCAAGGCGAGCGGGGAAGACTCCTCTGGGCCGAAACCTACATCGGGCAGGCCGACATTCCCTGGCCCGCGATCGTTCACGCCCTCATCCAGCAGTTTCAGGCAAAGTTCAAGTAACACCGCAGGACGGTCCTCATCAACCTCCCGAAAGACGGTCTTAATCGACCGGGTCATTCGGAGGTCAAGCGTTCGCTCTCCTTCAGTTGCCGGCTGAGGCCCTCAACGAACACCCAGAAGTCGTTATTATCCTTTAGCTTCTGAAAGGATGTATCATTTGCGGGGTCAGGAAACATCTCGCCAGGAAGCACATTCGCCCGGCGATCGAAGGCCTGTTGAAGATGAATGCGGGATCGCTGCAGCATTGCCATCTTCAGCTTCCACCTTCGCGAGCAGCAGGTATGCGGTCGGGTAGTCCGGCTTACGCGCGACGAATGCGTTAACCGCGCGACGGAACTCTTCCGGACCGTACATCATGGCATACGCCATGTTCCGTTGATCATTGGTAATACGCCGCCACTTCTTCGGATCTTCGGTGGAATGTACCCGCTCAAGTGCAAGGTCGTAGCCAATGAAGGCATTGCGAGCCATAAGATGATCGAAGGCGAGGGTGCCGTAGACGAACGCACCAATAAAGGTGGGCTTCGCCTTCGGATCGAACTGCAAGCTGCGGAGCTCGGCTCGAAATGAATCGATTACGGCCTTCTGGTGTTCGGGCGACGAGACAGCAAAATCAAAGTACATATCGCCGCACAGATCGCCCGACCCAACAAAGGCGTGGAATCTTGCGCGCGCCCTGTGATTGCTGACAGCGTCTCCCGGAACGTGCTCGCTCAATTTGGTCCTCGTTCGGATATAGACCAGCACCATGGCAATCTCTGCGCCGCTGTCCGACGTCATCACGGCGCGTTCGGTCGCATCATCGTCCGAGTTTCCGATCCCTTCATGCCGCAGCATCTCCTCGCGGCATGTCTGCGCCGTCCCGTCATGTTTCATCGAGCAGGGTAAAGAACGCCAAGGAACTCATTGGCGCCGTCCTTGGCTCGAATGCTGAACTCTGTCCCGTCGTTCCTTTCGGAGAACTCGGCGATCTCCCATCTGCCCCGATCCAGCGTCACGATCCCCGAATGGTTGAGCAGCGAGAAGGACATTCTTCCGGGCATCGTTTGGGCGCCGCACGTCGCCAAGCATGCAAACGCGAAAAAGGTAACAAGGAAGAATGTCATAACCCGGGGTCCCGACATAGCGCTCTCCGTGTTCAACGATACTTGACCATTCTTAGCGAAACTTGCCGCTAGCTTGAAGTTATAACTTGAATACGTTGCAAAGCAATAGTATTTTATCGATATACGATAAAAATATATTGACAATCGGAAATATCTGGGTATTATCAGCCTCAAGTACTTCGAAGGAGATTCCAATGCCGACCGAAATTCAGACAAAGCTGCAAAAGATCAAGAAAGCCAGCATCGTCTTCCGCATGATCTGCACCGGGTTAATGGTCGTGATTTCGCTTTTAGGCCTTGCCTGCGTTATATGTGTGGCCTTTGGAATAGGCGGTATCAACGACGGCGACATGTTCGTCCAGACCGCCGGATGGGCGCTCGGCCACCGCCTATTGCTGGGTGCAGTCACTGCTCTGACGTTCGCGGTCCTGTTCAAATGTATGTACCACCTGCATCGGCTCTTCGGAGATTACTCCCGTGGAGAGATATTCACCCGCGAGTCCGTCAGCCAGCTCCGCCAATTTGGCATCGCCTGTCTACTTTGGGGTGTCATGAACTTTCTCTGGAAACTATCGCTCGCCCTCTCGGTGCATCCTGTGAAGTCCTTCCACGGCCACTTCGACTCCTTCGGCTTCGGCGCAATCCTCATCGTCGATCTCATGGTTTATGGACATGGCCGTCGATCTGCGCGAAGAGAACGAACTCACCATCTGAGCGAGAGGAAGACACCAGCCATGCCGATGATTGTTAACGTGGACGTGATGCTCGCCCGCCGGAAGATGCGCCTGAACACCCTCGCCGAGCTGGTCGGTATCACTCCGCAAAATCTCTCCGTTCTCAAAACCGGCCGTGCCAAGGCGATCCGCTTCAGCACTCTGGAGCGGCTATGCGAAGTTCTTGATTGCCAGCCTGGCGACTTGCTGTCTTTCGAAAAAAACTCCCTCACGCCGAATGAATCCATGGAAGCTGAGCCCTTGACAAATGAGATGGCTGAAACGCCCTCAAGAATAGCGATCAAGCGCTCAACCAAGAACACTGCGCCCCCTGAAGTCCAGACCTAAGTTATATCTTTCGAATACTTTGCACACTTTAGGGGCAGGGGGGAAGGCTCTGCATGGGAACCCCGGAATGTCGGAGCCGCGCAAGCCCTACAACCAAAGGCCAACAACAAAATCCCTCAGACCTCAATCCGTCATATATACTCAAAAGGTTGTCAGAAACACCATCCGTTAGGAACACCAATGCCAAAGTTGAAGACACACAGCGGTGCGGCCAAGCGCTTTCACAAGACCGGCACCGGCAAATTCAAGCGCGGACATTCCAAGATGCGCCACATCCTGACCTCGAAGGCCACCAAAACCAAGCGCAAGCTCGGCGGTTCGGCCCTCATCTCGGATGCGGATCATTACAATGTCGCCCGCATGCTTCCTTACGCTTAAAGAAAGACCATAAAAAGTCTTTGTCTTTTGGGAAGAATGGAAGTGAAGTTTTTCAAGTCGAGCCGTTCAAGCGAACAAAGGGCCAGTAAAAGCGTCCAGGGCCCCTGGAATAGCGTAAGCATTCCACCGAGACTTGAAGTTGCATAGCGAGTGAAGAGGCCACCATCGTCGTTTCACAGGCTCTTTCAGGACATCCACTAGTTCTGATTGAGGCGAGAATGCGACCCTTACCTCCAGCCGCTTAAACGAAGTACGCAAAAGGAGAAGCACCATGCCCCGTGTAAAACGGAGTACAAAACGTAACGACCGCCGCAAAAAGATCCTCAAGCGAGCCAGTGGTTACTTCCTCACCAAATCCAAGCTCTATCAGGCAGCCCAGGAGGCAGTCGAGCGCGGACTCATGTTCGCCTACACCGGCCGCAAGCAGAAGAAGCGTCAGTACCGCGCCCTCTGGGTCGTCCGTATCAACGCCGCCTGCCGCCTCAACAGCATGAGCTACTCGACCTTCATCAACGGTCTCAAGCTCGCCGGCAATCAGCTCGACCGCAAGGTCCTCGCTGACATCGCAGCCAACGACGCTGCAGGCTTCACCGCCCTCACCGTCCAGGCCAAAGCCGCCCTCGCCAAGGCGAAGGAAGCCCACGCCAAGGCCCGCGCCGCCGCCTAGCCGTATCCTCTCGAACACGAAGGGGCACGGCAAACGCCGTGCCCCTTCGTTATGTATCGGAGAAAGTCACATGCTCGAAAAATCCCAAAAAAGAGAAGCCGCCCGTCGAGTTCAAGGAGCGCAAGCCCGCCCCCGGAATCTACGCTCTCCGCTGCCTGCCCACCGGCCGCGCCTGGGTAGAAGTCTCGCCCAATCTGGCCTCCGCTCAGAACAGCCAATACTTCCAGCTCCGCCAGCATCTCCACCGCAATCACGACCTTCAGGCCGCCTGGAACCAGTACGGCGAACAGTCCTTCGCCTTCGAAGTCCTCGAGACCATCCCCCAGGATACTGCTGCCCTGAACCTTCGCGATCTGCTCAAGCAGCGCAGGCTCGCCTGGGAAAAATTCGAAGCCACTCACCGCGCCCCGAACGTTTCTAACACCCCTGGCGCCGGCAATCGTCTATCCTGATCAACATGCCGACCGCATCGCAAAGATCACAGGAACTCGATTTCTCTCTATCGCGGGAAGAGTTTCAAGGCAAAGCCCCGTTCGAGTCCTGGGGCCGCTACCCCAACTACAACGCCCGGCTCATCCCGCTCCACTGGCAGAGCGATTTCCTTCCCGCCACCGCTGGCCTGCACAACGGTGCCCTCGCCGTAGGCATGGGCCGCAGCTACGGCGACTCCTGCCTCCTCAAGGACGGCAACCTCCTCGTCACCACCGGCATGGATCGCATCCTCTCCTTCGATCCCGCCACCGGCCTCCTCACCGCCGAAGCCGGCATGACCCTCGCCCAGATCCTCGACTTCGCCGTCCCCCGCGGCTTCTTCCTTCCCGTCAGCCCCGGCACGAAGTACGTCACTCTCGGCGGAGCCATCGCCAACGACATCCACGGTAAGAACCACCACGTCGCCGGAACCTTCGGCTGCCACATCACCCAGTTCGAGCTCGTCCGTTCCGACGGCACCCGCTACCTCTGCTCTCCCACCGAAAACCCCGACTGGTACGCCGCCACCATCGGCGGCCTCGGCATCACCGGCTTCATCCCCTGGGCCACCTTGCGCCTCAAGCCCATCGTCTCCCGCGGCATCGACTACGAAGGCATCCAGTTCCACGGAATCGACGAGTTCATCGACCTCACCGACCAGTCCCACAACATCGAGTACACCGTCTCCTGGGTCGACTGCGCCTCCACCGGAAAGAACTTCTGCCGCGGCGTCTTCATGCAGGGCGATCACTCCCGGCAGCCAGGCGAACTCAAGCCCTCACCCGAGCCCAAACTCCTCTTCCCCTTCGAAGCCCCCGGCTTCGCCCTCAACCACACTACCGTTAGCCTCTTCAACACCGCCTTCTTCCACAAGCAGATCAGCCAGCGCGTCGTCTCCGTGCAGGACTACGAGCCCTTCTTCTACCCGCTCGACAAAATCCTCCACTGGAACCGCATGTACGGCAAACGCGGCCTGCTCCAGTTCCAGTACGTCATCCCATGGGAGCACGCCCGTGAAGGCACCGTCGCCATCCTGCAGGAGGTCGCCAAGTCCGGCCTCGCCAGCTTCCTCGCCGTCCTCAAGGCCTTCGGCGACGTCCCATCCCCCGGCATGATGAGCTTCCCCAAGCCCGGCATCACCCTCGCGCTCGACTTCCCCATCAAGCCCGACAAAACCTTCCCCCTCGTCGAGCGCCTCGCCGACATGACCCGCGAGTTCGGCGGCCGCCTCTATCCCGCCAAAGACGCCGCCATGACGGCCTCGCAGTTTCAGGCCTTCTATCCCCAGTGGCAGCAGTTCGCCCGCTACAAAGATCCCCTCCTCACCTCCAGCTTCTGGGAGCGCGTCACCGCCAATGCTTGAGCAGTATCTGAGCAATAAAAAATCCGGCATCACGACCTGCAAAAGAAACCGTCATCCCGACCGAAGCCGTGGACAGTTTCATCGTCCGCTGCGCACTGGAGGGACCCCTGTATTTCGCTGTTGCTTCGTTCCTGTTGATACCTGGCCGGAAATTTTATCGATGCGACTAATAGGAACCGTAGCCTTTAGATAGTTCCTTAGACTGGACACAGTAGACCTATGAACACCCAGACCGCCACAAACGCACCCTTGAAAGTCCTCGTCCTCGGCGCCACCTCAGGCATCGCCGAAGCCACCTGCCGCATCTGGGCCGCACAAGGAGCCAGCCTCTTCCTCGTCGCCCGCAACGCCGAAAAACTAGCCTCCGTAGCCGCCGACCTCCGCACCCGCGGAGCCAGCTACGTCGAAACCGCCGTAGCCGACCTCGACGACACCGGCCATCACCCGCCCCTGCTCGCCCACGCCATCAACTCCCTCACCGGCATGGACGTCGCCTTCCTCGCCCACGGCATCCTCGGTGACCAGCCCCAGGCCGAGCAGGACTTCAACACCGCCGCCCACATCCTCCACACCAACCTCATCGCCCCCATCTCGCTCCTCACCTGGCTCGCCAACTACTGCGTCCAGCGCCGCGCCGGCACCCTGGCCGTCATCTCCTCCGTAGCCGGAGACCGCGGCCGCAAATCCAACTACCTCTACGGCACCTCAAAGGCCGGCCTCTCCGCATTCCTCGGCGGCCTCCGCAACCGAGTCGACCGCGAAGGCGTCACCGTCATCACCATCAAGCCCGGCCCCACCAAAACCGCCATGACCGCCGGCATGAAGGGCAGCGAAAAATTCGCCGACGTCAACAAGGTCGCCCAGACCATCGTCAAAGCCATCGCCGCCAAAAAGGACAACCTCTACGTCCCGTTCCAGTGGCAGCCCATCATGTTCATCATCCGCAACATCCCCGACCGCATCTTCAAAAAACTCAACCTCTGATCGTGCCGGGTACGCTCACCCCTGCTGCTGCTGAGCCATCTGCTGCTGCCGAGTAGGCGGCGGAGGCTGCTCCGGCAACTGCGTCGCCTTCTCCACCAGATATCGACCAATCCTCCGGCACCGGCAGCTCCTGATCCAGCGAAGGCGTCCCCTCGCTCGGCGTCACCCGCACCGCTACCGTCAACTCACTCGCCGCCCGCCCGCGAAAGATCCCATGCGTAGGCGGAACATCCGCATAGTCCCGCCCAATCGCCGTCCGAATATGCCGGTCGCCCGCCACCAGCCAGTTCGTCGGATCAAACCCCACCCAACCCAAGCTGCGGCATCAACACCTCAACCCACGCATGCGTAGCCGAGTTCACCGACCGGTCCGTGTCACTCTCACCGTGATACAGATACCCACTCACATAGCGACAGGGAATCCGCAGCTTCGACCGCACCAGCGCAATCATGATGTGCGCAAAGTCCTGGCACACGCCCTTCTTCGTCCCCAGCGCATGATCGATCGGCGAGTCCACCTTCGTCGACTTCGGCACATAATCAAAATACTCATACATCTGCTGATTCAGCCGATGCACCACCATCAGCGGATCATCCGTCCGCTCCACTCCAAACTTCGCCGCCAGTGCATCCAGCGCCTCCGTCGGCGCCGAAAACTCACTCGGCAGCAGCATCTCCCAGTAGTCGCCCCGCTCCACCATCGCATCCAGCTCCGCCCACGCATCCGGAGCCAGAAACGCCGGAACCTGCGCCGCCGGCTGCACCTCCACCAGCGACTCCGCCACAATCACCAACTGCCCATGCTGCCCCGGAATATCGAAGTGGTGCACATGGTTCGCCAGATGGTCGCGATAGCTGAACACCCTGCATCGCGGACTCACCGACAGATGAAACGTCAGGCAGCGCTGGTTCTGGTCGCTCCGCGGATGCATCCACGTCTCCATCATGCTCTCGCTCACAGAGTTGCTGTACAGGAACTTCGTCAAATGGCGAATCGAGTAGTACATCCCGTCCCCCTGTCTTCGCTGCCCAAAACTACGCCGTCCCAAACTTCTATATAACTCCACGACCCTTGGCCCCTTTTTTCCCGAACCCGTTATCCCGCCAGCGCAGCCTGGATCGAATAATCCACATACAGCGCATAAATCGTCTCGTGTATCGCCCGGCACTGCACCTTGATATTTTGCAGATAACCAACCACATCCTGATTCAAAATCTCATCCACGCTGCTATAGCTCAGCGAAGCCCGAAGCCTTCCCGACAACCTCCGCAAGGCATCCGCTCGGCTGTTCCCGCTGTCTTTTTCTATCGCCTCCAGCGCACACTGCAAGCTATCGATCGAGAACCGCAGCGAGTGCGGAAACTCCTCGTCCAGCAGCAGAAACTCCAGTATCCGGTCCGGCGTCAGGTCCGCCGTATACACCTTGCAGTAAGCCTCAAACGCCGTCGCCGACCGCAGCAGCCCCATCCACTCCAGATACTCATTACCCTCCGCAATCCGATCCGGCTGCCCCCACAGGTCCGCGTGGTAAGCCTCCAGCAGCATCGCCGTAGCCGATGCCCGCTCGATATACCGCCCCACCTGGATGAACTGCCAGCCCTCGCCATGGCTCATCGTCGAGTCGCTCACCCCTTGAAACTGGTGCACCGCCTCCATCACCCCATGCAGAAAATCCGACGGCTGCTCACTCCCGCCAGCCACCGCAAGCTCTCGCTGCATCCCCGGCTGCGTCACCTGCAGGTACAGGCTATTCAGCCGGTGCCACTGCTCGGTCGAAATCTGCTCTCTCACATGCCGCGAGTTCTCCCGCGCCGCAATGATGCACGAAACAATCGAAGCCTTGTTCCCCGTATCGAACGTCAAAGCCTGCGTCAGCCGGTAAGGATCACCGTCCCACTCAATATCCTTCGGATTCCCCAGCGCCTGCAGCACCCGATGCCACCGCCGGTCCGCGCTGGTCGTGCTCTCATCCAGCATCAGGTTCAGATTCACATCCAGCAGCCGCGTCGTATGCTCCGCTCTTTCGAGGTAGCGGCTCATCCAATACAAACTATCTGCAACGCGTGATAGCATAATCAGCTCCTTTGAAATTCGGTAGATGCAATCGTCATCGAGGTCATACTTCGGTCATTGGAGCACTTCCATCGAAATGCAAGAATGTTCCTTGCGACCGATTCACACGAGATCCGACGCAACCGATTCCAGGCCAACTATAAACAGTACTCTATCTCGACTCCATTCAGATCTTGACGGAATTCACCCTCGCGACCCGCATCGAACATGACATGATAAGCATCATCGTTTGCATTCGCAAGCTCGTCGGCCCAGATCTCGATACAAACGTGATGGCTTCCTCATCCGAATTCACGTATCCAAAGACTGTTGCTTAATGAATGCGCGTGATCTTCTTCTCACTGGCTCAGCACCCAAGTATCTTTACTCCCCCACCCTGCGAAGAATTCACCACCAGCGACCCGCGCTTCAGCGCCACACGCGTCAAACCACCCGGCACAATCGTCACCTTGTCCCCATACAAAACATAAGGCCGCAGATCCACATGCCGCGGCTCCAACTCATCGCCGATCAAACAAGGCGCCCGCGAAAACGAAATCGTAGGCTGCGCAATATAGTTCCGCGGATCAGCCTTGATCTTCTCCGCAAACTCTGCCTGTTGAGCTTTGGTCGACTGCGGCCCAATCAACATCCCATACCCGCCGCTCTCGCCAACAGCCTTCACCACCAGCTTGTCGAGATTCTTGAGCGCATACTCCCGCTCCTTCGGCCGAGACATCAGATACGTCTCCACATTTTTCAGCACCGGCTCCTCAGACAGGTAGTACTTAATAATCTCCGGCACATACGCATACAGCGCCTTGTCATCCGCCACGCCCGTCCCAAACGCATTCGCCAGCGTCACATTCCCCGCGCGATACGCATTGAACAACCCCGCCACACCCAGAATCGAATCCCCACGAAACGCCAGCGGATCGATAAAGTCGTCATCCACGCGCCGATAGATCACATCCACCCGCCGCAGCCCATTCGTCGTCCGCATATACACGACGTTGTCATGCGTCACGAGGTCGCGCCCCTCGACCAGCTCAATCCCCATCTGCCGAGCCAGATAAGCATGCTCAAAGTAAGCCGAGTTGAACACCCCCGGCGACAGCAACACAATATTCGGCTCCGGCCGCCCCTCCGGTGCCAGCGACCGCAGCGTCCCCAGCAACAACTGCGTGTACTGCTCGATCGGCCGAACGTTATAGCTCCGAAATAGCTGCGGAAATATCCGCTTCATCACGCGCCGGTTCGTCAGCATATAGCTCACGCCGCTAGGCACCCGCAGATTATCTTCGAGCACCACAAACTCGCCATTCTCCAGCCGAATCAAATCCGTCCCGCACACCGCGATATATACATTCCGCGGAACCTGCAGTCCCACCATCTGCCGCCGGAACTGTTTGCAGCTATAAACCACCTCACGCGGAACGATCCCATCCTCCAGAATCCGCCCCTCGTTATAGATGTCCTTCAAAAACAAATTCAGCGCCGTAATCCGCTGGGTCAGCCCGCTCTCCACCGTAGCCCACTCGGCGCTGGTAATAATCCGAGGCAGCATGTCATACGGAAAAATCCTCTCCGTCCCCTCCTCGCGCCCATACACCGTAAACGTAATCCCCTGATTCAGAAAGCTCAGGTCCGCCGCCTGCTTCCGTCGCCGCAAGCTCACCCGTCGGCAGGGAAGAGAAGTGCTCCAGCAGCGGCTCATAGTGCTCATGCAGGTCACCAGGACCCGAGAACATCTCATCGTAGGCATGGTCCAGCAAATAGTTCTTCAACGCATCGTGATCGAACTGTGGGGACAAGGCCGTTGTCATGGGGTGGCTAGAGTATAGAGGCATCCGCCCCCGCCACCAAACCAACCCCCCACCTCCCTCCGCAGAAAACCACGATTCACCGCAAAACCACATCCGCTCCAGCATCCGCATCCCTTACTGCGGTAAACTAGAGAAGACGCGCATTTTCATCCCCAGCCCCACTCTCAACGCGCCCAATCATCAACAAAGAACAGGACGTACATCCGAAGTGAGTAACTCTACGACCGCCGAAGCCATTCGCAACATCGCCATCATTGCCCACGTCGACCACGGCAAAACCACCCTCGTCGACGCCATGCTCCGCCAGTCCGGCACCTTCCGTTCCAACGAAGCCGTAGCCGAGCGCGTCATGGACTCCAACGATCTCGAAAAAGAGCGCGGCATCACCATCCTGGCCAAAAACACCGCCATCCACTACAAAGACTCCAAGATCAACATCGTCGACACCCCCGGCCACGCCGACTTCGGCGGTGAAGTCGAGCGCGCCCTCAAAATGGTCGACGGCGTAGTCCTCCTCGTCGACGCCTCCGAAGGCCCCCTGCCCCAGACCCGCTACGTCCTCTCCAAGGCCCTCGAAGCCCACCTCACTCCCATCGTCGTCGTCAACAAGATCGACCGTCCCGATGCCCGCCCCCAGGAAGTCCTCAACGAGGTCTACGACCTCTTCATCGACCTCGACGCCGACGAGAACGTCCTCGACTTCCCCGTCATCTACACCAACGGCAAGCTCGGCACCGCCACCATGGACCTCGCCACCCCCGGCACCGACCTCCAGCCTCTCTTTGAGCTCATCTTCAAGACCATCCCCGCCGCCAAAGGCACCGCACGACGGCGACCTCCAGATCCTCGTCACCAACCTCGACTACTCCGATTACCTCGGCCGCCTCGCCATCGCCCGTGTCTTCAACGGCACCCTCAAAATCGGCTCCGAAGTCAACGTCCATAAGCTCGACGGCGGCTTCCAGCCCGTCAAGGTCACCAAGCTCTTTACATTCAACGGCCTCAAGCGCGAAGACACAACCGAGACCGCAGTCGGCGACATCGTCGCCATCGCCGGCATCCCCGGCATCACCATCGGCGAAAGCTTCTGCGCCCTCGAAGACCCCAAGCCGCTCCCGCCCATCAAGATCGACGAGCCCACCATCGCCATCCAGTTCTCCGTCAACAACGGCCCCTTCGCCGGCCGCGAGGGCAAGCTCGTCACCTCCCGCAACATCAAAGAACGCCTCGAAAGAGAGCTCCTCACCAACGTCTCCATCCGCGTCGAAGACACCGGCTCCCCCGACACCTTCAAGGTCCTCGGCCGCGGCGAGCTCCAGCTCTCCGTCCTCATCGAAATGATGCGCCGCGAAGGCTTCGAGCTCATGGCCTCCCGCCCCCAGATCGTCACCAAGCGCATCGACGGAGAGCTCATGGAGCCCTCCGAAATCCTCACCATCGACATCCCCGAAAACTTCGTCGGCACCGTCATCGAGCGCCTCGGACCCCGAAAGGGCGAGATGGTCAAGATGGCCAACCACGGCTCCGGTCGCGTCCGCATGGAATTCAAAGTTCCGTCCCGCGGTCTCATCGGTCTCCGCAACGAAATGCTCACCGAGACCCGCGGCACCATCGTCATGAACTCCATCGCCGGCGAGTACATCCCCTACTCCGGCGAGATCCCGCAGCGCCCCACCGGCGCCCTCATCTCCGACCGCCAAGGCACTACAACGACATATGCGCTGGACGGAATCCAGGACCGCGGCGTCCTCTTCGTCCCCGACGGTGCCGAGGTCTACGAAGGCATGATCATCGGCGAGCACTCCCGCGACAACGACCTCGACGTCAACTGCGTCCGCGAGAAGAAGCTCACCAACATGCGCGCGTCTGGTTCAGATGATGCGCTCCGCCTCGTCCCCTACAAGCAACTCACCCTCGAGCAATCCATCGAGTTCATCGCCGACGACGAACTCGTAGAGGTCACTCCAAAGTCCCTCCGCATGCGCAAAAAAATCCTCCAGGCAAACCGTCGCCCCAAGGGAACGCGCGGCGGATCGACCCTCGAATAAGCCCCGCAAACACGCGCCAAAACAACGGCGGAATGCACTCCGAAAGGACCCGCATTCCGCCGTTTTTCTGTGCCTCAATCAGTGTCTTTTGTCATATGAATCCTGCGCTCTCCGGTGCTATGATGGCCCTCGAAACGGAGACACTCCCATGAAAAAAACTCTGCTCGTCGCAGCCTCATGCCTGTTCGCTCTTCCCCTCGCACTCCTCGCGCAGACCTCGGTCCCCAAGGCCTTTGTCGGCACCTGGAAGGCCAACTTTGCAAAGTCGCAGTTCCCCGGCCCCCCGCCGCAGATCGACATGGCAACCGTCGGACCCGATGGTCGCGTAACCGTCAACGAGACCAACTCCAAGGGCGTAGCCAGCAGCTGGACCTACATGCCCATCGACGGCAAGGCCGTGCCCGTTGAAGGCCGCAACAACGTCACCGTCATCGCCAAAAAAATCAGCGACAACCGCACCGAGCAGACCTGGGACATGAACGGCCGTCCCGCAAAGAGCTTCGCCGTCGTCTCCAAAGACGGCAAGACCCAGACCTTCACCATGGACAGCACCGACAAAGACGGCAAACCCACCCACGAAGTAGTCGTCTACGACAAACAGTAGCGCGATCGCCTCGTCACCACGAACATCCGTTTTTGCTTCTGAGATAGGCCTGGGCTTTAGCCCAGGTACCCAAACCAGCCATAGGAGCGGGCTTTAGCCCTTGGGATAAGCCTTCTTATCTCGTGCCAAAGGCTGTCAAGCCCTCACGCGAACTAAGTCAGACATTCCAGGCATGATATTGCTGGCGTAGTAGTTATGCCCAATCCGCTATCATTAATTAATTGACTAATTGACAAGGAGGAAAACAGATCGGACAGACCTAGCCACTCGCAGCCCCAAAAAATCGACGAACAAACGTCAAATCAGCGCAACTAACCTGTTTTGAATACTTTGCCGATAAAGTCTTTATTTCGAAGACTTTGCGTACTATATCCTTGCGCATCATACTCATTCCAGAGACTTTTAACAAAAAGCAGGGGGGAGGGGGTATACAAGCAAAAGGGCCGCCCGAAGGCAGCCCTCTCGCACAACAGTCACTAGCGGAGACTACTTCTTCTTGGCCGTAGCAAACCGCTTGTTCACCTCGTCCCAGTTGACGACGTTCCACCACGCAGCCAGATAGTCCGGCCGCCTGTTGTTGTACTTCAAATAGTAAGCATGCTCCCACACGTCATTGCCCAGAATCGGGTAATGACCCTGCGAAAGCGGATTGTCCTGATTAGCCGTAGTCACGATCTTCAGCTTGCCGCCTTCGAACACCAGCCAGCCCCAACCCGAGCCGAACTGCTTCGCCGTCGCCTCGTTGAACTGCTTCTTGAAGTCCTCGAACGTACCGAAGTCAGCCTTGATCTGCGCGGCAATCTCGCCGCTAGGATCGCCGCCGCCCTTCGGCTTCATGATCTGCCAGAACATGGTGTGATTCACATGGCCACCGCCGTTGTTCTGCACGACCTTGCGCACATCCTCCGGGATGCTCGCCAGGTCCTTCACCAGTTCCTCCGGAGTTTTCTTGCCCAGCTCCGGGTGCTTCTCCACCGCGCCATTCAGATTCGTCACGTAGGTCTGGTGGTGCTTGTCATGGTGCAGCTTCATCGTCGCTTCGTCGATGGTCGGCTCCAGCGCCGCGTAGTCATAAGGTAGTGGGGGTAATTCGTAGGCCACGATTATTCTCCTGTCGTTCTGAAATCAGGGTTGTTTGAAAATCCAGAGGTCGATTCGGTAGATTCCAGAGGATTCCGGAAGTCCAGTCCACCGGCGTCACCCCGAATAGGATGCGGTTCGCGCAAGAAGCGATGCCATCCGCGCAAACGCAACCTTCGAATCATAGCGCACTGCATCATTCACAGTGCGTTCATCGATTCGTTGCATCCATTCGAGCGGCTTTTGAGTTCTAATAAAATCAATGACCGCTCTGGCTCCTTCTTATCGCTGGCTGGACGACGATGGTCCCGCCTTCGGCGCTCCCGGCCTCCCACCCCGCTGGACCTCCAGCAAAAAGGACGCAGTCTCCACCGCCTACGCCGCCTCCAGTCGCGTCTGGTTCACCATCTCCCACGGCACCCTCAACGAAATCTACTACCCCACCATCGATCGCCCCCAGACCCGCGACATGGAACTCCTCTTCACCGACGGAGAGACCTTCTTCCACGAGGAGAAGCGCGACCTCGAGTACGACTTCCACTACATCGACCAGAAGGCCCTCGCCGTCCGGGTCGTGGCCAGCGACCTCCAAGGCCGCTACACCGTCACCAAGGAGTTCATCTCCGACCCCCACCACCCCGTCGTCCTGACGAACGTAAAAATCACCGGCGACGAGGCCCTGCTCTGCCGCCTCAAGTGCTACGCCTTGCTCGCACCGCACCTCGACGGCGGCGGCGCCGGCAACTCCGCCCGCTCCATCGACGTAGCCGGCCGCCGCACCCTGCTCGCCTGGAAGAACAACTCTTCCCTTGCCATGGGCGCAAGCTGCGGCTTCACCCGCTCCTCCTGCGGCTACGTCGGCACCAGCGACGGCTACCAGGACCTCGCCACCGACATGAAGATGAACTGGCAGTTCGGCCAGGCCCTCGACGGCAACATCGCCCTAATGGGCGAGATCGACGTCGCCCTCTACCGTGAGTTCACCATCGCCATCGCCCTCGGCGACGGTCATCACTCCGCCCTCTCCGGCCTCATGCAGAGCCTCGCCACGCCCTACGATCTGCAGGCCAAGCGCTTCGTCGACCAGTGGCTCCGCGCTGACTCGCCCGAGCGGCTCGCACCAGCCGCCACCGATGGCGGACGCCTGATGCGCATCAGCCACAGCGCCATCCTCACCCACGAGGACAAGACCTACTCCGGAGCGTTCATCGCCTCCGCCTCCATTCCGTGGGGAGCCTCCAAGGGAGACGACGACCTCGGCGGCTACCATCTCGTGTGGACCCGCGACATGTGCCAGTCCGCCACCGCCATGCTCGCGTGCGGACGAGCAGATACCGCTCTCCGTGCTCTGGTCTACCTCGCCTGCACCCAGCACCCTTATGGGGGCTTTGCTCAGAACTTCTGGATCGACGGAACCCCATACTGGACCGGCGTCCAGCTCGACGAAGTCGCCTTTCCCCTCATGCTCGCTTGGCGCCTCTGGAAGGTCGACGGCCTTGGCGGCTTCGACGTCTTTCCCTTCGTCGAGCGCGCCGCCGCCTTCCTCGTCCGCTACGCACCCGTCACCCAGCAGGAGCGCTGGGAGGAGAACGCCGGCTACTCCCCCTCCACCCTCGCCGCCGTCATCGCCGCCCTCATCTGCGCTGCCGATATCGCCCGGGATCATCAGTCTCCTGAACTGGCCAGCTTCCTCGAGGCCTTCGCGGACTGGCTCGAGGCCCATCTCGATGAGTGGACTACGACAACCGAAGGCGTCCTCCATCCCGACATCAAGTACCACTACATGCGTATCTGCCCGCCGGCCGTAGGCGAGCCCTTCCACAACGACTACGCTGCCCCCGGTACCATCCACATCGCCAACCGCAGCCCCAACGAAAAATGCGACTTCGAGGCCCGCGAGATCATCGACGCAGGCTTCCTCGAACTCGTCCGCTACGGCATCCGCCGCGCCGACGATCCCCTCATCGTGGACTCCCTCAAGGTAGTCGACCACTGCCTCAAGATCGAGACCCCATATGGCGCCTGCTGGCGCCGCTACAATCACGACGGCTACGGCCAAAAGAAAGACGGCGGTCCCTACGACGGCTGGGGTCAGGGACGCGCCTGGCCGCTGCTGGCCGGCGAACGTGCCCACTACGAGTTGGCTGCAGGTCGCGACATCAGCAGCTTCATCACCGCTCAGGAACGCTTCAGCTCCATCGGCGGCATGCTGCCTGAGCAGATATGGGATCAACCCGACATGCCCTCGGAAGGCCTGTACTTTGGCCGCTCCGCAGGCTCTGCCCAACCCCTAGTCTGGGCTCACTCCGAATACGTCAAGCTTCTTCGCTCGACCGTTGATGGTCAGGTCTTCGATCGTATCAGCGTGGTGGCCGACCGGTACGCAGTCAGTCCCGCCATGCGCAGCTTCAAGAGTGCAGTGGAAATATTTCAGCTCAGCCGGGCCATCAACCGCATCCCCGCCGGTCTGACCTTGCGCATCCTCGACCAGAACCGCTTCCGCCTCGTTTGGACCATGGATAGCTGGGCTACCACTAACACTGCAGACTCCAAAGCCGTCGGATATCCCGGCTCCTTCGTAGACATCCCCACTACCCCCAACCAGACCGGAACCATCATATTTACCATGCACTGGGCAGGCGATGACCACTGGCTCGGACGCAACATTTCGATTGCAGTCACTCATTAGCTGTAATGCATCGAATCGTAACCCACTAGTACACTAAGTGGGAAAACCCACCACCCGCAACCGGAGTTGTCGCGTGCATCGCGCCTCTGAAAGCACAAAGGAAAGCATGAGCGATCAGCAGCAGGACCAGCAGAACGAGTTAGACCTACTCTCCATCAATGCCCTCCGTTTCCTCGCGGTCGACGCCGTTCAAAAAGCCAACTCCGGCCATCCCGGCGCGCCTCTTGCCTGCGCCCCCATCGCCTACCTCCTCTACCACAAGATCATGAAGCACGATCCCTCCGATCCTAAGTGGATCGATCGCGACCGCTTCATCCTTTCCAACGGCCACGCCTCCGCGCTGCTCTACGGCGCGCTCCACCTCTCCGGCTACAACCTGCCGATGTCCCAGCTCGAGCAGTTCCGCCAGTGGGGCTCCCACACCCCAGGTCACCCGGAGTACGGCGAGACCCCCGGCGTAGAGGTCACCACCGGCCCGCTCGGCCAGGGCTTCGCCATGGCCGTAGGCATTGCTACGGCTGAGAAGCACCTCGCAGCGGTCTACAACCGCGATACCTACAACATCGTCGACCACCACACCTACGTCCTTTGCGGCGATGGCGACTTGATGGAAGGAATCTCTCACGAGGCTGCCTCGCTCGCCGGAACCCTAGGCCTCGGCAAGCTCATCGTCCTCTACGACGACAACCTCATCTCCCTCGACGGTCCCACCGAGCTCTCCTTCACCGAAAACGTCAATATGCGCTTCCAGGCATACAACTGGCACGTCCAGTTCGTCCCTGACGGCAACGACCTTGTAGCCCTCGAAGCCGCAATCCTCGCAGCCAAAGCCGAAACCACCCGCCCCTCCCTCATCAACGTCCGCACTATCATCGGCTACGGCAGCCCAAAGGCTGGCACCAACAAGGTCCACGGCGAAGCCCTTGGGGCGGAAAATGTGAAGGCCACCAAGAAAAACCTCGGCTGGCCCGAAGACAAGTTCTTCTACGTCCCCCAGGCAGCCGCCGAAAACTGGCGCAGCGTTGTCCTCCGCGGCAAAGATGCTCGCGCCGAGTGGCAAGCTGAGTTTGCGGAGTACGCCAAAGCCTATCCCGAGCCGTCTGCTGAATTCAGCCGCGTCATCAAGCCCGAACTCGCCAAAGATTGGGAAAAGAAAATTCCCGTCTTCCCAACCGACAAACCGGTGGCAACCCGCAACGCTGGACAGGTCTTCATGAACGCCATCGAGAAGGTCGTGCCCGAGCTCTTCGGCGGCGCAGCCGACCTCACAGCGTCCACCAAGACCATCTTCAAAGACTCGCCCAGCTTTCACGTCGACCCCACAGGCCGAAACGTCTTCTTCGGCGTCCGCGAGTTCGGCATGTGCGCCATGGTCAATGGCATGGCGGCCCACGGCGGCCTCATCCCTTTCGGCTCTACCTTCTTCACCTTCTCCGACTACTGCCGTTCAGCAATACGAATGTCAGCGCTCATGGGCGTCCACTCGCTCTTTATCTTCACTCACGACTCCGTCGGCCTCGGCGAAGATGGCCCCACGCACCAGCCGATCGAGCATCTCATGAGCCTCCGTGCCATCCCGCACCTCACCGACTTCCGTCCCGGCGACGCCAACGAGACCGCAGCCTGCTGGCAACTCGCTCTCGAACGCAAGTCCCCCAGCTTTATGGCGCTCTCCCGGCAAGACCTCCCCGTCCTTGACGCAGAAAAATACAACGTGCGCGAGGGCGTCCGGCATGGAGCCTACGCGCTCGACCACTCGGGCAAGGACATCATCCTCATCGCCACCGGCTCCGAGATCTCCGTGATCCTTAAAGCTGCTGTAGAGCTCAAGGCCGCTGGCATCAACGCCACCGTCGTCTCCATGCCCAGCTTCAAGATCTTCGACGAGCAGACAGCCGAATACAAAGCCGTTCTGTTCCCCGAAGAAATCCCGAAGATCGCCATCGAAGCCGGCGCCACCATGGGTTGGTACAAGTACATCGGGCACAATGGGGTCGCCATCGGTCTGGATCGCTTCGGCGCCTCGGCACCTGGCTCCATCGCTCTGGAAAAGCTCGGCATAAGCGTCGCAAACGTCGTCGAGCATGCAAAGAAGCTGGTCAAAAAGTAAGAGCTTTTCGAACGGCGACAGGAAAGACATGACGCAAGACGAAGCAAAGCGGATGGCGGCCACGCGCGCCCTGGAGTTTGTCGAGGATGGAATGTCGCTCGGTCTCGGCACCGGCACCACCGCGGCGATCTTCATCCAGGAACTCGGTGAGCGCGTCAAGCAGGGACTGAGCGTCCGCGGGATCGCAACCTCGAACGCCAGCCGCGAACTCGCTGAGTCGCTCGCCATTCCAATGACCAACTTCGACGACTGTCCTCTGCTTGATCTTGCAATCGATGGCGCTGACGAGGTCGGTCCCGGTCTCGCTCTCATCAAGGGCGGCGGCGGCGCGCTGCTGCGCGAAAAGATCGTCGCCAGTGCTGCTCGTCGCTTCCTCGTGGTCGCGGACACCAGCAAAGTCGTCAACACTCTAGGTCGCTTTCCGTTGCCCGTCGAGGTCATCCAGATGGCCCTGCCGATCGTCGCGCGAAAGCTCGAAGAACTCGGCCTCAACCCAGCCCTCCGTCATCATGCCGACGGCGCCGTCTATATCACCGACGAGAACAACGTCATCCTCGACTGCGCATGCGGCTCCATCCCCGACCCGGCAAAGACCGCGACACAGATTCGCAGCATCGTCGGCGTGGTCGAACACGGTCTCTTCCTCAACATGGCATCCATTGCGCTCATTGCGGGCGAGGATGGTGTCCGCGAGGTACGCCCTAACGCGTTTTAATAGGCAGGCTTTAATATCCTTCAACCCGGCATTACATCATCCTTGCTTATCTGAGCGTCCTATCCATATGACTACATCCACTACACCCGTCCCCGCCCGCAAAAACCGCACCTGGTTCATCACCGGTGCCTCGACCGGCTTCGGCCGTCTCCTCGCCGAAGAAGTCCTCAAAGCAGGCGACAAAGCCATCGTCACCGCCCGCAACGTCAAAAAAGTCATCGACCTCGAAGAGAGGTTTCCCGGCAAAGCCAAAGCCTTCACCCTCGATGTCACCGACTACCCGCAGATTGCCTCCGTCGTGGCCCAAAGCACAGCCTCCTACGGTCCCATCAACGTCCTCGTCAACAACGCCGGTTACGGCCTCATCGGAGCAGTCGAAGAAGTCTCCGAAGACGAATTCATGCCTATGTTCAACACCAACGTCTTCGGCCTCATCCGAGTCACACAGGCCTTACTGCCGCACCTCCGCAAACAGGGCAGCGCTCATATACTCAATATCTCCTCTATCTCCGGTCTTATCGGCAGCGCCGGTTGGGGCTACTACAACTCCTCCAAGTTCGCCGTCGAAGGCCTCTCTGAAGCTCTCGCGCAGGAACTCGCCCCACTCGGCATCCACGTCACCATCATCGAACCCGGCCCCTTCCGCACCGACTTCATCGGCCGCTCCGGCGTGGAAGCCGCGCATCGGATCCCCGAATACGAGGCTGCCGCTGGCAAAGCACGCGAGTACCTCCACAACCAGTCCGGCAAGCAGCCCGGCGATCCACTGCGCGCGGTTCACGCCATGATGGCCGTCGTCGACTCGCCGAACCCTCCGCTCCATCTCATTCTTGGCACCATGGCCCTCAAGCGCTTCCGCGACAAACAGGATCAATGGCAGAAGGAAATCGCAGAGTGGGAGGCCACCACCACAAGTGTAGATTTTCCGGAGGGCCAATGAGTTCCAGCCCAGTGAGCGCCGCCCCCATCAAGACCGTCTTCTGGGACATAGGCGGCGTCCTGCTCACCAACGGCTGGGATCAGACCCAGCGCGCCCACACCCTCACTCCTCTCGGCGTCGACCTCGCCGACTTCGAATCCCGCTACGAGGCCGCAAACTACTTCTGGGAACGCGGTCTCGCCACCGCACTCGAGTTCTTCAACAAAACTCTCTTCAACGCCAATCAGCCCACCCGCAGCTTCAGCTTCGAAGACATATGGCCGCTCGTCTGTGCTGAGAGCAAAGTCCTCCATTCTGGCGCATTCGACATCCTCGCCGCACTCCACGCCTCCGGCCGCCATAAGGTCGCCACCCTTAACAACGAGAGCCGGGAGCTCAACGCGTACCGTCTCGATACCTTCCACCTCCGCCAGTACTTCGACTACTTCATCTGCTCCGCCTACGTTCACGAGATGAAGCCCCACCCCGGCATCTACCGCGCCGCCATCGATATCTCCGGATATCCACCTCAAACCTCTCTCCTCATCGACGACAGACTCGAAAACTGTGCCGCAGCCATCTCCCTCGGCATGCAGGCCATTCGCTTCGAATCGCCGGCGCAGCTCGAACGCGACCTCGCCGAAATCGGAATTCAAATCCTCACCACGCAAAGCACTTAAAGGAGCAAGATAATGGAACTCGGAATCATCGGCCTCGGTAAGATGGGCTTCAATATGGCGGAGCGTCTCCGCCTCGCAGGCCACAAGGTCGTTGGATTCGACTTCAACAAGGACGCGACCGCGAAGCTCACCGCCTCCGGCTCTCTCGGTGTCAACTCCCTCGAGGACCTCGTCGCCAATCTCTCCGCCCCCCGTGCCATCTGGATCATGGTTCCATCCGGCGATCCCGTCGACCATACCATCGCAAATCTCGAAGGACTGCTCTCGAGGGGTGACACCATCATCGACGGCGGCAATTCAAACTACAAGGACACCCAGCGCCGCCACGCAGAGCTCACACCAACCGGCCTCGAGTACATCGACTGCGGAACTTCCGGCGGAGTCTGGGGCCTCAAAGAGGGCTACAGCCTCATGATCGGTGGCGACAAAGTCCCCGTCGAGCGCCTCACCCCCATCTTCCAAGCCCTCGCTCCCTCGCCCACTGAAGGCTGGGGACACGTCGGCCCATCCGGCGCCGGACACTTCGTCAAGATGGTCCACAATGGCGTCGAATACGGCCTCATGCAAGCCTACGCCGAGGGTTTCTCCATCATGAAAGCCAAGGAACCCCTACACCTCGACCTAACTCAGATCGCGCACATCTGGCAGAAGGGCTCCGTAGTCCGCTCCTGGTTGCTCGACCTCACCGCCGACGCGCTCGACCATAACCCCACCCTCGCCGGCCTCGAAGCCTGGGTGCCAGACTCCGGCGAAGGTCGCTGGACCGTCACCGAGGCCATCGACCTCAACATCTCCGCGCCAGTCATCACCGAATCGCTCATACGTCGCCTCCGTTCCCGCGAAGAAAACAACTTCACCGATCGCATGATCTCCATCATGCGCGGCGCATTCGGCGGACACGACGTCAAAAAAACCTAAACCATCCAACGAATCCGCGATTCTAACGCATAGCGCGAGCAACCACTCGTACCAAGAGGAAAGCCGACATGACCAGCACCCAAACCATCACGCCCCCTCCCGTCAGAGCTGCTGAGCGCACTCCCGAGCCCTGCATCATCGTCATCTTCGGCGCGTCGGGCGATCTCACCAAGCGCAAGCTGCTTCCTGCGCTCTATCACCTCGAGCAATCCGGCCTGCTCCCCAAAGAGATCGCCGTCGTCGGCGTCGCCCGCCGTCCTCTCGAGAACAGCTTCGCCCAGGACATGAAGGAAGGCATCATCAGCGGCGGCGGCGTCGAAGAGTCCGACCCCAAACTCGCTCCCTTCATCGATCGCATCCAGTACCACGCTATGAACTTCGACGATCCATCCGGCTACGACTCGCTCAAAACCAAGCTCGCGGAGCTCGACAAGAAGTACCACACCTGCGGCAACCGCCTCTTCTACCTCGCCACTGCCCCCGAGTACTTCTCCGACATCATTAACTACCTCGGCGAACACGGCATGGCCAAACCAGCCGAAGAGACCGCACCCGACGGCTGCAAGACCTGGGTTCGAACCATTATCGAAAAACCCTTCGGCCACGACCTCGAATCCGCCCGCTCCCTTAACGACGAGGTCAACAAGGTCTTCAACGAAGATCAGATCTTCCGCATCGATCACTACCTCGGCAAGGAGACCGTTCAGAATATCCTCGTCTTCCGCTTCGCCAACGGCATCTTCGAGAACGTCTGGAACCGCAACTACATCGACCACGTCGAAATCACCGCCGCCGAGTCCATCGGCATCGAAGGCCGCGGCCCATTCTACGAGACCGCCGGCGCTCTCCGCGACGTCGTTCAGAACCACGTCATGGAGCTACTCAGCTTCGTCGCGATGGAGCCCCCCGTCTCCTTCGACGCCTCCGCCGTTCGTTCCGAAAAGGTCAAAGTCTGGCGCGCCATCACCCCCATCCACCCCGCGGACACCGTCCGCGGTCAATACGGCCCCGGCATGATCGATGGCCAGCCCGTCGTCGGCTACCGCCAGGAGGATCGCGTCCACCCGCGCTCCCAGACCGAGACCTACGCCGCCCTTCGTCTCGAGATCGAAAACTGGCGCTGGGCCGGTGTCCCCTTCTACATCCGCGCCGGCAAGCGCCTCGCCAAGCGCGTCACTGAGATCACCATCCAGTTCAAGCAACCACCGCTGCTGCTCTTCAAGAACGCCGAAGGCATAGGAGGAGAAGGAATTCGCCCCAACATTCTCTCCATGCGCATTCAGCCCGACGAGGGCATCGCTCTTCGCTTCGGAGCCAAAATCCCCGGCCCAAGTATGAACATAGGCTCCGTCAACATGGATTTCAGCTACGCAGAATCCTTCGGCAAATCCTCCGCCAACGGATACGAGCGATTGCTGCTCGACGCCATGTTCGGGGATGGCACCCTCTTTGCCCATCGCGACGGCGTAGAGGCCACCTGGGCCCTCATGACCCCCATCCTGCAGTACTGGGCACACAATCCCATCAAAGACTTTCCCAACTACGCCGCCGGCACCTGGGGTCCATCGGCCGCCGACGCCCTCCTCGAGTCTGAAGGCCGTAAATGGCGCAAACTATAACTTTACTCAGCGCAAAAGGCACAATGCATGCAGTATCCTTTGCATCGCGCCTCAATGTTTCCAAACTCATCTTCTAAAGCCGGACCCAAAAGCTATGCCTCGCGCCGTAACCCTCACCTACCGCGTCTCCCCTGATCCTGCCGCACTCGCCCGCGCTGCCGCTCAATTCTTCACGGACGCCGCAATCATGGCCGTTCAGTCTCGCGGCCACGCCCGCATCGCCATCTCCGGTGGAACCACTCCCAAAACAATGTTCCAGCTCCTCGCCGATCCCGCCCAACCCTTCCTCGCCACCCTCCCATGGAGCAAACTCCAGCTCTTCTGGGTCGACGAGCGCTGCGTTCCCCCCACCGATCCCCAATCCAACTACCGCATGACCAACGAAGCCATGCTCTCCAAAGTCCCTCTGCCCGCGGACAACATCCATCGCATCGAAGGCGAGCTCAACCCCGAGGTCGCCGCCGCCCGCTACGAGTCCACCATCCGCAACACCTTCAAGCTCGAAGGCGCCCAGACCCCCACCTTCGACCTCATCCTTCTCGGCATCGGCGACGACGGCCACACCGCCTCGCTCTTTCCCCATACCGAAGGCCTCGAAAATCTCACCAACATCGCCATCGCCAACCACGTCCCGCAATTGGACACCTGGCGAGTCACCCTCGCCTGGCCCGTCATCCGGCAGGGCAGGGAAGTAGCCTTCCTCATCGAGGGCGCGACCAAAGCACAGATTGTCCACGACGTCTTCCTCGGTCCCTACCAGCCCCACACCCGCCCCTCGCAGCTCATCCGTCCGGCCAGCGGAGAGCTCACCCTCTTACTCGATTCCGGCGCCGCCGCCAATCTCCCTCCACCAGATAGACTCACGCACGACGGCACTCTGGAGCTCAATTAAATGATCCTCGCAGGAGACGTAGGAGGAACCAAGATCCATCTCGCGCTATACAACTTTGAAAGCGGGCAGCTCCGCTCCGTCCGCGATCAGAAGTTTCCTGCGCACGAGTTCTCCTCACTCGACGACGTCGTCAATCGCTTCCTCTCCGGCGACGGCAACACGTCCGCAGCTCATCGCGCCGATATCATCGCCGCCTGCTTTGGCGTCCCCGGCCCCGTTCGCGATGGCCGTCTCAAGCTCACCAACCTTCCCTGGATCCTCGACTGTCGAGAACTCTCAAAGACCCTCTCCATCCAGCACATCTTTCTCATCAACGACCTCGAAGCCAACGGCTACGGCATCCCCGAGCTCACCCCCGAAAACATCTTCACCCTCCACGCAGGCGACGACCCCGCTATCGGCAACCGCGGCCTCATCGCCGCCGGTACAGGCCTCGGCCAGGCCCTCCTCATCTGGGACGGCAAGCAACACCGCCCCATCGCCTCCGAGGGCGGCCACTGCGACTTCGCCGCCCGCACCACACGCGAGGTCGCACTCCTCGAGTACCTCCACGACAAGTTCAACGGTCGCGTCTCATGGGAGCGCGTCGTCTCCGGCCTCGGCATCAAAAACGTCTACGAGTTCCTTCGAGACGTCGAGAAAATTGACGAGCCCCAGTGGCTCCGCCACCGCATGCAAGCCGAGGACCCCAACGCCGTCATCGGCCAATGCGCCGAAGACGGCTCCAGCTCCCTCTGCTTCGAGACCATGAAGACCTTCGTCTCGGCCTACGGGGCCGAAACCGGCAACCTCGCCCTCAAGGTCCTCGCCATCGGCGGCATGTACCTCGGCGGAGGCATCGCCCCAAAGTCCGTCAAGACCCTCCAAACAGGTTTCTTCATGCAGGCCTTCCTCGATAAGGGCCGGCTCTCCCCGCTCCTCCAATCCATCCCCGTCCGCGTCATCCTCGATGACACCTGCGCTCTCCTCGGCGCCGCTGCCTACGCCGAAGCCCGCGCTGCAGAACTCACCGGCCACTCCGCCCGCGCCGCCTCCATTTCGAGTTAGCCGAAGCAAGTGTCCGACAATACCCTGACCGTGCCATCCCCGCCTCCCACCCTGCTCCGTCAGTGGTTCCCCTGCATCGCCATGCTGCTGCTCTCGCTGCTCAGCTACGTCGATCGCAGCGTCCTAGCCATCCTCAGTCCCACCATCCTCGCCGACCTACACCTCTCAGCCACCCAGTACGGCTACGCCATCACCGCCTTCAGCCTCTGTTACATGGTCGCCAACCCCATCTGGGGCCTATGGATGGACCGCTTCGGCCTCTGGATCATTACCCTCGTCGCCGTCCTGCTTTGGACGCTCGCCTCCGGCGGCCACGCCCTTATCCTCGGCATCACCGGCCTCTGCATCGGCCGCGGCCTCCTCGGCTTCGGCGAAGGCGCGACCTTCCCCGCCGGCCTCAAAACCGTCACCGAGACCCTACCCCCTTCACAACGATCCCTCGGCCTGGGCATCGCCTACAGCGGAGGCTCCCTCGGAGCAACCTTAACTCCGCTCCTCGTCACTCCCATCGCCATCCGTTACGGCTGGCGCTCGGCCTTCGCTCTCACCGGCATCCTCGGCCTGCTCTGGATCGCCCTCTGGACCGCTCTCCGCTTCACCGGCTGGCATACCTCCTCGACCCCAACCATCTCCGCGGCAGATTCCACCCGTCTAACCGAATCTACCTCCCGCTGGAGCCGCAATCTCGTCGCCATCGCCCTCATCTACGGCCTCGGAGCAGCTCCACTCGCCTTCGGGCTCTACGCCGCTCCGCTCTACCTCACCCGCGTCCTCCATCTCAGCCAGGCCTCGCTCGGCCATCTCCTCTGGATCCCACCCGCCGGCTGGGAGGCCGGATACCTCTTCTTCGGTCGCCTGGCCGACCATCGCCGCCTGTCCCAGACCACCCACTCTCACCTCCGCCGCCCCACCGGTGTCTTCCTCCTCCTCTCCTTCGCCGGATCCCTCATCCTGCTCGCCCCCGCCGCCGCAGCCGGCTCCTATCCCGTCGCCGCCACCATGCTCCTCTTCTTCCTGCAGATGTTTATCGGGGGAGGCTTCGTCGTCTTCGCTCTTTCCGACGGCATGGACACCATCGCAAAGCGACACTCCGCCTTCCTGTCGGGCGTCTGTATCTCCATCTGGGCCCTTACCACCGGCATCCTCATGCCCGTCTTAGG
Organism: uncultured Acidobacteriaceae bacterium; assembly: GCA_963797415.1. Lineage (GTDB taxonomy): Bacteria > Acidobacteriota > Terriglobia > Terriglobales > Acidobacteriaceae > Edaphobacter. Next base: position 317,412 of record CAWCPB010000021.1, read on the forward strand.
CCACCTCTTCGATCAGCGCCGCTACACCCTTACCTTCTGGATCGTCGCCGCTCTTCCCCCCACCGGCACTCTCTTCTGGCATCTCCTAAAGACTTCCAACCCACGGCCGATACAGAATGTGTAACAGAATGTAAACAAAGCTGCTCTTCCCTAGCATCAGGAGTAATACGCCCGGTTCGTCGGGGAATCTTCTAATTGACAAAGTCTTCGGTCAATTTCATCCTAGCTAAGCAACCCATCGGCAAAAGGGACCATCCTCAACTGCAGGAAATGAAAAGGCCCCCTGGTACCCAAAAAGTGGTAGAGGAAGTTATCTGTAATCGTTGACACGTCTTACCCCCTAAGCTATTTTCCATACAGAGGACCCTTATGAAGAAATCTACGTTTTCTCTCCTTGGCCTGGCGCTGTTCTTCGCTGTTGCCCTTCCTCTGCACGCACAAAACGGTTGCTTGGACTCCCCAGAAAACCCCACTGCCATCCTCGCCGTAGTCGGTTCCGCTGCTGCATTTTGTGCGTCTGCTCGTATGCGTATTAAGGCACGTCGCAACTCGTCCAAATAAGCAACCAATACAGTACTCGCCAGCTCCCCGGCGAATCGATATTTTTGGATATTCGTATGTCATCTTTACCCGCAGCCGAAGTGCGCCCAGCCCTTTCGCCGCGGGTCGCTAACCTCCCCCCGGCATTCGCCGCCGGGGCTGCAATAGCCTTGGCCATACTCGGCCTCTTCTCGATATGGTCCGTCATCTTGGCCCTTTGGGCTATGTGGACGACCGACGGCCTGAAGTCGATCGGGATGCTCATCCCGATCGTCAGCTTCGTCCTCATCCTCCGCACCTGGCGTTCCCTCAACTGGGAGATGCAGGGGCACTGGTCCGGCCTGCTCATCCTTGCCCTGACCATCCTCGCCGTCCATATTCGCGAGCAGTCTGTTCTCATCTTTGTTCTCTCCCCCCAGTGGTCGATCTACCTGCCGCCCCACTCGCTGGTTGTCTTAGCGTACGGTGCCGGTGTGGTCCTGCTCTTCGGTGGCACCCGCCTCTTTCGTGCAGCGCTCTTTCCCATACTTCTGCTCTGGTTCGTCAATCCCGTCCCCCACATCTTCAACGTCTTCGTCGATCTGCCTCTCCAGCGCGTCTCCGCTCACGTCGCCCGAGCCTTCGCCATCGCTCTTGGCCAGCCTCTCAGTCCCGACCAGATGCGGCTCATGTTCACCCCCGACTTCGGCATGTTCATCGCTCCCGGATGCAATGGAATCCGCGGCGCAGTCACCATGGGATTCATCGCTCTCATCGTCGGCTATCTCTATCGTTTTCGCTGGTACGCCCATGCTGCCGTGGTCGCCGGAGCGGTCCTTCTCGGATACATCTTCAACTTCGCCCGCCTCTGCATCCTGGTCCTCTACTACATCGTCGCGCTGCACCTTCCCTGGCTGCAGGACAAGGCCGAAATGGGCGACTACATCATCGGTGGCTGCCTCTTCCTCTTTGCCACCTTCCTGCTCTTCTACGTGGTAAACCGTCTGGGCGAATCGCCGCAGCAAACCAAATCCCCACCCATCCAGACGTCTCCTGTTCCCCCCGTCGCCCCCAGTTCCATCTATCTCAGGCTCGCCGCAATGCTCCTGATCGCCCTCTTCGGTGGCGTCAGTCTTGCGCAGACCCTCACCCACATCCGGTCTGGCAAAGACGCATCCGCCAAAGCCGACCAGAACGCTCTCGGCCAGTTCCCTGCGCACATCGGCGCCTACGCTCTCGTCCGTTCCTGGAACGAAAATCTCGTCACCGGCGCGCTCCTCTTTCATTGGGCCGACTACGCCCCAGCCGACGGCGGCCCGCATGTCTTACTCGGCGTCTCTCCCGTCCTCGGCTCTCACGACACCATCATCTGTCACTCCGCACGCGGAGAAGACCCCAGCTGGCACAGCCAGATCATCCTTCCCACCGCCGGCAGCGCGCCCATCAGCTTCAGCGCCTCCTTCTTCAGCGATGGCGCGACCCAATATCTTGAAGCCACCACCATCTGCAACGGAACCGCCTGCGGGGAGTACTCCAGCGATCGCTCCCACTTCGGCTTCGTCTACAGCCGCCCCACCTTGCCTGCATCCATCTTCAATCAGGATCCCGGCCGTCCCATCCCCATCCTCCTTCGTGCCGAAACCCTCGACACCCGGATACTCCCCGACATCGCACGCGAGCAGATGGTCGCTGCCATCCGCAGCTTCGTCGCCGCTACCAATCTCGACAGCCTCACCCAACCCTACCGCCGCAGTTAGCTCTGCATACCAGTCCATTAAAATTGATGCCATCCCTTTGTTATCCTTCAACCGTGAAGCTTCTTCGGCGCCAATTCCCGCATCTTCTTGCCGCAACCATTGTCTCGTCGGTGCTCCTTCTGGTTGCAGGCTGTTCCAGCGGAACCTCGTCCGAGCCCCCGGTTACGACCCCACCCGTCATCCCGCCCCCTGTCACGACCTACGCCGGAACAGCGTTCTCCGGTAAGGTACTCGCCGGTGCCAAGCCCATCGTCGGCGCCACCGTCCAGGTCTATTCCGCCGGAACAACTGGCGCCTCCTCGCAGGCCACTCTTCTCGGCTCGACCCTCTTTACCGATGCCAATGGCGCCTTCACCGTTCCCGCCGGATACCCCTGCCCCGCCTCCTCATCGCTGGTCTACGCAGTAGCGCGCGGAGGCGCGGTCGGAACCGCCACAGCCAATGCCGCCATCGTCCTGCTGACCCCCTTGGGCGCCTGCAATCAGATCGCCTCCGAGTACGTCCTCAACGAGGTCACCACCGCGGCCTCTGCCTGGGCCCTCTCCCAGTTCCTCACCGCCGGCGCGAACATCGCCGCCACCTCCACCAACTCCCGGGGCATCCTCAACGCCTTCGCTACCGCGGCCAACCTCGCCAACCCCGCCACCGGCGCCTCCCCGGGTTCGACATTCGTCTCCGCCGACAAGTCTCCCGTCGCGGTCCAGAAAATCAACTCCATCGCCAGCCTGCTCAATACCTGTACTACATCGGCCGCCGCCTGTAACTCGCTCTTCACCGCCGCCGCCCCCGCCGGCGCATCGACCCCTGCCAACACCCTCGACGCCGCCCTCAACATCGTCCACAACCCCGGCAATAACGTCGCAACTCTCTACACCCAGTCCGCCACCAGCACCGCCTTCGCGCCCGCGCTCACCGCAGCTCCTGCCGACTGGACCCTCTACATCAACTACAGTGGCGGCGGTCTCGCAGAACCTACGGCTCTTGGCATCGACTCGACTGGAGCCGTCTGGGTTGCCGACTATCCCGGAGCTTCTCAGATGGACAACACTGCTCCTATGACCGGAGCCTCTAAATTCAACCCGAATGGCACGCCTGTCTTTGCCAATGGCATCACCGGCTACGGCTTTGATGAGAGCTACGGTCTCGCTATTGATACCTCTGATAACGTCTGGATCACAAACGAGGAAAGTCCCCACAGCATCAACAATGGCCTGGGCACCGTCACCGCCCTAAACTCATCCGGTCAGCCTGTCTCTGGAGCCACCGGCTACTCCTCCGGTGGCTTGAACTTTCCTCTCGCCGTCGCCATCGACACCAACGCAACCGTCTGGGCTGTCAACACCGGCAATTCCCACGTTACCCTTCTCTCCTCCTCCGGAGCACCCCTCTCCGGCGCCACAGGCTATACCGGACCGTCGATTGCCTTCCCAGTCAGCGTCGCTGTTGATGCCAACCACAACGGCTGGATCGGCAACCAGGGGGACAGCTACGTAACCAAAATTTCGCCCACTGGCCAATCCACCGCGTTCTCCTGTTGCAACGGCCCAGCCGGCCTCGCCATCGACCAATCCGGTAACCTGTGGGCCGCAAACTACTACGGCGACAGCGTAACCCAAATCAACACCACCTCCGGTTCGGTCATCACCACTATCAATGGTGGTGGCATCTATCATCCCCAGGGCATTGCGGTTGACGGCTCCAGCAATATCTGGGTCGCCAGCTTCCGCAACCCCAACCCTCTGCAGAACAACTCCGTCATCTCGCAGATCGCCGGAGCCACCTCCAGCACCCCCGGTCGTATCCTGTCGCCCTCCACCGGCTTCGCCACCGACGCCAAGCTCCTCGAGGTCTACGCCCTCGCCATCGACGCCAGCGGCAACCTCTGGGCTACCAACCTCGGCAGCGATATCCTCACCGAATTCGTCGGTCTCGCCGCTCCCGTCAAGACTCCGCTGATCGGGCCGCCGCAAGCCCCGTAGCCGCCGCATCCCCGCGACCGACTCTCCCCTCGTCCCCCGCGTAAGGTATAACCAATCTCCCGCCTCCATGCGCCCTAGCCGCCCTCTCCGGACCAATCCCGATTCCCGCCCTTTGCCCCAATGGTGCGGATACTGCCACATGCCCCCAATATTTTCTTTAAACACTTGACAGTCGTGGTGGTTAAGGAGGAGTCTAGCGGACATTCCCCCAGTGGTCCGACCTTAGTTGGCAAAGTGGCAGGGAAAAGTCGGGCTGGCAAATAGTAGAAAAATTGACGCGCCCAGCGGTTTCATCCCTTTCAGGAGAGGTTACAGTATGACGTCCCGCAAGCTATCACCCAACCCCACATCACAGCACACGTCCACGTCAACCGCAGCTTATTTCTCGTTCCGCGCTACTCTGCTGACCTTGCTGCTAGTCGTATTTGCCCTCGTCGTATCTCCCGCCCCCGCCCAAATAGCCGGCGCTGGAGCCATCGCGGGCACCGTCACCGACTCCACCGGCGCCGCAATTCCCAACGCCACCGTCACTGCGACCTCTGCAACCACAGGCATCAAGGTCGTCCGCACCAGCACCGGCTCCGGAGACTACACCATCAGCCCGCTCAATGCCGGCGTCTACTCCGTCACCGTCACCGCCCAGGGCTTCCAGCAGACCGTCCAGCAGAACGTCAACGTAGACGCCCTCGCTACTGTTACTCTCCCGCTCAAACTCACCGTCGGTAACGCCACTGAGACCGTCACCGTCACCACAGCTCCGCCTCAGCTCTCCACCAGCGATGCCACCCTCGGCGCAGTCATGGAGAACGACATGTACTCCGCGCTGCCCATTGAAATGGGCGCCTACGGCAGCCCCGACCAGCGCCGCGCCACAGACTTCGCCTTCCTCATGCCTGGTGTACAGGGCAACAACACCACCGGCAACGCCACCACCAACACCGGCATCGTCAATGGATCGGGCAGCCGTGGAGCCGTCAGCGCAGTCTACATCGACGGCCTTCCCTTCGTACGCGCCGGCGGCAACGGAGACCCCCGTTACGTCTGGACCGCCATCTCTGTCGACGCAGTCGATCAGTTCCAGGTACAGACCAGCGGCTACTCCGCCATCTATGAAGGCCAGGGCATTCAGAACTACACCATCAAAGCCGGCGGCAACCGGTACCACGGCTCCGTATACGAGTTCTTCCGCAACACCGCCCTCGACACCTGGGGCTTCTTAGGATCGGTTCCCAATCCAGCAACCGGCAAGCCAGTCAAGCCCGTCGAGCACAGCAACGAGTACGGCATCAACCTCAGCGGCCCACTCATTCCCATCGAAAGCTTGAAAGATAAGCTCTTCTTCTACGGCAACTACAACGGCTTCCGCTACAGCAGCGCAACCCCCACACCGATGACCTTCCCCACGCTGGCCCAGCAGCAGGGTGACTTCAGTGCCCCGGGACTCCCAACGATCTACGATCCCACTACCCAACAAGCATGCACTGCGGCGAATGCCGGGGTCCTGTGCCGCAATCCCTATCCGGGCAACAAGATTCCATCCTCCCAGTTCTCTGCGGTTGCATTGAAGTTGCAGAGCTACCTGCCTGCACTCAGCAATCAGAATCTGGCGAACAACTACGTCGCCCCGAACAGGACGGGCTTGGTCAACTGGTCCACGACCGATCGCATCGATTACAACCTCACCAGCAAAGACACGCTTACCATGGTTGTCGCGATCGGACGTCAGGCAAGTTCCAACCCGGTGGGCCAGACTACCGCAGGACGTAACGTGGGACCGGTTCCTTATAACTACAGTCAGGCCTACGCCCCCAAGACCGCCGTGGGGATCATCGAAGAAACCCACATCTTCTCCCCGCATATCGTCAATCAGCTCAAGTATGGGTACGCCCGCTACAACGGCCCAAGCTTCAACGCCAGCCAGGGTTCGACCTACGGCGCCTCTAGTCAGGGTATTACCGGCTTGCCGGCAGGCCCGGCGCAGTCGACCTTCCCGAGCGTCACGTTCGCAACCCCAAATGCCCCCACCAACTGGGCAGCGCCAGCTACCCGAACGTCACCATCGCACAAAATTACACGCTGCTCGACAACCTGCAATGGGTGAAAGGGAAGCACACACTGACCTTCGGCGGCCAGATCGCCTGGCTGCTCTATAACGTGAACAATTCTCCAGGCGGATCAAGTCGGCATAACTCTCGCCGAAGCAGTCACTGAGACTGCGTGGCATAAACAAGCGGCGCTATTATCTCGGGTACCGGTGACTCCTACGCCAGCTTTCTTATCGGTCAGATCGACAAGGTCAGCTTCACGCAATACCTCCAGCAGGTGTTCGGGACCCGCTTCCGCGCCATCTCGCCTTATATTCAGGACAACTGGAAGGTCTCTCCGAAGTTGACCCTCGATCTCGGACTTCGCTATGACTTCTTCCCGACGTTGACCGAAGTCCACAACGCAGGAAGCTTCTTCAATCCCAATCTGGCGAATCCGGTCACGGGGATCAACGGCGCGCTCCAGTTCACCGGCACTGGCCCCAACACCTGCAACTGCTCCACGCCGGTCAACAACTACTACAAGAACTTCGGGCCGCGCATCGGCCTCGCCTATCAGATCGATCCGAAGACCGTCGTTCGCGCCAGCTACGGCGTCATGTTCACCCATGGCAATGCGGTAGGCGGATCGGCGACCTCCCTTGGTGGGCCAACCTCGGTAATGGCACGCTTGGCTTCTCTGCCGCGCCGACCTTCTCTTCCAGCAGCAGTACCTTCCTCAGTGCAGCTCCGTTCACCCTTACAAACGGTGCTATCCCGGCCTATACACCTGCCGCGGGAGTCGCGTCGGGTCCGGCCTATGGCACCGGCTACACAACAACTTCGGGATACACCGGAACCCCGAGCAGCATGGGATACGCAGATCCCTATCTCGGCAGCCGCGCTCCCGAGTACATCAACTACACCTTCGGATTCCAGCACCAGTGGACCAACGACCTCGTTACCTCCATCACCTATGTTGGTTCGCAGGGCCACTTCCTGCCCACCGATGGCGGCAATCCGCGCGGTCTCTGGGCAGACCAGCTCGATCCGAAGTATCTCTCGCTCGGTACCAATCTGACCCTCAGTGGCACCGACCTCGCAAAGTTCTGCGCTGCGAACACGACGGTCTGCCCGGCCTACTACAACACCTTCACTAGTGGCCAGGCTCTTAGCCAGCTACTGAAGCCATTTCCATTCCAGACAGTCAGCGATACCTTCGGCTACGTGGCCAACGCCAACTACAACGCCCTCCAGGCCACCGTGAACAAGCGCGTCTCCCACGGCATCACCTTCATGGCCAACTACACCTGGTCACGTTCCATCGACAACGGCGGCACCTTCCGTACCGGATACGCCATTCCAGCGGCCTACTCCAATAACGGCAAGTCCTGGGCGGCCGATGCCATCGAGCGCTCCGTCTCCACCAGCAACCAGCCCCAGCACTTCGTCATCACCGGCGTCTGGGATCTGCCCCTCGGCAAAATCCATCCTCAACGGCAACGCAGTGGAACGGGCGATCTTCGGAGGATATAAAGTCTCCGAGATCTTCCAGGCCTTCTCCGGTTCGCCCCTCGCAATTACTGGTTCAACCTGCCAGACAAACCCCGCCGCCACCACCTGCAATCCGATGCTCAACCCCAACTACGCCGGAACAGCGCGCGTGAACGGCAAGTGGGGCCAGGGTATTACTGCGGCAAACACTCACGGCTATCTCCTACATCGCTCCCAGCACCGGCACATGCACCACAACGGCTCCTACCGGACCGTTCATCAATCCGGTCTGCAACCTGCCTCAACTCGTCCTATGCGCCCTCCTATACCTTCGGCAACTCACCTCGCACCGCGCCATACAACCTCTACGGTCCCGGAAACTATCAACTGGATCTCGCTCTGGTTCGCAGCTTCCCGCTGCACATCACCGAAGCCTCACGCTTGAGCCTCCGTGCCGAGATGTACAACGTAACCAACAAAACCTTCTTCGCCGTCGCCAGCTCCGTAGTCGGCAACGCCGCCTTCGGCACCGTCACAACCAGCTCGAACTACAACCGCCGCGCCGTCCAGCTCTCCGGCCGCATCCAGTTCTAACCCGCAAGGCCTCCTAAATTCGTTCCAACTTCGCCGCCTGCAAACCAGCAGGCGGCGAAGTTGTTTTACGCCGTCGCCTGTTCCGCCCCTTTCACATTGATACTGACCACCCCAGCCAACACGTTGTCATCCTGGCCACCCCCAACACATTGTCATCCTGACCCTGAGCGGAGCCGAAGGGGAAGGATCTGCTTCTGTCCTCACACATTGTCACCCTGGAGCGAAGCGAAGGATCTGCTTCTGTCTTTGCCGTTGCTTGTTCTCCCTATTCAACCCCAACCTCCGTCATCTCGACCGAAGCGACAGACAGTCTTATCGTTCGTCGCGCAGTGGAGAGACCCCTGTATTTCGCTTTTGCACTTGCTTTTGCTTCAACCCTCATCGCCCTGTCAAGCCCCACACCAACCCAACTCCCCACCCATCAGCAAGATAACCCTGGCACACCAGTTCGCCCCCATCAGCTAAAATGAATATAGAGATCAAAACAGAAAGCCCCGGCCATCAACCGGGGCTTTCCTTTTTAGAATCAATACTTTGGAATAAAACTATTTAGAATGAATACTTTACCTCTGAAGTCCGCCGCTAAGCCTTTATTCACCAAGACTTTACGTACTTTCAGGGGGAGGGGATACCTTACATAATCCGGAACCGCTCCCGCATCAAACGCTGCAGCCGCGGCTTCCAGATCAGGTCATACGCCAGCTCCTTGCCCGGGAACATCGCCAGCGCCGCATTCCTGCTATCCGCGATCATCTGCGCCGCATCGTCCACGCTCAACGAAGCATCCTGCGCGATCACCTGCATCACCATATTCATCATCATCTGCAACCGCCGGATCAGCTTCTGCTCCTCGGCATCGCTAAGCGCCGCATCGTTTACCTCACCCATTCCCTGGCCCACAACCACTTCATTCGGATCCATCCAACCTCCTCCTGAATCCCTACCTATCAACATTAGACGCGCCCACTATCTCACGGATTCCCCCATCCCGCCCCAGCAAAAATGTTGTCAAACCAAGTTCATCCGTCCGATAAAGCCTCGTCCGCCGATCCGCAATCCGATCAATCACCTCCACCCGCGGATGCCCAAACGTATTCCCCCTGCCCACCGACACCACCGCATCCTTCGGCGCCGCCGCAGCCAGAAACTCCGGCGTAGTCGAGGTCAAACTCCCATGGTGCCCCACCTTCAACAGCGTCACCGCCCCCACCCTCCCATTCGCCACCATCGCCCGCTCACTCGGGGCCTCCGCATCCCCCTCCAGCAACGCCGACGCCCTCCCATACTCCAGCCTCAGCACCAGCGAGTCGTTATTCACCGGCTGCCCCGCATTCGCATACCCCACCTCCGGAGCCAGCACCTTCACGCACAACACTCCCCCAACTCACCTGATCCCCCGCATGAAAGTGCCGCACCACCACCCCCAGCTCCTTAGCCTCCGCCAGCAGCGCCCGGTAAGCCTCCGAGTCAGGATCGATCCCCACCCACAACTCCCGCGGCCGGAAGCTCCGCATCACCGCCCCCATCCCCCCCATATGGTCGCTATGCGCATGCGACAGCGCCATCACATCCAGCCGCCGCATCCGCCGCGACCACAGATAAGGCGACACCACCTCCTCCCCCACATCGAACACACTCGACACCTCCGCCGCCTCCTTGATACTCCCCACCGGCCCACCCGCATCCACCAACATCGTCCGCCCCTCCGGCGACACCACCAGCAGGGAATCGCCCTGCCCCACATCGATCGCCGTCACCTCCATCACCCCCGGCGCCACCACCGCCCTCTCCGGCCAAAGCACCACCACCGCAATCACCGGCAGCAACCCCGCCGCACACCACGCCCACCCTCCCGACCGCCTCACAGCCCAGCAACAAAACCCCCACCCCACCACCGCCACACAAGCCACCCACCAAACCGGCCCCGGAACCCGCATATCCGCCGTCTGCAAAGCACTCACCCGCCCAATCACCGCCGTAATCGCATGCAGCACCACCGCCGTCCCACCCCCCGGCACCACCGCCAGCCACGGACTCACCACCGCCGCCGCAAACGTCACCACCCCCAGCGGAGCCAGCACCGCCACCAGCGGCACGCTCACCATATTCGCCGGCAGCGCAAACATCGTCGCCCGGTGGAAGTACATCGCCATCGGCAGCACCATCACCATCTCCGCCACCGCCCCAATCAGCGCCAGCTCCACCGCCCAAAGCCACACCCGCACCACCATCGCCGGAACCCCATAACCCCACCGCCCCACCACCCCCGCCAACGCCTCCCCCCAAACCCGCAGCATCACCCGAAACTGCGCCAGCCGCGGCCCCATCCCCACATCCCCCCACTCATCCCGCAGATACTTCGCTGCCCGCGCATAGCCCAGAAAACTCCGCTCCCCCAGCGGAACCGCAATCCCTCCAATCGCCACAATCGCCAGAAAAGTCATCTGAAAACTAGCCTCAAACAAAGCTCCCGGCGACCACACCAGCACCCCCAACGCCGCCGCCCCCAGCGCATTCAACACACTCCGGTCCCGCGACAACATCCTCGCCACCAAAAAGATCGCCGTCATCCAAACCGCCCGCTGCACCGGCACCCCAAACCCCGTCAGCGCCGCATACCCAGCCGCCGCCCCCAGCGTCACCAACGTAGCCATCCACTCCCGCAGCCGCAACCGTCGCGCCAACCAGAACACCCCACCCGCCAGCAGCGCCACATGCAGCCCCGAGACCACAAATAGATGAAACGATCCCGTCCGCTCAAACCCCAGCCGCTGCGCATGATTCAACCCCGACCGGTCCCCGAACAGCATCGCACTCAACATCCCCGCATCATCGCCGCTCAGTCGCAGCACCTTCGGCAGTCGCCGGTTCGCCCCCGAACGCACATACCCTGACATCCGCCCCGCCGCCCAACTCTGCGCCGCAAACAGACGGCAACCGCATACCCTCCTCACCCGCACTCACCACCGACACCTTAGCCGCCCGCACCGTCGCATGCACCCCGATCCCTTGCGCCAGCAGATAATCCGCATACTGCCACGCCCCCGGATCGCGATACCGCCCGAACTCCCGCAACTGCATCGGCGCCTCAATCTCCTCTCCACACCGCAGCCGTGGCAACTCCGCCCCATGCGCCACCACCGTCACCCGTACCCCACCCGCCGCCGGAGCCATCCACGCCACATCCGGCGTCACCTCCTCCACCTCCTCCACCTGCAAATCCACCGAAACCGCCTCAGCCCCCGCCTCTGACTCCGACCCCACTCCACTGCGTAGGATCTCTATCCTGATCCGCCGCCGCCCCACGCGGAGCCAGCGCCCGAACCCGCACCACCCGCCCCCGCACCCTCCGGCTCAACCCATCGGCATTCGAGATCAAAGCCGACTGCAGTAGCCGGAACAGGCTGCACCGCCGCACACCAGAAACCCACCACCACCCAAAGCCCCATCAACGGAACCAGCACCACCCGCATCGCATCCACGCAACGCCACCCAAACCAACCCCACCAGCAACACCACCATCGCCAGCAGCACCACCGCAGGCTGATGCGACCCGCACCGCCACCACCTCACCCACCGCAAACGCCACCGCCGCAGCCAGCAGCGGAGCGCGCCGGAACCGAAGCGCCTCAACCCGCGCTCCGCCCCGCGGCCAGAACGCCGGATTCGGTCCCACCTTCATATCTCGGTCATCAAAGCTCTACCTGCCGACCGCACTTACCACGCAAATTACCGCTTACCCGCAAGACCACCACAGTCTCCAGGTGAAACGTCTGCGGAAACAAATCCACCAGATGCAACTCATTGATTCGATAGCCGAAGTCTACCATCATCCGCAAATCCCGCGACAAAGTAACCGGATCACAAGAAACATAAACCATCTCCTTCGCCGCAACCCGCGCCAACAGCGCACAAACCTCCGCCCCCACACCCGCACGCGGAGGATCCATCACCACCAACTCCGGCCGCTCCCGCTGCACCACCGCATCGCGCAAAAACTCCACCGTAGTAGCCCAAACCGCCCGTCCCCCAGCTTCTTCAACCCACCCGCCAGATCCCGCGCCGCAGTCTCGCCACCCTCCACCGCCACCACCTGCTCAAATCCCTCCGCCAAAGCCTGCGAAAACAAACCCACTCCCGCATACAAATCCCAAACCAGCGCACCCTTCCGCCCCGCCGTCACCACTCGCACCAACTCCTCAATCAGAAACCGGTTCACCTGAAAAAACCCACCCCGGCTCACCCAATACCGTCGCCCCACAGCCTCATACCCCAACCCCGCCACACCCCAGCCCACGCCATCCTTCGCCCGCTCATTCCGCCGTCCCTGCCGCCCCGCATCCGCAGGCAGAATCGCAACCCCGGCCCCAACCAACTCCGGAACCAACTCCCGCATGCCTTCGCAAAACTCGGCAAACCCCTTTACCCGATCCTTCCGCACAAACAAAGTCATCTGCACATTGCTCTCATCCGCGGTCGCAAAAAACTCCACCTCCACCGCCGCCCGAACCCAGCTTTCCGCCAGCCTGTCGCTCGCCGCCAACTGCAGCAACGCCTCCGCTGCTCTCCACAAAACCGGCGCAGCAATCGGACACTCCCTTACCGCCAGAAACCTCGCCGTCCCCCGCTCGCTGTACCCCACCCGCAGCGTCCCATCCACCTCTGCCACTCGCAACCGAATCCGATTCCGATAACCCCAGGCCTCACTCGCATGCACCTGCCACCTCAGGCAGATCCGCAAGCCCCGCCCGCCCCAGCGTCTCCAGCAGAATCTCCCGCTTCATCTCAACCTGCGCCCCATACCGCGCATGCTGATACTGGCACCCTCCACACATCGCCAAAGTGAACACACCCCGGCGCCACCCGCTCTGCAGAAGCCTCAATCACCTCCACCAGCGCAGCCTCCGCATAGCCATCCTTCTCCCCTGTCAGCCGAGCCTCCACCACCTCCCCGCGCAGCACAAACGGAACAAACACGGCCCTCCCCGCATCCGCTCCATCCATCTGTCGAGCCAACCCCGCCCCGCCATATACCGGCTTTTCTATTTGTAACCTCATTCGTGACTCATATAAAACAGGCTCAGCCGGGGCAGCTTCCGCGCCTCCAGCAACCGCTTCTGCAAAAACTGCTGTAGCACCTGTTTGATCTGCACCGCCTGCATCTTCCCCCGATACGGAGCCAGCTCCCGCGCCGCCTGCTCCCGCAGCCTCACCAGCTCATCTTCAGCAGCAGCCGTCAGCAGCCCTGCAAACAGCTTCTCCTCCAGCACCGTCAGCGTCCGGTCCAGCTCCTCCCAGCCTCGCCCCAGCCTCCAGCTTCAAACCCGCCGCCAACCCCCGCAGCCGCACCGCGACCTCCGCCGCCACCGCATCTGCCGGAGCAGCAAAGTTCGCCCCCTCCACCGCAGCCGCATTCTCCTCCAGAAATCGCTTCACCCGCTCCAGCTCAAAACCACTCTCCGCAGCCTCATCCTGAGCTGCAGTCCGCCACCAACAGCAGCCCCAATCGAAGCCTCCCGCGCCTGCTCCACCGCCTCCATCACGCTCTGCGAGCACCACGCCAGCCCATTCACCTTCTTCACCCGCCCCGCCGTCCGCAGCGCCTTCGCATCATACTTGTCGAACGCATCGTCGATCCCGCGCAGCACAGCCTCCAGCGGCACGCCCGCCTCGCGCCAAGTCTCAATCAGCGCCCAGTCCAGCGTCGACAGCATCAGCAGCGACCCGCGCCGCTGCTGAAACCGCTCCTCGATCTCCGTAAAATAGTTGAAGTAGTTCAGCATCTGCTCTTACCAACCTGGCGACAGCTCAGGCCCCGCGCTTCTTGTGCCGCTCCAGATTGCCGCTCATAAATAATCCGCAGCCCATTCAGCGTCAGCATCTCATCCACCTCGCCGATATACTTCGATCCCCCCGCAATCAGCTTCGCCAGCCCACCCGTCGCCACCGTCTTCGTCTCCGGCCCCAGCTCCGCGATCATCCGTTCCAGGATCCCATCCACCAGCCCGATATAGCCGTAGTAAAGCCCAATCTGGATGTTGTCTACTGTTCCCGTTCCAATCACCTTCGCCGGCTTCTTGATGTCGATCCGCGGCAGCCGCGCCGCCTTCGAAAACAAAGCCTCCGCCGAGATGCCCCAGCCCCGGCGCAATCGCCCCACCCATAAACTCACCCTTCTTCGAGATCACATCGAACGTCGTCGCCGTCCCCATATCCACCACAATCGTCGGCCCGCCGAATCTCTCAAACGCCGCCACACAATTCACAATCCGGTCCGCACCCACCTCTGCGGGATTGTCCGTCAGCACCGGCAGCCCCGTCCTCACGCCCGGCTCAATAAACAGCGGCTTCACCCGAAACAGCACCTCGCATACCTGCTTCAGCATCGAGTCCAGCGGTGGCACCACCGACGAGATCGCCACCCCATCCACCGACCCAATCTCCTTGCCTGCCATCGCGAAACAGGTTCGCAATCATCGCGCCAAACTCATCCGTCGTCTGCTTCGGCGGAGTCGTGATCCGCCAGTTCGCCATCATCTGCGCCGGCACGCCGCCCTCGCCTCCCAGCTGGTAAAGCCCCATCACGATGTTCGAGTTACCTACATCGATCGCCAATAGCATCGTCTACTTCTCCGCTCAATTCTCAAATCGCTCGGACGCCGCCCGACAGCACCGTATGCTCCGATGCCATCGTCTCCAGCCACCCGCAAAAATCCCCGCGCATCCAGCCCGTCCGTCACGCCAGTATATCCGCCGCCCTCATCCACCCGGACGCGCTTACCCCGCACCCAGCTCGAAGCCGCCGCGAACCGCTCCAGCAGCGCCGGTCCCTCCAGCACTCCCTCATATTCCCGCGTCAGCCGCCCAATCTCATCGATCCAAAGCGCGCAGCAGCGCAATCAGCCACCGCCTCTCGCGTCACCACCGCACCGCTCTCCCGCCGCAACGAAGTGGCCATGCGCCTCCAACTCCTCAGGAAAACTCTCATGGTTCAGATTGATCCCCACCCCAATCACCGCATACCGCAGCATCGCCCTGACGCCGACATCCACCGCCGTCTCCACCAGAATCCCGCCGCACTTCTTTTCATTCAACAGCAGATCATTCGGCCATCGAATATCCACCCGCAACCCGGTCACCGTCTGCAATCGCCGTCTGCGCCGCCAGCCCCGTGGCCAGCGACAGCCAAAGCGCCATCGACATCGGCAGCGCCACGCGTCACCAGCGCGCTCACATACAGTCCATCGCTCGCCGCTGAGTGCCACCGGTGCCCACCGCGTCCCCGCCCCGCCGTCTGCTCATCCGCGACCCAACACTCCGCCCGCTGCTCCCGCCTGCGCCGCCTCCAGCGCCAGCGCATTCGTCGACCCCACCGAAGGAAAGTGCCGCACCCTCCCAGCGAACTGCGTCCCCGCCAGATGCCCGACCTGCACCGCACTCAAATCAAAAATGCGGTCCGAATCATCCGCGTGGACCACTCCGCTGCTCCCGGTCAATACACATCCGCCGTGATCCGCATACTCAGGTCCACCGCCACGGCCGAGTGCGTCAGCGCACCCACCGAAACAAAATCCACTCCTGCCAGCGCATACGTCCGCACCGTCTTCAAATTCATATTGCCCGAAGCCTCAATCGACGCCTTCGGCAGCGCCGCGCGAATCTGCTTCACCGCCTTCTTCACTCGCGCCGGCGTCATGTTATCCAGCAGAATCGAGTCCGCCCCCCCGCAATCGCCTGCTCCAGCTCCGTCTGCGTCCGAACCTCCACCTGCACCATCTGCCCCGTCTTACGGCCCTTCAGCGCACGCTCCAGCACCGCCGGCAGTCCGCCGCCCAGCGAGATGTGATTGTTCTTGATCAGAATCCCATCCTGCAGATCCAGCCTGTGGTTCACGCCGCCGCCACAGCACACCGCATACTTGTCCAGCACCCGCAGCCCCGGAATCGTCTTGCGCGTATCCAGCACCTTCGTCTTCGTGCCCGCAACCGCCTTCACAAACTCATTCGTCAGCGTCGCAATGCCGCTCATCCGCTGCATCAGGTTCAGCATCACCCGCTCGCACGAGAGCAGCGCCGCCGCGTTATATCGAATCACCGCCAGCGTCTGCCCCTTCTTCACCTTCACGCCATCGAAGATCTCCGGATGGCTCACCACCTCAAACCGTCCCAGCGGGGTATTGCTCATCTTCGCGAACGTCTCCAGGAACACCGGAATGCATCCCAGTCCCGACACCACGCAGGCTTCCTTCGCAATGATCGTGCCCGAAGCCTGCAACCCCGGCGCAATCGTCAGCGCCGTAGTCACATCGTTGGCGGCCTTATCCTCTGCCAGCGCCGCTTCCAGAATCGTCCGTATCCGTTTGCTCTTCCAGTCCATCTTCTAATCCTAAACCCTACCCTTTTCATCTTCTTGACAGCATTCGTCGATCGTCGATCGGCTTCAAAGCTTCGCACGTCGGATCTATAATTCCCGCCCCATAAGGGGGTTATCATGCCTGCAGATAACAAACAGCACACGAAAGATAACTACATATCGCGCAGCGGTTCATGGAAGAGTGCTGGAACCAGGGAAAGCTGGAAATGATTCGCGAACTTGTCTCAAGAGGATGTGCCTTCCATGATCCGGTCTTCCCGTCTCTCACATCGGGAGCGGACAACCTCAAACGGCACATCGAGTCGTGCAAGAGCAGCTTCCCCGATCTCAAATTCAAGATCGACGACACCATCGCCGAACGAAATGAGGTCGTCATCCACTGGACAGCTCGTGGCACTCACAAGGCCCAGTTCCTCGGCATGGCGCCGACCAATCGCCAGGCCACTGTCTCGGGCACATCCACCTACCGTATCGAGGACGGCAAAATCGTCGAACAATGGGCGGATTGGAACCTGCTGTCGCTGCTCGAGCAACTCGGAGTCGCATCTGCTCCCAAAATGGAATCCAAAATGGAATCAAAGACCCGCGCCTGACGGGTAACGAGCTTGGGATTGGGCCCCCAAACGAGAGCCGAGGTCCTCGACCTCGGCTCTCATCTGTACCGTTTTGTCTGTTATCGGCTGAACCGACGCTGGTTGCCTCCCCGAGAGACTCCTGAAGCTCCGTCAGAAAACGGCTGAAGAGCACATTGCCAGCGGTTAGTGGCGAGCCATTCCCCAATGAAGAATAAACGCCATTCCAGCCATCCCGGTCCCCAGCAGCAAAAGGGACGACGGCTCCGCAGTCACAATCGGAGCATTGCTGTTGATATCAACGAGCTCGTAGCTTTCAGGTCCTACGCTTCCATTGGGGAAGCCGATCTTAGAGTCTAGTGCGATGGTGTCACTTAAATCGCCGGCAACGCCCGCATTGAAGGCGGCCACGACACTCGGATTGAGATTAAACAGATAGTCGCTTTTGCCATTCCCGAGATCTGTGGCTAGATTTGAAAAGGTTCCGGACACGGTATACACCAGCGTCGAGCCGTTGTAGAGCTTCAAAATCAAATCGTCAATCGCGTCTACGTTATTGTCGGAGTTTTGTAGTTGTACCGCATCGAAGAGGATGCCAATCTCGTTTCCGTCCGTGATTCCCAGCCAGCTCGCTCCCTGCTCCGGGAAACCGAGCGAATTCGCCTCATCTCCGCCAACCAAGCCGTCTACTGGCGTACAAGCGCCACTACCTCAATCAGGTCTGGCCCGATACAAAAGAGAACGCTGCTATCAGCCACCGCTGCAGAGCTCAGGAAAGCTAGCACCAAAACCGTGCCGATAGTCCTTTTCATATTCCGGCTCAAATAGGTCATGGGATTACTCCCTGGAACCATTTTTAACTTTCATCGCAAAAATCTGGCCTGAAGATCAGATTCGTCCCACGCTGCCAGTCTCACCTGCGGAAGAGTGGAGGGAATTTCAGTCAAAAACAACCTGGGTTGCCGATTCAAATTCGGACTTACGCTGGCCTGGAAGCTATAAAACAACTCGACAACGGACACTTACCCCTGAAAGGGGGAGAATTGGCCCAAAGCTAGATGTAGCCGAAGTGAAAGCAATTGTCCCACCAAAGTCCACACGCTAATAACTTGCGTAGAATCCTCAGGAATTCGGTTTTTCCTCAGGCTCGCGGATGAGTGACCTTGCACCCAGTTGCGCACAGAGTGAAAGTAATACTCCCAATCCCCCCATCGCCGCCGCGTAATAACGCCCCGACCCGCGCAACCCCGCTCAGAAAATCCGACTCAACAGGCCCTCTTCACCCAGCCCCCGGCAGGTCGTCCAGAGCAGCCCTGATCTTGTCGTACAGCATCTTCGTCTCCGCCGCCTGCTTCCTCAGCCCCTCCACAATATGCGCCGGAGCCTTCGCCATAAACGCCTCGTTGCCCAACTGCTTTTCCGCCGCCGTCAGACCCTTCTCATACTTCGCAAGGTCCTTCGTCAGCCGCTCGCGCTCCGCCGCCACATCGATCTGCCGCTCATACACCACCGCCACATCGAAGTCGCGTCGTACCCCGCATCCCCATCGCCGCTCAGCGGCGCCTCGGCAAACTCCACCGCACTCACCCGCGCCAGCCGCGCCAGCATATCGGCATTCGCCTCTGGCCAGCGCCAGCAAGCGATCGCTCCGCATACACCCGGATCGGCGCAGCCTCCTTCTCCGGCACGCCCATCTCCTTACGCAGCCCGCGCACCGTCACAATCAGCTGCTGCAGCGTCTCCATCGCGGAGATGCTCGCCGCATCCGAACGCCATATCCTGCGCCTGCGGATACCGCGTCAGCGCAATCGACTTCGCCGGCACCTCATCGCCTCATCGACCAGAACGCATGCCATATCTCCTCCGTGATAAACGGCATAAACGGACTCAGCAGCCGCAAGCGCAGCCTCAAACACAGCCAGCAGCGTAGTCAGCGACCTCCGTCGTCGCAGCCAGGTCAGCGCCCTCGCCAAACTCCAGCCGCAGCTTCACCATCTCCAGATACCAGTCGCAGAAGTCGCCCCAGAAGAACTGGTACACCGCATTCGCCGCCTCGTCGAAGCGATACTGCGTCAGCGCCGCGATCCACCTCCGCCGCAAGTCGCACTCAGCCGCGCCAAGATCCACCGCGTCTCCAGCGGAGTTCCATCCAGCAACTCCTTCAGCGCGCCGCCAGCGTCGTCAGATCGATCGACAACCCCAGCCTCCTTCGCCCGCTCCACATTCATAAACAGGAACCGCGCCGCATTCCAGATCTTGTTCGCAAACGCCCGATACCCTTCCGTCCGCTGCCTCGCTGAACGCAATATCCGTCCCAGGCGAAGCCATGCTGGCCAGCGTAAACCGCACCGCATCCGTGCCGAACTTGTTGATCATGTCGATCGGGTCGATCACATTGCCCTTGGTCTTCGACATCTTCTGCCGGTCCGCATCCCGCACCAGCGCATGGATATACACCTCGCGAAACGGCACCGCATCCGCCAGCGTGCGCTTGCCGAGCCATCCGGCATCGGCACATCCAGCATGAAGTGGCAGCCCAGCATAATCATCCGCGCCACCCAGAAGAACAAAATATCGAAGCCCGTCACCAGCAGCTGGGTCGGATAAAACGCCGCCAGATCAGGCGTCGCGCTGTCCATCCTTGCGGCCAGCCAAACACAGTGAAGGGAAGCAGCCCCGACGAGAACCACGTATCCAGCACATCCGTCTCCTGCATCAATCTCCGCCGACCCGCACTTGCCGCAAGCCTTCGGAGTCTCCCGCGCCACCGTAATCTCACCGCACTCGCCGCAGTGCCACGCCGGAATCCGATGCCCCCACCAGAACTGCCGCGAGATGCACCAGTCATGGATATTCTTCATCCACTCGAAGTACGTCTTCCGATACTGCTCCGGCGTAAATCGGATGTGCCCTTCGCTCGACCGCGTCTCGAATCGCCTTGCTCCGCCAGCGGCTCTGAATCTTCACAGAACCACTGCTGCGAGAGCCGCGGCTCGATCACCACGCCCGTCCGCTGGCTCACACCGATGGCCAGCGTATGCTCCTTCACCTCCACCAGCAGCCCGCGCTCGCCAGGTCCTCGACGATCTTCTCGCGCGCCGCATACCGGTCCATCCCGTCATACGGCGAACCCGGCAGCAGCACCTGCGCCGTCTCATCCAGAATCGTCAGGTTCGGCAGCTTATGCCGCTGCCCAATCGCAAAGTCGTTCGGATCATGCGCCGGCGTCACCTTCACCGCGCCCGTGCCAAACTCCGGCTTGGCCCAGTCGTCCGCCAGAATCGGAATCTCGCGCTCCGCCCCGCCATTCACGCCGCTCAGCGGCAGCCGCACCATCTTCCCCTGCAGCGCCTTGTAGCGCTCATCCTCAG
Organism: uncultured Acidobacteriaceae bacterium; assembly: GCA_963797415.1. GTDB lineage: Bacteria > Acidobacteriota > Terriglobia > Terriglobales > Acidobacteriaceae > Edaphobacter. The sequence continues at coordinate 338,095 of CAWCPB010000021.1, forward strand.
GATTCACCGCAACCGCAACATCCCCCAGCATCGTCTCCGGCCGCGTCGTCGCAACTACAATCGATCCCGCTGCCATCGGCCAGCGGATAGCGCACATGGTAGATCTTGCCCACCCGCTCCTCGTGCGTCCACTTCCAGATCGCTCACCGCCGTCTGCATCGCCGGGTCCCAGTTCACGATGTACGCGCCGCGATAGATCAGCCCCTGCTCCCACAGCCGTACGAACGCCTCCTTCACCGCGACACTCAGCCGGTCGTCCATCGTGAAGTACTCGCGGCTCCAGTCCACGCTCGCGCCCAGCCGCTTCATCTGGTCCAGGATCGCGCCGCCGTACACGCACTTCCACTCCCACACCCGCTCCACGAACGCCTCGCGTCCCAGCTCCTGCCGCGTCTTGCCCTCTGCCGTCAAGCTGCCGCTCCACCATCATCTGCGTCGCAATCCCCGCATGGTCCGTCCCCGGAACCCACAGCGACAGTCTCGCCCAGCATCCGGTGCCAGCGCGTCAGAATGTCCATCTCGGTCTGGTTCAGCATGTGCCCCATGTGCAGCCGCCCCGTCACATTCGGCGGCGGCAGCAGTTGTAAAACTCTCCGCGCCCGCCTGCACCTCTTCCCTCCGGCGAAACTGCAGGCGTTGGCAACATCAAACAGGTGCTCCTGGACCCAGTACTTGGCCCAGCGTTCTTCAATAATGGTCGGATCGTATGCTTTCGGAAGTTCGTGGCTCATCGGTACCTTAAGGGTAGCATCCGACGCCCTCGTCGCCCCTCAGTTGACTGTCCGCCAGCTATCACAGCTAAACCCCACCGGCTGCGATATAGTTATTGCCAAAGAGGAGGACTCCAATGCGCCACCCCGCACCGCCCGCCACGTCCACTTCGCATCACTCCAAATACCGTGCTCTCCTCGCCGCCGCGCTCCTGCTCCTGCCGCCTCCGCAACAGCCCTCGCACTCGCAGCAGACCACGCCAGCGTCGGAAGCGACATCACAGTCACCGAGGGCGAGACCGCCGGCGACATCGCCTGTGCCTTCTGCTCGGTCCACATCCACGGCGACGTCCGTGGCGATGTCGCCGTGCTCTTCGGCAGCGTCTCCGTCGACTCCGGCCACAGCATCTCCGGCGACGTCGCCATCCTCGGCGGCGACCTCACCCTCGGCGACGATCGCTCAGGTCGGCGGCGACGTCGCCATCGCCGCCGGAGACCTCAACCAGTCCCCCGGAGCCACGATCCACGGCGGCCATGCCGTCTTCCCCGGACGCTTCTGGCTGCTGGTGCCCCTTCTCGCCGCTTCTCATCCTCATCGGAATTATCTGGCTGATCGTCTACCTCGTGCGCCGCAACCGCTACAACCGTTACTCCCGCTTACCCCACCAGCCGCCGCGTCTGAATCGCGTTCGACACGCGGCAATTGTGAATATCGAAATAAAAGAGGGTGCAGCCAATCGGCCGCACCCTCTTTGTTGCTTCGAACATCTTTGCGGCCGGTGAATCCCGGCCTCGCCTAGAACGGATTCAGCTTGCCGAGACCCTTCTTCGGCTTGTGCTTGCTGGACGACTCATCTTTCTTGTCCAACGCCGGCTTCCCCTTCTTCCCGTTTGCGGCCGGCGTCTGTGCCGGCGGTGCCGCGCCCGCCGGAATATCATTCACCGCATCCGGAGCCTCGGCCGGCTTCTCGGCCGCGGGCAACGGAGTAGCATTCGCCGGGCCATACCGCGTCAATCCATATTATTGCACATGTCGGATAGCCGCATTGGCGGCGTAGTCGCCCCATTGCGTGGAAAGTACCTCCACGCCCAGCTGAGTTCCCCGCTGCCGTTGAAGTTCCCGTGTCTGCAGGTGTCGCCGTCACGACGTCCGAGTCTGCCCGACCACCTCTGCCGCAGTCGGAACCTCCTCCAACTCCAGCGGTGCTGCAGGCAACCGAGGCAGCAGCCGCAGCCGCGCAGCCGCAGCATTCGTCTGCCGCCGCTGGCGCGTTCGCCGCGGTCGCTGCCGCAGCCGCCGCATTCGGATTCATCGCCGCGTTGAAGTCCGCAACAATCTGCTTTGTAGACCTGCGGTGCCAGCGTCGGCTTCGGATCCGCCAGCGGCGGATCGCCAATACGTCGCCGCCTGTCACCACGTCCGGCTTATGCAGAATCAGCAGCCTCAGCGCGGTCCTGCAGCCGGTACTGTCGCCCGGCTGTTCTCCAGCGCCGCGCTCGCCGCCACCTGCTCCGGCGTCGGCGTCGGAATCGGCAGATTCATCGCCGCCAGCCGGTCGCGTCGCATCCTCCACGTGTGGCGAAGCCGAGTGCTCCAGCACCACCTTGCGATACGCCGCCGCCGCCTGCTCGTCGTAGATCTTCTCCAGCCGGGCCTTGCGCGGCCTCCGGCAGCTTCAGCGTCCGCACATACCGCGCCTCGCGCCTCATACGCATCGCCCAGCCCGATCAGCACATCGTCCATGTGGCTGTACTGCGGATAGCTGTCGACCACCGTCTGGTATCGCGCAATCGTCGCCGGCCAGTTCTCGCGGGTCGCATAGTAGGCCGCCGATCTCCGCCTCGCGCGTCGCCAGCGCCTCCTGCACCTCGCGCAGCCGCTGCTTCGCCTCCGGCACCAGCGTCGAATCCGGATAGTCCGTCAGCATCCGGCGATACTCCTCCTCCGCATGCATCGCCTTCGCATAGTCGCGGTCCGGCTTGTCCATCTGCCGGAAGTAAATGTCGCCAATGCGCATCTGCGCCTCAGCCGCCTCAGGAGCGTTCGGGAAGAACACGCGGAAGTCCGCGTACTCCGCCTCGGCCTGCGTCAGCGCCGCCGTGCCGCCCTCGCGGTACCAGCTGTCCGCAATCGCCAGCTTCGCCTGCATCTGGTACTGCGAGTCAGGATACGTATTCAGCAGCGTCTGCAGATCCAGCCGAGCCACATCGAAGTGGCCATGCTTGGTCGCCTCCATCGCCTTGTCGTACAGAGCTGCTTGTCCGGCAGCTTCGCGTCCTCGCCCAGCCAGCGGATTCGCGTCTTCTTGGTCTCCTTGCGCATCTCTTTCTTCGTGTCCTTCGACTGGACGACCTTCTCGTCCTTCTTGGTCTTCTTCTCCGGGATAACCGGCACGATCATTGCTCGTCTGCGCCGTCGCTGTCCGCGGGAGCCGCCGTGCCCGTCGCCGGAGCCGCGCACCTGCCGGAGCCGTCGTCTGTGCCGCTGCACTCATCGTAAGCACCACGACGCGGCCATAGCCAGTCCAGCCACGCCGGCCAGTCGCAAACTTGGAAAAAAGAAACTAGGAACAAAGGAATATTTCTTCATCGATATCTGAATCCCAATCCGCCCCGACGCCTCGCGCCAGGGCTGCCATTCATTCTAATCTTCCCATCGTTCTACTGCATCTCTGTCCGTCGCTACAAAGGCCGCCGCCCGGGCAATCTCCAGAAACTCCCGTGCATTCTGCTCCGCCCCGCCCGGCCCAAAGATCGCCGACCCGGCCACCAACATATCCGCTCCTGCTTCGACCACCCGCGCCACCGTATCGTGAGCAACCCCGCCATCCACTTCAATCCGAAAGTTCAGCCCCATCGCCTGCCGCAGCTCCGCCAGATAGGCAATCTTTTCGAGCGCCAGCGGCAAAAATTTCTGCCCCCCAAACCCCGGATTCACGCTCATCACCAGCACATGATGCACCATCGGCAGCACTTCGATCAGCATGTCCACCGGCGTCGCCGGATTGATCACCACCCCTGCCAGCATCCCATGCTCCTCAATCAGCTGCAGCGTCCTGTGCAAGTGCCGGCAAGCCTCCTGCTGCACGCTCACCATATCCGCGCCCGCCTCCGCAAACTCCGGGATAAACTCATCCGGATTCTCAATCATCAGATGGCAGTCCAGCGGCAGCTTCGTCACCGGCCGCAGCGCCTTCACCATCGGCGGCCCAAACGTAATATTCGGCACAAAGTGCCCATCCATCACATCCACATGGACGATCGTCCCACCACCCCGCTCCGCCGCCGCGACCTCATCGGCCAGATGCGCAAAGTCTGAAGCCAATATCGAAAATGCCAGTTCAATCACACGAATCTCCAGCAGAACGTCAGCGCATCCAGTCTACCAGCCATGCAGGGAAGGGAAGCACCCTCCCGCCTTCGCTTGTTGCCGTTGCCTGTTTTCCTACGCCCCGCCCAAAATCACCGTCATCTCGACCGAAGCGGCGGACAGCTTCACCGTCCGTCGCGCAGTGGAGAGACCCCTGTATTTCGCAGTTGTTGTTGCCTGTTCTTAACCGTCGTTTTAAGGAAGCGAAGAATGACAGTGGCCGCCACTAATCCCCACCCTTAGGGACCACCGGCACAACCCGCTCCACACCCTCCCGCCCCTCATGCAGAATCCTTACCTTCGCCGCCTTCACTCCCTCACGATTCGTCTCCGCCATCACTCCCGGCTCCCCCAGCACCATCCGCGCCGCGCCCCGCAGAATCCGCCGCACCGGCCAGCCCCCATCACGATTCGGAAAGAATATCTCCCCCACCCGCTGCTTCTCCGGCCTGTAATACCACCGCCGCAGCAGCGAAAGATGGTCGCTCAACAAAGCCAGATCCTTCGGCGCATCCACCCTTCGCCTCCAGCGCACTCAAACACCCCCTCAGCCCGCTCCTCCGGCGAATCCGCTCGCCTCACCCTCCCCCTCCAGCGGCACAGCCTGCAACATCAGCGGCTGCGCAAACAAGCTGCTCCCCACGCTCGTCTGCTCCTTCACCGCCCTCACCCCCAGCGTCGAAAGCCGCTCCGGCCCAGCAATACACCGCCCTCCAACAAAAAAACCGCCGCCTGCTCCGGCATCATCATCTCCACCTTTGCCGCCGCCTGCACGATCACCGCCCGCAACTTCGGCACCGGCCTGCACCAACTCATCCGCCAACGCCGTCGCCGCCTTCACCTTATGCCAGCGCTCATGCAGCGCCGCCGCCTTTTCAAACTCCATCGCCGCCGAAGCCTCCTCGCGCTCGAGCCCAATCGCATCGATCATGCTTCCGCCATGCGTATCAAAGAACCGTTTCACCGCCGCAGCCTCCGCCGCATACTCCTCCACCGAGCAGGCCTGCTTACAAGGCTCCATGCACTTCTTCATCTCCCCATAAACACACCCCGGATGCTCCGGATAAGGCTCCAGGTCCTCATAACACCGCCGCAGCTTGAACAGATCCAGCACCGCATCGCAGTACCGCTCCGCCGCCACCCGCGAAGGAAACGGCCCATACATCTCACCCAGCCCCCGCTTGCTCAACTTATTCGTCGCATACACCCGCGGAAACTCATTCTCCATCCTCATCCGCAAAAAATAAGGCGTCCGCAACTTCAACCGCCGCCGCGCCTCCGCATACCCAAACAGCCCCACCGCCGCGTTATAAAGCACCAGCGTCGACTCAAACTCCGAGCCCGTGCAGCAATACTCAATCCGCGCCACCTTCTCCCGCAGATTCAGCCGCTTCGACTGAGCCTCCGGAGGATCCAGCAACCGCCGCATCCGCCGCCGCAGATCCGCCGTCCGCGTCAGATAAGGCTCATCCCCATCCCGAGCCCCGCACAACGCAAAAACCCCCGGCCCCGCCGGCACCGCGCGCAGAATCTCTTCCGCCCGCCCCGGCTCAAACCCCACAACCTCATCGAAATGAAACCCAGCCGCCACACCCAGATTGTAGAGTCATCCTCCACCCGCCGTCGTTACCGTTGGATGTTCCCTCAGTTTGCGTGTTCTTTCAGCCGTTGACTGTTCTTTTAGTTTGTCATCCTGTAAGGATTTGCTTCTGTCTTTGCTGTCGCTTGTTTTACTTCGTCATCCTGAGCGCCGCGAAGGACCACTATATTAGTTTTTGCCATTGCCTGTTCTCCCAACCCTCAAACCCCAACCGCATTCTTCGCCACATACTCATCCAGCCGAGACCTCTCCGGCCCCACATACCGAAATCTCTCCGCCCACTCAAACCCATAGGCCGCCCCCATCTCCCGATCCGAAGGCACTCCCCGCGTGTACATCGAGTTCTCATCCAGCACAATATGCTCAATGTACCCGCGATTCGCCGCAGCATCGTCGTCCCCCAATATCGGCAACCTCAGCTTCTTCGCCGCCAATTGCCTCCGCAGCCGAGCCCCGCTATCTCCACCCGGCCCCTGCGTCCCAATCGCCTGTATCGAAGCAATCTTCTCCGCGATACTCCCGCTGATATCCACCACTCGATTCGCAATCTGCGGCCCTCGCGCATAGTAGTACCTCTCCCTCACGCTATGCGGCTTCAGTCCGGCGTCCAGCTGCTCCGGATAATCCTTCGCCATCCCCGCCATCCAGCAAGCCGCCTCCACCACCGCCCCTGTCACATAATGATCCGGATTCTCCTCGTACAACCCCCAGTGGTCATACGAGATCACCGTATCCACCTGCAGCAGCCGAAACAGCAAAATCAATTGCCCCCGAAAATCCTGCGGCGACATCTCATCCATCCGATGATTCCGGTACGCCAGATTAAAACTCTTCTTCAACCCCAGCGCCTTCGCCACCGCATCATTGTCCTGCTCGTTATGCAGCACACCCTCCCCACGTGTACCGCTCCCCGTCATCTCGTCATTCGTCGTTCGAATCAGATACCCCGTATACCCTTCGCGGATCAGCTTCGCCACCGTCCCGCCCGCGAACAGCGGTACGTCATCCCCATGTGGCTGAATCGCCGCCAGCACCTTACCCGCATGCGGCCTCCCCTCCGCCGCACGCTCCACCACCATCTCCCCCTTGCGCGTCCACTTAGCCTCGGCAGCCCCAGCCCCGCCCGAAGCACGAGCCCCCTGACCCACCCCACCAGCCTCCCCAAATGCAGAAACCTCGAACCCCGAAAACGCCGCTCCCAGCAAAGCCCCCCGAATAACCTCTCGTCGTTTCACCTTTCCTCCCAGTCACAAACCCGCAGCGCGACCACTCTAGCAGAACGCATGTTCCGGTCCTTATTTCCTGTTTAGGTTGGGGCAGCGTATCAGTTGCCTCTGATGGGTCAGTTACCGATAACCAGACTTTTAGGCAGGTAATTCGTTACGATTCCAAGAGGTAATAACGGAGAGAATCAACTTGATTTCGGAAAAGCTCATAACCATTGAAGGACCTTGGGAAGATGGCGCAAAGCAAATCGACGACTGTCAGTATCTGTACGCCATCGACGTTCGTGAACTGGGGAGCTTACTCTTGGATTGACGTTGGTTGAAGCGAAGCCCCAGGCTCCTCTTGCTAGCGAAGATAACAGTGTCTACGGAGTGCTAACCGATGGTGCTAGACCAATCGAGGAAGATTCGACTTGTCGTGTCTTTGAAGTTATTTTTGAGCGAAACGATATCGTCTCCTACACAGTGTTGAACGAGTCGTACGGAAGATATCCAGAACCTCCAGAAGAATTTACGGGAAAGCTATTTCGAGTCTTCTCTTGGTCGCACCTACTGGAGTTCACAAAACGAACAACTTACGCGAGCGACGATAATCCTGGAGTTCTGAAGCATTTTCAGATTGCTTGCCTGAACCATGTGTTTGACGTAATTGCGACACGCCCGCCAAGAATCGCAGTTGGGAATCGGGGCGTTGAAGAAAAGCCATTGCTCAACTGATTCTGAACATCTGCAAATACCAGTTCCCGCAAAACTGGCTGTCGTCAACGACAACATCAAAAAAGCGAAGGGGCGACATCCCTTTCGAGATCTCGCCCCTCACTTCCGATTTTTCGAAGACCCGGTTCGGCTCCCGGATCACAGCTCATTGCCCTTCCAGAATTCTCCGGGACCTGCGAACCGAAGTCCGCGCTTCCCATCCTCTTCCGTCGAGCCCTTCGCTGTATGAGCTTTCTCGTGCCATCCATAAGCAGCCGGTTTCCCGATCACTTCGCGAGTCCCGTCGCCGGTCCTCCTGATGGCCCTCGTCTACTCTCTCCTAATGGAAGATTGCTCCTCCGTTGATTCGTAAGATACTCCCGATGCGCCTCAAAATCACTGGCTGTCAAAGCTATATTTTTGTGCAAATAGTGCCTTTTTTGTGGAAAAATACGGCACCCCAAGACGAACTCACCCAACCTCCGCCTCAACCGTCGCACGTCGGTCCCGTCTTCCTTTCCGCCGATCCACAATCATCGCCGGTATCGTCTTCGACTGAACCCGGAAGCGCGCAGGCGGCAGCCCGAAGCCCCGCTTGAATGCCCGGTTGAAGGCCGCTTCAGACTCATACCCCACCTCCGACGCCACCTGCGACACGCTGTGGCTCGTCGAGGTAAGCATCTGCGCCCCCAGTTGCAGTCTCCACTGCGTCAGATAAGCCATCGGAGGCTGTCCCAGATACCGGCGAAAACGCTCCGCCACCACCGACCGCGAAATCCCCACCTCCTTCGCAAGATCGGCAATCGTCCACGGATGCGCCGGCTGACGGTGCAACAGTGCCAGCGCTCGTCCAACCTCCGGATCGCGCACACCCGCCAGCCAGCCAGTCTGATCCTCAGGAAGACCCGCAATGTAGCGCCTCAACGTCTCCACAAACAAAGTCTCCGACAGCTTCGCGAGCACCACCTCGCTCCCGGCCCGCGATGCAAGCACTTCATCCACCGAGAAGCGGATCGAGTTCTCCAACCACCCACCGGCAGAACCATCCCGAATGCTGACCTTGAACACAGGTGGCAGACCGCACAAGAACACTTTGCTCAGCCGCGGCTCACACGCCATGTAACCGCAAACGAATTTTGTGACTGCTCCGCCACCTCCTAGCCGCACGACCTTTAGATCTCCCGAGAGAAGTTGCTCCAGGTCTGTCCCATCGTCAACCGTCACAGTGTGCGGTCCGTTCTCCATGATGTGAGCATCGCCATGCGGAAAGATCACAACGTCGCCCGCTTCCAGAGTCACTCGTTCGCCATCCTCCACCCGAGCTGAGGCACGGCCCTCCGTCAGCAGGTGAAAGATGATGACGTGTTCGGCGCCCGCCGCCAGGTACGGAGCCACGTTGCACGAAGGGGGCGACCGAATGCTCCACGGGGAAGAGAACTCCGCGTTGTAAAACATCGCGCCGTCGAGCTTGACCACCCTGAGCACTTCAGACAGGACATCCAAATCCAGACACCCCATTTCAGCCGGACCTCCGGCAAACTACCGCGGACGCTGTGACAAGGTGATCACATCGTACCCCCCGAGCAGTCAAGAAAGCCAGACGCTCAGACAAGTGGCCTCCCTGCCTTCACCGCATAGTTGAGGAAGTTGCAGGACGTACCGAATCCAACGGGACGTCAAATCAAATCAACCCGAAAGGAAACATCATGCCACTGATTCACGTGAAACTGATTGAGAATGTATTTACCCCGTCACAGAAGCAGGAGATCATCACCAGACTCACGGATGCGATGGTGGGCATCGAAGGCGAAAACATGCGCCCCGTCACCTGGGTCACGATCGAAGAGGTTCGCAGCGGAGAATGGGGTATCGGAGGACAAGCCATGACCACCGAGGCCGTTCACGCCCTCGCCCGCGGCAAGAACCATACGCAACCGGAGTACCAGGAATCCATTCCGCTCACCAGGTAATTCCTTGAGCGACGAGGAGAGCACAGAGTCCTGTACGGTAGCGACCAGGACTCTGTGTCCTCGCTAATTCTCCGAAGGCCGCTCCAAATGATCGATCACAATGACGTCGATCAGCTCCTCTTGCAACACGATCTTCAGCCCTAGCTGCTTCTTGAGCGCATCCCTGAAACTCGGTCCACCAGGCTGAGTCTCAAACGCCGGACCAGTCGAGAAGGTCGGATCAGTCTTGGGGGCCGATTCAGGAGCAAACTCAACCTTGAAATCGTAGTTTCCTTTCAGCCCTGTCCGGTCGAGTACAGGCCGGTCCACAATATTCGCCGTTCCACCCAAGGCATTCGCAACGGCCTCCATGCTCACGTTGTAGCCTGCAGTCGCAGTATCCCCACCAAGAGTTGGAGCGATGGAAGCACCCGCTCCGCACGCAACGGGATACGCTCCAGCAACCGACTTAAGCAACTGTGTCTTCAAGCACTCAGGATCATCCACCGGATGCGGCTGCAGGTTCGGCCCGGTCTTCCCAGGCTTCGCAAGCACCAGCGCGAAGACAGAAACCTCTCGCATCTCGTGATGAACCTTCATCTGAAAACGCTCGGTCAGCAACGACTGCATCATCAGCCGCATCTCGTCCTTCGTCGGACTCCCATTCGCCCGCGCCTGAATATCGAAGTGACTCGTGCGCGTCCAATCCGGCAGCTTCAATCGGAACTCTTGTATCTGAAACAGATTCGGCTTGTAAGCAAACACAAGGTACTGCAGCAAGAGCATGTTCCTTGCTACGAAGAGTCCCCCAACTGAGCCATACTGCGGCCCGGAGTTCAGCGGAAAATTAGAGTAGTTTTTTTCATTGGACTTGTTCTCCCGAACCGAGGCAACCTCGAACGAGGGCAATGTGTAACTTGCATCTGCAACCCGGGGCGAAGCTTGGCCCTGCGTCGCGTCTCCCTCACCAAACATGTTTGGTATGGCAACAACCATCCATCCCGCCACAACCACTAAGAGACACTTTCCAACCAAAGTCAGTCTCCGAAGCCTGCCTGTAACCATGACGTGAATCTCCATACCCTATGTAGCAAGCTATATCAAAGAAGTCAAATACAACATACCTCAAACAGAAATGTGCAGAATTGTTCGGTGCTGTTGACACACTCCTCAAGACATCGAAGACTCAAACCATGGACCCCAACTTCGCCCAGCAATTCGCCGCCGACTGGATCGACTCATGGAACAGCCGCGATCTTCCTCGCGTCCTCTCCCACTACTCCGAAGACTTTGAGATGACCTCACCCCACATCATCCACATCGCCAACGAGCCCTCCGGCCACCTCAAGGGCAAGCCAGCCGTAGCAGCCTACTGGTCCAAAGCCCTCGAGCTTATCTCAAGCCTGAACTTCGAACTCATCTCCACCCTCATCGGAGTCAACAGCATCACCCTCTACTACAAAAGTGCCGGAGGACGCCTCGCCGCCGAGGTCTTCCACTTCGGTCCAGATCAAAAAGTCCACCAGGCCTACGCCCACTACGCGGAATAGTCAGCGACGGAGCACTTTAGTCGGAGCATCGCCCGCACGGTTGTCCCGCATCGCCCGTATACTGTGAATGTATCCGGAGCCCCCGTAACATAGGCTTCATGACACTAAGAATCTACAACCCATAACGTCCTTTTCTTCAGCTACTTATCTTCGCCGTCAACGTCCCCGCACCCGGATATTCACCTCTCGCTGAACATCCCTTCATTCCTCGCTGGCATCCGAAACTAAGTACCCCGTTTCGAACGTTAGGGTGAAAGTCAAAACGATGACCTGAGGCAGAACCTGTGCATATCTCTCGCTTCCTCTCCACCGTCTCTCTTCTCCTTGTCGCCACCGCAACTGTGGCGGCTCATGCTGATACGTTCGACTTCTCCGCTGTCGGTGCTTTAGGACCATTCCGTGGTTCTGGAACGCTCACAACAACTTCCCAGGGGGCCCGTCAGTTCTTCATCACTGCCATTAGTGGCACAGGCGTTACCGGCCTTATTTCACCCAATGGCTTCAGAGGAAACAACAATCTCCTCTTTCCCTCAAATACCCCCGCGGTCGACCGAAACGGATTCAGCCCCGACCACTTTAACGTCAATATCTTCGACGATGGGTCAGGTTACTTTGCCTATATACAAGACGAGGACAACTTCACCCAATTCGTTCCAGTGAACCTTACATTGTCCACCTTGGCGGCAATACCTGAACCCTCCACCTTCTTTCTTCTGGGTACCGGGCTCGTCAGTGCCGCAGCCATGCTGAGACGCAGGATCACTTCAAAAGCAGCCACGGACGTATGAAAACAACAATCCAGCCGCAGAAGAGCTGTCAACCCTCATCATCAACTAAACTCATGAAAAGAGGCGCCATAGAGCTGGCGCAGCAGTTACACTCCAACCTGTAAAATAGAAACAGCAGAAGAAAAGAAAGACCCGGCCATCAGCCGGGTCTTTCTTTTACCAGTCCACCTCTCAACCACCCGTAACTCATTCACGATCAATACTTTGCATCTAAGATATCTCAAATCAATACTTTAGGCGCAAAGTCTAACCGTAACCGCCGCAACATCAAGACTTTAGCTCCAAAGTACCCCCCGGGGGATACCCGAAAAACAGGAACCGCATCAAGAACCCGCAATCATCATCCCCTCAACCCGCATCGTCGGAGCGGCACTAGCCCCACGAAACACCAGGTCACTCCCAATCGCCACGATATTCCGGTACATGTCCTTCAAGTTACCGGCAATCGTAATCTCCTCCACCGGGTAAGCCGATCTCGCCGTTCTCGATCCAAATCCCGCTGGCGCCCTGCGAGTAGTCACCCGTCACCAGGTTCACCCCGAAGCCCATCACCTCGGTGACATACAAGCCCGCTCTTCACATCGCCAATAATCTCCTCCGGAGTCAGCGTCCCCGGCTCCAGGTAAAAATTCTGCGCGCCAGTCCCCGGATTGCCCGCCAGCCCGCGCGAAGCATTGCCGGTCGACTTCAACCCCAGCTTCCGCGCCGTATAGGTATTCATCGCATAGTTCTTCAACACGCCGTTCTCAACCAGCACCGTCCGCCGGGTAGGCAAACCCTCCCCATCGAAAGGAGCGAGGTCCCAAAGCCCCACCAATGCCATCCCTCAGACCATCGTCCCATCGTCGACGACAGTAATGTTCTCCCCCGCAACCCGCTCGCCCAGCATCCCGCTGAAGAAGCTCGCATTCCGATAGATCGCATCGCCCTCCGCCGCGCTGAAGATGTTGCCGATAATCCCCGCGCAATCTCCGGCGAAAACACCACCGGAGCCTTCTGCGTCTTCACCTGCCTCGCGCCCAGCCGCCGCAGCGTACGTCGTGCAGCCTCCTGCCCGATCTCCTCCGGCGACTCCAGCTTCTTCGTCGTCCGCGAGTTCGAGTACCAGTAGTTCCGCTGCATCCCGCCCTTCTCATCCACCGCAATCGGAGAGACGGAAAACCCGCAGTACGAGCGCCGGTACTCTCCTACAAACCCGCGCGAGTTCATCAGAATCTTGTGCGAAGTAGCCGTATCGAAGTCCCCGCCACCCGAGTTCTGAATCCGGGTGTCGTAACGCCATAGCCGCCGCCTCCAGTCGCCGGGCAATCTCGATCCGCTCCGCCGGAGGCATCTCATCCACATCCTCGAAGTAAAGCTGCAGATCGTCGTCAATCTGCCCAAACTCCTCGAGTCTCCGGCAGCCCGGCAAACGGATCCTCACTGGTAATCCGCGCCAGCCTCATCGCCCCATCCACCAGCCGCTCAATCGACTCCTCCGAGAAATCGGACGAAGAAGTACTAGCCACCTTCTGTCCAATAAACACCCGCAACCCAACCGCGCGCGAGCCCAGACTCCTTCAGCGTCTCCACCTGCCCCAGCCGTACCAGCGCAGAGAACTCATCGCCCTCATATACCACAGCCTCGGCATCAGTAGCCCCAGCCTTCAGAGCCCGGGCTAGCACATCAGAAGCAAGCTGTTTCAAATCAGAAGAACGGCAGATAAAGTCTCAGACACTATATTCACGAAACCTCAACGAACCGGATATTGCGAAGGACGAGCCAAACGGCCATCCGTAGCCTTCAAAAAATGCAGTCCCGCAGCGCAGTGCTCCGAGTCGCTCTTTAGCTTGTGCTCCAGATGCGCCGCCGGTGCATCTGGTAGACCGGCGCTTGAACACCTTCACCGCACCACCGCAACTCATGCAGCGAAACTCCGTATCTTCATCGACCAGAGCCTCGGCGATCGGCTTCACCTTCCAGAACGGCTCATAGCCGCCCTTGGCGCTTACTCTGCGACGCTTTACTTCACACTCCAGAAACATCTCACGCTCAACTGCCATAGGGCACCTCGACGACCAGGTTGTATTTCGTGGAGTAGAACTTTCAGGTGTCTTGCACACGGATAGCAATCCGCGCTATTGCAAAATCAATCGACCGGATGCGCCGAAGTCTTCGCCGCCCGTCCATCCGTAGCCTTCTTGAAGAGCAAGCCATTCATGCAATATTCGGAGTCGTCCGCAACCTTGTGCTCAACATAGGGAACCGTTCCGACCTTGCTATTTCGGCCCAGCAGCTTCACCTCGCCAAAGCAGTCCTTGCAGCGGAACTCCGTATCGCTGTCCGCCAACGCCTCGGCAACGCTCTTCACCTTCCAGAACGGCTCATAACCGCCGCCATCCTTCACGCGGCGCCGTTTCACTTCACACTCGTAGATCTTCTCGCGTTCGACGGCCATTATTGTCCTGTTCCCCCAACCGTCATACGGTCAAGCTTCACTGTCGGCATTCCCACACCCACTGGCACGCTCTGCCCTGCCTTGCCACACGTCCCAATACCTTCATCAAGCGCCAGATCGTTCCCCACCATCGACACATACTTCAGCGCCTCCGGCCCATTCCCGATCAACGTCGCACCCTTCACCGGCCGCGTCACCTTGCCGTCTTCAATCAGGTAAGCCTCACTCGCCGAGAAGACAAACTTCCCGTTCGTAATATCCACCTGCCCACCGCCAAAGTTCACCGCGTACAAGCCCACGCTTCACGCTCTTGATAATGTCTTCCGGCATGTCGTCACCATTCAGCATGTAGGTGTTCGTCATACGTGGCATTGGGATATGGTGATAGCTCTCCCGCCGTCCACTGCCAGTATTCGGTGTTCCCATCAGCCGCGAAGACAGCTTGTCCGAAAGATACCCCTTCAAAATCCCGTTCTCGATCAGCACCGTCTCCTGCGTCGGATTGCCCTCGTCGTCCATATTGAGCGACCCACGCCGATTCGGCATCAACCCGTTATCAACGACGGTCACCTTGCTGCTGGCAACCTGCTGGCCAATCAAACCTGCAAACGCTGAGGTCTTCTTCCTGTTGAAGTCCGCCTCCAGCCCATGCCCCACGGCCTCATGCAGCAGCACTCCCGGCCATCCCGGCCCCAGCACAACTTCCATCTCGCCCGCAGGAGCATCCACGGCTCCCAACTGCAGCACCGCAGTCCGGGCCGCCTCACGCGCAAAGTGCTCGGGACTCTTATCTCCCTCAAAGAAGTCCATCGCAACGCGCCCACCGCCCCCGCTCGTGCCGCGAGCAGTATTCACGCCATCCTTCGCGATCACAAACACATTCAGCCGCGCCAACGGCTGCGTATCGCTGGCAAACGTCCCATCCGACGCCGCTACCAGAATCCGCGCAGCTCATCGTTGAAACCCGCCCGCACCTGCGTAATCCGCGAGTCATACGCTCGCGCAGCCTTGTCCGCCCGCTCTATCAACGAAAGCTTCGCCGCAATCAAGGCATCACTCGTAGCTCCCGCAATCGGATACAGCGACGGAGTTGCATCCGGCTGGCGAAACCCGCTCATCGACTCTTTCGCCGGTCCACTCGCAATCAAGGCAGCCGTACGCGCAGCACGCAGCAGCCGGTCACTCGAAAGATCGTCCGTATACGCGTAGCCGGTCCGCTCCCCCGACACCACTCGCACCCCGCAGCCCACACTGATTCCCTGGCTCGCCGTCTTCACCAGGCCTTCATCTATGCCCAGCGAGGTAGAGGTAACCGACTCAAAATAGAGGTCCGCGTAGTCGCCACCCGCCGAGAGGGCCTCGCCCAGGCAGCGCTCCATCAAACGTTCCGATAAACCAAGCTTCTCGATAAAGTAGAGTTTGTGGTTCGCTGCCGATTGAGTCATCTCTCTGATGATAGGCTTCACTGGGGGCTGGAGCAAATAAGAGTCTTCGGCAAACTCACAATGTGATTACATAGATAGACTTGAATCACCTGTATCTTATCTGCCAGGGGAATGCCCATGACGTCTACTGATCTCGATCTTCGTTATCCGATAGGTCGCTTCACCAAACCCGCGGCTATCTCAAAAGATGATGTGGTGAGCGCCATCGGTACCCTGGCGGAGTTTCCCGGCCAGTTCCGCAACGCCGTCGACGGCCTGGACCACAAGCAGTGGAACACGCCCTATCGCGAAGGCGGATGGACCGTCCGTCAGGTCGTGCATCATGTAGCCGACAGTCACATGAATGCCTCCATTCGCGTTCGTCTGGCCCTTACCGAAGACTGGCCTACCATCAAGCTCTACGACGAAGCAGCCTGGGCAAACCTGCACGACACCGCCGCTCCCGCCGAGTGGTCGCTCGAACTTATTGAAAGCCTGCACGCCCGCTGGGTCATGCTCCTCCAGTCTCTTGATGACCAGCAGTGGCAGCGCGGTTATAGTCATCCCGAAAACGGGAGGATGACCATCGAATACGCTACGCTGCTCTACGCATGGCACTCCCGCCATCACCTCGCCCACATCAGCCACTTGCGTGATCGCGAAGGCTGGTAAGGCGCTCTACTCGTTCCTGAGAGGTAGTACTGCTTCAGAGCTACCCGCAACCTAATACCGACCTATGAAACCGCCCAGAGCTCCTTCCGCGGAGACCGTGACCGAACAATCGCCCGAGGCCATCGCCGTCGCGCTGGAGTCCTTCCTCGCCGAACATCCCCAGGTTGTCATCCTCGAAGACGGCAAAGTCATCTTCGACATGCGCCAGTCGAAGTACACCCTCACCACTGAGCACGGCCGCTGCACCCTCCACCTCTGGAGCGAAGACCGCAACCTCGTACGTCGCGTTAGCGCTACAATCTCCGCAACGGCGTCCTGCGCCTCAGCATCCATCGCTTCGGCCAGGCGAAGCCCCAAACCCTCGAACTCACCCCCGATAAAGACCGCCGTACTCCGTCCACTCGCGAGGCCACCCGCGTCAATACTCTCCGCCTTCTCGACCGAGTCCTCCTCCGCAACTTCCCCGATCTCAAGCCCGAAGCCTTCCGCACGGCGATGGACCTCGAAAAAAGCTTCGGTCCCGCCTACGCACGCGGCTCCCTCGTCCAGGGCCAGCAGGCCTGGGCCGTCATCGCCATCAACGACGAAGAGACGCAAGCCACCGTCGACGGCATCCTCACCCTCGGCATCCTCTGGCTGCACCACTGCCGCGAGTCTGGGAGCGGCCGCCGCCTGTACCAGGGCCTGAAGCTGATCGTCCCCCGCGGCATGGCGACCCTCACCCTCTCGCGCCTCGCCTGGCTCAACCCCGTTGCCGCCCAGTGGGAGCTGTGGGAGCTCGACCAGGCCACAGAAGAGCTCGAACGACGCGACGCCGCCGACCACGGCAACCTCACCACCCGTCTGCTCCACGCCCCCAACGAGCAATCCGCAAAAGAACGTTTTGCCGCAGCCTCGACAAAGGTGTTCTCTCTCGTTCCAGAGGCGATGCGCGACGCAGTAGAACAACGCATCCGCAGCGGATCCGAACTAGCCTTCCTCCTCCACGGCCTCGAATTCGCCCGCATCCGCATGGGCTTCACCGGCAACACCTTCAGCCCCGCGCAGGAGATCACCTTCGGCGCCGGCGCCAATGAAACTCCTCTCACCCCGAGAACGAAGCCGACCTCCGCAACCTCGTAACCCGCCTCTTCGAGCGCCGCATTGCCGGTGGCGATCGCCGCGACCCCCTCTATCGCATGCAACCCGAGCGCTGGTTGGAAAGCATCCTCCGCCGCGACGTCGAATCCATCGACGCCCACCTCGACCGCAGTCACGTCTACACCCAGGTCCCCGCCTTCGCCGCCTCTGATCGCGGCATGCTCGACCTCCTCAGCGTCACCCGCACGACCAGCCCGCAAGCCGGCCGCCTGGCCGTCATCGAACTCAAAGCCGACGAAGACCTGCACCTCGCCCTCCAGGGCCTCGACTACTGGATCCGAGTCCGCTGGCACCACCTCCAGAACGTCGACACCGCCACCGGCCCCACCTTCGGCCTCGGCGAGTTCCAACGCCACGGCTACTTCACTGGCCTCCGCCTCTCCCCCGACCCACCCCGCCTCTACCTGGTAGCGCCGGCCCTCCGCATCCACCCCGCCACCGAAATCGTCCTGCGCTACCTCTCGCCGAGAGTCGACTGGACACTGGTAGCCCTCAACGAAAGCTGGCGCAAAGAAGTCAAAGTAGTTTGGAGAAAGCGCAGCGAGAAATTCGCCTGAGCTAAAAAATCAATCGCAATAAGAAGTGGCCATAGCGAGATCATCTTCCGGCAGACCAGCCTCAGGAGAGATTGAATGATCGCTTGTATTACTTCGCCCCGCAAAGAACCTCTCCACCGCATCCAGCACCACCCACCATTCTTCGCCTCAAAGATCTGCTTCCGCAGCGCCCCCCCGCCCGGCACGCCATGCGTAAACCAGCTCGCAAACTGCTTCATCTTCCCAACGCAATCCCGATGCCGCTGCTCCCGCGCAACCTGCCCTGAAGCAATAATCGCCTCTGCCCGCGCAGCCTCCGCCCGTTCTTCGACGGCGATCTCCTCCACCAGCATCTCGAAGTAAGTCTTGATCATCCGGTAGCGATCCTGGTCCGTAGGCTGCTCATAAGAACCAACCCCCGTCGCCTCCTTCGAAGCCGTGTACTGCGCAATCTGCCGAAAGATCCATGGATTGCTCGGCGCCGTCCGCCCGATCATCACCGCATCGCAGTGCGTGGCCTCCACCATCGCAGCCGCATCCTCCGGAGTACGAATATCTCCATTCCCGATCACCGGAATTCCCACAGCATCCTTCACCGCCGCGATGTACTCCCACCGAGCCTGCCCGGTATACCCATCCTCCCGCGTGCGAGCATGCAGCGCGACAGCGTTCAGCCCGCAATCTTCCGCTAGCTTCGCCAGCTCGACACACACAATGTGCTTGTCATTCCAGCCCATCCGGAACTTCACGGTGAAGGGAATCGACACCGCCGCTCGAATCTCCTTGAAGATCACCTCAATCAGCGGCAGATCCCGCAGCAGCCCCGAACCGCCATTGCAAGCCACCACTCGCTTCGCCGGACATCCAAGATTCAAATCCACCAGATCGAACCCAGCATCCTGCACAATCCGCGCCGAATCAGCCAGCGTAGCCGGGTTCGACCCAAAAAGCTGCGCCGAGATCGGATGCTCGTCATCGTAGTACGTCAAATACCGCTTCCGCTTCGTCTCCCGCATCCGCGAAAGCCCATCAGCCGAAGTAAACTCCGTCATGATCAGCCCGCACCCAGACTGCTGATTCGAAGTCTGCTGTTCAACATCCAGCCCAACATCCTGCCCCACATCGCCGGCCGTCTCACCCGCAGCCGAAAACTGGCTGGCATTCTTGATGAACCGCCGAAACACTGTATCCGTCACTCCTGCCATCGGTGCCAGCACCGTAGCCGGAGCAATCTCCACCTTCCCGATCGAGAAGCTCGCCGGCACACGCGCCTGCTCCGGCATCGCATGCTCCGCCGGATCGTCCCACCGCTTCTGTTCGAGTGTGTAGCGCTTCTTCATATAAAAAAATAGACAGAGTCTCTCTTAGACTTAGAATTCCAGCCCCAAACAAAAGACCTCCGCATGGAGCGGAGGCCTTCCGGTTATCCTGGCTCCATTTACTTCATGGCTGCCTCTGCCTTGCCCGCGTCGGACTTGGCAAACTTGCGGCGAAAGCGCTCGACGCGGCCTGCCGTGTCGATGAGCTTCTGCTTACCCGTAAAGAACGGGTGGCAGGCGGAGCAGATTTCGACGACGATGTCGCCCTTATGCGTGGAACGCGTCTCAAATGCGTTTCCGCACGCGCATTTCACATGGATATTGTCGTACTTCGGGTGAATTCCCTCTTTTGGCATCGTAACTATCCTTTTATGATCTCTTGCCCTGTCGGCTCGCGGTTCGCTTGCAACGGTCCAGATTCACGTCACATCGAAAGGCCTGTCGCGCCGCCGGTCATGCTCCCTTAAAGAACACAACGGCACTTCTATCAGTTTATCTTGGATTCCCACCCCCGGCAATTGGATTCAGCGACGGGTCAGTTTGAAGTGAATGACTGAAGTTTCCGAAAATGCGACTTTACGGGCATACCGACCTAGGCCGCATAGACTACATCGCCGATGTATCTTTCAGACGCGTGAGGATACCTTCTGAACGCTTTTGCAGCATCCAGTTCCAAACGCGCTCTTCATCTGCCGTGGGCCACATCCGGCGCAAAACGTCATGAGCAGCCTTCTCTTGTCCGGTGTACAGGTCTGCAAGTGCGATATACAGAATGTAGCCTTTCACTTGTCCCGACCGGAATGCATCTTTGATAGCGCGATTCTTAAACGCCGCGATCTCCTGCGCTGTCATAGAGGCACGAACAGCTGCGATTCGCCGATCGAAGTACACCTTGCATGTGGAGGTCCCATCGATAAGATTGTTGCCGTGCACGTCGAGCACCACCTCCGGAACGAACAGGTCTTGGTGGTAAACGTCCGCAAGTTCCGGATCCCCTTGGAAGGCATCGTCAGCAGTCCAGATATGCGAGCGCCCATCGCCACAGCCGTTCTCAACCCAGAAGCCGTAACCATTCTTGATGGTTGCGAGGACTTGAGGATGTGGCCCTAGGGCGAAGGCAAACAGTTGGTTCGGGCTGGAATCAACTTGCACCACGAAGAAGCGTCGGCTCTCATCAGTGAGGCCTAATACCGACGAAACCTGCATCCCGGTCGCTGAGTCCTCAAACAGGACCTTACCTTGCAGGTCCGCTACTTCAACATGACATCTCCCATCCCCGCGTAGTAGCCGAACTCTGACGCTTTGAACACGCAGGGTCTGAGTGGCACCCTTCCCCAAGTCGCAAGTGAGGTGGTAGGGAATCATCTTGGCTTGAGACGAACACGCGAAACCGAATAGCAACCCAAGAACAGTCCAGAACCTGTAAATAAGCATATTGCCGACGATTCTAGCTGTTCACAGCCCGCTGGTCCCGAAAAACGAGGTTATAGGTAACTTCGATTGCCCCGGAGTTCAAGCTGACCACTGCCCAGCTATGCCCAATCATTGGAACTATGCCTATAAAAACTGCGTACAGCACTGCACCCGCCAGCGAAATCGGATCGAGGTATCGATCGATTCATCGGCATCCAAGTCAGCTACACCCGGAGGCACCAATTGAATCGTACAACCCATGCAAGACCAGCCGCCGCCATCATGCTGCTCGCCGCGGTTCTTTCCACCATCAGCTTTGCGTAATCCGGGCCCCCAGCAACCAGCCCAACCCCTCAAAACATCTCCGGCAAATGGTCGGGCAGCCTCGAAATCCATAAGCCGGATGGCGAAGTCAATCAAACCACCGCACTGCTGATTCTCAACCAGTCCGGAGATACCGTAACCGGGACGGTCGGCCCCAACGAGGAAGACCAGCTCCACATCATAGCGGGCAAAGTCAGTGGGTCCGATATCCAGCTAACTGCGGAGATGCATGACGGCACGCCGATAGCCTTTCACTTCCACCTTGAAGGCGATCACCTCAAAGG
Organism: uncultured Acidobacteriaceae bacterium; assembly: GCA_963797415.1. Taxonomy (GTDB): domain Bacteria; phylum Acidobacteriota; class Terriglobia; order Terriglobales; family Acidobacteriaceae; genus Edaphobacter. The sequence goes on from CAWCPB010000021.1 coordinate 359,534, forward strand.
CGACCTGACATCCAACTCACCCGACGGAAAGGTCACCGGCAAACTCGACCTCACTCGGCAGATGCCTGCCCCACCGGCTGCACCCGCAAAACCCTGACGCGATCCTCCCCAAATCGACTGGGCGACCCTCCAGGCCGCCAAGCCATTCCGACGCAGCGAAATTCAACCCAGCAGCACTTGACAAGCCCGTCCCTCGGAAAGGGTGGAAAAGTCGGTGAAACGCCACCCGCCGAAATCCAATCGGCGCACTCCAGCCATCCCAAGTCCAAACTTAAGTCTCATTACCACTAGACTTTGCACACTTTTGCGGGGAGGGGAGGGGGTACCCCGAATAGGTTCGCCCCCCCGCACCAGCGACCTGCGATACTAGAGCAGTTCATGTCCGAACCCTGCCCCATCTGCAACGACCTCGGCCTCCGTCTCGTCCTCCGCGAAGACGGCGAGCGCCTCATGCAGCCTTGCGACTGCCGCGTCCGCCGTCGCGCCGAGAAGTTCCTCATCCAGGCCAACATCCCCCGCCGCTACCAGGATTGCCTCCTCGACAACTACGAGACCAAGTTCCCCTCCGCCCATCGCTCCCTGGGTGCTGCCCATCTCCGTGCCAAAAAATTCGTCGAAAGCTATCCCCTCGAAACCGGCGGAACAGGCCTCCTCCTCACCGGCTCCATCGGTGTCGGCAAAACCCACCTCGCCGTCGGCATCCTGCACGCCCTCGTTACAGAGCGCGGAGCAACCGGACTCTTCGTCGACTACCGCGACCTCCTCAAGCAAGTCCAGCACAGTTACAACCCGAGCGTCGCCGCCACCGAGATGCAGATCCTGGCCCCAGTCTTCGAAGCCGAGGTCCTGCTACTCGACGAACTCGGCGCATCTAAGCCTACCGACTGGGTCTGGGACACCGTCGCCCACATCCTCAACACCCGTTACAACGACCGCCGCACCACCATCATCACCACCAACTACGCCAATCACGCACCCCTCACCGCCGACTCCGGAAAATCGGACGCCGGCAAAGCCATGCGCGAAGACACCCTCGGTGATCGCATCGGCGAACGCATGCGCTCCCGATTATTGGAAATGTGTGTTGTCGTAGAGATGCAGGGCGAAGACTTCCGCCAGAAGGTAAAGCGCGCGAGCTTCGGCTGAGTGCCGCAAACGAGCCGTTAGCCCGCCCAGACCACCGTATAAAGAAGAATCAATGCCCCCACCATCGCCGCAATCCGGTAAACCGTGTCGGCAGGCTTGGAGGCGCGCGTCTCTTCACCACTGGATCTTCCCACCGCACGCAGCCCAGAAGCGTGCTCAACGTTTACGTCAGCCAAATTCGAATTCAGGTGAGTCATGGGGAGGACTCCTAAGTCTTACAGTAGTTAACGCATCATCCGCTTATTCGTTCCGCAGCGGAATGAAAATCAGGCAAACTTTCTTTCGAGGAGGGAGCCCAGTTGATACTCCTCACTCGCCAGAACCATCAAGACTTGCCCCGACGGTATAAAATCTCGGCTTATGAGCGAGCTGCAGGAGCCAAACTACATCCCCAACGAGCCGGTTGGCCATACATCTAAAGATGCAAAGCCTCACCAGATGTTGCAGGAAAATAACCCAGGGTCGCAACAAATCTTCACCTCGCGACCTCAGCAGGATGGCGGCATCCCTCCCATGGCCTGGGGAGTTGCAGGACTCGTCGTCCTGGTTCTTATTATCGTCCTGATCTTTACCACTCGTAAACCCTCAAGCATTCCCGCCAATGTCATCCTCCCTCCCGCTTCCTACGCGGCAAACCTGCCCCTCTCGCAACTCGCCATGAGCGAGTCCACCAGCCTCTCCGGTGGCAAATCCACCTTCATTGACGGTCACATCCAGAACACTGGCTCGCATACCGTAACGGCGGTCACCGTACAGGTTCTCTTCCGCAACGACGAAGCTATGCCTCCCCAGATCGAAACCGTTCCATTGGCCTTCATCCGTACCCACGAGCCCTATATCGACACTCAGCCCGTCTCTGCCGCGCCGCTCAAACCCGGCGACGATCGTGAATTCCGACTCATCTTTGAGAGCATCCCCAACAACTGGAACACCCAGATGCCTGAGATCCGCGCGGTGCAGGTAATAGTCCGCTAACCGGTTCCCACGCAATAAGCTGGCGGCAATTCTTACCCGCCAACTGGTAGAAACTGCTGCGATTCTTCACCATAGAAGCCTATCCTCATCCCCTATCTGAATTATTAGCTATTTATAATCAATAGCTTATAAAAATAACCCGGTTTGGCATGCGGGTTGCTCTACTTCCATGCGTACGAAGCTATACGTTAGTGATCTTTGGAAGGTTAGGAGCGAACTCACAATGAAAACAAATAACAAGTTCGGTCTTTCGGCTCTTGTTCTCAGTAGCGTTCTCGGAGCCACTGCCTTTGCGCAGTCCGGTCAGTCCAGTGCACCTGCATCCGCTTCCACCCAGGCAACCGAATCTACCTCGGCCAGCACCAAAGCCGCCGCAAGCCCCGCTGACAGCAGCACCTACGCCACCGGCAAGCCCCTGGAGACTCAGTCTAAGGAAGGTTTCTGGGGTCATATGAACCCCTTGGCCCGTAAGAAGTGGGTACATCGTCAGGTCGATCCCATCAAGGATCGCGCCAACGAACTCGATCAGCTTCAGGCAAAGAACGCGAATGACATCAAGGACGTTGACTCCCGCGCGCAGGCTGGCATTAACAAGGCCATGCTGGCTGCCAACACGGCCGACCAGCACGCCAGGACGCCAACAATCGCGCCAACTCCGCCAATACGCTGGCAAACTCGGCCAGCACTCGCACTAGCTCTCTCAATACCACCGTCGGCAATTTGGACCAGTATCAGCCTGTCGCCGCGACGACCGTCCCATTCGCCGCAGGCCGTACAGCTCTTGGCGCCACTGGCAAGACTGAGCTCGACGACGTAGCCGCCAAACTCGAAGGCGAGAAGGGCTACATTATCGAAGTCCAGGCCTACAGCCGCGCCGGCGTGACGACATCACAGGCGATGGCTGACTCCGTCGTCCGTTATCTGGTCACGGAGCATCAGGTGCCAATCTATCGCATCTATCGCACTGGCCTCGGAAAGAACACTGCGAAGCCGGCCGAGGGCGAGAAAGTTGTAACCAATGGAGTCCAGGTGACTTTGCTACATAACAGTCTGGCGACCATGGGGTCCACTACGGCCTAGAACGGCAAGTCGCCAGCGGCAAGTCCCCGCGAACGGGCACCAGTGCTCCGTCGGAGCAGATAGCCCTCCCCCAGGGCGGCAGGAACTGAACAAGCGTTCCTCCCGCCCGAAAGTTTGCCGAGAAGCGACCCAGAGCGCACCCACAAAACACTCTCCTAACCGAGAGAACCAAGGCAGATCGGCCCCTCAATGAGGGGCCGTTTTTTTAACTTTTTGGTAACTCTTACGAAAGAGGATGGGCTGCAACCGCCCTATGGACCGCCAGCAACTGCTCCAGCACATCCTTCAGCTCGTCCAGCCGCAGCGCATTCGCCCCATCCGACTTCGCCTCCGCCGGATTGTCATGCACCTCCAGAAACACCCCATCCACACCCGCGGCCACCGCCGCCCGCGCCAGCACCGGAATAAACTCCGGCTGCCCCCACTCACGCCATTACCCGCCGAAGGCGTCTGCACCGAGTGCGTCCCGTCAAACACCACCGGCGCAAACCCTCGCATAATCGGCAGCGACCGCATATCCACCACCAGGTTGTTATACCCAAAGCTCGCACCGCGTTCCGTCAGCAAACCCGCTCATTACCCGAATCTCGCGAATCTTCTCCACCGCATGCTCCATATCCGCCGGAGCAGACGAACTGCCCCTTCTTCATATTGACGCCGCGTCCCGTCTCCGCCGCCGCGATCAGCAGATCCGTCTGCCTGCAAAGAAACGCCGGAATCTGTAGCCCCGCCCCCACATCACCCAGCACCTCTGAAGCCTCACCACAATCCTGCGGCGTATGCACATCCGTCAAAACCGGTAGCCCAGTATCCTTCCCAATAGCCCGAAGAATCCGGCAACCCTCCACTAACCCCGGCCCGCGAAAGCTCGTGATCGAAGTCCGGTTCGCCTTGTCGTAACTCGCCTTGAAGATATAAGGAACACCAAGGTCAGCAGTAATGCGCTGAATCGCATCCGCCATCTTCCGCGCATGCTTCTCCGACTCCAGCACACACGGTCCTGCGATCAAAAAAAGCTTTCCCTTGCCAACTGAAATTGCCTGCGGACCACTACCGATATCAAAGAAATGAGTCACACCTGTTATTTGACCATAAGGACAGCCGAAGTCAGCAAACAACCGCCGCCAGCGACCAATGGAGCAGTCACCCATTGACGATCCGCTTTTACTGCCTTGCGCTGCCTCTCGCTGTTCCTAGTTGTCTTTCGCCGTCTTCAGCGACTTCCCCAGACTCGAAAGAATCAGCGTCATAAACGAAAGCCCCCTGCGGCTATCCTCGCTGTTGGCACGTTTCACAAGCTCCCACAGCCCCGGAGCCGTCTGCTCCCGCTTTTGCTCCTCCGTTGCGCTGCTCATCGCCCTCGAGACATGTTCGAGCACCTCTGGATCGAGCTCCGTCAAAATCTTTGCGGCAGTCAGCAAATTGCGAATCCCCGCAATGCCACCCGGCAGCGCAGCATACTCCGAGAGCTTGAGGATGATCGCATCCTTCGAAGCGATCATTCCATGCAGAATATCCAGCAACCCCTTGTCGTACGCTGCCAACAGCGAGGATAGCCGCAGGGGGCTTTCGTTTATGACGCTGATTCTTTCGAGTCTGGGGAAGTCGCTGAAGACGGCGAAAGACAACTAGGAACAGCGAGAGGCAGCGCAAGGCAGTAAAAGCGGATCGTCAATGGGTGACTGCTCCATTGGTCGCTGGCGGCGGTTGTTTGCTGACTTCGGCTGTCCTTATGGTCAAATAACAGGTGTGACTCATTTCTTTGATATCGGTAGTGGTCCAGCAGGCAATTTCAGTTGGCAAGGGAAAGCTTTTTTTGATCGCAGGACCGTGTGTGCTCAAGTCGGAGAACATTGCGCGGATGCTGGCGGATGCGATTCAGCGCATTACTTCTGACCTTGGCGTTCCTTATATCTTCAAGGCGAGCTACGACAAGGCGAACCGGACTTCGATAAGAGAGCTTTCGCGGGCCGGGGTTAGTGGAGGGTTGCCGGATTCTTCCGGGCTATTGGGAAGGAGTACTGGGCTCCGGGTTTTAGCGGATGTCATCTCCGCAGGATTGTGGTGAGGCTTCAGAGGTGCTGGGTGATGTGGGGGCGGGGCTACGAGAAACCCAGGCGTTTCTTTGTCAGCCAGACCGATCTGCTGATCGCGGCGGCGGAGACGGGACGCACCGTGATCTCAAGAAGGGGCAGTTCGTTGCTCCGGCCGATATGGCGCATGCTGTCCAGAAGGTGAGGGAGTGGGGTAATGAACGGGTTTGCCTGACGGAACGCGGTGCGAGCTTTGGGTATAACAACCTGGTGGTGGATATGCGGTCGTTGCCGATATGCGGGAGTTTGCGCCGGTGGTGTTTGACGGGACACACTCGGTGCAGACGCCTTCTGCGGGTGATGGGGTGAGCGGTGGGCAGCCGGAGTTTATACCGGTGCTGGCGCGGGCGGCGGTGGCGGCGGGTGTCGATGGCGTGTTTCTTGAGGTGCACGACAATCCGGCGGAGGCGAAGTCAGATGGGGCGAATGCGCTGCATTTGAACAAGCTGAAGGCCGTGTTGGAGCAACTGCTGGCGATCCATGGAGCGGTTGGGGCTCATCCTCTTTCGTAAGACGACAAAAGAGTTAAAAAAAACGGCCCCTCATTGAGGGGCCAATCTGCCTTGGTTCTCTCGGTTAGGAGAGTGTTTTGTGAGTGCGCTCTGGGTCGCTTCTCGCAAACTTGCGGGCGGGAGGAGCGCTTGTTCAGCTCCTGCCGCCCTGGGGGAGGGCTACTGATCCGACGGCGCGCTGGTGCCGCTACGCGGGGTCGCTGTTGCTGGCGAAGTACTGGTGGAGGCCGAACTGGACCCCATCGTCGCCAGACTGTTGTGGAGGAGAGTCACCTGGACTCCATTGGTTACGACCTTCTCGCCGTCGGCTGGCTTTGCGGTGTTCTTGCCAAGACCGCTGCGATAGATGCGGTAGATGGGCACCTGATGCTCAGTGACCAAGTAACGGACGACGGAGTCGGCCATGGCCTGCGAGCGGTACGCCAGCGCGGCTATAGGCCTGAACTTCGATGATGTAGCCTTTCTCGCCTTCGAGTTTGGCAGCTACGTCGTCGAGCTCAGACTTGCCGGTGGGGCCAAGAGCTGTACGGCCTGCTGCGAACGGGACGGTGGTCGCGGTAACAGCCTGGTACTGATCCAGATTACCGACGGTGGTGTTGAGAGTGCTGGTGCGAGTGCTGGCTGAGTTTGCCAGAGTGTTAGCGGAGTTGGCGCGATTGTTGGCGTCCATGGCGTGCTGGTCGGCGGTGTTGGCAGCCAGCATGGCTTTGTTGATGCCAGCCTGGGCACGAGAGTCTACGTCCTTGATATCATTCGCGTTCTTTGCCTGGAGCTGATCGAGCTCGTTGGTCCGATCCTTGATGGGATCGACCTGACGATGTACCCACTTCTTACGGGCCAGAGGGTTCATATGGCCCCAGAAGCCTTCCTTGGATTCCGTCTCGAGCGGCTTACCGGTGGCGTAGGTGCTGCTGTCAACAGCCTTGCTGCTGGATGAGGTGGAATCAGTTGCCTGGGCTGGAAGAGGAAGCTGCTGCACTGGACTGACTGGGCGACTAGACTGCGCAAAGGCCGTTGCTCCAAGTACGCTACTGAGAACAAGAGCCGAAAGGCCGAACTTGTTATTTGTTTTCATTGTTCGCTCCTAACCTTCCAAAAATCATTAACGTATAGCTTCGTACGCATGGAAGTAGAGCAACCCGCATGCCAAACTGAGTTATTTCGATAAGTTATTGATTATAAGTGGCTAATTATGCAGGGGAGGATCGGAATGGCCTTACCGGGTGAGAAATCGCAGCAGTTTCTACCGGTTAGCAGGTAAGAATTGCCGGCAGCTCGTTGTATGGGAACCGGTTAGCGGGTTGTTATCTGCACGGCGTGTATCTCCGGCATCTGGGTATTCCAGTTGTTGGGAATGCTCTCAAAAATGAGACGGAATTCACGATCGTCGCCTGGTTTGAGGGGTGCGGCAGAGACGGGCTGGGTGTCGACGTAGGGCTCGTGGGTGCGGATGAGGGCTAAGGGGACGGTCTCGATCTGGGGAGGCATGGCTTCGTTGTTGCGGAAGAGAACCTGAACGGTGATCCCAGTAACGGTTTGAGAGCCGGTGTTCTGAATGTGACCGTCGATGAAGGTGGACTTGCCGCCGGAGAGGCTGGTGGACTCGCTCATGGCGAGCTGGGAGAGAGGCAGATTTGCGGCGTAGGGAGCGGGAGGCAGGATGACGTTGGCGGCAATGCCGGAGGGTTTCCGGGTGGTGAAGATCAGGACGCCGATGAGAATCAGAACGACCAGGCCGGCTACTCCCCAGGCCATGGGAGGGATGCCGCCATCCTGTGGCGGGCGGGAGGTGAAAATTTGTTGCGACGCCGGCTGCGGCTTCGCATCTTTAGAAGTATGGCCGACAGGCTCGTTGGGGATGTGGTTTGGCTCCTGAAGCTCGCTCATAAGCCGAGATTTTATACCGTCAGGGCAAGTCTTGATGGTTTTGGCGAGTGAGGAGTATCAGCGGGACTCCCTCCTCGAAAGGAGTTAGCCTGATTTTCATTCCGCTATGAACCGAATCAGCGGATGATGCGTTAAGTACTGTAAGGCGTAGGAGTCCTCCCCATGGCTCACGTAAATTCGAATTCGTCTGATGCACTGAATGAACAGCCTTCCGGGCTGCATGCGGTGGGTCGCGCAAGTAGTGATGAGGCGCGCGACTCCAAACCTGCCGACACGGTTTACCGGGTTGCGGCGATGGTGGGAGCGTTGCTTCTTCTGTTCACGGTGGCCTGGGCGGGCTAACGGCTGGTTTGCCACTCAGCCGAAGCTGGCGCGCTTTACCTTCTGGCGGAAGTCTTCGCCTTGCATCTCTACGACAACGCACATTTCCAATAAACGGGAGCGCATGCGTTCGCCGATGCGGTCACCGAGGGTGTCTTCGCGCATAGCTTTGCCGGCGTCCGATTTGCCGGAGTCGGCAGTGAGGGGGGCGTGGTTGGCGTAGTTGGTGGTGATGATGGTGGTGCGGCGGTCGTTGTAACGGGTGTTGAGGATGTGGGCGACGGTGTCCCAGACCCAGTCGGTGGGCTTGGATGCGCCGAGCTCGTCGAGGACGAGGACCTCGGCTTCGAAGACCGGGGCGAGGATCTGCATCTCGGTGGCGGAGACCTTGGGGTTATAGCTGTGCTGGACCTGCTTGAGGAGGTCGCGGTAGTCGACGAAGAGTCCGGTTGCTCCGCGCTCGGTGACGAGGGCGTGCAGGATGCCAACGGCGAGGTGGGTTTTGCCGACGCCGATGGAGCCGGTGAGGAGGAGGCCGGTGCCGCCGGTTTCGAGGGGATAGCTTTCGACGAATTTTTTGGCACGGAGATGAGCGGCACCCAGGGAGCGGTGGGCGGAGGGGAATTTGGTCTCGTAGTTGTCGAGGAGGCAATCCTGGTAGCGGCGGGGGATGTTGGCCTGGGCGAGGAACTTCTCGGCGCGACGGCGGACGCGGCAGTCGCAGGGCTGCATGAGGCGCTCGCCGTCTTCGCGGAGGACGAGGCGGAGGCCGAGGTCGTTGCAGATGGGGCAGGGTTCGGACATGAACTGCTCTAGTATCGCAGGTCGCTGGTGCGAGGGTTGCGAGCCTATTCGGGGCACCCCCCTTCCCTCCCTCAAAAGTGAGCAAAGTCAGTGGCAATAAGACTTAAGTTTGGACTTGGGATGGCTGGAGTGCGTCGATGGAATTTTGCCGGATGGCGTTTCACCGACTTTTCCACCCTTTCCGAGGGACGGGTTTGTCAAGTGTTGCTGGGTTGAATTTCGCTGCGTCGGAATGGCTTGGCGCCTGGAGGGTCGCCCGGTCGATTTGGGGAGGATCGCGTCAGGGTTTTGCGGGTGCGGCCGGTGGGGCAGGCGTCTCCCGGGTGAGATCGAGTTTGCCGGTAATCTTTCCGTCGGGTGAGTTGGATGCCAGGTCGCCTTTGAGGTGATCGCCTTCAAGGTGGAAGTGAAAGGCATTCGGCGTGCCGTCATGCATCTCCGCAGTTAGCTGGATATCGGACCCACTGACTTTGCCCGCTATGATGTGAAGCTGGTCTTCCTCGTTGGGGCCGACCGTCCCGGTTACGGTATCTCCGGACTGGTTGAGAATCAGCAGTGCGGCGGTTTGATTGACTTCGCCGTCGGGTCTATGGATTTCGAGGCTGCCCGACCATTTTCCGGAGATGTTTTGAGGGGTTGGGTTTGTTGCTCGGGGGAGCGGATTGCGCAAAGCTGATGGTGGAAAGAGCAGCGGCGAGCAGCATGATCGGCGGCTGGTCTTGCATGGGTTGGAACGATTCAATTGGTGCCCCGGGTGTTCGCTGACTTTGAGTGCCGATGAATCGATCGATACATCGATTCGATTTCGCTGGCGGGTGCAATGCTGTACGCAGTTTTTATAGGCATAGTTCCAATGATTGGGCATGGCTGGGCAGTGGTCAGTTTGAACTCCGGGGCAACCGAAGTTACCTATAACCTCGTTTTTGGGACCAGCGGGCTGTGAACAGCTACCAGAGTGGCAATATGCTTATTTACAGGTTCTGGACTGTTCTTGGGTTGCTATTCGGTTTCGCGTGTTCGTCTGAGAGCCAAGATGATTCCCTACCACCTCACTTGCGACTTGGGGAAGGATGGGACTGGACCCCTGCGTGTTCAAAGCGTCAGAGTTCGGCTACTACGCGGGGATGGGAGATGTCATGTTGAAGTAGCGGACCTGCAAGGTAAGGTCCTGTTTGAGAGCTTCGGCGACCGGGATGCAGGTTTCGTCGGTATTAGGCCTCACTGATGAGAGCCGACGCTTCTTCGTGGTGCAAGTTCATTCCAGCCCGAACCAACTGTTTGCCTTCGACCTGGGCCACATCCTCAAGTCCTCGCAAGAAACAAGAATGGTTACGGCTTCTGGGTTGAGAACGGCTGTGGCGATGGGGCGCTCGCATATCTGGACTGCTGACGATGCCTTCCAAGGGGATCCGGAACTTGCGGACGTTTACCACCAAGACCTGTTCGTTCCGGAGGTGGTGCTCGACGTGCACGGCAACAATCTTATCGATGGGACCTCCACATGCAAGGTGTACTTCGATCGGCGAATCGCAGCTGTTCGTGCCTCTATGACAGCGCAGGAGATCGCGGCGTTTAAGAATCGCGCTATCAAAGATGCATTCCGGTCGGGACAAGTGAAAGGCTACATTCTGTATATCGCACTTGCAGACCTGTACACCGGACAAGAGAAGGCTGCTCATGACGTTTTGCGCCGGATGTGGCCCACGGCAGATGAAGAGCGCGTTTGGAACTGGATGCTGCAAAAGCGTTCAGAAGGTATCCTCACGCGTCTGAAAGATACATCGGCGATGTAGTCTATGCGGCCTAGGTCGGCTGAAATTATTTTCGGGAAACTTCAGTCATTCACTTCAAACTGACCCGTCGCTGAATCCAATTGCCGGGGGTGGGAATCCAAGATAAACTGATAGAAGTGCCGTTGTGTTCTTTAAGGGAGCATGACCGGCGGCGCGACGGCCTTTCGATGTGACGTGAATCTGGACCGTTGCAAGCGAACCGCGAACCGCAGGTCAAAGATCATACAAAGGAAAATTACGATGCCAAAAGAAGGAATTCACCCGAAGTACGGCACGATCACTGTGAAATGCGCGTGCGGCTCGCATTTTGAGACCAGTCGACGCACAAGGGCGACATCAACCTGGAAATCTGCTCTGCCTGCCACCCGTTCTTTACCGGTAAGCAGAAGCTGGTCGATACGGCCGGTCGCGTGGAGCGGTTCCGCCGGAAGTTCGCGAAGTCGGACGCCGGTAAGGCCAGAGGCAGCCGCGAAGTAAGCGGAGAGGATACTAGCCAAAAGGCCTCCGCTGGTGCGGAGGCCTTTTGTTTGAAGTTTGGAATTAAAGTAAGAGAGAATGATTTTTTATATGAAGAAGCGCTACACACTTGAGCAGAAGCGGTGGGACGATCCGGCGGAGCATGCGATGCCGGAGCATGCTCGCGTGCCTGCGGAGTTCACGATCGGCAATGTGCGGATTGCGCCGGCGACGGTGCTGGCTCCGATGGCGGGTGTGACGGATACGGTGTTTCGGCGGTTCATCAAGAATGCGAGTCAGTTTTCGGCTGCGGCGACTGAGGTCGCGATGCGGGCGCGGAGGCTGGCGATGTGAGTGGAGACTTCGAATCAGCAGTCGGGGTGCGGGCTGATTATGACGGAGTTTACTTCGGCGGATGGGCTCTCGCGGATGCGGGAGACGAAGCGGAAGAGATATCTGACGTACTACGACGACGAGCATCCGATCTCGGCGCAGCTGTTTGGGTCGAACCCGGAGACGCTGGCTGATTCGGCGCGGATTGTGCAGGATGCGGGTTTCGATCTGGTCGACCTGAATCTGGGGTGTCCGGCGAAGCGAGTGGTGGCGTGCAATGGCGGCTCGGGGTTGCTGCGCGATCTGCCGCTAGATTGAGAAGATCTTCAAGGCGGTGCGGGCGGCGGTTTCGATTCCGTTTACGGTGAAGTTCCGGATGGGATGGAACGACAAGTACATCGTGTGCGTGGAACTGGCGAAGATGGCGGAGGACTGCGGGTTGAACGCGGTCGCGCTGCATGCCCGGACGCGCGAGGACGGTTACACCGGGCAGGCGCGGTGGGAGTACATCGCGGCGGTGAAGGATGCGGTGCGGATTCCGGTGATTGGGAATGGGGATGTTCGTACGCCGGAGGACGCGGCGGCGATGGTGGATGCGACGCACTGCGATGCGGTGATGATCGGGCGGGCGGCGCCGAGCAATCCGTGGATCTTTCGGCAGATTGCGCAGTACACGGCTTCGAAGGAGGCGACGGGCGTTGGTGTTTACGAGCAGCCTACGGATCTGGATCGCTACCGGATGATCAAGACGTACTTCCAGATGCTGGTGGACGAGATTGCGATCGAAGAGGCGGCGGAGGCCGCGCGGGCTGCGGCGATTACTGCTTCGGGACAGCTTGCGCGCGAGGCTCGGAACCGCGATGCGTGGGCAAGATGAAGCAGTTTGCGAGCTGGTTTACGCATGGCGTGCCGGGTGGCGGGGCGCTGCGGAAGCAGATATTTGAGGCGAAGAAGGGTGCGGTCGTGCTGGATGCGGTGGAGGCGTTCTTTGCAGGGCGAAGTAATACAAGTGATCATTCAATCTCTGCTGAGGCTGGTCTGCCGGAAGATGAACTCGCATGGCCACTTCTTATTGCGATTGATTATTTAAGCTCAGGAATTTCGCGCTGCGCTTTCGCCAGACGACTTTGATTTGTTGGCGCCAGCGTTCGTCGAGGGCGAGGAGGGTCCAGTCGACGCGGGGGGAGAGGTAGCGGAGGATGGTTTCGGTGGCGGGGTGGATGTGGAGGGCGGGGGCTACGAGGTAGAGGCGCGGGGGCTCGGGGGAGAGGCGGATGCCGGGGAAGTAGCCGTGGCGCTGGAACTCGCCGAGGCCGAAGCTGGGGCCGGTGGCGGAGTCGGCGGTCTGGAGGTGGTGGAAGCGAACTCGGATCCAGTAGTCGAGGCCCTGGAGGGCGAGGTGGAGGTCGTCGTCGGCTTTGAGCTCGATGACGGCGAGGCGGCCGGCTTGCGGGCTGGTGGCGCGGGTGACGGAGAGGAGGTCGAGCATGCCGCGGTCGGAGGCGGCGAAGGCTGGGACCTGGGTGTAGACGTGGGCGGGGTCGAGGTGGGCGTCGAGGATCGACGTTGCGGCGGAGGACGGATTCGAGCCAGCGCTCGGGTTGGGTGCGGTAGAGAGGGTCGCGGTGGTCGCCGCCGGCGGTGCGGCGCTGAAGAGGCGGGTTACCAGCTCGCGGAGCTCGGCGGCGTTCTCTCGGTGAGCGGGGTTTCGTTGACGCCGGCGCCGAAGGTGATCTCGTGGGCGTGGTTGAAGGAGTTGCCGGAGAAGCCCAGCGGATGCGGGCGAATTCGAGGCCGTGGAGGAGGAAGGCTAGCTCGGAGGCGTTGCGGATGCGCTGCTCGACGATGTCGCGCATGGACTGGCACGAGCGCCATCACCGGGCCGAGGCTTCGGCGAAGCGTTCTTGCGCGGCTTGCTAGTTGGGGGCGTGGAGGAGACGGGTGGTTAGGTTGCCGTGGTCGGCGGGTTCGCGCTTGGTCAGTTCTTCGGTGGCCTGGTCGAGTTCGTAGAGCTCCCATTGGGCGGCACGGTGTTGAGCCATGCGAGGCGGGAGAGGGTGAGGGTGGCGGCGCCGCGGGGGAGGATCAGCTTGAGGCCTTGGTAGAGGCGGCGGCCGGTGCCGGACTCGCGGCAGTGATGCAGCCAGAGGATGCCGAGGGTGAGGATGCCGTCGATGGTGGATTGCGTCTCTTCGTCGTTGATGGCGATGACGGCCCAGGCCTTCTGGCCCTGGATCAGCGAGCCGCGGGCGTAGGCGGGGCCGAAGGATTTTTCGAGGTCCATTGCGGTGCGGAAGGCTTCGGGCTTCAGTCGGGGAAGTTGCGGAGGAGAACGCGGTCGAGGATGCGGAGGTATTCGGTACGGGTGGCTTCGCGGGTGGAGGGGGTGCGGCGGTCTTTGTCGGGGGAGAGCTCGAGGGTTTGGGGTTTGGTCTGGCCGAAGCGATGGGTGGTGAGGCGAAGGACGCCGTTGCGGGGGCGTTGCGGTGATGCGGCGGACGAGGTTGCGGTCTTCGGACCAGAGGTGGAGGGTGCAGCGGTTGTGCTCGGTGGCGAGGGAGTATTTCGAGGCGCATGTCGAAGAGGACTTTGCCGTCTTCGAGGAGGACGGCCGGGGGTGCTCGGCGAGGAAGGACTCGAGCGCGGCGGCGATCGGCTGAGGAGATTGTTCGGGGTTCCGCGGAAGGAGCTCTGGGCGGCGGTCGGATTAGGTTGGGGTAGTCTAGCGGTGCTACTTCTCAGGAACGAGAAGAGAGCTACCAGTTTTCGCGCTCACGGAGGTGGTTGATGTGGGCGACGTGGTGGCGGCTGTGCCAGGCGTAGATGAGGGTGGCGTATTCGACGGTCTTCGGGCCGCCTTCGGGGTGGCGGAAGCCGCGCTGCCATGCTGGTCGTCAAGGGACTGGAGGAGCATGACCCAGCGGGCGTGGAGGGCTTCGATGAGTTCGAGGGACCACTCGATGGGCGCGGTGGAGTCGTGCAGGGTGGCCCAGGCCTTCTCGTCGTAGGGCTTGATGGTGGGCCAGTCCTCGGTGAGGGCGAGGCGAACGCGGATGACGGCGTTCATGTGGCTGTCGGCGATGTGGTGGACGAGCTGGCGGACGGTCCAGCCGCCTTCGCGGTATGGCGTGTTGAGCTGCTCGTAGCTGAGGCCCTGGACGGCGTTGCGTAGTTCGCTGGGAAGATCGGCGATGGTGGCGATGGCGCTGACCAGATCGTCTTTTGAGATAACCGCGGGTTCGGTGAAGTTGCCGATGGGATAACGAAGATCGAGATCAGTAGAGACATGCTCTTTCCACCTAGAACTAAACCTCCCACATCAGCCTCAACCATCCCTTCTCTCTCCCTCCGGCCCCCCCCCCCTCCCTTCTGTTACATATCCCCTCTCCTCTCTCCCTTTCTTACTTCTCCACTCTTCTTTCTCTCTCTCCCCATCCCCTCCCCCCTCTCTCCTTCTCTCCCCTCCCTCCCCCTCCCTCTCCTCCCCCCCCCTCCTCCCTCCCCTCGGCAGATCATGGCTCCCCCCCCCCCTGATACAGGTGATTCAATTCTTTATATATGAAATCAGATTGATAGTTTGCCGAAGGCTCTTATTTGCTCGGGCACCCAGCGAAGCCTAGAATGGAAGAGATGACTCAATCGCCACACGAACCACAAGCGTTACTTCATCGAGAAGCTGGGTCTGTCGGAGCGCCTGATGGAGCGGTGCCTGGGCGAGGCACTGTCGGCGGGTGGAGATTATGCTGACCTTTATTTTGAATCGGTTACATCTACTTCGTTAGGGATCGATGAATCGTTAGTGAAGTCTGCCAGCCAGGGTATCAGTGTTGGCTGTGGGATTCGTGTGGTATCGGGCGAGCGTACCGGGTACGCCTATACGGATGACCTTTCGAGCGACCGGCTGTTGCGCGCTGCGCGAACTGCGGCTCTGATCGCCAGCGGGCCGGCGAAGGAGTTGATGAGCGGATTCCGTCAGACGGATGCTCCGCAGTCACTATACCCCGTTGCAGGAGCGACGAACGATGCGGAGATCGCTGAGAAGCTGAAACTGATTCAGCGGGCGGATGTGGCGGCGCGGGCCTTTGACTCCAGAATTACGCAGGTCCGGGCGGGATTCAGCGATGAGCTGCGCAGGATCCTGGTGGCGGCGAGCGATGGGACGTTTGCGAGCGATACGCAGCCGCTGGCTCGGCTGAATGTTTTTGTGATCGCCAAGGACGCTGTCAATACTGCTCGCGGGTCGAGTGGTGGCGGCGGGCGAGTGACGCTGGACCATTTTGAGGGCGATAAGAGCCCGGAGCACTATGCTCGCGAGGCGGCTCGGACTGCGGTGCTGCAGCTTGGGGCGGTGGATGCTCCTGCAGGCGAGATGGAAGTGGTGCTGGGGCCGGGTTGGCCCGGGGTGCTGCTGCACGAGGCTGTGGGGCATGGGCTGGAGGCGGACTTCAACCGGAAGAAGACTTCGGCGTTTGCTGGCTTGATTGGGCAGCAGGTGGCTTCGAGCAAGGTGACTGTGGTCGATAACGGCTTGATGCCGAACCGGCGTGGCTCCATCAATATGGATGATGAGGGCAATCCGACGCAGGAGACGGTGCTGATTGAGAACGGCATTCTGAAGGGGTATCTCTCGGACAAGCTGAGCTCGCGGCTGATGGGGACTCCGAATACGGGCAGCGGACGACGCGAGAGCTATCACCATATTCCGATGCCGCGGATGACGAACACCTACATGCTGAATGGCGATGACATGCCTGAAGACATCATCAAGAGCGTGAAGCGCGGCTTGTATGCGGTGAACTTCGGCGGCGGGCAGGTGGATATTACGAACGGCAAGTTTGTGTTCTCGGCGAGTGAGGCTTACCTGATTGAGGACGGCAAGGTGACTCGTCCGGTGAAGGGCGCGACGTTGATTGGGAATGGGCCGGAGGCACTGAAGTATGTGTCGATGGTTGGGAACGATCTTGCACTGGATGAGGGCATTGGGACTTGTGGCAAGGCTGGACAGAGCGTGCCGGTTGGAGTGGGCATGCCGACAGTGAAGCTCGACCGTATGACGGTCGGAGGGACAGGACACTAGATGGCCGTCGAACGCGAGAAGATCTATGAGTGTGAAGTGAAGCGGCGCAGGGTGAAGGCCGGTGGCGGTTACGAGCCGTTCTGGAAGGTGAAGAACGTGGCAGCGGCGCTGGTTGATAACGACACCGAGTTCCGGTGCAAGGATTGTTTCGGCGAGGTAAAGCTGCTGGGCAAGAACAGCAAGGCCGGAGCGCCCGCGTATGTCGAGCACAACACTCCGACAGACTCTGAGTACTGCCCCGGCGGGATGTTGTTCCGCAAGGCTACGGATGGGCGCGAGGCGAGGCCTTCCGCGCATCCTAGAGTAGCTTTCGAGTATTTTTTAGCTCATCTGCGACGAGCTGGATGAGACTGCTGTGCGATGCATGGGGACCATCCCATGCCTAACCGCAACAAGTACGCCGAGGTAATCCCATGGCAGTCGAACGTGAAAAGTTTTATGAGTGCGAGGTGAAGCGTCGCAGAGTGAAGGCCACCGGAGGCTATGAGCCTTTCTGGAAGGTGAAGCTGATCGCTGAGGCGCTGGTTGATAACGATACGGAGTTCCGCTGCAAGGATTGTGGTGGTGCGGTGAAGCTTTATCGCCGTCACACCGAGGGCGCTCCTCCGCCGCATATCGAGCACAAGCTGAAGAGCGACTCTGAGTACTGCGTCTCCGGGCTTTATTTTCTGAAGGCGACGGATGGGCGTATGGCTCGCATGTCCCAGACTCCGGTTCGCTAGCCACTTTATTGAATGCCGAGGTGTTGAAACTTGTCCGAACTTGCTGCGCCGATTGTCTCCTCTGATTTGAAACAGCTTGCTGCGGATGTTCTGACCAAGGCTATGAAGGCCGGGGCTACGGATGCGGAGGCGGTCGTCTACGAAGGCGATGAGTTTTCGACGCTGGTGCGGCTAGGGCAAGTGGAGACGCTGAAGGAGTCGGGCTCGCGGGCGGTGGGGCTTCGGGTGTTTATCGGGCAACGGACGGCGAGTACGTCTTCGTCGGACTTCTCGGCAGAGTCGATTCAACGGCTGGTCGAGGGCGCGGTTACGCTGGCGAAGATTACCAGCGAAGATCCATTCGCGGGGCTGCCGGATGCGGATGCGTTCGGGTCGATTCCGGGTGACCTGAAGCTGTACTTCGAGGATGTGAATGAACAGCCGCCGGCGGAGCGGATCGAGATTGCTCGACGCTGCGAGGCGGCGGCGATGGCGTATGACACGCGCATCCAGAACTCGGGTGGCGGGGATTTTGATGCGGCGACATCGCACAAGATACTGATGAACTCGCGCGGGTTTGTTGGGGAGTACAGGCGGAGCTACTGCGGCTTCTCGGCTTCACCGATTGCGGTGGACGAGAAGGGCGGGATGCAGCGCAACTACTGGTACTCGAACTCACGGACTACTCGGCTGCTGGAGAATCCTGACGAGATTGGGAAGATTGCGGCGCAGCGTACGCTGAAGCGGCTGGGAGCTCGGCGGGTGAAGACGCAGAAGGCTCCGGTGGTGTTCGCTCCTGAGATTGCTCGAGGGATTA
>CAWCPB010000022.1:0-16927 GCA_963797415.1 uncultured Acidobacteriaceae bacterium
ATTGTTCCTTGGATGTGGCTCGGGGTTGGAATGATGGCATTGGCTTTTTTTTCCCTACTCGGAGCCTTGTCGATCTACAACGTGAGTTTCGTCGTTCCTGTAACGGCGCTAAGCTATGTCGCGGGTGCCTTTGGAGGGGTTGTCTTTCTGCGCGAACATGTAAGCTCTGAACGCTGGCTCGGAGTTTTGCTGATTTCCATCGGTGTCGCACTGGTTTTTTTAGGCAAGAACTAACGGCCTGCGAGTGCCCGCTTAAAATGCCTCCCCTTAGGTATCGAGTCCTCCATTCCAAATCCACGAAGAAGCTGCTGACTTTGAGACGCATTTTTTGATCGACAGCCATGCCACGACCCAAACAGTCACTCCTCTCCCCACGTTGGCGAACATAAATTTGCAAGAGATTTGCAAGACCGTTTGGGCATTCTGGCGCTTTTGGCACTTTCCGCACCATTTAGAATCTCTAAGTTTATGATTCCATTACCGACAACAGAGACAGATCCCGTCTCGGTATGTCTGGGCTGATTGCAACCGGTATTAACCGAATCGTTAATCCTGCAACTGCATCTATGTTGTCACCATGAGTACGTCCACCGTTTTCCTGTCCTATCCCGAAGTCAATTCATCCGAGAACGACCAGCAACATTCGTCTTCGATCAATGATGTTCCGCTGCTCGATGCCTATTCGAGCGCCGTGACGAAGGCGGTCGAGCGCGTGAGTCCTGCAGTGGTGAAGATTGACGTGAAGAAAGCTGGACGGGGCGGCGGAGGTTCCGGATCTGGGTTCGTCTTCACGCCTGACGGCCTGGCAATGACGAACAGCCATGTTGTTCACGACGCCGCAAGTATTCAACTGACCTTCGCTGACGGTCAGAAGGCTTCGGCAACGCTGGTGGGTGAAGATCCAGATACTGACACGGCCGTTCTTCGCACTGATGTGGTGACATTGTCTCCTGCAGTCCTCGGGAAATCACGGAGCCTCAAGGTAGGTCAGCTCGCGATCGCAGTCGGCAATCCATACGGTTTCCAATTCACCGTTACCGCCGGTGTTGTCAGTGCGTTGGGTCGCAGCATGCGAGCGGCGAGTGGACGCATGATGGACGAGATTATCCAGACGGATGCGGCTCTGAATCCAGGAAATTCAGGGGGGCCGCTGGTCAACTCTCAGGGGCAGGTGATCGGCATCAATACTGCCACAATCCTGCCCGGTCAAGGTCTATGCTTCGCCATCGGTATCGATACTGCCAAATTCGTAGCGTCGCAGCTTTTGCAACATGGCCGTCTACGGCGCAGCTGGATCGGCATAGCCGGCCAAAATGTGCCGTTGCCTCGACGGTTGGTGTATGAGTACAAGCTGCCAGTCGATACCGCCGTCATGGTGAATGAAGTCTATAAGGACAGCCCCGGGGAGCTGGCCGGCCTAATCCCAGGAGACATCATTCTCGCGTTCGGAACGAACAGCATCGCCGGCATTGATGAGCTGCATCGGCTGCTAAGCGCTGACGCCGCGAACCGGCCGACCCCTCTTGTTGTTCTGCGTGGAATCGAGCGTCGCTATCTATCAATTGTTCCGGTGTCCAAGGAAAACTAAGGGCAACAGACCCTTCGCGAAGGGAAACTGTCATAAGTTATTGATTTGTTGGTGGGCACAGCAGGATTCGAACCTACGACTTCCACCGTGTGAAGGTGGCACTCTACCGCTGAGTTATGCGCCCCGACCTACGGACGTAAGTCTTTTATAGTCAACAGTTTAGGGAAGCGCCAGTGTTCATGGGCGTCTAACTTAGCCAATTTTCATGAACCTGACTGACTCTAAAAGACTTGTTTAGTCTACCGCAAACAATGACTTACGGCAACTTGGTCCGCTAAACCAAAAATACAAGCAACTCCATACTGGGCGCATAACTAAAAGTTATTGGACCCTCCCTTATTGACCAACAGTAGGCAAATGATCTCTTTCCTCTATATGTCGCCTATAGGCGAAATGTAGTCTAAAGAGTACACCAACAATCTCTAAAGAAGGATATTTGTACATCTTTGGGGATTCGCATTCGTCAGCTTCGCAAGTCGAAAAATTGGAGGCAGATTGACCTCGCAGAGGAGTCCGGCCTCGGTCGAATTTACATATCTGACTTGGAACGCGGCAAGAAAGAGATTTGCTTACGTAATCTGGAGATCCTAGCCTTGACCTTTCAAATAGACCTGCCTGAACTTCTTTCCAATTTAGACCAGTACGAAACAGCCAACTCACCCTCGAAGTAATTCCCTTCCCCTCTCCTCGCCTACCGATATAGCAGTACGCAGAGGCTGCGACATAGACCAACCCAGAAACCTAGCGAAGAGCGTAACGGTGGAGTAGGCTTCTGGGCTCCTGTGCGTTGCATCGATTTTCGATGGCAACCACTAACGAAGCGTGTCATCATCTCCTGATGATGACAGCAGAGCTGTGGACAGGAGTTGCAGCGGCCACGGGAGTGTTTGGCCTAGCACTTCTCGCAACAACCGTTGTGTTCGGACACCTAACTAAAAACATTCCCGGCATGACGAAAGAACAAAACTTCGTTTTCCGCAACCGTATGCTATTCGTTTTCGCTGGGATTGTGCTCCTCTGTATTTGTGCTGGAGCACTTGTTGGTAGAGCAAAATCGAGCGTCGACTGTAGCAACGGCACCTATGTGACTTCTGGAAACAACTCGCCCAACCAACCCTGCAACAGCGGCACCATCAACATCAATCAGCCCAGTAAGGGAAAGCCATGAAGATCATAGTCCTACTTTCCGCGTTGACGCTTTGTGTAGGCGTTGCATTTGAGGCGCCAGCCACGTCCCAGCATTCCGAGATTACCTACGGTGGCTGCAGCCCGAATATGTCTCGCAACTCAGGAAGCGTCACGATAAATTGCACAGGCCTAGATCCGGCTGTTGCGGCGGAGATAACTGAAGTGGTCAAACAGCTTTCGCTTTTGAACAAGAAGACAGCGACAGAAAAGAATCAGCAATTGATGATCAAGATGCTAAAAGACATCAAAAATTCGCTAGAATCCGCCATAAATCAACCTGCATTTCAGACGAATGCGCCGATCACACAAAGCAGTTCTGGAAACTGCAGTCCAAACATAGTGGGCAATAACAACACGAACGTCTGCGGCTCTCAGGATCTAAAGATCAACCCTGATCAAGCGGAAAAATTTACACGCAGCATGATCAGTATCCCCTCTAACATTCCGAAGGGGAAAATCATGCTGCTAATCGAAATACAAAATCATCGAACGCAAGTGGCGGGTGAAGTGCTAGGGAACGCGTTGAAGAATGCGGGATTCGACGTTGATCAAGAAGAGTCTTACATGATCGGTATCAATGGCAATAATTATGGTGGAATTACCTTTACGAACGTTAGCCCACCCGCCCAACCTGTAGCGTTCGCTATTGCAACTCTTCTCAACCGGCTTGGAATAGTTTCGGGACCGATCCCAACCTTCGTTCTTCCAGCGGGAGCAACATCCACTCCTGATTTCACGATAGTGGTGAGGAAGCCCCAAGAATAGGCTGACAACCGTGTGAGGGGTTGGCGGGGGCTCATTCATCAAAAACCTCGCCCATACCTTGGGCGGCTCATTTTACGAAGTCTAGCTGCCCCGTTCAATCGGGCAGCTAGTACCTACCTTTTGGAAATTGAGCTAGCACAGTCCGCTCGAAATTCTTCGCGGTAAACTCAGACATCTTGAAGAGCAAACTGCCGCTTTTCGGCCAAGTGTCATGTTGAGCCTTGGACATTCGCAGGCTGTTGAATCGACCATGAATGAAGTACAGAGCGTGATGCCAGGTGATCTGAACAACTTTAGGCTTATGGTTCTGAATAACCGGATTGATCTCGCTGCCGACCGCCATCACACGAACAATCACTAACTCGTCTTCGTAGAAACAGGATTCATAGAGTCGCTCCGCTGCTTCATTGACTCGCCCGTCTGGAATGCAACCGATTGCGCGGAGTGCTCTGGGAATATTTTGACGTGGAGGCTCCGACCACGGACCGTTGATGTCGCAGTACCCCCCCTTTTTTACCTCGGCAAAGTAGACCAAGATCTTGTTGTTCTGTTCGTGGAAGATGGTGTCGTCGTCCAACATCCCCTTCTCATTTCGCCAAGGCATCCTGACTCCCACCAGGTCGGCGTCCGTACGTGCTTGATTCTCACTGGGTTCGCAGTCTGGATCGGGGTGGATTACAAAATTTTCGATTTGGAGACAGCCGTTTAGCCTGAAGTACCAGTACGCGACGGCTTGTGGGGTGATCTGCGGAGCGTTCTTACTGGTTGTCATTGAATCCCACGTCCCGTTGCGAAAATGGAGCTTCGTGTCGGGCCTTTTTTCGAGCACCTATAACCCCAACAAGCCGTTTGGAGATTTGAGTCTTATTGCACGTGGGCAATACGTTTGGCAACATAAGCATGACTTGCGACAGCGACGATCACTATTAGCAAAACTTATGGGAAATATTCCGCGATAAGAGTTGTCAACCTTTAGCTCGACATGGTTATTGTGCCCACTTCTGCGTCATAACCCATGAAAATGGGCGCATAACTTCGGGTGTTTTCCTGTATCTGTTGTCAACATTAGACTTACCACTGGATTAGTTGTCAACTGGCCAAGTCATAGAAAACAGGTAGATTCGGCTCTAAACTGCTCAAAACAAACCTGTTTTAGTTGGTTGTACAAGCAACTAAATGAGTGGTTTTGGGGCTAATTACGCTGAGTTATGCGCCCAAGCTGCCAAACCGCTGCAGCAGCCCTAAAGCTGCCGGCGAAGCACTTGAAACAGAATATCACCTGCCGATTCTCCCGGCACAGCCCCATCAGAGGCACACCACTACCTGGAACCCCCGGATTACAATCGGTTAGCAGATGTCCACCCAGCCACCCAGCCCCGGGACCCCAAATCGAACCTCCCATCGCCCCAATCCGGACGATGCAGAGAATCCGCGAATATTTGACCAGGAGGCGCAACCCGGAGAGGAAGATGGGGTTATGGAAGATATGGCAACGCTGGCGATAAATCCGACCTTGCTCGCAACCCTAGAAGCCACCGAATCTCACCGTCCCTCCGGCAACTTCGGCCAGATGGATGACTCCGCCATCATGCTCGAGTTGCGCGCCGGCAACATGGCGGGCTTTGACTTCCTCATCTATAAGTACCGCAAGCCCATCATTCACTTCATGTATCGCATGGTGCACAACCAGGCAGTCGCCGAGGAGCTCGCCCAGGAGGTCTTCCTCCGCGTCTACCGCTCCCGCGAGACCTACCGCGCCGAGGCCCGTTTCAGCACCTGGCTCTATCGCATCGCCACCAATCTCGGCGTCAACTACGCCCGCGACAACCGCCATGAGCGCACCGCCTCCACCGTATACCTCGACCAACCCGACGCCGAAACCGGCACAACGCCCGACGTCGCCGATACCACCCCCGACGTCGAATCCGATCTGCTCCGCCGAGAGCGCTTCAACGCCATCCGCCAGCACGTCATGGCGCTGCCCGAACGGCAACGCATGGCCGTCCTGATGCACAAGTACGAAGGCATGGACTACAAGCAGATCGGCGATGTACTCAAGCTCAGCGAGTCTGCAACAAAATCGCTCCTCTTCCGCGCATATCAGACTCTACGTGAAAAGTTGAAACCTTTTATTTAGTATTTAGACCCGGCAACGAAAGGGACATCATGAACTGCCAAAATTGCCAATCCGCTCTCCCGGAGTTGCTCCTCAACCCGGCTGCTCCCTCGAATGCAGCGGCTCGCGCTCACATCGAAGCCTGCGCCCCCTGCCGGCAGGAGTTGCACTCTCTGGAGGCTACCTTCGCTCTGCTCGACTCCTGGAACGCACCCGAGCCCAGCGCTTACTTTGATCAGAAGCTCGCCGTCCGCCTCCGCGAAGCCCAGTCGGAAGCTCCCGCAGGATGGTTCGCTCGCCTGCGCGCCAACCTGCTCTACAACACCGGCCGCCAGTTTCGTCCGGCCGTCGCGGGTGCCTTTGCCTTAGTGCTGCTCATCGGCGGTGGCACATTCGCCGGTATCTCCGGCTTCCCCCACAGTGCTTCTCATGCTGCTCAGGCCTCTGCAACTATCAACGATCTCCAGAACCTCGATAAGAATCAGCAGGCTCTGCAGACTCTGGATCAGCTATCGCAGGATGATGGAACCAGTGACAACAACACCGCCGCACCGCCGCCTCGCATTTAGCCACGCGGAGTCGACAAACGATGATCGATGACCCGCAATCTGGTCAATATCTGCCGTTAGACATGCATATTTCGCAGCAGGATCAAATCGCAAGTGTCATAAATCAGGCCACGTATGTAAGAATTTCCTCCCTGAAGGAGAAACACCGCAGTAACCTCAAACCGAGTGCACCATCTCTCCACGGACTCCACGGATCAGATCAGTCCACTCGGGTTTGAGCCATCGGCACAGATTCCCATTCCATGCAGCCATCCGCTCCATTCCGGCACATCGTTTTCTCCTCGCTCACGGCGCTGTTTCTCTCCGTCGTCGCGTCGCCGCTGAGCTTGGCTCAATTTCCACGGCGAGTCCAGTACTTCCGTCACGACAGGATGCAGACTTCGTCCCGCGCCCTCCATGCGGCACCACCCCGGCAGGCATCCCCACCTCGTCCCAATCAGCGCCCCCCGGCCCAGAAGCAGGATCATCTCCCCCAGTGGATGGAGCGTCACAGCAATCTAACCCCGGAACAACAACAGAAAGAGCTGGAAAACCTACCTGGCTTTCACGATCTCCCTCCGCAGAGCCAGCAAAGACTGCGCAACCAGTTGACGCAACTCAATAGCATGCCACCCGAGCAACGCCGACGGATGCTCGAACGCAACGAGGCAATTGAACACCTCAATCCGGCTCAAAAGCAGCAGTTCCGCAGCGCCGTCGGTGAGTTCAATAGCCTCCCCATCGACCGCCGCCGTCTGGTCGCTCGTGCCTTCCGCGATCTCCGTGAAATGCCTCCACAGCAGCGAGACGCCTTGCTGAACTCCGACCGCACCCGCGCCCAGTTCTCCGAGCAGGAGCGAGCCACCCTCTCCGGCTTGCTCGCCGCCGAGCCATACGTCCCCGTCCAGACCCCAAACGACACCACGACCGGCGGCAAATAACTACCCCCGCCTGTTTCAGACGGGGGCCAGTTGAACCCGCTTGCAACCAACAAATGAAGCAGAAAAGTTTAGATCGACTCGCAGCTTAGGGCCGCTGACCCAGCGCGTTGTTCTTCACGGCCAGCGCCTGCGGCACCACCACCGGTGAAGCCGCACCGACATACTCAAACACGGCATTCAGATTCGCATCCGTCGTCCACACGTTACCCGTGGCGTCGATCGCAATTCCCACCTCGCCTGTCGCCTGGTTCGAGATATAGCCCATAGCAGGCGATATCGCCGCGCCATTATTCGCCAGCCTGCTCACCGAGCCATCCCCATTCGCCGTCCACACCGTATTGCTGCCGTCGATCGCCACGGCACTCACCCAGGCCGGCGTCGCATATCCTGCACCTGAGAGCGGCGTCCCAATCGAGTTCAGCTCACTCACCAGCGGAAAGTAGGTATTCCCTGCCCACACACTTCCGTTCGCATCGATCGCCACCGAGTAAGGCACAGACAGCCCTGCACCCGTAAACGCCTGCACTGCGGCAGCCTTGCCCGAATTGCTGAACTTCGAGATCGAGTTCGCCTGCGGTTGACCGTCACCGTTGGCGATCCACACGTTCTCCGACGCATCGATCGCCACGGCATACGGTACATCCAATCCACCGCCCTTGAACAGCGCCGTTCCGGCACCGGCCGAGTTGAACTTGCTCACCGTATTGTTCCCGTTGGCCGAGAACACATTCCCCGTGCCATCCACCGCAATCGCGTACGGAAAGTGCATTCCGGTAATCGTAAAGCCTGTCGTGCCTGATAGCGCCGATCCGTTCGAAGTGAACTCGCTCACCGACGACCCGCCCTCGTTCGCCGACCACACATTGCCTGCCAGGTCTACCGCAACAGCCTCTGGATAGCTCAACCCGCCGCCCGTATACCCAGTCGTTGGTGAAAGCTCAGCTCCCGTGGGGCTGAACTCGCTCAACGTTCCCGGATCAGTAGCATTCGGAACCCATATATTTCCGGCGGCATCCACCGCAGGCAACTGACCCGCGTCCAATCCGCCGCCCGTATACGAAATGCTCAGCGTCCAATCGTTCGGAGCCCCCGTCAGACTTGGCTGAAATGCCGCCTTCGTCGGAAGAAGCTGATAAAGCGTCGCCACATTCCGCCCAGGATTCAGCGCAATGTCCAGCATCGCCGAGAGCGTATCCGTTGGAGCAACTCCTCCATTCGGCTTCGCAGCCGCGAACAACAGCCCGCAACTGTTCGCTGCCGTCGACGGATTCACGCACGCCTCCATGATGCCCGCCAGCGTGTTGACCGTGCTCTGCGGCGCGGTCCCATTACCCGCTGGAGTCGTCGCGAGCGCAGCGCCGTTCGCATTATTCACCAGGTTCGCTACCGTCATGAATCCGTTGACCATGCCCGTTACATTCGTGCTGCTGGTTCCGATCGCCGTGCTTCCCGGCTTCATGAACTGCGACAGTGCATACACCGTCGCCACCGACGTAACCTCATTGATGTGCACATACGTAGACGAAGTCAGCGCACTGCAGTCGCCCAGCGCTGCAATCAGCACCGCTGCATTGTTCGTGGCGCCGCCCGCACTCCCACCGGCCGCGACAACGTACACCTGCGTCGATGCCGTGGGGCAGGTGTAGCTGCCCGTAACGTTGAAGGTCCCATCTGCTGCCGACGTAATGGCGCCACTCAACAAAGGCGTAGCTCCCGTCCCATACCCTGACGTCCCAGCCGCATACATCGTAATCTGCGCGCCGGAGATCGGCTGCTGCCCACCCTGCACCACACCCGACAAAATCATGCTCGTATTAGCCTGAGTTCCACTGCCACTGCCGCTCGAAGACGTCCCACCACCGCTGCTGCCGCTCGAAGACGTGCCAGTACCACTGCTGCCACTACCGCCGCTGTTCGAAGTCGTCCCACCGTCACTGCTGTTCGGCGACGTCCCAGTGCCGCTACTGCTCGAAGCCGTCCCGCTACTGCTGCTGCTCGAAGCCGTTCCACTACTAGTGCTACTCGAAGTCGTCCCACTGCCAGTGCTTGACTGAGTTGCCCCACTACCAGTGCTTGACTGAGTTGTCCCACTACCAGTATTCGCCCCAATGCCAGTGACGATCTGTACGCCGGACCCGCACCCCATCAAAGCAAAACTTCCGCACAACCCCGAAATGATGCAAAAAGTGAATATTGACCCGCGAAAACTCATGACGCTCCTTGGAATCGACGGCACAAGCTCAAAAGAGCAAAATAAGTCGCAGTGGTGCATTCCCAAAGTAAATTTCCCCACCTCAAAAGGGAGTAGCACTTCAGGGCGTGCACCTACAACCTTCAGGTAATGCACTCACGACAACGCGCAGACAACCTTCCTAGCAAGCCGCGCTCAACCTGTTTCTTTTTAGAGAGTTTTGAACCAGCCACGCGCCCAACCGCCTGACTGACCAACCATTATGTCCTGCCCGGGTTCTGCGCTACCGTCGTGCCTCGGCTCCCACCTTCGCCACCCGGTCCACCTTCTCGACCTGCGGTGTCACCATCGTGCTCGTATCCTTCATCGCCGCAATCGCTTCGTCGTACCGCCCCCGCATCGAGTTCGCCCGAATGATCGCCATATCCTCCAGCATCTTCATGCCGTCTTTCAGATAACTCATCCGGCTGCGCTCATCGTGGCCCCACGTCACCGGAACCTCGCGAATCTCATACTTCAGCTTTCGCGCGATAAACAGAATCTCCGGATCGAACCCCCAGCGCTCAATCGTCTGCAACCGGAAGATCACCTGCGCGACGTCACGCCGGAACGCCTTGAAGCCGCACTGCGTATCCTTGAATGGAAGCCCCATCACTCGTCCGCGTGACCCAGTTGAAACAGCGTCCGAAAAACTGCCGGTACAGCGGCTGATGAATCGTCTGCCGTGTCCGGTCCATCCAGCGCGACCCGATCGCTACATCCGCTCCATCCTCAATCGCCGCCAGCAGACGCTCCGCCTCTTCCATCGGAGCCGACAGATCCGCATCGGTAAACATCACCACATCGCCCGCCGCCTGCAGCAGCCCATTCCGCACCGAATATCCTTTACCCCGGTTCCCGGCGTTCTTCACCAGGTGCAGCCGAGGATGATGGACCATCCACCGTTCCACAATCGCGGCAGTGTCGTCCTTCGACCCGTCATCCACCACCAGCACCTCGGCATCCCAGCCCTGCTCCGCCACGCATGCCATCACTCGTTCCAGCGCAGCCTCGATGCGGGCGCTCTCGTTGTACGCCGGAATGACAATACTCAACTGCGGATGTGCCATCGATTCCAGACCTTCCTGACTCCTCGAACAGAACTCTGTTCTACTCATTCGATGGGACGCGAAGTTAGAACGCGTTCATCATACTGTAATTATTGGACGTTTCAACTACCTATTTCGGTCTCAAAATCTCCGCTCGATCGCCTCCAACTCTTCCATAGCCGTTGCGTCGCTCATCCAACTCTCCGCAACCTCCTGCACCCTGCTAAACTCCTACAGCATGCCGGAAGACTTCGTATCCCCCGCCACCACCGCCGCCGCCCCCCAGCCAGCCAGTACGCCCACACGCCGCCCTACGCCCCCGCCTACGCTCCGGCATATCCTCCAGCCTACGGTTACGCCCCTCCTCCGCGCCGCTCGCCCTGGTTCTACATCGCCATCATCGGCGGATCCTTCGCCGCCATCGGCCTGCTCTTCAGCTTCATGGTCTGGTCCGCTATCGTGCAGGTCAGCGGCAACGACTCCGGCTCCCTCGACGCTTCGGCGGCAGCCAGATCGGCGTCATCGACATCGACGGCGTCATCCTCGACGCCGACAAGATCGACACCCAGATCCGCAAGTTCGGCGACGACTCCTCCGTCAAGGCCATCATCCTCCACATCAACTCCCCCGGCGGCGGCGCCGCTGCCTCGCAGGAGATCTACCACGAGGTCCTCCGCGTCCGCACCGAGAAGCACAAGAAGATCATCGCCTCCGTCGAGTCCGTCGGAGCCTCCGGCGCCTACTACATCGCCAGCGCCTGCGACAAAATCTACGCCAACGACGCCTCCGTCGTCGGCTCCATCGGCGTCATCATGGAGTGGACCAACTACGGCGACCTCCTCAAGTGGGCCAAACTCAAAAACGTCATCATCCACGCCGGAGAACTCAAGGACGCCGGCGATCCCACCCGCGAACTCACCCCCAAGGAAGCAGGCCTACTTCCAGTCTCTCGTCGATAACATGTACACGCCAGTTCGTCCACGACGTCGCCACCGGCCGCCACTCCACCGACGACAAGATTCGACCCCTCGCCACCGGTCAGGTCTGGACCGGCCAGCAGGCTCTTCCCGCTCGGCCTCATCGACAAGGATAGGCGGCTTCCGCATCGCCCTCATGGACACCGCCAAAGCAGTCGGCATCTCGGGGGAACCCTCCATTGTTCGCCCCGCCTCGCAAAAAAGGGCCTCCTCGCCGCCCTCTCCGACGAGTCCGAAGACCTCTTTCCCAACCCCTCCCAACTCCTGAACCACGCCCCCGGCTTCTATTTCATGTGGAAGTAACCCGCCGTGTACCCGGAGTTACCCTCTCGACTCAATTAAATCAATACTTCCCGGCCTTTTTTCATAAGAAATCTCACAAATCATACCAACCTGCAGGGCCCTTCCGCGCATCCCAATCCAGACAGACAAAAAATTGCTGCCGAGAGGACATTAGAATCCACAAACTGCAATCTGCATCTACAATGAATACTGATACTTGCATTGGCGCAATTTGATTGCCACACGCGAAAGGACCTCCCCTAATGACGAAAGCTGATCTTGTCGACAAAGTAACCTCACTCGGCGATCTCACCCGTCGCGATGGAGAAATCATCGTCGACACCCTATTCGACTCGGTCATAGGCGCCCTCAAGTCCGGAGACAAGATTGAGATCCGCGGCTTCGGCAGCTTCCGTACCCGCCAGCGCAACGCGCGGATCGGACGCAACCCTAAGACCGGTGACAAAGTCGATGTTCCCGCGAAGCGAGTTCCCTTCTTCAAGCCGTCGAAGGAACTGCGCGATTCCGTAAACCCCTCCGCTGGAGTCCACAAGACAGTCGGCAACGGAGTCGACTCGCATCATCCGCCAGCCATGTAGTTCATGACATTCGCTCCGCCGGTCTGCCCTTCTTCACGATGGGCGACCGCGCGGAAGCGTCAGCCTTCCCGCCCATTGAGGCAGGCCCATGAACTCTGCTAGACTGCCGCCATGCCTTGCTCTGGCGGAAGAGAACTGAAGCAGATGTTCGCCAACGCGACCACTGAACTCGCGGCGGCTAGGATCGCCCTCACGGACGAGTCCATCATCTTCGTTCATCGTCAAAAACGCCTCCGCGACGCCGAAGCCAACCACAAGTGGACCTCAGCAAAGCTGCTCGAGCACCTCAATACCTGCGTAGCCTGCCAGGCGCGCGAGAGCGCCATCCGCCCAGCCTTCCGCTGACCTCAAGCCTCCGGCCGTTCAGCCTTCCACAATCCCCACCACACTCATCATCCGTCCCGTCAATCCTCGCTCGCCGCGATGCGAAAAATATCTCCGTCCGCCCGCCGTCAACCCCCGCACAAGCCGTGCACTCCCCCACCACAACAATCTTCTCCGCACTCACCCCAGCCTCCACCAACTGCCGCCGGTTAGCCTCCCATAAATCAACATGCACTGGTCCCCATCCCCCGCGAAAACAACTCCCCCGCATACCCAAACCGCGCCTCAAACTCCTCCCTCACCTCCTGCCCCACCGAATAGCAGCACTCCCAATGCTCGGCCCCACCGCCGCAATCCAGATCCTCACCCCGCGACCCATACCTTCGCCCATCTGCGCCACTCCCCGCTCCGACGATCCCCGCCACCGTCCCCCGCCACCCCGCATGAAATACCCCCACCAGCCCTCCTCTTCACATCCACCACCATCACCGGAACGCAATCCGCTGTCTGGATCGCCCAGCAGCACTCCGGGCAGATCGGTCATCAGCCCATCGCCCTCGCAGCACGGCCTTCCCTTCCGCCGTCTGCAGCCTCCCTCCGCCGCCCCATCTCCGTCCCTACCAGCCTGCACCGTAGCCGAGTGGATCTGCGCCACCGTCACCAGCCGCCTGCCCGGCCTCACCAGACATTCCCCGCGACCTGCCCCCACAAAACGCCGTCTATTCTCCGCCACCAGCCCCGGATCGTCCTCCTTCGTCCACCCCAGATTCAGCTCATCCGGTCCCATAAACCGACGAAACCCCGCCACAACCGCGTACTGAACCCATGCCGCAGCCACCCCAACCTCTCCCAGCCCGGTATTCGCACCAAACCCGCCTCAAAATCCACAATTTGCATCATTGTCCTCACACAGCGACCCAATCGGTTAAGACTGATACCGCGACGCAGCATAAGACCGCGGCTTTGCGCTGTAGCACCCTAACCTTCCACGGACTTTGAACGTCTTAGGTTAACAGTGGCCTTACCCTTCTTCGCATCGTATCCCCAAATGGTTCGATACGGCACCCAATGGTGAATAACCATTATTCAACAAAATTTGCATCTTAACCCCGTGGCTAGGTAAGATACCCCGATTGTAGACATGAGATCGAACGTGCCCACTGTCGTCCCCCAGCTTCTACGTACCCGCATCGGCAAGGTTTGTGTCGCCATCATCGGCTCCACCGCCGCCGAGATGATCGAAAAGGGCGACCTCCGTCGTCAAGGAGACTCCTTTCCTCGAGTTCCGCCTCGACTACCTTGAGAAGCCCCTGCTCGCCCTGCCCAAGTTCAAGCAGTTCTTCGCCGACAACACCGCCGCCACCGCCATCGCCACCTGTCGACGCGCAGCCAATGGCGGCAAGTTCTCCGGCATCCGTCGCCGCCGAGGTCGAAATCCTCACCAAGGCTGCCGAGCTCCGGCTTCCACATCGTCGACCTCGAACTCGAGTCCGCCGAAGCCATCAAGAAGGCCGACCTCCAGAAGTTCCGTGAGACCGGCATCGCCCTCATCATCAGCCACCACGACTTCAACGCCACCAAAGACCTCGACAGGCATCTTCGAGCGCATCCAGCCCTTCCGCCCGACTTCATCAAGATCGTCCCCACCGCCAAGCACCCTCTCCGACAACGTCACCCTCATGCGCTTCCTCGAGCGATGGACGACCACACCAACATCATCGGCATCTGCATGGGCGACGCCGGAATCATCTCCCGCGTCCTCGGCGTCCGCGCCGGCTCTGCCTTTACCTTCGCCGCCGCCACCGCAGGGCGAAGAGACCGGCCCCGGCCAGATCGCCGCCCGCACTCTGATCGAGACCTACCGCATCGACCAGGTCGACGCCGCCACCAAGGTCTACGGCGTCGCCGGCAACCCCATCCGCAGCTCGCTCTCGCCCATCATGATGAACACCGCCTTCCGCCGCGAGACCGTCAACGCCGTCTACCTCGCGCTCCAGGCCAACAAGCTCGCCGACCTGCTCAAGCTGGTCCACGAGATCCCCATCCAGGGCCTCAGCGTCACCATGCCGCTCAAGCAGGAGATCATGGCCCACCTGGAGCACACCGACCCGCTCTCCGCCAAGATCGGCGCCTGCAACACCGTCCTCCGCGCTCAGGACGGCAAGCTCTACGGCTTCAACACCGACGTCGCCGGCATCATCGGCCCGCTCGAAAAGCGCATCGTCGCTCCGCGGAGCCAAGGTGCTCGTCCTCGGCGCCGGCGGCGCGGCCCGCGCCGCAGTCTTCGGCCTCCGCGACAAGGGTGCCGAGGTCTTCATCCTCAACCGCACCCCCGAAACCGCGCAGAAGCTCGCCCGCCAGTCCGGATCCAAGACCATCAAGAAGGACGCCGTCGCCAAGACCACCTTCGACGTCATCATCAACGCCACGCCCATCGGCATGGCCGGCAACAAGGCCGCGCCGCTGCTTGACGCGAAGGACCTGAACACCAAGCTGGTCTTCGATCTCGTCTACAACCCGCTCGAGACCCCGCTCCTCCGCATGGCCCGCCAGCAGGGCATCCCCATCATCACCGGCGTCGAGATGTTCGTCCAGCAGGGCGCGCGCCAGTTCGAGATCTGGACCGGCAAGCCCGCTCCCGAGGAAGAGATGCTCCGCGTCGTGATCCACGCGCTGCGCCAGGCGGCGGAAGCCAACACCGCAGAAGCCGCCTAAGCCCAAACCGTGCTAGCGGCAAAATCGGCCCCCAAGCCGGCCGCGAAAGCCAAGGCGAAGCCGGCTCCAGCTAAAAAAGCCGTCGCCGTCGCAAAGAAGAGATAGCGCGGCCCTCGACGCTACTCATCCTTTCGCGAGCAGTGTCAGTGGCCCGAACTACGCGCTGTCGAATCGGCAAGGCAACAGATTTACTCCAGACACCATCTAACCCAATAACCCGAAGCATCATAGAGTCGAGCTACTGACTTCAGGTAGATAGTCCTCGGTGAGAGCATTCCACAATGGATCGCCGATTCCCAGCAAAGCTCGTTGGGTGCGTTGAAGGCAGTGCGATCGTTGCGCTCCTTGTCGCTCTGCTATTCCAGGCTTCCCCTCAACGGAATCAATAGTATTGCCGTCGCGCATGTATTTCTTTGGATAGCCCTCGGAATGTGCGTGGCGACTTTGCTCGAATTGGCAATCATCCGCTTCCCAGGTTTAACCGGGCCGCAGTCGGCACTTCTGCTCGTGCTCGTTGGGACTTCTCTGCTTCGCAGGATGGCGGTCGCTGCCTGGTTCAAGGGACGCGACAAGCAGCAACGACCGGCAAATATCCTTGCGCATCTTCCCCTTGAAAACTCCGCATCGCCGCCGCCAGCAGCGAACACCCCAAAGATATGAGCGATGACAATACGTCTCCGCCAAAGACTGAACCGCACATGCGACAAAACGAAAATCGAGATACAACGGATCGAGAAACCGCCAAAGCCGCCATCGAACCTGAGCCCTGCGGCAATCGTGCATCGCCTGCTTGCGACCCTCCGAAACTCCCGAGAATTACGCTGCCCCAGCGCGGTGTCATTCGAGATCTTATGAAGCCGTACGCCGGATTGAGATTCACTCTGCTCCGCGAAGACCCCACCGAAGATTCAGATCAATACGCCGATCAGATTGAGGCAGCGCTCCTGGACGCAGGGCTCATTGACTCCAGCGATCGAAACATAACCGTCGAATGGAAGAGCCAATCCAGCGGGAGTCTCACTGATCGTCGGCAGCAAAGAGTCAGACGCAGCCGGCAGTCTGTCCTCCGCGATGCGAAAAGCGGGCCTCATCCGACTCCTCACTCCCCATATCGCAAACCTCCTCACCAAAACTTTTCAGATCATCATCGCGCCCAACCACTAGACACAAAGCCCGTCAGTCGCCCTCTTGTTCGCCCAATTTTTCGGCGCGTCTTCCGATTCTCTTGAGCACTTCTTCCATCTGGCGCTGCTCCTCGGGCGAGACATCCTGAAATGCACGTTTGATGAGAGCGGCGTGTTGGCGGAATATCGGAACGAATACTCGGCGTCCCTTCTCCGTAAGCGAAACAGTGCGAACGCGGCGATCGCTCTCGCTCTCCACACGACTGACCAAACCTTTCTTGTACAGTCGATCGACTGCTACGCTGACAGATCCGGGGTTGAGGTCCACCTTCGGGCCAAGGGCGTTAACGGTAATTGCCCTTTGTCCAGTAGAACGTCAAGGACCCGGAAATCCGAGTCCCCCAACCCCCCTGGGAGAATGGAAGGGGAGAGCCAAATAACGGATAGCAATACGTACTCGTAGTCGAAGTGTTACATAACA
>CAWCPB010000023.1:0-43137 GCA_963797415.1 uncultured Acidobacteriaceae bacterium
TCTTGCCGCTGAACGAGCCGCTTCCAGGGCCAAACTTCTTAAAGAGTTCCGGTAACGACAATATCGTTAGCGGAGTTGCTCGACGAATATTTGCCGAAGGAAACGAAAATTGATTTTCTGAGCCTTGACGTCGAAGGATTCGATGACATCGTCCTGCAGTCAAACGACTGGAATCGCTATCGGCCCAAACTCGTTCTGGTCGAGTGCCTGGGGGCCCTCACGGCCCACGCTATGTCATCGAGTTCAACATATACGTTCATGACATCTCAGGGCTATGAGATCGTTGGAAAGACGTTGAGCAACTTTATCTTCAAAGACATGAAGAGTTCATCGTAGCTAGCACGAGGAGACTGGTAATGATATGTCTGCAGAAGCGGCCACCGTTCCCCTAGCCACCATCGCCGCCGTGTCCGACAATACCCCCCGCCATCCTGGAAATCGCCCTCGAACTCGAAGAAACCCAGAGTCCGCGACCCAAAATCCATCGCCTTCTTCTCCAATCAATCCCGCCTCGCCGACCAACTTCTCTCGCCTAGCAGTTGTCTGTCCACCCCAAAACTCCGTCATCTCGACCGAAGCAGCGGACAGCTTCACCGTCCGTTGCGCAGTGGAGAGACCCCTGTATTTCGACTTTGCATTTGCCTGTTCATTTCTTTGTCATCCCGCAGGGCTCTGCATCTGTCTTTGCAGTTGCTTCGGGTAGGCCAAGGCTTTAGCCTTGGCATTTCAACCCAACCAAAGAATCGGGGCTTTAGCCTCTGGGGTATGCTCTCTTGCCACATCACACTCCCGCTCACTGGACGAAACTGATTTTCTTCGCATCGCTATTTGCACTTAGCATCCAACTCGCCACAGCGTTCGCCCAAACTCCAATAGCCAACATCCCGCTCCGTATCCTGGTGCTCAATGGCAAGACCGGTAAACCAGTAGCAAACGAGCACGTAAATATCTTCCGCTCTGGTGACTTCGCCGATCTCACAGGAAATCGAAACGTTGGAGGATTCGACACAGACGTCAACGGCATCATCTCAACATCCGACATCTCTCCAGACGTCTATTCCTTCTACGTCTTTGCCGACTGGCACCGGCAATGACAAAGAAAAATCCGACTGCATTCTCATTACAGGAGGTAATCGCGAAAGGAATCGTGAGTGAAAACACGTGTAAGCCGAAATTGCAGCGAAGCGTCTCCCCCGGAACCCTGATTCTCTTCGTCCGCGACAAGACCTTCTTCGAAAAAATGGCGCACTAGAGATCTGCATCTTCGGAACCGCGCGAATGGCATTCATCTATCGTGCCTCTTCCTGTTCGGGTATGATCGGAAAGCTCTCCCTTCACAATTAAATCGGCCCAAAAAAAATCAGGAGGATACCCGTGACGAACGAACCACGGCCAGACCAAATACTGCAGGTAGGCATGGGCTTCTGGTCCTCGAAGACACTGCTCAGCGCCGTCGAACTCGAGCTCTTCACCGAACTCGCCAAACATCCCGAGACTCTGACAGAGCTCAGCGCCCGCCTCGGCCTTCATCCTCGCTCCGCGCACGACTTCCTCGATGCTCTCGTCTCCCTCGGCTTCCTCGAGCGCCGCGACGGCGTCTACTACAACACGCCCTCCACCGATCTCTTCCTCGACAAGCGCAAGCCCTCCTACCTGGGCGGCATGCTCGAGATGGCCAACCAACGCCTGTACCGCTTCTGGGGCGACCTCACCACTGCCCTGCGCACTGGAGAGCCCCAGAACGAGACCAGCCGCGGCGACGCCAGCCTCTTCACCGCCCTCTACGCCGATCCCGAACGCCTCCGCAGCTTTCTCAAAGCCATGACCGGCTCAGCCGTGGCGCAAACATCGCCATCGCGAAGCAGTTCCCATGGTCAGGCTACAAGTCCGCTGTCGACGTCGGCACCGCGCAAGGCGATCTCATCTCCCAGGTGGCTCTCGCCAACCCGCATATCGCTGGCATCGGCTTCGACTTGCCCGAGGTCGGTCCCATCTTCGAGGACTACGTCGCCGATAACGGCCTCATCAGGCCGTGTCCAGTTCCATCCCGGCAGCTTCTTCGACGCCCCCATTCCCCACGCCGACGTCGTCATGATGGGACACATCCTCCACGACTGGGATCTCGACACGAAGAAGATGCTCATCCGCAAAGCCTATGAAGCCATCCCCACCGGAGGCGCTCTCATCGTCTATGAAAGCATCATCGACGACGACCGCTCCAAAAACTCCTTTGGTCTCCTTATGAGCCTCAACATGCTCATCGAAACCCCCGGCGGCTTCGACTACACCGGAGCCGACTGCACCGGCTGGATGCACGAGGCAGGCTTCCACTCCACCCGCGTCGAGCACCTCGTCGGTCCGGAGTCGATGGTCATTGGAATCAAGTAACCACTCAGCAACTCGCCTCAGCCGAGCTTCGCAGTGTCTTACTCCACACCGCAAAGCGCGTAAACTGGGGCGAGTCCAATGCCTACCAACACCGCCGCTCCCCTAGCCACGATCGCCACGCTTTCCGCCCACGAAGGCCAGACCATCACCCTCCGCGGCTGGCTCTACAACCTCCGCGCCTCGGGCAAGCTCCTCTTCCCCATCTTCCGCGACGGCACCGGCACCATCCAGGGCATCGTCCCCAAAGCCGCCGTCCCCGAAGAAGTCTTCAACACCCTCAAAGACCTCACCCTCGAATCCAGCCTCATCGTCACCGGCAAAGTCCGCGCCGACAGCCGCGCCCCCTCCGGCTTCGAGCTCGACGTCGAAGACATCCAAATCCTCCAGCGAGTCCCCGACGACCACGCCATTCCCCATCACCCTCAAAGAGCACGGCGTCGACTTCCTCATGGAGCACCGCCACCTCTGGCTCCGCACCCCCCGCCAATCCGCCATCCTCCGCGTCCGCGCCACCATCATGCGCGCCGCAGCCGAGTACTTCGACACCAACGGCTTCGTCCGCACCGACCCACCCATCCTCACCCCCAACGCCTGCGAAGGAACCTCCGAACTCTTCGAGATGGACTACTTCGACGACGACAAAGCCTACCTCACCCAATCCGGCCAGCTCTACATCGAAGCCACCGCCCTCGCCCTGGGTAAGGTCTACAGCTTCGGCCCCACCTTTCGAGCCGAAAAATCCAAAACCCGCCGCCACCTCACCGAGTTCTGGATGATCGAACCCGAAGTAGCCTACCTCGAACTAGACGGCCTCATCGATCTAGCCGAAGCCTTCATCACCCACATCGTCACCACAGTCCTCGACCACCACCGCACCGACCTGAAAGTAATCGGCCGCGACATCACCAAACTAGAAGCCGTAATCGCCCCTCCAGACCCAGACATCGGTGGAAGCAGGGGGCTTCAGCCCCCTGAACACGCCCGCCACCGAAGCGGGCTTTAGCCCCGGGCCTTCGTCTTACGCCATCAATAAATTCCCCCGCCTAACCTACGACCAGGCCCACGACCTGCTCGAAAAGGCCTACGCCGAAGGCAAACTCGAAACACCCCCACAAATACGGAGACGACTTCGGCTCCCCCGACGAAACCTACATCAGCAGCCAATTCGACAAGCCCGTAATGATCCACCGCTACCCCGCCGCCATCAAAGCCTTCTACATGCAGCCCGACCCGCAAGACCCATCAAGGCCCTATGCGTAGACGTCCTCGCCCCCGAGGGCTACGGCGAGATCATCGGCGGCAGCCAGCGCATCGACTCCTACGACCTCCTCAAGCAACGCATCGAAGACCACAACCTCCCACTAGCCGCCTTCCAGTGGTACCTCGACCTCCGCAAGTACGGCAGCGTCCCCCACGCCGGCTTCGGCATGGGCATCGAGCGAGCCGTAGCCTGGATCTGCGGCCTCGACCACGTCCGCGAAACCATCCCCTTCGCCAGAACCCTCAACCGAATTTATCCATAAGGTTCGGGAAGATATTCATCCCAGCAAAAATGCTCTGCTATGAGTACAGTTGCGTAAGTGTCGGCAACTTGTGGAGCATCCGATGGTAGAGCACGTGTTTGGAGGTGATTGGACTGAAGATAAACTCAGTCGGTTGCGGGAATACCTCACCGCTTATCGCAATATTTTCGCAAGCAACGAACGAGCAAGCTTTCTGAATACTTGGTATGTCGACGCATTTGCTGGAACAGGATCGCGTTCGATACCTCAGTCCGATTCGTTGCCTTTGGATTATGGGGACGGCCACTCAGACGCCGATGATACCGGTAGGTTCCTGGATGGCAGCGCAAAGATCGCTCTTGGTCTTCAGTCGCCATTCGACCATTACCTTTTTATTGAAGAATCGCGAAAACGGGCTGAGACTCTGAAAGAATCCGTTCGAAATGATTTCTCAACGCTTTCGAACAAGGTGCAAATCGAGATCGCCGATGCAAATACCGCACTTTGCAAATGGTGCAGCGAGCGGAATTGGTCGAAGGAGCGAGCAGTCGTATTCTTAGATCCTTACGGAATGCAAGTAGAGTGGAATACTATCGTGACTCTTGCCAGCACAAAAGGGATCGATCTTTGGTATCTCTTCCCTTTTTCAACTCGTGTTCTGACTAAAGACGGGAACATGAATGAAAGTTGGGCAAATCGACTCGATATTTTATTCGGCACACCAGACTGGCGGTCTAGATTTTATTCGACCCGGGAACAAGAAACTCTGTTCGGAGTAGTAGAGAATGTTGAACGGGACGCAACGGAGCGGAACATTCAAGCCTTCATAGAGGAAAGACTGAAGAGCTGTTTCGTGGAAGTTGCACGTAGTCTGATTGTGAGAAATTCCAGGTCTAGCCCACTCTTCGCACTTTGCTTCGCAGCGTCTAATGAGAAGGGTGCTAAAACGGCAGTAAAAATAGCTCAACACATTTTGCAGGGTTAGGAGGCTCCATGGCCACAAAATCGAGTATCGAGTGGACGGAAATGACTTGGAACCCTGTCACGGGCTGTACCAAGGTCAGCCAAGGGTGTAAGAACTGCTATGCAAACAGAATGGCACTTCGACTCAAAGCGATGGGTTCTGAGCGATATAAGAGCGGCTTCATGCCTACAGTTCATGAAGATCTTGTTGATTTGCCCAAAAAATGGCGAAAACCGCGAACTATATTCGTCAATTCGATGAGTGATCTCTTCCATGACGACATCCCTGAGCCCTTTATACGGCGCGTCTTCACAACGATGCAGGATTGTCCTCAACATACGTTTCAAGTTCTCACTAAACGAAGCAAAAGGCTTCTTAAGCTTGGCTCATCTCTTGAATGGCCGTCCAACGTGTGGATGGGCGTGAGCGTGGAGAACGCGGAAGTCATGTCACGCATAACAGACCTGGCAAAGGTTCCGGCCAAAGTTCGGTTTCTGTCTTGTGAGCCTCTTATTGGACCTCTGGAAAAAATGCCTCTGGCTGGCATTCATTGGGTAATTGTCGGCGGGGAGTCTGGACCGCATGCTAGACCAATGCATTCGCTATGGGCCGAATCTATACGAGCCCAATGCGAAACTGCAGAAGTGCCCTTCTTTTTCAAGCAATGGGGCGGGGTCCGAAAGCACAAGACAGGGCGAATCCTGAACGGGCGAATTTTCGATGACATGCCCCACTTACCAGGGATTGGTTTTCATCGCGGCAATCTCGTTCAAATCGCCTCTTGATTTTGAGCGACTTGCTCTCCCACCAACCCTAAAAACTAACCCGCAACTCAAACAACTCCGCCGCCGGCTCCACGATCTTCACCCGGCCATGCCCCAGGTTGATCTCCTCCCGAGTCCTCACCACGCCACACTGCTCCAGTTTCGCCACATCCCTCCGCACCGACTTCGGATCCCGCCCCAGCTTCTTCGCCAGCGCCGTCACCGAGTAGGGCTTCGTCTGCGCGCCGCGATTCACACCTTCCCATCTATCCATCCCCGCGCCGAAGAGAGTAATTTACCCCTGTACGTGAACGACGTCGGATGAGCCACTCGGCGGCCCTCAATCGTTCGCAGGTTCCGCACTCACTCAAGAGCGACCGAACCATACCGCCTGCCGCGTGCACTCGTAAACCTCCACCTCCAACCCACATTCTTGAGGTGAACATCCATGGCAGACAAAGTCTCGTACATTCCCAAGGACTACAACTCCGTCACGCCCTACCTCGTCGTCAGGGGCGCAGCGCAAGCCATTGACTTCTACAAGAAAGTCTTCGGAGCCACCGAAACCGTCCGCATGCCAGGCCCTGACGGCAAGATCGGTCACGCCGAGCTCAAAATCGGCAACTCCCACATCATGCTAGCCGACGAATCTCCCAGCATGGGACCGGGACACATCAGCGCCGACACCGTCGGCGGCAGCCCGGTGAGCCTCTACGTCTACCTTCTCGACGTCGACAACGTTGTGAAGCGCGCAACCGCAGAGGGTGCGAAGCTCCTCAAGCCGGTTCAGGATCAGTTCTACGGAGATCGCTCCGGCTTCATCCAGGATCCCTTCGGTCACCTCTGGGGCATCGCCACCCACATCGAAGATGTCTCGCCCCAAGACATGAAAGAACGCATGAAAAAGGTTATGCAGCCAGCCTAGCTCGATGATGCGGCCGGAGGCAGGGCAGCCACACCCTGCCTCCGCACCGGTTGCCCATTCATGCGGTCTCATGGGCGGGTGGCTAGCCTGAGCCGATTTCCCTAAACCCACGCAAAATGTCATCCTGAAGACATGAAGCGTGCAACTTCGCTCAAAACACTCGCCGCATCATTGCTGATCACATGCCTCACCCTTGCAGCCCAGGAAAGGGGAGCGTGGCGCGCAGCCAGCAACACCGCTCAATCCATCACAGGCGACATCGCACTCTCCGACGAAAAGATATCGATCAACTTCTCGACTTTTCCGATGGTCAAAGCTCGCAGTCTCACTAAAGCAGAGATCAGCGCCACCTTCGACGCGGATAGTAACGCCGACGGAAGCGGCAGCCTATATCGACTGAACATACCGGCTTCAAAGAAATTCCTGCACCGCAACAGCCTCTGTGGCGCCGAGGATACTGTGTGGATGGTCACCTACGTGACGGGACGTTCCC
Organism: uncultured Acidobacteriaceae bacterium; assembly: GCA_963797415.1. Lineage (GTDB taxonomy): Bacteria > Acidobacteriota > Terriglobia > Terriglobales > Acidobacteriaceae > Edaphobacter. Next base: position 7,037 of record CAWCPB010000023.1, read on the forward strand.
TGCGACTCGCCTTTTTCTCAGGACAGAAAGTGCCGACCTTCACGCTGGATGCAATCTCAAATTCAACCGACCTGTGCGGCACATTTTCCTATGTAAAGTAAGTAAACTGTTGGACATGGTAGATATCGAACTTCTAGTCAAGGCGCTTCGAAAACGCGGCCATACCGTCCAGGACCTGCGTCACGTACCGGAGAACGCTGGTGAATACGAGATGGTCGTAGACGGAAACGCACTCAACCTGGAGGAAGCGCGCCGCGTACTTGAGTTGGACGCAGAGAAGTAAAGACCAACTCCGCGCCTCCTCGGCCCTGCCGGCTGCACATCCATGCAGCCCTGCTCTAAGTGTGGGCATTCGCGCAAAGCGCAAACCGCTTCGCAAAGCCATCCCTCTCCAGAACTTTAAATAATGTCTATCCGTAATAGAAGTTGTGAGTCCAATTGGTAGAATTCTGCAACTTCGGTTCACAACATAATCCGTCAGCTCAACCAGGAGATCGCACATGAAACGAACGCTGTTGTGGATGGTTGGGCTCACGCTGATGTTGGCAGGCATGGGAAGCTCGCTGCAAGCCCAGGACAAAGATGCCAAAGACATCACCGGAAACTGGCAGGGAACCCTGCAAGCCGGCAACGGCCTCCGCACCGTCATCAAAATCTCCAAAGACGACGGCAAGCTAAAGGGTGTGCTCTACAGCGTCGACCAGGGCGGCCAGCCCCTCCCCATGACTTCGATCTCCCTGCAGGGACAGACCGTCGACTTTGCGATCAAAATGATCGACGTGTCCTACACCGGCACGTTGAGCCCCGACGGCAAATCGATCGCCGGCAGTGCAACGCAGAACGGTCAGACGCACGCCCTGAACCTCGACCACGTAACCCCCGAAGCCACATGGGCGATCCCCGAGCCCCCAAAGTCGATGGACCCCAACGCCAAGCCGAAGTTTGACGTAGTGACCGTGAAGCCCAGCGATCCCACCCGGCCGGGTAAACTCTTCACCATTCGCGGACGTCACGTCATGACGATCAATACCAACGTGAACGATCTGATCACCTTCGCCTACGGACTCCACGCCAAACAGATCATCAACGCACCCGATTGGTTCGGAACCGATAAATTCGACCTCGACGGCGTACCCGACATCGAAGGCCAACCAAACAGCAAGCAGATGAAGCTGCTGATCCAGTCCGCCCTCACCGACCGCTTCAAGCTCACCTTCCATCACGAACAGAAGGAACTCTCCGTCTACGCCCTCACCGTAGGCAAGAGCGGACCCAAGATGGCCATCACCACCCATCAGCCCAACGAACCTGTGAACTTTCTCTTCAGGGGCAAGCCCGGAAACCTCATGGTAAGCAACGCGACCATGAAGGACTTCTGCGACGGAATGCAGGGAGCAGTCATGGATAAGCCGGTAGTCGATCACACCAGCCTCACCGACCGATACGACTTCATCCTCAGCTGGACACCCGACGAATCGCAGTTCGCCGTCTTCGGCGGCTACAAACCGCCAGCCACCGAAGACCCCAACGCCCCGCCAGCCCTCTCCACCGCACTGCAGGAGCAGCTCGGACTAAAAATGGATGCAGTCAAGGCCCCCGCCGAAGTCTTCGTCATCGATCACATCGAGAAGCCTTCCGCAAACTAGGACTCTAGCAATCGACTGCTCAAAATTATTCTGATCAGATTCGCGGCTATGGCCCTGCTCCGCTGGTCCCCCCGCCACGCTGGTCAATAGAGAATCAGTTTTCTCTTTTTCCGTTCGTTTGAAGAGAAACACTTTTCCCACACCGCATCGCATCTCATCGCAACTCATTGAAATGCCTCGAATAGCAGGATTTCTCTCCGGATTGGTGCAGAACTTGCAACTACGCAAAACACAGCACCTCCCGAGACGGGTAGTTCGGAGAAAGCAGGCACTATGGCATTCATCGAAACATTCACCTGCGTATGCGGAGTTCAGAAGAAAAACAGCAACCACTGGGTTCTCGCCAGATTCACCCCACCCGGCATCGACTTCATGCCTTGGGACTCAAACCTTGCTCGCAGCGGCGACGTCATCACCCTCTGCGGCGAGGGCTGCGCCGCAGCACTGCTCAGCCGGTCCCTCGGCGAGTGGAAGCAAGCCACCCTCATCGACATCCCAACCGAGTGCACATTAGCTGACAACTAGTGTCTCTCGCGGCTCCGCGCAACCCTGCGCCTAAAAAGAGCCCGTGTTAAAACGGACTCACTGAGCACTCCGCCGCGCCACAGTCTTCACCGCTGCTACCCTCGTCCCGCATGCCAGCGGAACATTCTTCATCTGCTTCGCAAACATGCGATAGTCCGCGTTCCCCGGCCGCAGCGTCGACCAGTATCCCGACGCGGACAGCAGCGGCTTACGCTGCTCCACAATCTGGTGATCCAGAATCTTCACCCCGCACTCCAGATTGTTCTTCGGCTGCAGAATCGTCTTCGCCGGATCATCCGCCTTCAGCGTCTTATCCGTATCCCAATCGAAGTCGCATCCATACCGTGTATGGTCTTCATACGTCAGCTGCAGCAGCCCCTCGCTCCGCACCGCCCTCCCCGACACCGCATCCTTCACCGCCACCTCAGGCTCCGTATGCCGAACCCGCGTCGTAGGCTTCAACCCCGCCTCCGCACCCGCCAGCGCCTGAAAGAAGTAAGCCCAGAAAGCCCGCTTGTCCTCCTCCTTCATCTCATAAAACTTCGGACAGAACCGCCTCACATCCCGCGGCACTTGACGCGACAGCATCTCCGGCGGCAGTGCCAGCTCCACAAACTTGTCCCACTCCGAATTCCACTTCCACCCACCCGTCTCCACCCGCGTCGTATTAATAGGCGTAGCCGGAGCCGGCTTCATAGCCGGAACCGGAGCCGTCACCGGAGCCGCCTTTGCTTCCTGATTCTTCCCACACCCCACCACAAACACCAACGCACCCACAACACACCAACCCCCCGCGACTCTCAGTCCTAGCTTCATATCCGGACCTTTTATCTCTAGCTAACTACCGGGCCCGATTCCATCAATATAAGATGCCACCGAACAGTAGAGCGTCGTCTGCCCTTTCAGCCACAAAACCGGGTGCCCCATCTTCGCGACAGCTTTATCGTCGCTAAGGTGGGCATTCGCGAAGCGAACCGCTTTCGCATCGTTATCGAGTAGCGCGCCTGCATCTGCGACCAAACCCATCCGCGACGGGCATGAATCTATTGAAGACGATGTTGTGAAGTGAGGAGTATTCTGGGTGCATCCATTCAATGCCAAGAGGCGCTTCGGTCTATGACGATTGACTATACGGTGAAGCTCACTGACATCCTCACTATTGTGGCCATCTTGATCGGGCCGATTGCCGCTCTCATGATTCAACGTTCTCTCGATACAAGCAGGAGAATTAAACGACAAAAGGATTTGTTTCGAGTTCTATGGGCAACAAGAGGACTTCCCGGACGTTTGGAGCATAGGCACGTTGAAGCCCTCAATATGGTGGGCCTTGATTTTGCAAACAAATCTAATGTCGTAGATGCGTGGAAAGAATACCTCGACATGCTCAACACCCAAGAGCCAACCGAAGAAGCACAACGACAACAGTTTTATCGCGACAGAGACGGGAAGTTCATTGGCTTGATTTTTTCCATGACTCAGACGCTAGGATATGAGGCAACTCGTCTTGAAGTTCAAAAACAGTATTATTCGCCACTAGCTCATGGAACATGGGCGGAGCAGGAAACTATTTTGCGCGAAGGCGTTACGAAGCTATTCAAGGACGACAAGCCCATACCGATTCGTATCGTAAGCAATGAGGATGAAATCTAAGAGCGAGAAAGGCTAACGGATTATTTGAGATGAGCTTATTCGGCGAAGGTATAGAAATGCTGAAATTGGTGGACCAAGGACGGAACGCAGTTCTGTGGCACCAACTCGGACAATGGATAGATAAAGTAAGCGAATTGCAAAAACGGAATGAGGAACTCGTTACAGAAAATGCAACTCTTCGTGAAGAAGTCCGGTTCAAAGGTGTACTTGAAAGGATAGACGGGCATACCTTCGTTCAAGGCGATGATGAAGAAATCTGTTCACGATGTGCTGAAGTCGACAAGCGACTCGTCCATCTTCTTGCGCTCCATTCATCAAAACCTCCATATCAAAAAGCGACTTGTCCTTCGTGTAAAACCGAAATGCTTCACGCCATTCCGCGCAAACGATGAGATTCTCCTGCGAGAACTTATCTGACAGGTGCCTAGGCAGTATTTAGCAACTAACTCAAACCCATTCGCGCCGCAGCTTCTCCTGATAATCCGCATCGATACTCTTATCCTTCCAGAGCCCAAACGAAGCTTTTAGGCCGGTCTTGTTCTGCGCCAAGAACTCAGTCACGGCCTGTCGTACTAACTCCGCAGGAGATAGCTTCAGCGACCGGCTCAAAGCGTTAAGTCGCTTCAAGTGGTTCTGCGGTAGATCCACAAGCATTTGCATTGCTCATCTCCTCTTGGTACAGAAAACAATATCAGGCTGTCATACTTCTTCCGCTAAATCCGCTCCAAAGTCCCCCCATCCATCTCCCCATCAAAGTACTTCTCCAGCGCCTCCCCAAAAACCTCATCCGCCTCATTCGCCTCCGCCGCCTTAGCGAACAAAGTCATGCTCGAATGAAACTTCAAATCATCCGGATACCCAAATATCTCCGAAGCTGTCTTCCCCTCCACCCCGCAAACAATCCCCGCACACTCCCGCAGCCTCGGCCCCAGCACCGCATGCTCCAGATAGGCCCGCGCCTCCACCAGCGAAGAGATCCCAAACCGCACCGCCATCGAACTGCTCCCCAGCCCACGAATCTGCGGAAAGATAAACCACATCCAATGCGTCTTCTTCCGTCCCGCCCGCAATTCCGCGCAGACCCGCTCATAGACCCCGTCCTGCGCCTTCACAAATCGCTCCAGATCAAATCCGTCGCTCATCCCACACCCCCGTACCCATCAGAAAAACCCTGTCAACCCCCCGAGCCGCAAATCCCCGCGCCAATCCAGCCTAATCGCGTGGCCGACTAGTTCCCCTCCATCCCGTAAAATAGATACAACGATCAAACTCCTCGGCCACCGCTGGGGCTTTTTACTTGAACCAACAAGAAGGCACTAGTCAGACCGAAGTCCAGACCTAAAGTCTCTGAATCGAAGACTTTGAGACTTTCAAGGGGGAGGGGGTATACCCACCCGCGAACGTGGTTCAATAAATACATGCCATTGAACTGCGGAATCGTCGGCCTGCCCAACGTAGGCAAGTCCACCATCTTCAACGCCCTCACCTCCGCCAAGGCGCAAGCCGCCAACTACCCCTTCTGCACCATCGATCCCAACACCGGCACCGTCACCGTGCCCGATGCCCGCTCGCCAAAATCTCGCTCTCATCAAGCCCAAGTCCCTCGTCCCCACCTCCATGGAGTTCATCGACATCGCCGGCCTCGTCGAAGGCGCCTCCAAGGGCGAAGGCCTCGGCAACCAGTTCCTCGGCCACATCCGCTCCACCGACGCCATCCTCCACGTAGTCCGCTGCTTCGCCGACCCCGAAGTCGTCCACGTAGCCGGCGGCGTCAACCCCCTCCACGACATCGACATCATCAACACCGAACTCCTCCTCGCCGACCTCGACACCGTCGACAAGCGCCACGCCAAAGTCGAAAAGCTCAACAAGCCCGCCAACGCCGACCACAAGATCAAAACCGAGTTCGCCGCCCTCATCAAACTCAAGGAAGCCCTCGAACCGGCAAACCCGCCCGCACCGTCGACCTCACCGACGAAGAAAGCCCCTACACCCGCGACCTCCACCTCATCACCGCCAAGCCCATGCTCTACGTCGCCAACGTAGACGACTCCGGCCTCACCGGCCACAACCCCTGGGTCGACGCCGTAGAAAAACGCGCCGCCGAAGAGCACTCCCAGGTCGTCCGCATCAGCGGCGCCATGGAATCCGAAATCTCCCAGCTCGACGCCGCCGAGCGCGACGAGTTCCTCAAGGACATGGGCCTCACCGAGCCCGGCCTCAACCGCCTCATCCACTCCGCCTACGCCCTCCTCAACCTCATCACCTACTTCACCGCCGGAGTCCAGGAGGTCCGCGCCTGGACCATCGTCCGCGGCACCAAAGCCCCCGGTGCCGCCGGCGTAATCCACACCGACTTCGAAAAAGGCTTCATCAAAGCCGACTGCTACGCCTGCGAAGACCTCTTCAAATACGGCAGCGAACAAGCCGTAAAAGAAAAAGGCCTCCTCCGCTCCGAAGGCAAAGAGTACGTAGTCAAAGACGGCGACATCCTCTTCTTCAAATTCAACGTCTAGCGGAAAAATAATGGTTGAGCGTGTCGAAACAATCGCAAAGGTCACACGTTGGTCTGACTTTTCCGCCCTCGCGTTTCCAATCAGCGCCTTTATCTCTTCAATGGGATTTATCGGTACAGGTTTCGGAGGTTTGACGGATTCTATCCCACTGCTTCTTGTACTGCCGGTCCAAGCCTTCGCGCTCTATTCGTTTCGGATCGCGGCGATTGGCTTGTGGGTTCTTCTCATTATTCACTTACTACTGCCATTTCGTTTCGGATTCGCTTCTTTGGCTTGGAATGATTTGGCTCCGGCAAGAATCGATCCCTACTTTTGGGCAGTTGCGATCCTTATGGGAGCGGCGGCATTGATATTGAGTAGAAGCTCTCGAAACCCCTCAAGCAGTGACCCAGATAACTCTTAGCTGATGTCGAAGTCTTCCCCGTTGAGTTGGTAGGCGTAATGCCCTATCAGCCAGAGTCCTGCATGTATTAGCATTGGCACACTCCATCAAGCCCAAGGACGCCCACCATGAATCGCAAATCCACACTCATCACGTGCCTGGGATTATTCCTCGCAGCCTGCACAATGCTTCCACAAGCGTCAGCGCAGACAACACCAGCACCCGCCCCGAAAGACTACGACCTCCTCCTCAAAGGCGGCCACGTCATCGACGCCAAGAACAACCTCGACGCCATTCGTGACGTAGCCATTAAAGATGGCAAGATCGCCAAAGTCGCCGTAGGCATTCCCGCCGACTCCGCCATCAAGACCGTCAACGTCGCCGGCCTCTACGTCGTCCCCGGCCTCATCGACATCCACACCCACGTCTTCTGGGGCCTCAAGAAAAATGACTACGCCGACGGCGACTGGAGCGTCGCTCCCGACGGATTCACACTGCATGAAGGCGTCACCACCATCGTCGACGCCGGCTCCTCCGGCTGGCGCAACTTCGAGGTATTCAAGGAGCGCGTCGTCGACCGCAGTCAGACCCGCGTTCTCGTCATGCTCAACATCGTAGGCGCAGGCATGGGCAGCGGCCCCATCGAGCAGAACACCGAAGACATGGACGGCAAGGCCACCGGCGAGATGGCCCTCAAGTATCCCGCCATCATCGTCGGTGTAAAGAGCGCGCACTTCACCGGCCCCGAGTGGAAACCCTATGATCAGGCCCTCATCGCCGGCAACATGGCCCACATCCCCATCATGATCGACTACGGCTCGCGCCGCATCGAGCGCCCCCTCTATAAGCTCCTCGAAGAGAAACTCCGCCCCGGCGACATCTACACCCACATGTACATGGGCGGACGCGGCGAGCAGGACTCCGAGACCGGCGGCCCCGGCAAAGGCATGTGGGAAGGCCGTCAGCGCGGCATCTACTTCGACGTAGGCCACGGCGGCGCCAGCTTCAACTACAGCGTAGCCGTTCCTCTCATCAAGGCGGGCTTCTTGCCGGACTCCATCTCGACCGACATCCATTCCGACAACGTAAACGCCGGCCTGAAGGACATGCTAACCACCGGCGACAAGTTCCTCGCCATGGGCCTGCCTCTGAAGGAGGTCATCGCCGACATGACCTGGCACCCGGCCATCGAGGTCCAGCAAAAACAGCTTGGCAATCTCTCTGAGGGCGCAATCGCTGACGTCGCCGTGCTCAACGTACAGCACGGTGACTTCGGCCTGGCGGACGGCAGTGGGGCCTTGATGAAGGCACACGACAGAATGATCTGCGAGCTGACAGTCAAAGACGGCAAGTTCGTCTACGATCTGAACGCCCGGTCCAGCGATCCATGGGACCACCCACCCACCGATGCCGCAAGGCAGGCCACGAAATGGACGAAGCTTCGGGCCACCCCCTTCGGCGGAGCACAGCGACCGATCCAGCAGACCGCTGCAGGACAGGCGCAGATCGCAGCACAGGCCCAGGCAGTCGCCGCAAACGGCCAACGTCGTCCCGCACGCTGGCAGCCGTACGATACCGATGCCAACGGAAAGTCGACAGTAAAGGCGAACGCGAAGCTCGCCCCGGCAGGCACAGCAAAAGCAGCAACCCCCAAAGTGCCCCCACCTGCATCCACGTGGGCGACTCCACCGTCATTCACCGGCCCCGCAGGCCAATAGCCACAACATCAACCAGAACAAAAAGCCGCGCATCAGCCGATGCGCGGCTTTCCATTTAAACGCTTGGCGAAAAGCACCCCGAAACCGAACCACTACACACATTGCGCACCTTAGCGCTCCCTTTTGCGTCCTTAGCGTTCGCTTTCCAGTACCAGCCATAGGGGATAAAGCCCTATCAGCCAGAATCCTCGATGTATTAGCATTGCCACACCCCCACAACTTACCTGTCTCAAGGGCCCAAAAGGACGTCAACGATGAATCGAAAGTCTCTACTCACTGCATCCCTGGGGTTACTGTTCGCTGGATGCACAATACTGTCAGCGCAAGCCCCAGCCCCGCCGCCCGCAAAAGACTACGACCTCCTCCTAAAAGGTGGCCACGTCATCGACGCCAAGAACAACATCGACGCCATCCGTGACGTAGCCATCAAGGACGGCAAGATCGCCAAGGTCGCCGTCGGAATCCCCGCAACCTCCGCCATCAAGACCGTCAACGTCAACGGCCTCTACGTCACACCCGGCCTCATCGACCTCCACACCCACGTCTTCTGGGGCTTGCTCAGACACTCCTACAACGATGGCGAATGGAGCCTCGCTCCCGACGGCTTCACTCTCCGTAACGGCGTCACCACCATCGTCGACGCCGGCTCCTCCGGCTGGCGCAACTTCGAGGTATTCAAGGAGCGCGTCGTCGACCGCAGTCAGACCCGCGTCCTCGCCATGCTCAACATCGTCGGTGCCGGCATGGGCAACGACGACCCCGAGCAGAACAGGTCGACATCGAGCAGAACAAGGACGACATGGACGGCAAGCTCACCGGCGAGATGGCACTCAAATATCCCGGCGTCATCGTCGGCATCAAGAGCGCCCACTTCACCGGACCAGAGTGGAAGCCCTATGAACAAGGCGTCATCGCCGGCACCATGGCCCACATCCCGCTCATGATCGACTACGGCTCCCGCCGCATCGAGCGGCCGCTCTACAAACTCCTCGAAGAGAAGCTCCGCCCCGGCGACATCTACACCCACATGTACGGCGGCAGCCGCGGCGAGCAGGACTCCGAAACCGGCGGCCCCGGTAAGGGCATGTGGGAAGGCCGTCAGCGCGGCATCTACTTCGACGTAGGCCACGGCCAGTCCAGCTTTAACTTCAGCGTCGCCGTCCCGCTCATCAAGGCCGGCTTTGTTCCCGACTCCATCTCGACCGACCTGCACTACGACAGCATGAACGCCGCCATGAAGGACCTGCTCACCACCGGCGACAAGTTCCTCGCCATGGGCCTGCCCCTGAAAGAAGTCATCGCCGATATGACTTGGCATCCAGCCGTAGAGATCCAGCAAACCCAGCTCGGCAATCTCTCCGAGGGCGCAATCGCTGACGTCGCCGTGCTCAACGTGCAGCACGGTGACTTCGGCCTGGCGGACGGCAGTGGGGCCTTGATGAAGGCACACGACAGAATGATCTGCGAGCTGACAGTCAAAGACGGCAAGTTCGTCTACGATCTGAACGCCCGGTCCAGCGATCCATGGGACCACCCACCCACCGATGCCGCAAAGCAGGCCACGAAGTGGACGAAGCTTCAGGCCACCCCCTTCGGCGGAGCACAGCGGCCGATCCAGCAGACCGCCGCTGGACAGGCGCAGATCGCAGCACAGGCCCAGGCAGTCGCCGCAAACGGCCAACGTCGTCCCGTACGCTGGCAGCCGTACGATACCGACGCCAACGGAAAGTCGACAATAAAAGCAAATGCGAAGCTCGCTCCCGCAGGTGCCGCAAAAACGGCAACGCCCAAGGTGCCGCCCCCGGCATCAACGTGGGCGACGCCACCGTCGCTGTCCGGCACCTCAGGGCAGTAGCCAAAATCGCAAAGAGAAGCGAAAGGCCGCGCATCTTCAGGTGCGCGGCTTTCGTATTTAGCTCTAGGAGTAAAGCCCTATAAGCCGGAATCCCCGATGTATTAGCATTGGCGCACTCCAAAAACTCACCCATATCAAGGGCCCAAAAGGACGTCATCCATGAATCGAAAATCTCTACTCACTGCATCCCTGGGGTTATTGTTCGCGGGATGCACAATACTGTCAGCGCAAGCCCCAGCCCCACTACCCGCAAAAGACTACGACCTCCTGCTCAAAGGAGGCCACGTCATCGATGCCAAGAACAACCTCGACGCCATCCGCGACGTAGCCATCAAGGACGGCAAGATCGCCAAAGTCGCCGTAGGCATTCCCGCCGACTCCGCCATCAAGACCGTCAACGTCACCGGCCTCTACGTCGTGCCGGGCCTCATCGACCTGCACACCCACGTCTTCTGGGGACTGCTCAAGCACTCCTACGACAGCGGTGACTGGAGCCTCGCTCCCGACGGCTTCACTCTCCGCAACGGCGTCACCACCATCGTCGATGCCGGCTCCTCCGGCTGGCGCAACTTCCCCGAGTTCAAAGAGCGCGTCATCGACCGCTCCGAGACCCGCGTCCTCGCCATGCTCAACATCGTCGGCGCCGGCATGGGCAACGGCGGCATCGAGCAGAACAAGGACGACATGGACGGCAAGCTTACCGGCGAGATGGCCCTCAAATATCCCGGTGTAATCGTCGGCATCAAGAGCGCCCACTTCACCGGCCCCGAGTGGAAGCCCTATGAACAAGGCGTCATCGCCGGCACCATCGCCCACATCCCCCTCATGATCGACTACGGCTCCCGCCGCATCGAACGTCCCCTCTACGAACTCCTCGAGCAGAAGCTCCGCCCCGGCGACATCTACACCCACATGTACGGCGGCGGCCGAGGTGAACAGGACAGCACCACCGGCGGCCCCGGCAAAGGCATGTGGGAAGGCCGCCAGCGCGGCATCTACTTCGACGTAGGCCACGGTCAGTCGAGCTTTAACTTCAGCGTAGCCGTCCCGCTCATCAAAGCCGGCTTCGTGCCCGACTCCATCTCCACCGACCTCCACTACGAGAGCATGAACGCCGGTATGAAGGACCTCCTTACCACCGGTGACAAGTTCATCGCCATGGGCCTGCCCCTCAAAGAAGTCATCGCCGACATGACCTGGCATCCCGCAGTCGAAGTCCAGCAAACCCAGCTCGGCAACCTCTCCGAGGGAGCCATCGCCGACATCGCAGTCCTGAGCCTGCGCCAGGGCACCTTCGGCCTCGTCGACGGCGCCGGCATGGTCATGAAGGCCCACGAAAAGATGGAGTGCGAGCTCACCGTCAAAAACGGCAAGTTCGTCTACGATCTCAACGGCCGCGCCAGCGATCCGTGGGACCAGCCGCCCAGCCCCGCCGCACGTCAGTCGAACAAGTGGACCTCGCTCCGCATGGCTGGCTTCGGCGGAAACCCACGCCCAATCCGGCAAACGCCCGCAGGACAGGCAGAGATCGCCGCACAAGCCCAGGCAGTCGCCGCAAATGGCCGCCAACGTCCCGCCCGCTGGCAGCCCTACGATACCGACGCCAACGGAAAATCGACTGTAAAATCCAACGCGAAGCTCGCTCCCGCAGGCGCCGCAAAGACCGCAACCCCCAAAGTGCCCCCACCGGCTGCGACTTGGGTAACTCCACCAGCAGCATCCTGGCCTCCAGCCCAACAACCCCAATAAAGCAGTAAACAAACAAGAAAGCCGCGCATCATCAGATGCGCGGCTTTACATTTGCTCCTCCAAACTAGACATCCTCCCCACCCCCAGGCGTATCCTATCCGCACAAAGGAGTACGCCATGCAGAGAAGAGATTTTCTCCGTCGTACTGTCACCGGCATCGGAGCCACCTGGCTCTCCTCTAAGGTCGCCGCCGCCGAACCCTCCTTTCTCGACGCCCCTGCACTCCCCCAAAAGCACAACGCCCACGACGAGATCACCCTCGGCAACACCGGCATCCACACCAGCCGTCTAGCCATGGGCACCGGCACTCACGGCTCCGGCGGCGCGTCCGATCAGACCCGCACCGGCGTCCTCACCAACATCCTCCTCAACGGCTACCACGAGAACGGCCTCCGTTTCTTCGACACCTCCGACTCCTACGGCAGCCACAAATACGTCGCCGCCGCCGTCAAGCAGCTCCCCCGCGACAAAGTCACCATCGCCACCAAGTCCGACACCCGCACCCCCGCCGGCCTCCGCGCCGACCTCGACCGCTACCGCCGCGAGCTAGGCACCGACTACATCGACGTCGTCCTCATACACTGCGTCACCGAGGCCGACTGGACCACCCGTTACCGCGGCTGCATGGACGTCCTCTCCGAGGCCAAAGAAAAAGGTATCATCCGCGCCCACGGCTGCTCCTGCCACACCATCGAGGCCCTCCACGCCGCCGCCGCATCCCCATGGGTCGAGATCGACTTCGTCCGTCTCAACCCCATCCAGTCGCACATGGATGCCACCCCCGACACCGTCATCTCCGTCATCAAACAGATGCGCGCCTCCGGCAAAGCCATCGTCGGCATGAAGATCCTCGGCGAGGGCGACCTTCGCAGCCATCCCTCCGAAGCCATCCGTTACGCCCTCGGCACCGGCGTACTCGACGCCATGACCATCGGCGCGGCATCCACCACCGAACAGAACGATCTCACCCATCGCATCGCCGCCGCCTGAGCCATAGCGCCGTTCGCACGCATAACAAACCATCCACAGCCGCGTCTTACAATAGAGGCAGCACGCCTGAAAGCAATCAGGCAAAGCCGCCGGAGCAAACATGAACGATTACAACAACATGAACACCGCCTTCCCCACCATCATCGACGTCCCCCGCGAAGAGACCTCTTCGCTCCTCGCCAAAGTCCTCGGCCATCACCTCCCTCGGCTTCCTCATCACCGCCCTCGGCGTCGCCACCGCTCCCGCCTGGGGCACCCTTCCCGGCCTCATCATCGTCTTCGCCCTGATCTTCGGCATCACCTTCACCCGCAAAGCCAACCCCGCCGTCGCCCTCAGCCTCTTCCTCACCCTCACCTACTTCATGGGCTGGCAGATCGGCCCCCTCATCCAGCACTACATCCACAACTTCGGCCCCGGCCTCGTCTTCAACGCCGCCGCCACCACCGGCGCCGGCATGGCCGTCATGGGCTGCGTCGCCTACCTCTTCAACATCAACTACCGCCGCATCTCCGGCATAGCCTTCGCCTTGCTGCTTGGTCTCATCATCGCCGGCATCGCCAGCATGTTCTTCCACTTCCTCACGCCCGGACACCTACTCCTGGCTCACCCTCGGCATCTTCTCCCTGCTCACCGTAGGCGACTTCGCCCGCATCCGCGCCGGCGGCGACGGCCACTCCGCCGTCTCGCTCTCCCTCTCCATCTACCTCGACGCCATCAACATCTTCCTAGCCGTCCTCCAACTCATGGGCGGCCGCCGCAGAGATTAGAGCATTCCCGGGTAAAAACCTCCGTCATCCCGGCCGAAGCGGTAGCGTAGTGGAGGGACCCGGTATTTGCCTTTTACTGTTCTTCTCTCAACCACCCACAACCGAACGGGTGCCCCATTCATCGCGCCTTTGTCTCGTGCGATGAGTGGGAATGTAAAACTTCTCCTCGAGGGCATAGGTCGTTGCTTGTTTCACGCCGTCATCCTGAGCGCAGCGAAGGACCCCTGTATTTTGCATTTACTTTTGCGGTTGCAGTCGCTTTTGCGGCTGCTTCTACACTCACAACTCCAGGCCAAGAAGCGAACCGCACCCCACCAAAACAAAAAGGCCACCCGAAACCCGGTGGCCTTTCCTATCCTCTCCTGCCTTCTCTCTACTGGCATCCGGTAAAGGCCAGCGCAGAAACCGGCACTACCGCCCCAGCAACCGGCGTAACTACAGGCGATTTGAGCTCACTCGTCGAGCAGTCCAACACCCCGCCCGACGACGGCACAAACGCGATGACATCTACCGCGTACAACGCCGGAAGCGTGCTCTGAGTCAACGTCGTTCCGCCCGCAGTAAACGCTCCGGCAAATACCGGCCCCGCAGACACCTTCAGGCCGTAGTTTAGACAGTCCGTTCCGGACGGACAGCTGTTGCTGCTCGCAGTGGCAGTCGCCAGCGTCGCTCCCGACTGGCCGAAGCTAGGCGCCAGTGGCACCGTCACCGTCAGCCCGCTGTTCACCGCCTCCAGCGTACTCAGCTGGAGGTCGGCCACCGTACCCGCCATAGGACTTGCACCGTTCTGCGAAGTCACCTGCCCCTGCAACGTCGACACACCAAGCGAGACTACTGGCAGAGCATGCAACTGCACAACCGACACCGCCGATCCCGTCGATACCCCCGTGATCACGTCCGGCGAATACACCACGCCAACCGAGTTCTGTCCCACAATCACCACGTCATACATCCCCGACGGCAGCGGACAGAACACGAAGTTCCCGTTCGCATCCGTCAGCGTGCTCATAAAGATGCGATCAATGCCCGTCGTATCCTTCTGTTCCAGCGCGACTGTGACCTGTCCTGAAATCGGCTTGCCCGTCCCGCTATCCACCACCGTCCCATTGATCGAGGAAGAAGTAGTGCTCACCTCTCCCGCATGCAGCACCGGCTTCAAGCGGTACTGACCGTTGCCTTGCTGCACAATCGACACACACGTATTGAAATCGATATCCAGGTCCTTCGTCTGTCCCGCGGCAATATTGAATCCGCCATTTGCAATCTGGCCTGAAGGAATCTTGATGCCGGTCTTCGCCTCACTGGAAAGCTGCAGCGGAAAGACGCTGCCATCGTTCAAGACCACGCAGTTCGCGGAACTCGTGCAGGCATTGCTCTTCCCCAGGTTGTTCGACGCATTATCCGCCAGAATCACCCGAATCTGCTGATAGTTGCCCGCCTGCAACTGCAAAGGCGCACCCAGCGTTGCCAGAAAGCACTGATTGTTCGCTAGTCCTAGCAGGTCTACCTGCGCTGGCCCTTTCGAGAGGCTAGGCGTTAGGTCAACCCAGCCCGAATCGCTGTCTCCAGCATTCGCATTCACATGCGCCTTGATGTCCGTCACCGTGATATATACATGCGAATACGGTCCATTAGGGGCCATACAGGTCGAAGGATCGCTCAGCATCACGGAAGCCGTGGCCATTCCGGTAGCCGTCGTCGTGGACGAAGAACTCCCAGTGCTGCAACCCGCAATAATCGCAGCAACTGTCAACGTGAGTGCCAGTAGTGAAATTACGGCGCGAGCATGAAACATATTCTTGACAACATCGGTGATGCGATCCCTCTCTGGAGACATGGAGCCCTTTCGTACTGGAGATATTTTTTGCACAATCAGGCGGGTTACAAATCTCAATTCAACGAGATATAAGCCAGCTATCAGAATAGGTCAGATGCAACTTCAAACTGCAAGGTTTTGCACATAAACGATCACAAATCGAGAACAGGCCGCATATGACCCTTGGGTATCAGGTGGCAAGGCTCGCTTGAAAATAAACAACAGCCAACACAGCCTGTTTTATCCCTTTGAATTTTCTTGCCACTTTCCTCAGCAAAATCGCATGTCAAGCCCCAAAACCACCCAACCCTATGAAACAAAGCCAAATACACCTGGCGCACCAGTTACCCCCAAACCCATAAAATAGAAACAGAGAAGACAAAACGCAGAGAAACCATCCGTCTCTGAAGCAAAAAGTACCCGTAACTCTATATGGAATCAATATTTTGGACGCAAACCATCTGGAATCAATATTTTAGCAGAGATAACCACCTTTAACCCAATCAGATATCAATACTTTAGCTCCAAAATACCCCCTACATAGGGGTGGGGGGTACCCGATAACGCCCGTGGTTCCTTTCCACGCCCAACCGCACCAATCGCACGCCGTTGACAGACACTGAAGGAGTTATGAAGAAGAAACCACGCATCGGAATACTATTCGGCGGCCGCTCCGGTGAGCACGAGGTCTCCATCCTCTCCGCCACCTCAATCCTCAAAGCCATCGACAAGAAAAAATACGAAGTCATCCCCATCGGCATCTCCAAAACCGGCCAATGGCTCACCAACTCCGCCGCCCACCACCTCCTCACCGGCGAATCGAGCCCCGCCCTCCTCCAGCTAACAGCCGATACCGACCTGCACGAACCCGCCACCCTCGCCCAGAACGGAGCCCTCAGCGAGCACATCGACATAATCTTCCCCGTCCTCCACGGAACCTTCGGCGAAGACGGCACCATCCAGGGCTTCTTCGAGATCGCCAACATCGCCTACGTCGGCTCCGGCGTCCTCGGCTCCGCCGCCGCCATGGATAAAGACGTCATGAAGAAGCTCTTCGCCGCAGCCGCCCTCCCCCAAACCCCGCACATCGCCCTAACTCGCACCCAGTGGCGCCTCGACCCCAAATACGCCATCAAACAAATCGAGAAAGCCCTCTCGCTATCCCCTCTTCGTAAAGCCCGCCAACCTCGGAAGCTCCGTCGGCATCAGCAAAGTCCACAACCGCGCCGAGCTGCCCGCCGCAATGGACCTCGCCGCCGGCTTCGACCGCAAACTCATCATCGAGCAGGGCGTAGGCGGCCCCAACGTCAAACCCCGCGAGCTGGAAGTAGCCGTCCTCGGCAACGACTCGCCCGTCTGCTCCGTCGTAGGCGAGATCGTCCCCGACCGCGAGTTCTACGACTACGACTCCAAGTACGCCGCCACCAGCGCCTCCGAGCCCATCATCCCCGCCGAACTCACCGCCGCCGAAACCAAACAGATCCGCACCATGGCCATCGACGCCTTCCGCGCCTGCGAGTGCTCCGGCCTCGCCCGCGTAGACTTCCTCATGG
The DNA here is from genome assembly GCA_963797415.1 of uncultured Acidobacteriaceae bacterium. Taxonomy (GTDB): domain Bacteria; phylum Acidobacteriota; class Terriglobia; order Terriglobales; family Acidobacteriaceae; genus Edaphobacter. Next base: position 24,205 of record CAWCPB010000023.1, read on the forward strand.
AACCCGCAACCCCCGCCAAAGGCAAAACACCCGCAAAAAAATCCAGCATCTATCTCAACGAAATCAATACCATGCCCGGCTTCACCAGCATCTCCATGTACCCCAAGCTCTGGCAAGCCTCCGGCCTCCCCTACAAAGACCTCATCGACCGACTCATCCAGCTAGCCATCGAGCGCCACAAAGAAAAGCAGCAAACCAACTTCACCCGCAACTGACCGCGTTCTTAGTAACATCGTTCTATCCGTGAGCGACCGCAAAAACACCCTCAACATCACCCTCGCCGACATCCAGGCCGCGCGTGAACGCGTCCGCAGCTCCATCTACTACTCCCCCTGCCCGCACTCGGAGATCCTCTCCGGCCTCACCGGCCGCGAGATCTACCTCAAGCTCGAAAACCTCCAGATGACCGGCTCCTTCAAGGAGCGCGGCGCCCTCAACCGCATCTCCACCCTCACCCCCGAGCAGGCCGCCCGCGGAGTCGTCGCCGCCTCCGCCGGCAACCACGCCCAGGGCGTCGCCTACCACGCCACCAAGCGCGGCATCCGCTCCATCATCGTCATGCCGCTGCCCACCCCGCTCGTCAAAGTCACCGCCACCAAGAACTTCGGAGCCGAAGTCATCCTCCACGGAGCCAACTACGACGAGGCCTACACCGAAGCCCGCCGCATCTGCGACGCCGAAGCCATGACCTTCATCCACCCCTTCGACGACGCACTCGTCATGGCCGGCCAGGGCACCATCGGCCTCGAACTCCTCGAGCAAGTCCCCAACCTCGACGCCATCGTAGCCCCCATCGGCGGCGGCGGCCTCATCGGCGGCATCGCCTGCGCCATCAAGGAATCCCGCCCCACCGTCAAGATCGTCGGCGTCCAAACCTCCCGCCTCCCCTCCATGGCCCAGGCCATCCAGCACCATCATCCCGTCACCATCGACGCCGCCACCACCATCGCCGACGGCATCGCCGTCCGCCGCGCCGGAGACGTCACCTTCCCCGTAGTCGAGCGCTACGTCGACGAGATCGTCACCGTCGACGAAGACGAAATCGCCTCCGCCATCCTCGTCCTCCTCGAACGCGAAAAGACCCTCGCCGAAGGCGCCGGAGCCGCCGCACTAGCCGCCCTCCTGCAAAACAAAACCACCATCATCCCGCCCAACTCCCACACCGCCGTCCTCGTCTGCGGCGGCAACATCGACGTCACCCTCCTCAGCCGCATCATCGAGCGCGGCCTCGTCCAGGACGGCCGCCTCATCCGCCTCCGCATCCATCTCCTCGACAAGCCCGGAGCCCTCGCCGAGCTCACCCGCCTCATCGCCGACCACCGCGCCAACATCGTCGACACCCTCCACAACCGCGCCTACTACGGCGTCAACCTCGGCGACACCGTCATCGACATCACCATGGAGACCCGCGGCCGCGAGCAGGTCGAGGAACTTCTCGCCGTCCTCACCACCGAAGGCTACAACCACACCCGAGTCCTCTAACGTCACAGGTTACAAAAATGAAAATCGTCCTCGTCTTCAAACTACCTTCCACTCACGCCGAACAGCCACCCGTCACTCTCAACGGAAAGCTGTCCGCAGTCCCCCTGCCCAACGATGAAATTATCCTTGCAGGAAACACATTCACCATCAGCAGGCGCACCTTTCGCTACTTTCCCGACGACATGGTCGAAATCACATTGGGCCTTATCTTCTACGGCAGCACCGAGCCCGTCAACGACGAAGAATGGAGCGATGACCTGCCAGACAGAATCGCCTACCTTCGCTCCATCCGCGAAGCAAACGCACAGAAAGTGAAGAGGAAGAAAAAGAGAGAGAAGAAGAACAGGAATAACGGGAAAGAGAAGAAGTCTCAGCGATACTACTGCCCACGCCGCACCCGAAACTTATTCGCCAGCGCAAACTCATCCCGCAACTCCGGCGTCCGCAGATTCTCCCGCAGATGCGCCAGCCGCTGCTCCAGCGCGAGCAACGTATCCGCAATCGGCTCCGTATTGGTCATCGCCACATCCCGCCACATGCTGTAAGGACTAGCCCCCAACCGCGTCGTCTCCCTTAGCGCCCGCCCACCAATCGCCGCAATCTCCGCCGCATCGCCGAACTCATCCTCCAGCAGCGCCGCCAGCGCAGTCGAAAGCATCTGCGGCAGATGACTCACCCACGCACACAGCACATCATGCCGCGCCGCATCCATATCCATCATCCGGCAACCAAACTTCGCCACCCACTCCCGCCACTCAAGCTCCAACTCCGAACTCTCCGCAACTGGAGTAAACAACCACATCGCATTCTGAAACAACTCCGCCTCAGCCAGCAACGCCCCGCCAGACTCCTTGCCCGCCATCGGATGTCCCGGCAGAAACCGCGCAGTCCTCTCGGTATTAAACAGCCGCTGCGCCGACTCAGCGATCTTCAGCTTCGTACTTCCCACATCCGTCACCAACTGCCTCGGTCCCAGCAACGGAGCCAGCCGCTCCATCCAATCTAGAATCGCCAACACCGGCACCGCCAGCACAATTACGTCAACACTGCGAGCAAGTTCCAGCGCCGGCTCCATGACCAAACGCAAAGTCATCGATCACCTTTTCGCTGAGGGCCAATTCAAGCTCATTCATATCTGCGTCGAACCCATGTATCTGGCCCTTATATCCAGCCTCACGCAGCGCGAGGCCGATCGATGCTCCGATCAGCCCCGTACCAACAATGAGAATGCGTTCGATCACATCATTTCCCAGTCCCTAGGCACTCGTCCCTAGTCCTTGCCTTACGCTACAGTCCGTCCAACCACCGGAGCCAACTGCCGCAACTGCGCAATCAGCTTCTCCAACTGCTCCGGATACAGACTCTGCGCGCCATCGCTCATCGCCTTGTCCGGGTTTGGGTGCATCTCCATCAACAATCCATCCGCACCCGCAGCTACTGAAGCCAGCGCCATCGGCGGAACCAGGTCGCGAATGCCGATGCCATGCGACGGATCGCCGAATACCGGCAGATGCGTCAGCTTCTTCAACACCGGAATCGCCGAAATATCCATCGTGTTGCGCGTATACGTCTCATACGTCCTGATGCCGCGCTCGCACAGCATCAAGTCATAGTTGCCGCCCGAAAGAATGTACTCGGCGCTCAGCAGCACCTCTTCAATCGTCGCCGCGATACCGCGCTTCATCAGCACCGGCTTGCGCACATGCCCCAGCTCACGCAGCAGGTTGAAGTTCTGCATGTTACGCGCCCCCACCTGGAAACAGTCGATATAAGGTAGCATCACCTCGATCTGCGAGATCTCCATCACCTCAGTGATCACCAGCAGTCCGGTCTCATCGCGAAACCTCGCGCAGCAGCTTCAGCCCCTCTACTCCCATGCCCTGGAAGCTGTACGGCGAGCTGCGCGGCTTGTACGCTCCGCCCCGCAGAAACTGCGCTCCGGCCGCCTTCACCTGCTTCGCGCTCAACAGAATCTGCTCCCGCGACTCCACCGAGCAAGGCCCGGCCATAATGACCACCTCCTCGCCGCCCACCACCACGCCGTTGGAAAATTTGACCTTCGTTCCCTCCGGCCGGAAGTTCTTCCCCGCCAGCTTGTACGGCGACGAGATCCGATACGCATCATGCACTCCGGCCAGCACCTTGAACTCCGCCACCTCAAAGTGATCCGGCGTCCCGACTCCGGCCAGAATCGTCTGCGCCGCGCCCGTCGTACGGTGAACATTGAATCCGAGCTCGACCATCCGCTCGATCACCTGTTGAATATTCTCTTCTGTTGCCTCACTGCAGCATTGCTACGATCATTGTCTTAATCCACTCTCTCTATAAGTAACCTAATCTGCTACAAACCTTCTATCGCCCTGCTTTTACGACTCTTCCCTATTCCAAGCTGTTCCAAACTGCCAGCTAGTCTCTCCGCTGCAAAGTCCGCATCACATCCACGATCCGCTCATACACATGCAATATCTCCGCATCGCCCAACGGCCCCGGATTTACTTGCCGGACATGGTCAAACACAATCTGCTCCCGTTTCGGCTCATACACCGGCAGCTCGGACTTCTTCTTCAACTCCCCGATCGCCTGCGCCGCCGCGGCTCTCTCGCTGATCAGTCGCACAATCTGCTCATCCAACTCATCGATCTTCTGTCGCCAATCACTAATCTCCATCAACACCTCTCATCTCGCAGCCCATTCGCCAACTCACTGCCGCTGGCTGCCAAAAATCCAATTTCAGCAACCATCATACTTGCCTAAACCGCCAAATCCTTATCCCCGCTCTTACGAAACCAGCCCTGCAATAAACCGCCCAATCGCCGCCGCAGCCTCATCCCGCGGAGTCTTCTCAATCAGCGCCACCAGCGCGCTCCCAATAATCGCCGCATCCGCAAACTCACCCACCGCCTTCACATGCTCGGCATTCGAAATCCCAAACCCCACCGCAATCGGCAGCGTCGTAAACTTCCGCAACCGCGCCACTAGCTCCGAAGCATCGCCCGCAATCGTGTCCCGAGTCCCCGTAATTCCCACCCGCGATATCGCATACACAAACCCCTGCGAGCTCTCTCCAATCGCCTTCAGCCTCACATCCGGACTAGTCGGCGCCGCCAGAAACACCGGCTTCAGCCCATGCTTCTTCGTCGCCGCCAGATACTCCCCCGCCTCTTCCACAATCATGTCCGTCAGCAGCACACCATCCGCGCCCGCCTCCGCAGCCTTCGCACAAAAAGTCTCCATCCCCATCCGCACCACCGGATTCAAATAGCTAAACAACACCAGCCCCGCCGTCGGCCTCGCCTTCCTCAACTCCGCAGCCAACCCCAACACCTGCGTCAGCGTAGTTCCCTTCGCCACCGCCCGCTCACTCGCCCGCTGAATCACCGGCCCATCCGCCAGCGGATCGCTGAACGGCACCCCCAGCTCAATCACATCCGCGCCATTATCAATCGCCGCCAGCGCAATATCCCGCGTAGCCGCCAGGTCCGGATCACCCGCCGTCAAATAAGCAACAATCCCCGGCTTCTTTTCGAACGCGATCGCCACTTACGCACCCCTCAAATCAAGTTCCTTCGCCAGAATCCCCATATCCTTATCCCCACGCCCCGACAAATTCACCATCAGCAAATCCGTCTTAGCCATCGTCGGAGCCAACCGTATCGCCTCCGCCACCGCATGCGCACTCTCCAGCGCCGGCAAAATCCCCTCCGTCCGGCTCAGCGTCACCGTAGCCTTCAGCGCATCCGCATCCGAGCACGAAACATACCGCGCCCTCCCCGAGTCATGCAGCATCGCATGCTCCGGCCCCACACTCGCATAGTCCAGCCCCGCACTCACCGAGTGCGTCGCGCTCACCTGCCCCGCCTCATCCTGCAGCACATAGCTATACGTCCCCTGCAGCACTCCCGGAACCCCGCCGCCACCATTCTGAAACCGCGCCGCATGCTCCCCCAGCGCCGTCCCGCGCCCACCAGCCTCCACGCCAATCAGCTCCACATTCTTATCCCCCAGAAACTCATAGAACGCACCAATCGCATTCGACCCGCCGCCCACGCAAGCCACCACCGCCTTCGGCAGCTGCCCAACCTCCTCCAGAAACTGCCGCCGAGCCTCCCGGCTAATCACCCGATGAAAATCCCTCACCATCGTCGGATAAGGATGCGCCCCCAGCGCGCTCCCCAGAATGTAGTAAGTCGTCCTCACATTCGTAACCCAATCCCGCATCGCCTCATTGATCGCGTCCTTCAACGTAGCCGACCCCGCGCTCACCCCGCGCACCTCCGCCCCCAGCAGCCGCATCCGGTAGACATTCAACTCCTGCCGAGCCATGTCCACCTCGCCCATATAGATCACGCACTCCAACCCCAGCAGCGCACACACCGTAGCCGTCGCCACCCCATGCTGCCCCGCGCCCGTCTCCGCGATAATCCGCTGCTTCCCCATCCGCCGCGCCAGCAGCCCCTGCCCCAGAGCGTTATTGATCTTGTGCGCCCCCGTATGCAGCAGGTCCTCACGCTTCAAATAGATCTTCGCGCCCCCGCACTGCTCCGACAGCCGCTTCGCAAAGTACAGCGGAGTAGGCCGCCCGCAATAATTCTTCAGCAGACCATCCAACTCCGCCTGAAACGCCGCATCCGCCTGCGCCTCCGCATACGCCGCCTCCAACTCCTCCAGCGCCGCCATCAGCGTCTCCGGAACATACCGGCCGCCATAAACCCCAAACCGCCCAACCGCCGACTTCACCGGCCCAGCCGGATTCACCATTCCCGCCGTAATACTCATCTCTAACTCTCCCATTCCTTGGCGCAACTTCATCGTGGGCCGTTGCCTGTTCCCCCGTTACCCTGCCACCAACTCACGTCATCTCGACCGAAGCGGTAGCGCAGTGGAGAGACCCCTGTATTTCGCTTTGCCGTTGCAGTAGTTCCTTTTATCGCCTATACCAACTCAAAATCTTCCTCTGCTCTCACTCCACACACAGAAAAACCGCGCCTCGTATCGAGGGTCGCGGCTTCGGGGGTCATTTCGATTCAACTGGAAACGTTCAGCAATCTCTCAGGTGAGCCTACTCCGCCGATGCCGCTACCGGGGGCCAGTAGCGGAACGTAAACCAAAATCGGCTGGAAAAGGTCGTCATCTTGTCTTCAACGATACAGAAACCCCGCCAACACCGCAACCCATACCCCATTTTGTGACCGAGTCGGTTTGCTGCTGTCAGATAATTCTTACCGAAAACCATAATTTTGAGGCTTTGGATAAAGCATCGTTAGCCCCTTGAAGAATGCTAGCCATAATTAGCGTTCCGTTAGCCTTCTACTTACGCTAAATTGGCGGGGGAGTCTTTTAAGTGGAGATTATCGGTCGACTGGTAATGATGTTTATTTTGATGGTACTTGCATCGGCCGTCGGGATGATTTGTGCTTTAGTCGTTTATCTCTTGCTGCGAAGAAGAAAACGGTCTTGGCGCCGAGCATCTCTGATCGCAGGTCTATTCCCTCCCGCTGTCATGGGCTATCTGCTCGTTTGCCTGATCTTTTCTTCTGCCATTTCTGGTGCGGTGGGAACACCGGATTTATTCTTCGGGGATATCAACGAATCGCTTCCGAACGGTTTCTCCCTTCAGGCTCTAGATAGGATGCCTGATGCTGGGCACATTCAAAAACGTGGTGAGGCTTCCATTCAGTTGGCGTGGATAGGGAGTGTTCAAGTTCACGATTCTTTCGTACTAGGCAAATACGACTACACCTATTTTCCGAAGCCGCAGGAGAAAGCGAAAGAAACTTCTTTTTGTTCGATACACGTACCGGCGAAACCCGCAATTTTGCCTCAGAGCTCTGAACTTGCTACTGCCGCCGGAAAACTAATGTCCATCTCACACCGACTCCTCGGTTACCAAGGATCTCGGACACTGTTCCAGCGAATATTCAGCTTTCTGATGCTCCTGATTGCTTTTCTTCCTCCGCTTGTCGCAGCTTTTTGGCTCATCCGGAAATTCCAGAATCAAGTTCAGGAAGTAGTCTGACGTAAACTCGTTCGCACATCGAACCGACAGGAACCAACCCAACCCATCACGGATAAAGCACAAACTGCCGAATCCCAATCTGCGCACCCTCCCGCGCCCGCATCGGATCAGTTCGAACCCCAACCGTAATCTCATCAAACCTCCCCATCCGCATACCAGCCGGAAGCGAATACTCCAGCGTCTCATCCGTCACCGCGCCCGGCCTATCCTGAGACCCACCAGACTCACTAGAAGGAATCACCGCCGTCCCCACATACCGCCCCATTATCCCCGGCATCGTCTTATCCCGCAGCCAAAGCCCCAGATAGATCGCCCCAGCCCGCCGCTCCGCATTCTGCACCGCAATCTCAATCCGCGAGCAGCAACTCAAATCAATCGGCATCCCCAGCTCCTGGTGCGCAGCCATCAGCAGCGGATACTCATCCGTCGACCGTACCTTCGCCTTCAACGAACTCCCCTTCACCACATGCGCCGTAGGCTGCGGCCTGCTGTCCGGAGCCTTGAAGTACCAATACACCCCATCGAACGGAATCACCATCGGCTCGGCAATCCGCTGTCCCGCAGCCGTCGCGCCTTTACTCACCGCCGCAACAATCCTCTTCTCCGGCTTCGTCAGCGGCAGCAGAATAATCCCCGTAAAGCCGCTGCTATTAGTACCCGGCCTCGGCCCCGCAGCCCGCGGAGCCGCCGCCACCCCCGGCAGCAAAGGAAACCCAATCATCCCCGCCGGCTTCCTCAGATAGGGCATCAGCACGACGATCATAAACACGAACGCCAGCACCCGCGTCACCACCACCCGCCCCGTCGATTCACGCCTCACCCGCTCCCGCAAAGCCTTCGAGCTCGACATCCACACCAACCCAGCTAACATCCACCCGCCACCAACGACCCGATCACATACTTATCCAGCACCATCGCAGTCACAGCACCCTGCGCCAGAATCGCCACCACCAGCGCAGGCAGCAACATCAGCACCAGCGGCTTCGAGTCCCCAATCGGCGCATGCAGGTTCGGCAACCGCATCACATCCGAACCGCCCCCTCCGCACGAATCTGCCCTGCACCTACATCTCCAGCCTCGTACTTCTTAATCGCCCGATTGATACTCCACAGGCAAAAGCAGGCCGCCACAACCATCAGCACCGACGGATACCGCATACCCACCACCCAAGCCGGAACCCACAGCGCTCCCAACCCCGTAGCCTGGACGATCGGCTCAACCGAGCCCGGCAGATAACTCCGCATCATCCGGCAAACCGCCCGAGCAACCATCCCACTCGTCAGCGTCGCAACCAGCAGAAAGCCCGTCGCGAAAAACAGCAGCCCACCCCACGAAAGCGAATTGAGATTCAGCGACGGATGAAAAACACTCAGCACCACTCCCGCCGCAACCACGCCGCACACCATCGGAATCCAGACCGAAGAAGCATCCGGAGCCGCATCGTCGCGCAACCCCGTTTCCTCACCTGCCTGCAATACCGATCGGGTACCTGCCAGTTCTCTTGTGACATAGCCGTCCAAAGAAAAGCCGCCTGCAGTGCCGACTATCATAGCGAGCATCAATGTAGATGTCTACACAGGGTCAACTTTGCGGCATACAACGATTACTGTTCCACGCTGATCGGAGGCCCCACAAACTCCATCCCCCACGGAGCCCCATACTTCTCAAGCGCCTCCCGGTCCTTGCCATAATTCGCCATCACCTCGCCCAGCCCCTTAAAAAACGTCACCGCATCCATCCCAGGCAGCATCACCACAAGTTGACTCGCAGAACTCCCGCTCGTATTGGTAAAGCCGTGCGCTACCCCACCGGGAATAGTCACCATGTCTCCCGTACAGCAATAAATCTCCGCCCACCCACCTCGTACAGATACTCCCCCTCCAGCACCCGGAATATCTCCGTTTCCGGTGACGGTGCAGCGGAGGGCCAAACCCCGGCTCGTTGACAGTCTCGAATACAATCACCGATCCGTCCGCTTCGCCTGCGGAAGCTGCACAATCAGCCCCATGCCAAGAGCCGGGATATTCACATCTATGAGCAGTGGATGCAGAGCGAATGGAAAAATTTCAAAAGGCATGACAGAGCCTCCCGTTGTTGAAGTCTGAACCCTAAAAGTAGGAAAGGCAATTCCAGCGCACTGCTTCGATGCCCATACATCCCGCGATTGCCTGTCAAGTCAAAATCCACATAACTAAAAGCAAACAAAAGGACATAGCCCTGGCAGACGAGCTACTCGCACCCGCTATAATAGATATAGAGAGAAAGAGAAAGCCCCGGCCACCCGCCGGGGTTTTCTGCTGGACCAAAGTCCAGAAGTCCACACCGAAGTCCAGACTTAAGTTATTTGTTTAGAAGACTTTGCGTACTTCAGGGGGAGGTGGGGGTACCTCCCAAATCAGATCTTCTGAACTCGCTGCACATCCCGCACCCCGGGAACACGCCGCATATTCTGCACCAGCTTGTTCAGGTGCCGCACATCCACCGTCTCCACCACAAACTCCACCTCCGCCAGCCCATCCTCAACCGTCTTCGAGTCCAGACTCCGGATATTCGTCCCATCATCCGCAATCACCGCCGTCAACTCCCGCAGCATCCCCGCCCGGTCCTCGCAGATCACCGTCAGCCTCACCGGATACGTCTGCTGCTTCTCCTTGCCCGGCTCCATCAGCCAGCGGAGACCACTCCACCTGGATACGCCGGTCCGACTCATACATCAAATTCTGCACATTCGGACAGCTCCTCGCATGCACCGCAACGCCCTTACCCCGCGTCACATACCCAATAATCTCCTCACCACGGATAGGGTTACAACAGCGCGCCCGGTACACCAGCAGATCGTCCTGCCCCTCCACCTGCAGCGACTCCGATCCCTTCCCGAAGTAGACCCGCTTCACCGCCTCGGACATCTCCGGCCATCGGCCCGACAGCATCGCCAACTAGCCGGTGCCGCCGGCTCCGCCGCCATCGTCGACCCCGGCTCCAGCTTATTCAGCACCTCCGCGCCGAGTACTTCCCGAACCCCACCCCCGCCAGCAACTCAGCCTGAGTCCCCAGCCCATACTCCCCCGCCACCCTCACATAATCCGCTTCAACAAATTTTCCCAGCGACAGCTTGTACTTCCGCGCCTCGCGATCCAGCAGCTTCTTCCCAATCTCCATCGCCCGCTCGCGCTGATGCTCATTCAGCCAGTGCTTGATCTTGTTCCGCGCCCGCGAGCTCTTCGTAAAGCTCAGCCAGTCCCGGCTCGGAGCGTGCCCAGCCTGCGTCGTGATCTCGACGATGTCGCCATTCCGCAGCTTCGTCCGCAGCGGCACAATGCGCCCATTCACCTTCGCGCCCGGTCGTAGTGTTCCCAACCTCCGTATGAATGGTATAGGCAAAGTCGATCGGGCTCGCATCCTTCGGCAGCACCACCACCTTGCCCTTGGGCGTAAAGGTGTAAACCTCCTCCGGGTACAGGTCGATCTTCAGCGTCGACATGAACTCGTTCGGATCGCTCATCTCCCGCTGCCACTCCATCATCTGCCGCACCCACACCAGCCGCTGCTCATCCTTCGCGCTCACATTGTCGCTGGCCTTGTACTTCCAGTGCGCCGCGATCCCCTCCTCCGCCACCCGATGCATATCCTCCGTACGAATCTGCACCTCGAACTGGTGCCCCCCCTCCGCAATCAACGTCGTATGCAGCGACTGGTACTGGTTCGGCCGCGGCATAGCGATGAAGTCCTTGATCCGCCCCGGCACCGGCCGCCAGATCGAGTGCAGCAGTCCCAGCAGCGCATAGCAGTCCTGCACCGTCTCGACGATCACCCGTATCGCCAGCAGGTCATACACCTGGTCCACCGGAATCTTCTGGTCCTGCAGCTTCTGCTGGATCGAGTACAGCCGCTTGATCCGCGACTCCACCCGCCCCTTGATCTTGAACTCCTTCAGCTTCGCCTCAATCTCCGCAACGATCTAGTTCAGAAACTTCTCGCCCTCCCCACGCAGCGCGTCCACCTCGGTCGCCAGCTGCTCATACGCATAAGGATCGGTATACCGAAACGCCAGGTCCTCAAGCTCACCGCGCAGCTTACCCATCCCCAGCCGATGCGCCAGCGGAGCATAAATATCCAGCGTCTCTCGCGCGATCTTCTGCTGCTTCTCCGGCTTCAGATGCTCCAGCGTCCGCATATTGTGCAGCCGGTCCGCCAGCTTGATGATGACGACCCTAACATCCGTCACCATCGCCAGCAGCATCTTGCGAATGTTCTCCGCCTGGTGGTCCTCCCTGTTCGCAAACTTGATCTTGTCCAGCTTCGTCACACCCTCGACGATGTGCGCCACCTGCTCGCCGAACTTCTTCGCGATCTCCGCCGAAGTAACATCCGTATCCTCCACCGCATCATGCAGCAACCCCGCCGCAATCGCCGTCGAGTCCATCTTCAACTCCGCCAGCACCTGCGCCACCTCCAGCGGATGAATAATGTACGGCTCACCCGAAGCCCGCTTCTGCCCCTCATGCTGCTGCATGCAGAACTCCCACGCCTTGCGGATGACCTCCAGGTCATCACCCGGCCGGTTCTCCCGCACCGTCGTCAGCAGCCGTTGAAACTTCGTATCAACCTCATTGATCTCTTCCGCAGGCATCCCCACAAGATGAACCGCCGATGAGTCCCCGATACCCACTTCCACGGGATGCACTAACGGACCCTCGATCCTCGCAGCCACCTCCGCCGCGTCCGCCAACTCCCCTGAGGGCTCATCCAGGTCCTTCTTCAATCGCCGCGGCGCACGCACGCGCGCACTCGGCGCTACGAGCTGGAGGCGTCACCTCCAGATCCGTCTCTGTGCCGGTAATTTTGGGCTCCGATGTCTCTGCGCCAGCCTGTGGAGGAGCCGGATGAGCGGTTGCCATAGTTCATTATAGTTGGTCAACCACCCACACCGCCCCAAAAGCCCCCATATGAGACCGACGCACTTCGCCCTTGCCGTCGCTTTTCTCCAAACCCGCCAACAACCCGTCATCCGGCCCAAACATTGTCATCCTGACCCTGAGCTCGTCGAACGGGGAAGGATCTGCTTTGTTTTTGCCGTTGCCTGTTCTCCCACTCCACCACCAACTCACGTCATCTCGACCGGAGCCACTCACAGCTTTACTGTGAGTGGCGCAGTGGAGAGACCCCTGTATTTTCGTTTTTGCCCTTGCCGTTGCTTTTCTCCAAACCCACCCAACAACCCGTCATCCTGAGCGAAGGGCTCGCAGCCCCACCGCGAGTCGAAGTCGAAAGACCCCAAAAGATCTAATCTCACCCAAACCCCTTCACCCTTTTCGGGCACAAGGCCAGCCTAATTATGAGTCATTAAAACGGCCTCTACTTGCGACAAGCCGACTTCACATTACTTATCCGCTGCTCGCTGAGTGCCTTGGCGATTTCGCAACAGAGAGACTCACGAAAACGCTATCTTTCTACTGCAACAAACACGCAACAGCTGAGGGGTTCGGCCGGCGCGGGGTGGCGTGGCTTCTTCTTCAGAGGCGAGGGAGGCTGAATTCATGGGGAAGTCTCTATCGTATTTGAATTGCTGAAGATTTGAATTGCAGAACGGCGCCGCCGGTTCAATTTTTAAGAATTTTCGCGGTAACGGATTATCTGTCGCGCGGGGTACGCATCTTAGTTTGCATGGAAACTCAGGCGGCGAAAGTGAACCCGGGTGGCGGGGTCGCCAGGATGGCCGACGGCGGGCGTTTTGCGCCATATGTCACTGAGTTGCGTGAGTTTTTTGCAAGCTGGGAGATGCGGTTCGGGGCACCGGAGGACCTGGCGGCGTTTGCACAGGCGCTGAGGGAGCCAGGGACGTTTCGTGAGGAGCTGGCTTCGCTGACGCGGTCGGTGGTGTACCGCGAACAAGGGACGATTGGGATTACGGAGCTGCTGGAACTGATGACGGTGGCAATGGGCGGCGCGAGGATTGCCGAGGCTGGCGAGGCGGTGCGGGAGCCGGTACGGGAGTTGCTGGGGTTTCTGGGTAAGGCGATGCGAGGTGGACGGGCTGAGGCTTTGGACGATGTTGCGGCGGGGGATGTCGCGAGAGATGCGGGGCCGGTGGATGTGGCGGGGGTGGCGGCTGTCGCTGGGGTGGTCGACCTAGCGGCTGGGGCCGGCGAGGCTGTTGGCGGGTTTCATCCGCATGCTGCGACGGAGTTTTATTCGCGGGCGTGGTCAATCTCGATGGGCGCTGAGGACAGGGAGTTGGCGTCTGAGAGTCCGGGACCGGAGGTTATGTCAGAGGGAGACTCCGACGCTGAGACGAGCGTGGTGCAACGGGCTGCGGCGCCCGCGTTGAGACCGGCAGTGAGTGACGATGCGAAGCGCAGAAGTTCGCGCGTGCGGTCGGGAGGGTTTGCGATGTCCGCGGTTGCAGGGCTGGCGGTGGCGGCCGTGGTGATTATGCATCCCTGGGCGCGGCCTGCGGCGGGACCAGTTGGAGAGCCGACGGTCTCTACGGTGAGGCCTGCTGAAGGAGCGGCGGGAGGGTCTTCGGACTCGGGGGCCAGGATTCCGGCGGGACAGACTGATCGCGGCGGCGTAGCGGGGACTGCTGCTGCTGTGAGTGGTGCTGGGGCGGGTTCTGCCGTGGATGCGATGGCGGTCCGGCCGGACGCGAGTGGCCCTGTTGTCAGAGCGAAACCGGCAGCGGGTGAGCCGATGCCTCCGGCTGCGGCGAGTGGGACGAGTGGGGGGCCGACGCCCATATCGCCTTCGATGGGGAGCTTGCCGTCGAAACGGATAGGAGTCTACACGGTTTCGTCGGGCGTTATGGCGGCGAATCTGATCTCGGCTCCAGAGCCTGCGTATCCGAAGCTGGCGAGACTGATCCACATGAAGGGACCGGTGATTCTGCAGGCGGTGGTGTCGCGGGACGGGAAGGTGGTGGCGACGCATGTGCTGCGAGGACATCGACTGCTGCGGGGAGCGGCGTCGAATGCGGTGCGGCAGTGGCGGTATCAACCTTATCTGGTGAATGGACAGCCTGCAGATGTGGCGACGATTGTTACGGTGAACTTTCGGCGGCGGTAAGAGGGTGGCGGCGAACGGCCGGTTTTTGGACACTACTAAAAAAATACCGTGAATAGTTCAGAAACACGGTGGAGAGCAACATGCGTTGCAACCAAACCAACAACAAAGACAAAAGCCCTATAAAGAAAAAACAAAAGCTTGACGGCAGTGACCTGCTCATAGAAGGTCGGCTTATCGGAAGTGATCTTCGTTGCGCCTGAAAAGTCACATTTTCGGCAAGTTTACTCCGTTGCGGGTCGTAGTTTCCCAAAACCCCGTATTTCGCGCACTCCGACTGAGTGGCTGGTCTAGCCAGAGCCCACAGCGGCAGGTGGGTCTCGACGTATTCGATATGGTGTAGGAAATCGTCGAAAATCCGAAGTCTTAACCACTCATACAATTTTTGAGCGGAACGGTATCGGTCGTAGCCGGGCAAGGACCATTGCTTCAATAACAACGCTTGTAAGGCAGGTGACGATCCCAAAGATCACGTTCGCGGCGTTACTGGCGGGGGTGTGAGGAATAGAAGTCGACCGGGCCAGCAAGATGAACACGGCAGCGGTGGCCGCATAGGCGGCGGTGGCCGCGAGGACACAGACAAACAGTGCTCTGGTTGCTCCGAATAGAAGTAGAGCAGCCGTTCCAGTAGTGAGCAGAAGGGTGAGACCGTAGGGAGCATGAGGCATCCAGGCGGCACAAGCGCTCGCGGTGAGAGTCAACCAAAGGGCAGCGCTCATCCATGTAAGACGGTCTCGAAAGCCGTACCTAGAAATTGCGAGACCCGTGTTTGTGCCGAGGCATACAGCGCCGCAGGCGAGGTACATCGCCCATAGCACCCAGGACTCGCGGCGGTCGAGGTTCCATCTTGGTACGACAGCTAAGCGGTAAGGGACGACTACGAGGGAAGCACATATTCCGGCGAGAGCGAATCCAAGTATCCAGCGCCAAGCGAATGCGACCAAGATGCGAGAGATAGTAAGCCAGAAGCGGGTCTGGGATGTGTTCTGCTCGACTAGGTCACCGATGATCTCGGAAGCGCGCTGAGGCGATGAGACTCGCGTAAGAAGCCATTCTGCAAACGGTGATTTAGGCATGATGTTCTCCATATTTCTCTGTGAGTAGTTCGAGACCATCCAGGAGGCGCTGGAACGAGCGTTGAGCCTCGACGAGTTGTGTGCGGCCTTCGCGGGTGAGCTTATAGAAGCGCTTGGCGCGTCCTCCGCGCTCAGGAGTGGGGTCACCGTCTCGTGCCTCAACAAGGGATTTCTGTTCTAGGCGATCGAGGGTGGTATATAGGGCTCCGGGAGCGATCTCACGACGAGTGCAGAGCGCGATCTCACGGCGAATGCTAACTCCGTATGCTTCGTCACCCAAGCGAAGAACAGCTAATAGGATCGTTTGTTCGAGTTCGCCGAGTGTCTGCTTCATATAAACTATTTTGTAGTATATATAAGCTTAAGTGTCAAGAGGAGGCATCTCGTCGTAGATGGGGTCGCGTCAGAAAATTGGACAATAAAGCACGCTAACGCTTTGTGGACTGTTCCGGCCTGACCTTTCATCGGACTTTGCCGTGCGCTCGTGTGATCCTCCCGAATAACGGTCGAAGTCGCATTTTGGGCAAGTTCAATTTGGATAGAGTCGTAGTTTCCCAAAACGCCGGTGGTCTCAACCGGTCGATGCAACACCATCTGATATGAATTCATTTTCTAAAGGTGGTGTTTATGGCACAAGGAAAACGGGACAGGCTTTCCACGGAGCAGAGGACCGACATGTGGCGCCGTTGGAAGGCGGGAGAGTCGTTGCATGAGATTGGCCGCGCCTTCGACAAGGGCCATGGTTCTATTCGGTTCCTGTTGACGCAGCGCGGCTCCATCGGGAGTTTTGGCGTGCAGGGGTTGAATTGTGAAAATGAAACCGAGGATTGCTGTGATCCATGCGTTCTTGCTAGTCAAAGGTGTCCCTCCGGGCAAACGCACGTGAATTCACTGGACTCCACTAGCTTTTATATCGAATAGGACCGCAGCTAGGCACAGGCAGCGACATATATTTAGACACCTGCGCGAGGTTTATTCTTGCGAACGAAGTCAGTATCCTGCTTCGGCTCCCCATCGCACTCGATCACGATGGTGGTAACGGGGGTGTCCGGCGCATCCATCGGCAGGCCGGTAATATGAACCCTATAAGGGTCCTGTGTGAACTTCAGATTCTGCGCCGTCTTCTGGAGACGAGCGGAATTGACCTTGACCATCAAGCCAGAGATCGCTACGTCCTCTCCCGGCCAGAAGTGCACATGCATGTAGAGAGTATTGCCGGTGCGGGTGAAGCTCGCGTAGTTCGAGCGACGGGGCTGACAGAGATCGGATTTGTAGATGGTATCTCCGTTTGTCGCCATCCACTGACCCACCTCCGTGAGGACGCGGAGGGATTCTTGGGGGATGGAGCCATCGGACTGCGGCCCCACATTTAGCAGATAATTTCCTCCATCTCGGCTACAGGAGATCAGGTTCCGAATAATCGTCTTTGACGACTTCCAATTGTCATCGGCCCGCTGAAATCCCCAGCTATCATTAAGCGTCATGCAGCTCTCCCAGGCTCGACCTCCCGTCTCAGCAACGATCCTCTGTTCAGGAGTAGAAAAATCTCCTTCAAGCTTGTTGCGATTGTTGACGATGATGTCCGGCTGGAGTTCGAAGACCATCTTGTTCATTCGCTCGGACTCCCAACCCTTAGCATCCAGCGGCCATGACACGTCATACCAAAGCACGTCAATCTTGCCGTAGTTAGTCATCAGCTCGCGGATGAGCCCATGCGTGTACTCCACGAAGCGCTTCCGAGCGACCTCATCGGTAGCGCAGTGTGCACCATCGGGATGATGCCAGTCCATGAGTGAGTAGTAAAAGCCCACGCGCAGACCCTCCGCGCGAGCGGCCTCCACATACTCCCGAACCAGATCGCGCCCGAGGCCCTGCTTCGAAGCGCAATAATCTGTCAGCTTCGTATCGAAGTTGCAAAAGCCTTCGTGATGCTTGGTCGTCAGAACCATATACTTCATTCCGGCAGCCTTTGCTAGCCTCGCCAAGCCACGCGCGAAGCCAGGCGCCGGGTTGAACTGCTTCGCTAGAGGCGTATATTCCCCGATCGGAATCGCTTCATCCTCCATAGCCCAACCGTGACGGGCGTGTTGGCTATAGAGGCCGAAGTGGATAAACATCCCGAACTTGGCCTCGTGCCACCAGCGCATGCGGCGAATCTGGTCGGGGGTTGGTGCGGCTGGCAGTGGGGTCTGCGCAGCGACTAGCGCAGCGGGGGGGCGGCGAGTGAGGCGGCAGCAGCCGCGCCGCCGAGCAACATATTACGCCGACTTACCTCGAATGAGCTCATCCGGTGTTTCCGCCTTAGTGTCTCTGGTAAACGGTTCCAGTGAATTATCAATTTCGCTAGCTTCGTCTGTGGCAAGCAAATTGCAATCACGCAACAAAGTGGTTTTATCGAGCCATCGATATCCTTGTCAAGGAGAAAAACATACTTTTGCCAGAGAAATGAGAAAGCGTTGGCGACTTTCAACTGTACAAACCCATTTGATGGCTATTCTAGGATCGAAACTTCGCCGATATTGGTAACCAATACTGCCATCGATGGGCTATCATCGCTGCCATTGCTTTCAAGATCTCCCAACGCGGTAGTCTCTCTGATCATCGGAGCGTACCTGATTGCAACCATAACAATCGGGTATATCGCTCATAAAAACTGCGCATACTTCTTCAGGATTTCTTCACGCACGACGTGCGCTACCCACCGCCATTACCGCAATTGCCTTTCTGGCAGTAAACTGCGGTGCTCTCGAGATCGTTGGCATCGTCGCGGCCAGCGCCAGATATGGCGCCCTCGCACTTCATTTTTACTGGCTGGGCGCCATACCCGCCATGTTATTTCTGGCGCTCTTCATGATGCCCATATACGCCAGCAGCGGAGCGATAACGGTTCCGGATTTTTTACGGGTGCGCTACGGACCGGCGACACATATTCTGAGCGCGCTGTCGCTGGCCATCATGATGACCTTCATCGCCGGCATCAGCCTCTATGCGATCTCTTCTCTCCTCAGCATGTTCTTTGGCTCAAGCTTCTTCAATGTATCCATCGTGGCCTCTGGCGCAATCCTCTGTTACTCATTGGCTGGTGGACTGCAAGCCACCATCTATACCGAAATCCTGCAATTTGCTCTTACCATCGCAGGCCTCATACCGCTGGCGCTTGCAGTAATTCGTGATTTTCATGGCATTCACGGCATTATGCAAAGCTTACCCGGCAACATGACTCATATCTGGACTTCCCTGCCGAAGATGCAACCTCACACAGCGACTCTGGATATTTTAGGACTCGTCATGGGCCTCGGA
>CAWCPB010000024.1:0-252969 GCA_963797415.1 uncultured Acidobacteriaceae bacterium
AAAACTACGCCAGTCACTTCAACATGCCGATCTTGCGAGGCGTACGTGTCACCAGAGTCGCGCGTCAGGCCGACGACTTCATTGTCGAGTGTGGGGATCGAACATTCTCCTGCGCCAATGTCATTGTGGCGACGGGAGCTTATTCGTGTCCACGGATACCGGATTCATCGGCGCTCCTGAATTCATCGATCCAACAGGTTCACTCTTCCGGATATCGCAGACCCGAGGATGTCGTCGGAGATCACGTCCTGGTGGTAGGCTTCGGGACGGCTGGCATCGAGATCGCGATCGAACTCGCGGCTGCCGGTCGCCGCGTGTTGCTCTCCGGGCGACCCACTGCGCAGGCCCTCGCTAAATTTGTGCCGGCGATCTTCGCAGGGAAGAATCCCATTCTCAGATTGCTCGGTGCAGCCTACTGGAATTTCATGCATAACGTTGTGACGATCGATACGCCCATGGGGCGGAAAGCCAAATCTCAGATCTCGCTTCGGGGGCAACCGCTTATCCGGCTCAATCGGGCGGACGCCCTTGCTGCTGGCATCGAGCACGTGGCACGGCTGGCGGGTGTGACGGAGGGCAAGCCGTCTTTGGAAGACGGGCGTGAGCTGGACATCTCGGCAGTGGTTTGGTGCACGGGCTTTCGCCCGAATTACCAGTTTCTCGAACTACCGGAGCTTGTGCTCGATGGTAAAGGCTTGCCGATTGCCCCTCATGGCATCGTCGAACAAATTCCGGGTCTGTACTTTGTCGGCCTGCCTTTTCAGGTAGGGCTCACATCCACTTTG
Source organism: uncultured Acidobacteriaceae bacterium (assembly GCA_963797415.1). Taxonomy (GTDB): domain Bacteria; phylum Acidobacteriota; class Terriglobia; order Terriglobales; family Acidobacteriaceae; genus Edaphobacter. Next base: position 786 of record CAWCPB010000024.1, read on the forward strand.
GTGGGCGGCGCTGGTCGCGATGCGCAACTGGTAATGCGCCACATCGCACGACGGCGAAACGTTACAGTGACTACGTCCCCGGCGCAGCTTCGAACTGGAAAGCAGGAGGCCGGTGCGCAATTGTTGTCAGGTGTCGGGCACGCGGCAGACGAGAATCGCCGCGTCGCGCAAAGGTAACGCAAATGGAAACTGCAACACATCATCAAAACTCGAAATTATTCACGCGCAAGGGCGTGCTAGCCGGTGTGATCGCAACACTCGCGATGGACTGCTTGTCAGCGATGGTCCATCGGCTCGGACTAACAGCACCGTTAGCACCGAACTTACTTGGGCGCTGGTTCGCCTCGATTCTGCGGCTACAACCGTTCCACTCGGACATCGCACAATTCCCGGCATTCGGGAACGAAATGGCGTTCGCTCTTGCCGGGCACTACGCCATCGGCATTATGTTGGCGTGTCTCTATATTCGGGTGACGGCCAAGCTGGGTTGGCGGCCCCGGCAATGTCATTGCGCGCTCGGGTACGGTGTCTGCACGAATGCTCTCCCATGGTTGATCATGTTTCCGGCTATGGGATATGGGTTTTTCGGCGTGCATGGACCGTCAGGTACAAGGCTGTTTCTGAGCAGCCTGTGCAGCCACGCATCCTACGGCGTGGGTCTCTGGATAGCCATGTACGTGATCAAGTCGAAACTGTTCGGCGGCTACGCGCAACCTGGTTTCAAAGGGGAAGCGGCGCGATGAAACCTGCTATTCCTCAGGGCATTTGTGCTCTTGCCTTTGTATTCGTGGCGCTGGGTGTGCCGGGCATCCGCGATCCGTCGAAAATCAACCGATTTATCGTGTTCACTTCTTCAGCCTGACGCTCCCCATGCCTGGCCACCAGCGGTTCACCTTCCGGCAGTACGCCTCATAATCAAGCCCGAATGTTCGACGCAGTGCGGGTTCTTCGTAGATGATCACGAAAAGATGGCAGGCCAGAATGAACGCCGCGCTGTACAGCAGCAGCGCGAGTGAGCCGTAAAACAGTGCGGCCCCTGTCAGAGCCAGATTTGCACCGATGTACATCGGATTCCTGACGAAGCGATAGGGTCCGCGAACGACCAGGTGGCGTGGTGCATCGAAAGGTGCCGGGGTCCCTTTCCCAAACAAAATGAAAGTGACGATGCACAACAGTGCGATAGCTGCCCCGATGGTTCCGATCACCATTGCGAGAATTTGCGGTGTAGCAATCGCCGCTGGTCGAGCGAGCCCCGACAGGGAGAGCACGCGGGCCGGAAGGTAGATCAGAAGAATCGCGATGAACAGCGTGGCGTAGGTGATGGCTCGAACTGCAACGAACATACGATTCTGCCTTCGTTGAGGGAGTGTAACGCTGAAGTGTTCGTCGATCAAAATCGAGTGCGAGCGCCTCCTGTTCTGTTGCCTCGCCCTTGGGGGCCTATGACCGGCGATCCGGAAGTAATCCCGTAGTGCCAAGCAAAGTCGGTTTTCGGCAAGTTCACTCTGTATGGGGTGTAGTTTCCCAAAACCCCGTTTTTCGTCCAGTTGGGGCCAACGTCCCAGGAGCTATTGTCGCAACTGACTAAACTGTTTGGGTATCGGGAGGGTGTTTCTTTGGCTTGCTCATACAAATCCAAGTTCGTCATTCTCGTGCTGCTGTCAATCAGTCACATGAACTCGGTCGCACAGAACAGCGAACTAAAGAGAGAGTGGAGCTTTAAGGGGCAGAACGGTACCGCACAGGTCTCCGCAACCTCCTTCCGACACGGAGGGGAGCCGAGGTTTACAGCGTTGGAGATATTTCCGACAGTTGGCGTGGTAACTGTGCAGGAGGAGGCGAATGATCTGGACACTGTTCTGACTGAGCTTGCTAAGGGCGGGTTTGATATGGGCTCTTTGTCTACGCTTCAATTCCGCCTCAGGGAGACCTTGGCGCGAAATCGGCGGAGTTTGCAACTCAATCCGATGCCTGGAGGGCTGCGTTGAAGACGAGGAGCGTAGCAAGGGTCTATCCCGTTGTAACAGCGTTCCTGAACGCCAGCGGAGCCTACAAAGAGTGGGTTGACGCCTTTAGACGCCACGGACTCTCGTTAAAAGTCGTTGGCGTGGAAGAGGTCATTATGGAGCAGTTCTCCCATTCCGGGGCAAACTGTCCCCCTGGAGTCGATTGCAGAAGTCTCCTTGTGCCGAGTGATGCTCTTGTTCAGATGAATATAGGTCCGATCCTGTAAAGTTCTATAAGAAGGAAAGTCAACAAGAAATACTTCGGCCTCGGCTCAATTCTTGTTGATTTTCAGCCCCCTTGAAATTGAGCGGGATTGTTCTCCTATTCCGCTCCAAAGGCTCGGGACGCTGCGGAGTTGCGGACAGCCGCGCAACGCTGGTGGTCTCTCCCCTTGTGTGGTTTTTCATACTCGTTTGCGACGATGCCAGTAGTTTGAGAAACCATCAAGCAGAACGTTGGTCATGTGGCAACCATGGTTCTATCTGGGACTCGTGTCCATTGCTTTTTCTGGTTATCCGAGAGGGACTATGGTCAGGTGTGAGACTGGGTACCCGAGGCACCACTCGTCTAACTTTACAGTTGAGACTCGCTCTCGAACCCGAGTGTCTCAAGTACCGGTCAAACCACCGCGGGGATTGGAACCACGGGATGGAACGGAACCTATGGGAACACTCAAGCTGTTTGTGGGTTCAGATAACTGGCGTCGAAGCTAGCTCCTTTCTTCCAGACGGTCAGGATAATCGCTGCGATTTTGCGTGCCAGGCTCAGCCGTGCGATCTCGGGCCTTATTCCTTTGCTGATCTGAGCAGCGTAAAACCTCTGAAATGGTCCACTCTTGACCGCGGCAACGGCTGAGGCACCCTTGAAGATATTCTTGAGATCGTGATTATGATTGGAATTGAGGCCGTGAATCGATTGTTTCTTTTTGGATCGCTGCAGCTGCCCATTGACGTACTGATGCTCTGCACTGTCGTGGGTTTCGATCGCCAGCCCACTGTAAGCCCAGAGCTGTCGCTTGGTGCGAAAGCGATCCGGCGTCTGGAGCAGCGCGATCAGCAGCGCCGCCCGGATGGGTCCAATCGATGGAATCTGACTCAACAGCGTCGATACGCTGTGCTTCTTGCTCTCCAGTAGCAGCTCGCGAAGCACGACTAAGCGGAGCGAGCGCAAGGCGTCCAACTCTGCGTAGTAAAACTCTGCCCGGCGGCGCACGCCGGCCTCCTGGATCTTGCCCAGCCACTCCAGGCGATGCCGCTGCCCATAGACCTGCTTCCCCACGCAGGGAATCGCCCAGCTTCGATATACAGCCTTCACCCGGGTCATGACACGCGCCTGGTCTTTGGTGATGGTCAGATAACTACGCGCCAGCTCCTTCAGGGATCGCACTCCATGCTCGCCGTGGTAAACCGGTCGCAGCATATTTGAGTGCAGCAATTCGGCTAGCTTCCGGGCATCGTTCCGGTCACTCTTGCTGCCTTGCTTCAGATAGCCATTGCGCCGCGGATCACACACGACAAGCTTGGCCACATGCGGCTTCAGCAGGTCATACAGCCACGCTGCCCAGGTGCCCTCTTCAAACGTTAGATGCAAACTCCCACGCAGTCCATGCACGAACTCGAGAATCGTAATCGCCTTGGTTTCGATGACGCATTCCATCACCAGCTTGCCCGACGAGTTCAGCACCGCGATCGAGATCGAGTCCTTGTGAACATCCATTCCGATATACTTCGTGTCTTCCATAAGAGCGCTCCTTCCGGCGGTGAGTTACAGCTCACAGCCTAGCCCAAGGGGGCGCCTTCTTATATTGCGTCGGGTTTTCGGCAAGTTCACAGTTGGATGGGGTCGTAGTTTCCCAAAACACCGTTTCCCGGTGGTGTCACGCCTTCCGACAGTTGCTAGCCATAAGGGTACCGCCGTCCTAAATCTCACGGGCCCATGGGCTGATTGAGGCGAGTTGCGCTCTGGACAAGTTTTCGTGTAGTCCTAGATCCGCAATTAGCGTGGCTTGGAGGAGCACATGCCCACCCGAAGTTATGATTCGTCAAATTTAGGCGACTGTATGGGAGAGATGAAGAGACTAGCGATGTGCTTGGCAATCCTGGCAATAATGACGGCGAAGGTTTTCGCCCAAGCCCCAGTTAGAAAAATACCTATATTCTTCCAGTGCACTTGCGATGATCCGGTCGGATCCCGAATTGCTACGGCGGTCCGAGATTTGATCGCGATCAGTCCCAGATACTTCAAGTCTGGAAGCGAATTCAATCGACAGGATACGAATGTATTTCCAATTTGGTCAATACGCATGGTAACCAGAGACACAGATGAAAATGCCAGCCGATCCATGATTGCCGTGGCCTACACCAGAGGGCTTTTCTTCGAAACCCTTTCCGTTCAGAGTTGTGGGTCGTTAAGGGTAAAAGAGTGTGCAGAGGGAATCCTGGCTGATTTGGATAGACAGATTACCGAATTTAATTCTGTCCAGTAAGTCTCTGTCTCGTACGCGTCGGCGCTCTACTTTGAGGTAGAGCCGAGATATGGTCTTGCGGAGGGCGTCGCCTGAGTTTAGGGACGCTCCGCCTATTCGAGCCATCGATCCAGTTCCTCTAACTCCACTACGCAACAGTGGAGGAAGCTGTCGGTTTAGATTTTATGTATGGGCCACACGCCGATGTGCGACAACATCACCATATCCGAACGCGATCTTCGGGCTTCAGATATAGCTTGTCGCTGGGCGTGACACCGTAGGCTTTGTACCAGGCGTCGACATTGCGCACCGTATCGCTTCGGTATTCGCCCGGCGAATGGGTGTCAGTTGTGATCTGTCGACGCAACGCAGCTTCGCTCTGAATCTTCCGCCATCTCTGGGCGAACGCCAGGAAAAAGCGCTGTTCGCCGGTCAGTCCGCCGATAACGACATCGGTCTTGCCTTTCAGTGACAGCACATAGGCGTCATGCGCCACCAGCAACCCTGCCAGGTCGGCGATATTTTCACTCAATACCTGCTTGCCGTTGACGCAAAGATCGGCAAGTGGGCAGTAGCCGTCAAATTGCGCCGCCAGCTTCGCCGCGGCCGCGTGGTAATGAGCACGATCCTCCTCGGTCCACCAATTGCCGAGACGGCCTTGGGCGTCGTAGATATTGCCCAGTTCGTCGAAGCTGTGGCTGATTTCGTGAGCGATGCCGGCGCCGGCGGAGCCGTAGTTCGAGGCGGCGTCGCCCTTGTAGTCGAAATAGGGTGGCTGCAGAATGCCGGCCGAGAAAAACTCGGCGTTAGGACTGAACATGATAATCGCGCCGGGGATCTGCGGATTGATCGGCCACTCGATCGGATCGACCGGTTGTTTTAGCTTCGCCAGGTTACGCGAACGATTGAAGGCCTCCGCCCGGCGCATATTGCCGAAGGCATCGCCGCGCACGACATCAAGAGTCGAATAGTCGATCCATTTGTCGGGGTAGCCAAGGCCGATTTTGAACGAGGCCAGTTTGGCCAACGCTTTTTTCTTTGTCTCCGGCGACATCCAGGTGAGATTTGAGATTCGGCTCCGAAAGGCAGTCGTCAGATCGCGCGACCATGGCTTGCGCCCTCGCCTTGGCTTCAGGCGGAAAATAACGTTGCGTATAGAGTTGGCCGACCGCCTGGCCCAAGGCGGCGTTGGTGGCGGCGATGGCGGCCTTGCTGCGGTCCGGAGCCTGCTGCGCGCCCGACAGGATCGTGCCGTAGAAGGCGAAATGTTCAGCAGCCACGGCCTTGGGCAAGACACTGGCATAGTGTTCGATCAGGTGAAACTTGAGATAGTCCTTCCACAGATCGATGCCCTCACTTCCCACAAGGCAGAAGTGCCGGTCACCGCCGACGGCTGCCAAACAATGAAATCCGACTGGCTGGCGAGTCCGGCCGATTTGAAATAAGCGTCCCAGTCCATACCCGGCGCTTTGACGTCGAAGTCGGCGCGTTTCCACGGATTGTTCTGCTTGAAGACGTCTGCGGCATCCGCGTCTGGGGCGAAGGCTTGCGCTATTCGGATTTCAAGCGACAAGATATGCGCCGCCCTGGTCTCCGAGTCTGCAATGCCCGCCAGTTTCAGGATGGCCGCAATGTGCGCCTGGTACTGCGCGCGCAACTCGGCCATTTTAGGCGACGGGTCGAGGTAGTTATCGCGATCGGGCATTCCCAGACCGCCCTGCCACAGGTGAGGAAGATTGTGATCGGAGTCTTTAAAACCCTGGTTGATCCACACGCCGAAGATATGGTCAGCGTTGGCGGTGAGTCCGTCAACCTCACTATTCAATGTGGTGCCGAGATAGGCCGACAGCGAAGTTTTATTTGTGATCGCTGAGATCATGGCCATTTCGTCGGCCAGTGGCGTCAGACCCTTCGACCTCAATGCCGTCTTCGTCCATGAAGCTGGCGTAGTAGTCGCCGACTTTCTGTGCAACGCTGCCATTGGCGGGATGGGTCGCGGCCGCGTCTTCAATGAGATCGCGGACCCGCTGGCTTGTTTTCTCCTTTAGCATTGCGCGCGTGTCGTAGCTTGACTGGCCGGCGGGTATGGTTACTATTCCGAGCCAGCCCCCATTGGCGTACCGGTAGAAATCATCACCCGGCTTGATGGAACGATCGATGTCTTGCGGACTCTCATTTTGAGCATGTGCTATGTTCGGCGTTGTAGAAACCACGGATGCGACTATAGCGATCAGTCGCAGGGTCCGGAAAAGCGACATGGATATCCTTTCAGCCGATCCGAACTTCTACGTGGAGACCAGCATAGAGACGGTTGGGCGACGGACCATAGGTGACGGATACAAAAATTTCACGCATCGATTTGATGATGCGCACCATGGTACTCGGTGGCCCAAGATTCGGTTGTCAGCGCTCTGTCTGCAAGATGTAAAAGCTTTTGGATGGAGGGAAGGTGTGGCAGATGTGCAATCGGCGACGCGACGGGGTTTGATACGTTGAGAACCTTGGGTTCTTTAGAAATTCAAATGCGACGAGGATAAACACCGATAGCTAGTAAGCGAGGGCGCAGCCGTCGGCTCGCATTTCGCTGGCGGCGGAGTAGACGCGGTCGTTGCCGTCCATGTGGGCTCGATGGCTTCGTAGCGGCCGAGGGGTGTGTGAGGATGGAATCGAGGCTCGACGAGTTGCTTGATCTCTTCGTGGCCTTCGATGGCGATAGGGTATGGAGCGGGCTCCCTCATAGTTCCCGAAAAGTCGGGTTTTCGGCAATTACGCCTAGTTTCCGAAAACCCCGTATTCAGGGAATCGATTGAGATCACTACCGACTTCGCCGGCCAAAACTCGGGTCTGTAAGTGCATTGGCGATTTTGCACTCTTTGAAGGGAAGATCTGTAAATCAAGCCCGTAGTTCGCACAAGGCCAGACGATGTTCATAAACAAGCATTGAATTGACCCCCTCTTAGCGGCCAGCGTAAAATTCGCCCGTCGCATATGTGATCTTCCCTCGCGACGCTCGTCGGCCCTGGTCTCTCCAGAAATCTATCGACCCCTAGATCTCCCAGGAATCCACCGGCTACCTGATTCATTCCACTAAATCGGCGCCTCATCGAGAGCCTCATCGGCTCTCGAAAAGCTGTCTACCGCATGCTGCATCCAGCGAAAGAGGCTCCGATACAAATTTAGGTCACCCATTGTGCAAACTCTCAGTTATCTCCTGTGGGTTGCCGGCTCCGGGCTTTTCCCAAATTCACTTCAGCAGTAACGAATTTCATCCATTGGAGAAGATACATATGAAGCGCAGAGACTTCCTGAAAACCACCGCCGCCGTCGCAGGCGCCAGTGTCGCCACTCGCCTTGGTTTCTCTAAAAACATCACCGAACCAGGACCGAAACCTAACATTCTCTTCATCCTTGTCGACGAATTGCGCTGGCCTTCCGTCTTTCCCAAAGGCATCGACAGCGCCGAAGAATACTTCAAGCGCTTCATGCCGAACCTCTACAAACACGTCTGGAAGCGCGGAGTAAAATTCTCTAACTACTACACTGCGGCCTGCGCCTGCACACCTGCTCGCGGAACCATCATCACCGGTCTCTACGCACATCAGAGCTGGCTCAGACCACTATAACCACCAGTCCCAACGTGCCGGTCCTCAATCCTGCATATCCTACCTACGGCAAGCTGCTTCAGGCAGCCGGCTACACCACCCCTTACGTCGGCAAGTGGCACGTCTCCGTCCCCAACGGCCCCAGCGACACCGCTCCGTACGGATTCGACTGGAACAGCCCCCCCGATCCCTCCGGGTACAACCTCCAGGGAACCTACGGCGACTTCAACAGTGATCCCCAATTCCACAACGACGCCTACACCACCAACCAAGCCCTAGCCTACCTGCAGAACGTCAAGACCACCGATGGCCCATGGTGCCTGACCGTCGGCTACGTCAACCCGCACGACCGCGAGTTCTTCCCCGCTGGCACCGAGTTCCTCACCTACACCAACCTCTTTGCGAACTACAATCAGAACAACCCGAACGCCCCGCTTAATCAGGTCCTGGACTATACCAACAATCCGCCGATCGTGGACTGGGACACCAACCAGCTCAAATCTCCTCCCTCCTTCCGCTACCCCTTCCTGCCGCCCAACTGGCAGAACCCCAACAACTACGCCGCAACCGGCAAACCCACCACCCATACCTTCATTCAGCAGTTTCAAGAGGCCGTCTGGGGAGGCATCACCAATAACCCGCTTGACGCGGCTTCAGGGTCAGGCCCTATGGCAACGGAGACACTGGCTTCGGCATCGGATTCGCGCCCTTCTACTACTGGCAACGCGGCCTCGACAGCTACACCCAGATCACTAAGATCGTCGATCAACAGATCGGTGACGTCCTCGATCAACTCCACAAGCTGCCGCAGAGCATCATCGACAACACCGTCATCATCTTCGCCTCCGACCACGGCGAGTACAGCGGCGCGCACGGCTTCGTTCAGGGCAAGATCGGTACCGTTTACGAGGAGTGCATGCACATCCCGCTCATCGTCATGGACCCCAGCGGCCGCTTCACCGACGACACCAATACCATCCGAACCGGCCTCTGCTCCTCCGTCGACCTGCTGAACATGTTCGTTACCCTCGGCCACAAGGGCGACACGACATGGCTAACGCAGTCTCCCAATAACCAGATCTACGCCAACCGGCTCGACATGTACTCCATGCTCAAGTCGCGCTGGGCTCCCGGCAGATCTTACCTCCTCTTCTCCACTGACGAAATCGCTCCCGGCTTTTTCAACTTCAACAACTCCCCAACCAACATCCTCGCCCTCCGCACCAACGACACCAAGGTCGGTGTCTATTCCGACTGGAAGCCCGCCACCACCACCATCGACCCCGCCACTGTACAGCTCGAGTTCTACGACTACTCCACCGGGGCCGGTCAGCTCGAGCTCATCAGCCACCCCAACGACCCCCGTGCCGAACAGGGCTACGAGGCGCTGGTCAACAACTACATTCCCAATGAGCTCGCCGCACCCCTCCCCGGCAATCCACTCGATCCCAACTCGTTGCGCTTCCAGCAGCTCAAATCCGAGGCCGCGCACCTCATCTACCGCGACCTCATCAAGAACGAGCCAGACTCCACATGGCAGACCGGCAATGGCCTGCGCGAGCTGCTCGGCTACGGAGGGCAATTCTGACGAATCGTCCGAACCGCCAAAAACTCAAGGGAGACGCGCATTCCGCGCGCCTCCCTTTTTCTTTCTGTTCAACATCGACGCCTTTGTACCCAGACTCCGGATGCTCGCAAATTCACGAAGCCTAATGACGTCTTTGGAGTCCCGCGTACGTGGTCCGCGAGCCGGAAGTTGCAGAACTTCTTCTCATTTGCTGTAAATCATTTTTGTGAGCAAGGGAGTGCATTCCTCAAGGGTTGACAACAGGGCAACCCATTCATCGACACCGATCTGCCACCCTTGGGCTGGTGCCGGATCAGTCACAAAAAACGCCGTTGTTTTATGTCAATCCTCAAAGTCATCTAACCCACGGAAACAAAAGCAAATAGAGCTGGCACACCAGTTCCACCCAATCTCATAAAATAGATACAGAGAAGGAGAGAAAAAGCAGGTCCGGCCCAGAGCCGGACCTATTCATTTAACCCAAAGTCAACCGAAGTCCGGACTTAAAGTCCCTCTTTTGAAGACTTTGTATACTTTCAGGGGGGAGGGGGCATACCCTCACCACAGACACACAGGAGCAGCAAAGTTGAACCAGATCATCGACCTCCGCAGCGACACCGTCACCCGCCCCACGCCAGCCATGCGCGAAGCCATGGCCCACGCCGAGGTCGGCGACGACGTCTACGGCGATGACCCCACCATCAATCGTCTCGAAGCCGAAGCCGCCGAAGTCTTCGGCCGCGAAGCAGCCATCTTCGTCCCCACCGGCACCATGGGCAACCAGATCGCCATCCGCCTCCACACCCAGCCCGGCCAGGAGATCATCTGCGAGGCCCACGCCCACATCATGGACTGGGAGATGTCCATGACCGCCATCTTCTCCGGCTGCCAACCCCGCACCGTCGCCGCCGAACACGGCATCCTCACCTGGGACAGCATCCAACCCGCCTTCGGTCCCAAAATCTACGATCGAGCCCAGACCGGTCTCATCTGCCTCGAAAACACCCACAACATGGCCGGCGGCACCGTAACCCCCCAGCCGGTCATGCAAAAAATCTGCGACGAAGCCCACGCCCGAGGGCATTCCCGTCCACCTCGACGGAGCCCGCATCTTCAACGCCGCCACAGTTCTCGGAACTCCCGTAGCCGAACTCACCGCCGGATTCGACACCGTCATGTTCTGCCTCTCCAAAGGGTCTCGGCGCTCCGGTCGGCTCCATGCTGGTCGGCAGCAGGGAAGCGATCACCCGCGCCCGCATGCACCGCAAAGCCCTCGGCGGAGGCATGCGTCAAGCCGGCATCCTCGCCGCTGCCGGACTCATCGCACTCCACGACATGCCCGCACGCCTGCACGAAGACCACGCCAACGCCTGCCTCCTGGCCGAGTCCATCGCCGCGCAGCCCGCAGCCACGATCCATCTCGCAACCGTCCAGACCAACATCGTCATCTTCCGCATTCAGTCAGACGCCCCAGCCTTCGTCGCCACCCTCAAACAGCACGGAGTCCTGGCCAACTCCACCGGCCCCCACTCCATCCGCCTCGTCACCCACTACGACGTCGATCGCGAAGCCTGCCAACAAGCCGCCGCAATCCTGTCCGAACAACTGAGCATACTCGGCGCTAAAACCTAGTCCCCACCCAGCCGCATCACCGGCTTCTCCGCCAGAAACACACTGGCCACGGTCCCATGCGAGCCTTCATCGGTACTGCTCTTCAGCTCAATGCTCCCGCCATGCTTCGTAATAATTCCATGGCTCACCCAGAGCCCCAGCCCAGTCCCATGCTGCCCCTTGGTAGTAAAAAATGGCTGAAACAGATGCGGCCGAATATCCTCCGCGATTCCCGGCCCATTGTCGGCGATCTCCACCACCGCGCCCGCCTCCATCCTCTTCCCATCCACCACCCCCGCCTCCCGGGGAAAGATACTCACCCGCACCACCCCCCCATCACCCGCCGCCTCCGCCGCATTCGTCAGCAAATTCGTAAACACCTGCCGCAGCTCCGCCGGAAAGCCCTAGCACCGTAACCCCCGGCTCCAGCTCAGTCGAGACCGTCACCCCATGATCGATAAAATGCCGGTCCATCAGCAGCAGAATCTCCTCCAGCATCTCCTTCAGGTCCACCGGCACCGGCGCCTTCGACTCGCGGTAAAGCCCCAGCATCGCCCGGCTGATCTGCGTCACCCTCGCCAGCTCCTGTTCCGCCATCGCCATGAACTGCTTCGACTCCTCCGGAGTCACTCCGTCTTTCAGCAAATAAAGCAGGTTCGACACCGCATCCAGCGGATTGTGTATCTCATGCGCGATCGTCGCCGCCAGCCGTCCCGCGACCGCCAGCTTCTCGTTTGCCAGCAGCGCTTCCTGCGTCTTGCGCTCCATCGTCACATCGCGAAAGACCAGCACCACTCCCGACATCTTTCCTGCTTGATCCCGTATCGGCGAGCCGCTATCCGCAATGTGCAGCTCCGTTCCATCCTTGCGGATAAGCACCGTCGAATTGCCTACCCCCATCACCCGATCCAGCCGCTTTACTTTGTCGACTGGATTTTCGACCTGCAGTCCGCGTCTTCTCATTGACGATCCGAAACACCTCATCGAGCTGGCGTCCCTTCGCCTCCTGCATAGGTCCAGCCCGTCAACTCACAGGCCACCGGATTCATCATCTCGATCCGGCCAGCCATATCACACGTAATCACCCCATCGCCAATGGACGCCAGCGTGGTCCGCAACTCCTGCTCGGACAGGAACAGCTCTTGCGCTCGCTCGATTCGCCTCCACCAGCGATGTCTTGTACGCATCCGAAACCACATGCAGCCGACTGCGCTGGAACCAGGCAATAAACAGTCCAAGGAACAGCGCCATCCCGCCCAGAACCCAGATCATCCTCCGCACCTGCGAGTGCCACAGAGCAATACGTTCCGCCTCGCGTTGCTCTTCCGTCTGGACGATGTCAGCATCCTCGGTGCGAAGTCTGTCCATCAGCTCCTTGCCCTCCAGATTCAACGCCACATCGTTCGTCGCACCGCCCCCGTCGATGGTGGCAATCACTGGCCGTGCGAAGCCATCTCGCCACGTCTGTTGGGCCTCGCGCAAATGTTGCATATGAGCCATTTGGACAGAGTCCATTCCGGGCATGGCTTCCATGTCACTGAACTCATCCTGAAGCTGCGGCTCGGCTTCAAGGTACGGGTCCAGGAATTCTCTGTCGCCGGTCGTCTGGTACCCGCGTAGAGCCGGCCTCTTCATCCACCGTCAGCTTGGCGATGATGTTGGCTTCGTCGATCCGATCATCGGATTGTTGAATAAGCGTGACTGTCCGGTTAGCCTCGCGCATCTGCAGGTAGATCGCTCCTGCAGCCAGCAGCAGCGCAATAACCGGCAACAGCGAAGCCTGGCGTAGGATTCGGTTGAACTTATTAAAATCCACGATCCTCCCGCTTCTACTTGTGGATCAATTTGCCGGAACCGCTTCCAGCAGGCTCTGCAGCCTCTCCAGCAGTACAGGAGCACCCTCTCCCTTAGTCATCGAAAGGTCAACCAGCGACGGTGACCTCCTCTGACAACTCAACATACGCGGACAGCATCAGAATAGGAACGTGGGGCTTCGTCTGCCGCATCTTGCTCGCCACCTCTCCTCCGTGCATGCCGGGCATCGAGTAGTCGAGCACAACAACCTCCACCGGCTCGCTGGAAAAGAGGGCGAGCCCCGTATAGCCGTCGTGCGCAGTCAAAACACGGTAGCCGGCCCGCTCCAGCAGGAGCTTCCGAACCTGCAATCCGATCGTTTCGTCATCTACGCAAAGTACGAGATGAGATGGCATTGCCATGGGGAATCTCCTCGAAACTTCGCCAGTGGACGCTAGTCCGCCGTTATGTGAGTATACGTTGGACCTTTGCCACCGTCTACGTTTCAATATGTATCAATTTGGAGGGGATTCCACTCAGATTCATCGTACATTCGCAATCTTTCCGCTTTCCATACGCTAAGCTAGAGCGGTAAAGTCCCCAAGGTATGAGGTTTAAGAATTGAATCAAACGATCTTTGTCCTGGAAGATGACGCCGATATCTCACGCCTGATCCAGTATCACTTGGAGAGCGCCGGTTTTACCGTTCGTCCCTATCTCGCAATCAATCAGATCCTCTCCGATGCCGAGCGCCAGCCCCCAGCACTCTTCCTGCTCGACATCATGGTTCCCGGCGGCGACGGCCTCGACCTCTGCCGCAGACTGCGCCAGAATCCAGTCCTCAGCGTCGTTCCCATCATCTTTCTCACCGCCCGCGCGGCCGAGAATGATCGCGTCCACGGCCTGGAGATGGGTGCCGACGATTACATCACCAAGCCCTTCGCCACCCGTGAGCTGGTAGCCCGCGTCCGCGCCGTCCTGCGACGGTTCGAACGTCCCAACGCCCCGTCTGTGCTCAAGTTTGACGAGATCGAGATCGACGCCAGTGCCATGCAGCTTCGCGTCAACGGCGAACTCGTCACCACCACCGCCACCGAGTTTCGGCTGTTGGACTATCTCGCACGCCATCCCGGCCGCGTCTTCAGCCGCGACCACCTGCTCGACGCCGTCTGGGGCGACGCCCGCTTCGTCACACCGCGCTCCGTCGACGTCTACGTCCGCCGTATTCGTGAAAAGATCGAGGCTGATGCCGAGACCCCACGCTATCTTAAGACTATGCGCGGCGCCGGCTATCGCTTCGAAATCCCCAAAGCGCTCCGGGCCTGAACCCGCGGCGGGGCTCCCTGTGACTCGTTCTCTCTTCTTTTCGTTCTTCGTCCGGATGACGATCGCCCTCGCGTTCGTCGCTCTCGATGCGCGTCTGGCTCACCCCCCGTGGGTGGATCCTCGGGGCCGTCCTCGTACTGTGTCTGGGCTGCGATCAACGCTCTGCTGCTCGCGCGTTCAGTCCGCAAAAACGTAATCCTCCTGCAGTCCGCCACCGCGGCAATCGCCGCGCCGCGCACCACGATCGCACCTCCTGCCCCGATCCCCGTCCAGCCCTACCAGGACTTCGATGAGCTGGCTCGCTCCATCGCCACGCGCATCCGACCACGTCGACCGTGTCCTCGCCAACGCCGCCGAGAGCCGTCGAGAGCTCGAAGCCATGATCGACAGCATGCAGGATGCGGTCGTCGCCGTGGATAAGGCCGGACGCATCCAGTGGACCAACCAGCACATGCAGCAGTTCATCTCCGGGGTGTCGGTCACCGGTGTCGTCCGCGTCGGCCACGCCCTCGTCCAGACCATCCGCGACCCCGAGATGCTGGAGTGCGTCCGCATCGTGCTCGAAGAGCGGACCGTCTGCGTCCGGCGTTCCACCTCCTTGCTTCCCGGCCGCATCTTTGAGGTCAATGTCTCCCCCATGCCCGGCGGGGGCGCCGTCGCCGTCCTCCACGACATCACCCGTGATCGAACAGGTCGAGCGCACCCAGCGGGACTTCGTCGCCAACGTCTCCCACGAGCTCCGCACTCCGCTCACCTCCATCTCCGGCTACGTCGAAACACTGCTCGATCACGAGGCATCACTCAGCCCCATCGCCCGCGAGTTCCTCACCACCATCCACAAGAATGCCTCCCGCATGAACCGCCTCACCGAGGATCTCCTCGTCATGGCGCGGGTCGAATCCTCCGCGCAGGAGCTTCACCCCGTCGCGATATCCAGCAGAGCTGCTGGTCCGCGACGCCGTCCAGGCCATGAGCGGTCTTGTCCAGGACGCCGACGCCGTCCTCGAGATCGGCGAAACCACCACGTCGCACGTCTTCGCCGATGCCGATGCCGTAGTCCAG
This sequence comes from uncultured Acidobacteriaceae bacterium, assembly GCA_963797415.1. Lineage (GTDB taxonomy): Bacteria > Acidobacteriota > Terriglobia > Terriglobales > Acidobacteriaceae > Edaphobacter. The sequence continues at coordinate 16,219 of CAWCPB010000024.1, forward strand.
GTCCTCAGCAACCTCATCGAAAACGGCATCAAGTACGGCACCAGCCGAACCGAGGACCACGCCCGCGTCGTCGTCAGCGCCCGACCCGTGACCGAACCCATCCGAAGCAGTCGAATTCCGCGTCCGCGACTTCGGCGCCGGCATCGCCTCCGAACATCTCGAGCGCATCTTCGAACGCTTCTACCGCGTCGACAAAGCCCGCTCCCGGGAGTCCGGAGGCACCGGCCTCGGTCTCTCCATCGCCCGTCACATGGTTCAGGTCCAGGGAGGCTCCATGCACGCCGAAAGCGAATTGAACGCGGGCAGCACCTTCGTCTTTACCCTACCCCGGGCACAATCTCCCGTGATTTGAATAGTTTTCGCCGTTTTCACCCCCGTGTAACCTTGCCGTAACATTCGCGCATGACACTGTATCTAAGCGTTTTGCGTTCAACGCTCGCGCTCAAAATCTAGGGGGACGAGTGAGAAATCAAGTTATAGCAGCAGCCATATTGGCTCTGGCGGCAGTAGGCGCCAGCGCGCAAAATCTCAACGGTGCAGGAGCTACCTTTCCTTATCCCGATCTACTCGCGTTGGTTCAACGAGTACAAGCAGCAGAACCCCAGCGTTCAGATCAACTACCAGCCCATCGGCTCCGGTGGCGGAATCCGTCAGGTAACGGAAGGCACGGTTGACTTCGGCGCCAGCGACGTCACGATGACCGATGAGCAGACTCGCTCAGGCCAAGATCAAGGTGATCGCTCTTCCGACAGTCCTCGGCGCGGTCGTTCCCGTCTATAACATTCCCGGCGTTAAGCAGAACCTCAACTTCTCGGGCGACGTCATCGCTGACATCTATCTCGGTACCATCATCAAATGGAACGATCCTCGCATCGTAAAGGACAATCCCGGCGTCAGCTTCCCCGATAAGCCCATCCTGCCGGTCTACCGGACCGACGGCAGCGGCACCTCCTTCATCTTTACCGACTATCTCTCCAAGGTCAGTGCCAACTTCAAGAGCAAGGTCGGCGCTGCAGCCTCGGTCAAGTGGCCCACCGGTATCGGCCAGAAAGGGAACGAGGGCGTCTCCGGCATGGTTCGCCAGACTCCAGGCGCCTTCGGCTACGTCGAACTGATCTACGCCCGCGGCAATAACATGTCCTACGGCTCGGTCAAGAACGCTGCCGGCAAGTTCATCCAGGCCTCCACCGATAGCGTCACCGCCGCCGCTGCCGCCGCCGGAAAGAACATGCCTGCCGACTATCGTGTCTCCATCACCAACGCTGGTGGCGCGGAGTCCTACCCCATCTCCAGCTTCACCTGGCTTTTGATCCCGACTCACTCCGCCGATCCCGCCAAGGGTAAGGCGCTGGCTAACTTCGTCACCTGGATGCTCGATAAGGGTGAGTCCGAGGCCTCGTCCATGACCTACGCTCCGCTGCCAAAGCCGGTGCAGGACATGGTTCGCAAGAGCATCGCCCAGATCAAGTAACTTTTCCCGCCGCACGGTTCCACTTCTGCCGGTACCGTGCGGCACTTTCGTCTCATTCTTTCCAAGAGCGGATACAATCAACCCCTAGAGCCGACTACAGGAACAAGGATTGTGTCTTTCACCGCATGAACGACGACAAAGAAACAAGGTCTTCTATGCCCCTTCCGAGTCTCCTTCCGTCTACCTTCGTCGTGGAAACGGCAGCTCCACCTCCGCAGAGCAACGCCCCTTCGCCGATCCGCGCCTTTCTCGCCAGTCGTGGCAGCGGCAGCCTTGGCCGACAATAGCTTCGCCGCTCTCATGCTGATCTGTGCCTGCAGCATCTTCGCGATTGTCCTCTTCATCTTCACCATCCTCGTCCTTCGCTCCAAACTCTCGCTCGCCGCCTTCGGCTGGAAGTTCTTCGCCCGTCAGGCCTGGGACCCCGTCTCCGGCGACTTCGGCGCCTTGCCCTTCATCTTCGGGACCCTTGCCACGTCGCTCCTCGCGCTCCTCATGGCCGTCCCTCTCGCTCTCGGCGTCGCCGTCTTCCTCACCGAGCTCTGCCCCCGCGCCCTCCGCGCTCCCATCTCCTTCCTCACCGAGCTCCTCGCCGCCATTCCCTCCGTCGTCTACGGACTCTGGGCCGTCTTCGTCCTCGTCCCGCTCATGCGCGACGTCATCGGCCCCTTTCTCGTCAAGACTCTCGGCTGGACAGGACTCTTCGAGGGTGCCAACTTCGGTGTCGGCCTCCTCACCGCCAGCATGATCCTCGCCATCATGATCCTGCCCATCATCTCGTCACTCACCCGCGACATCATGACCGCCGTGCCCAATAGCCAGCGCGAAGCCGTCCTGGCCCTCGGCGCCACCCGCTGGGAGATGATCCGCATCGGTGTCCTGCGCAACTCCCGCATCGGTATCGTCGGCGCCATCATGCTCGGTCTTGGCCGCGCCCTCGGCGAGACCATGGCCGTCACCATGGTCATCGGCAACCACCCCGAAATCAGCAAGTCGCTCTTCGCCCCCGGCTACACCCTCGCCAGCGTCATCGCCAACGAGTTCTCCGAAGCCACTGGCGATCTCTACCTCTCAGCCCTCATCGAGATCGGCCTCGCCCTCTTCCTCGTAACCATCGTCGTCAACGCGATCGCCCGTCTCCTCGTCTGGGCCGTCACTCGCGGCGCACCGGCAAGGGTGGTCTAGCCATGGCGACGCAGCCACTCAATAGCCAGCGTCCACCCATGGACTTCAACACCCCCTCCATGCGCCTCAACAAGGCCCGTCGCACAGCGATGAACTATCTCGTCGGCGGCCTCTCCATCCTGGCCACGATACTGGTCATCGCCCCCCTCGTCGCCATTCTCTTCTACCTCATCTACAAGGGCGTCAGCTCCCTCAACTTGGCCTTCTTTACCCACGTCCCGGCGCCCGTCGGCGAACAGGGCGGAGGCATGGCGAACTCCATCGTCGGCTCCGGCATCGTTCTCGCCCTCGCCAGCCTCATGGGCATTCCCATCGGCATCGCCGCTGGCGTCTACCTCGCCGAGTTCGGCCGCGGCTCCGCCCTCGGCAACGCCGTCCGCTTCACCGCCGACGTCCTCAACGGCGTCCCCTCCATCGTGATGGGCATCTCCATCTACTCGCTCATCGTCATCCAGCAAAAACACTTCTCCGCCTTCGCCGGCGGCGTCGCCCTCGCCATCATGATGATCCCGACCATCACCCGCACCACCGAGGAGATGCTCGCCACCGTCCCACACGCCATCCGCGAAGCCGCGCTCGGCCTCGGTGTTCCCAAGTGGCGCACCGTCATCTCCGTCAGCCTGCGCACCGCCTCCCCCGGCATCATCACCGGCTGCATGCTCGCCTTCGCCCGCGTCGCCGGAGAGACCGCGCCGCTGCTCTTCACCGCCTTCGGCAACCAGTTCTGGAGCGTCAAACTCACCGAGCCCATCGCCGCCCTGCCGCTCCAGATCTACGTCTACGCGACATCCCCTACGACGAGTGGCACCGCCTCGCATGGGCCGGCTCGCTGGTTCTCATCGTTTTGATCATGGTCTCGGTGACGCTCGTCCGCATATTCGCAAATCGCGGCGTCTTGAAAGGAAACAGCTAGTGGGAGTCGGAATTCAGGTAGAAAATCTCAACGCATGGTACGGGACTAACGCACACCCTGCAGGACATCAACCTGCACATCCCCGCCAACCACGCCACCGCCCTCATCGGTCCCTCCGGCTGCGGCAAATCCACCTTCGTGCGCTGCCTCAACCGCATGCACGAGACCAATCCCATCGCCCGCGCCACCGGCACCGTCAAGATGGGCGAGGTCGATATCTACAAGGATGCCTCGCCGGTCGTCATTCGCCGCCGCATCGGCATGGTCTTCCAGCGCCCCAACCCGTTCCCCACCATGTCGATCTACGACAACGTCGCCAGCGGCCTCAAGCTCAACGGCTTCAACAACCGCAAGATCCTCGACGAAACCGTAGAGCGCTCCCTCAAAGCCTCCGCCCTCTGGGAAGAGGTCAAGGACGATCTCAAGAAAAAATCCGGCGCATCGCTCTCCGGCGGACAGCAGCAGCGCATGTGCATCGCCCGCGCCCTCGCCGTCGATCCCGAAGTCCTCCTGATGGACGAGCCGGCCTCCGCCCTCGATCCCGTCTCCACCTCCAAGATCGAAGACCTCATCTTCCAGTTGAAGTCCCAGTACACTATCGTCATCGTGACTCACAACATGCAGCAGGCCGCGCGCGTCGCTGAGAACACCGGCTTCTTCCTCAACGGCAAGATGGTCGAGTTCGACTCCACCCACAAAATATTCACCAATCCCCGCGACAAGCGCACCGAGGATTACATCACCGGGAGGTTCGGCTAATGCGCGTAAAGTTCCACCAGAGCCTCGACGACCTCAAAGAACGCCTCCTCGTCATGGCCGGCATGGCCGAACAAGCCATCCAGCGCTCCATCGAGGCCTATCGCACCCGCGACCTCAGCATCTGCGAACTCGTCTTCCGCTCCGAGCCCGCCATCAACCGCCTCGAGCGCGAGATCGACCAGATGGCCCTCGACCTCCTCGCCATGGAGCAGCCCATGGCCATCGACCTCCGCTTCATCCTCTCCGTCATTCGCATCAACGCCGACCTCGAGCGCGTCGGCGACCAGGCCGTCAACATCGCCGTCCGCGTCCGCGAGATGGGGGCCTTCGCCAACATCGACCTCCCAGTCGATATCCCCAAGCTAGCCTCCCTCGCCTCCGCCATGGTGCGCAAATCGCTGCAGGCCTTCATCGAGGGCGACGCCGAACTCGCCCAATCCGTCCTTCTGCTCGACGATCAGGTCGACGAGATGAACGACGCCGCCTTCTACGCGCTCAGCACCCTCATCAAGGAAAAGCCCGAACTCACCCCCCAGTCCCTCAACGCGCTCATCATCTCCCGCAACCTCGAGCGCGTCGGCGACCACGCCACCAACATCGCCGAAGACGTCATCTTCTGGGTACGAGGAGCCGACGTCCGCCACAACAACTCCGACCCAAATGCAAACGCGCACGAGCCCGCTACAGAATCAGACTAGGTACCGTCTATCGAATCCGTGTCTCAGCTTCTAGGTACCCAGGCTTCAGCCTCGGGCTCTCAGCAGCGGATGTAGGGCTTTGCTCTGATACGCCTTCTGCTTATGGCACCATCGGATCATCGATTTTGTCAGACTCTACCTGACGGCTTCCACCACACAAGCTGCGGCAGCATCGGATAATACAGCGCAACCCGTATGCGATCTCCCCCTTCCACCATCCGCGCATAAGCCTCCAACTGCGGCCCATACTTCTCCTTCTCCCCGGCAAGAAACTCCTCGATCCCCGCGCTCCCATACGAGGCCGTCTTGTAGTCCACAATCCAGAGACACTCCGTCCCCGCCGCCACAGGCTCATCTCCCGCCCGAAACATCCGGTCGAGCCGCACGCTGCTCCGCCGCTCCCGCCACGAGGTCAGCGCAAACTCACTCACCCCCCATCCCGCGCCCCCAACACCCACGTCCCTTCACGGTCATGCAGCGTATTCGTCAAGCCCTCCAGCACCCGTTGTGACAGTCGCTCCACCATCGCCTTCGGCAGACCATCGCCTCGCAGCATAGCCTGTATCCGCCCACCCCACCCCACAACCTCCTGCAACAACTCACCCACCTCCGCACCCTCCGCCATCCGTTTCGTCAGCACGTCCAGAAAAGCATGCATCGCATTCCCAAACGCCCTCGCCGCAAACGAGCCCTCCGGCCGTTCAAACGTCGTACTCGCGCCAAACCGCTCAGCCTCCCCGTAAGGCAGTCGCCGCAACTCCAGCCAGCCGCGCCCTCGCATCAAACCCCAGCGGCAGCCGCTTCAGCACCGGAGGACCCTCCACCTCCACATCCTCCCCACCCGCCGCAAGATCACCCACAAACTCATCCTCCCGCACCGGCATCTCCAGCACCGTCGCCAAATCTGCAGCCAGCCCCGAACCCGCAGATCCAGCCCCCGCAAAATGCGCCTCCGCCACCGGCCACGCTGCCTGCAGCAGACTTCCTGCAGCTCGGATCACCTCACCGTTCAACTTCGTCTTCGGCGAAGCGAACAGATGCAGCTCCTCCCGAGCCCGCGTGCACACCACATAGAAGAGTCTCTTCTGCTCCGCCGCCTCCCGCGCTCGATAGATCCCATTCAGCCAGTCGTTCAACTCCTGCGAATCCTCACCCTTCCCAACGATCGGCGCCAGCACCACATGCGCCGCCTCTGCATCGCCCTCGTCTCTCGCATCCAGGCCGATCTCATCCCACGTCAGCAGCCGTCCTCGCGATGTCTGCGCACGCCTCTCCATCCCCGGCACCATCACCACATCCCACTCCAACCCCTTCGCCCCATGGATCGTCAACAGATCCACCGCCCCCGGAACCGTCTCTGCCGTCGCATACAACTTGCCCAGCCGCTCCTTCAGCACCCGCAGATCGACACTCCCCGCCTCCGCCTCAATCTCATCCAGCAACTCCAGATACCGCCGCGCATTCTCAAGCTCCGTCTCCCCCAGGTACGCGTCCCCACCCAGCGTCCGCCACGTCCGCTCCACCCACTGCGCCGTAGTCAGCCGCCCGCGCATCTTCGCCGCAGCCTGCATCACCGGCCAAACCCGCTCCAGCCGCGCACACCCGTCATCACTCAACAAATGCCCGCGCTCAACAATCAACTCCTCAACGCAACGCTCCGCCAACTCCGGATCATCCTGTCCCGCCAGCACATGCAAATCCGCCAACCCCAACCCGCACCACGGAGCATGCAGCACCGCCAGCCACGCCACACGATCCGCCGGATGCAGCAGCGCCCGCGTCAGCGCAACCAGATCCAGCACCTCCTGCCGCTCATTCAACGCATCGATATCGACCGCCCGGAAGGGAATCGGCCCATCCCCATCCTCCCGCTTCAACGCCGCCACAATATCCACCAAATGACTCCGCGCCTCGCACCAGCACCGCAATCTTCCACGGCTCGTCGCGTCCCTCCGGCAGCGGCCGCGCTCTCCAATCCGCCGCAATCGATCCGCACCGCCTCCGCCTCATCCTTCCGTCGCTTCCTCTGCTCCTTCGCTAAATCGTCTCCGCTCAAACCCGCCGGCGCGCATGACAATGCCACACCGCACTCCTCCCATCAGCCCTCGGCCCGCGCACCGCAACCGCCTTTTCGAAAGGCACCTCCTCCGGATTCGCTGCCGAAACCCTCGCCGGAAACAGCAGCCGAAAATCCTCATTGAACGCATCCACCAGCCCGCCTGCGACCGAAAATTCGCCGTCAGCCGCAACAGTCCAACCGGCAGCTCACCCAACTCCTCCTCCTCCATCGTCCGCACAAACCGCTCCACCCGCGCCTGCCGAAACAGATAGATCGACTGCTTCGGATCGCCCACCAGAAACACCGTCTGCCCATGCCCATCCCAACCCTGCGTCAACAGCTCAATCAACCCATACTGGCTCGTCGACGTATCCTGCATCTCGTCCACCAGCAGATGCCGAAACTCCATCCCCAGCGCCACCGCCAGGTCACCACCCCACCCTCCGTCTCCAGCGCATCCTTCGCCTGCAGCGCCACCTCCGTAAAGTCGCACTCGCCCCGCTCCGCAAACACCAGCTGCAACTCCACCAGCGCCCGCCGCAGCACCCGAAACAGCGCCTTCGCCACCCGCCACTGCTCCTCCGGATACTTCGCCGGCGGCAGCGCATCCGCCTTCGCAATCTCTTTCAGCAGATCCTCGCGATGCGAAATCTGATCCAGCAGCGCCCTCATGATCGCTCCTCTGGACGGGCTGCATCTCGAAGCCCATCGTGTTCTTCGCAAAACTCCTTCTCCATCTCCCGCTCGAAGGCGCCACCATCAGATGAATCAGCGCCCGCCAATGCGCCAGTGCCTCCACGCCATCTATCCCCGGCACACCCCTCCCAGCACACGCCGCAGTCGGAGACACCTCTCTCCCATACGGATCAATCTCTGCCAACGACGATGCCAGCGTCGACAGCTCCTCCACAAAATCCGCCGGCAGAGCATTCTGCCAACCGCGTCAACCCCGCGCAAACCGCCAACTCCAGCGCCCGCTCCAGCTTCGGCAGAACCACCCCATCCAGATACTCATCATCCAGCTCCTGCTCCTGCAGCGGAATCAACCTCCCCCACTGATCCCGCAACTGCAGCATCTCCGCCAGCAACCTCTCGCACTCCGCCAGGTTCCCATCGCGATGCAGCAGCACCATCCGCAGCGACTCATTCAACGCCGCATCCTCGCCACCCAGCTGCATCAACGTCCGCTTCGCCGCCGTCCGGTAAAGCCCCATCGCCTCCGTCACCGGAGCCTGCCCACCGCCACTCCCCGACAGCACCGGCAGCGAACCGGCAATCTGTCGCGCACACCGAATCGATCGTCCGCATATTCAACCGCAGCGGACTCTCCAGCAACCCCCAGCCCATCGCAGCATCGCGCCGCAGCACCGCCTCCGCCAGCCTCCGCGTCTCCCGCTCAAACGCATCGCCTCGCTTCAACGCCACCACCCGCTCGCGCACGTCTCCAACTCCCCCAGCACCCGCTCGCGCATCTCTGCCGTAGCCTTGTTCGTGAACGTAATCGCCAGCACCTGCTCCGGCTTCTCCACCGTCTCATCCGCTAGCAACTTCAGATACCGCTGAATCAGCAGCCCCGTCTTACCCGACCCCGCCGGCGCCTCCACAATCCACGACTGCCCCACATCCAGCGCCCGCCCGCGCTGCTCCCAATCCGGTGGCATCAGCGCGTCCATCACCAACAGCTCAGCCATCGATCGCCTCCGTCTCGTCCTCGTCATCGCCGCTCAACGCGGCAGCATCCAGCCGGCACAGCAGCCTCTGCCCGCAGTGCTTGCAAGTCGACGGATAGCTCTTCGGCCGCACTCGCGTATCCCCGCGATAAAAATCCTCCGCCAGCTTCGTCAGCACCCTGCGCCACTCCGCAACCTGCGCCTCCAGCGTTGCGATCCCCGCCGGCAGCCTCGCCGGCTGCTTCATCAGCGTCTCAGCGCTGATCGCATACCCGTTCAACCCCATATCCTTACCCGCGCGAATCTGCGCAAACGCCACCGCCTCCAACTGCGGAGCATCCGACAAGATCGCATACAGCGGCAACTGCGGAGCGTCCGGCCTCTCCGTCTCCCAGTCCGCCGGCTTAGCCTGCCCCGTCTTGTAATCGATAATGATCTCTCCACCCTCACTCACATCCACGCGATCCACACGCACGCTCAGCCGCAGCGGCCCCACCGCCACATCCTTCAACTCCTTCTCGCTCAGCTTCACCTCAAACGGCAGGCCGCGCCATCTCCAGCTCCAGCCACGGCCGCAGCAGAAGTGTAACCGCTCCCGTTGCATGTTGACATATGCCGCATCCCACGCCGTCTCGCTCAACTCCTCAGTCTTCTCCAGCGCCTCGCCGATCGCCCACGACAACACATCCTCACGCTCCGCCGCAGTCATATCCCTCAGCGCGCCTGCGTCTTCACCTGCTCCCAGAAACTCTCCAGCACCTTATGCACCACATTGCCGCGCTCACGAGCATCCATCCCCAGCTCGACATCCTCAATCTCCGTCGCCCGCAGCCGCATCTCCGCAAACGCCCGAAACCCGCAAGCCGCCTGCAACTGCAGCACCGTCGCTCCACCCCGCATCACCTCATCGGGAGGCACCGCAATCCCCGCCGCATCCTCCATCTCCTCCAGCCCAACCACCGCCCGCGCAACCTCCGCGTCTCACCAACTCCTCGCAAGCCACCCGCTCCAGCGCGAGCCCACCCAGCGCCGACGAAGCCCGTCTGCCGCCCCTCGCCTCGCGCCTTCGCAGCCTCCCGCGCATAGCTGAACACCACCGTCCCCGCGCTACTCCGCAATCCGCTCCGTCACCCGCCGCGCCTGCTCGCCATCCCCGCCAGCATCCGTCCCCGGCATCCCCAACTCACGCTGCAGAGGCCACGGCAGCAGCGGACTAGCCCCAGCCGTCTCCGGCCAGCTCAAATCCCCCGCCCGCAAAAACCACACCGCGTCGAACCTCTCCCCCGCAGCCTCCAGCGGCCCCATCACCTGCACCGGAGCACCCCCCGACTCCGGCGCAAACGTAGTCTCTCGCACAATCCTCTCCACCCCTGTCAGCGCCTGCGCAAACTCCACCCGCACCCCGTCGAAGTCCAGCGTAGCCAGCTCATCCAGCGCGCTCTCCCACTTGCGCCGCAATCTGAAACTCCACGCTGTCCTCGCCCCGCCCAGCTCCCCAATCCGCAGCCTCCAGCAACTCCCGCATAGCCTCCGCCCACTCGGCATGCAGCTTCATCTCACCTGCACGAAATCTCGTCGCGCTCACCGACCGCATTCCAAGCAAAGCACCCAACAACCCCATCAACCGAGCCCTGCGTCTCCGCGACCCGTCCACCTGCGATGATCATCCACTCCAGCGTCACCTCCGGCCGCAGCATCCGCGCCTTCCGCAGCTCGAACGCATCGAACTCCGCCCGCGCCTCCAACTCCGCCGCCCCGCCACCAAAGTAAGGCGACACCAGCAGCGCACTCACCCGCTCCAGCGGCAGCGCCCCACTCACCCACCGCAGCACATCCATCGCCACCGCCACCATCGGCTTATTCGCCAGCGCCACCCCCAGCGAAAACTCATAAGGCGCACCGTCCTCTGCAGCACCAATATCCTCCAGCTCCGCCGCCAGCACCTCACGAAACACCCGATCGATCCCCGCCCGTTCCTTCGCCAGCCCCGGCACGATCACTCCCACCCGCGCCCCATCCCGCTCCTCCACCATCCGCCGCGCCCACCGAGCAGCAGCAGCTCAACTCCGCCCGCTCATCCGCAGCCTCCGCCAGCACCAGCCGCTCCGCAGTCACACCACTCGCAATCTCCGCAACCTCCACCCCAGCCTCATGCAGAGCCTCCACCAACCCGCTCTGCGCCGGAGTCATCCCATCGAACCCCACCAGCGCCACCTCACCCCGCAACGCAACCGCTCCCGCCTCCACCGCCGCCCGCAGCACCTCCTCCAACTGAGCCGCCGAAAGCAAACCCTCGCACTCGGCAACGACGCTCAAACGCCAAGACCCACCGCTGAAACGACCTTGTATCCGCGCTCACCCCCGCACCCAGCCGCCCCCGCCCGTTATAGGCGCACAGCCTCCGCCAAGCCTCCGCCGCCATATCCGCCAGCGAGTCCACCGACCGCAGACTCTTCAACTCCGCATCCGCCGCCAGCATCTCCCCGCCAAACCGCATGCTCCTGCGTCCGGTTCAGCAGCAACTGCGTAGCCTTCCCCTCGATCAGCAGCCTCCGCCAAAGCCCCGCCGTCCACGCATCCCACGCCACAATCGCCGGAGGCCGCCAACTCTCCAGCCCCATCTCTCGACTCCGCCGGTCAAAAGCCCCCCGCAGACTCCGCGCCGCCCTCTGGTTCGCCGTCACCACCACCGAGCCCCGTTCCAACGCCTCGACCACTGCCCCCGGCAGCAAACCCACAGCATCCATGCTTCGGTTATACGCTCCGCGTCATTGGAAAAATCGGTAATGGGTCAGTTTGAAAATCGTCCCATCTTGAGAAGGCTATAGAGCATCCAGAAGATTCCAACCCCTCCCACTAACCGGGTTACTACACCACCCCAGAAGTTTGCAAATTGCTCCATATGCTTGGTGCTCATGACGGAACCTCTTCCCGGTATTTGTAGCCACCAAGGCAGGCATGCCCAAGCCTTTGGGGAGATAAGCATCCATAGGACATTGATGAACAAGAGCGAGAAAGCCCATGCACGGAAAAGCAGAAACAGCATGTGCGGAACTTGGCGCATGTCAGCCATGCTCTCACGCCTCTAGCAGCCACACAAGCTCTTCAATCGACCACACATGATGCGAAAGGCCAGTTTCGAAAAATCACTCCGTAGCTTTCGCAGCAGAGCTCCGTCCCACAGCAGGAAACAAACTCATCCCCAGCAACACCACCGCCGCCGCCAGTGGTAGCACCAGTGCCACTTGCAACGACCCCGTCCGCGTCGACACCACCCCCATCAACCATGGCAGCGCCGCCGCCCCCAACCCCGACACCGCCAGCACAATCCCCGCCTGCCGAGCCCTCGGTCGCTCCCCCATCAGCAGCGACCACGTAGCCGGAAAGAACGGCGCCAGACTAAGCCCCAGCAGCACCGCAAACACCCCAATCCCCACCGCCGTCCGCGACATCCCCAGCGCCACAATAAACACCGCCGCCAACCCCAGCCCAATCCGCTGCACCGTCCTCTCACCCACCCGCAGCATCAGCAGGGAAGACCCCACCCTCCCAAATGTCAACGCCATCCACAACAACAATGTCGTGTACTCACTCACCGCCAGCGTGCGATCCCCATAGCGCAGCGCAAACGTAGTCAGCCACCCACTCAGGCAAACCTCCAGCCCGCCATACAAAACCAGCAGCCCCGCAAAGTACAGATAAACCCGCCGCCCCAACCCAGCCGAACTCTCATCCTCCTCAATCACCGCCACCTCCGCCTGCGCCCCCGGCATCTCCACCCCCATCCAAATCGCCCCAACCACAAACAGCCCCGCAAACCCCACCAGCACTCCACGCAGCGCAAACCGCGGCAGCAACCAAGCCGCCAGCAGCGCCGACAACATCGCCCCCAAACTAAAAGAAAAATTCAGCAGGGCCAGCCCCGACCCGCGATGCGTCGTAAACCGTCGCCCCGCCAGAATATTCACCGACGTAAGCATCTGCCCCAACCCAAACCCACCCACAAACAACCCAACGCACCCCACCGCCATCCCCGGCGCCAGCGCAAACCCGCCAAACCCGCAAGCCCCCGCCACCAAACCCACCAGCAAACTTCGCCGCAGATGCCCCGAAACGCTCACCCCACCCAAAAACGCCCCGCAGAACTTCGCCATCATCAACAAGCCGCTGTCCGCATCCCGCAGTCCCCACTCCCGCGCCAGTAGCGGCAGAATCGGCCCCAGCAGAGCCGTCCCCAGCCCCGCGAGCATCAACCCGTAGTGCATCAACCCCAGCGAAGGAGCCAGCCGCCCACCCCCAACCCGCTCTTCCATCACCACCTCAGCAAGCCCTAATCCCGCACAACCATTATCATCAAAGCAGGAGCCTCCATCGTTGCCACGCAAACTCTTATTCGCTCTTCTCCCCGTCTTCATACTCCTCTCCGGCTGTCACCAAACCCCATCTCACTCCGCCGAACTACCCACCAAAACCTTCGCCATCCGCGGCAAAGTCGTCTCCACCGACGCCACCCACGTCACGCTCGACCACGAAGCCGTCCCCGGATTCATGGAAGCCATGACCATGCCCTACAAGGTCAAAGATCCAAGCGTCCTCTCCGAACTCCACCCCGGCGACCGCATCACCGCCCGCCTCACCGCCCAGCAGGACGCCGCCGGCTTCCGCGATCCCGTGCTCGACAACATCGTCGTCATCTCCCAGGCCCGCCCCGACTACAAACCCACCACCACTACCACGTCCCCCAGGCCGGAGACGCCGTCCCCAACTTCGCTCTCCTCAACCAGGACGACCGCACCATCCACCTCGCCCAGTTCAAAGGCAAGGTAGTCCTCATCACCTTCATCTACACCCGCTGCCCCTTCGACGACTACTGCCCCCGCATGAACCGCAACTTCGCCGCCATCGACAAAGCCCTCGCCGCCGATCCCGCCGCCTACAGCAAAACCCACCTCATCAGCATCAGCTTCGACCCCACCTACGACACCCCCAAAGTCCTCCGCACCTTCGGCAGCTCCTACCCCACCGGCCATACCTTCACCCACTGGGACTTCGCCGCACCCTCACAAAGCGATCTCTCCGGCGTCACCCAGTTCTTCAACGTAGGCATCACCGGCGAAGGCACAACCCTCACCCACTCCCTCTCCACCATCATCCTCGGCAAAGACGGCAAAGTAGCCGCCTGGTACCCCACCAACGACTGGGACCCCACAGCCATCGCCACCCAAGTTAAACAACTAGCCGCCGCCTAAACCATCTTGTAAGCTTGTCTCCGCCGTCGAACGCGAATCCCCGAACGTAAATCTCCGTGAGGCAAAATGCGCTTCTTCCACTCCCTTGCAATAGCAGGCTCACTCCTCATCGCCGTTCCATTCACATTCGCCGCAACCAGCGTCGAAAGAATCGCCAACTCAAAGGTGCACGTCACCGAAGTATCCCTCGCCCCCGGTGAGTCGCAACCGATCCCTGCCAAACTCCCCGGCGCCGTAGTCTACATGTCAGCCGGAACCGCCGAGATCGCTCCCGCCAACGGCCATCCCCACAAAGAGCCCGTACACGAAGGCGAAACCGTTCCCCAACCACCCACCGGCGGAACAATAACCAACGCCGGCTCCTCGCCACTGCACTTCGTCCGCGTCGAATTCCTCACCTCCGGCAGCAACGAAACCTGGGGCATGACCGGCCTCCCGCCAAACTACAAGTTCCTTTTCGAAGATCGTTACTGCCGCGCCTACGACATCAAGATCGAGGCCCACGCCAAGGAGCCGCAGCACACCCACCACGACCGCGTCGTAGTCTCCCTCTCCGGCGCTCAGCTGGAACACATCCTTCCCTCAGGCCAGATCCAGCCCTCCACCCTCAAAACCGGAGAAGTAGTCTGGCGCCTTGGCGGAACTCACATCGGACACAACCTCGGCAACACCAACCTCTGGGTCATCGCCATCGAACCCAAATAGCCGCGAGTCAAGCCACGAAATTATGAAATTGTCATCCTTCGCGAAGCGGAGGATCTGCTTCCGTTTTTGCTTTTGCTTTCACCCACGAATTCCTACAGAATCGGCCCACCCTACCAAAACTTCCAGAAGTGCTTCTTCTTCGTCGTCGTCGGCCGCGGCGGAGCATACGACCCATGATGCGCCGCAACCAGCGATGGCCTTGTTGCAGAATTTCTATGTGTTCTTGCCAGCGCGGAACTCGTAGTCATCAACAGACAGCCACTGACCAGCAGACAGCCGATCAAGCGATTCAGTCTCATGAGATACCTCGATTCCTGCAACGGTGGGAGACTAACATCATTACAATTCTGTGGAATAGCACTTTCAGGTAACCTTCCGTCTGTTACCTCAACTGCAACTAGTCTGCCCGATCGTAGCCGGAAGCCGCTGTGATCTACATCACCGTTCTTCTTCCTTTGATGTCCATCGCTGTAAAACTAGTTGCACTCGGCAAAGGCTAGCCATGACAATGCCACTGACTCTGCGACAACGCATCGCCCTCGGCCGCGAACAGCGCAAGCAACTCCCTCGCACCGGGCACGCCATCTGGAGCCACAAAGTCCGCAAAGAGGACCCGCTCAAGCTCCTCAAAGCCTCCGAGGTCGGCCGCGTTCCCGAGCTCATCGACATCAAAAATCAGCGCATGGCCGCCTCTCCCTTCGGCTACTTCCGCGGAGCCGTGCCCGTCATGGCCTACGACCTCTCCATCATCCCCAACACCGGTATCGATAACCAGCTCTGCGGCGACGCCCATATCCGCAACCTCGGCGCATTCGCCGCACCCGACGGCTCGCTCACCTTCGACATCAACGACTTCGACGAGACCATCTCCGGCCCCTTCGAGTGGGACGTCAAACGCATGGCCACTAGCCTCATCCTCGCCGGCCGCGCAATCAATGCGAAAAACATCCAGTGCAAGGAAGCCTCCGCCATCTTCCTCGATCACTACTCCCGCACCATCCAGACACTCTCCCGCATGCCCGTCCTGCACGCGGTCCGCTACCAGGTGCATCGACTCGGCGCCGTCCGCACCATCGCCGGTGTCCTCGCGCTCGCCGAGCGCGCCACTCCCATGCACAATCTGCTCACCCTCACCGAGAAGCCGTCGCAACCCGCCGCCGTCCCTCCCATCAAGTCCCCCCGCAAGACGCCCGTCAAATCCAAACTCGCTCCTGAACTACTCGCCCGAATTAGCAACCGCCGCTTCAAGACCATCGTCCCCACTCTCACCCCCCTCACCGGCGACGACGCCCGCTCCGTCCTCAACTCACTCCCCACCTACATCGAGAGCATTCTCCCCGAGCGCCGCAGCTTCTTCGCCCAGTACACCCCCATCGACGTCGCCTTCAAAATCGTCGGCACCGGCTCCGTCGGCCTACGCGATTACTGCATCTACATGCAGGGCAACGGCCGCAAAGATCCCCTCTTCCTCCAGATCAAGGAGGAGGCCGTCTCCGCCTACGCACCCTACCTCGGCAAAGCAGCCTCCCCGCCCTACCATCAGGGACGCCGCGTCGTCGAAGGCGAGCGCACGATGCAGGTACAGTCCGACCCCCTCCTCGGCTGGACCACCATCGACGGCCGCGACTACCTCGTCCGCCAGCTGAACGACCACAAAGCCTCCGTCAACATCGACGAACTCAAAGCCGCCGCTCTCTTCGAATACGCCGGCGTCTGCGGCGAACTCCTCGCCCGCAGCCACGCCCGCGCCGGCGACAGCGGCATCCTCACTGGCTACATCGGCGCCTCTGGCCGCTTCGACGATGCCATCCTTGCCTTCGCCGAGGCCTACGCCGACCAGACCGAAGTCGACTGGAAGCAACTCGTCCGTTCCCTCAAAACCACACCCGCCAAAGCAACCAAAGCCGCACAAAAATCAATTCCAGTAAAAGAAATGAAACCGCTCCAAAAAGCCCAACCAAAGCCCAAAGCCAGGGCGAAAGGCAAGTGAACCTGACCTCCTCGGAGCACATCAATCCGACCCGTAGTTGGACTCGCCTCGACGGCGTTGACCTGCTGCGAGGCCTCGCGATCTTCTTCGTCCTCATGAATCACGTCAACATGCAGCTCCTGGGCGCAAAGATCCCCTACACCAAAGGCCTCCCGCCCCAACTCGTCTACTCTCTCGTCTGGAACGGACAATTCGGCGTCCAGATGTTCTTCGCCGTCTCCGGCTTCCTCATCACCTCCACCAGCCTGCGCCGCTGGGGCGCACTCTCCGCGGTCAACATCCGCGACTTCTACAGCCTTCGCTTCGCCCGCATCGCACCTCTCCTGCTCCTGCTGCTCGCAATCCTCAGCACCCTCCACCTCGCGCACGCGCCCAAATTCGTAGTCTCACAAACCACAGGAGGCCTGCCCCGCGCACTCCTCGCCGCCCTCACCTTCCACATCAACCTCCTCGAAGCCCGCCGCGGCTATCTGCCTGCAAGCTGGGACATCCTCTGGTCCCTCTCCGTCGAAGAGATGTTCTATCTCTTCTTCCCTCTCATCTGTCGAGTCTTCGGCAAAGGCAAACTCCTCACCGCCATCCTCTTTCTCTTTGTGGTCATCGGTCCCTTTGCCCGTTCTCGCACCTTCAATCACAATCCAGTCTGGCGTGAATACTCCTACCTCGGCGGCATGGACGCCATCGCCCTCGGCTGCCTCACCGCCATCCTCGTCTCGCGGACGAAACTCTCACGCTCTACCCTCCGCGTCATCGGCACAATCGGCGCAGCGCTCCTCATCTTCAGCATCGGCTTCTCCATCCGCGCCTACATCTGGGGCCTCGGTCGCAACGGCCTCAACATGACCATCCTCGCCCTAGGTGCCTGCATGGTCATCGCCGTCGCCGCGCAAACCCAGTGGAGATCCCCCCGCGTCTTTATCCCGCTCCTCAAACTAGGCCAGCGCAGCTACGAGATCTATCTCACCCACGTCTTCGTCGTCCTGCTCCTCTTCAACCTCTTCCTGAGGTCCGGCCAGCCAAACCATGCTGTTCCAATCCTCTTCGTCACTGTCATTCTCGCTGCCGGCATCTTCGGAGCAGCAGTAGCCCACCTCTACTCCGAACCCATGAACCGCCTCCTCCGCAACCAATGGGGAGAAGAACCCAGCAGACTCGGCTCGGTCATCGAATCAGAAGGCCATTGAGATGGCCCGGGTGGTCAGACTATGACCTGCATCCTACTTAGCGCGAGAATGGCAGAAACTGTCCTCCATAATGAGTGTCTAATCCTCTGAGCGCTAAATCTGCATTCGCTCAAAAGGGAACCCATGTTGATCGAAACACGTCTCTGCATTCTTCTCACGGCTCTCCTGCCAGGTATGGTCACAGCTTCGGCCCAGACCGCTCCCACGATCGACCGTTCTACTTCGCGAAGCATTTATCTCGATGTCGTCATACAAGACAAATCCGGCCATGCAGTTGACGGCCTCCAGCAACAGGACTTCACTCTGCTGGAAAATCGCGCCACCCGGCCCATCACCTCTTTCAAGGCCCTCAACGCTGAGCAGGAAAAAGTCGAGGTCATTCTGCTCCTCGATGCCGTCAACGCGAACTTCCAAACCGTCGCGTACGCAAAGGATGAGACACTGAAGTTCCTCCGGACAAACGACGGCCATCTCGCTCATCCAACCGCGATCGCGCTGCTCACCGACAAGGGGACGCAGATCCTGCAAAACTTTACGACCGACGGCAACGCACTCGGCCAATCACTCGACAGCCAGGAGATCGGATTGCGTCAGATCACACGCTCCTCCGGCTTCTACGGCGCACAAGAGCGATTGCAGATATGTTTGACAGCTCTCCGCCAAATGACCGAAAGTGCTGCGGCCCTACCCGGTCGCAAGATCGTTATTTTTATCTCACCGGGGTGGCCTCTGCTATCGGGGATTCGGATAGATCTTGATGCCAAACAGCAGCAACAGATCTTCGGAGACGTCGTCGTCTTCTCCACGCAACTGCGTCAGGCTAACGTCACTCTCTACAGCGTTAATCCGTTTGGCCCGTCAGAGAGTGAGCAGCAGGCCAACTACTACCTGGAGTTCGTAAAAGGCATCAGTAAACCATCCCAGACAGATATCGGCGATCTGGGCCTGCAAGTTCTTGCAATCCAAAGCGGCGGTCTGGCCTTCCAGACCAACAGCGATATCGCGGGGCTGCTGAAAAAGTGTCTCGCCGACGCGGAATCCTGGTATCGAATCAGCTTCGACGCGGCTGTCGCCGAACATCCGAACGAATACCACCACATCGAGGTCAGGCTCGATAAGCCAGGTCTGACCGTGCGAACACGCGACGGCTACTACGCACAACCATAAGTCGCGGCGGCTGGTACATACTTGACCTCAGCCGAACCCCACCTCCAATTCGGCACACTTCGATGCGGTCAGACCCCTGGCCGCTCATTCTTTTGCGCCTTGAAGATTGGACTCCATCAAGGCCTCAGGATATTGTTGTTATCAACATTAGAGTTCACTACGAGTTCGTTGTACGTTGGTGTGCTACTCGACAAAGTGGGATCTCGGTTTCCACTTGGGCCAGGAACGATAGATAGATGAAGGGATTGGAACACCCGGTAATTACTGCATTTGGCGCAACAACCATCATCCTTCTCATCCTGTTGGCGCCCCTCGCATCGCCTTTCCACCACCAGCTCTACCATCTAGACGGACCGTTGAGCGCCGTGATCGTCCCGGTGCTGCTCAACTTTGCCGGAGTCTGGATAGTGCTTGCGCTGCTCCTTGCCGGCGGATTCAAATTCCGCTGGCTGCGTATCTGCCTCTGGTGTTTTTTGGGAGCATTCCTGCCCTGGATGCTGGTGCAGGACTGGCTTTCACTCAGTAACAGTTCACTGTCTCGCTCGGCCAATATTGTGTTTCTGGTCTTGCTATCGATCGCGCTCGCTGTGTTGCTTGCGTTCCGCTCCCGTGCTTTGGCACTTCTACGTCGCGGCAGACACCTCGCCACGGTGATGCTCGCCTTCGTTGCCGCGAACGGAGTCATCATACTGGCGCAGATTCTCTGGTCCGGCTGGCAATCGAGGCAACTGGATACGCCCAGGCCACTCCACCACCAGGCCGACGCTTTACCGAGCCATGGCCGCATCCTTTGGATCGTCCTCGACGAACTCTCGTACCGGCAAATCTACGAGCGCCGCTTCCCCGGTCTCAAATTGCCTGCCTTCGATAGCCTCGCCGCCGTTGCAACCATCTTTACCCGAACCGTGCCCGCCGGGAACATGACAGATGTAGTCCTTCCGTCCCTCATGACCGGACAGCCGCTCGATCAAGTGAGTGCCCCGGCGGCAGGCCTTCCGCTGCAGCTAAGAAACGCCTCCACCGGCGCGTGGCAAACCTTTAACTCTCGCAAAACAGTCTTTCAGGACGCACTGAACGCAGGCTACGGAACCGCCGTCGCAGGTTGGTGGAACCCCTACTGCCGCATATTGTCCGACGTGCTCGACCACTGCTTCTGGACCAGCCATACCGAGCTGCGCGGTGGCATGCACTCCGGTCAAAGCGTCATCTCCAATACGGAGAGCCCCCTCCGGCAAGTGATATCGTGGCATACCGCTTCACACGAATCGATCTTCTTTCACCAACTCGAATATCGGGAGCTCCTCGCAGCCGGCGACAAGCTGCTCCAGGACCCATCCGCAACATTTCTGTTGCTCCACATGCCGATTCCCCACATGCCGGGTATCTACAATCGACGAACTGCCAGCTTCGCTACGTCGAATCCAACCTACCTCGACAATCTGGCCCTCTGCGACGATTATCTAGCGCATGTGAGGAAAGAACTGGAGGCAAACGGAACATGGGACAGCACGACCCTGGTCATCATGGGCGATCACTCCTGGCGAATCTACAGTAACAGCCACCTGGCTCCCGAAGAACAGGCCGCATCCGATGGCGGTCACTTCGACGATCGACCCGCCTATATCGTCAAACTGGCTCACCAGAGCACTCCCGCGCGAATCGATACCCGGTTCGCCGCACTCCGCACGCGAGACCTGTTCGACAACCTCCTCACTGGCCGAATCCGCACGTCGCAGCAGCTTACCAGTTGGGCGAAACAGGGGATAAATCCACCAAAGAAACCTGCGTCTACTTTGGCGTACTTCCCCGCGCAAATCGGTACAATTAAATAAGGGGATAAAAAAGAACCACCATCCTCAGCCAGCTCATCAAAACTAAGTCGAGCTGGATGAAGACTTTACCCGTAACCCCTGATATTGGAAGACTTTAGAACGCATAGATTTCGCAACATCAACAAAAATATATACTTTAGCCCAAACCCCAGGTGGGGGGGGACCTGAAAGGGAAGAGAAAGAGAGATCACCATGGCCAAGCTAACCATCTTCTTCGGAGTCCTCCTGATCCTCGTAGGAGCGGTCGCCTACACGGGCCTCGCGCATCATCCGCACGCCCTTATCCCCGCCGCCTTCGGTGTCGTTCTCGCCATCTTTGGCGCCCTCGCCAATACCCCCGACTCGAAAAAGCGCATGCTCTTCATGCACATCGCCGTCACTGTCGGCTTGCTAGGCTTCCTCGGAACCATCCCCGGCATCATCGCCACCATCCGCCGGGCCGCCGGTCAGGTCGTCGCCAGCCCGGTCCCGGACGCAGCTACAGTCCAGACCGTCATGGGCATCATCTGCCTCGTCTTCGTCCTTCTCTGCGTCCGTTCCTTCATCGCAGCCCGCCGCAGCCGAACTTCGACCGCGGCCTGACCCCAACCACCCGAGGCGTAAACTTCAATCAATGTCCTCCTTCGGCTCTTCAAACTTCGGCGGATCCCACAGCATCAAGGCTGCAGACCGGCCCTCACGTAACACCGGCCGCGCCCACACCGCCGACCTCACCGCCTCCCGCCCCAAGCCCAAGCTCAAAAAAGTTCTCCCCGAGGTCTGGAAGCTCATCCGCCCCGCCGGGTTCTCCTCGCATGCAGCTTCCTTCTGATGATCGTCAACCGCGCTAGCGGTCTCGTCCTGCCTGCTTCCACCCGCTACCTCATCGATAACGTTATGGGCAAGCATCAGCTTCGCCTGCTGCCCATCATCGTCGGCGTCGTCATCCTTGCCACGATCGTTCAGGGAGTCACTTCGTTCACGCTCACGCAGCTTCTCTCCAAAGCCGGCCAGCGCCTCATCGCCGAGTTGCGCATGAAGGTCCAGGTCCACATAGGCCGTCTCCCCGTAGCCTTCTACGACGCCAACCGTACCGGCACCCTCGTCGCCCGCATCATGACCGACGTCGAAGGCGTCCGCAACCTCATCGGCACCGGCGTTATCGACTTCTTCGGCGGCTTGCTCACCGCCATCTTCGCCTTTATCTACCTCGTCAAGCTCAGCGTGCAGATGACGCTCGTCACCTTTGTCATCCTGATGGTCTTTGGACTTATTCTCCAACGTGCCTTCAAGACCATCCGCCCCATCTTCCGTGAGCGCGCCAAGATCAACTCCGAGGTCACCGGCCGCCTTACCGAATCGCTCGGTGGCATCCGCGTCGTCAAGGGCTACCACGCGGAGCAGAGCGAGTCCAACGTCTTCGCTGCAGGAGTCGACCGCCTCCTCAGAAACGTCATCTCCTCACTCACCGCGCAGTCGTTCATGTCACTCGCCTCCACGGCTGTTCTGGGCGTTGTCGGGCGCCATTATCATGTATCTCGGCGCGCATTTGGTGGTCGCCGGACGCCTCACGACCGGCGGTTACGTCACCTACGTCATGTTTCTCGCCTTTATGATCGCCCCCATCGTCCAGCTCGTCTCCATCGGCACCCAGCTCACCGAAGCCCTCGCCGGCCTCGATCGCACCACCGAGATCCTCAACGAATCCCAGGAAGACAGCGAACCCACCCGCATCCGTCAACATCGGCCCCATCCACGGCGACGTCGTCTTCGACAACGTCACCTTCGCCTACGAGCCCGGCAAGCCCGTCCTTCACGGCATCAGCTTCGAGTCCAAGCCCGGCACCGTCACCGCCCTCGTAGGCTCCTCCGGCTCCGGCAAGTCCACCATCATCTCGCTCATCTGCGGCTTCCACGACGCCAACGACGGCAAGATCCTCGTCGACGGCATAGACCTCAGCACCATCCGTCTATCGAGCTACCGCCAGCAGCTCGGCGTAGTCCTGCAGGAGACCTTCCTCTTCGACGGCACCATCCGCGAGAACATCCTCTTCTCCCGCCCCAACGCGACCGAGGAGCAGCTCATGGAAGCCTGCCGCATCGCCCGCGTAGACGAGTTCGCCGAGCGCTTCCCCGACCAGTACGAGACCATCGTCGGCGAGCGCGGCGTCAAGCTCTCCGGAGGACAGCGCCAGCGCCTCTCCATCGCCCGTGCCATCCTCGCCGACCCACGCATTCTCATCCTCGACGAGGCCACCAGCTCTCTCGACTCCGAATCCGAAGCAATGATTCAGAACGGCCTCAACTTCCTCATGCAGGGCCGCACCACCTTTGTCATCGCCCACCGCCTCTCCACCATCCGCCGCGCCGATCAGATCCTCGTCATCGAAAGCGGCTACATCCTCGAGCGCGGCACCCACGAATTCCTCTACGAGCTCCATGGCCGTTACCGTGACCTCTACGACCGTCAGCACGGCCTCGAAACCAACCTCTTCCTCGCCCCCGGCGAAGGCGGCAAAGAAGAAGTAGACACCATCGCCTGATCCACTGGCATTTGACCGAAGCTGGCCATCAACGGCTCAGATATACTCTGCCAGACTGGAGAGTGCATATGAAATTGCTGCTTCTGATCCTTGCGCTGACTGCCACCGCCTTCGCCGAAACCCATAAGTTTGAGCCCACAGAGTTCTACAACACCTTCTCCGGCGCGCATAAACCCGTGCTTCGTATCAAGCCCGGCGATCACGTCGTCACCTACACCATCGACGCGGCTGGCGTCGACTCCGCCGGTGTGCAACGCGGCAAACAATCCAATCCCGAAACAGGTCCCTTCTACATCGAAGGTGCCGAGCCTGGCGACACCCTCGTGGTTCATCTGTTGCGTCTTGAGACCAACCGCGCCACCGGCTATTCTCGAACGCTGCTCGCCCCCTACACCGCCGATCCTGCCTTTCTTCGCGACAATGCGCTGCGAGAACCGAAGACGATGATCTGGCAGATCGATAAGCAGAAAGGTATCGCCTATCCCGATCCGGCCCAGTACAAAGGCCCCCACATCGAACTGCCCCTGCGCCCCATGCTGGGCTGCGTCGGAACCGCCCCGGACGGCAAGGCAGCCTTCCCCACCGGCTACCCCGACAACTTCGGCGGCAATATGGACTACAACGGCATGGGTGCCGGAGCTACCGTCATGTTGCCCGTCTTCGAGCCGGGCGCGCTGTTCTTTCTCGGCGACGGCCACGCGCGGCAAGGCGATGGCGAAGTGCTTGGGAATGCCATCGAGACATCGATGGACGTCGAGTTTTCCGTGGACCTCATCAAAGGGAAAAAAATCAACTGGCCTCGCCTCGAAAATCAGGACTACATCATGGTGCTCGGCAGTTCGCGAGCCCTCAACGAAGCCCTGCAGCACGCGACCACCGAGCTGCTGCACTGGCTCATGGACAGCTATGGGTTCGACGAACGCGGCGCCAGCCTCCTGCTCGGCCAGGGGATGGAGTACGAGATCTCGAACATCGTGGACCCGGAGTTCACCATCGTCGCGAAGATGCGCAAGCGATACCTCCCACAACCGCACTAAGCGCTTCGGCAGCGGAAAATTGTGACGCAGGTTCGGTTCTGGTCGAATCACGGGCAAACCGGAAATAATTGGGTTGCTTTCTGTTTGCAGACCATCCTCTCAGAACTCGAACCAAAGACGCTCGATGAGCGCATTGCCCTGTTCTCAACAACTGATCACTACTTACTTCGTTTCAGGTATCCGCTTTTCATGCGTATCGCCTAATGTATGCAAACGGACAATCGTTTCTTCCCATGCTCCGAGGGGCTGCCGCATAATTTATGCGGAATTTATTTGGATGAATGTCTGGAGCGGATGTTAATATAATCCAAAGTTTCAACTTGATGGCATGGCCACCCGTGGTCATCTGGTGCTTAACAACTGCAGAAACATTCTTTGGGAACGACTCCTCTCTCCGTCAGGAAATCGAAAACGCACATAACAGAAGGGAAGGACTGCGGGTAATCGGGAGCCCTAACCAAGGAGGCAGATCGATCGCAATGTCAGAAGCGACATACGGCCCAATTGAACCGCTTCCACTGTCTGCGGGGACGATTTCCGCGCGGCTCGACCGGCTTCCCGCCACGCGGACGATGTGGAAGTTCGTTGTCCTGCTTAGCCTCGGTTATTTCTTCGAGCTCTACGACCTGTTCTATTCTGGCTATGTCGCTCCGGGGCTGGTCAGGAGCGGCATCCTGACGCCTACCACTATTGGCTTGTTTGGTCTGCAAGGCGTGGCTAGCTTCATTGCGTCCTTGTTTTCGGGACTTTTTGTCGGCACTCTTTGCTGCGGATTCCTCGCCGACCGTTTTGGCCGTCGCTCGATCTTTACATACTCTCTGCTCTTCTATACAGCTGCGAACCTGATCATGGCATTTCAGACTACAGCCACTGGTCTGAACTTCTGGCGCTTCATGGCAGGGTTAGGTATCGGCGTGGAAATGGTGACAATCGGAACGTATATCTCCGAACTTGTGCCGAAGCAGATTCGCGGCCGCGCCTTTGCCTGTGAGCAGGCAGTGGGATTCTTATCCGTGCCAGTTGTGGCGTTCCTGTCGTATCTGCTTGTGCCGAACAAGCCATTCGGCCTTGATGGCTGGCGTTGGGTCGTCATCATCGGTGCGCATGGAGCTATCTTCGTCTGGTTCATTCGTCGCGCATTACCCGAAAGCCCGCGGTGGCTAGCGCAGAAAGGTCGGCTTACGGAAGCGGACCAACTGATGTCGAGACTAGAGTCGGCCGTCACAAAGGAATACGGACGCCCGCTTCCCTCTCCCATCGAACGTGAAGCCGTAGCCACAAGCCGCACCTTTCACGACATGTGGGTGACGCCTTACAACAAACGCGCCACCATGATGATCCTCTTCAACATCTTTCAGGCGGTCGGCTACTATGGCTTCGCGAACTGGGTACCTACGCTGCTTATCAAGCAGGGCATCACCGTCACGAGCAGTCTGCTGTATTCATCGATCATTGCCATTTCAGCGCCGATCGGACCGATCATCGGTCTGTTTATCGGTGACAAGTTCGAACGCAAGACGGTGATCGTGGTTGCTGCGGCGGCCGTCGTGGTGTGCGGACTATTGTTCAGCCAGATGTCGGATGGATTGCTTCTCATCGCACTGGGCGTGTGCCTGACACTCGCGAGCAACATCATGTCCTACAGTTATCATGCCTATCAGACCGAGCTCTTCCCAACCAGCATCCGGGCTCGCGCCGTGGGCTTTGTCTATTCCTGGAGCCGTTTCTCGACAATCTTCACGTCATTTTTCATCGCAGGCATTCTGAAGCAATTTGGCACAATGGGCGTGTTTATGTTCATCGCAGCAGCGATGCTTCTTGTGATGGCCGTGATCGGCTTCATGGGACCACGCACACGCAATCTCCCACTCGAGACGATCTCTCGTTGATGCGGGGATAGTCAGCCGGAAATCTCGGCGCTTCTTTTCTGCTTAGTTTGTGCAAAATCGCCAATTCACTCACCGAACAGTGTGGGCACAATACTTTCCAGATTTCTGGGTTTTGAGCGGATTACGGGCTAATCAGAAACTCTCCCTTAGATTCGCGAAAAATCTCTCGATCGCTTCACCATCCACCTTGTCAACCCCCTAAACCCCTCAACTCAAAGCAATCAAAATAGATACGCGTGGCAGAGGAGTTATCTTCAATCCGCTAAAATAGAACTAGCAGTAGAAAAAGCACAGCCCCGGCCAAAACCGGGGCTGTGCTGTCTTAAACGAATGAGATTCTCCGCTAACTCCAGATGCTACAAGACTTTAGCTGTAAACCATGTAGAAAGAAGACTTTACGGGTAAATAATTTCGTATAGTTATTGATTCAAAGGACTTTACATTAGGTAGGGGGAGGGGGATACCCTCCGCATCATGGCTCAACTCCCAACTGCGTCAGCAGGAAGGCATAGTCGAACGCGATCTCCTTCAGATAATCGTACCGTCCCGAAGCGCCGCCATGCCCCGCGTCCATGTTGATGTGCAGCAGCAGCGGAGTGTCGTTCGTCTTCAACGTCCGGAGCTTGGCCACATACTTGGCCGGCTCCCAGTACATCACCTGCGAGTCGTTCAAACTCGTCTTCACCAGCATCGCCGGATACCCTCCGGCCTTCAGATTGTCGTAAGGAGAATAGGAACGCATGTACGCAAACGCCTCAGGCTCGTTCGGATTGCCCCACTCCTCGTACTCCGCAACCGTCAGCGGCAGGGAAGCGTCCAGCATCGTGTTCATCACATCGACGAAGGGGACATGCGACAAAACCACGCTGAAGAGATCCGGCCGCATATTCACCACCGCGCCCATCAGCAACCCACCCGCGCTCCCGCCCTCAATCGCCACCCGGTGCGCATCGCCATACCCAAGCTTCACCAACTCCTCGGTCACCGCAATGAAGTCCGTGAACGTAGTCCGCTTCACCATCATCTTCCCGGCATCATGCCACGGATCGCCCATCTCGCCGCCGCCGCGAATATGCGCGTACGCCAGCACCAGTCCACGATCCAGCAGCGACAGACGGCTCGCGCTGAACCCAATCGGCAGCGGATACCCATACGACCCATACCCATACACATACAGCGGACAACTTCCATCGCGCCGGAACCGGTCCCTCCGATACACCATCGAGACCGGAACCTTCACCCCATCCTCGGCCGTCACCCAGATCCGCTCCGAAGCATACCGGCTCGAATCGAATCCACCCGGAACCTCCTGCTGCTTCAGCAGCGTCGACGTTCCCGTAAACACGCCATACTCGAACACCGAAGGGGGTGCCACCAGTGATTGATAGCTGTACCGAAACGCCTCCGTTCCAAACTCACGGTTGACATGCCCCGCAGCCGTATACACCGGCTCAGGAAAATCGATCGGCGTAACCGGCACCCAGCGACCCATCGCTCTCGAACGTTTGCAGATCAATCGTCGTCAGTCCCAATCGTCGCCGCGAACTGACGCAGAACTTCTCAAAAACATCAAAGTCTTCCAGCGGCGCATTCACATCCTCCGCAATCAACTCCCGCCAGAACTCACGCCCCGTCTGCTCCACCGACGTCGTCACAACCCGAAAATTCTTCCCGGTATCGTTCGTCCGAAGGTAAAACAGCCCTTCGCGATGGTCGAGGTGATACTCCTGATCGTCAACCCGCTCAGCAACCAGCTTGAAGTCACCTTCTGGATTCGTTGCAGGCAGAACGGAACATTCATTCGTCGTATGGCTGCCCGCTTCCAGCAAGAGATACCTTCCATCCCGAGTCTTCCCAACCCCAAGATTGAACCGCTCATCGCTCTCATCACGAACCAGAACATCCACACTCACATCATCGCCAAGTCGATGCCGATATAGATGATTGTGCCGCTTCGTCACCTCATCCTCAGTCGTATAGAACAACGTCCGCGAATCCGCCGCCCAGGCCAGCGAACCGACTCGCAGCGCAGTATCCGCAAGGTCCTTGCCAGTCCGAAGATCCCGAACATGCAGCGTGTACTGTCGAAACCCGGTATTGTCCGTCGAGTAAGCCAGCAACCAGCCATCAGGACTGACACTCATCCCACCCAGCGCCATGAACGCCTGACCTTCCGCCAACTGATTCACATCCACCAGAATCTGCTCCGGCTGCGACTCATCGAAGCCGCCATCGACAGCCAACCTTGCGGCAGTAGATCGGATACTGGCTTCCCTCGATCGTCCGCGTGTAGTAGAACCAGCCATGATCGCGATACGGAACCGATTCGTCCGTCTCCTTGATATGCGACAGCATCTCCGCATACAACCTGGCCTGCAGATCGGCTGTGGAAGCCATCGCCGACAACGTATGCGCATTCTCCGCCTCGAGGTACGCCACCGTCTCTGGCGAAGACTTGTCTCTCATCCACCCGTAGTGGTCATCAAGTGTGTATCCATGCAACGTTGTGCTTCTGGGTTCAGGGCGTGCAACGGGCGGCTGTATCTCTATCTCGGTCATTGATAAAACTCCAGAAGAAAGAATACAGTCTCACGTGTAGTGGCTGTGCAGGCAACTCTGTCGTGTAGGCTTACTCAAAATAGAAAAGCGGGGCAGTTCGCAATGCTCTCGATGAAGATCGCAAAAGGAGCCCTTTCATGAAATTCGGTCGAATTCAATTCGTAGTCCTTATTGCGGCAGGATTTTTTGCTCCCCAGGCCCTGATCGCCCGTGCTCAGAATGACCCTATGGCACCCCCAACCTCCAATACCCAACCGAATCAGCCTCAGCAACAGCAGCCGGGGGGGGGGATGCAGGACTCTACCGGGGGGGCGGATGCTAACGCTGGGTTGATAAGGGATAAGTTGTTTCTCCGGAAGGCCGCTGAGGAGGGGATAGTTGATGTGGAACTTGGCAAACTGGCGGCTGAGAAGGGTAGCACCGCCGATGTGAAGGCCTTCGGTCAGAAGATGGTCGATGACCATACCGACCTGAATCAGCAGATAGCCATGGTGGCGGATCAGATGGGATTTCGCCTTCCTAAGGCGATTAGTAACGCCGGCAAAGCGGAGTATGACAAACTCAAGACGCTTTCCGGGCCAGACTTCGACAAGGAGTATGTGACCTATATGTCGAAGGCCAATCATGAGGCATTCCGGGACTACAGAACGGAATCGACCAGTGCGACCAATGAGAATGTGAAGGAGCTTATTGGAAAGGCGGCTCCGATGATTCGCGAACATTCGATGGCGATCGACAAAATCGGCAGGGATGAAGGAATCGTGTTGCCGGGGCGACGGTCTGGACCTCCTACAGGTAGTGCTGTGCCGCCTCCAGCTCCTCCTCAGTAGTTGCGGGTTTGTAAGTTCGAGACAGGTGCCCGTTGGGGCACCTTGTCTTTAAGTGTTACCAGCGAGGATGGTGGCTTCTAGCTGGCCGGTAGAGTTGAAGAGGTTGAAGTTTGCGGGTTGGCCGGGGGCGGGGGTTGCGTCCAAGCCGAGCATGGCGGCGGGGTTGGTGGAGGCCATGCCGATGGCGGTGGCCAGACGTGCGCCCGTCATCTGCAGGAGATTGGCTAGGGCGCGGTCCATGGTGAGGACGCTGCCGGCGAGATGGCCGTTGGAGAGGCAGGTGCCGTTCGCGACGGTGACCTCGAAGCTGCCGAGCATATAGGTACCGTCGGGCATGCCGGTGGCGGAGATGCTGTCTGTTACGAGGATGGTGCGGTCCGGGCCCTTGGCTTTGAGCCAGAGGCGAACCATCTCCGGGGCGACGTGGATGCCGTCGCAAATGAGTTCGGCGAAGAGGCGATTGTCATCGAGGACGATGCCGAGGATGCCGGGGTCACGGTGATCGAGCGGGCGCATGGCGTTGTAGGTGTGGGTCGCGCTGGTGGCTCCTGCGGCGATGGCGGGCTGGGTCTCGCTCGATGTGGCGTTGGAGTGGCCGAGGCTCACGCGGACGCCCCGGCGGGCTGCATGTGCGATCAGGTCGATGGCTCCGGGGATCTCGGGGGCGATGGTGATGAGGCGGATGTGGCCGCGAGCGGCCTGCTGGAAGC
This sequence comes from uncultured Acidobacteriaceae bacterium, assembly GCA_963797415.1. Lineage (GTDB taxonomy): Bacteria > Acidobacteriota > Terriglobia > Terriglobales > Acidobacteriaceae > Edaphobacter. The sequence goes on from CAWCPB010000024.1 coordinate 46,648, forward strand.
GGTCGAAGAGAGCGATGTCCGGGGGGAGGATGTCGTTGGGAGGATGGACTCCGCGCTTGGCGTGGGAGATGAATGGGCCTTCTAGGTGGATGCCGATGGGTGTTGCGCCTTCGTGATGCGGCGCCTCGATGGCGTTGGCGATGCCTTCGAGTGATTTCAGGGTGGTGTCTATGGGGGCGGTGACGGTGGTGGCGAGAAAGCGGCCTACGCCCTTTGTGGCGAGGAAGCGGCTGATGGTGGCCAAGGCCTCCGGGGTTCCTTCCATGACGTCGTGGCCGGCGGCGCCGTGGGTGTGGATGTCGAGGAAGGCGGCGGCGAGCGTGGTGTCTTCGCCGGTAGGGTCGCCGGAGTGGATAGATTCGATCAGGCCGTCGGCGATCTCGATGCGCGGGTGGTCGAGGGCTCCGGTGGGGAGGATGAGGCGGCGGGCTGTCAGGGTATTGCGCATTGTTTTCACCACGGTTCTGGGTACTCCCCCCTCCCCCGTGGAGAGGTAAAGTCTCTGGTTTCTTTAGTTTAGCCTTGAAGTCCGAGCTAAAGTCTTCGAAAATAATGGGTTATCGGTAAAGTATTCTGTCGATTGAAGTTACGGTTGGGCTTGATGTGTTTTGCCTCTTTGGTCTAATTAATCCCCCTGATTTAATTGTACCGATTTGAGGTGGGGAGTACGCCAGGTTTATGTGGATTTGTTTGCTTTGAGTTAGGTGGTTTATGGGGTTGACAGGGATTATGCTTGCAAAAGTAATGACGTGAGGAAATATTGCACGATAAAGTCCGTCGATATCCTGAGAGAAGAATGTCAAAAGCCAATGTAACTCGTTTTCGGTGGCCTTTTATAAATAGGCTTATGTTTTGCACTCTAAGCCGGGTGGTTCTTCTTTCAATCGTAACCGGCCTGTGTGTGTCTGCGGCAAGTGCGGACAGCATTGCAGGCTTTACTGTCACGGGACAGTTCCGTGAGCAGGTCCACGTATACAAGTTCGAACCGGGGGTTACCGCGACGATGGTTGCCCCGCCGGCGCGAGACTTCCATCCGCTGCAGCCCACCACGCTGATCCTCTTTGCATTGCCGAACGGCAACACCACAGAGTGGACCATTGGAAAGGCGCTCGCACCCGGGGAGGATTGGCACTTTGACATTCAACACATCGGTGCGCAGATGCGCCTGTTGCGCGCAGCAAATCCTGGCCGAAACCTGGTGATTGCCTATCTCGAGAACACGCAGAAGAGCTGGCCTGCCTGGCGGGGTGCGAATACGAATAACGCGGCCCTGATTGCCGGCATGGTTGCAAGCCTGCGGGCGGCGATTCCGGGAGGTACGCCCGACGTCTGGCTGACGGGACACAGCGGCGGCGGCAGCTTCGCCTTCGGGTTCATCAACGCCTTCGACGCGATTCCCGCCTATGTCACCCGTATTGGGTTTCTCGACAGCGATTACGCTTTTGGCGACGACCCCGCTCACGGGCCAAAGCTCATCGCGTGGCTGCGCGGCAACAGCGATCGCCGTCTTGTTGTTATCGCCTACGACGACCGCAACATCGAGCTGAACGGTAAGAAGGTGGTCTCGGATACCGGTGGCACGTACCGCGCGACCTATCGCATGGTGGAAGCATTTCGGAAGGACATTCCGCTCGAGGAAGGCCACATTGGCAGCTATGTGAGCTTCACTGCGCCGCAGGTGGAGATGTTCATCCATAAGAATCCCGAGAACAAGATTCTCCACACGATGCTGGTGGGGGAGTTCAATGGCTTCATTCGTGCAATGTCTGATATGAAGCCGGGGCCGCGAGAGAGTTGGGAAAAGCCATTGGCTTCGCTCGAAGGCCCGCGTGCCTACACTGGCTGGGTCGAACGGCCGGCGCCGGTTTTCGCAGATCGGGTTGTAGCTTCAAAGCTTCCTGCCCGTAAGGTTGACGCACCGGGCGGAGCGGCGTTTATGCAGTCGCTTGCGGGGCTGGACCGCGATGCGCGCGAGGCAGCAGTGCTGCGCGAACTGAAAAGCGGTAATATCCCGGACTTCCTCCGCCAACTGGTACCGATCACCGTGAAGGCAAAGGATGCCGAGGGCGGCGAACACACCGCGGTCTACGAGGTGATGCCGGACTACCTGGCGATTGGCTCTGATGGCGACTTTGTGCGCGTACCGATGAATCCGCACACTGCGCAGGCCTTTTGCGACGCTTTCGGTTTCGTACTGCCTACGACGAAGATAGTTGACGATATATGGCAGCAGGCAATTTCGAAGATTGTTCCGCAACCTCTTACGCAAGCACGCGACGCTGCGCCGACATTTCTTGCCCACAATCGAATGATCGAGGATCAGATAACGGGGCAGTATCTGGGGGAGCTGCGCGCCGGTCACAAGAAGGATGTGGTGATAACCAGTCGTCTTAACGAAAAGCCCAATCGGGTTGCGATTTATGGCTGGCATTTCCCGAGCGGCGAGCCGATCCAACCGCTCACAACGGTTCACGTCGATTGGTACGTTGATTACAGCCATGGTATCCGGCCGGTCCAGAGGGTGATCAAGGTAGATGGAGCAGACATGCCCTATCAACAGGTGTTGCGCGATCCGAAACTGCATGTATTGCTGAGTAATGAAGGTGTTATTTCGGATTCCAGCTACCCGTCGGAAGTGGCAGGTGCTCAACAACGTGATGCAAGCAGCAGATAGTTCAAGAAAGCACGACGTCGGCGAGAACGATAAGAACAGACAACGGCGCAGCTCGTATTGAGCTGGGCCGTTGTTTTGTGCCAGCGTACCCATACTGCAGCAACAACAGAAGCAGATCCCTACAGGATGACAAACAAAGCACAGGCAACAGCAACGGCAAAGGCGAAATACAGGGGTCTCTCCACTGCACAACGGACGATGAGACTGTCCGTTGCTTCGGTCGAGATGACGTTGGGTTAGGGTGGAGAAGTACAGGCAACGCAAAGGCAGCAACAGAAACAGATTCCTGCGGGATGACAAACAAAAGAACAGGCAACAGCAACGGCAAAGACAAATACAGGGGTCTCTCCACTGCACAACGGACGATAAGACTGTCCGTTGCTTCGGTCGAGATGACGTGGGTTAGGGCGGGGTGAAGAGAAGAACAACGGCGCACTCATTGAGAGCTGCGCCGTTGTTTTTTGGAGTGAGTGGTCTGTTTTTTTGAGGCTGCTTTGCGATGCTTTTTTATCGCGGGGCGTCGGCTGGCGGTGGCGTGGCTGACGGAGGGTTTGCGGCGGAGGCGGGCATCCCGATGGCCTCCGGGTTGGGGAAGACTTGCGTTGCCATGAAGTCGCGCTGCGCTGCGCGAACCTTGTCGGTGCGATCCATCCACATCTGGATGGTGTGGTCGTAGCGGGCGAGGATATTGCTGAGGTAGTAGGGACGGTTGGAGGACATCCAGACGACGGCGTACTCGTCACGGAGGGCGGAGTAGTAGTCGCGGATGTCGGCGATGCGGTTGCCGGCGGAGGTGATTCCTCGGCCGCGGGCTCCTCGTCCGTTGGCGGGAACAGGCTGTGCGGCGGCGATCTTGGCGTCGCGGTAGTTCTGCGCCATCTCGTCGGCCATCTCGAACTTGAAGCCGATGAGATCGACGCGGCGCGCGCCGAGGTCCATGGCGTCGAGCGCGTCCTGCTCGCGCAGCGTGGTGCCGTTGGCGAGTGCGGCGGCGCGGGCCTGGGCTACGAGGGTGACGATGTGCTCGGCGTGGATGCGGAGTTCATGCACGTAGGGGCGGATCTTGTCGCCGGTGGTGACGCCTTCGGGAGACCAGGGATCGAGCCAGAAGAGCGCGTCGTTGGCGTCGGAGAGCTTGGCCTGTTCGCGTAGTAGCGAGTGGATGGTCATGAACTCGATCTGCGCTTCGTCGATCTTTCCGGTGAGGTCGCCATGGAAGACCTGTCCGTAGGCGTGCTGGAAGTCGGGAACGGAGCTTTCGCCCTTCTGCCATGCGGCTGCGGCTCCGAAGAGGATGCCGTACCAGTCCATGTTCTCGAGGCCTTCGCCGTCGTCGTTCCAGATGGTGTTCAACTGGCCGTCGCAGCCGAGGCGCTGGCCGTCGCGGGTGAACTGCTGAATGTTATAGAGGCCGTTGTACGTAGTTGGGGTAGACGCGGCTCCAGTTGTTGATGCCGGGCGCGACCCAGGTCTCGTAGCCGGCGTCGGTGAATGGCTTGATGTAACGGTCGAAGCCCTTGGGGTCCGGGTTGTAGGTCCAGGGAACGGCGATGGTCGCGTCCTTGAAGGACTGCGGCATGTTCTTGACGAGCTCGGGCGTGTGGTAGGCGATGTCGCCCCAGAAGAGGAGCTTGCGGTTGAGCGGCTTGAGGGCTTCGACGATACGGCCCATGAAGTCCATGTAGGCGGCGCCGAGGCCGCGAGCGGTGACGTCGGCCTTGGTCTGGCCGGCGCCGAGCTCCTGGGTCTCATCGGCTCCGAGGTGGAGGAACGGGCCGGGGTAGTTTGCGGCGAGTTCGGGGAACATGTCTTTGATGAGCGGGATGGAGCCGGACTGGCCGGGGGCGAGGACTGCGCCGTGCGGGGTCTCGGCGAGCTGCGGAGTACTGGTCGTAGCTGCAGCATCTTGTGGAGGTGGCCGAAGGCCTCCTGCTCGGGAATGATGGTGACGTGGTAGGGCTTGGCGTAGGCGACGAGCTCGCGGGCCTGCTCGGGCGTGATGCTGCCCTGGAAGGGAGCGGCGATGGGGTTCGAGACGTAGGCCTGAGTGTTCTCGAAGTATGGCGAGTAGATGTTGACCTTATAGGCGGCGATGATGCGGATCTGCTTCTTCTGGAAGTCGAGGGTGGGGAAGGGGCCGCGGGAGAGGTCGTCGTCGAGGCCGCGATACTTCATGGCGGGCCAGTCGTGGATGTTGGCTCCGTGGAGGACGGCTTTGGGGCCGTCGCCGGCGATGAGCTGCTTGACGGTCTGGGCTCCGTAGAAGACGCCTTCGGCGGTGGCTCCGGTGACGACGACGGCGGTGGCGGTGGAGGTGATGACGTAGCCTTCGGGCTTCATCTCGTCGGTGAAGCCGGTGACGGGATGGTTGGCGAGGCGAAAGAGTTCGACGTGGAGGCCGCCGGTGGTGACGATGTTGATGCCGCGATCCTTGAGGGATTTGGTGAGGTCATCGACGGCGAACTGGTCGTCGGTCGAGCAGGGGCTGGCGCAGGTGACGCGGACGCCGTTGGTGAGGGGGACGTCGGAGGTGGGCTGGACCTCGCGGGGCATGGGGACGAGCTTGAGGGTCTGGTTCGAGGTCTGGGCTTGAAGGGTAGCTGAGGACGGGGCTGAGCGCGGTACACGCAGCTAAGGTGAGAAGGGTGGTACCAATCCTTGAAGAGAGCATGTGGATAAAGATAACTGAAGTTTTTGTTTAAGGGGATGGGGGAGGCGAACAAACGGTGGGCCTTTTCTCCGGGTGGTATCTGAGTCAAATGTTTATTTTCGATGAATTTGGCCGGGCGTGTTAGCAGGAATTGTTTTTGTTTTCATACAGGTTTGTGACGATCAAGGAACAAAAGCAGAGAGAAAGAAGCAGGAAAAGGCAGGAGGAGGTGCTGCCTGTTCCGCCTGACCCGATCCTCGAACTTTTCAATTTCCCTGTGAGGTTCCATGACGAAGCGACTACAAGCGACACTGGCAGCGATATTAGTTCTGTCGACGATGCCGGCCCTGGCGCAAACGAGTTCGACGACCACGCCGACGAAGAAGACCACGACGACAAGAAAGCCTGCCGAAGAAGGCTCCCGTAGAGAGCGCGACGGATCGACAGATTCGGGAGCTGCGCGAACAGATGGCGAACCAGCAGGCGCAGATTGACGAGCTGAAGCGGCAGAATGCCGGCTAAGGATGCGCAGCTGTCGACGGCGACGCAGGATGCCCAGGCAGCGAATGCTACGGCAGCCGCAGCGACGGCCCAGGCGCAGAGCCTCGAGCGCGAGCGTGCAGGAGAATAAGGATGCCGTGACGCAGCTGAACTCGTCGGTCACCGACCTGAAGAACGCGAACGCCGGCCTGGCGCAGACGATCAGCGATACGAAGAAGGACATCACCGACAAGTTGGAGTCGCCGCTGGCGATTCACTACAAGGGAATTACGATTACGCCGGTTGCCTTCTTCGCGTTTGAAGGTGTGTGCCGGTCAGCGTTCGATCAACTCGGACATCAATACTCCGTTCAACTCCACTCCGTTATATGGGAGCGGCGCAGGCGCACACGAGCGAGCTGAACTTCTCCGGACGTCAGAGCCGCGTCGGCGGTCTGTTTGAAGGCAAGACCGGGCCGATCAAGCTGGCTGGCTACTTTGAGGCTGACTTCCTCTCGTCGGGCACGACCAGCAACGATAACCAGAGCAACAGCTATACGCTGCGGCAGCGGCAGATCTGGGGACAGGCTGCGATCAGAAAGGGCTTCACAGCTGACAGGCGGCCAGATGTGGTCGCTGGTGACGGAGACCAAGGTAAGCACGGACAACCGCACGGAGAATCTGCCGATGACGGTCGATGCGCAGTACCACGTCGGCTTCAGCTGGGAGCGTCAGCCGAGTATCCGCTTGCAGCAGAAGTTTGGCGGCATATACACGGCTGCGCGGTTCGGTCGAACAGGCGCAGATTATTTACTCGGCGACGAACGCGAATGCGAACTTCTTCATTGGCAATGCAGGTACCGGTGGTGGTCTGTATAACGCTATCGGCCAACTACTCGAACAACGTTGCTCCGGATGTGATCGTGAAGTTTACGGCGGATCCGGCGCATAAGGGTCACTATGAGATCGGCGGTCTGGCTCGCTGGTTCCGCGACCGTTACTATCCGAACCAGACGTTGACGGTGCCTTCGACTGCGGGCGCTCAAAACAACACGAGGACGGGCGGCGGTTTCTTCGCGCAATGCTCGCTTCCCGATAAAGCAGTATGCCGACATCGGAGCGCACTTCCTCGGCGGTACGGGCGTGGGCCGTTACGGCACGTCGACGCTGCCGGATACGACGGTTCATCCGGATGGAACGCTGGCGCCGATCAAGGCCTACCAGGCTCTGTTGTCGATCGAGACACATCCGAATCCGAAGCTGGACGTGTTCTTTTACGGGGGCACCGAGTATGCGCAGCGCACGGTGTATCTGGATACCCTGGCCGGCACGACGAACTTCGGCAAGCTGATCGGTTATGCTCCGCCGTCGAGCATCGAACGCAGGTTGCAATACCGAGACACTGCCGACGTCTACTGGCAACGGTTTTGCCGGTGGGCCTCCTTATAACCCGGGCGTTCCGGCGAACTGCCTCGGTGCAACGCGTGTTGTGATCGAAGGAACTGCTGGATTGACGTACCGCATCTACAACAGCCCGAAGTATGGCCGCCTGCAGTATCAGCTGGTTTGGTCTTATCTGACGCGCGATGGATGGTCTGGTTTGACCAGCGGCACCTACGGCACGTCGACGGCGACCTTCGGGCAACCGAAGGCGACCAACAACATGTACTGGGTTGGCATGCGCTACTACATCCCGTAAACGAAACTGCCGGGCGGATCGGGGGCGTCCTTCGGGGCGCCCCGATTCTTTTTGCCAGTGATAAGAAGATTTTGTTTGAGGTCCGTCCAATTTGATAGGCTTCTATGGCAGGTTATTTCTGAACCGCATGCGTGGACGAAATAAAGGGGAGCCAGATGTTGAATGTGAATCGGTTGTTTCCAGCGGAGTCGGGTGCGCGGGCTGTGGCGGTGAAGTTGTATGAGACGGTGAAGGACCTGCCGATCATCTCCCCGCACGGCCATACCGACCCGCGCTGGTTTGCCGAGAACGGGCCGTTTCCGAATCCGGCGGCGCTGTTCATCCAGCCGGATCACTACATCTTCCGCATGCTTTACTCGCAGGGGGTGTCGCTGGAGTCGCTGGGGATACCGCAGCTCGATGGCAAGCAGCACGCCGATCCGCGCGAGGTGTGGCGGATCTTTGCCAAGCACTACTATCTGTTTCGCGGAACGCCGACGCGGCTGTGGCTGGACTATGCGTTCGAGAACCAGTTCGGATTGAAGGAGCGGCTGAACGGCGACAATGCCGATGAGTACTACGACCATGATTGCGAAGGAGCTGGAGACGCCGGAGTTTCGGCCGCGGGCGCTGTTTGAGAAGTTCAACATCGAGGTGCTGGCGACAACGGACTCGCCGCTGGATTCGCTGGAGTATCACCAGGCGATCAGGGATTCGGGATGGAAGGGCAGGGTGCTTCCGACGTTCCGGCCGGACGCGGTGATCGATGCGGAGTATGCGGGATTTCTCGGCAACATCGAGAAGCTGGGAGCAGATTACCGGCGAGAACATCGGCACGTACAAGGGCTATCTGAACGCGCTGCGGAGCCGCCGGGCGTTCTTCAAGTCGATGGGCGCGACGGCGACCGACCATGGGCATCTGACGGCGATGACGGCGGATCTCGATGCGGCGACAGCGGAGTCGCTGTACGGGCGTATCCTTTCCGGTCGATCGGATCCACAGGAGCAGGAGATCTTCCAGGCGCAGATGCTGACCGAGATGGCGGGGATGAGCGTCGAGGACGGGCTGACGATGCAGCTCCATCCGGGGTCGGTGCGGAACCACAATGAGGTGATCTACAAGAAGTTCGGCCGGGACAAGGGGGCGGATATTCCTTCGCCGACTGAGTATGCGCGAAACCTGCGGCCGCTGCTGAGCAAGTACGGCAACGATTCGCGGCTGACGTTCATCCTGTTCACGCTGGATGAGACGGCGTTCTCGCGCGAGCTGGCGCCGCTGGCGGGGCACTATCCGGCGCTGCGGCTGGGGCCGCCGTGGTGGTTCCACGACTCGCCGGAGGGCATGATGCGCTTCCGCGAGACCGCGACCGAGACGGCCGGCTTCTACAACACGGTTGGGTTCAACGATGACACGCGCGCGTTCCTGTCGATTCCGGCGCGGCACGATGTGGCGCGGCGAGTGGACTGCGCGTTTCTGGGACGGCTGGTGGCGGAGCATCGGCTGGATGAGGATGAGGCGTTTGAGGTGATTCAGGACCTTACGGTGAATCTGGTGAGGAAGGCTTACAAGCTCTGAGGCATCAGAGATAATCGCAAGACCTCAAGATACAGACGAGTGCTCACGGAGAGCAGAGGCTCTTTTCATCTGCTATGTTGTTAGGCAAACGTTCTGCGTGAAAGGGAGATCACATGCCGGTGATAGTACGAGATCTCGTCGATCGGCTTTCGGAACACAGGACGCTGAGCATGGCGCCGCGAACGGAGTTGGAGTGGCTGGCTGAACATGGATACATTCGAGAGCTGAATACTGGCGATGCGGTAAGTTTGAAAGGCCGCCCGGTGGAGGCCCTTTACATCCAGCTTTCCGGGCGAACGGCTTTGTTCGTCGATCGTGGCGCAGGGCCGAGCAAGTTCATTGAGTGGCGTGAGGGTGATATTGGCGGTTTGTTGCCGTATTCGCGGATGGTGACTCCGCCAGGAGATGTGATTGCCCAGGAACCGGTGGAGATTCTCGCGATATCCCGCGACCATTTCAGGGCGATGACGCGAGAATGTTTCGAGGTCACTTCGATCCTGGTACATATCATGGTTGACCGCGCCCGGCTTTTTACCTCAAGCGAGCTGCAAAACGAAAAGATGATCTCGCTGGGTAAGCTCTCGGCGGGTTTGGCGCACGAACTGAATAATCCAGCCTCAGCGATTGAGCGTTGCGCGGCGATGCTTGAGGATCGGCTGGAAGACTCCGAAGAGGCTACACGCGATCTAGCTGCGGCGGGACTGAGCGAAGCCCAAATCGCAGCCTTAGACGCGGTTCGCGGGTCCTGTATGGCGAAACAGAACTGTGCGGTGCGGTCGCCTTTAGAACAGTCTGATCGCGAAGAGGAGATTGAGGCGTGGCTTGCCAGGCACGGACTGGACACGCTGAGTGCACAGATGCTCGCCGACACCGAAGTGACATTTGAGGCGCTGGACTTGCTTGCTGCTGCAGTGGAGCGACCGGCATTGAATGCAGTGGTGCGGTGGGCAGCCGCCGGTTGTGCTGTACGGAACCTGACCTCGAAGATTCAGGATTCCTCGACGCGTATCTCGAGGCTGGTGACAGCGGTGAAGGGATTTACGCACATGGACCAGGCGAACGTGGCCGAACCGGTGGATCTGGGCCCGAGCCTGGCCAACACCGTGGCGGTGCTTAGGTCAAAGGCACAGGAGAAGTCGGTGACCGTGATGCTGGAACTGGAGGCCGAACTGCCGAAGGTGCGTGGCTTCGACGCCGAATTGAGCCAGATATGGGGAAACCTGATCGACAACGCCTTAGACGCCGTCGGCAGAGGAGGCCGGGTGGAGGTGCTTGCGAATCGCGAGAACCAAAGCGTGGTGGTGCGAATCGTCGATGACGGGCCCGGGATTCCGGCGGAGGTTTGTGGCCGGGTCTTCGATCCATTCTTTACGACCAAACCCCAGGGACATGGAACCGGCCTCGGGCTCGATATCGCCCGGCGCCTGGTGCGGCATAACGACGGCGCTATCGACTTCGAATCGGAACCCGGCAGGACGGAGTTTCGAGTCAGGCTGCCGGTCGTTGAGATTGCCCTAGAGATCCACCCGGCCTGAGTCCTCTAAGTCGCCAGTTGCCGTGACGCGCCACGCAGCAGAGTGCTGTCTTGCAGGCCGAGGTTTTGGTAGATCTGGCGGGTGGCGTCGGATCTGTTCAGCGTGTAGAAGTGGATGCCCCGCACCTGGTTGTCCAGCAGGTCACGGCACTGTTCCGTTGCCCAATGCACGCCGACTCGCTTGACCGCCTCGGGATCGTTCGAGGTGCGCCCCAGCGCTCGAAGCAGTTTGGCAGGGATGCGAGCACCGAGTGCGAGCTGCGCCATGCGTTTCATGCCGCCGAGCGACGTGATCGGCATGATGCCGGCGATGATCGGCACGGAGATGCCTGCGAGTTCACAGCGCTCGCGGAAGTCGTAAAAGTCATGGTTATCGAAGAAGAGCTGAGTGCAGATGTAGTCTGCTCCGGCGTCGACCTTGGCCTTGAGGTGATCCATCTCTTCAAGCCGGTTTGGGGTGCCGGGATGACCCTCGGGAAATCCAGCGACGCCTACGCCAAAACCTCGGCTGTCGGAATGCAGGTTGCGCTCATTCCAGCGGCGAACGTAACGGACGAGATCGGCGGCGTGCTGAAAGGCGTCGGCCTTTCGATCGTAGTTCTGGATATCGCGAGGCGGATCGCCGCCTAACGCGAGGGTGTTGCTGACTCCGGCCTCGGCGTATTTGGTGAGGATTTCTTCGATCTCCTGCTCGTTATGGCAGACGCAGGTCAGGTGCGGGATTGGATCGAGCGTGGTGGTCTGCTTCAGCCTGACGACGAGGTCGTGGGTCAACTGACGCGTGGCGCCGCCCGCCCCGTAGGTTACGGACACGAAAGAAGGCTGCAGGTTCTCCAGGAGGGCGATGTTCTCGTAGAGCGCCTGGGCATCTTCCGCAGTCTTCGGCGGGAAGAATTCGAAGGAGACGGTGGTCTGGTCGGACGCGAAGATATCGCGAATGTGCATTGACTTCAATACTACTAGCGAATCGTTAAGCTCGAAACATCGCCGGATTTGTGCTTTAGAACAGCGTGGTTGCGAAGAGCTCGGTCAGCTTTGTAAAGGCGCGTTCGGCCTGAGTTGCATTGAAGGCTGGGTTGTCGGGGACGGTCCAGCCGTGGTGGGCACCGGCGTAGACTTCGCTTTCGTATGGGCCATCCCAGGCGGCGAGTGCGTGATTGAACTGTTCGATGGCCTCGGCCGGCATGCTGTTGTCCTGCACGGCGTGGCCGAAGTACAGGCGCGCGGCGACCTGAGGGAGAACCAGATGCGGGCTGGTGGGATCGTCGTGCTTGTAGAGGCCTCCGCCGTGAAAGGATGCCGCTGCGGCGACCTGCTGGGGCCGCGCTGCTGCGGCGCGGAGGGAGAGCCCTCCGCCGAAGCAGTAGCCGACGGTGCCGATGGGACCGCTGCGCACGCCGGGTTGCGCGAGCAGGTGGTCAACGTAGGCGGCAACGTCCTGTTGCTGGGCCTCGATAGTGAGCGGGGTGAGGAGTTCGGCGAAGCGCTTCATGGTGCGCTCCTCGCCCATCTTGCGAGGGAAGTCAAAGACGGGGGGACGCCCGGTGCGGTAGAAGATGTTGGGAAGCAGGACGACGTAGCCCTCAGCGGCGCGACGGCGCGCCATGGCGCGGTGGGCCTCGCGGATGCTGCCGATGTCGGGGAGATGGAGGACGCCCGGGAGCGACGCGGTGGAGTCGGGGGAGAAGAGGACGGCGTCGGCGATGCCACCCGGCATGAAGAGCTGAAGATCCTGTTCCGTCATCGGGAACCCCTCTAAAGATTGGTATATCACGGAGCTGTCGAGAGTAAGATAAGAGTTCTATGAGCTTGTTTTTCGCCGCCGGATCGCCCACCACCGAGATGTCGCATGCGGAACTGCAGACCAACCTGTTTACGGCGCTGGATATGCTTTCGGAGCGCAAGAAGGTGCTGGCGGTGCCGCCGGACTTTACCCGCTTTCACTCGCAGGCCGGAGTGCTGACCGAGTTGGCGTGGGAGTACTACGGCGACAGGCTGACCGACGTGCTGCCCGCGCTGGGTACGCACAAGGCCATGACCGACCAGGAGATTGCGACGATGTATGGGGAGACTCCGCGCAAACTTTTCCGGGTGCATGACTGGCGCAACGACGTCGTGACGCTGGGCGAGGTGCCGGGCGAGTTCATGCGCGAGGTAAGCGAGGGAAAGGTCGACTATCCATGGCCGGCGCAGGTGAACAAGCTGCTGCGCGATGGTGGCCACGATCTGATTCTCTCGATCGGGCAGGTGGTTCCGCATGAGGTGGTCGGGATGGCGAACTACAACAAGAACATCTTTGTGGGGACGGGTGGTCCGATGGGGATTCATCGCTCGCACTTTCTCGGCGCGGTGTATGGCATGGAGCGGATGATGGGCCGCGCGGATACTCCGGTGCGGCGCGTGTTGAACTATGCGAGCGAGCACTTTGCGAAGGCGCTGCCGATCGTCTATGTGCAGACGGTGGTGGGCAAGAACGCTGCGGGCAAGCTGGTGGTGCGGGGAATGTACATCGGCGACGACGCGGAGTGCTTCGACCGGGCCGCGGAGCTGAGCCTGAAGGTGAACTTTCAGATGATGGATCGCGAGATCAAGAAGGCCGTCGTGTTTCTCGATCCGCATGAGTTCCGCTCGACGTGGCTTGGTAACAAGAGCGTCTATCGCACGCGAATGGCGTTGGCCGATGATGCCGAGCTGATTGTGCTGGCTCCGGCGGTGCACGAGTTTGGCGAGGACGGGGCGATCGACAAGTTGATACGGAAGTACGGGTACTGCGGGACGCCTGCGACGCTGGAGGCGGTGAAGGAGGATCCTGCGCTGGCGGCGAATCTGAGCGCGGCGGCGCACCTGATTCACGGATCGAGCGAAGGGCGGTTCACGATCCGTTACTGCCCCGGGCACCTGACGCGGGAGGAGATCGAGAGCGTGCACTTTGAGTACGGCGATCTGGCCGAGTACATGGCGAAGTACAAGCCGGAGACGCTGAAGGATGGGTGGAACGTGGTGGACGGCGAGGAGATCTTCTACATCTCGAACCCGGCGCTGGGGCTGTGGGCTTATGAGGGCCGGTTCAAGGATTGATGTCTGCGTGAATTGAGTAGGTGGTGCGACAGGCGGCGCTGGTGCGTATGATGGATGCGGCTGGTAAAGTGGTTAGACCAATATGTTCGAGGAAAAGGATTTGCCATGAGTGATGGATTGAAGCTTCCGAAGTTTTCGGTGGGCGTGGGGGACAGGTTCGCGCATCAGGCAAAGGCGCAGCTGGCAGCATGTATTGAGGCTGCGGACGCAGGGGTGGAAGTGGTGCCGGTGTGGAACAAGTCCAACCGGGAGCACATGATCATCGGTTCGGAACCGAGCCAGACGCGGGCGGCCGCGGATGCGGCGGTGAAGGAGCTGGGCTGGACGAAGCCTTACTTTCTCGACGCGGACCACATCAATCTGAAGACGGTCGGAGCGGTTTCTCGATCCGTGCGACTTCTTTACGCTGGACGTCGCGGAGATGATCGGCAAGCCGGCGGATGCAGCGGATGTGGCGGCGTTTGTGAAGCGGCATCCGGAGCTGGTGGGGACGGTGACGATTCCGCATATTGCTGAGCCGTTCAAGACGGATGCGGCGTTTGTGACCGGGGTGGCGAACAAGTTTCTGGCGGCGGTGCAGGACGCGGGGAAGATCTATCGCTACCTCGTGGAGAGCAAGGGGCGTCGGGCGTTTTGTGCCTGAGGTGTCGATGGACGAGACGGACTCTCCGCAGACGCCGGTGGAGCTGCTGATCATTCTGGCGGCGATTGCGGATGAGAAGATTCCGATCCAGACGATCGCGCCGAAGTTTACCGGCCGCTTCAACAAGGGCGTGGACTACGTGGGCGATGTGGCGCAGTTCTCGAAGGAGTTCAGCGAGGATCTCGCGGCGATTGCGTTTGCGGTGAAGACGTATGGATCTGCCCGAGAATCTGAAGCTCAGCGTTCACTCGGGCTCGGACAAGTTTTCGATCTACAAGGCGATTCATGATGCGGTGAAGAAGTTCGGCGCGGGCGTTCATCTGAAGACGGCAGGGACGACGTGGCTGGAGGAGATTATTGGGCTGGCCGAGGCCGGTGGGCCGGGGCTGGAGATCGCCAAGGAGGTGTATGCCGAGGCCTATGCGCATAGCGCCGAGTTGTGCGCGCCGTATGCGGCGGTGATCGATATCGATCCGGCGAAGCTGCCGTCTCCGGAGGTGGTAAATGGCTGGACCAGCGAGCAGTTTACGTCGGCGCTGCGGCACGACCAGAGCAACCCTGCGTACAACCCGAGCTTCCGGCAACTGCTGCATGTCGGCTTCAAGGTTGCGGCGAAGATGGGCGACCGATACTTGAAGGCGCTGGAGGCGAACGAAGAAGTCGTGGCGCGAAATGTGACCGAGAACCTGTACGAACGGCACATTAAGCCGGTATTTCTGGGACTATAGAGTGAGCGAGTTTCGGAGCGGAAGTGGACGATGATCGTAGTGTTGATGGGTGTCAGCGGATCCGGCAAGACGACGATCGGAACGCTGTTGGCGGAACGGATGGGCGCGACGTTTGCGGATGCGGATGACTATCATCCGCCGGCGAACAAGCAGAAGATGGCGGCGGGGCACGCGTTGAACGATGAGGACCGTGAGCCGTGGCTGGAGACACTGAACAGATTGATGCGTGGGTGGTTTGAGGCGGAGCAGAGCGGCGTGCTGGCCTGCTCTGCTTTGAAGGAGAAGTACCGGGTGACGCTGGCGGCGGGGATGCCGGAGGGGGCGGTCACGTTTGTGTTGTTGGATGGCAGCAGAGAGCTGCTTGAGAAGCGGATGGCGGCCCGACATCATGAGTTTATGAATCCCGCGCTGCTGGATAGCCAATTGGCGACGCTGGAGCCTCCGAGCGATGCTTTGCGTGTCGTGAATGATCGAACTCCGAACGAAGTGGTGAGCGAGATTCTGGCGCGGCTTCCTGCGGTATCGAAGAAGTGTTCAGATAATAGTTTGAAATAACAGAGAGGAAATGAATGGGGCATCCCTTGTTTGATCTGAGCGGTAAGACGGCGGTAGTGGTGGGTGGCACGTCCGGCATTGGGCTGGCGATGGCGATTGGGCTGGCGGAGGCCGGTGCAGATGTGGTTGCGAGTTCGCGCCGCACCGAACAGGTGGAGGAGGCGGCGAAGGCGATCGAGGCGAAGGGACGGAGGTCTCTGCGGCTGACCTCGGATGTAGGCGACCGGGCTTCGCTGGACGCACTGCTGGCCGGGACCCTGAAGGAGTTTGGCAAGGTCGATATTTTGATCAACAGCGCGGGCAAGATCAAGCGCGAGCCGACGCTGACGGTGACGGAGCAGACCTGGGACGACATTATGGATACGAACGTGACCGGAACGCTGCGCGCGTGCCAGATATTCGGCAAGCACATGCTGGAGCGCGGCTACGGACGCATCATCAATATCGCTTCGCTGAATACGTTTGTCAGCCTGAAGGAAGTGACGGCGTATGCCGCGAGCAAGGCGGCGGTGGGCGCGCTGACCAAGTCGCTGGCGGTGGAGTGGGGCTCGCACGGGATCACTGTGAATGGCATCGCTCCGGGGGTCTTTCGGACGGCGCTGAATCAGAAGCTGCTGGATGAGAGCGATCGCGGCAAGGAACTGTCTGATGCGCACGCCGATGGCACGGTTCGGCAAGACGGAAGAACTGGTTGGCGCGGCGATCTATCTGGCGAGCGATGCTGCGACGTTCGTTACGGGGGAGATTCTAGTGGTCGACGGCGGCTTCCTTGCGAGCGGCGTGAATCAGTAGCCAGTTCGCCTAGTCACATCTAGCCGAGCCACTTGGGATTCGCGGCGGTGCCGTCGTAGTTTGGCGTGGTCTTGAAGAGTTCAAACTCTCCCTTGGCCGCTGCAGCGCTCGTACGCTGCAGCAGGCTGTCGATCTGCGCCTGCGTGAGCGGCTTGAAGGTCCGTGCTGCTTCGAGGGCCTGATCGAGAACCTTCATGGAGTCGATGCCGGTGATAACGACTGACACGGGTTGGGTCAATCCATAGTGCAGAGCTTCGATGGGCTTAACGGTGTTGCTCTGCAAAATGTAGGGATCGCCGAAGGTCTTCATGGCGAGCACGCCGATGCCTTGCTGGAGAGCTACCGGCATCACCTGGTGCGTGAATGAGCGGAAGTGCGCGTCCATAACGTTGATCGGCATCTGCACGGTGTCGAAGTGAAAGTTGTGCTGTCTGGGCGATCTCCAGCATACGTAGATGAATCGCAGGATCTTTGTGTCCGGTGAAGCCGATGTAGCGGATCTTGCCGGCGGTTCGCGCGGCGACGGCGGCTTCCATTGCGCCGCCGGGAGCGAAGATGCGGTCTGGGTCTTCAAAGCGAATGACCTCGTGGAACTGGGCGAGATCGATCATGTCGGTCTGGAGGCGACCTAAAGATTCTTCTAGTTGCTTGTTGTACTCCACCTTGGTGCGGCCATCGAACTTGGTCATCAGGAAGACCTTTTCGCGGTAGCCATGGCGTAGCGCCTGCCCCATGCGGACCTCGCTAATGCCGTCGTTGTAGTCCCAGCAGTTGTCCATGAAGGTAATGCCGTGGTCGATGGCGGCGTGCATCAGATTTACGCTCTCGTCGGAGGTGGACTGCCTGCCGAGATGGTAGCCGCCCATGCCGATCGCAGAGACTCTCTCGGCGGTCTTGCCGAGCTCGCGGTACTGCATGTCAGACGATTCGGGACGCGACGTGGAGTGGTTAGCGGCGGGCGTCTGAGCCAATGCGCCTGTTGCGACAGCCGGGCTGGTTGCCGGTGCAGATTTAAGAAAGTCCCTGCGTTGCATCTCACTCTCCATGGCGGAAATCTCCTCATGGGATTAGATGCGGTAGGGGGTTCGATGGCTTACTTGTGCGCGCCCCGAGCGATCAGCGTCGCGGTGTAGGCGGCGCCGAAGCCGTTGTCGATGTTGACGACGGTGACGTTGGGCGAGCAGGAGTTCAGCATTCCAAGCAGCGCGGCAGCTCCTTGAAAAGAAGCGCCGTAGCCGACCGAGGTGGGCACGGCGATGACGGGAGCTGCGACAAGGCCACCGACGACCGAGGGCAGCGCGCCCTCCATGCCGGCGCAGACGATGACTGCATCGACCTGAGCAAATTGTTCGCGCACGGCGAGAAGACGATGGACCCCGGCGACGCCGACGTCGTAGAGACGAGTGACGCGGGTGCCGAAGAGTTCAGCGGTGATGGCAGCCTCCTCAGCGATGGGAAGGTCGCTGGTGCCCGCGCAGAGAATAGCGATGTTGCCGCGCGGTTCCGCGGCAGGGGACTGGCGGAGGGTGATGGCGCGGGCGGTCTCGTGATAGATGGCGGCGGGAGTCTGCGCGAGCACGGCTGCGGCGGTGGCGGCATCGGCGCGGGTGGCCAGCACGTCGGCACCGGAGGCGGCCATGCGGGCGAAGATCTCTGCTGTCTGCTGCGGGGATTTGCCCTGCGCGTAGATGACCTCCGGCAGGCCTGTGCGCAGGCTGCGGTGGTGGTCGATGCGGGTGTGGCCGAGGTCTTCGAAGGGCAGGTCGGCGAGACGCTGCGACGCCTGCTCGGGCGTGAGCAGAGCCGAGTTGTACCGCTGCGAGGAGTTCGAGTAGGGAAGACTTGTTCATTTGCTCTTCGCGGTGAAGTATGCGCTCGTGGCGGCCTGCATGATCTGTTTGACCGGGACGTTGTGCTTCGCCGCCGCGGCCCGGCAGTCTTCGAACTCCGGCGCTGCGTTGAGCTCTTCGCCGCGCAGCGTGCCGACCTTAATGCGAATTTCGCCGTAAGGTGTGCTGACTGCTTTGTGGCTGCGGTCGAGGCAGGAGCGCTCTTCACGATGGATGCGAACGCCGAGGGTGCTGGTCTCGCTGAGGAGCAGGCGTTCGAGTGCCGCAGCGTGTGCGTCGTCGGTGAGGATGGTGATGAGCGTGCCGAGGCGGCCCTTCTTCATCTGTACGGAGGTACACATCACATCGAACGCGCCTTTGGCCAGTGCGGTCTCGGTGACGTGGGCGAGTATCTGCGGGCTCAGGTCGTCGATGGCGGTCTCGATGATGGTGACGGTGTCGTGCAGTTCGGCGGCGGCTTCTGTCGCTTCGCCGATTGAGATGCGCAGGACGTTGGGGAAGTCTTTGGGGTTGCGAGTGCCGGCTCCGTAGCCGATCTGCTCGACGCGCATCGGGGGCTGTTGCGAGAAGACGGGATCGATAGCGCGGATGATCGCTGCGCCTGTCGGCGTCACGAGTTCCTTCTGAATGTCAGCCGAGTAGGTCGGCAGGCCGCGCAGCAGGTCGGCGGTGGCGGGCGCGGGGACGGGGAAGCGGCCGTGGGCGCAGTCGACCATACCGCCGCCTACGTTGAGCGGAGAGCAGTACCACTGGCCGATCTTGAGGGCATGAATGCCTGCGCTGGCCGCGACGATATCGACGATAGCGTCGACGGCGCCGACCTCGTGGAAGTGAATCTTTTCGATGTCTACGTTGTGAATCTTTGCTTCGGAAGCTCCGAGGAGTTCGAAGGCCTTGATGGCCGTTTGTTTGACCGGCGCGGGAAGGTCGGCGGACTGGATGAGTGTGCGGATGGCGGTGAGCGAGCGGCCGTGGGTATGTTCCTGAGGATGGTCGTGACCGTGATCGTGGGCGTGACCGGTCTTGTGCAGATGTTGTGTCTTTGGCTGGTGGGTGTGCGGCTCGGCGGCTTGTTGTTCGTGAAAGTGATCGTCGGCAGAGTGCGTGTGGGTATGACCCGAGCTTTTATCTTCGGCCAGCTTGTCACCTTCGAGCACGTGAACCTTAGTGCTGGAGATGCCGCTGCGATCTACCTTTTCGATACGCAACGAGGCGTTCAGGTTCAGGGCGGCAGTGGCGTCGTGAAGAATCTTTGGGTCCACGCCGGCGTCGATCAGCGCGCCTAGGAACATATCTCCGCTGATGCCGGCGAAACAATCGAGGTAAGCGATGCGCATGAGTTCGGTCCTTAGGGCTTCGTGTTAGCCGGTGTGATTGCGCTGGTGAGCAGCACGGCGTTCATGCTGCCGGAGCGGTAGCCCTGGGTGTCGAGCGCGATGTAGAGAAATCCTAGCGGCTTCAGCGCAGCCGTGATGCGATCGAGCATGTCGAGCGAAAGGGCGCGTGGCAGATCGTCGCGGGCGATCTCGATGCGGGCGACGTCGCCGTGGTGACGGACGCGCACCTGCGGGAAGCCGAGGGCGTGCAGCGCCTCCTCGGCCTGTTCGACCTGGGAGAGATTTTCGCGGGTCACCGCTCGTCCGTACTCGATGCGCGAGGAGAGGCACGCGCTGGCCGGCTTGTCCCAGATACGCAGGTTCGCTTGCTGGGCCAGCGCGCGGATCTCAGTCTTGGTGAGCTGCGCCTCGACCAGCGGCGCGACGGCGTGATGTTGCGCGGCGGCCTTTTGCCCGGGACGGAACTCGCCGCGATCGTCGAGGTTCATTCCGTACGCGATGTGCTGGAAGCCGCGACGGGCGCGTTCGGACTCCATCTTGGAGAAGAGCTCGTCCTTGCAGTGGAAGCAGCGCTGGCTGTCGTTGCGGATGTAGTCGGGGTTCTGCAACTCGTCGGTCTGCAGGATGTGGACCGGGATGTGGTGCGCGGTTGTGAATTCCAGCGCGGCGGCGAGTTCGGCGCGGGGCAGGGAGGCAGAGTCGGCGATGACGGCCAGCATCCTGTCACCGAGCACCTCGATGCGCAGCCCAGGCGAGATAGGCGGAGTCCGTGCCGCCGGAGTATGCGACCAATACGCTCTCCAGCCGCTCGATGGCTGTGCGCAGCAGAACGGATTTATCCGGGAGTTCCATATATTGATTGTAGGACGGTTGAGCCTAAAGATCTGTTGCTATTGTTTGGGGCTGATCTGCTGCCAGATATCGGGATCGACCGGGACGCCCAGCCGCATGTTCTCCTCGCGGAGTTGCAGCGTCTGCTCGCCGGGGTAGCGGATGGGTTTGGCGGGGTCGATGGGAGCGTCAGCGGCGAGCGATGCAATGATGCCGTCGGCAATCTGGTTGAGTTCGGCTGCGCTGGCGAGGCTCGACGGGTCGATGGCGATGAAGATCTGCGACTGGCCGGTTTCTTGGAGAGCGTCGAGCGGCATCTGATGCGTGGCGCGGCCGCCGGAGAGCATCGTGCCTACCATGTCCATCACGATGGTGAGGCCGGATCCCTTCCAGTAACCGATGGGGAGCAGACGCTGAGATGTTTCGATGGCGGCGGCGTCGCGGGTGAGGTTGCCTGCTGTGTCGTAGCCGCCTTCGACAGGCAGCGGCTGGCCGCGCTTGCTGTAGGCGGCGAGCGCTCCATAGGAGAACTGCGAGGTGGCCATGTCGAGCACCACGGGGCCGCCGGTGCGCGGGGCGGCGATGATCAGCGGATTGTTGCCGATGACGGGCGCGGTTCCTCCCCAGGCGGGGACGTTGGGCAGGGTGTTGCTCCAGCAGATGGCGCAGAGTCCGGACTCGGCGGCCAGCCAGCCGTAGGTTCCTCCACGCATCCAGTGGTTGGTGTTGCCCAGCGCGACGGCGCCGATGCCGTGTCCGCGCGCAAGCTCGATAGCACGCTGCATCGCGGCGTAGGCGTTCAGATTGCCGGGGCCGTGATGACCGTCCCAGCGCTCCAGACCGCCCATGCTGGCGACGCAGGTGGCTTCGGCGTCCACATCGACGACGCCGTTGCGGACCGTCGCGGCGAAGCGAGGGAAGCGATTGAGGCCATGGGTGTAGACGCCGTCGCGAGTGGTCTCGGCGAAGAGGCGGGCGCAGAGGGCGGCGCGGTCGCCTTTGAGGCCGAGGTCGAGCATGGATTTGTGCAGCGCGGAGTAGAGGTCAGCGAAGGGGACTCGAAGCATGGAATTATTTTAGGGGCTGGCGCGAGAAGAAGGACAGTTGTCAGGCAACGTTAGTCTGGTGGCAATAGAATGGCTTGCGAAGGTTTGCGAGGGTAAATGGATCTGCAACAGGTGATGAGCTAAGGCAGTGGCGCCGAAGCCGAAGGTGGCTCGGCCTATCGTTTTGATTGGCTCCGGCGGGATCGCGAAGGATGCGCATCTTCCGGCGTACAAGAAGGCCGGATTTCCGGTCGCGGCGGTGGTGGACCTGAATCGGGAGCGGGCGGAGGGGATGGCGAAGGAGTGGGGGATTCCCTACGTCGCAGGGACGATCGCGGAGGCGATTGCGTATGCTCCGAAGGATGCGGTCTTCGACTGCGCGGTGCCGGCTCCGGCGCTGCGTGATGTGCTGTCGCAGTTCCGGATGGAGCGCCTGCGCTGATTCAGAAGCCCATGGGTGAGACGCTGGCCGAGGCTACGGAGATTCTGAACATCTGCCGGACGAAGGGGCTGGTGGCGGCGTTGAACTTTCAACTGCGCTGGGCTCCGAACATGCTGGCAGCGCGGGCGCTGGCAGATAGCGGCGCGCTGGGCGAGCTGCACGACATGGAGGTATCGGTGAGCTGCCACATGCCGTGGGAGCTGTGGAGCTTTCTTCAGAAGGCGCCGCGGCTGGAGATTCTGTATCACTCGATTCACTACATCGACCTGGTGCGGGCGTGGTTCGGCAATCCGCTGGGCGTGTATGCGAAGACGGTGAGGAGTCCGCGGACGCCGAAGCTCGCAGCAACCAAGAGCGTGCTGACCTTCGACTACGGCGACGACAAGCGAGTGTTCATCGCCTCTACCCACAGCCACGACTTCGATCCGAAGATGCAGCGGAGCTTCGTGCAGTGGGAGGGAATGCAGGGGGCGATGCGCGCGCAGATGGGCGTGAACCTGAACTATCCGGTAGGGCTGCCGGACAACCTTGAGTACATCGTGGAGGGTGAGGGAGGCTGGAAGAATGCGCCGGTGAGCGGCAACTGGTTCCCGGATGCGTTCATGGGGTCGATGGGATCGCTGCAGACGTATGTTCAGGGCGAGGCACCTACGCTGCCGACCAGCGTGGAGGACGCCATCGATACGATGCGGACGGTGGAGGCGGCTTACATTTCGAGCGAACGCGGCGGGGTGGCGCTGCCCTAGTGTTTCGCTGATTTCGAATTTTCCGCCAGCTCTTTCGAGTGCCTCAAGGCTTCGGCGGAGTGCTCATGCGCTTGTTTGGAGAGTTCGTGCGCGGTGAGGTGGTCGCTTTTGCCGTGAGCGGTGGCTGCAGCCTGATGGGCGTGGGCTGCCTTGTTGTGGAACTCTGCGGCGCGATCGTGTGGACTCTGAGGCATGGTCGTCCTCCTTCAAAACATTAGACGCAGCTAGCGACCCATCCAGCCTCCGTCGACTGTGAGCACTGTGCCGGTGACGTAGTTGCTTGCGGGCGAGCTGAGGTAGAGCGCTGCTCCGGCGATGTCCTCCGGATGGCCCCAGCGAGCTGCGGGGATGCGCTCAAGGATCTGCCGGTTGCGGGTTTCATCGGCCTGCAGGGCCTCGGTGTTGGTCGTCGCGATATAGCCGGGGGCGATGGCGTTGACCTGGATGCCCTTGGGTGCCCATTCGTTCGCCAGTGCCTTGGTGAGCTGGGCGACTCCGCCTTTGCTGGCGGCATAGGCGGGGACGCGGATGCCGCCCTGAAAGCTCAGCAGAGACGCGATATTGACGATCTTGCCGACGTTCTTGCCTGGCGCAGACCGCGAGATCATATCGCGGCCTGCGAGCTGCGAGAGCTGAAAGACGCTGGTCAGGTTGATCTGCAGGACCTGCTGCCAGTCTTCGAGCGCGACGGCCTCGGCGGCGCTGCGGTGGATGGTGCCGGCGTTGTTGATCAGAATGTCGACGCGGCCAAGTTTTTTCTTCACCTGGGAGAAGAGCGTTTCGGCTCCGGTGGTACTGGAGAGGTCGGCTTGGAAGGCCTCGGCGTGACCGCCAGCAGCTTTGATAGCGGCGGCGGTATCGTCGGCAGGGCGGCGATTGCCGTGCACGGCGACGCTGGCTCCGGCCTGCGAAAGCGCGGTGGCGATGGCCGCCCCCAGGCCGGTGGCGGCTCCGGTGATGAGCGCGATCTTGTTGTCGAGGCGGAAGAGATCGAGGATGCTGTGGTTGTCCATTTGAGCTTTGAGAATACGCGGCTGCGCGCATACTGGGCAATCATGGCTGTTTGCGATTCGTTATTTTGCATCATAGCTAACTGGTAGAGAGGAAACGGGCATGTGTGCTTTGTGTAGGACAATTTGGTCAGCGCTGACAATGGCAATATTTGCATTGACGGCCGTGGGTTCAGCGCAGACGTCAGCGCCGGTGAATGTGACGATTGATGCAAAGGCTGCGACCACACCGTTTCCTCACTTCTGGGAGCAGATATTCGGCTCAGGTCGAGCCATCCTCTCCTTGCGTCAAAGCTATCGCGACGATCTCCGCACGGTAAAAGGTGTTACGGACTTCAACGCCGTGCGCTTTCACGGCATTTTCATGGACGACGTCGGCCTCTACGATCCCAATGCCACCACGCAAAATCCAGGCCAGGCCGCGCAGGCGGCTCAGCCCGGCCAATCCCCCTACAACTTCTCTTACATCGATCAGATCTACGACGGACTACTTGCCAACCACGTTCGCCCCTTCGTCGAGCTCAGCTTCATGCCGAAGAAGATGGCCTCAGACCCCGCAGCGCTGCACGCCTTCTGGTACAAGCAGAACGTCTCGCCTCCCAAGGACTACGCGCTCTGGGACGCCATGATCACCGCCTTCACGCAACACCTTATCGACCGCTACGGCATCGAAGAGGTATCCAAATGGCGCTTCGAAGTATGGAACGAACCCAACATAGACTTCTGGGTCGGCAACCCGAAGCAGCCGACCTACTTCGAGCTCTACGACCACACCGCTCTCGACATCAAAAAAGTCAGCAGCCGCCTGCTCATCGGTGGTCCCGCTACCGCACAGGCCGCCTGGGTTGCCGCCTTCCTCGAGCACTGCAAGCAAAACAACATTCCCGTCGACTTCGTCACCACCCACGTCTACGCCAACGACACCGCCAAAGACGTCTTCGGCACCGACGAACATATTCCCCGCGACAAGATGGTCTGCCGCTCCGTCCGCAAAGTGCACGACGAGATCGCCGCGTCTCCGTTTCCAAACGCACCACTCATCTTCAGCGAATACAACGCCAGCTATGCCAATGAGCCTGACGTCACCGACACCGTCTACATGGGGCCGTGGCTCGCAGGCACCATCAGCCAATGCGACGGCCTCACCGAAGCAATGGCCTACTGGAGCTTCTCCGACGTCTTCGAAGAGCAGGGCGTCGTTAAGACTCCGTTCTATGGCGGCTTCGGTCTGGTCGCCGAAGACGGCATCCCCAAGCCTGCCCTCAACGCATTCGCGATGCTGCATCAGCTCGGCGATCGCCGCATCAAAGTAGATTCTGACTCGGCCCTTGCGACGCGACGCAGCGACGGAGCGATTGCCATCGCACTATGGAACTACGCTCCGCCCGCCGGCACTGGAGCGGTCTACACTCCGCCCCCCGCGACTATCGGTTTATCAAAAACATTCACAGTGACAATAAACGGCGCATCCCCCAACGCTCCGGTACAGATCTGGCGTTTGATGCCGATCACGGAAACGTGATCAAAACATATGACGCGATGGGCCGCCCAGCGTTCCCAACTCGCGATCAGATCACCCAGCTCCGCGCAGCAGGCCGACCTTCGCCTCCGCAGAACCTTACCCTTACAAACGGCGCCCTCACCATCACCGTTCCCCCGCAAGGACTCGTCCTGATTAAGCTCTCTGCCCGCACGGCCGCTCATGAACTCTCCGACGATTGACGAGGATCAGCGGCTCCCCGTATGGTGAGGATTGTTTGTTTTTCACCATAGAATCCGTCGCATGCGTCAGGAGAGAAAAGCCATGAACTGGAAGCGATGGATTGGGATAGCCGCGCTGGCCGCGAGCACGCTGGCAAACGCTCAGGACCCACAGTTTTCAAAGAATCCGACGGACTTTCACTCCGCCGCCACCATTCACGAAGATGCCGCGAAGCTGCTGGAGCAGGCAAAGCCAGTCCGGATGGGCTCGCTCAGCTCAGGCTGGATACCTACCCGGGCCACAACATCACTCTTACCGTCCGGGTAAAGAGCGGCGGGGGCGAGATTCATGCCAATTGGTCGGATGTATTTATCGTGATGGCGGGCGAAGCGACGGTCGTGACCGGCGGCAAGGTGGAAAACCCCGTCTCGAAGCCCGATGGAGAGATTCGCGGAACGAAGGTGGTCGGGGGCAACGGTCAGGTTCTGCATGCGGGCGACGTCTTCCATGTTTCGCCAGGCGTTCCGCATCAGACAACGGTTGCGCCGGGCAAGACCTTCACCTACATGGTAGTCAAGGCGGCACGGCAGTAGACGTGGGCCGGAATAATTTCAACAGTAACCGGGCTGCAACATAAGCGGGACTAGGCCACGAAAGCAGCGGCTTGATCCTATACTTAGAACTACGGGTACTTAGAACGACGCGTCCTTGTAACGCGCAGTTTTGAACATCGTCCAGGAGACTTATGCGGCTTTATCAGATGGCAGATGCGATTCGCTACGAGATGATGAACACCGAGGAGTTGCGCGAGACCTTTCTCCTCGAAGATCTCTTCCAGCCCGGCGAGATCGAGTTCGCTTACGTCGACCTCGATCGCACGGTGATCGGCTCTGCGGTCCCACGACCACGGCGCTGAAGCTTGAGACCGAGCCGGAGCTGAAAGCGGAATATTTCCTCGAGCGGCGCGAGCTCGGTGTGATGAACGTCGGTGGTGCGGGATCGGTGACGGTAGACGGCAAGACATTTGAGTTGGACAAGATGGATGTGCTGTATGTGGGGCGGGGGTCGAAGGACGTGAGCTTCACCAGCAAGGACGCCAAGGCCCCGGCGAATTTTTACTTGCTCAGCTATCCCGCGCATGCGGTATACCCGACTGCGATGGTGAAGTTTGCCGATATTCAGCCGGTAGCGCTGGGCTCAATGGAGACCTGCAACAGCCGCAAGATCTACAAGGCCATTCACCGCGAAGGTATCAAGAGCTGCCAACTGGTGATGGGCTTTACGTTGTTGGACGTGGGCAGCAACTGGAACACGATGCCCGCGCACACGCACATGCGCCGCAGTGAGGTCTACTTCTACTTCGACGTAGACCCCAAGGCAGCGCGTGCTTCACCTGATGGGACCGCCGGATGCGACGAGCCATCTGGTGATGAAGGACAAGGAAGTGGTGGTCTCGCCCGGCTGGTCGATTCATGCCGGCGTGGGCACCAAAAACTATGGATTCTGCTGGGGCATGGGCGGAGAAAACCAGGACTACAGCGATATGGATGTGGTTGCAATTGAGGAGCTTGCGATAAATGACGCAAGAAAAAGCGAAGAAGTCTGAGACCGGTTCGAAGGGTCTCGTGATACGGCCGAAGAGCGAATGCAAGTGGGACGAAGTCAGCCTCGGTGAAGTCATGTTGCGACTGGATCCGGGCGACGTGCGCGTGGCGACAACCCGGCAGTTCAGCGTCTGGGAGGGCGGCGGAGAGTACAACGTTGCTCGTGGCCTGCATCGCTGCTTTGGCCTGAAGACTGCGGTTGTGACCGCGCTGGCGGACAATCCGGTGGGCCGGCTGGTGGAAGACTTGATGAACCAGGGCGGCGTAGACCAGTCGCACGTGGTGTGGACGAAGTACGATGGCGTGGGCCGTACGGTGCGCAATGGCCTGAACTTTACCGAGCGCGGATTTGGCGTGCGTGCGGCGCTGGGTTGCTCCGATCGCGGCCACACCGCTGTGAGCCAGCTCAAGCCCGGCCAGATCGACTGGGACGAGATCTTCGGCAAGGAAGGCGCACGCTGGTTCCATACGGGCGGCATCTTCTGCGCGCTGAGCGAGACGACTCCGGAGGTCTGCAAGGAGGCGATG
This sequence comes from uncultured Acidobacteriaceae bacterium, assembly GCA_963797415.1. GTDB lineage: Bacteria > Acidobacteriota > Terriglobia > Terriglobales > Acidobacteriaceae > Edaphobacter. The sequence continues at coordinate 74,131 of CAWCPB010000024.1, forward strand.
ATCTCGGCGCGGAAGCATGGCACGATCATCAGTTACGACCTGAACTATCGCGACTCGCTGTGGAAGTCGATCGGCGGCAAGGCGAAGGCGACCGAGGTCAACCGTGAGCTTGCCTCGTACGTCGATGTGATGATCGGCAACGAGGAAGACTTTACCGCGGCGCTTGGATTTGAGATTGAAGGCCAGGGCGAGGAATTGGGCGAGCTGGACTCGGGCAGCTTCCAGCGGATGATCCTGAAGGCAGTGGAGACATATCCGAACTTCAAGGCGGTCGGCACCACGCTGCGCCATGCGAAGACGGCCACGGTGAACGACTGGGGCGCGGTGTGCTACTACGAGGGCAAGTTCCATGAGGCGCGGCCGATGCCAGGTCTCGAAATCTTCGACCGCGTCGGCGGCGGCGACTCGTTTGCCTCGGGGCTAATCTATGGCTTCCTGAACGACAAGGGCGCGGACTGGGCGGTGAACTGCGGCTGCGCACACGGTGCGCTGGCGATGACCACTCCCGGCGACACCACCATGGCAACCTTCGACGAGGTGCAGCGAGTGATGAAGGGCAGTGGAGCCCGCGTTCAACGGTAAAACCTAAAGTAAAAGATCAAGAGTCAGGAGGATTATGAGCAAAGTAGAAGTATTAGCTGCATTGAAGAATATCGGACTGGTACCCGTATTGCGGGCTTCGTCTGTTGATAAAGCGCTGGCGCTGGCATCGGCGATCGCCGACGGCGGCGTCACGGTGCTCGAAGTGACCATGACCGTACCGGGAGCGATCGAGGTGATGAAGCGCTTGGCGAAGGACAGGCCGGACATCCTCATCGGCGCGGGAACGGTGCTCGATCCCGAGACAGCGCGGATGTGCATTCTCGAAGGCGCGAAGTTCGTCGTCAGTCCCGCGCTGAACATCGCGACGATCGAGATGTGCCATCGCTACTCCATCGCTGTGCTGCCCGGTGCGCTTACGCCCACCGAGGTCGTTACGGCGTGGCAGGCGGGCGCGGACGTAGTCAAGGTCTTCCCGGCTAGCGCGCTAGGCGGAGCCAAGTACCTCACCGCCCTCAAGGGACCGCTGCCTCAGGTAGAGCTGATCCCGACCGGCGGCGTCTCGCTGGCCACAGCTGCGGAGTTCCTCAACGCCGGAGCCTTTGCGCTCGGCGTCGGTTCGGATCTGGTCGATGCGAAGGCGATGGCTGCAGGCAAGCCCGAGGTCGTGACCGAGACGCGCGAAGAAGTACCTGGCAATCGTCAAGGAGTTCCGCGCCTCGCAGGCCAAGGCCAGCTAAATTTCACGCAGCATCAGCAGGGAAGGGCGGGACTTCGGTCTCGCCCTTTTTCATGGCCGCGGCCGCGTGACCCATAGCAGCGGCTGGCGAATGGGAAAGGTCCGCTGCAGCACCAGATCAGGAGGATCGGGTGGCAGCGTCTTCCACAGCGCGGCATACTCCGGCCGTGAGTAGGCGCGGGCAGACAACAGCAGGCTCGGCTGCCGCAGCGGCAGGGCAGTAAAGTGGCTGGCGTCGGAGGGGTAAGGCCATGAGTTGCGACTCTGGATAAAAGGGAAGTGATGGGCGATGGCAGCTCGCATGCCAGGACCATCCTGCAACTCGTAGTCCCACACACTCTCGAATCGAGTAGAGAGCAGGTCGCAGATTACGGCGATCATATCGAGGTTGAAGAGTGAATTGCGATACGGGTTTGGCGTCGTGAGCTCGTGAGTGAAAATCTGCCGTTCGCGGTCATCTCGGCGCGGATGGTGACGTGCTGGTACTGGTGACGCAAGGGCAGAAACGCGCTGTCATCCTTGGCGGTGAGTTTCGTGAATGCAGAGGTCTGCAGCAGCCACGAAGTGCCGTGATGGTCCTTCTGGTCACGCGCCAGACCTGCGAGGCGCGAGGTCGTCAGCCACGCGAGGTACTCGGCGAACCAGCCTTTGACGGCGGTCAGGTCATCGCCGGAAAGAGCATCGGAGGTGGCGAGAAACAGAATAGCCTGCGCCACCTCCGCCAGATGCACCGTTTCAAGAATCCCCTGAAAGCGGCTGGCCGGCACAGCATCGGGCGCCACCAGCGGAATCAGTTGAGCGTAAGGCAGTGCAGGAGTCATGCGCGTTGCAGGATCGACGAACCACGCGTGAAGATGTGCCGCTGCATGCCGCGCGTAGAGCGTCGCCTGGTCCGGCTGAGCGGTTCGTGTCAGCACCCATGCGGCAGTCAGGGCGGGGACGTAGATACTCATATTCAGCAGCGCCGTACTGTGGCCGGTGAAGGCAGCGGGATTCGTGGCGCGATTGCTGTGGATGTACGGGCCAACCGGCGCGGCAGGGTCGGGCAGCCAATCCTCGGCCTGTGAGAAGAAGTCGTGCGGATTACCGGGGCTGTGGTTCGCAGGCACAGCAGTCAGCGGAACCGGAGGCAACGTGAGATAGTGCTTTGCTGCGTCCAGGATGCGGTCATGATCGATGGCCGCAACATCCGGCCGGATAGGATTGCCGCCACCCTGTGCCAAGACCTGTGCCAGGAAAAGACGCGGCATCAGCAGCGAGGCGGCGGCGCTCGAACAAAATGCTCTGCGAGTGTGGCGCATAGGCAAGTCCTTCTTCGGCGAAGAGTATCACGCTGTTCTGTTTACAGTCTGCTATACAGGCTGCCGTGCGCGCCATAACGCGCCCTGCACTGCATCCACAACACCTGCGCGTTCCACAAGGCCTGGATACTCTCTGCGCATAGCGGCCAGCAGCGCCTCTCGAACGGGCATTACCTTCTCGGCCACGCTGCCGGTAAAGGCGATCTGCGGGTTTGGGATAGCGTGGCCGTCGAACCTCTCCAACCGTCGAATGACCAGCAGAGCAAGATGCGCCAGTTCCTCGCCCTCGCGTTTCAAAACCTTCTTCGCCACCGCGTCGCCTTTCAGCGCGCAATCGAGTACGACGCTGCTGAGCTGCGAAAAGTCAGGTGCGGGCGAGCCGTTGGCGTATTCGATGATGTGGTCAATCGACGTCAGCTTCCAGAAGTTGCGCACCGCATCCATCAGCAGCGTCGGTTGCTCCTCGTCATAGGCCATAAACATATCGCGCAGCGCGCAATAACCGATTCGGTGACCGGATCCCTGATCGGACAGTACCGGACCCCATCCGCCCGCCGTCGTCAGTTGGCCATTTGCGGCGCGTCCCGCGACGTTTGAGCCCGTGCCGACGATCAGACAGCACGCCGGGTCCGCCATGAAAGGCAGTATCCAGAGCAATCTCGACATCGCCCAGCAACAGAAGGCTGCCGCCTACACGTCTGGAGAATTCTTCACGCAGCCAGTCGGCGACCAGAGGCACAGAGATTCCCGCAGTCCCAATGCAGGTGCGGGTAATAGCGTTCATCGATACGCCGGAGATCGATTCAAGTTCGGCGAGCGCGCGATCCAGCGAATGAGAAGCAGTCTGCGCATCGACACGCAGTCTCTTAATCGAGCCACCGGTGACTCGTGCCAGCTCCCGTGTCTCATCCGCCAGTAAATACGTGGTCTTCGTTCCACCCACATCCAACGCGAGGAAGTATGCCATGCTGTCCTCTACTCCTCGACCACGGCTTTGACCAGGTTGCGTGGACGGTCGACGTCAATACCATTGTTGATCGCCATAAAGTAGGAGAGGAACTGGAGCGGAATGACCTCGCAGATCGGCAGTAGCAGCTCCGAAGCGGGACGGACGCTCAGCACGTGGTTCGCCAGCGCCGCCACCTCCGCATCGCCCTCATTCGCGACGGCCAGAATATTCGCGCCCTGCTCGCGCATATCCCGCATCAGCTGCATGATCTTCTCGTAGCGCAGTACGGAGTCAGCGCTGGCAAGGTCCACCGTTGCGATCATTACCAGCGGCGTCCCTTCGCTCACCAGCGCATTCGGCCCATGTTTCAACTCGCCGCTGGGATATCCCTCGGCGTGCAGATACGCGGACTCTTTCAACTTCAGCGCACCTTCGCGCGCGATGGGATAGTGAATGCCGCGCCCCAGGAAGAGAAAACTCTTCATGCCCTGATAGTGTGTCGCGGCCTTCTTCACCTGGCTCTCCCAGCCTTCGAGCTGCTCGGCGACCAGCAGCGGCAGGGAGGCGAGTTCGGCCAGCCGCGCATCCAGTTCCTCCGTCGATAGTGTCAGCTTCGCCTCAGCCGCCAGCAGCGCAAGCACCTGCAGCACCAGTAGCTGTGCGGTAAAACTTTTAGTCGCAGGAATCGCCCGTTCGCGGCCAGCTTCAGTCGGGAAGGAGTACGTCGCCTCTCGCGCCATGGTCGACGTGTGCACGTTGGTGACGGCCAGTGTCTTGTGGCCCGCTGCCTGCGCCTTGCGAAGCGCGGCGAGCGTGTCAGCCGTCTCACCGGACTGCGATACGACAAACACCACCGCGTCCTGCCACTGCCGCTCCGAGCGATAGCAGTACTCGCTGGCGTACTCGACGTCGACGGCGATGCCGCTATGCTCCTCGATGCTCAACTCCGCGACCAGCCCCGCATGCCGGCTGGAACCGCTCGCGGCCACAATAATCTGCCGCTGCTTCGCCAGCCACTCGCGCACGTCGTCGGTCTCGGGTGAGAACTTGCCTGCGCGAACGTAGCGCTCCAGCGTAGCGGTCAACGACCGCGGCTGCTCATGGATCTCGCGCAGCATCCAGTGCGCAAAGGGGGCGGGGGATTCAAGTGCTGACATGTCGAAACATTGCCTTGTCCAACGGGTTAGAGGATAAAACGGGAAACGGCCTTTCCACCATCATAGCGATGCAAGAGGCCTTTCTACCATAGACCTCCAAGCCTTTTGCAAAGATGATTCGCACAGTCTCTGCCGCCAGTCTTTACAATCGAAGTATGCAGACCGCAGCCCCCACGTTCGAGCAGATTCAGCAGACCATTCGCCTCGGCGGCCGTATCGACCGCGACGATGCCCGCTGGCTCTGGCAGAACGCCTCCGAAGCCGAGCTGCGCGATCTCGCCATGCAGGTCCGCGGCCGCTTCCACGTCCCCGACGCGTGTACTTACATGATCATGCGGATCATCAACTACACCAACGTCTGCGTCGCCCAATGCGACTACTGCGCCTTCTACCGCCTGCCGGGACAGGATGGCGGCTACGTCCTCGCCGAGGATGAGGTCTTCGCGAAACTGGATGAACTTCTCGCGCTCGGAGGCGATCTCGCCGCCTTCAACGGCGGCTTCAACCCGCACCTTCCGCTCAGCTATTACTGCGATCTCTTCCGCAGCATCCGTGACCGTTATGCCAATAGCCTCGAGTTCTACGCCCTTACCATCGCCGAGTTCATGTACCTCGCCGACCACGCCAAGCTGAGCTTTCCGGCAGCAGCGCAGGCCTTCAAAGACGCCGGCGTTCGCTGGATCACCGGCGGCGGCTCCGAGATCCTCACCGAAGACTTCCGCAGCCGTCACAGCAAATTCAAGTACACCGTCGCGCAATACTTCGAGGCGCAACGCGCCATCGTCGACGCCGGCCTCAAGACCACCGCCACCATGGTCATCGGCTTCGACGAGACCCTCGAAGAGCGTCTCGAACATCTCGAACGCACCCGCAACTTTCAGGACGAGACCGACGGCCTCGCCAGCTTCCTCTGCTGGACCTATAAGCCCTACTTCACGCAAATTGGCGGCATCGAGATCGGCACCGGTGAGTATCTCCGCCACCTCGCCCTCAGCCGCATCTATCTCGACAACATCGCCCACATCCGCACCTCCGTCCTCACCCAGAACGAACGCGCCCTCGAAGGACTCGCCTACGGCGCCGACGACTTCGATCTCCCCATCGAAGACGAGGTCACACAAAAGGCAGGCGCGACCATCAGCCTCAATTTCGACAAGATTCTGGACGTCGCTCGCGGGCTTGGATTTACGCCGCGTTACCGTCACGTCACCGCGCAATAGCACCGCCAAAAATCCTGCAAACTCCAGCGCCTTACCTTAGCGATTCAGCGTCCTTTTCAGCTTTCGAAAGCTCCAGCGCCAGTACACAGCATTTCCACATACACCCCAACATATAGATATTGACCACTCGATTAGCACACGCTATAGTCGATTTACTTCACGGTGACTGGCTGACAAGGCCAGTCTTAATAGGGAATCCGGTGTGAATCCGGGACTGTCCCGCAGCGGTAAGCAGGAACGAACGCTCCGAATAAAGCACTGGTCCAATTCCGGACTGGGAAGCTGAGCAAGTAGGTCGCCTGCAAGTCCGAAGACCTGCCGAGAAGAATGTTGCACGCGCCTCCGAGGAGAGGATCGGGTGATTGGTGGTCGTCTCTTTTGCAGAGTCCTCCTTCTGTCTCCTGTCCATGAATCTCCGGAGCGGAAAGGAACACCGTGGAGACCCTGCAGACAACCCTCGCCGAACTCGACCCCCATTTTCCCCCAGCAGAGATCGCGCCCCAGATGCAGGTGCGCAAGCGCAACGGCGACCTCGAACCCGTCGACGTCAACAAGATCGTCCGCGCCGTCCAGCGCTGCTGCCACGGCCTCCCGCACGTCGATCCCATCCGCGTCGCCAGCAAGACCATCGGCGGCCTCTTCGACGGCGCCTCCACGCGCGAGCTCGACTCCATCTCCATCCAGACCGCCGCGGCGCTGATCGCCGAAGAGCCCGAGTACTCCCGCCTCGCCGCGCGTCTGCTGCACGCGACCATCGTCAAGGAGGTCGCCGGTCAGAACATCTACTCCTTCTCGCAGTCGATCGAGATCGGCCATCGCGAAGGCGTCGTGTCGAAGGCCGCAGCGGAGTTCGTCGCCGCCAACGCCCGCAAGCTCAACAACGCCATCGACGACCGTCTCTCCGACCGCTTCGAGTACTTCGGCCTGCGCACCGTCTACGATCGCTACCTCCTGAAGCACCCCATCACGCGCCTCGTCACCGAGACGCCGCAGTACTTCTTCATGCGCGTGGCTGCCGGCCTCGTCCGAGCGCGTCAACGAGGCCGTCGACTTCTACAACCTGCTCGCCTCGCACGACTATCTGCCCAGCTCGCCGACGCTCTTCAACAGCGGCACCAAGCACTCGCAGATGTCCTCCTGCTATCTCATCGACTCGCCGCTCGACTCGCTCGAGTCGATCTACGACTCCTACAAGCAGATTGCGCTGCTCTCGAAATTCTCCGGCGGCATCGGCCTCGCCTTTCACCGCATCCGTTCGGAGGGCTCGCTCATCCGTGCCACCAACGGCCTCTCGAACGGCATCGTCCCGTGGCTGCGCACGCTCGATGCATCCGTCGCCGCAGTCAACCAGGGCGGCAAGCGCAAGGGCGCCTGCTGCGTCTACCTCGAGCCCTGGCACGCCGACGTCGAATCCTTCCTCGAGATGCGCGACAACACCGGCGACCAGGCGCGCCGCACCTACAACCTCAACCTCGCCAACTGGATCCCCGACCTCTTCATGCGGCGCGTCCGACGAAGACGGTATGTGGTCGCTCTTCGATCCCAAGGACGTCCCGCACCTCACCGACCTCTACGGCGAAGCCTTCGAGCGCGCCTACGTCGAGGCCGAAGCCCAGGGAATCTACAAGCGGCAGGTGAAGGCCCGCGACCTCTACGCCCGCATGATGCGCACGCTCGCCGAGACCGGCAACGGCTGGATGGTCTTCAAGGACGCCTGCAACATCAAGTGCAACCAGACCGGCCAGCCCGGCAACGTCGTCCATCTCTCGAACCTCTGCACCGAGATCACCGAGGTCACCTCTTCCGCCGAGACCGCCGTCTGCAACCTCGGCTCCATCAACCTCGCGCCGCCACCTCACCGACGGCGTCTTCGACTTCGACAAACTCGCCGCTACCGTCCGTCACGCCGTACCGATGCTCGACCGCGTCATCGACATCAACTACTATCCCGTCCCGCAGGCCGCCGGATCCAACAGCCGCTGGCGGCCTGTCGGCCTCGGCGTCATGGGGCTGCAGGACGTCTTCTTCCAGACTGCGTCTGGCCTTCGACTCGACCGAAGCGCGCGCGCTCTCCGCAAAGATTCAGGAAGAGATTTACTTCCACGCGCTCACCGCCTCCTGCGATCTGGCCGAGAAGCACGGCCCCCACGCAGCCTTCGGCGAAACCCGCGCCGCACAGGGCGAGTTCCAGTTCGACCTCTGGGGCATCAGCCCGCGCGACGAAGAGCGCTGGGAGACGCTGCGCGCAGCGCATGAAGACGCGTCGGCCTGCGCAACTCGCTGCTCATCGCCATCGCTCCCACCGCGACCATCGCCTCCATCGTCGGCTGCTACGAGTGCATCGAGCCGCAGATCTCCAATATGTTCAAGCGCGAGACACTCTCCGGCGAGTTCATGCAGATCAACAGTACCTCGTCACCGAACTCAAGCAGCTCGGCCTCTGGTCCGAAGAGATGCGCACCCGCATCAAGCTCGCCGAAGGCTCCATCCAGAAGATCGACGAGATCCCCGACGGAGGTGAAGGCCATCTACCGCACCGTGTGGGAGGTCCCCATGCGCTCGCTCATCGACATGGCAGCCGACCGCGGCGCCTTCATCGATCAGAGCCAGTCGCTCAACCTCTTCGCCGAATCGCCCAACATCGGCCGCCTCAGCTCCATGTACATGTACGCGTGGAAGCGCGGCATCAAGACCACCTACTACCTGCGTTCGCGCCCCGCAACCAAAATCGCCAAGACCACGGTCGCAGTCGCAACACGCGAGCCGCTGCAACGCCACATCCGAGCGCAGCCGTCGCCTGCTCGCTCGAAAACCCAGAGTCCTGCGAAGCCTGCCAGTAGCACGCCTTTCAGCCAACCGCCTATCAGCAACGGAGAACTCACCATGTCCAGCAATATGTCCAGCAACAGTCCCACCTCCATCCTCGATCCCGGCCTGTCCCTCACCCTGCGGCCCATGCAGTATCCCGGTCTTCTTCGAGATGTTCAGAGACGGCATCCGCAACACCTGGACCGTCGAAGAGGTCGATTTCTCGACCGACCTGGTCGATCTCAAGCTCACGTCTCACTCCGGCTGAAGATCCATCTCATCCAGCGCCTCGTCGCCTTCTTCGCCACCGGCGACTCCATCGTCTCGAACAACCTGGTGCTGAACCTCTACAAGCACATCAACTCCCCCGAAGCCCGCCTCTATCTCTCCCGCCAGCTCTTCGAAGAGGCGGTCCACGTCCAGTTCTACCTAACGCTGCTCGACAACTACGTCCCCGATCCCGACGCCCGCGCCGCCGCCTTCGCCGCGGTCGAAAACATCCCCACCATCACCAAGAAGGCGCAGTTCTGCATGAAGTGGATGGACTCCATCCAGAAGCTCGACGAACTGCGCACACCGGCAGAGCAAAAGCAGTTCCTCCTCAATCTCATCTGCTTCGCCGGCTGCATCGAAGGCCTCTTCTTCTTCGCGGCCTTCGCCTACGTCTATTTCCTGCGCTCACGCGGCCTGCTCAACGGCCTCGCCGGCGGCACCAACTGGGTCTTCCGCGACGAGAGCTGCCACCTCGAATTCGCCTTCGAAGTCGTAAACGTCGTCCGCTCCCAGCATCCCGAACTCTTCGACGCCGAGCCTCGAATCCGACATCGTCGAGATGATGAAGGAGGCGGTGGAATGCGAGCTGCAGTTCGCCGAAGACCTGCTCTCCGGCGGCGTCGCCGGTCTCTCGGTGCGCGAGATGCGCCAGTACCTCGAGTACGTCGCAGACTCCCGCGTCGTCGCGTCTCGGCATGGAGCCCATCTTCGGATCGAAGAATCCCTTTTCCTTCATGGAACTGCAGGACGTACAGGAACTGGCCAACTTCTTCGAGCGCCGAGTCTCCGCCTACCAGGTAGCGGTGGCAGGAGAGGTCGGCTTCCACGAAGACTTCTAGAATCGGCTGATCACCCCTTTAATCCGGCTAATCTCGCATCCAAAACCCTCGCCATGTCATCTAGAATGGTGAGCACCCCATTATGCCGATCGCGATCCAATTCTTCGTCCATTACGCTTACCTGATCCTCTTTACGTGGGTCCTGGCCGAGCAGTTGGGCTTCCCGATCCCCAGCATTCCGGTCCTGCTCACCGCCGGGACCCTCACTGCCACCCACGAGCTAAATCCCTGGCTCGCAGTCGTTTCCGTACTGGCAGCCTGCTCTGATTGCCGACAGCATGTGGTTCATGCTGGGCCGGCGCTACGGCAACAGCGTTCTCAAACTCCTCTGCCGCTTCTCGATGGAGGCCACCACCTGCGTCGCCAAGACCGAGGGCTACTTCAGCCGCAGCGGCGCCGTCAACCCTGCTCTTCGCCAAGTTCGTCCCCGGTCTCAGCACCGTCGCGCCACCCATCGCCGGCCAGATCGGGATGCCCTACAGCCGTTTTCTTATATGGGACCTCGCCGGCTCCTTGGTCTGGGCCGAAGCCTATCTCCTCGGCGGCCGCTTCTTCGGCGATCTCATCAAGAAGAGCGCTCCGCTCTTCGGGATGATCACCCATTACGCCTTCTTCATCTTCATCCTGATGGTCTTCGGCTTCATCATCTATCGCTTCGTAAAGCAGCGAAAGTTCATCACCGCCGTCGCCGCCATGCGTCTCGAACCCGCCGAGTTGAAAGCCATGATCGACGAAGCTGCCGCCCAGGGCAACACGCCGCCCTTCATCGTCGACCTCCGCCATCCCTTGGACTATCTTCCCGATCCCCGCGTGCTTCCCGGAGCCTTGCGCATCGGCCCCAACGAGCTCACCCAGCACCAGGAGATCATTCCCCGCGACCGCGACGTGGTCCTCTACTGCACCTGCCCAAGCGAGGAGACCAGCGCCAAGGTGGCCATGCAACTCCACCGCTTCGGCATCTACCGCGTGCGGCCGCTCCGGGGAGGCTTCGACGGCTGGAAGGCGTTGGGCTACCCGCTGCAGGAATACGTGCAGGATGTGCCCACCTCCGGCACTACGGTGAGCGTCACAGCCTCACCTCCACTCAGCCGCTAGCTAGTTTCCCTTAGCTGTTCATCTTGAAATTGAGCGTAATCGTTGTCTGCACCTCGGTAGGCTCGCCATTCAGCCGGTACGGTCTATACCGCGCTGACTGAATAGCCTCAATTGCCGCCCCGCGCAGCATCTCCGGCCCACTCACCACATGCAGGCTCTCGATCGCCCCGGCCTTGGAGATTGTGGCCTCGATCACCACCGCTCCCTGCACGCCCGCCGCCCTGGCAATCGCCGGATACGTCGGCCGTATCGGGGCCAGCAGCATCCCCACCGAAACCCCTTCCGACACCTTCACACTCTTTGGCAGCGTAGCAACCGCCGCAACAACGCGGACAGCCGGACCGCTACTCACCGAACTCACGCCATCCGGCACTCCAGCAGGCATTCCCAGGCCCGGTGATCGTGATCTGTGGCGCAGGATCCGGCCGCATATCAATGATCGCCGGAATCTCGTCGCGGAGGCGTCATAGAAATCCCCAGCCGCGGCACTGTCGCACTAGCCGGAGCGGAACTAGCCGCCTGCTGCACCACCACCGGCTTCGGCATTCGAAGCGAAGGCAGCGCCACCTGCGGCGCATCAGCACGCAGAATCAGCCGTTCGGGGTGCAACATCGGCAGGGTAATCAAGGCCCCCAACGCCGCAACCTGCAAGAAAATTGAGGTCAACGCCGTCCACCGCTCCCGGGACGACACAGTAGATTGCTGCGAAACAACCAGACTCTGCTCAAACATAAGGCACCTCCCGTACTCGGAACAGGTGCGCATCTGCGAGGAATGCGGCCGTTACTTCTATAGACACTTACGCCCTCCAGATGTTCCCGGAAACAAAACCTTCCCGAAGTCGCCTCATTTGAGCGATGATGTTCACCATGCCGCAACACTTAGTCGTCTCCGCGCCCGTGCCCAGCCAGCAAGACTCGACCGTCTCCGCTCCGAGTCAACGAGTGTTGTCCATCGACATCCTGCGCGGCCTCACCATAGCGCTCATGATCCTCGTCAACGACCCCGGCGACAGTCTCAAAGCCTATGCCCAGCTCGATCACGCCGATTGGAACGGCTTCACCCTCACCGATCTCGTCTTTCCCATCTTCCTCCTGCTCATCGGCTGCTCCATCGTCTACTCCACCGTCTCCCGCCTCGCTCGCGGAGAATCCCGCAAAAGCCTCGCCCTCCACATCGTGCGTCGCAGCGCCGCTCTGTTTTTGATCGGCTGCTTGCTTCATCTGTACCCCGACTTCCATCTCTCCACCTTGCGCTTCTTCGGCGTGCTGCAGCGCATCGCCCTCTGCTACCTCTTCTCCGCGCTTCTCTTCCTGTGGGTCCGGCGCGCCCGCGATCTCGTCATCCTCTCCGCCGTCCTCCTCATCGGCTACTGGCTCATCATGCGATTCGCACCAGTCCCCGGCGCAGGCCACCCCGTGCAGGACTTCCCGATCCTCGACCGCTACAACAATCCTGTCTCCTGGTTCGACCGCTACGTCGTCGCCTTTACCCAGCGCTGGCTTCACACCGGCAGTCTCTATCGAGGCTCCCACGCAAACGACCCCATGGGCGTCATCAGCACCCTGCCCGCTATCGCCAGCACTCTGATCGGCATCGTCACCGGCCTCTGGATGCGTTCCGCCAACCCCCCTCTAAGAAAATTCTCCGGTCCTCTCAATCACCGGTTCCGTTCTCATCGTCGGCGGCCTGCTGTGGAACCCCTGGTTCCCCATCAACAAAAATCTCTGGACCAGCTCCTACGTTCTGCTCTCCGCCGGCATCGCGCTTGTCCTGCTCGCCGTACTCTACTGGCTCATCGACATCCGTAAGCTGCAGGACCACTCCCGCATCGTGTCCGCGCTCCTCTGGCCCTGGCGCGTCTTCGGCACCAACGCCATCTTCGCTTACGTCATCGCCGAAACGCTGAACCCTACCCTGGACGCCTTCCACGTCGGTCATGCCCCTAACGGCACCCCACTCACACTCAACAGCTATCTCTACACGCACGTCTTCGCCCCTAACGGCTCAACCGCCATCACGTCTCTGATGTACTCTCTGATGTATGTCTTCGCATGCTTCCTGCCAGTCTTATTCCTCTGGCGAAGACGCATCTTCCTCAAGCTCTAATCCAGACCCTTATCCCGCACCATCAAGGAGAGGGAATTGACACCCACCGACCTTCAAACCGCCCCCGCAACCGCCTACGCTTCAGCGCCTGTTGCCGTTACTCACACCGCGCCAAAGCCGACCCGCATCCTCTCGGTCGACATCCTCCGCGGCCTCACCATCGGCCTCATGATCCTCGTCAACACCCCCGGCGACGGCCGCGTAGCCTACGCTCAGCTCGAGCACGCCAAGTGGAACGGCTTCACCCTCACCGACCTCGTCTTCCCTACCTTCCTCTTCCTCGTCGGCTGTTCCATCGTCTTCTCGCTGCAGTCCCGCCTCGACCGCGGCGACTCGCGCCGAGCCATGATCAAGCGCATCCTCACCCGCGGCCTCACCATCTTCGCGCTCGACATCATCCTCTCCGGCATGCCGTACTTCCACTACACGCGCTTCCGTCTCTACGGAGTGCTCACCCGGATCGCCATCGTCTACGTGGTCGTCAGTCTCATCTTCATCGCGACTAGAAAAATTCGAGTGCTGCTCTGCATCACCGCCGTCTGCCTCGTCACCTACTGGATACTGATGCGCTTCGTCCCGACGCCCGGCTTCGGTCATCCCGTCTACGACTTCCCTATCCTCGACCCCGATAAAAATCTCGGCGCCTGGATGGATCGCGGCATCATGGGCTTCCTCCAGCGCACCATCCACACTGGTCGCCTCTACGAGCGCACCCGCGACCCCGAAGGCCTGCTCAGCACTATCCCCGCCTTCGCCACCGCACTGCTCGGCTGCTGCACTGCGCTCTGGATGCGCCGCCCCGGCCTGTCACTCGTCAAGAATCGCCTCGTCCTTCTCGGCCTCGGCGTCCTCGAGCATCATCGCCGCCGAACTCTGGAACCCCTACCTCCCCATCAACAAGAAGGTCTGGACCAGCTCCTACGTCCTGCTCTGCGCCGGCATCGCCCTCATCTGCCTCTCGCTGCTCTCCATGGTGGTCGACAGCCCCCGCTGGCCCAGCGCCACCCCGCCCTCAAAGCTCTCACATGGCCATGGCAGGTCTTCGGCTCAAACGCAATCTTCGCCTACGCCATCGCCGACGTCTGGGGCATGATCTTCGGCTTCTTCCGATTCCCAAACCCGCTTCGCCCCGACCGGCCGATGTGGCTCTGGGGCTGGGGCTACCTCCACACCGTAGCCCGCAACGGCTCCACGGCCAACACGTCACTCATCTACTCGCTATGCTTCGTAGCCCTGTGCTGGTTCTGCACGTGGCTCCTCTGGCGCAAGAAGATCTTCCTCAAGGTCTGATCCAACTAAGTGAAGCCGACGATGAAGAGGTGGCCGACCGCGGCTCTGTGTCCACTTAACTTGACACAAAACCCCCTCCACAACAGCTAAACTAAACACGCAGACCCTTAAGCCCAGATTAGAAGTCAGGACTTAAGTCTCATCGTTTGAATACTTTGCGCAATATTGACGGGGTACGCCTCCCGTCAGCAGGAGAGGGAATTGGCCTACACCGACCTACGCGACTGGATCACGCAACTGGAAAAATCCGGCGAACTAAAGCGCATTAAGCAGGAAGTAGATCCGTACCTCGAGATGGCCGAGATCGCCGACCGCGCCGCCAAGCTCCGCCGCAACGGCGTCCAGTCCGGCGGCCCCGCGCTGCTCTTCGAGAACGTCAAAGGCTACCCCGGCGCCCGCGTCCTCATGAACCAGTTCGGCTCCGAGCGCCGCATGAACCTCGCCCTCCAGACCGACTCCCTCGACGCCATCGCCGGCCGCATCCGCACCCTGCTCAAGCCCCCAATTCCGACGAACTTCATGGACAAGCTAAAGCTGCTGCCCATGCTGACCGAGATAGGAAACTTCTTCCCCAAGGTCGTCTCCGCCAAAGACGCCCCCTGCAAACAAGTCATCCATCGCAGCGAAGCCGACGGCGGCAAAGGCATCGACCTCCTCAAGCTCCCCGTCCTCACCACCTGGCCGCAGGACGGCGGCCCCTTCATCACACTCCCCTGCGTAATCACTCGCGATGCAAAAACGGGCAAGCGCAACGTAGGCATGTACCGCATGCAGGTCTACGACGGCCAGACCACCGGTATGCACTGGCAACGCCAGAAGGTCGCCGCCGAACAGATGCGCGACCGCCTCCGCGCCGCCTCGGCCGACACCACCGCCGCAGTCGACCTCATGGCCATCACCGCCGGAGGCACCACCTCCGCAGCCTCGCTCGACTCCATCCACCAGACCACCCTCACCAAAATTCGCGAAGGCCGCATGGAGGTCGCCGTAGCCATCGGCACCGACCCCGCCACCACCTTCAGCGCCATCGTTCCCGCCCCCCCGACGTGGAGGAATACCTCATCTCCGGCTTCCTCCGCCAGCAACCCCTCGAACTCGTCAAAGCCGAGACCGTCGACCTCGAAGTCCCCGCCCACGCCGAGTACATCCTCGAAGGCTACGTCGAACTCGGCGAACTCCGCACCGAAGGTCCGTTCGGCGACCACACCGGCTACTACACCATGCAGGAGGACTACCCCGTCTTCCATCTCACCTGCATCACCCACCGTAAAGACCCCATCTACGCCGCCACGATAGTAGGGAAGCCCCCCATGGAAGACGCTTGGATGGGCAAAGCCGTAGAGCGCATCTTCCTCCCCCTCATGCAACTCACCCTGCCCGAGATCGTCGACGTGAACCTTCCCGCCGAAGGCGTCTTTCACAACCTCATGATCGTCAGCATCCGCAAGTCCTACGCCGGCCAAGCCCGCAAGGTCATGAACGGCATCTGGGCCATGGGCCAGGCCATGTTCACCAAGTGCATCATCGTCGTCGACGAAGACTGCGACGTTCAAGACCTAGCCGAAGTCACCCTCCGCACCACTAACAACATCGACCCCGAGCGCGACATCCAGTTCACCCTCGGCCCCGTCGACTCGCTCGACCACGCCTCCCGCCTGCCCAACTACGGCAGCAAGATGGGCATCGACGCCACCCGAAAATGGCCCGCCGAAGGCTTCACCCGCCCCTGGCCCCCCATGCTCACCATGGACCCCACCGTCAAAACCCGCGTCGATGAGATGTGGAAGAAGCTCGGCATCGAATGACAAACGCAGGCTGACGTTCTACGCCTGCGTTTGTCGCTGTCGTCCTTTTGTGGCTGAACACTCTTGCGGGTTGCTTCCGCGAAGCGCGGTCATCAGGACTAATCGTGATCCGCAGCCGGGTGGGGACGTCAATGAGCGCATTGGTCTGTTAGCAACAGCTGAAGAATTGTAGTTACATGACAACCGGACTTCCGAGGCATTGCACAGGCTCACTCCAGTTTGGGCATTATCCCTAAACCACTGAAGGTCAACGATTTCTTTCGTCCGAACTATCGCTTTCCCTAGTATCCGGGTTGGCACGGCGTGCATATTCTATGTGGGGGTGAGTGGCGTTTTCGCTCTCAGCTTGCGCAGCCATGAATAACTCGTTTCCTTCTCCCACAATAGAGCCCGGCCGCATCGCGCGGCCTGCAACGCTGGTGAATAGAACCGGCTGGATGCGCTGGCTTCCTGGGCTTAACACTCTGCGCCGATATGAGTTGCCTTGGCTGCGGCACGATGTTGTCGCTGGCCTCATCATGACGACCATGCTCGTGCCGGTCGGTATCGCGTATGCCGAGGCATCCGGCGTGCCAGGTATCAACGGCCTTTACGCAACTATCGTGCCGCTGCTCGCATACGCTCTGTTTGGTCCTAGCCGAATTCTCGTCCTTGGCCCTGACTCGTCGCTTGCGCCCATAATCCTCACAGTTGTGCTGCCGCTCTCGGCAGGTGAGCCACGACGCGCGGTCGCGCTTGCCGGAATGATGGCAATTGTTTCCGGTACCGCATGCGTCGCCTTCGGCCTGGCCCGGCTGGGCTTCATCACGGACTTGCTCTCGAAGCCGATTCGTTACGGCTACATGAATGGCATCGCGCTGACGGTGCTGCTGAGCCAGGTCCCGAAGCTCTTCGGCTTCTCTGTCAAAGCCAAGGGGCCGCTGCGCCAGACTTGGGGGATCATCGAAAAAGTGCTCGCAGGCGACACAAACGTCATGGCGCTCATCATCGGAGCCAGCACACTTGCTCTCATCCTGTTGCTGAAGCGCTGGCCACGCATCCCGGGAATTTTGATTGCCGTGGTTGCCGCTACCGTCGTCGTCGCAGCCTTCCACCTTGAAACCCGTGCCGGTGTGTCCGTGCTCGGTCCCCTGCCGCGTGGATTACCCCAACTACGCCTCCCCCTTGTCAGCACCGACGACCTGCTACCGATTCTCACCGGTGGCCTTGCCGTTGCACTGGTCTCCTTCGCAGACACCAGCGTGCTCTCCCGAACCTATGCGGTGCGCCTGCATACACCCGTCGACCCCAACCAGGAGATGGTTGGCCTCGGCATCGCGAACCTCGCCTCAGCGTTCTTTCAGGGATTCCCCATCAGCAGCAGTTCCTCTCGCACTCCCGTAGCCGAGGCCGCCGGTTCCAAAACCCAACTGACAGGCGTTGTCGGTGCAGTCGCTATCGCGCTGCTGCTGGTGTTCGCACCCAACCTTCTTCAGTATCTGCCGCACACTGCCCTGGCCGCCGTCGTCATCGCCGCGGCCATCGGTTTGTTCGAAGTGTCCGACCTGCGCCGCATCTATCGCATCCAGCAGTGGGAGTTCTGGCTTGCGATAGTCTGCTTCATGGGTGTGGCCGTGTTCGGTGCCATCCCGGGCATTGCGCTCGCGATCGTGATTGCCGTGATCGAGTTCCTCTGGGACGGCTGGCGCCCGCATTCGGCCGTCCTCGGCCGTGTCGACCGCGTTAAGGGTTATCACGACATCACCCGGTATCCGGAGGCCCGCTTGATTCCTGGCCTCGTGTTGTTCCGCTGGGATGCGCCCGCTGTTCTTCGCGAACGCAGAGCTATTCCATGAACGCGTCCTGGATGCCGTTGCGAGTTCACCGACGCCGGTCCGCTGGCTCGTGGTCGCGGCAGAGCCGGTCACCAGCGTCGATGTCACCGCCGCCGATGCACTCTCCGAACTCGACGAAACCCTGCAGGCCGCCAGCATCGAGTTGTGTTTTGCTGAGATGAAGGACCCAGTCAAGGACAAACTGAAGCGCTTTGGTCTCTTCACCCGCTTCGGCGCGCAGACCTTCTTCGCAACCGTCGGTGAAGCGGTAACCGCCTACCGTTCAACCTATCCCGTTGAGTGGGTAGACTGGGAGGATCGCACGTCGTAGCGCCAGGCGCGGTGTGCGGCAAGCAGTTTCGCAGCCGTTGATCCAGGCTAAGAGCCGTATGCGTAAACGCGCACGCACGGATCTGTGCGGGGGCGATCAGTGATGATTGTCCCTACTGCGACAGTTAGCGGTGCATCTGAATCTCAATATGATAAATCGCCACGTCACTCATCCGAGCATTGGATTAGTCCTCATGAGTCGGTTCTCGTGAGTAATCATTCGGCGGGAGGGTGTGAAGGGTTTTGTGACAATCTCGGACCTGCTTTTGTCTTTTGAATTTCTTCGACAAGCCACCAAGTCCGGAAAACACTGTCAAGCCCCCAAACCAACCAAACCCACACAAAACAAGCCCAATAGAGCTGGCGTAGCAGTTACACTCCAACCGCTATACTGGATATAGAGATGAAAAAACCCCGGCAAACGCCGGGATTTTTCATTGGAGAACGAGTGAGAAAGGAGAAAATCCCGTAAGTTATTTAGGAGGAATATTTATCTTTAACCAATTTAGAATGAATACTTTGCAGGGTATTAAAGTCCGTAAATCATTCTATAAATTAGACTTAGCTACCTACCACCCCCGGGGGGGGTACCCCCTCACAGGACTAAGCAGGCGTCACCGAATTGATCATGATCAAGCTCACGCTGCCTTCCGTGATGCGCTTGTGCGGAGTCATCCGCGGCACCACCAGCACATCGCCTTTATTCAGCGTCATCGACTTATGCCCCACCGATGTCGGAGCAAGCCATTCGCCTTCCTTGGTCATGTGCGAGCCTTGCGGAGTGCCGCCCACCTCGTAGTGCGTCGAACCGTCCATCACCACGAAGACGTGATCGCGATGAGCGTGGTACTCGAACTCGGCGCCGCTCTTCTTCGACTCTGCGGCGACCGTGACCGAGACAGTCGCAGTCGGATCACCAAGCAGCACCTTCATGCCATTGGTCGCCATCAGGCCCTTGGCAATCGCGGCCATCGCGTCAGCGGTGAACTGTTCCGGTTGCTGCGTAGGTCCAGCAGGCGTCTGTCCTCCGGCAGCCATCGGAGCAGCGGAGAGCAGGGTATCGGTAAGAGGAAGGGCGACTGCGGCGGCGAGGGGAGCCGTCAAAAGAAAGTTGCGTCGAGACTGTGCTTTGGCCATGAAAAAGTGAACCACATCCAGCGGTACTTCCGCCAGACGGAACGCAAAAATAATTCGCCGAGAGCCGATCTAAGTCCCTCACATCTGTCCTCAGCGTTGTACGATAGAAGAAGGCCCGGAGACCGTAATGTCCACCTCCACCCAGTCGCTGCCGTCCATCCGTACCACCTCTGCCCCCTGGTACGTCTGGTGCGGAGTCCTGGCCATCACCTCCGCCGCAATCGGCGGAGCCTGGGACGTCTCCTGGCACCGCTCCATCGGCCGCGACACCTTCTGGACCCCCGCCCACATGGCCATCTACGCCTGCGGAGTCCTCGCCGCCATCGTCTGCGGCTATCTCATCTTCGCCACCACCTTCAGCCACTCCGCAAAGCTCAAAGCCGCCTCCGTCAACGTCCTCGGCTTCCGCGCCCCGCTCGGAGCCTTCATCGCCGCATGGGGCGGAATCGCCATGCTCACCTCCGCCCCGTTCGATAACTGGTGGCACGCCGCCTACGGCCTCGACGTCAAGATCGTCAGCCCACCCCACACCCTCCTTATCCTCGGCATCCGCGCCGTCGCCGTCGGAGTCCTCTTCCTCATCCTCGCCGCAATGAACCGCGCGAACCCCGCCTCAACCGATTCGTCGACCCCAGGCAACTACAAGTCCCTGCAACGCCTCTTCCTCTACACCGGCGGCCTCATCGTCGCGGCCAGATGTTCTTCCTGTCGAGTACACCTGGGACGTCTATCTCCACTCCGCCAGCGCCTACATCGCCATGGGCATCGCCCTGCCGGTCGTCTTCGCCATGCTCTCGCAGGCCTCGCGACACCCCTGGGCCGCAACCTGGGCCTCTGCCGTCTATATGGTCTTTGCCATAGGCGAGATCCTTATCCTTCCGCTCTTCCCAGCCACTCCCAAACTCGGCCCCGTCTTCTATCCGGTCACCCACCTGGTGCCGGCCAGAGTTCCCCATCCTCATCATCGTTCCTGCCCTCGCTCTCGATCTCCTCTGGCAGCGCACCCGCGACTGGAAGCTCTGGAAGGTCGCTCTCCTCTCCGGCTTTCTCTTCATCGCCGTCCTGACCATCGTCGAATGGCCCTTCGCCAGCTTCCTCATGTCCAAGGCCAGCGAGAACCGCTTCTTCGGCAGCATGTACTTCGACTACAACTCGCGTCCCGATGGATTCGATCGCCTCCGCCAGTTCTTCCTGCCCGACCACGGTCTGACCCTGGCCCTCGGCCTGCTCCGCGCCGCCATCTACGCCTCCATCGGCACCTGGATCGGCCTCATCTTCGGCCGCTGGATGCGGGGTGTCCAGCGATGAAGCTTCTCCGCGCTTTCTCCTCCTGATGCTGCTCGTAATCTCGATAAAGTCCGCCCACGCCCACGTCGGCAGCAAGGACGTCTTCGAGCAGGTCTACGCCGGTCCCTACAAACTCTTCGTTACCATCCGCATGCCCAACGTCATTCCCGGCGTGGCCAACGTCGAAGTCCGCTCCACCGGCGCACCCGTCACCGGCATCGACATCACGCCGCTTCCGCTCACCGGTGAAGCCTCGAAGCACCCGCCGTCGTCCGATCCCATGAAGGTCTCCGCTGCCGACCCAGCCTTCTTCACCGGCGCGGTCTGGATGATGGCCTCCGGCTCGATGCAGATTCGCTTCAACATCTCCGGCCCGACAGGGAACCAGACCACCTCCGTTCCTGTCCCAACGGTCGCGATCTCCACCCTCACCATGGAACGCAATCTGGGCATCATCCTCGCAATACTCGGCCTCTTCCTCGTCCTCACCATGGCCGGAGTCGTCGCAGCAGCCATTCGAGAATCCCATCTCCAACCTGGCACCCAACCAACTGCGATCCTTCGCCGCGGCGGCCTCATCGCCATGTTCGGCAGCCTCGCCTTCATGGCTCTCCTCGTCTACGGCGGAGCCACGTGGTGGAACGTCGAAGCAGCAGGCTACTCCGGGCGCGTCTATCGTCCCCTTAAGATGGAGGCCTCCCTCTCCGCCGAACAACTCAAGCTCGACGTGCAGGCATTCACCCCCGAGAACAAATTCCGCGCGCGCTCCAACGCCGACTTCATCCCCGACCACGGCCACCTCATGCACCTCTACGCCATCCGCCAGCCCGGCATGGACGCCGTCTTCCACCTGCACCCCACGCTCGCCGCTCCCGGCGACTTCCGCCTCGATCTGCCATCCATGCCGCCCGGGATCTACACCCTCTACGGCGACGTCGTCCACGCCAACGGCTTCCCCGAGACCCTGGTCACCACCCTGGCTATCCCCAATGGAATCGCCGGCCCCCGCCCGGACCCCATCCCTAAAAAAGGCTACAGACCTAAGAATCCAGACGACTCATCCGCCCTCGCCCCGCCCATCAGCTCCACGCCCCTCAGCAGGTCCTACCGCCTTCCCGACGGCTACACCATGGTCTGGGACTCCCCCACCAATCTCACCGCCAACACCGGCTACATCTTCCACTTCCGCCTGATGGCCCCCAACGGCGACCCGGCCCCCGACATGCAGCCCTACATGGGAATGGCCGGCCACGCCGCCTTCGTCAAGACCGACGGTACCGTCTTCGCCCACGTTCACCCGGAAGGCTCCGCCGCCATGGCCGCCCTGATGCTCGCCAACCCCGCGCCGGTCGACGGCATGGCCGACATGCCCGACATGACCGGCCTCGCCCACCCACCCGGCGAGCACCTCGACCCCACCTCCAACGCAGTCGACTTCCCCTACGGCTTTCCCACCCCCGGCCGCTACCGCATCTTCGTCCAGATGAAGCACAACATCACCGTAGAGACAGGCGTCTTCGACGCAGTCGTCAAATAAGCGGACTTTATTCTTGCATCCAGATCGACGGGCGTTCATACTCAAGGTATGAAATTCAAGAGCAAAGTCGGCGAGCGCGGACAGGTAGTCATTCCCAAAGCCATTCGGGATAATCTGGGCCTGGATAAAAATTCTGCGATTGAATTTGAGTTGAAGGGAACGACCGTAACCCTCAAGCCACAACGCGATATGGCCAACTTCGATCTGGCAATTAAGCGCTACGGTGGCTCATTGCGGAAGCAGATGCTTGAAGACGGATTTGCCTCTACAGACGAGTTGATGGATTACATTCGCGGACGATGATCACTGCGATTGATACCAACATCCTGATAGACATTTTGGCCGGAACACCGGAGCAGATCGCAGTGGTTCAAAATGCGATCGGCAAGGTCGCCCGACAGGGAAGACTAGTCGTTCCGATCGTCTGCTACGCAGAAGTGGCTGGCAGATTCAACACGAAGCATCGGCTAGACGACTTTATCGAGCTAACTGGTGCCGCTGTAATCTCCTTGGAGCCTGAGGCAGCCTTTCTAGCAGGAAGGTTTTTTCGAGGGTATCTGGAGAGGGGCGGATCGCGCGAACGGATTATCGCCGATTTTCTAATTGCCGCGCAGACACAGATACACGCGGATCGGTTACTCACCAAAGACAAGCGTTTTTATGGAACGACGTTTCCGAATCTGAAGGCTGTCAGTCCCGTTGAATTGACTACTCCGCGCTCTTCAAAGTAATCGCCGAGAGATTCCGCACCCACCGCTCCGGCTTCTTGTCCCCACTCGCCACCAGCTTCAACTGCCCATCCTCACCCAGCGACTTCCCATTCATCGCAACCGCCACCAGCACATCCCCCTGGTGCTCCGATCCTTCAATCTCCGTCGCGGAGTACAGCACCCAATACTTATCCGTCCCCTCGGCCACCACATAGCTCCGCAGCATCTTCCGGTGAGTAGCCTGGCCAACAGGGAATCCATACTTCGCCAGCAGATCCCCCAACAGCACGCCGGAGTACGTCTCATCCGTCTTCGTATGCTCGTTATGCACGGTCGCGCTCTTCTGCGGCATCGCCTGCAAATCCGCAACCGAGAGCACCGTAGCCTTGCCATCCACCGTCAGCGTCAAATTCGTCGAGAGCGGAGCAGTTGCCTTGGTCGGCGCAGCCTGCCCGAAAGAGGACACAGGCGTCAACATCACCAGACCAACTGCCAGCAGCGACTTACGAAGAGCAGAGCGGATCGTCATGCCTTTTAGGCTACCGCGCCTCCGTCGTATACTCAATCTATGTCTATCGTCAAAGACGCAGCCGCCATCGTCAAAGGGATGTCCATCACCCTCGGACAGGTGTTCAAGCCGACCGAAGTAGAAAACTACCCCGATGGCAAAGGCCCCATGCGTGGAGCCCAGTTTCAGGAGCGCTTCCGCGGCAAGCACCAGCTCCAGCGCGACGAAAACGGCCTCGAAAAGTGTGTCGCCTGCTTCCTCTGCGCCGCCGCCTGCCCTTCGAACTGTATCTACATCGAGGCCGCCGAGAACACCGAAGAGGTCCGCATATCCTCCGCCGAGCGCTACGCCAAGGTCTACAACATCGACTACAACCGCTGTATCTTCTGCGGTTACTGCGTCGAGGCCTGCCCCACTGATGCCATTACCCACGGTCACGGATTCGAGCTCGCCAGCCTCAACGCCACCTCGCTCGTCATGCGAAAGGAAGACCTGCTCATCCCCCATCCCACGCTCCCTGACGTCGTGCATTCCGACAAAGATCAAGCCGAAATGCTCGCCTAACAGCAGACACAAGCCCCATCGAATCTTTGTAGTACCTACCGCATCTAATCCCGATGCTCCCAAGTGCGCCGGCAGCCTTGTATCCTGATATATGGTGCCTCAGCACGCGTTGACAGGACCCTAATGCCAAGCATTGCCGACAAAACCCAACATCCTCTGGAAAACATCCTCGAGAACCGAATTGCCATCATCGACGGAGCAATGGGTACGACGATCCGCACCTATGGCATGACGGAAGCGGACATCCGCGGGGAGCGCTTCAAAGACTCCACTAAGGACATGTTGAATAACGGAGACATCTTCTCCCTGACGCAGCCGGACATGATCTGCGATATCCATCGCCGATTTCTGGAGGCCGGTGCCGACATCATCGAAACCAACACCTTCGGCGCCACCAGCATCACCCAGAGCGAGTTCTTCGTCGACGATCCGCGCGAACACGGCGGCCGCAAAGATCCAGCCTTCTACCAAAAGATCATCGAAGACCCAATGCTCAGCGCCTTGGCCTGGGAGATCAACGAGAAGTCGGCGCAGCAATGCCGCGAATGGGCCGACCGCGTCGCGAATGAAACCGGACGTCAACGCTTCGTTGCCGGTGCCATCGGCCCCCTGACCGTCTCGCTCTCCAACTCGCCCGATGCGGACGACGCAGGCTTCCGCGTGGTCACCTTCGACCAGGTCAAGACCGCCTACGCCGAGCAAGTGCGCGCCCTCATCGCCGGCGGCTCCGATCTGCTTCTAGTCGAGACGATCTTCGACTCGCTCAACGCCAAGGCGGCGCTCGTCGCCATCCGCGAGGTCTTCGATCAGGACGGAACACAGCTGCCGGTCATGATCTCCGCGGCAGTAGGCCGTGGCGGCGAGACGCTCATCTCCGCGCAAACCACCGAAGCCTTCTGGAACGCCGTCCAGCACGTGAAGCCTCTATCCGTCGGCCTCAACTGCTCCCTCGGCCCTGATCTGATGTACCCATTCCTGGAAGAACTCTCCGCCAAAGCGAACGTAGCCATCTCCGCCTACCCGAACGCCGGCCTGCCCAATCCGCTCTCCGAGACCGGATTCGATCTGGGTCCGCAGGACATGGCCCGTTACCTCGGCGACTTTGCGCGCGGCGGCCTGATCAACATCGCCGGCGGCTGTTGCGGCAACACACCCGAACACATCGCAGCCATCGCCAAAGCGCTCGAAGGAATACCCCCGCGAGAACTAAACCGCAACGGGAGCAGAGCATGAGCGTGAACACGGAGACGAAGCCGCTCCGCCTGTCCGGATCGCAACCCTTTACCCAGCAACCCGGCGTCTATATCATGATCGGCGAGCGGACCAACGTGGCCGGTTCGCCGAAGTTCGCCAAGCTGGTCAAGGAAGGCAAGTACGAAGAAGCGGTCAGCGTAGCCCGCCAGCAGGTCGAAAACGGCGCCAACGTCATCGACATCTGCATGGACGAGGGCATGATCGACGGCGTCACCGCGATGACCCGCTACCTGCAACTCCTCGCCAGCGAGCCCGAGGTCGCCAAGACGCCCTTCATGGTGGACTCCTCAAAGTGGGAGGTCATCGAGGCTGGCCTGAAGTGCCTGCAGGGCAAGGGCATCGTCAACTCGATCTCGTTGAAAGAAGGCGAAGAGAAGTTCCGCGAGAACGCCGCCAAAGTATTGAAATACGGCGCGGCAGTTGTCGTCATGGCCTTCGACGAACAAGGCCAGGCCGCGACCTACGAAGAAAAGATCCGCATCTGCGAGCGAGCCTATCGGATCCTCGTCGACGAAGTCGGCTTCCCGCCCGAAGACATCATCTTCGACCCCAACATCCTCACCGTCGCCACAGGCATGGAGGAGCACAACAACTACGCCTTAGACTTCATCAACGCCACGCGCTGGATCAAAGCCAACCTGCCCCACGCAAAGGTCTCGGGCGGCGTCTCAAACATCTCGTTCAGCTTCCGCGGCAACAATAAAGTCCGCGAGGCCATGCACTCGGCCTTCTTGTATCACGCCATCGCGGCCGGCATGGACATGGGCATCGTCAACGCCGGCATGCTCGAAGTCTATGAAGAGATCGAGCCTGAACTGAAGGTGATGGTCGAGGACGTGTTGCTCAACCGCCGCGCCGATGCAACTGAGCGTCTCGTCGAGTACGGCGAATCGCTGAAGGCCGCAAGCGCGGGTGATGTCGTCGGCGAAAAGAAGACCGAAGAGTGGCGCAACGGCACAGTCGAGGAGCGTCTTTCTCACGCGCTGGTGAAGGGAATCGATACCTACATCGAGATCGACGCCGAGGAAGCCCGCGTCAAACTCGGCCGCCCTCTATTAGTGATCGAAGGCCCGCTCATGGACGGCATGGGCGTGGTAGGCGATCTCTTCGGAGCCGGCAAGATGTTCCTGCCCCAGGTGGTCAAGTCTGCGCGCGTGATGAAGAAGGCCGTAGCGCACCTCACGCCGTTCATGGAGGCGGAGAAGGCTGCGCTGGAGGCGGCCGGTCAGGTAGTCAAGGCGCAGGGAAAGATCGTTCTCGCAACCGTCAAGGGTGACGTTCACGACATCGGCAAGAACATCGTCGGCGTCGTTCTCGCCTGCAACAACTACGAGGTCATCGACCTGGGAGTGATGGTCACGTCCGAAAAGATTCTCGAACGCGCCAAAACAGAGAAGGCCGACCTGATCGGCCTCAGTGGCCTCATCACGCCGTCTCTCGACGAGATGGTCCACGTAGCCAAGGAGATGGAGCGGCAAGGTTTCAAATTGCCGCTGCTCATCGGCGGCGCAACCACGAGCCGAAGGCACACGGCCGTCAAGATCGCGCCGCACTACAGCGAGCCAGTAGTCCACGTGCTGGATGCCAGCCGCGCCGTCCCCGTAACCACCAGCCTGCTGAGCGACGATGGCAAAGCGGAGTTTGTTGCGCAACATCGCGCAGAATACGAGGCAGCTTCGCAAAGCTCATGCCGCACCGCGCCAACAGGTCGTCTCACTTGATGTCGCTCGTGCAAGGCGCACCCCGATCGAGTGGCGTGCCGAAGACCTTGCCCACACCCGCCTTTACCGGCGTACGCGTGCTGGACAACTTTCCTCTCGCAACCCTGCGCGAGTTCATCGATTGGTCACCGCTCTTCCACACATGGGGCCTGAAAGGCGTCTATCCCCGCATTCTTGAGCATGAGGAGCAGGGCGAGCAAGCGCGTCAGATCTTCGCCGATGCCAATACTCTCCTGGATCGCATCATCGCGGAGAACCTCATCACCGCACGCGGCGTCTACGGCTTCTTTCCCGCCTCTGCCGTAGGCGACGACGTAGCGCTCTACACGGACGGCACACGTGAAAAAGAGCTCACACGATTCCACTTCCTCCGTCAGCAGGCAAACAGGGAAGGCAACGAGCCGTGCCGCTCACTCGCCGACTTCATCGCTCCGAAAGAAACCGGACTGCCCGATCACATCGGCGCCTTCGCGGTCACCAGCGGGATCGGCCTCAAGGAAGTATGCGACCGCTTCCGGGCCGAGAACGACGACTACAACGCCATCATGGCCGAAGCCATCGCCGATCGACTCGCAGAAGCCTTCGCCGAATGCCTGCACAAGCGGGTGCGCGACGAATGGGGTTACGGCCTCTCGGAAAACCTGAGCAACGAGGACTTTATTCACGAAAAGTATCGTGGCATCAGACCAGCCCCGGCTACCCCGCATGCCCGGACCATACAGAAAAAGGCCCGCTCTGGCGTCTGCTCGATGTGCAGGCAAACACCGGAATGCTCATCACAGAGTCCTTCGCGATGTGGCCCGGCTCCAGCGTGAGTGGGCTCTACTTCGCCCATCCCGAATCACGATACTTCGTGCTCGGCAAGATCGATCGAGACCAGGTCGCCGACTATCACGAACGCAAGGGGATGAGCGTGGCAGAGGTCGAGCGGTGGCTCGGCCAAAATCTGAACTACGACCCTGCGTAGTCAAATGCTTTGTTGCCTGGACGACACTAGAACCCCGGAATCAGGTATAAAGTATTTCGTACGTTATCAGATTCAGCGCTATTCACGGTCGATTCGGCAACGAGTCGCGTGTTCGCGATTTGCTCGTTCGTAATAGAGTAAGCTGCTGTAAATATTTGCTTCAGTGAGAGACCAGGAAGATGGCTATCCCGACCTCCAAATCCGCAATCCTGCACATCTGCAGCCGGGAGATGCTTCGCCCACTGCGCGATCAGATCCTGCGCAACTGCGGCTTCGACGTCGACTCAACCCTCAGCTTCAAGGAAGGCCTCTCCATGTTCTGGGGACGCCAGTACGATCTCGTTCTGATCGACGTAGAAGGCGACAGTGCGATCAAGGACGCAGAGCATCTCTGCTCCGAGATCAAGACCGCACAGCACGAGCAAAAAATCGCCTTCGTCTGCAACTGGCGCGTAGCTATCCAGACCGACTGCCCCGACGAAATCCTCCGCACCGAGTTCAACCCACAGGCCTTCGTCGACGGCGTAATGGACATGATCCCGCCACCAGCCTGACAGGGTGCCGCACAAGATTCTGCATCCTTGCAGCCCCCTAAGCATCTGTGTTACTACTAAGTAATTCCAGTCTGCTTCGGCAGATTTGAATTTCATGCAGAGTGGTTGAGGGACGAGCCCTTTGACGCCACGACAACCGGACAGAACATAGGCGTACCGGTGTCAACTCTCTCCTGGGAACAGGGAACATGAGATTCGGAGCATGCAGCCGAAGCAAGGCCAGCACCCCGCAATTCTCCCCACCCAAAAAGAGACGTCAGCAGCCGACCTCCTCCTCTCGGAGAGAGCGTAATGAACTATTCGTGTACCCGGTACGAGCTCAAGTGCAACGAGTGCGGCAAACGTTTCGGCAATCAGCCCCTCTCCGCCTGCCCCGACTGCCTGGCACCGCTCGAAGTCGCGTATGACCTCGAACAGGCTCGCGGCGTCTTCACCCGCGAAGCCATCGCCGCCGGCCCCGCCAGCATCTGGCGCTACGCCACGCTCCTCCCCGTTCCCGACGGCTTCCAGCCTGACCTGCCCGTGGGCTTCACCCCGCTCGTCAAGGCCACCAACCTCGGCAAGCGCATCGGCGCGACCAACCTCTACGTCAAGAACGACGCCGTCTGCTTCCCGACCCTCAGCTTCAAGGACCGCGTCGTCGCCATCGCCCTCGCCAACTCCCGCAAGTTCGGCTTCGACGTCGTAGGCTGCTCCTCCACCGGCAACCTCGCCAACTCCGTCTCCGCCCAGTCCGCCCGTCTCGGTATCAAGGCCTGCGTCCTCGTCCCTGCCGACCTCGAGCCCGCCAAGATCCTCAACACACTCGTCTACGGCGCGCGCCTCATCCGCATCGACGGCAACTACGACCACGTCAACCGCCTCTGCAGCCAGATCGCCGACGAGTACAACTGGGGCTTCGTCAACGTCAACCTCCGCCCCTACTACGCCGAAGGCTCCAAGACCGTAGGCTACGAGATCGCCGAGCAGCTGGGCTGGCGTCTGCCCGACAACGTCGTCGTCCCCATGGCTGGCGGCTCGCTCATCCGCAAAATCCGCAAGGCCTTCAACGAGCTCATCTACCTCGGTCTCGTCGAAGAAAAGCCTGTCCGCTTCTTCGGAGCCCAGGCCACCGGCTGCTCGCCCATCGCCGTCGCCGTCCAGCAGGGAACTGAGGACATTACGCCGCAGCGCCCCAACACCATCGCCCGCTCGCTCGCCATCGGCAACCCGGCAGACGGCCCCGCCGCCTCCAAGATGATCCGCGAGACCGGCGGATGGGCCGAGCACGTCTCCGACGACGAGATCGTCACCGGCATGCAGCAGCTCGCCGAGACCGAAGGCATCTTCACCGAGACCGCCGGCGGCGTCACAACCGCTGTCACCGCTCGTCTCTTCGCCGAGGGCCGCATCTCGGCCGACGAGCTCACCGTATCCGTCATCACCGGCAACGGCCTCAAGACCACCGACGCCCTCACAGAACGCTACACCGCAGAGCGCGCCGTTCGTCCTCGCCTCGCAGACTTCGCCGCTTACCTCGCCGAACTCGATGGCGTCTCTGAGCTCGAGCTCACCGCCGCAGGAGCCAAATAAGTTATGTCAATCAAAGTCACACTCCCCACAGCCTTCACCCGCCACACCGATGGTCGCAAGCAGTTCGACTCCTCGGCCTCAAACCTCTCCGGTCTGCTGGCCGACATCGACACTACCTTCCCCGCGCTCAGCACCCAGATCAAGGACGAGGACGGAAAACTTCGCCGCTTCATCAATATCTACGTCAACGACGAAGACATCCGTTTCCTCGGCGGCGACACCTACGCATTCCAGGACGGCGACGAAGTCATGCTCATTCCCTCCATCGCCGGCGGCCGCTTCTAACCACATCAATTTCTAGGCGCAAGGAGAGCACTCGTGCGCTCCTTGTATGTCCTATCTGTTTCTGTTACGTCGATGCATGACGATCCTGCCAGACAAATCAAATTCAGAGGTATACATGAAAGCTATCTATTCGTTGTTTATTGCCGCGTGTCTATTGAGCCCGCTCACAGTCTGGGGACAAGAGCCCACCCCAGCCCAAGCCCCAACCCCCATCAAAGTCGCCAGCGGAGTCATGGCAGGCTTGGCCGTCTACCACCCCATCCCCTCCGATGCAAAGCTGGGAACGACAGTGCTCTCAGCGCGTATAGACAAGACCGGCCGCGTGCAGGATATCAAGGTGCTCGCGCCTAAGTCGCAGGTCACCTCTGATGCAGTCGTCGCCACCGTGAAGCGGTGGCGCTATCGACCTTATCTTCTCAACGGTGAGCCCGTCGACGTCCAAACGACGATCACAATTGATGCTCACTCTGGTGGGTCCGCTTCCGGATACTAACCAGCTCACCTTAGAATAGCGGCGACTAGTTTTGGATACGCTTCGCCCATATGAACATGTCATGGCTCTCGCCAAAGACCTGTGGCATGTTCGCGCCCACCTCAAAATCGTACCCGCACCGAGTTAACCGGTCCAGAAACTGGGTAAGGGTGTCTATCTCGCCTGGAAGATGGAAATGATACTCGATCAGCATCTCGCGGATAAGCTTCATCTTGCCCGATGACTCCAGTTCGGTGAATGCAGCGGTCTCCGCCCCTTCAATGTCCATCTTCAGCAAATCGATGGGGCCGCCGACCAGATCCGACATTGGAATGGTCTCCACGAGGATTGGCTCACCGCCACTGCGAAGCGCGTTAAAGCTTCCTGTCATCGAATTGGGAGACGACGGGTAGAAGGTCATGGTGCCATTCCGGTCGCAAACCGCCACATTTAGTACGGAGACATCAGAGAGTGTTTTGACATTCTTTTGCAGCAGCGTAAATGTCTCGGGCGATGCTTCAACTCCAACAATCTTGGCATCGGGCCACAGGCTCTTGAAGTACAAAATCGACATTCCAATGTTGCTTCCACAGTCGAGAATCGTAGCGGGCGTCTCGTGATGTCCGCCGTAACTCCCATCGATAAATAGTTCCCCCAACAGGAATTGAAATGCGCCCGGATCGGTAAAATGCATCTCGTTGCCAAGCAGGGAAAAGGAGCGAAGAGGTTGCCCCAGTATCTTGCAAATCAGGAAACGTGAGTGAAATCGAACGAATGCGCCCGCGATCGCGGCATGTTTCGGATGCTCACCATCGATAGCGAAGTGTAAGACATCCACAATGCGGCTCAGCTTGGTTGCTAAGTGACCTATACGTTTTCTTATCAAGATTAGTTAGTATAAACGACGCTCACAATAGTGAAGAAACATCCTTCGCGAGTCATCTTTGCAGTGGCAAGCAACCTTTTCTAAAATGCTTTTTTTGCTACGAATTTGAAAAACCCCCAATGCAACGAATTTGTAACAATCCATCTCTCATGTCCAGTGGTAGTCGATTTCCCAGGGCTGCCAAGAAAGCGAAAGAGAGAGAGGATCGTATGTTTCTCATTCTGGCATTGGTACTGTTCGTTCTGTGGATCGGCGGCTTCATCATGTTCAAGAGCGCCGGACTGCTCATACATCTGCTGTTGATTTTCGCTGTCATCTCCATCGTCATGCACTTCATCACCGGCAGAGCGGCAGCCTGAGCGCCACCGAATCAACGTAAAAGGCCGGACTCCCAAGAGTCCGGCCCTTACGACTGAAAATGCATTCACTACTGATGCGCAGTAGGCTGAGGCGTACTGATCACCGCCGGCAGCACCGGCGCAAGACCCTCAGGCGTCTCCTCGGTCAACTCCGGCAGCTTACTCTCCAGCGCAATCTGCAGCACTTGGTCCATCTCCTCAACAAAGTGCAGCTTCATGCTGGACTTCAGCAGCTCAGGAAGATCGGCCATGTCTTTCCGATTCTCCTCCGGCAGCACCGCCTCGAAGATCCCGGCACGATGCGCCGCCAGCAGCTTCTCTTTCAATCCGCCAATCGGTAGCACCTTCCCACGCAGCGTAACCTCACCCGTCATCGCGATATCCCGTCGCACCTTGATCTTTGTCAGCGCGCTGGCCAGCCCCGTGGCGATGGTAATACCCGCCGAAGGCCCGTCCTTCGGAATCGCTCCCTCTGGCACATGGATATGAATATCTACGTTGCGATAGAAGTCCTTCGCCAGTCCCAGATGATGCGACCGTGAACGAATATAAGTTAGCGCAGCCTGTGCCGACTCCTGCATCACATCGCCGAGCTGCCCCGTAGCGGTCAGCTTGCCCTTGCCATCCAGCACCTGCACCTCGGTCTGCAGAATCGTCCCGCCGACCTCCGTCCACGCCAGACCCGTCACCAGGCCAACCTCGCTCTTCTCATGCACCTGCGAGTCACGGAACTTCGGCACTCCCAGAAACTCGTTCAGGTTCTCAGCTGTGATGATCTCCTGATGCTTCGCACCATTCTTCACCACGCGGCGAGCGACCTTGCGGCACACATTTCCAATCTCCCGCTCAAGATTGCGAACACCAGCCTCCCGCGTATACGCACGGATCATCAGCTTGATCGCATCATCCTCAAATCGGATCTGCTCTTCGGTCAGCCCGGTACCCTCGCGCTGTTTTTTCACCAGATACTGCTTCGCAATCTCCAGCTTCTCCAGCTCCGTATACCCATGCAGTCGCAGTATCTCCATGCGGTCCTGCAACGGCCCCGGAATCGTGTGCAGCACATTCGCCGTCGCCACAAACAGCACCTGCGAAAGGTCGTACTCCACGTCGAGATAATGATCCTGGAATGAAGTATTCTGCTCCGGGTCCAGCACCTCCAGCAACGCGCTCGCCGGATCGCCTCGGAAGTCCGAAGCCATCTTGTCGATCTCATCCAGCATGAACACCGGATTCTTCGTCCCGGCCTTCTTCATCGACTGAATAATCTGCCCCGGCAGCGCTCCAATGTATGTTCTGCGATGCCCGCGAATCTCCGCCTCATCCCGCACGCCGCCCAGCGACATCCGTACAAACTTCCGCCCCGTAGCCTTCGCAATCGACATCCCCAGCGAAGTCTTGCCCACGCCCGGAGGCCCAACGAAGCACAGGATCGATCCCTTCGGCGTCTTCACCAATTGCCGCACCGCGAGAAACTCAAGAATCCGCTCCTTGATCTTCTCCAACCCGTAGTGATCTTCATTCAAAATCGTCTCGGCGTGATCGATCGAGCGAATCTCCTTCGACCTTTTCTTCCACGGTACCGCCAGCAGCCAGTCCAGGTAGTTCCGAGAAACCGTCGACTCTGCCGACATCGGCGGCATTGCCTCCAGCTTCTTCAGCTCCAGCATCGATTTATCCAGCACATCCTTCGGCATGCCGGCCTCTTCAATCTTCTTCTTCAGCTCATCGAACTCCGACTTCTCGCCGCGCCCCAACTCCTTCTGGATCGCCTTGATCTTCTCGTTGAGGTAGTACTCCTTCTGCGCCTTCTCCATCTGCCGCTTCACGCGCGACTGGATAGTCCGGTCCATGTTCAGCTTTTCAATCGCGACATCCAGCACATCCGCGACCTTCGCAAGCCGCGCCTCCGGATCGAACACCTCTAGCAACTGCTGCTTCTCTTCAATCGAGAGCTGCAGATTCGCCGCAATCGTATCGGCCAGCTTAGCCGGCTCATCGGCACGCACGCTCGCCGCCATCGTCTCGTAGTTCAACGACTGCTGCAGCTTCACATACTGCTCAAACAGCGAGTGCACCCGCTGCATCAACTGCTCCACCTGCGGAGTCATCTCCAGGTGCGTATTGCCGGTCCGAACCGTCGCCACAAAGAACCCGTCGACGTCATTCACCTCCGTCGCCCGCGCCCGCTCCATGCCCTCGACCAGCACCTTTAATATTGCCGTCAGGCATCTTCACGCTCTGGACGATGCTGCCAATCGTGCCCGTCTCATAGATGTCGTCCGCGCTCGGCTCGTCGATCGAGGCGTCATGCTGCGTCGCCAGAAAGATCTTCCGGTCGCCCGTCAACGCCTCTTCGAGAGCCCGTACGCTCGACTCCCGTCCCACCACAAACGGCGTCATCATATGCGGAAAGATCACCATGTCCCGGATCGGCATCATGGGTAGCTTTCGTGTGGCGCCGCTAAGTACTTCTTTCGGTTGATTTGTCATGACTCTCCAAACATTAGACGTTTCAACACCGGCAACGATGCAGCCGCCAATAACCGCAGCGTAACACGATTGTAATGGCAGCGTGCGGCTACATTTGGATGATCACGTGTCCGCACAACCACCTGGTGGTGGAAAACTAAAGCAACAGCCCCAAATCCGTCAAAGAAACCACTCAAAAGGGAAGTGGCAAGCCGATTGCAGCTTGCCACTCTCACTACCAACCCTTCGAAACAGGAACTACCTTTAGCCCGCCTTTTCCAGCAGCATCGGCAACGTCAGATCCCGATTCTTCACCATCGCCTCGGTGATGTTGATCTCCTTCACCTTCTTGTTGCCCGGTACGTGGTACATCAAGTCAAGCATCAGCTCTTCGATAATCATCCGCAGCCCGCGAGCGCCAACCTTCCGCAGCAGCGCCTCACGCGCAATCGCCCGCGTCGCATCGTCGGTGAACGTCACCTTCACGCCCTCGTAGTCGAACAGCTTCGCATACTGCTTCAGAATCGCATTCTTCGGCTTGGTCAGAATCTCGATCAGTGCGCTCTCATCCAGCTCGTCCAGCACGCCCATCACCGGCAGACGTCCAACGAACTCCGGAATCAAACCATACTTCAACAGGTCCTGAGGCTCGGCCTGCCGCAGCAACTCCGCATCCCGCTGCGCACGAATCGGCGTCACATCGCCTTCCTTCGCATCCGGATCGGCAATCGCCCGGAAGCCCAGCGCCTTCTTGCCCACGCGACGCCCAATTACCTTCTCGAGGCCAACAAACGCCCCGCCGCAGATGAACAGAATATTCGTCGTGTCCACCGCCGTAAACTCCTGGTGCGGATGCTTGCGTCCACCCTGCGGCGGAACATTGGCAACCGTGCCCTCCAGCAGCTTCAACAGCGCCTGCTGCACACCCTCGCCCGACACGTCCCGAGTGATCGAAGGATTCTCGTCCTTGCGCCCAATCTTGTCGATCTCGTCGATGTAGATAATTCCGCTCTGCGCGCGCGTCACATCGCCATCCGCAGCCTGCAGCAGCTTCAGAATAATGTTCTCGACGTCCTCGCCCACATACCCGGCCTCAGTCAACGTCGTCGCGTCCACAATCGCGAACGGCACATCCAGCACCTTCGCCAGCGTCTGCGCCAGCAGCGTCTTGCCCGAGCCCGTCGGCCCCACCAGCAGAATATTAGACTTCGCCAGCTCCACATCGCTGCCGCGCGTCTTGTTCATCTGGATGCGCTTGTAGTGGTTGTACACCGCCACCGCCAGCTTCTTTTTCGTCTGCTCCTGCCCGATAACGTACTCATCCAGAAACGCTTTCACCTCTTGCGGCCTCGGCAGATGTGCCGGTGCTGCTCCTGGCTGCGCGGCTGCGCGGTCGTCTTCCAGGATCGAGTTGCACACCGCAACGCACTCATCGCAGATATACGCCCGCGGATAATCCGACGGAGAGGAGATCAGCTTGGCAACGGCATCCTGAGATTTGTGGCAAAAAGAGCAACGTAGTGATTCATCTGAGCCCCGAGGCGTTTTCATACGAGTGACAACTCCTATGTGTTCCGTACGAACACCAATAGCTAAGTTTACACCTCTTTGCTGTAGAAAATCAGGGCGCAACTCCGAAGACACTAACTCTAAAGTGTCATATAAGCCAGAAAGCCCGGACCAAAGTCCGGGCTTCTAACAAAGTAACCATTTAAGGACTACGTCCTGGGCCTATCGATAATATCGTCGATAATCCCATACTCCTTCGACTGCGCCGCTGTCATGATGAAGTCGCGCTCCACGTCTCGCTCAATGCGCTCCAGCGATTGCCCCGTGCTGGCGCTCATCAGCTTGTTCGTAATCTCGCGAATCCGCAGAATCTCCCGAGCATGAATGTCGATATCCGTCGCCTGCCCGCTCAACCCGCCCATCGACGGCTGGTGAATCAGGATTCGCGAGTTCGGCAGCGCAAATCGCTTGCCCTTCTTTCCCGCCATCAGCAGAAAAGCACCCATCGACGCCGCCTGCCCGATGCAGAATGTCACCACATCGTTCTTGATGTACTGCATCGTGTCGTAGATCGCCAACCCCGCCGTAATCGATCCACCCGGCGAGTTGATGTAAAGCTGGATGTCCTTCTCCGGGTCCTCGCCGCTCAGAAACAGCATCTGCGCAATAATCACATTCGCGATGTTGTCATCGATCGGCGTCCCCAGAAAAATGATGTTGTCGCGCAGCAGACGGCTGTAAATGTCGTAGGCGCGTTCGCCCCGGCTCGTCTGCTCGATCACCATCGGTACTAATCCCATGACACTCTCTCTTCCTTTGGTTATCGTTCAGTGCTTCTTATTGTCGTTCTGCAGCCCTTTTTGTATTGTCATTCCGCAGCGCAGCGGAGGAATCTGCAGTTGTATTTGTCGTTGCGTGTTTTGAGTTCTACTACGAACTCAGCTTCTCATAAAGCGCGGTACCCGTCTTCTCGCGCCGCATCTGATCGCGAACCCGATCCAACTGCCCATCCTTCGACAGCCGCTCCCGCAGCGCATCCAGCGGCTCACGCGACTGGATCGAAAGCATCAGCAACTCACGATCCAGCTCATCCTGGCTCACCGTAATATTTTCGCTGTCGGCAATGCGATCCAGAATCATCGTCGCCTTCACCTCATTCAAGGCCTGGTCCCGCTGAGCCGCGCGCAGCCGTCCAAAGTCCAGCTTCCGCATATCCTCAGCCGTCATACCCTGCTGCGCCAGAGCCCGCAACCGCGATCCAGCCGCGCATCCACCTGCTGCTGCACAAACGACTCAGGAACAGGGAACTGGAACTTCGCAATCAACTGACCCAGCAGATGGTCCTTCGCCTGGCTCTCCAGCGCCTGCTTCTTCTGGCCCGAAGCATGATCCCGCAACTGCTTCTCAAACTCCTCCCAGCTATCGACGCCG
Organism: uncultured Acidobacteriaceae bacterium; assembly: GCA_963797415.1. Taxonomy (GTDB): domain Bacteria; phylum Acidobacteriota; class Terriglobia; order Terriglobales; family Acidobacteriaceae; genus Edaphobacter. The sequence continues at coordinate 111,625 of CAWCPB010000024.1, forward strand.
CCCAGCTGCTTGGCAAACTCCGCATCGCGCTCCGGAAAAGTCTTCTTCTTGATCGCCTTCACCGTCACGTCGTAGCCCACCGTCTGCCCGGCCAGTCTTGCCTCGCCAAAGTCAGCCGGATACACCACCTCGAACGTCAGCTCCTGGCCCGGCTTCGCCCCAATCAGAGCCTCGTTGAACGCCGGCAGCGTATTCTTCCCGCCCACCTCGATCAGCACATCCTGCCCGGTGATCGGCTCATGCTGAGCTGGCATTCGCCACGCCGTCCTCGGTCACCGTCTGCGCCAGGTCCTTCACCTCGCCTTTGAACTCGATCTCCGCCCAGTCGCCGTTCGCCAGCGCGCGGTCCTCTTCGACCGTCTCGACCGTCGCGTGGCTCTCCAGAACCCGCGCCAGCTCCGCCTCGTACTCGTCGTCCGTCAGCGCAATATTCGGCTTCGGAATCGTCACGCTCTCATAGCCCGCCACATCAAACTCTGGCGCCACTTCAAACGCCGCCTTGAACTTCAGCGGCTGCCCATCGAAAAGCTGCATATCCAGCAGCTGCGGCTCCGACACCGGCCTCAGCTTCTGTTCATCGATCGCCTTGCGAAAACGCTCCGACACCAGGCTCTCCAGAACCTCCTGCCGCACCTCCTTCGCAAACTTCGACCGGATCAGCGACTCCGGCACCTTGCCCGACCGGAAGCCGGGAATCCGCGCCAGCTTCTGGTACCGCTTCACCACGGTCTTGAAGCTCTTCGACACCTCATCGGCGCTCGCTTCCACCTCGATCTCCCGCGTCAGTTCGGGATTCAGCGTAGGTGCAGCCTCATGCTGATGGTCATGGTGGTGGTCGTGGTCATGACCATGGTCGTGATCGTGATCGTGGTCATGCGCTAGTTCAGACTGCAGTTCCACAGTCTCTTTCGTCTCATTTGTCTCAATCGGGGTCAAAGCAATGCCTTCCGGTGGGTCGCCTGAATGTGCCGCGTCAATCGCTCAAGCCTCTTCAAGGGCATGGGGGAACTCAAAACGCGGCCTGCGCCTCTACCTACCACTGTACGAGGCTTACAGTAGGAGGGTCAAACGCCGTCCCCGCCCTCACGGATGCGCCCCTACGCCCGTCAGCGGAAACAGCTCCAGCCGCACCCTCCATTGCGTGCTCTGCCCCGGCTGCAGCACCACCATCCCCGTATCCTGATCCTTCGGCCACTCCCGTCCCAGCGGATCATCCAGGTTGAACTGCGGATCAATCGACACGAAACTCTCGTTCGCCGGCGCATTCACTCGGATCGTTTGAATCGCCGGCGAAAGCACTGCCATCCTCAATCCATAGTCGCTCGCCGGATCCCGTAGCTCCACAATCGGCCCGTTATCCAGCAGTTCAGGCTTCAGCCGTGTGAAGCTCTCCTTCAGGTCCCTGCCCGCCAGCGGAACTCCACCCCGGGCCGTAAAGTCATACTCCGTCCCGGCAACCGGCAGCAAGCTTGCCCGTGGGCAACCCCGTGCGACGGTCTATCTCTTCACGCGAAGACCGAGGCATCCGCAGCGTAACCTGCTGGCGATCTCCGCTCACCACCGCGAACCGCGGCCGCCAGCCAATCCCCACCGGCTCCGGCTCGCTGCCCGTATTCTTCGCCACCACCTTTATCTCGAACACCCGGCTGCTCAAAAACATCGCCGTCGTAATCTCCGTGTGCGACAACCAGTGCCCGTCGAAGTTTCCCGCCGAAAACACCGCCTGTGCATTCCCACCATCCGGCATCACATTCGACGTCACGTTATCCGACCTCCGCGTCAGCAACAGCCCCCCTTCGCTCGCCGCGCTTACCCCGCCGGAGTCATGGTTCCCCGTATCGCCGCCCGGCACGCATCAGCCCTCTCCCATGCCAAATCGCCATCAGGTTCGAGCCATCCGTAGTCTTCACGCCCCCCAGCCGCCCCGCCCAGGGCGCCTCAATCGCGCCCCCGACCTCCAGCCCCGCCGCCCTCTGCGCCGCTGCATCCGCCCTCGCTAAATCGCCGCGAAGCCTCATCCAGAGTTGGCGCCGCCAGCAGGCTCACCTCGCCCTTATCCGGCAGATACGCCGTAATCTGCAACACGCTCATGCCGCGCCCCGGCAGCAGCGTCGCCGAAAGAAACTCCGGAAGCGTTCCTCCGGTCACCGGCGCTCGTTGCAGCACCACCGCCTCCTGCCCACCCGGTGGCGGCGGTGGCGGCCCGGCCTGCGGCGTCTGTGTCTTCGTGTGCGCCTTTATCTCATATTTCAGCTGTGCCAGCCGCCCATGGCCCCGTTCCCGCCACGCGACCGCGATACCAATCAGCACAAGGCTCACCGCAATCGTAATCAACAAACCCGATCGCATCACAATCATGCGCCAGACGCTCAGCCGCCAACGAGCAAACTTCTCCATAAAATGTGAGAAATACATCCTGCTGATTCGTGGATCTTCCAATACACCACCCGATTTCCAACTGGTTGCTACCGATTCATTCTACCCAAGCCGCGCCCTCCGAAAGGCTGTCTCGCGAACTGAAATCACAGCCGTTATCATTGAGATGCAGTGACAGTCTCCCGCATACATATTACGGATCAAATCTTTCAACAGATTCACGACACCATCGCCTCCTGCGAACGCTGCTCCCGTCTGCGCGACTACTGCCGGGGCATCGGCGAAACCCGCCGCCGCGCCTATCAGGATCAGACCTACTGGGCCCGTCCCGTCCCCGGCTTCGGCGATCCCAAAGCCCGCGTCTTGATCCTTGGACTCGCGCCCGGCGCCCATGGTGCCAACCGCACCGGCCGCCCCTTCACCGGCGACGGCTCCGGCGACTTCATGTACCCCGTCCTCCACGACCTCGGTTTCGCCTCCAAACCCCGCGCTATCTCCCGCGACGACGGCCTCCGTCTCCGCCACGCCTGGATCGCCTCCGTCGTCCGCTGCGCCCCGCCCGGCGACAAGCCCCTCCCACAGGAGATCCGTAACTGCTCCGAGCATCTGGCCCGTGAAGTCCAGGCCCTCCCGCGCGTCCGAGTCGTCGTCTGCCTCGGCAAGATCGCCTTCGACGGCTACCTCGCCTACCTCCTCCACACCGGCGTCATCCAGAAAAAATCCGACTTCACCTTCACCCACGGAGCCGAATACATCCTGCCCAACGGCCTCCGCCTCCTCGCCAGCTACCATCCCTCGCTGCGTAACACCAACACCGGCCGCCTCACCCGCCCCATGTTCCTCAGAATCTTCGTACGTGCCCGCAAACTCGCCGGCCTGAGCATCTAGCAATCAAATCACCGAAAAACCAACCAATCCCTCATCGCCTGAATCATACATAGGTAGCTCAATTACGAAGAGCGAGGAGTTCTGCATGAGCGCAAAGAATTACTGGTTCGCATTTGGCGTCGGAGTTACCGCAGGAGCCACCATCGCCCTCCTCTACGCCCCGCAAAAAGGCGTCGTCACCCGCAGGCGCCTTCGCAGGAGCGTAGACGAGGCAAGCGACTACCTCGAGGACGCAGCCGACTACCTCAAAGAGCAGGCCGAGCGCCTCAGCAAAGAGGCCGAGGGCATCATCAAGCGCACCCGCAGCCAGGTCGAATCCGCAGTCGACACCGCCTCCAGCACAGTCGCAGGCGCCGTCAAATCCGCAAAGAGCCTCCTCTAACCACACACAGCTCCGGGGTCGCTACACGGCCGAGGCTGCGCCAGCGACATCAAGACACGCCGAACGCTAATTCCTGTTGCGCTAATTCATCTTGATAGATGGTGGTGGTATGGGCTCTTTTTCAAAGCGCCTGTGTGCGTGTCCGGCTTTGCTCCTCTGTCTCGCCATGACCTCTTGTAACGGGGGATCAAAACCACCCGCGGATTTCACACTATCCGCAACGCCTGCATCAGTCACGCTGGTTTCGGGCGGAGCCGGTCAGCAGATCAGCATAGCCGCCACCCCCATTAACGGCTTCGCAGGCATGGTCACCGTGGCAATCACCGGTCTACCCACCGGAGTCACCGCGCAGCCGGCGACGCTCTCACTGACTCCCTCACCGATTCCCGGCTCAGCACAAAGCATAACCATAACCGCCTCTTCCGCCGCCGCCACGGGCGCTGCAATGCTCACCTTCACAGGCAGCTCCGGAGCCCTCACCCACACCATCCCCGTTGCAGCAACCATCTCTGCGCCCCCGCCCGACTACACCCTCACTCTATCGCCCGCCTCGCAGACCCTCATGGCCGGAACATCAGGCGCTCCGCTGAGCGTCACGGTGAACCCAATCAACTCCTTCAGTGGCACAGTAGCGGTCGCAATCACGGGACTTCCCGCCGGCGTCACCGCGAATCCCGCAACACTGAGCCTGACTCCCGGGACACCACAAACGACAACCCTGACGGCGGCGCTTACCGCCGCGGCGGCTACAGCGACCGTCACATTCACCGGCACATCCGGCAGCCTGACTCATTCCGCCTCACTTGCGCTAACCGTGCAGGCCGTGCCGCTGACCAACGCGCCCGACGTCACCACCTATCACTACGACATTGCGCGCGATGGCCTCAATCCCCAGGAGATCATCCTCACTCCCGCAAACGTCAATTCAACTCAATTCGGCAAGATCGGCTTCGATACCGTCGATAGCAAGGTAGACGCCGAGCCGCTCTACCTCGCCAACCTGATCGTCGGTGGCCAGTTCCACAACGTCCTCTACGTCGCCAGCGAGCACGGCAGCGTATACGCCTTCGATGCAGACAGCGGCTCTCAGCTATGGAAGACTTCAGTCATTCCCAGCGGTGAAATGACCAGCGACGACCACGGCTGTTCTCAAATTTCAACCGAGATAGGAATCACCTCGACGCCGGTCATCGACCGCAAGCAGGGTCCCAACGGCGCCATCTTCACCGTCGGTATGAGCAAGGACGCAAGCGGAAAATACCACCAGCGCCTGCACGCGCTCGATATCACCACCGGTGCCGAAATCGCCGGCAGTCCAACCGAGATCGCAGCCAGCGTTCCCGGAACCGGCGACAACTCTCAGAACGGCACCGTAGTCTTCGATCCATCGCAATACGCCGAGCGCGCGGCCCTCCTCCTTCTCAACGGCAATATCTACACCGCGTGGACCTCGCACTGCGACATAGGCCTCTATACCGGATGGGTGATCGCCTACAGCGAGACGTCCCTGCAGCAAACGCAGCTACTAAACCTCACCCCGAACGGCCACATGGGTTCAATCTGGATGAGCGGCGACGGCCTGGCAGCCGACAGCAGCGGAAACATCTATCTCCTCGATGCAAATGGAACCTTCGATATAACCCTTAACGCGAACGGCCAGCCCGTGAACAGCAACTACGGAAACGCCATGCTGAAGCTCACCGCAAACGGCAAGCTCGCAGTGGCCGACTACTTCGAACCCTACAACACCGTTTCGGAGTCCAGCCGTGACATAGATCTAGGCTCAGGTGGCGCTCTGCTCCTGCCTGACCAGACCGACGCAAACGGACTCGTCCGCCATCTCATCGTGGGCGCGGGCAAGGATCAGAACATCTATCTTGCCGACAGAGACAATCTCGGCAAATTCAATCCTTCCACCTCTCCCATGAACGCCAATGTCTATCAGGAGATTACCGGCCAGCTCGCGGGTCAGAACTACACCACCCCTGCCTACTTCAACGGCGTGCTTTACTACGGATCGGACGGAGATTCCCTCAAGGCCTTCCCATTGACGAACGCGAAGATGGCTACATCTCCATCCAGCCTGTCCATAGCCACGTTCGGCCACCCCGGAACGACTCCCGCAGTCTCAGCCAATGGAACTCAGAACGGAATCGTCTGGGCTGTGGAGTCAGTTCTGAGCCAGACAGCGGTCCTCCACGCGTACGACCCAACCAACCTCGCACACGAGTTCTACAACAGCAGTCAGGCTCCCAACGGCCGCGACGCTTTTGGAAACGGAAACAAGTTCATCACTCCGCTCATCGTAAATGGCAAGGTGTACGTCGGAACCCAAACCGGCGTAGCCGTCTTCGGATTGCTCTCTCACTAGAAAGCAAAAGAAAAAGCCTCAGCAAAGAGGCCGAGGGCATTATCAAGCGAACCCGCAGCCAGGTCGAATCCGCGGTCAATACCGCCTCGACCACAATGGCAGGCGCAGTCAAATCCGCTAAAAGCCGCCTGTAGTTTGCTCACAGCCATAGCTCATAAGCTGACACCTCACGGCTGTTGTAGTCTCTTGGGATGCGGCAGCCCAAACGATTTTGGTTCAACACCGCTCTGGTATTCGGTTGCGCCATCGCGGTGCTGCTGTTGATTCAGTCGATATTCGTATACCTTTACCTTTCGCGTCGCATAGAAGTCGATCAACTCATTCGCGACGGGGATCGGTTAGCCGCTCGTCTCGAGCGCGATGTCCGGGAAGCTCGAGCGACGGACCCCGTAACCCTCACTCGGATCATGGATACGCTGAGAAACGATGAGACGGTCTCCCAGGAGTCGATCGCGTGGCTTCGATTGGTCGATTCGAGCGGCCGAGTGCTCGCGGTGAGTGGGAATCCGATAGGGCCGCCTCCCAGTCGCGATAATCTGCAACGCCTGCTCAGTGATCGCATCCCAGTCCACAGAGTCGACCAGACTCAAGCAGTGAAGATCTTTGTCAATGTAGTAGCCATTCATCTTCCTGTACGCCCGCCGATCTCAACATCGGATACACCGGAAAGACCAGGCCCCAGGCTTCTTGAGATTGGCTTTTATCAGTCCAACACGGCGCGCGGGTACGTCATTCTGCGCGAGAATTTATTGATAAGCAGCATTGGCGCCTTGATGCTGTTGGGAGCCATGGTCTTCATGGCCTTCAGAATTAAGGCCTATCTTCAAGGCCAGCAATCGGAACAGCAGCTCTCCATCGCAAGGTCGGTACAACACCGTCTTCTGCCGGCATCCGCCTCATCCTGCGGCGAACTCGAATGCGCCGGCGTCTGCATCCCCGCGTGGCAAGTAGGCGGCGACTTCTACGATGTGTTCCTCACCCAGACCGGAGACACCGCATTGGTCGTCGGTGATGTCTCTGGCAAGGGCCTGGGCGCAGCACTGGTCATGAGCCTGCTGCACGGCTCTATCCGCTGCAGCAGTTGGACAGGGAAGGAAGCACACGAAACCGCGACCCAGGCCATCAATTCAGTGCTCATTTCAAGTACAAATCAACAAACCTTCGCCACGCTCTTCTGGGCCTATTATCAAGCTCCAACGTTGTATTACATCAACGCAGGTCATTGCCGCCCCCTGTTGATAAGCAAGAACCGCGACCGCTCCAACGAACACCTGGCCGAAGGCGGTCCCATAGTCGGGCTGTTGCCTCACGCAACCTATTGCCAGGGAGCAGTCAGCCTGGAACCAGGCGATCTAATCGTGCTTCCAACCGACGGCGTACTCGAAGCCGAAGACACCTCCGGCGAGCAGTTCGGCGAGGATAGACTACGAATGCTCATCGAAGAGCATGCCCACTTACCTTGTGCACAAATCTGCGAGCACATAGTAAAAGGCGTGGAGGCATTCGCCCAGACAAAGCTCCAGCAAGACGATCTCACCGTCCTCATCGTTCGTGTTCCTGAGATGAAGAATTCTACCTAGCGCAGCAATCCGCTACATGCAAAACAAAAGCCCCGGCAATCAAGCCGGGGCTTCGCATTTCAACATCACGTTCTGCTTACACTGCCAACAAGGCCAACCCGGCAACCTTCTCTTCTCCATCCGCAGCCACCGGACGATAGAACAGTTGGTTGTTCTCCAGATAAACCTCGATAAACGCAGGCCGCTGCACGATCCCGCCGGCGATCAAAGCCTCCGACAGAGGATCCTCAACAAACCGCTGCAACGCTCTCCGCAGAGGCCGCGCGCCATACGTCCGGTCCGATGCCGTCTTGGCGATGATCCACTTCTTCGCCTCTTCGTTCACCGAGATCGTGATCGCCTTGTGCACCAGGTTCGTATTCAACTGCTGAACCAGCAGCTCCAGAATCTGCAGCAGGTCCGCCTCAGAAAGCGACGTAAAGATAATGATCTCGTCCAGACGATTCAGGAACTCTGGATTGAAGGTCCGCTTCACCTCGCCTCGCACCAGCTCTTCCATCTTGTCCAGCACCATGTCTTCCTTCTCGCTCTGGAAGCCCAGCCCCTGCTGCTTCTGCAGGTGCTTCGCTCCAATGTTCGAAGTCATGATAATGATCGTGTTCTTGTAGTCGACCGTGTTGCCCAGCCCGTCCGTCAACTGCCCGTCTTCAAACACCTGCAGCAGCAGATTGAAGACATCCGGATGCGCCTTCTCGATCTCATCCAGCAGCACCACGCAGTACGGATTGCGCTTCACGCGTTCCGTCAACTGACCGCCCTCTTCGTAGCCCACATATCCCGGAGGCGAACCAATCAGCTTGCTCACCGAGTGCTTCTCCATGAACTCCGACATATCGAACCGGATCAGCGCCTTCTCGCTTCCAAACAGGAACTGCGCCAGCGTGCGCGCCATCTCCGTCTTGCCGACGCCCGTAGGCCCAAGGAACAGGAAGCTCCCAATCGGACGCGCCGGATTCTTCAACCCCGCCCGCGACCGCCGAATCGCACGCGCCAGCGCCGAGATCGCCTTGTCCTGCGAGATCACGCGCTTGTGCAGCTCCTCCTCGACCCGCAGCAACCGCTGCGTCTCCTCTTCCTTCAGCGAAGTAATCGGCACTCCAGTCCAGCGGCTGACAACATCCTCAATGTCCTCCCGCGTCACGATGCCCGCAGAAGAATCATCCAGGTGATACTTATCCCGCAGCGCCCGCAGATTCTCCCGCTCCTTGCGCTCCTCATCCGAGTAGAACCGTGCCTTCTCGAACTCGTGATTCGCAATCGCGTTCTCCATCCGGTGCACGATGAACTTGATCCGCTTCTGCACCTCGGTCAGCTCCTCGGGCAGGGAAGTCTGCCGCAGCTTCACCCGCGCGCCAGCCTCATCGATCAAATCAATCGCCTTGTCCGGCAGGAACCGGTCCGGAATATAACGGCTCGAGTGCGAAACCGAGAACGTGATCGCATCATCCGTGTAGCTGACAGCATGAAACTTCTCATACTTGTCCTTGATCCCCATGATGATCTTGATCGCATCTTCCTCGTTCGGCGGAGGAACCTTCACCGCCTGGAATCTGCGCTCCAGCGAACGGTCCTTCTCAATCGACTTCCGGTACTCCGCCGGAGTCGTCGCCCCAATGCACTGTATCTCGCCGCGGCTCAAAGCCGGCTTCAGAATGTTCGCCGCATCCAGCGAACCCTCCGCCGACCCAGCGCCCAACCAGCGTATGCAGCTCATCGATGAACACGATGGAGTTCTGATTCTCCATCAGCTCCTTCATGATCGTCTTCAGCCGCTCTTCAAACTGCCCGCGATACTTCGTACCCGCAACGATCAGCGAAAGGTCCAGCGCCAGCACTCGCTTGTCAGCCAGGAAGCTAGGCACCTCGCCGTCCGCAATCTTCTGCGCCAGTCCTTCGACAATCGCCGTCTTACCCACGCCCGGCTCACCGATCAGCACCGGATTATTCTTCGTCCGCCGGCACAAAATCTGAATGACCCGGTCGACCTCGGTATCCCGCCCAACCAGCGGATCAAGCTGCTGGTCCATCGCGCTCTGCGTCAGATCGCGCGAAAACTCAGCCAGCATGCTCTGCTCGCCGCGCTGTCCCTTGCCGCTCTGTTGCGAAGGAGTCTTCTCCTGCGTCGTCCGCTGCAACTCCTCGCGAATCGCCGGCAACCGCAAACCCCGCTCCGTCAGAATCTCCGCCGCAAAGCACTTCTCTTCGCGCAGCAATCCCAGCAGCAGATGCTCGGTCCCAATATGTTTATGCGAAAGCCGTTCCGCCTCTTCCGCCGCATACGCCAGCACCCGCTTGCACTCGTTCGACAGTGGCAGATCAACCGACGTCGACACCTTCTCTCGAATCGTCGTATGCCCTTCAATTTGCTTGCGAATCGACTCAACCGACGCGTGGCTGCGCAAAAAACGATTCGTTAGTTGCTTGTCCTCACGCAGTAGCCCCAGCAGCAAGTGCTCGGTCTCGATATAAGGCGACCCAAACTGACTGGCCTCATAGCGAGCAAAAAATATAACCCGCCGCGCCTTCTCCGTATAGCGTTCGAACATATTGTCCCCTCAAGCCTGGCACCATCTAGCCCGAAGGCCACATAGCGCCATTGGTCCCTAAACCGTCTCCGTACCGCTTCCTCGCCAGAGACCAAATCAGGCTGCCTCAGCCTGAAATTCAGACTTCAAAGCAACCATCCCACTTCGCACTAGTGTAGCTGCCTGCACCACTCCCCTGAATATCCCTCGAAAGTTATGCATACCCTAGCACCTTTTTAGACGACCGCTGTGCAAAACTAGCACCAAATTAGGTGCATATTGCATACCTCGCAGCAGCTAGTCCTTAATCCACTTAGATGAGTTCTTTACCCCAAAGGAAACATTGCCGGAGGACACCCGTCAAGCTGAAACATAACCCAAACAAAACACAGCCCCTTAGAAATCCACATTTGTCGTACGAATCCTCGGGTTGCCTCTACCCCAAAGCCCCCGCCTCCACCAATTTGCCCTCGCGCAACCGAAGCACCCGCCCGCACCGAGCAGCAAACTCTAGACTATGCGTCACCAGCACGCTCGTCAGCCCATGCGCCTCATGCAGCCGTTGAATCAGCCCAAACACCGCCTCCGCCGTCTTCGTATCCAGATCTCCCGTCGGCTCATCCGCCAGCAGAATCTTCGGCTCCGTCACCAGCGCCCGCGCCAGGCTCACCCTCTGCTGCTCGCCCCCGCTCAACTCCCCCGACCGATGCTCCGCCCGATCTGCCAGCCCCACCTCACCCAGCCAGAACGCCGCCTTCTCCATCGCCTCGCCCCGCCTCATCCCCCTCGCCAGCAGCGGCATCGCCACATTCTCCTGTGCCGTAAACTCCGGCAGCAGATAATGAAACTGCCACACATACCCCACATCCCGATTCCGATAATCCGCCGCCTGCGCCGCCGTAAACCCGCTCAACCGGCTCTCCCCGCACCAAACCTCTCCCGCCGTAGGCTTATCCAGCGCCGCCAGCAGGTGCAGCAGGGAGCTCTTACCCGCCCCACTCTCCCCCACAATCGCGACCATCTCCCCGGCATGAATCCGCAGCTCCAGCCCCCGAAACAGCTCCAGCGCCCCGCGTCCCTTACCCGCCGTCACCGCCGGATACGTCTTCGTCAACCCCTCCGCCCGCAGCACCTCCGACGGCTCCGCCACCACCGGCAGCGGCTCCAGCCTTCCCTCATTCTTGTACCGCACACTCCCATCAGGATCGATCAAGCCATTACTCCTGCACTTCCGTAGAACGTCATCTCGACCGGAGGCGGCGTCGCTTGCCGCGGTAGGCGTGGAGAGATCGCCTGTAATCTCGGCTGTTCTTCAACCCGCCACACCCGCCGTCGCCCACGCATGCCCCGGATAAGACCCCAGCGAAATCGCAATCCGGTTCCACGCATTGATCGTCGTAATCGCCAGCGTCAAATTCGTCGTCTCCACATCGCTGAAATGCGCCCGCAACTCCTCATACTCCGCATCCGGAGCATGCCCATCCTGAATATTCGTCACCACCTCCGTCCACGCCAGTGCCGCCTTCTCCCGCTCCGTGTAAGCCTTCGAACCCCGCCACCCCGCCACTCCCACAATCCGTTCCGCCGGCTCATTCAACTTCTTCAGCTCCGCCGTATGCAGCCGGATGCAGTACTCACACCCATTCATCGCCGAAGCCCGCAGCCGCACCAGCCCCAGCAGCGAAGCCTCCAGCCCCGTCTCCGTATTCAGGTAATGCTCCATCGCAGTCATCTTCGCCAAACCCTCCGGCGCCAACTGCCCATACTTCAATCTCACACCCATAGCACACCACCTCTACCGCCTCTAAGAAGTGTAAGCCCACCATCCAATTCAGTTCTCAAGTCGCTATCCCGGCCCAAAGGAATGTCTTAGGTCGTCGTCCCAACCCAAAACGACTCTGAGGTTGTTCTCCCAGCCCAAAAAGATCGGGTGCCCCATCCATGGCGCAGCTTCATCGCGACATGGGTGGGAATGTAAGACTCTTCCATCCAGTCCTTGCCGTTGCCTGTTCTCTTCAATACCCCACAAACCCGTCATCCTGAGCGAAGTGCCTGACGGCTTCATCGTCAGGCACGTAGTCGAAGGACCCTGAGACTGCTCGCTTGCCATATAACTGACACCTTTCATCCCCGACACTGAAAGGCCTTTGTTCTTGCCGTTGCCTGTTCTTGCCCGTTGCCTGTTCTTGCCGTTGTCTGTTCTTGCCGCCCAAAAATCCTGTCAACCCCCAAACACCACAAAACCCGCGCCAGCAGCGGAAATTATCGTGGCGTACTTACCCCCTCCCAACAGGTAAAATAGAACTAGCAATCAATTTCAAACGCCCGGCCAACCAGCCGGGCGTTTCCATTTAACCCAAAGTCCGGACCCACCAACCACAAGTCCGGACTTAACCCACATCATTCGAAGACTTTAGGACTTCCCCCAGGGAGGGGGATACCCGCATGCAAACCGACCCAAAACGTTACCAGTGCCGCCACATCTTCACCGACGGACGCCGCTGCGGCAGCCCCAGCCTCCGCCGCGAGGAGTTCTGCTACTACCACCACACCACCCGCCGCCCAGCCCCACGCGCTTCATCCATCTCAACCGATGACGGTGGGCGCAGCTTCCACATCCCCCAGCCCGAAGACCGCTCCGCCATCCAGCAATCCATCGGCGAAGTCCTCAGCCGCATCGCGTCCAACACCATCGACCTGCGCGCCGCCGGCCTCCTCCTCTACGGCCTCCAGATCGCCAGCCTCAACCTCCCACGCCCCACTCCAACCCGCGAATCCACCGCCACCGGAGAGATCGTCGAAGAGATCAGCACCCACCCCACCCATGGCATCCTGGCCCCCGAAGCCGAGGTCGCCGCCAAGCCCCTCAGCTTCGCCGCCCAGCTCATAGCCCACCTAAACCGCTCCCAGGAGCCAGAGCCCGAAACCGAAACCACGCCCGAATCCCAGTCCGAAATCCTGCCCGAAATTCAAGCCACAGCCGACCCATCACTCATACCGCAGCGCCTCCGCCGGCAGCACCTGTGCCGCCGACCCGCTCGGATACAGCGTAGCAATCAAGCTCACTCCCAGACTCACCGCCCCCACGATCAGCGCATCCACCACCCGCGGCGCAAACGGCAGATAGTCGATCGAATACACCGCCGCATCCAGATGGATGAACCGGTAGTGCCCACCCACCCAGCTCAGCCCATATCCCGATGACCAGCCCCAGCACCGTCCCAATCACCGAGATCAGCAGTCCCTGCAGCAGAAAAATCCTCCGCACCTGTCGGCCCGCTCACGCCAAAGCTCATCAGCACCGCAATGTCCCGCGTCTTCTCCATCACCATCATGGTCAGCGCGATCAGAATATTCAGCGCCGCCACGCACACAATCAGCGCCAGCACGATAAACGTCACAATCTGCTCCAGCTTCAGCGCCCGGAACAGCTCCCGGTTCTGCTCCATCCAGTTCGTCGTCTGGAAGCCCTTGCCCGCGGCCTGCTCAATCTCGCGCCCCACCACGTCCGCCTGGTACATATCATCCACCTTGAAGCTGATCACCGAGATCAGATCCGGCTCCTGAAACAGCCTCTGCGCATCCGCCAGCCGCGTAAACGCATAGCTCGAGTCGTACTGGTAAAACCCCGACTTGAACATCCCCACCACCCTGAAACCGCTGATACTTCGGCACCAGCCCCAGACGGCGACAGCTCCCCCTGCGGACTCGTCACCAGCACCTTGTCCCCCACCTCCGCCCCAAGCGTCTCCGCCAAATCCTGCCCAATCACAATCGGCGGCAATCCTGCCCCAGCGAATCCGGACTCATCGACGAAACTCGGGTGCCCCATTCTTCGCAGTCTCATCGCACGGGTGGGACGTAAACCCTCCACCGGCTCCAAGCTCCGCCGCACTTCCCACCTTCACCTGCTGCAACAAATCCCCAACCGTCCTCTCATCCGCCGGAATCACGCCCTTGACCAGAGCCCCACCACTCCTCGCGCCCTCGCGAAATCAGCACCTGCCCATACAGCCCCGGAGCCGCCGCCGTCACATGCGGCAACCTTCCGCAGCCGCTCCAGCAGCGGCCGCCAGTCCCTGATCCCATCTCCCGCCACCCGCATCAGATCCACGTGCGCCGTCGACCCCACCAGCTGCTCCTGCAGATCCCGCCGCATCCCATTCGTAATCGCCAGCGCAATAATCAGCGAAGCCACACCCGCCGCCACACCAATCACCGAGATCGCGGTAATCACCCCCACCACCGCCTGCCGCCGCTTCGCCCGCAGATACCGCGCCGCAATAAACAACTCAAATCGCATCTGTCTACCGCACCACTGCCTTCACCGCCACCACATTCTCATACCGGTCATACACCCGCACCGCCAGCACATGCTCCGCGCATCTGCAACCGGCCCGCTCACCACCGGAACCGCCGCCGTAAAGTCGTACTGCTCCTCCAGCGAGTCCGACACCCGTCCCACCGGCTCCAGATACTGCCACGGCCCCGCATCCACCGAATACTCCGCATGAGCAATCGGCGAAGTCGCATCCTTCGCCTGAAAACGTCGCATGGATCTTCGCCGGCGTCCCGCCACCATCGCCGCCATCAGCGCTCCCGGCACCGGCGGAGTCGTATCCACCACAAACTCCCCACTCACCCTCTCGCCCGTCAGCGTCTCCGCATCCGTATGGTCCGGCGCATCGCTCGCCACCACCTTCACCTCGTAGCTCCCATCCGGCAGCAGCGCCGAGTCGAAGCTCAAGAACCTGTCGCTGATCTTGTCCTTCAGCAGCCGCCAGTTCTTCTCACCCACCCCGCGATACCACACCGCAAACATCAGGTCGTCGCCATTGTCGTCATGCGCCGCCCAGCGCACCGTCATCGCCGCTCTTGTCCTTCTGCGCCATCAGCGGCTGCAGCGTTCGTGTCCGGCGTAAAGCCTGCACCGCCCGTCCCCGCAGCCGGAAAGCTCACCTGCACCGTAGCATTCTGAGCTGCTGGCGCACTCGCCGCCACTCCGCGCTCCCGGCTGCACCACAACATCGTCCACCACCGGAGCCAGGTTCTTCTCCAGTAGTTCAGCCCCACCGAATCCACATGCCGCCGCCCGCCCGCAGCACCGCCTTCCACTGCACAAACCGTCCCGCCGGCACCGCAGCCTCGCCTCCCCGCAGCCACTGCAGCCCAGTCGCTCCATCCCATCAGCGGACTCTCCACATTCCCACTCCGCACAAAAACATCAAACCCAGCCGCCCGCTCCCTGCGGCAGCACCTCCACCCGTCCCCACTGCGAGAACACCTGCGCATCGAACACCTCGCTCGTATACGTCGCATTCGCCGCCGGCTTATCCCCCAGCCGAAACACCTTGCCGCTATTGCTCGTCGCCACCAGCAGCCCACCCGTCACCGCCGCAAACGCCATTCCCTGCGCTGCCTCCAGATGCGCCACATCGGTAAACCGCCCCGCCACCTGCCGTATCCACCCGATACACCCGCCCCCGGTTGCCCGTCGCCGCCAGCAGAGCTCCCATTCTGCAACGCCAGCGCATACACCACATCATCCTTCAGCGACACCAGCTTCGACGGACTCCCATCCGCCGCAATCCTGTATATCTCCGACCCCTCCGGAATCAGCGTATTCGCCGTCGCCGCATTAGCCGACCCCGGCTGCGAGAACGTAATCGTCACCCCCACATTCCCCGTCACCGGCAGCGGAGGCAGCCCGGCCTCGGCGCACCTGCCGCGGGCTTCGTCCCCACACCCGCCGCATACACATTGCCCGCACCATCCATCGCCAGCGCCGTAATCTCCCGCTTCGCGAGCCGCATACACCGCAAACGGCTTCGCTCCCACGACCCTCGTATCGAATCCTGTAGATCACTCCGCCGCCGTCGCTCCCAGCCCACAGCGTCCCATCCGGCCCCATCAGCAGGCACCGGATATGCTGGTCGACCGTCTTGAACGCAACCTCCGCCTTCCCCCCACCCGCCGGCACCCGATACACCACCGCCGGCGCGCCCGCCGCCACAAACAAATCTCCACCCTTACCCCTGCACCCGCACCTGAACCACATCCCACAGATACTTCGGCTTCTCCGCCGTCTGCGCCGGATCGAAAACCACCGCACCGCATCCGCCGATCCGCCGCACCCAGCCGATACACCTTGCCATCCGGCGAAGTCGCAGCATAAACCTGCCCATCCGCGCCCAACCGCAGCGCCTGCACGCCCAAGTTCTTTGCCCTCGAAAACCTTCGCTGCCTTGCCATCCGGCCGCAGACCCGCATCACCACCGCGCCGACCGGCGGCCGTGCCGCCCATGCCCACATACGCATTGCCGACAGCGTCCGCCGCCAGCGACCACACATAATTCCCGCCCGTCTCGTACAGCAGGGAAGTCGTCGGCCCCGCCTCCAGCCGCCCATCGCTGCGGATCGCCACCCCATCCGTCGTCCCGCGCTCCATCTCGTCGTACCGCGACACGTCCACAGCTTCGTCCCCTGCGCGCACGCACTGCACGCAACCACCGCGCACACCGTAACATCGCCAGCAAAGACCAAAGTCGCATCATCCTCCCCAAAGTCTAAACGCAACCTACGCAAAAGAGGCGAGAGCCAAAGCCTCGCCTTCATCCTCTCTCGACATACCCGCGACGATCGCCAGATCTCGCTACTAATTCGCCAGCACCGCCCGATACCGAACCTTACTCTTCTTCACCTTCGCGATCGCGTCATTCGCCTTGGCCATCGCAAACTGTTCTGTCACCGCCTTCACGCCATGCCGCGCCGCAACATCCAGCATCTCGTGCAGATCGCGCGGGCTGCCAATCGGGCTTCCCGACGACCGACCTTCTGTCCCCCGATCAGCGCAAACGCCTGCAGTTGCAATCGGCGAGGCGGCACGCCCACGATGCACAGCGTTCCCTTCGGCCGCAGGCAGTTCACCAGCGCCTGCCAGTCCTGGTCCGCGCTCACCGTCGACAGCAGAAGATCAAACGACCCCGCCACCTTCTTCAACTCCGCCGTGTCCCGCGTATTCACAAAGTGGTGTCGCGCCCATCGCAGCGCTTCGGCCTCTTTGTCCTTCGAGGTGGAAAACGCCGTCACCTCCGCGCCAAACGCCTTGGCAAACTGCAATCCCATGTGACCCAGCCCGCCAATTCCCACGACGCCCACCCGCGACGAAGGCCTCACCCCATGGTTCCGCAACGGGCTAGTACACCGTAATCCCCGCCGCACAGCAGCGGCGCCAGCATTCTCGCTCTCCAGCACCTCCGGCACCGGAATCGCAAACCGCGAGTTCACTCGCACCGCGTCGGCATATCCGCCATTCCGCCCCACGCAAGTCGGCTGCGCACTCGCGCACAGATGCTCATCGCCCTGCCGGCACCACTCGCAGATTCCGCAGCTATCCGCCTGCCAGCCCACCCCCACCCGCTCGCCAACCGTCCGGTCCTGTCACTTCCGAGCCCACTGCTGTCACCGTCCCCACAATCTCATGACCCGGAATAAACGGATACTTGCTCATCCCCCAATCGTTATCGATCAGATGAATATCGCAATGGCACACCCCACAGTGCGAAATCTTTGACCTCAACCTCGTTACCTCCAACTCGCCGGGCTCATACCTGTAGGGCAGTAACTGCGCACCGGCCGCATGAACAGCCAGACCATGTATCTCGCTCATCACAATTTATCCCTTGTCGCGAACCTGACCGAGTCTGTTGCGTGCTCTTGAAGCCGCGTCATCTGAATGCTACAACAACACACTCTGTGTTAAATTTCACGGATCGATAGTCCGGTTCCGCGTCTTTGACATCCGTTAGCTCTTCACTTTGAGCGATCACACCTTCACCGGATCATCACCGTCAAGACCTGGAATCCACTCACGGCATACCCCGTCTGCATCGGTCCCGCTTCGACCACGCTCTCACCCGTCAACTGCATCTTCTGCGCATCCTTCAGAGGCTCCAGCACATTCGCCATCGAGAGCGGAACCGACCAGGCGCGATCCGCATCCAGCGCCGCCTGCGCCGTGTGGTCCAGCAGCGTCACATAAATTCGATCGTTCGCATGCATCCGGTTCATCTGCGCCACCGCATCGGCCAGCGCCAGTCGGTCTGCCGCGCCGCATCCGCCCGCCGGGGGGAATCGCGGTCAGCCGGTCCAGCGTCGCTCCATCGCTCACTACAATCCGCAGCGGTCCTGCCGTCAGGCTGTCCGGCAGCTTCACCGCCATCCGCAGCACCCGTTCCTCGGCCTGGTACGGATGCAGCGTAGCCTCAACCTCCAGCGTGTCTCCCGACGCGCCTCCTGTCGGCTTAGTCGTGCCGACTCCATCACCGCGGTTCGCCGCTCCGGAATCGCCTCCATCTTCAGGTGCAACCCCGTCACTTCGGGCTGCTCCACGGCGTTGCTGTACAGCTTGCTGAACCGGTCATTCACATACAACGCAGCATCGATCGCGCCGGAGGCAGTCTCATTCGGCGCCATCAGTCGCCCTCTGTACCGGCGGCAATCCCTTCAGCGTCAACTCGCCGTTCATCCGGTAGCTCATTTCGGTCCCGCAGCATTCGTTCGCCCGCAGGCTCTGATACACCGAGACCAGCATCGCCGAAGGCGTCAACTCCCGATTGTCCAGCACTTCAAAATGCATCCCGTCTTCATCCGCGTCCCGCTCCCGGCATCAGCTTGTCCGGCCCCACCTGCGCCGAAATCTGCTTCACCTCGTCGACTCGGAGCCACCCATCTCCACCTCCACCGGAATCATCCGGGCGTCCACCCCAACCGTCCCAGAATCGCCGAAGCCCGGTCCTCCGTAAACGACCCCACCGTCTCCGTCGTGTTGATGATCTTGAACGCATTCAGCGGAGAAGCCAGCGTCGCAACCACTTCGGCCTTCGTCATCGGCATCGATCGGCCCGAACTGCGTAATCGGATGTCCGCACGCCAGCAGTTGCGTCGGATCCACGTACGTCACCGTGCAGGTCCCCGAAATCGAAAGATCGCCCCGCACCAGCACCGCACTCACCGCCGAACCCGGGACGAGCGGCTCCGGCTGCTCCTTCGTCGCATCCGCCCCACCCAACCCCGCCACCGGGCTCATCCCCAGCGCGCGGAACTTGTCGCCAAACCGTTCCACCGCCTCCGGGCAGAATCCGCCAAACACCAGCGCAGTCTCAATCGGCTGCGCCTCCATCCCCGCTACGCTCCACCCAGAACGTCGTTCCTCTGCGTCAAGCCCTGCTCCGGCACCTAGCGTAAGCAACCTGCCCGCCATCCCGCCGCACCACGCATACCCGCCCGCGCGCTGCTCCATCCCGCACCTCGAACATCTGCTCAATCGGAGTAATCCCCGCAATCGGCTCCTTGCAGAACTGCCCAATCCGGTAGCTCAATGCCCCAGCCAGCCGCCCGTCGATATACACCGGGCTTCCGCTCATTCCCGCCACCACGCCCGTATACTCCGGCTTCTCCCCCTTCAGCCGCGCCAGAATCATGTCCTGTCCCGGCCCGATGGCGTCCTTCAGCACCCCCAGGATCCCAAGCTCCATCGGCTCCGGCTTCACCCCTTCGAACACCGTGTACGCCACACCCTGCAGTCCCTTATGCACCTCCGATAAAGGAAAGATCCGCGTGCCCGATGGAACCTTCTCCCGTCCCTCCAGCCGCTGCCCGGGGGCAACAGCCTGCGCCGCACACGCTCCCCAACTACCCCCCGCCAGCGTCAAACCCAACGCCAGACCGAGCACCGCGCGCCGCATCTTTGCCGTACCGATCACGTCCATAGATTAGAGGTTACTCGCCTCAAGGCAAAGCTGTCTGACGAATAAGCCTGCAATCAGCAAAAACACACCATCCGGAGTAAAGTTTCAGATCATGACCATCCGCAACCACCGTCCGGTCCCGACCCTGCTCCTCGCCGCCCTGGCCATCCTTCTCGCGCTGCCCGCCCGCGCACAATCTACCCCGCCAAATCCGCCTGCGACCCAGCAACCTACTCCCGACGAGGGAGGCCCGCAGAACGACAACGGACCATCATCCTCAAGAAAAAGAAGGAGCCGACGAACCCGCCGCACCCCCCGCCCCGGCCGAGCCCCGCATCAAGAATCCCAATAACGAAACCTATTCCCTCCGCGTCGACGTCCCCATCGTCAATCTCAACGTCAACGTCATCCTCGACAAGACCCACCAGTTCGTCCCCGGTCTCAAAGCCCCTAACTTCCTCGTCCTCGAAGACGGCGTTCCCCAGCAGGTCGACACCGTCCGCATGGCCCAGACCCCCATCACCGCCGTCATGCTGCTCGAGTTCGCCGCCAACACCTACTACTTCATCAACGACATGCGAACGCAGCCTTCAGCTTCTTCCGCACGCTGCGGCCTGACGACTACATCGCCGTCATGACCTACGATCTGCAGACCCACATCCTCTCCGACTTCACCAACAACAAGCAGATCGTAGCCCAGAGCCTGCAGTCCCTCACCATCCCCATCTTTTCCGACACCAACATGTTCGACGCCCTCTACGAGACGCTCGACCGCACCAGTCGCATCGAGGGTCGCAAGTACATCATCCTCATCGGAACTGGCCGCGACACCTTCTCCAAGCTCACCCTCGACAAGATGCTCGCCAAGATCAAGGCCACCCCCAACGTCACTATCTTCACCATCGGTACCGGCGCGCTCTCGAGGAGAGCCGGCGGAGGAGGCGGCATAGGCGGCGCCAACATGAACTACCTCCAGGCCCAGAATCAGCTCAAGACCTTCGCCGCCATGACCGGAGGCCTCAGCTTCTCGCCCATCTTCCAGGGCGAGCTCCCCGACGACTTCGCCCAGATCAACAACTCCATCCGCAACCAGTACCTCTCACCTACCGCCCCACCAACACCAAGAACGACGGCAGCTACCGCAAGATCAAAGTCGTCCTGGTCGACAACGAAGGCCATCCCCTTCAAATGCAGGACGAAAAGCGCAAACCCCTCAAGTACTCCGTCATCGCCCGCGACGGCTACAACGCCAAGAAGCCCGTCGAATAGTTCACTCAAGACCTAATAAAGTGTCCGTCATCCAGACGCGTAAATAGCAGTCTATGGCCCGATCGGAGGTCACCGACCAGCTTAGACTAGACCCTCGACATGCGCATAGCCTCTCTCCAGCCATCCATCACCCTCACCCTCGCTGCCCTCGACAAACTCGACCACCTCTGCGCCATCACCAAATACTGCCTCGAAGCCCTCCCCGACCTGGCAACCCGCAACCTCCCCATCCTCCACGACAGCTGGTCGTTTGATGTGCCCGCCAACACCGACAAGATCCGCGCCATCAACCCCGACCTCGTCATAGCCAGCGTCCCCTATCGCATGGAATCACTCGCCGCCATCCTCAAAGCCGGCCTTCCCGTCCTCACCCTCGCCCCTCACAACCTGGCCGACATCTACAAAGACATCCGCCTCATAGCCGCCACAGTCAACGCCCAAGCCACCGGCGAACAACTCATCGCCCACATGCAACGCACCATCGACCAGACCCGCATTGCCACAAACTTCACCCGCCGCCCGACAGTCTACTGCGAAGAGTGGGGCAAGCCTCTCATTCACTCCCAGCACTGGGTAGCCGAACTCGTAGAAGCCGCCGGAGGCCGCTACCTCGGCGAGCCCGGATCCCACACCACCCCCGAAACCATCGCCGCCGCCAACCCAGATATCCTCCTCTTCGCCTGGTGTGGAGCAGGGAACCGCGTCCCCCTCGCCCGAGTCATCGAACAGCGCAACTGGCGCCACCTCCGAGCCGTCCAGAACCGCCGCGTCTTCTGCATCCCCGACGAGTTCCTCAACACCCCCGGTCCCACCCTCCTCGAAGGCCTCGCCTGCATAGCCGCCGCCATCCACCCACAACAAAATCCACCCAACCTCAAACTCATCCAGCTAGTCTGAAAGAAACACCCAAAGCGCTCTTGCTGCCTTTCGCTGACCCAAGCTGTTCTTAGCTGCCCACGCTGCCTTACCGTCGCCGCGGAATCGTAAGATCAAGATCCTTCCCCACAATCTGCTTCGTCAGTAAAATCACCTGTCCTACATGCTGCTGCACGTGCCCTACCACCTGATAGATCGCACCCAGCACACTCTCCGCAGGACGTCCCGCCTGCGGAGCAATCCGCTCAAACATCCTCTCAGTCGGCGTCCGCGCAATGACTGCCTTGGCCTCCGCCACCGTACCCAGAAACCTCTCCATCAACTCCGCACGGCTCATCCCACCCCGCACCGAGAACTCCCCATCCCGATCCCTCACATCAGCCTCTCCGCCAATGCCATGCAGAATCCACTGCCGAATATTCCCGTCCAGATGCAGTATCAAATTTCCCACCGCATTCTCATGCTCGCCGCCCCGCGCCCAAACCTGCTCGTCGCTCAGTCGCTCCATGCAGCTTTTGAGCGGCCCGATAATCGCATCCAGCTTCGCGCACGAAACCTCAGTAAACAGTGCACCAACATCATTTGCCATAGCTCGCATTCTAGTCGAGCCGTTGACGGGATAGGAGCACAGAGGTCTCCAAAACTGCCCCTCTGAGCATCGACCGTCCGTTCGGAACTGAAAGGAAACCCGCGGATACGTTTTTTTGAGGCTCGACTTGCGCCTCGAAAATATCTCGCTCAGGTCGCATGTTTTGTTCTATATTGGCTTCCACCGAAAATTGACGGCGGACTCTTGCATCGAAGCTCTCGCGAAATACCAGATCCTCCAGGGTTTCACGAATAGCGATCGTCATCACCCTGGTACTCGCCTCAACGGCCCCGATATTTTCTAAGACATTTCTAAGACACATCCTGGGGTTCGGGCCCATGGACATGCGAAACCAGCAACTGGTCACGCTGTCTGTCGATCGACCAGACAGCCAACACCTCCCTTCTGTTTCAGGAGAAAAGCGAGCGTCATCTTACTGTATCTTCGTCAAACTTCCTAAACGACATGACAGAGTCTTGCTAGTTCACGGATACACTGGCGCCTATGACGAAGTGAGTCTCGACGTGGCTGCATTTCTCTCCTCCAGGCGTGCCGTCTCGAAACCCCTCTATGGAAAATGGTCGCCCGAGTTCAACGACGTATGCCACGAGTCCGCCATTTCCGAGGAGACGCTCGCCGAGCTTGAGAACCGGGGATACCTCACCACCTTGACCATCGCCGAGGAAAAGGAGCGCCTCAGAACCATCGCCGGGCTCGTGCACTCCTCCGAATCCAAAGGGCTCAGCTATATCGTCGTTCCGAGCTACGACTGCAATCTGCGATGCCCCTATTGTTTTCAAGACTATATGCGCACCGATCCATCCTTCCGTCCGAAGCTAGGCAAGATGACGCCGGAGCTTGTCGATCGTATGCTGAGCGGGATTATTGATCTTGAAAATGCAAATCTCGACTCGAAGATGGACGCCCGTCATTTTATGTTCTTCGGCGGAGAGCCGCTGCTCGAAGCGAATCACGAGATCGTCGAGTACATCGTGGGCCGTGCCTCCGCGCTCGGCCCAGCAGTCTTTGGCGCAGTTACCAACGGCACGGAACTGAAGACCTATCGCGACCTGCTTGGCCCCCACGCAATCTCAAGTCTCCAGATAACTCTCGACGGCCCGCCGCGTACTCACGACCAATTCAGAATCTATGCAGACGGCCACGGCTCCTTCGAAAAGATCGCCCAAAACATTGTTCTCGCACTCGACCGCGATGTCCTCGTCAGTATTCGTGTGAATGTGTGCAAGGACAATCTGGAAGGTCTTCCCGGTTTGGCCAAGGAAGCCACACAGCGAGGCTGGACCAAGTACAAGAACTTCCGAATCTACGTAGCGCCGATCCAACCTACCGCAAATTTTCCCAATAACGGGCGGCTTCTGAATAGCTACGAACTTGGCCGAGCCCTGCAAAGGATGCAGGAAGACAATCCGCTTCTCGAGGTCATTGAGACGCCCGACGACAACATAAAGAAACGCGCCCTTGCCCTCTTCCAGAATCCCGAGATTGATCCAATAGGCGATTTCAAAGCAAGCTTCTGCGGCGCGCATAGCGGCATGTACATCTTCGATCCGTTCGGCGATATCTACGCGTGCTGGGAAAAGATGGGCGATCCTCAAATTCGCATTGGTCGAATTGGAGACGATAGCAAATTTGTCTACGAAACCCCAATGTTTAAGAGATGGCGCAGCCGTACTGTCGCCGCCAACCCTACATGCGAAAGCTGCTCCTACGCTCTTCAATGCGGCGGAGGATGCGCCGTGTTGGCTGAAGCGAAGAACGGAGAATACTTTTCGAACTTCTGCGACGGCTTTGGTGCGCGTTTCAAAAGTACTGTAGCTGAGGCATACGAAGCCTTCCTGACCGAGCAGGAAAAACCGTCAGGCTTGAGCGAACTGCCAATGGGAATGGATGTATTCGAAACCAAACCGGGATGTCTGTAGAAGAGCCATGGGCGAAGTTCGTCGCAAGGGGATGGAATTTGCCACAACTTCAGGAGAGATTATGAAGAAGAAAGTCGCAACCAAGCGTGCTGCCGATCCCCGGGCGAAGAGTTCCTCTGACGAAGCTCAGATGATCTCCGCAGTTAAGCTACTGCTGAAGAATGTCGACAAGATTAAGCCTGCTGCGGCTTCACGCGCAACGAGCCGGAACATCGAAGACAGGCTGATCTCCGCTGCTGAGTCGAAAACAAAAAAGAAACCGCCCTGTCCGCTTCTTTTGATTTGCGATACGAATACTGCTCCATGTCCAATTCTTTTCGTATGTCGTATCCACCAACAGGGCCCGTGCCCGTTCCTGGTTTGGGAGCCATTTTAGGGACTGCATCAACAAACCGGAGAAACGCCTTAACAAGTGTGATCAGGAGCAGATATGGAGAAGAAAGATAAAATTAAGTCTGCCGCGGGTTCGCGTGCGACCACCGCGAACATCGAAGCCAGGTTGATCTCCGTGCAAAGAAGAAAACCCGGGCCGAAATGCCCAAATAAAGACTGCAGCAACCTTACCATTTGTCACCCTAACATCCGACCTTGTAGTGGCCTCATATTCTGCGTGGGCAACATACCACCAATCTGACCTGCTGCCGCTTGTTGCAGACGAAGTCCCGATAATTCTATTGACTGATGATGACTCTTACAGAGACGGGTGACTGATTGACGATACGGGCCTCTCAAGTTTAGGGAATAATTTTCTAACTAAACGAACAAATGGCAAAGGGGCAGTTTCAGAGCACCCTATCTCCTATCCCGTCGAGCCGTTGACCTCAGCCACAGCAATCCGTACACTCTAAAAGGCGGTCGGGGAATCATTCAAGTTCACGGCCTAGCAGCGGCACCATCCCTGCACTGCCCCCTCGTTCAATGGTAGGACTAGCGACTCTGACTCGCTCAATCGGGGTTCGAATCCCTGGGGGGCAACCACATACGTTCAAACCACGGTATCCATCACGGGGTTCGAATCCCTGGGCACGCTCATTAGTATGACAAATGGGTTGTTGACTATTTCAGTAGTATCCCGAACCTCAAGAGAAAAATTGTTTCTCAATTTCTGCCTTTCTATTGCACATACGAAATCAATAGTCTTGCGCCATGCAGACCCTAAACCATCGAAGGTCTTACAAACCTCCTAGGTTCCTTTTTTTCTGCGTTCACTGCAAATCGGACGATATCCGGTATGCGCAACGCAAATGGTTTCATTGGATCGCATATCGCGCCGGTTTCACACCGTTGCACTGTCGCCGTTGTGTACGAAAGTTTTATGGACACGCTTCCAGCGCCTTCGCTACCGCATCACTGCTGGGGGTTGTTATGAGCCTAAGAATCTGGCTGAGAACTAGACCGTCCCAAGGCTCCGTATCCCGGCCTATGGCTTGACGACTATGTACCGGCGGCATCCCTGTCGAGGACACGCTGCACTTGCCCGGAAGACCACTCCCACATCTTGCCATGTTGATTCCGCTCTCATCGAATTCCCAAATAAATTGATCTCCCCGCAATAAGAAAAATCGCTCTTCCCCTTGACATCCCCGCCTGCACGTGAATACATAACCTTATGGTTAAGTATTCGGTGAGCCTCGACACCACGTTTGCCGCCCTCAGCGATCCCACCCGTCGCACCATCCTTACTACTCTGCAGCGCGGCCAGGCCTCTGTAACAGAACTCGCTCGTCCCCACCCCATCTCCATGCCCGCAATCCTCAAGCACCTCAACGTTCTCGAACACGCCGGCCTCATCGCGCAGGAAAAGACCGGCCGCGTCCGCATGTGCCGCCTCACTGTAGCTCCCATGCAACAAGCGGCCGACTGGCTCGCCCTCTACCGAGTCTTCTGGGAGAACCAGCTCAACTCACTCGGCCGATATCTGCAACGAACCGAACTCACACCACCAAAGAAAGCAGAGGAAAAAGCATGTCGCAAGCCACCATCGCACCCACGCAAACGCTTGTAGTCACCCATAGCTACCCCGCGTCCGTCGAACGAGTCTTCGCAGCATGGACCGACGCCAACCAACTCGGGCAGTGGTTTGGTCCCACCGACGAGTACACCGCCACGGCCGACGTCGATCTGCGTGTCGGCGGCAACTACCGCATCGCCATCCATCACGTCGGCGGCAACGTCCACACCGTCATCGGCACCTATCAACTCATCGACCCACCAAAAAAATTGGCCTTCACTTGGAACTGGGAGAATAGCCCGGCCTCTGACACCCTCGTCACCATCGACTTCATCCCGCAAGGTAACTCCACCGAGGTCAAAATAACCCACGAGAAATTCCTCGACATCGAAGCGCGCGACAAGCACAACGAGGGTTGGAACGGATGCCTCCGCCGCCTGGAACGTCTCTTCCCAGCGTAGCCCGTCTCTTTCCAGCGTAGTCCGCCTCTTCCAGCTTAGACATCCGCTGCATAAATAATCAGCAGCAGACCGGCCCCGCTTATCACACCAAATATCTCAAGGAGAAACCATGCCCAATCCCTTCTGCCACATCGAACTCAACACCACCGACCTCGGCGCAGCAAAAACCTTCTACGGCAAGCTATTCGACTGGCAGCTAGAAGACATCCCTGACGGCGGCTACACCTTCATCAAAGTAGGCACCGGAACCGGCGGCGGCATGATGACCCATCCCGTTCCCGGCGCGCCATCCGCCTGGCTCGCCTACGTTCAGGTCGACGACATCAAGGCCTCAACCGCCAAAGCCAAAGCCCTCGGCGCAACCATCATGAAGGACGTCATGGACGTCATGGGCCACGGCCAGATGAGCGTCCTCATCGACCCCACCGGAGCAGCACTAGCTCTCTGGCAACCAGCCGCCAAAACAGCCTGACCTATCGCCTCGCGTCTCCAGCAACTTCAATCTCTCGCAGAAATTCGAAGTTGCCGGAGACATTCGGCGTCACATTTGTAATCCGCAACGTATGCACCACCTCGTTATTCGGATACCACAGCGGAATCCCCGGCAGATCCTCTGCCAGAATCTGCTGCACCTCCACATAATCCCTGCGCTTCTCCGCCTGGTCCGTAGCCACCACTGCCGCCTTCAGCAAAGCATCCAGCCGCGCATTCACATACCGTCCGCGATTCGCACCCTTCGGCGGAAAGCTCTCCGACCCATACGCATAGCGAAAGATGTCCGGGTCTTCATTCACCCCGATCCACTTCAACGCATACATCTGAAACGCTCCCTTCGTCACATCCGAGTAGAACGTTCCAAACTCCGCCGCCCGTACCACTAGATCGATCCCCGCCGCCCGCAACTGCTGCTGCATCGCCATCGCCATCAACCGAGTCGCCTCATCCGACGCCGAAATCTTCAGCATGATCCGCATCCGCATCCCATCCTTGCCCGCGCGAAAACCCGCCGCATCCAGCAGTGCCTTCGCCCGCGCCACATCATGCGGATACTGCGCCATCTCCGCATCCTTCGCCGCCGCCCAATGTCCCGCCGGCAGCAGCGTCTCCGCCAGCCGCGCCTTCCCACGCCATATCGAGTTCACAATCGCCTGCTTGTCAAACGCACAAGCCATCGCCTGCCGCACCCGCTTGTCTCGCAGCAGCGGATCAGTCACATTGAAGTTCACATACATCACAATCGAACTCGGCGCCCCAGCCACCTTCAGCTTCGGCTCCTCCTCCAGCGTATGCACCATGTCCAGCGTCATCACATTGCTCTCCAGGTCCGCCGTCCCCTTCTTCAACTCCAGCGCCGTCGTAATCGTGTCCGGCACCACCGGAAACCGCACGCGCTCAATCTTCGCTGCGCCCAGCCCAATAATCCGGATTCCGCTCCAGCACCACCTCCTTATCCTGCACCGCACTCACAAACCGAAACGGCCCCGACCCCACCGGATGAAATCCAAAATCCTTACCCGCCCCCCGCGGCACCACCCCAAACAATCCATCGCTCATGTTGAACAGCAGCCCCGCATCCGGCCGCTTCAGCCGCACCACACCGTCAGCCGATCCGGCGTCTCAATCTTGCTCACCGCAGCAAAGGCCCCACCCTTGGACGTAATCAGCGTCCCATCGATCATGCTGCGAATCGTGTAAGCCACATCCTCCGCCTCAAGCAGCCTGCCCATCCTGAAACCGCACCCCATCCCGCAGATGAAACACCCAAGTCAAAGCATCCGGCTGCTCCCAACTCGTAGCCAGCCACGGCTGCAACTCAAAGTGCGCATCCTTCGTCACCAGCGCATCAAAGATCAACCCACCCACCCGCTCCGACTGCGCATCCGTCCCCTGCCGCAAATCAAGATTAGTCGGACTACTCTCAATAATCATCACCACAGTCCGCGGATCCTCCACCCGCCCCCGACACCCGGATACAAACAGAGCACCGCACAAAATCAACCCGCCAAAAAACCGGGTGCCCCATCTTCGGCACAGTTTCATCGCGCCTAAGGTGGGCATTCGCGAAGCGAACCGCTTTCCTCTCCGATCCCCACAAATCATCCCCGCGTCACCTTCCCCAACACCACCCCCCGCTCCGCCCCGGTAGCACGAGGAACATTCCCCACCATCCCATTCCAAGTCAACCACGCCAGCAAAGCAAACGCCACCGCCTCCTTAGCCTGAGCCTCCACCCCCAACTCCGCCATCTCCCGAACCCGCACCCCCAGCGGCTCCAACCCCTCCCGCAACATCCCCATCAGCGCCGCATTCTTCACCCCACCCCCCGCCACCACAAACTCCGTCCGAGCCAGCGGAGCAGCCGCCCCCAGATGCGCCCAAACAAACCTCCGATAACCCTCCACCACCGACTCCGCCGTCAAAGCCGTAGCCGTAGCCACCACATCCGCATCGCTCCCGCCCGCACTGCGGCACATAGAAATAAATCGATCCACAAAAGCCGCACCAAACTCCTCCCGCCCACAAGACTTCGGCGGCAGGGCAGAGAAGTACCCTTCCCGCAAAACCCCATCCACAACTCTCTTCATCACACGCGCCGCGCCGCCCAATCGCGCCACCCCGATCAAACGCCTTCCCATAACAGCCGCGCCACACAAGCATCGATCACCATATTCCCCGGCCCCGTATCGAACGCCATCACCCCATCCACGCCCAGCCCCCGCCGGAATCGCCGTCAAATTCCCCATCCCACCCAGATTCTGCAACACCCGACTCACCTTCTCCGACCGAAACATCACATAATCCAGCATCGGCACCAGCGGAGCACCCTGCCCACCCGCCGCCAGATCCGCCGGACGAAAATCACTCACCACCGGCACCCGCAGCCGCTCCGCAATCACGCTAGCCTCACCCATCTGCCACGTACACCGAACATCCGTCCCCAAATACTTCGCTCGCCACCCCCTGATGAAACACCGTCTGCCCATGACACCCCACCAACCCCACCTTCACCCCAAACTTCGCCGCATGCCTTCCCCACACAATCCGCATAGACCTCCCCCAACCGCCAATTCAGCCGAGCTAATCTCCGCAACCGAAATCGCCGGACCATCCATCACCCCCAACACCGCCTCCCGCAACAGCCTTCGGATAACCAAACCCCACATGCCCGAGCACCTTCACCCGCGGAACCCCACCCTCCCGCAACGCAGGCGAAATCCGGCAAACCGCCACATCCACCCCATCCGCCGAAGTCCCGCTCATCACCCCCGCCACAATCAAGCTCTTCGCCATCACGACCCCTTCACCTCACGCTGCAACTCCGCCAGCAAATTCAGAGCCTCCCGCGGAGTCATCTCATCCACATCCACCTCACTCAGCCGATCCACCATCCGCTGCGACAGCGGAGTAAACATCGTCATCTGCATCTGCGCCGCCGCCGGAGAAGCCTCGCGCACCTGCTGCGTCTCCGCCCGCTCATGCACCTTCAACACCTCCCGCGCCCGCGCAATCACCCCACTCGGCAGCCCCGCCAGCCGAGCCACCTCAATCCCATAGCTCTTGCTCGCCGGCCCCGCCTCCACCGTATGCAGAAACACAATCCCCGACGAAGTCTCCTTCACCGTCACCCGCAGATTCTTCAGCCGAGCCAGCCTCTCCGCCAGCAGCGTCAGCTCGTGATAATGCGTAGCAAACAGCGTCCGCGCCCCAATCCGGTCATGCAAATACTCCACCGTAGCCCACGCCAGCGAAAGCCCATCATATGTGGCAGTTCCGCGCCCCATCTCATCCAACAGTACAAGGCTTCGCGCCGTAGCCGTATTCAAAATCGCCGCCGTCTCCGTCATCTCCACCATGAACGTCGACCGCCCCCGCGCCACATTATCGCTGGCCCCAATCCGCGTATAAATCCGGTCCACCAGCCCCAGCCGCATCCGCTCCGCCGGAACAAAACACCCGCACTGCGCCATCACCACCAGCAGCGCCGCCATGCCGCAGATAAGTACTCTTACCCCCCATATTCGGCCCCGTAATCAACAACACCGCCGGCCCCGCCTCCGCATCCAGATGAACCGAGTTCGGCACAAACCTCCCTGCCGCCACGACTCCTCCATCCGCCGCTCCACCACCGGATGCCGCGCCTCCACAAACTCCAGCACTCCCGACTCCTCAACCGTCGGCCTCACCCACCCCCGCAGCGCCGCCAGATGCGCAAAGCACGCCAGCATATCAATCTCCGCCACCCTCCGCGCCGTCTCCCGCATCCGCCCCGCGCCATCCAGCAACTGCCGCCGCAACTCCGCAAAAATCCGCCGCTCAATCTCCCCCGACCGCTCCTGCGCCGTCAGAATCTTCGTCTCATACTCCTTCAGCTCCGGAGTAGTAAACCGCTCCGCATTCACCAGCGTCTGCTTCCGCTCATAGTCCGCCGGAACCGACTTCGCATTCGCCTTCGTCACCTCCAGGTAGTACCCAAACACCGAGTTGAACCGCACCTTCAGCGACCCAATCCCCGTCCTCGCCCGCTCCCGCTCCTCAATCGCCGCCAGCGCCTGCCGCCCACTCTTACTCAACTCCCGCAGCTCATCCAGCTCCGCATCCACCCCCGCGCGAATCGCCCCACCATCCGCCAAGCGAAACCGGAGGCTCCTCCGCAATCGTCGTCACCACCAACTCATGCAGATCCTCCATAGCATCGAACCTCAGCCACAGAACCGGGTGCCCCACCCTTTCCAGTCGTATCGGAAAGGGTGGGGTGCTCTCCTATCCCAACCGAAACCTCATCCGTTCCATCCACCAACTCCCGCCACCGCTCCGCCTCAAACACCCCCACCGCCCCCACCAACCCCGGCAGACACCCCAGCGTAGCCGCCAGCGCCATCACCTCCCGCGGCCCAGCCGAATCCAGCGCCACCCGCCCCAGCAGCCGCTCCAGATCCAGCACCCCATCCATCGCCCGCCGCAACCCCTCCCGCCGCCGCAGATCACCCGCCGCCTCCCCCACCGCCTCCAGCCGCGCCTCAATCTCCTCCAGCGCACTAGCAGGCCGCAGCAGCGTAGCCCGCAACAACCGCTTACCCATCGGCGTACAACAAGCATCCAGCGTATAAAACAGCGTCGTCTGCACCGACTCACCCGAGAACAGCGGCTCCACCAACTCCAGATTCCTCACACTCACCGCATCCAGCTCCAGACAAGTAGACCGCTCGTAGTACCGCACCCCATCCACATGCTCCAGCGCGCCCTGCTTCGTCTTCTGCAGATAATGCAGCAGCGCCCCCGCCGCCACCGCCGCCGCCTCATGCCCACCCAGCCCCATCCCATCCAGCGAGTGCACCCGAAAATGATTCCTCAACAACGGCACCGCATATTCCGCCGAAAACACCCACTCATCCACCGCCGTCTTAGTCCGAATCGCATCCAACCCACCCGTCTCCTCAACCTCAGCCTGAGCCACAGACCTCGGGTGCCCCATCTTCGCGACAGCTTTATCGCGCTAAGGTGGGCATCGTGCAAAGCCGACCGCTTCCTGCCAAGCCCCAGCTTCCACTAGTCCCAACCCCACCCAGCACCCGCCCATACAACAACTCCACCGGCCTCACCCGTCCCAATCTCATCCACCACCTGAGCCCAGCCATCCGACCCCACGAAACTCCGTAGCCCGAAACTCCCCCGTAGAAAGATCCAGCAGCGCCAACCCAGCAGACAGCTGCATTCCCCGAACCCATCACAGCACACACTAGCCAGATAATTACTCTGCTCCGCCCCCAGCGCCGGATCCATCGCCGTCCCCGGCGTCAGCACCCGCGTCACCTCGCGCTTCACAATCCCCTTGACCGTCTTCGGGTCCTCCATCTGCTCACACAGAGCGACCCGGTAGCCCTTCTTCAGCAGCCGCTGCATATAAATCTCCGCCGCATGGTACGGAACCCCGCACATCGGCTGCTTCTTCTCTCTATCCCTCGCCGTCAGCGTCAGTTGCAGCTCCCGCGCCACCAGGATCGCATCCTCATAGAACAGCTCGTAGAAGTCCCCAATCCGGCAGAACATCAAACAGTCCGGATACTGCTCCTTCGCCGCAAAATACTGCCGCATCACCGGAGTCAGTGCACTCGCATCACTTGTCATCACATTAGCCACAGGAGAGGCCAGAATACCGCAATCGCCGCTCTCGCTCCCCTTAGCAACGTCCCTCGCCCTTCCTACCTCTCATACAGGAGACAGCGAACGCACGGTCCAAACCCATACGAACCACAACAAGGAGTATTCATGAGCACCCAGACAAAACAGATCACCGGCAAAAAAATCGCCATCCTAGCCACCGACGGCTTCGAGCAGGCCGAACTCACCGACCCCAAAGCGAACCTCGAAAAAGCCGGAGCCACCGTCGACGTCATCTCCATCAAATCCGGAAAAATCAAAGGCTGGGACAAGACCGACTGGGGCAAGTCCGTCAAAGTCGACCATCTCGTCAACGAAGTCAAACCCTCCGACTACGACGCCCTCGTCCTCCCCGGCGGCCAGATCAACCCTGACAAACTCCGCACCGACCAGTCCGCAGTAGGCTTCATCAAACAGTTCGTCGAATCCGGCAAACCCGTAGCCGCCATCTGTCACGGCCCCTGGGGCCTCGTCGAGGCAGACGTCGTCCGAGGCAAGACCATGACCTCCTGGCCCTCCGTCCACACCGATCTCAAAAACGCCGGAGCCAACTGGGTTGACCGCGAAGTAGTTCAGGATGGCAACATCATCACCAGCCGCAAACCCGAAGACATCCCCGCCTTCAGCAACAAGCTCATCGAGAGCCTCGCCCACGCCAGCTAAACCTCACTAAGAGCGAAAAACCTTAAGTAGCAGCAACGCACCGGGCGCCCCACGCCGGATTCTCGGACGTGGGGCGCCAACGCCGCACAACTCCGCCCCTCTCAGAAAATGTCATCCTGAGGCGAATCTCCTGGCGAAATCAAATCACCGGTAGTCGGAAGCCAAAGATCAGCCCGCCGAAGGATTAGTCGAGAATCTCCCCCCAAACGGAAGCACTCGTCCAGACCTCTCCGTTGCCGCCCTTTCACTCTTCACCAGATCCGCGAGGTTCAAAATCTGAGAGTCGATAAGGTTCAGATAGAGCAGAACTTGCCGCGGATTACTCACTTCCGCTCGAATCATGTACGAGAGATTCGTCAGAACCTCCAGGGCATTAGCCAGCTCATTTATATGGATTGAGGACTTGCGAAGGTCGTCCATGGGGCACCTCAGCCGTTACATTGGCGAGATCGGATCCCCCCCAGGACCGGGGTGAAGACAATGTCGTCTAGGTTACATTACAGTAAATCCATCGAAAAAATCAAGCGCCCCCGCCCTGTGATTATCCAGGGACCCATTGTGTGAAACACCCCTATGAAACTCGCCATTGGCTCCGCGTCTCCGCGAGCCGATCCCGGTCCATATTCCAGTCGTCGCATCTGTGCCGATGCTCATCCCTGGAAAGGTCACTCTCATCCTTTCGCGTAGCGACAGTATGGAAGCACCGGGGGCAAATTGAATCATATGTTCCATTTCGGTTCCGTCGGTGAGGGAAGCGGATCTGGGTTTCATTCGTCATAACATCTCCTTCAAAGGGAAGAAAACCCTCGTTTTATCGGCCCGCAAACCTGTTGCTGCGGTAACACCGGTGGTGATGGATTAGGCAGATGAAGTAATCAGTTTCCAGATGGGTAATGTAAGCGGAGCCCTTCAGCCAATACTGTATGCCGGCCGACACAATGTCAATTAAATTTTCGTCATGTCTGGATCAAAGATTGGTCGCACCATTCAAGCCATAGACGCGATGACAATTCATCCACACCAGCTTATGAAAAAGCTCCGGAGTAGTATCTTTCTTCAACACCGACAGCGTCTCCCCCCGCGCCCGTGTTCACCTCTAACGGCACTACTCAGCTCTCAAAGCTTCTACCGGGTCTACCGCAGCTGCCCGGCGCGCCGGAAGATAACTCGCAAATGCCGCCGAAGCCGCCAGCACCAACGGCACCGTGATGTAGGTAAAAGGATCCAGCGGACTGATGTTGAACAGCAGCGACTTCATTAACTGCATCAACGCGGCTGCCGTGCCCACACCAATCGCGACACCAACCGCCGTCAGCACTAGCGCAGACCGGACGAACATCCACTTGAGCTCGCTTTTCTGCGCGCCCAGCGCCAGACGGATGCCAATCTCGCGGATACGCTGCGATACGCCATACGAGATCACGCCATAGATGCCGATGATGCCAAGCAGCAGCGCCATCGAGCCGGCAATCGCAAGCATCACCAGTGTGAACGAAGTGCGCGCCAGCGACTCGCTGTATATCTCCTGCATGGTCCGCACTGACGCTACCGGCAGGTTCGCATTCACCGACCATACTGCCTGCTGCACCTCTGTGATGAAATTCTCGCTTCCGGCCCGTGAGCTGCGAATCGCGAAGGTCACCGAGCGCGTCGCATCAATCGTCGGCTGCGAGTTATAAGGGTCCATCTGCATCGTCGGCCAGTACACGATGGCAGGAGCGTCTTCTCCGACGCCGTTCTGCCGCACATCCTGCACAACGCCGATCACCTCTACCCATGGCATCTTCGGCAGTATGCGGACTCTCTTGCTGATCGCGGCCGAGGCTGAGCCCCACGATTCGCGGGCAAAGTTTTCGGATACCACAGCCACCGGTCTCAATCCGTAGATATCCGTCCAGGTGACCTCGCGCCCCGCAACCAACCTTGTTCCAGCGGTTTTGAAGTAACCCGGCGATACGAAATTGAAGAACCGGAGCGGCGGATTCTCGCCCCCGTAGTCTTTCCCCTCGATGTAAACCTGATCCCAGCGGGGATCGATTCCGTCCATGGGCATCGCTGCTCCGAAACCAACAGAGGCCACGCCCGGAATCGCCGCAAGCTTGTCGGCAATATCGTTCTCGATTCGCGTGGCCATCTGCGGATTTGGCAACCAGCGACTCAGGGATGGAGATCCGCATCGTCTGCAAATGCTCCGCGTCCGTAAAGCCCGGCTCAACATTGCGCAACGCCGCGAAGGTGCGAATCATCAGCAATGCGCTTACCAGAAGCACCAGCGCCATGGCCACCTGCGCAATCACCAGCACATTGCGCGAGCGCTGCCGGTCGCGTCCGGCACTCGCAGTCCGCGCCGCTCCCGGGATCAACGCAGCAGCCCGCATCCGGACATACTTCAAAGCCGGAATGGATCCAAACAACAGACCCGAAAACACAGACACCGCAAGCGTGAACGCTAGCGAGCTCGCGTCCAGCGAGATCTCACTCAAGCGCGGCAGATCGGCCGGTCCAATCGCAACCAGAAGCCGCAGCCCTGCATACGCCACACCAACTGCAAGCACGCCACCCATCAGCCCCAACGCCGTGCTCTCAACCAGCAGCTCGCGTGCAATGCGTGCGCGTCCAGCGCCCAGCGCCGCGCGGATCGAAAGCTCCTGCTGCCGCGCATCCGCTCGCACCAGCAGCAGATTCGCCACGTTAGTGCAGGCGATCAGCATCACCAATCCAACAGTCGCCATCACCACCCATAGCACGCTGCCCACACTGCCGATCACCTGCTGTTTGAGAAAGCGGAGATTCGGTGTGATCCTCCACGTCTCATAAAAGTGCGGATCGGTACCCGGGCCGTTCGTCCAGGAGTCCATCCAGACCGGAATCAATCGCGCAACGTCGGCGTCGGCTTGCGCGAGCGTGACTCCCGGCTTAAGCCGCGCAATTCCGTTGAAGCCAAATCCAGCCAGGATCTGATGATTGCGATCGAAGGCGAACGGCACAAGAAGATCGAAATCCTGATCTACCAGCCGGAATCCTTTCGGCATAACGCCCGACAATCTCCCGGGGTTGCGAATCTACCTGGATGCTGCGGCCAATCACGCCGCTGTCACCGCCGAAGCGCCGCTGCCAGTAGCCGTAGCTCAACATCACCGCCTTGGCTCCATGCGGATCTTGATCAGCGTGTGTAAGCCATCGGCCCACGGCAGGCGGAACGTCGAGAGTCTGCAGCACACCGTCACTGATCAGTCCCGTGTGAATCTCCTCCGGCCGCGCAAGGCCTGTCACGTTCGCAGTGCCGCGAGTCCATATGCCCAATGATTGAAACGTCCGGTTCTGCTCTGCAAACGTGAAATACATCGAAGACGAAAGGCGGAGACCACTGGTGAAATTCGTAAGTCCTGCGGCGCCCAGGAGCGTTGATCCACACGGCCACAAGTTGATCGGAATCCGGATAGGGAAGCGGCTTCAGCAGCACACCGTTGACCACGCTGAAGACCGTCGTGTTTGCGCCGATTCCTATCGCCAGCGTCAAAAGCACAGTCACGGCAAATCCCGGAGAGCTTTTCAGCCGGCGGAAGGTGAGCTTGATGTCGGCCAGAATAGATTCGAGCCACGGACCACTGCCACGCTTCGCGGCTGCGTTCCTGAATGACAGTTACGTTGCCAAATTCCCGGCGCGCCGTCTGCTCGGCTCGTCCATGCGGCATTCCCTCCTCGACTAATTCCGCCGTTCTCTCCTCAATGTGCTCCTGGATGGAAACGGAGAGATCGTCATAGCGGCGGCGACGGTCGAAGAGTCGTTTGAGAATCTGCACGGTTGACCTCCTGCGCCTACGCCCTGGCCACCGCGAGTACGCGGGTGATGCCGGCAAACATTTTTTCGAAGCTGACGACTTCCTGCTCCAGATGACGGAGCCCTGCATCCGTGAGCCGATAAATCCGCGTTGGGCGCCCCTTGGCAGACGTGCCAATCTCAGATTCAAGCCAACCCTCACGCAGCATCCGTTGCAGAGCCGGATAGAGTGAGCCCTCTTCCACCTGCAGCAAATTGTCTGAGACTTGTTTGATGTGTTTCACAAGTGCGTAGCCGTGCATTGGCTTCAGCCGTAGCGACTGCAGGATCATTACCTCAAGGGCGCCAGGAAACAGGTCTCGGTGTTCGGGGTTCTTTGCCATACAAAGAAACTTACCCTAAAATACCTATTTGTAAAATAGTATTTTTGAGCTGAGGTAAAATCCTGGATGCTAACTAGGATGTTCTAGACCGCGCGCCGCGGAAGTGAAGGAATGGGCAGTCTCTGCGTTCTACTGAACTCCATCTGTGTGGCGGTAACGTGGCCCTGCTATCTGTCGACCTCGACGGGCATATCCAATTCTGGTGGCGGTTCCTTTGAATTCCCGTAAAGGGCATCAATGTCAAGCGTAGTCACGCGACCGTCTGAGAACGTAATGAGCACATCACCGCCAACTCGTGACATTTCAATAATTCTTATCTTCTCAGCCATCCATACCACCCCGTCGTAAAACCCTACTGAATGCGGGTACATCTGTCTGTTCATCTCCCTACATAACCAGCTTGACACCGCTGATATACTGGAAGTAGAGAAATCACCAAGCCCGGCCACCAGCCGGGCTTTCGCTTTTAACCCAGAGTCTCTACCGAAGTCCAGACTTAAAGTCTCTGCTTCGAAGACTTTGCATACTTTGAGGGGGGAGGGGGGGTACCGCCACAACTATGACATATCGCCACATCGCGACCCCTCCACCGCACGATATACTAAGTGTTTGCGGCCAATTCCCACCGGTCGCCCAAAATAAAATCATGTCCCTCCTCTGGCTCAGAGTCGCAGTTATTCTCTACGGCATCGCCGCCCTCGCGGTTCTGCCCGCAGCCCTCTATGACCGCCTCCGCTGGCGCCACATCGCCATCCCCGCCACCGTCGCCGCCGTCCTCTTCCACTTCGTCTCGCTGGCCGAAACTCTCAACGCCGCCCACCATCGCCTCCCCGTCGACACCCACGAACTCCAGTCCCTCCTCGCCATCCTGCTCGCCGCCGCCTTCCTCGTCATCTACACGCGCTTCAGCACCGTCTCTTTAGGAATCTTCGTCCTCCCCATCTGCTTCCTGCTCTCCGTCCTCGCCGCCTTCCGCCCCGGACACGAGTCCCTCCCGCCCGTCAACACCGGTTGGATCGTCCTCCACATCGTCCTCATCCTCACCGCCTACGCCGCTCTCTTTGTCTCTCTACTAGCCTCCTTCCTCTACCTGATCCAGGAACGCCGCCTCAAGCAAAAGGCCCCCACCATCCCCTGGCTCCCCCCACTCGACACCACCGACCAGATCGCCCTCAAGTCGCTTCTCTTCGGCTTCCCCTGCATGACCATCGGCCTGCTCATCGGCTCGCTCGTCGCCCAGCAGACCATCGGCGCCCGTTACTTCCTCGATCCCAAGATCCTCCTCGCCTTCGCCATGTGGTTCGCCTACGTCGGCATGATCTTCATCCGCCGCCACTCCGGCCTGCGCGGACGTCGTGCCGTCTACCTCTCCAGCTTCGTCTTCCTCGTCGTCCTGGCCGTCTGGGCCGCCAACCAGTTCTCCGCCGTCCACAGGTTCGCCGCCCCATGAGCCAGACGAGCAAATCCAGACCGGGCAGCCTCGTCCTCCTCGGCATCAACCACAACACCGCGCCCATCGAGGTACGCGAGCGCCTCGCCATACCCGCCGAGCGCCTCGCCGACGCCACCCGTACCCTCCTCCACCAGCCCGGCATCCGCGAAGGCCTCATCCTCTCCACTTGCAACCGCGTCGAGCTCCTCACCTTCCAGGATGAACAAGACGAACAATCAGATAGCGCCACTCCCGCAAAATTCGATCTCCCCCGCTTCTTCCACGAGTACTTCGCCGTCCCCCCCGCCAGACATCCAGCCCCACCTCTACGAATTCCGCGAGCGCGAAGCCGTCCGCCATCTCTTCCGCGTAGCCAGCTCCCTCGACTCCATGGTCGTAGGCGAGCCCCAGATCCTCGGCCAGGTCAAAGAGTCCTACACCATCGCCCGCGAGGTCGGCGCAGTCAGCTCCACCCTCGAATCCCTCCTCCAGCGCACCTTCACTGTAGCCAAGAAGGTCCGCAACGAAACCCAGATCGGCTCCAGCTCCGTCTCCATCGCCTCCGTAGCCGTCGACCTTGCCCGCAAGATCTTCGGCAGTCTGCAGGGCAAGACCGTTCTGCTCGTCGGAGCAGGGAAGATGTCCGAACTCGCCGCCCGCCATCTCATCCAGCACGGAGCCGCCAGCATCCTCGTCTCCAATCGCACCCAGGCCCGCGCCGAAAAGCTAGCCGCCGAGTTCCTGCACGCCTCCGTCACGACCACCGTTATTCCGTTCGAAGACCTCTACGAGCAGGCATCCCGCGCCGACATCGTCATCACCAGCACCGGTGCCCCCCAAAAACTCTTCGGCCGCAGCCACGGCCAGCACTTCCTCCAGCGCCGCCGTAACCGCCCAATGTTCTTCATCGACATCGCCGTCCCCCGCGACGTCGACCCCGGCATGAACGAGGTCGAAGGCTGCTTCGTCTACGACATCGACGACCTCCAGCAGGTAGCCCAGGCCAACCTCGCCGACCGCAGCAGGGAAGCGCAGTCTGCCGAAAACATCATCACCGAAGAGGTAGCCAAGTATCAGCAGCGTCTCCAGTCCCGCGACGCTGTCCCTGCCATCCTCGCCCTCCAGCAAAACGCCGAAGCCATCCGCACCGCCGAACTCGCCCGCTCCCAATCCAAACTCGCCGAGCTGACACCCCAACAGCGCGAAGCCGTCGAAGCCCTCACCCGATCCCTCACCGCCAAACTCCTCCACCCCCAGCTCACCGCCCTCCGCGATGCCACCCGCGCCCGCGAAGCGACACGCACCGAAGACGAATAGGCTGCCTGCTTCTCGCGGACACAGGACGAATCCCACATCCGCGAGGGCAGGTAAAGCCTCAGAACGGCTTCGTCAGGAACGGCAGGAACAGAATGTTCGAGCCCTGAATAGCCGCGCATCCCGCCGCCGTCGGTCCCCTCGAACAACCCCACCAGTTCAGCGTCGCATCCACAGAGCCGCCGTCGATGTTGTCAACACCAATCAATGGATTGATGAAATCGTTCAGGTGCGCTCCAACCAGCGAATTGGTTTTCACCGCAATCCCAATCGTCTCCTGCTGGAACGTATTGCCCGCAATCACCGTCCCCGTAATCACCGCCAGCGGATGGCCCGCGCCATCATCTCCGCCCGATACATTGATCCCTGTCGGCCCCGAGGTCGCCGTATCGTCAGTATCCGCCAGGTTCCCCGAGAGATAGTTACCAGCGATCATATTGTCCGGCAGCGAAGCACCCGGCGAGTGAGCATGCATCGACACACCCGGCAGCCCGTTATCCGTAATGATGTTGTTCACCACAACATTCCCATACGTCTTGTTCCAGGGTGCAGGAGCAAACAGCCCGACGCCCGCGCCCGCTCCAGGCGTCTGCCGTCCGTTGTGGTCCGATACATTGCCGCTGATCGTATTGTGAAAGACCCCAGCCGCCGTCGGTGGCCCCGGCGCAAAAAGCGTATGCGATGCCAGCGTGATCCCGCAATCGAACGGATTGTTCTGGACCGTGTTTCCCATGATCAGGTTGTCATGCGTGGCGCCCGTGTCATCGCTCAACAGAATCCCGCCGGAATTATTCGCAACAAGATTATTCGCAACGATCGAATGGTCAACGCCGCTAAGATGAATTCCCTCGCCGCAGTCGAAGCCCTCGTTCGTCTCAAACGGTGGAATGTCCGGGCATTCGGCGGTGTTGATATTTAAGTTGATATTGTTCTTCAGGACGTAATTGTCCGAGATCGTGATATTGGTGGCGTTGGTAATGAGGATGCCCTCGAAGTTCGCATTCTGCACGTTGAAGCCCGATACTGTAACTCCACTCAGACCGGCATTATCCATCCCATCCACATAAATCCCGTTCTTCAGCCCCGTAGCATCGATGATGGTATTATTCCGGTTTGCGCCCACAAGCGAGATTGCCTTACCGACGATGACATCCTCCTTATACGTGCCCTGGGAGACTTGAACGACATCGCCGGGCGATGCAGCTGCGACGGCCGCGCTAATCGACGAAAACGGACATCCGGGACTCGGATTTTTTTGAACACAGAGAGTCGCGCCCGCAGCAACTTGAGAGAGGCCGCAAAGCGTTACATTGAGACAAACGACGAGAATAGCATTCCGATAGGTCATCCTTCCTCCTGACCGGCGGGCCCATTTCTATTTTCCGGAGCCGCAATTGTACTCCCGCAATCCTCCACTGTTGAAAGTATCCCTTCCGCTTTGTAAATCATTTAAACAAACGGGCAGTAGTAACGTTGTACTTGGAATCACAAAAACGAGAGGCACCCACTCATCCGCCCACCGCATCGGTTTGGTGCACCTCGAAATAAAAACTATTCCACTAGGAGAACTCCATGTCCATCCTTGTACTGGCATTTTCGATTGGAGTCATAGGTGGCCTCCGGGCCATCACCGCCCCAACCGTTGTCAGCTGGGCCGCCCGCCTCGGCTGGATCAACCTCTTCGGCATCCATCTCGCCTGGCTCGGTTACGCTGCCACCCCTTGGATACTCTCCGTCCTCGCACTCGGCGAGATCATCAACGACAAGCTACCCAAAACCCCCAGCGGAAAGATCCCACCCCAGTTCATCACCCGCATCATCAGCGGAGCCTTCTCCGGAGCAGCCCTCGGCATCTCCCAGCAATCCCTCATCGGCGGTCTTCTACTCGGCGCCATCGGAGCCGTAGTCGGTACCCTCGGCGGAGCCTATATCCGCAGCCGCCTCGCCAAAGCCTTCGGCAATGACCTCTCCGCCGCCCTCCTCGAAGACGTCGTCGGAGGCCTCTACATCGTCCCACCTCGCCATCTAAGCCAATATGCCAAATCACTTCGACGCCATCATCATCGGGACTGGTCAAGCCGGCCCCTCGCTGGCCGGACGCCTCACCAAGGCGGGCCTCACCGTCGCCGTGATCGAGCGCAAGCTCTTCGGCGGAACCTGCGTCAACACCGGCTGCATCCCCACCAAGACCCTCATCGCCACCGCCTACGCCGCGCACCAGGCCCGTCGCTCCGAGTTCTTCGGCTTCAAACTACCCGGCCCCATCGAGATGGACATGAAGGCCGTCAAAGCCCGCAAAGACTCCGTCTCCGCCGCCTCGCGCACTGCAATCGAAGACTGGCTTCGCACCATGGAGCGCTGCACCGTCTACACCGGCCACGCCCGCTTCGAGTCACCCAACTCCGTCCGCGTCAACGAAGACCTCCTCACCGCTGAACGCATCTTCCTCAACGTAGGAGCTCGCGCCAACATCCCCAACATGCCCGGCCTTGATCAGGTCAACATCCTCACCAACACCTCCATGCTCGAGCTCGACACCCTCCCGCGCCATCTCGTCGTCGTCGGCGGCAGCTACATCGGACTCGAGTTC
Source organism: uncultured Acidobacteriaceae bacterium (assembly GCA_963797415.1). Classification (GTDB taxonomy): domain Bacteria; phylum Acidobacteriota; class Terriglobia; order Terriglobales; family Acidobacteriaceae; genus Edaphobacter. Next base: position 154,904 of record CAWCPB010000024.1, read on the forward strand.
GGCCAGATGTACCGCCGCTTCGGCAGCGAAGTCACCATCGTCGAAATGGCCCCTCGCCTTATCAAGCGCGAGGACGAAGACGTCTCCGCGGCCATCAAGAACTTCCTCGAAAAAGAGGGAATCCACATCCGCCTCAACGCCGAGTGCATCCACTTCTCAAAGAGCGGAGAAGACTCCATCGTCCACGTCGACTGCAAAGAAGACCCGCCCGAGATCTCCGCCTCCCACATCCTGCTCGCCGTAGGCCGCCGTCCCAACACCGACGACCTCGGTCTCGACAAAGGCGGCCTCACCATTGACTCCCACGGCTACATTCCCATCGACGATCAACTCCGCACCAACGTCCCCGGCATCTGGGCGCTCGGCGACTGCAACCCTCACGGCGGCTTCACCCACACCGCCTACAACGACTTCGAGATCGCCGCCGCCAACATCCTCGACGCAGATTCAGTGCAGGCACCTCGCCGCGTCAGCGATCGCATCCCCTGCTATGCCCTCTACACCGACCCACCCCTCGGCCGCATCGGCCTCACCGAAGCCCAGGTTCGAGAACAAGTCCACAAAACCGGTAAGCCCGCTCTCATCGGCACCCGCCCCATGACCAAAGTCGGCCGTGCCGTAGAGAAGGGAGAGACCGAAGGCTTCATGAAGGTTCTCGTCGACGCCGAAACCAAACAGTTCCTCGGTGCTTCCATCCTCGGCACCGGTGGCGACGAAGCCGTCCATTGCCTGCTCGACACAATGTACGCCAAGGCCCCATACACCACCGTGCAGCGAGCAATGCACATTCACCCCACTGTCTCCGAACTCATCCCCACCGTCTTAGGCGACCTCAAACCGCTATCCTGACCCCTGGGGAAAATTATCGATAAACCCGCATTTCAACGGCGAAATCAAGGTCTTATCCCGGCGATAACCACGACACCAACACCAAACCCATCAGGGTCTCAACAGTGACCAGGTCAGCCCGCAGAAATTCGATCCGAAGCAGACCCAGGCCAAGATGATCTCTATGCATGGAGCGACCTGCGCTCGCGGTACCTTGGCGACGCTAACCTGAACCTCGCTGAGACCTATGCCGGCTGCGGTGGCGACGGCTGTGCTCCCGGGTGGGTGTGGCTGCCTATCCCTTCGGCTACACCTGGCTTCCCGGTAACTGCTCTTCTGGGATTCGTTTGGCTTCTACTCGTCCGGCTACCATTCGGCGACGCCGGCGATTTTTTCATGCTTTCCATCCGATCTTGAAAATTGAGCTGTCCAAACCCGCTCGATCAAGACTCGCAAATTACAGTTGCACTGCCGCTACGTCACGAAGCAAGCGGAGGCAGTCGTCAAACTCCGAATCCACGCATAGTCCGTGCACACAGTCCGACTATCCCGTATCCTAGGGGCGATATGGCCGCCGATCTTCGCATCTATCACGTCCCGCAACGTAAACTATCCATAATGGCCACACTTTTCACCGCTGCAACTCTCGCTATTTCCGCGTCCCATGCCGCCGCGGCCGACTTTGGCCTTGCCAATCCCTTCTACGCCCCTAGCACCCTGCCATTCCAGGCTCCGCCGTTCGACAAGATCAAAGACACCGACTACCAGCCCGCGATAGAGGCTGGTATGGTTCAGCAACTCGCCGAAGTCGAAGCCATCGCCAATAATCCGGCTCCTCCTACCTTTGACAACACCTTCGTCGCGATGGAAAAGAGCGGCCGGCTCTTTCAGCGAGCCACTGCAGCCTTCGATGCTGTCACCGGCGCTGACACCAACCCTACCCTCCAAAAGATCGAGAGTCTCGAGGCCCCCAAGCGGGCCGCGCATCAGGACGCAATCTACCTCAATGCCAAACTCTTTGAGCGCGTCGCCACCATCTACAAGCAGCGGGCCTCTCTCAACCTTGACCCTGAATCCCTCCGCCTCGTCGAAGTGACCTACGACCAGTTCGTCCACTCCGGAGCCAATCTCCCCGAAGCCGATAAGGCCCAGCTGAAGAAAATCAACGAAGAGATATCTACTCTCTCCAACGCGTTCACGAATAAGCTTCTAGCGGCCACCAAAGACGCCGTCTACGTCACCACTGATAAGAGTGCCCTTGCCGGCCTGACCGACGCACAACTCGCAGCAGCCGCGCAGCTAGCCACCGAACGCCACGTCAAAGGCTATGCCTTGGCGTTGCAGAACACCACGCAACAGCCCTTGCTCGCTACCCTAACCAACCGCGCTACCCGTCAGGCGATCTTCGAGCACTCATGGAATCGCGCGGAGCACAACGACGCCAACGACACCCGCGCCACCATTGCTCGTCTCGCTCAGCTCCGCGCCCAGCGCGCCAAGTTGCTCGGCTACCCAAACTACGCCGCCTGGAACCTCGAAGACCAGATGGCAAAAAATCCCGAGGCTGCGCTCAAATTTCTCAACGCGCTCGTCCCCATGGCTACCACCAAGGCCAGCAGCGAGGCCAAAGACATTCAAGCCATCATCGACGCCCAGAACCTCGGCTTCCAACTTCAGCCCTGGGACTGGGAGTTCTACGCAGAGCAAGTCCGCAAAGCCAAATACGACCTCGAATGAAGATCAGATCAAACCCTACTTCGAACTCAACAACGTCCTCCAGAACGGTGTCTTCTACGCAGCCACGCAGCTCTATGGAATCACCTTCCAGGAACGCCACGACATACCTGTCTACAATCCCGATGTCCGCGTCTTCGAGATCTTCGACACTAATGGAAAGCCACTCGCCCTTTTCTACTGCGACTACTTCAAGCGCGATAACAAAAACGGCGGCGCCTGGATGTCCAGCTTCGTCGACCAATCCAAGCTGCTGGGGACGCTTCCTGTCATCTACAACGTCGCCAACCTGCCCAAGCCCGCCACCGGCGAACCGGCCCTCATCAGCTTCACCGACGTCACCACAATGTTCCACGAGTTCGGCCACGCCCTGCACGGTATCTTTGCCGACTCTCGCTATCCCAGCCTCTCCGGCACCTCCGTCTCACGCGACTTTGTCGAGTTTCCCTCGCAGTTCAACGAGCACTGGGCCATCTACCCGGAGGTCTTCAACCACTACGCAAAGCACTACAAAACCGGCGCGCCAATGCCAACTGAACTCGCCGCCAAAATAAAAAAGACCCAGACTTTTAACCAGGGTTACATGCTTACCGAGCTTCTCGCCGCATCCGAACTGGACATGCAGTGGCACACATTACCTGCCGACGCACCACTCCAGAACCCCGACACCTTCGAGACCCAGGCACTCCATAAGATGCACCTCGACCTGAGCTACGTCCCTCCGCGTTATCGCTCCAGCTACTTCGCGCACATCTGGGGAGGAGACTACGCCGCCGGCTACTACGCTTATCAATGGGCCGAGATGCTCGACGACGATGCCTTCCAGTGGTTCGAAGATCACGGCGGCCTGACCCGCGCCAATGGAGACCGTTTCCGCCAGATGATCCTCTCGCGCGGCAACACCGAAGATCTCGCCAAAATGTATTTCGTCTGGCTAGGCAAAGAACCCAGCGTCGAACCGATGCTGAAATACCGAGGCCTCGCTCCTGACCAAAGCACCAATTAATCGACTCATCTTTACACCAGCAGCATATGACCGGAATCCCGCGTCAACGGACATGTGGTTTGAAAGAGGAAATCTATCCTTCATATCCCGTATCCTAGACTAGAGACATGAACGCTGAGCTCAAGAACCCAAAGAACCCCATACGAATCGGCAGCCGGGGCTCCCAACTTGCCCTCTGGCAGGCGAACCACATCCTCTACGCCCTCCGCGACGCTGGCTATTCGGTCGAGATGGAAGTCATCCGCACCACCGGCGACCGCATGCAGCAGCCCGGCTTCGTCCCGCCTCCGAACCTCGACGGCAAAGGCATCTTCATCAAGGAGATTGAAGAGGCCCTCGAAGAAGGCCGCATAGACCTCGCCGTCCACTCCCTCAAAGACCTCCCCACGAAGCTCGCCCCCCAATTCACGCTCGCCGCCATCCCCAAACGCGCCGACGCCCGCGACGTCTGGGTCTGCGACTCCTACTGGGCGCTCCATACCCTGCCCACCGGAGGTCGTATCGGCACCACCAGCCCCCGTCGCCGCGCCCAGATCCTCGCACTCCGTCCCGATGTCACCTTCGTCGAAGTCCGCGGCAACATCGACACCCGCCTGCGCAAACTCGAACAAGGCCAATGCGACGCCCTCGTCCTCGCCGCCGCCGGCCTCGACCGCCTCAAGCGCGCCGAGTGGGTCCATCAGCGGTTCTCTCCCGAAGAGATGTGTCCCGCACCCGGCCAGGGAGCACTCGCTCTCGAGACCCGCCACCCCGAACACTCCATCGATTGCGAACGAGACACCTATCATCCGCCAGGCCGTCGCCTTCCTCGATCACCCCTACACCCGCTATTGCGTCGAAGCCGAGCGCACCACCCTCGATGCCCTCGGCGGCGGCTGCCAGCTTCCCATCGGAGCCCATTGCATTCCCCCCAGCGAGATCAGGCCAGACAAGTGGCGCATGGTAGCCCAGGTAGTCGCACCCGACGGAGAAGCCATGATCCAGATTGAGACCGAAGCCACCCTGGACACCCCCTCCCACGTCCTGGGAGAATGGGTCGCCAATGACCTTAAATCCAAGGGCGCGCAAGATATTCTCGCTTCTGCAGCAACCATGTGACATAATTTGCCAGTAGTCGTTGGGTAAGTCGATTCTCCCTAATGTGTCAGTTGGTTCACTCCCCCTTGCTGCACTTTGAAAATTATAGGTCGGCAATTGACGTAACCTCTTTATCTACCCGCTTTCGGATCTTCGATCAACAAACCAATTGGCAGTAAACCTGCTTTATTCCTGGTAGTAGTCATAAAAATATCTGTGCAATCACGCAGAGCCGGAGCTTTACCAGTGAACTTTCATTCTGTTTCATCTCGCACCAATGTCTTGTTCTTCTTCGTCGCGATCGTAATCGGTTCGTTCTCGTCTTCCGCACGCGCTCAGACTGCTTCTGTTGCAGGTCAGTCAACGCATTCCAGCAGCCAATACATTGACGCCGCCTCTCTGCGTCGTTCCTTCAGTCCCGCCGAGAAGAAGATGTCCTTCGATCTCGTTCTTCTCTCCCGCAAGGCGCACAACGCGCCGCTAGGCTCCTTCGCTGCTCTCGTAGACACCAGCGAAATCGATGCCCACGGCTACGTCACGGTCGACATCACCGCCTTCCTCTCGCCCTCGCTGATGGCCAGCCCCGTCATGGCCGATATCATCCGCGACAACGGCGCCATCTCGCTCGAGGCCTACACCACCGATCACCTCCACGCTCGCCTGCATCAGAAGCAACTGATCGATCTCGCCGCCAATCCCAACGTCTGGGCGATTCGCAGCACGCAGCGCTGGCCCGGCAAGCTCCACAAGCCACATCGTAGCTATCTCCGCCTCCAGTTCTCCAGTCCTGTAAACAAGTCTGGCGAGATCTTCCCTCGCCAACTACCCCGCATCGTCGTTACTGCGATACGATCGCCTCATGGTCGATTCGTCCTATCTCGTCGACGCCTCCGGCTTCACCGGCCACGCCGATCGAGTCATCATTCCCGAGACTGAATCCCAGGTCCTCGAAACCCTGGCTGAAGCCGTCGCCACCCAAACTCCCATCACTATCGCCGGAGCCGGCACCGGACTCACCGGCTCCCGCGTCCCATTGGGCGGATGGGTCGTCTCCCTCGAAAAATTCCGCAAGCTAGAGGTCTCCTCCGGCTTCGCTCGTGTAGGCTCCGCGATCACTCTCCTCGAACTTCGCGAAGCCGCCTCCCGTACCAAACAGTTCTTCGCGCCCGACCCCACCGAGATCACTGCCTCCATCGGCGGCGCCATCGCCACGAACGCCAGCGGCTCGCGCAGCTTTCGCTTCGGCAGCACGCGCCGCCACATCCGCGCACTCCGCGTAGCCCTCCTCGACGGCACAGTCCGCGAGTACCGCCGCGGCGAACCCATCGACTTCGAAGTCCCGCAACTCCCCATCCCCGCCACTACCAAGTACACCGCCGGCTACCGACTCCAGCCCGGCATGGATTGGGTCGATCTCTTCTGCGGCTCCGAAGGCACCCTCGGCGTAACCCTCGAAGCCGAGGTCGCCCTCCTCCCCATCCCCGCCGAGGTCTTCGCCGGCGTCATCTTCTTCGCTGCAGACGAAGACGCCCTCGCCGCCGTATCCGCATGGCGCAGCGTCCCCGCGCTCAACATGATCGAGTACGCCGACCGCAACGCCCTCGACATGATCCGCGTCCGCTACCCCGAGATCCCCCGCAACGCCGCCGCCGCGCTCCTCATCGAAGCCGATGGCGACGACGTCGAAGCCTGGGAGACCCGCCTCGAGCAGTCCCACGCCCTCATCGAAGCCTCCTGGTTCGCCGTCAGCCCCAAAGACCGCGAGCGCTTCCGCATCTTCCGCCACACCCTCCCCGAACTCGTCATCGAAACCATGCGCCGCCGCGGCTTCATGAACATGGGCACCGACTACGCCGTCCCCATCGATAAAAATCAAGCCATGCTCGACTTCTACCGCCAGCGCCTCGACGCCGAACTCCCCGGCCACTACGTCATCTTCGGCCACATCGGCGACGCCCACCTGCACGTCAACATGCTCCCCGCCACCGAAGCCCAGGCCGCCACCGCAACCCAGCTACTAAAAGAGTTCGCCGCCCACGCCGTCTCTCTGGGCGGCACCGTCTCCGCAGAACACGGCCTCGGCAAGCGCAAAGCCTCGCTCCTCCCCATCCAATACACCCCCGAGCACCTCGAAGCCATGAAGCAAGTCAAAACCCGCTTCGACCCCCACTGGCTCCTCGGCCGCAACACCCTCTTCGCCCCCACTACCGCCAGCACTCTCTAAGAAGCATCACTCCGCCCGCAGCATAATCGCCGGATCAATCCGCACCGCCCGCATCACCGCCGGCAGCGCCGCCAGACAAGCCGCAGCCAGCAACACCAGCATCGGCCCCAGCAACATCGAAGGATCAGTACTCTTCACTCCATACAGCAAAGTAGCCACATATCGCACCGTGAGCCATTCCCAGCCCCAGCCCGACGATCGCCCCCGCCATCACCATCGCAAAAACTCTCATCGTTACCAGCCGTGCAATATTTCCTGCCTGCGCTCCCACAGCAATCCGAATCCCAATCTCCTTCTCCCGCTGCAGCACCGAATAATGCAGCACTCCATACAACCCAATCACAGCCAGCAGCAGCGCCACGCCGCCAAAGAAAGTCGCCAGCGTAGCGAGCAGCCGTTCCCGAATAGTCTGTGCTGCAATCAACTCCGTCTGCGTCTCCACGCTCGTCACCCGAAACTGTGGTTGACCCTGCACCACGGTCCGTCGCAGCGTCTGCGCCAACTCCTCGCGGATCATCGACAACGCTGCGTACCGTAAACGTTCCATTGCGAAGCGGCGCGGCCGTGCCCTTTTCATCCATCCATTGAAACGGAACATAGAACACAGGCACCGTAGCTTCACGCACACTCTGATACCGCGCGTCGCCCACTACACCCACCACTGCGACAGAGTCCTTCGCCCCAGCCATCTGAAACGTTCTGCCGATCGGGTTCGCCCCGCCAAAGTACTCCTTCGCAAACGCCTTGCTTACAATCGCAACATTTGGCCAGTAGTCGCTATCCCGAAAATCTCGACCATCAAACAGCGGAATTCTCATCGTCTCCAGCCAACCCGGGCTCACCTCAAGAAGGGACGCCAACTGTCTGACTCCGCACACCATTCACCGCGATCCAACTGCCGAACATGTCTCCTTGCAGCAGCGGAATAATCGAAACTCCGACCTTCTCCACGCCCGGAACTGCACGCAAACGCTCCGCTGTCTGGTCCCACACCGCGGGCGCCTGCGGATGGTCCGCAATTGTATCGATCAGCAATACATGTTCTGCGGTGAAGCCCATCGGCTGGTTTAGAAGCTTCTCAAGCGTAGCCGCAAACAAACCCGCCACAAACAGCACCACAACACAAAACGCCACTTGCACTGCGATCAAACCGTGCATCAGCCTGCGCCGCGCCTGCGGCTCTTCGCCACCCTTCAACGCACTCACCGGCTGCACTCTGGACGCCCGAAGCGCCGGGATCATCCCAAACAGCAGCGTAACGCCCACCGTCAGCACCAATCCAAAGCCCATCACCGTCCAATCCGCCGGCAATACGAGACGGACAGGTTTGCCCGGCGCACTAATCATGTTCACCACCATTGGAGCCGACCACCATGCGAACAATCCGCCCAGCAGGGAAGCCATCATCGCAAGAAAAGCGCTCTCCACCAGCAGCAGTTGAATCAACCTTCTCCGACCAGCTCCAATCGATACCCGCAAGCGCCATCTCCCGCGTCCGCTCCGTAGCTTGGGCCGTCATCAAGTTCGCAACATTCGCGCAGGCAATCAGCAGCACCAATAACACCAGCACGCTCAGAGTCAATCAACGGAACCCGGTAGTCTTCCTGCATATTTGAAATTCCGGCAGGAGCTGGCTTCAGCCGAACGTGCCAACTGAAAAACCTCTCGAAGAACTGCTTCGGCCGCCCTGTAAAGCCTTTCGCTCTTTCTCGCTGCGCAGTATCGAAGACTGCACTTAACCTGTCCTGCACCGGTCCCACCGCAACTCCGGGCTTCAGTGCCACCATCATGCAAACCCACGACCAGTCTGGGTGTTTGACCCCGATATCCATCATCGTCGGCAGAAAAATATCGGTCATCGTGCCGGGCTCGTGTGCCGGTAAAACCTCTTCGGCCCCACACCGATAATCTGGTACACGTTATCGCCCATCTCAAAAAAGCTTTCACCCATATGGAATGTGCGCCCAATCACATTCGGGTCCTTGCCAAACCGCCGCACCCAGTAGTCGTACGAGATCATCGCATACGGATGCGCTCCCGGAGTAACATCATCACCCGCCGTCAATAACCGCCCCAGGACAGGCAGCAGCCCAAACGCGCCAAACATCCCGCCCGAAACATACTGTACCTGCGCCTTCTCCATCTCCTGCGCCGAGTGGTATGTCACATCCGTCCGTCTCGTATTCGTTAAACGCAATCACCTCGGCTTGGTCCTTTACCGCCGCACGCATCTGCTGATAGATCGGATACTCAAAGCTCGTCTCAACCCGCAGCTTCTCGTCTCCAGCCCCAAAGCCCTTGCCCTCACGAAACAAACCATACAGCCGCTCCGGTGCCTTTATCGGCAAAGCGCGAAACAGCAGCGCATCCACCAGCCGAAACGCCGAAAGGCAAGCCCCAATCCCCAGCGCCAGCGACAACACCGCCGCCCCCGTCGTCACCTTCCGCTTCATCAACTGCCGCCATCCAAACACCACATCCGCCCGCAGCGAATCCAGCCAACCCACCACCCGCACCGAATGACTCTCCTCGCGCTCCGCTTGCGCACCGACCCAAACGCCCGCCGCGCCTCCACCGGATCACGCCCCTGCGCCACCGCCTCAGCAAGGTGCGCGTCCATCTCCTCCTGAATCTCGCTGTTCAATTTCTCGCCACGAAACACATTTCCCAAACGCGATAGCAATCCCATCTCACACACTCCTCAAAAAATCCGCTACTCCGCCCGCAACATAATCGCCGGATCAATCCTGACCGCCCGCAATATCGCCGGTATAGCGGCAAGGCAGGCAGCCGCCAGCAATATCATTGCTGGGATAACAAACATCGGACAGGTCCGTGGCTTTCACTCCATACAACAGAGAAGCCACATACTTCACAGAGACCATCCCAATCGCGAATCCCAACACGGCGCCAAGCAGGACCATCGCAAGCACTCGTGCCGTCACAAGTCGCGCAATATTTCCCGCTTGCGCACCCAACGCAATCCGTGTCCCAAGCTCTCGCTCTCGCTGCAACACCGAGTAGCTCAATACGCCATACAGTCCAATCGCCGCCAGCAGCAGGGCAACTCCTGCAAAGAATAAAGAGAGCGAAGCCAACAGACGCTCTCGAATCGTCTGCGCGTCAACTAATCCTGCTTGTGTCGTCACGTTGCTTACACGAAATTCAGGATCGGCTCGTGCCATAGCTCGCCTCAGCGTCTCGGCATAAAGACGTCGGGTCATCGTTCGAAGTTCGTACTACGATCGTCGCATTGCCCATGGGCCGTAATGCAGCCGCAAGAGGCGGGGTCGGAGTCGCCGTTTGTAGAGAAGTGGTCGAAACGTTCGAAGTCACAACGGCGCGATGTATCGGTATATAGGCCTGTGGCAGCATCACCTCGCGAAGTTCGCGATAAATAGCATCATGAACCAGCCCCACAATCTCATAATGCACATCCACACCATCTGGCCTCTTCGTCACAAACGAACTGCCGACAGGATTCGCTCCGTTGAAGTACGTCTTAGCAAACGTCTCATTGACGATAGCTACGCTAGGGCTCGAATCGCTATCACGAAAGTCTCTTCCACTAAGCATCGGAATCCGCATAGCCTCCAACCATCCTGGGGAGACCGCTAAAAAAAACGTCAATACCTGACTGGGCCCCGAGCCATTGATCGAGATGCGATCGTTATGCATGGTGCCGCTCAGCATCGGCCAATCTTCGATCGCGGTTGTTTGTACCCCCGGTACAGACCGCAGCGCCGCCGCCATCTGGTCCCACTTCACAGCAGGCTGATCATGCTGTGTCACCGTATCCAGCAGCAGCACACGTTCAGAGGAAAACCCCGTTGAAACCTTCGCTAATTTTGCAAATGTGGTCCCAAATAATCCCGCCACAAACAGCACCACGAAGCAGAACGCTACCTGTGCCGCAATCAGTCCATACATCAACCGCCGCTTAGCATGCGGCTCTTCGCCACCCTTCAACGCATTGACCGGCTTTATCCTCGAAGCGCGTAGCGCAGGCAAAGTTCCGAAAAGTAGTGTTACTCCTACAGCGGTAGCCAGCCCAAATCCGATCACTGTCCAGTCCGCTGGCAGTACCAGTCTGGCGGGATTATCCGGTGGATTGATCCTGCTCCACCACAGACGGCGCCGCCCACCACGCAAATGCCAGCCCCAGGCCCGCCGCCATAAGCCCCAGCATAGCGCTCTCTACCATCACCATCTTTACCAGTCGCCATCGTCCCGCTCCAATCGAAACGCGCAGCGCCATCTCACGGCCGCGCGCCGCCGCCTGCGCCGACATAAGGTTGGCCACATTCGCGCACGCAACCAACAGCACCATTCCCACCAAAACACTAAGCGTCGCCAATGCAGAGCCATAGTCAGTCTGCATATTCGATACACCTTTACCAGCAGGCTTCAACACCAGAGTCGCATTCGGATATTTATCAAGCAAATACTTCGGAAAATTCTGAAACCCTTTTGCCCGCTCCTTCTCCGCCGTTTGAAAAATCGCATTCATCTCGATCTTGAAGCCGCTGAAGGTTGACACCCGGTCTTCACTCGTACAAAAATCCGCAACCAGAAATCGCTATCGCGATTGATCGAGCCGGCACTCATCATCGTAGGTTCAAAAAAGTCCACCATCTTCCCTGGCTCCGTGCCGGTGAACCCTTCGGCGCCACGCCAACAATCTCATAACCGTGCTCCCCCGATGGAATGTCCGACCAATCACACTCGGGTCACGTCCAAACCGCCGCGTCCAGTAATCGTAAGAAAGCACCGCATACGGACTTCGTCCTGGCTCGCGATCATCATCCTTCGTTAAACAGTCGTCCCCAAAGCAGGCTTCAGTCCAAAGTTCGAAAACATATCTCCCGAAACATTCTGGCGATAAGCCTTTTCCATCTCTTGGACAGATCCAAACGTAATATCCGTGCGGTCAACAGGCGTCGACACCGCCACCAGATCAGCCTGCCCTTTCACCGTGTCACGCATCTTTAGAAACATCGGGTAAGAGTTGCTGTCCCAGCTATTAGGCTCTCCAGTCCTCGCGCTGAATCCGTTATACGAAACCACATATAGGCTCCCCGGATCACTCACCGGCATCGGCCTCAAGAACAGAGCATCCACCAGTCGAAACGCTGCAGTGCAAGCCCCAATCGCCAGCCCAGCGACAACACCGCCGCCCCCGTCGTCACCTTGCGCTTCATCAACTGCCGCCACCCAAACACCACATCCGCCCGCAATGCGAATCCAGCCATCCCACCACTCGCACCGAGTGACTCTCCTCGCCCCGCCGCAGCGTAGACCCAAACGCCCGCCGAACCTCCACCGGATCACGCCCCTGCGCTACCGCCTCCGCAATATGCGCGTCCATCTCCTCCTGAATCTCCCCGTTCAGCCTCTCGCCTCGAAATACATTCCGCACTCGCGTCCACATCGACATGGCTACACCGTCCTCAGCACAAGATTCACAGCCGAAGTCACCGTCTGCCAGCGCAGCTCCTCTGCCGCAAGCTGCTTCTTGCCCGCTGTCGTCAACTCATACACCCGTGCACGCCGTCCCGTCTCTTTCGTCACCCACTTAGCATGGATCCAGTCGTTCTCCTCCATTCGGTGCAGCGCCGGATAGAGCGAGCCTTCCTCGGCTCGCAGAACATCATTCGAAATATCTTTGATCGCGGTCATGATGGCGTATCCATGCAGTCCCGGCCTCCGCGAAAGAATCTTCAGGACCAACAGATCAAGCGAGCCTTGTAATACATCAGGTTTTCTCATACTTAGACATCTATATATAGCCGTCTAGGTATCAGTGTCAAGCCACAAAATCCGTCATTTTGCCCCAAATTCAAAAAAACATGTAAGGAAACGCCTGCACTAATGACTACCTTTTCAAGAAATCAATTGGCTAAAGTATCGGATGAATCAGAAGGTTTCAAATAACGGCAATGACAGACATCGCAGCAAATCCGGCAGAAGCAACCCAATCCATATCCGCAAAGTCTCTGGAAGCGCGTTACGAAGACTTGCTCGATGAGAATCTTCCAGCCTTGCGAAGACTCGCCGGAAGCTATACCCGGACTATCAGCGATAGAGACGATCTGGTGCAGGACATTGCAACCGCACTTTGGCAAGCGCTTCCCAGCTTTCGGGGCGAATCATCCGAACGAACATTCCTCTTTCGCATTGCGCATAACCGCGGCATGGCGCACATCGTCCGACGAAAAGTTCAAATCGAAGATATCAATATGAAAAATGAGCCCGCGGACTCGCGACTCAATCCGGAAGAGAGTCTTGCAAAGTCGCAACAGGAAGAACGTCTGCTCGTTGCAATCCGCAACCTTCCTATGCCCTCCCGTCAGGTCTTGACATTGGCGTTGGAAGGTCTGGATTACTCACAGATTGCAAAGATACTAGTTATCAACGTCAACAACGTAGGAGTCAGGCTGACCCGCGCCCGCAAGCTCCTTCGAACCTTATTGGAGAAAAATCATGAATGAACAAGATGAGTTCAGAACCTGGCAAGATCAGTGGCATGGCGCTGCATCTAATGCAACCAGTTCCCGCCAGTTTCGCTCAAGGATCGAGGCCAAAGCCTCAGCTCGCAGGAAACGCCCAACATTGCTGTGGATCATGCTGTTGCTTCTGACTGTAACCCTTGTGTTCATATCTGCTTCCTCTCCGCTACACGGTGCGAACGGCTTCACACAAGTAGGTGCTCTCTCAGCGCTTATGGCGGCATGGCTGCTCGCTTTCGCGCTACGTGCCTCAGAGTCTTTCCAAAGTAATGCTCCCGCCGCTTCGGTGAAACAAGCGATCAATATCGATCTTCGCAAGAAACGGCAAATTTATCTGGCGAAGATACTCGCCGCATTTGCTCTGGGAGCGACTCTGGCAGGCCTCGTTCTTCTCCGCGAGCGTGCTTCGGCAATGTCGTTCGCTAAAGGATCGGCATTCCCCCTGTTGGTACTCATTGTCATGTCCGTACTGTTAGTCGTTCTCAAGCGCTTCGGAACCCAGAAAGACAGACACCTCCATTCCCTGAGAGAGCTCGACCAGGAATTTGAAGCTGCGGATCGTGAGGAACAGGTTCCCCCAGACTCCGAGAAGCGATCAGATTAGAGGGCAGGGAAATCTCTCAAGAACCATTCCAACTCCGCCTACAATAAAAAGCAGGATGCCAACTCTGACCAACATCCGCATCCTCATCACCCGAACCCGCCACCAGGCCTCCGACCTCGCCACTCAGCTCGAAGCTCTCGGCGCCACCACCGTGACCATTCCCACCATCGAGCTAGCCCCACCCAACTCCTTCGCCGCACTCGACGCCGCTCTCGCCGCGATCCGCACCTACGACTGGCTCATCTTCACCAGCGCCAACGCGGTCGAAGCCTTCCACCGTCGCGCCCAATTCCATCGCATCCCCGCCATCCCAAAAAAGATCGCCGCCATAGGCCCCGCCACTACCCGAGCCATCGAAGCAATCGGCCTCCAGGTCGATCTCATTCCCCCGCAATATACCGCTGAGTCCCTCGCCGAAGCCCTCACCCCCCACGCCCACACCCCCGCCGGCCAACCCGCCTCCATGCTCCTCATCCGCGCCGAACAAGCCCGCGACATCCTCCCCGAAACCCTCACCGCCGCCGGCGCCCACATCACCATCGCCGACGCCTACCGCAACCAAACTCCACCCGAATCCATCCCCGCACTCCGGCAACTCTTCGCCTCACCCGCCACCTACCCCAACGCGATCACCTTCACCAGCAGCTCCACCGCCACCAACTTCTTCAACCTCCTCGAAGCCGCCAACCTCACCCTCCCACCCAACATCACCCTCGCCTCCATAGGCCCCATCACCTACCCAAACCCTCCGCGACCTCGGCTACCCAGCCCACCATCGAAGCCACCGAACCCACCATCCCGCGCTCTCATCGAAGCGCTCAAAATCCCACTTTAATCCATGACCATCCCAAGCATTAAGACCATGACCGTTTGATGTTCTCTGAAGCCCCGAACCGAGTCACTGTCGTCGTCGCTGATGCGAAGCAGCTGTGTGCACTTTGCAAGCTGCGCAGTCGAAGAGCCTGCCCTGAGCAAAGCGAATAGACCACAATGCTCTCAACATCACCCAGACCGCTGTAACCTGTTTAACCAACAAGGCCGTTGTTTTTGTTTTGAGCCCTTAGTGCGAACTCCACGTCTTATCCTCGAATTGCAAAGCCTCTCCAGCGTGCAGTCCACACACCTAGGCTTCCGCGCCACAGCAAACCTGCCGCCCATGATGAATCAACTCATGCGAGAACGCGATCCACCGGTCCTGCGGAATAATCTTCATCAAATCCTGCTCCACCTTCACCGGGGCCGTACTCTTCGTCAACTCCAGCCTCCGAGAAAGCCGCATCACATGCGTGTCCACCACCACGCCCACCCCAATCCCATACCAGCTACCCAGCACCACATTCGCCGTCTTCCGAGCCACCCCCGGCAGCCGCAAAATCTCCTCCATCGTCTGCGGAACCTTCCCCCCAAACTCCTCCGTCACCACCCGCGCCGCACCCTGAATATTCTTCGCCTTGTTCCGAAAGAATCCCGTAGTCCGAATCAACTCCTCCAACTCGGGCAGGGAAGCAGCAGCCATAGCCTTCGGAGTAGAAAACGCCTTGAACAGCGCAGGCGTCACCAGATTCACCCGCACATCCGTACACTGCGCCGACAGAATCGTAGCGACCGTCAGCTCCCACGCATTCTTATGATTCAGCGCACAAACCACATCCGGGTAGGCCTTCCGCAACTCCACTAGAATCGCCGCCACCCGCTCAGGACTCGTCGGACTCACAGTGCCACCGCGTATGTTTTTGGAAGACCCAGCCTTGGGAGCAACGCGGGATTTTTCTGACCGGATCGGTTTCGCAGGTTTTGGCGGCACCATGAAAGTTTACCTCCTGAGGGTCGCTGGGAGAATGAGTGCCCGGAAAACACATTGATGGAAACACCGCTCATCGGTGTTCCGATAAGATAGCCGTGCCGTGATTAACCCGATAGGAGTGCACGCATGAATCACAGAACTCTTTTGATCAAGGGACTTCAATTGGCCAGTCTGGCAACATTGACCGTTACAGCGCTAGCGCAAGCGCCCCCAGCGACGCCATTTATAACCCACCAACTGAAGCCGAACATTTACTGGATCGAGGGTGGCGGCGGAAACAGCACAGTGATAGTCGGAACCAACGGCGTAGTTGTCGTTGATGCGAAAACCACGAAACCCGGCGGTCAGGAATTGCTCGATGACATCGCGAAGATCACGCCCAAGCCGGTAACAACGGTGATCCTGAGCCACAGCGACGGCGATCACGTGAACGGGCTGGCCGCCTTCCCCGCAGGCGTAAAGGTGATCGCTCAGGAGAACAACAAGAAAGAACAGGAGGCCGCGCTGGCCGCAGGAGGACAAGGCGCTCCGCCAGCCGACCATCAGCCCACACAGGTCATCACAAAACAAAAAGAAACGCTGACCATCGAAGGCGAGAAACTGGAACTCTACCACTGGGCTCCCGCGCACACCAGCGGCGACCTCATCGTCTACCTGCCCAGCCAGAAGATCGTAGCTACCGGCGATATCATCGCCACCAACAATCCCTACCCCCGCATCCACGACGAGAAGCACGGCTCCACCGAGGGCTGGATCGCTACCGCCAAAGGCATCATCGCGCTCGATGCCGACACCTATGTCCCCGGGCACGGCAACATCCAGACCAAAGCTGACATCCAGAAGCGGCTCGCTGATGCAATCGCGCGCCGCGACCAGGTAAAGGCGATGGTGGCCCAGGGCAAGTCGCTCGACCAAATCAAGGCAGCCCTCGGCGACAATGACAAGCTGAACTACAAGAGCTGGACACAGATTTGCTACGAGGAACTGACAAAGAAATAAATCTGCAACCGCAGCAGAGCGAAGGTGCCACCCGAATTCGAAGTGGCGCCTTCTCTCGTCTTAGCAAATTGCTATCCTAAGCGATCCAGCATCTCCGCCGCCGGAACCCTCACGCAGCTAAAGATCGGCGTGTCCTTCAGCGTATACATACTCGCCTCCGTCTCCCGGAGCTGCTGCACTAGATCCAGAAAGTCCTCCGGAAAGTTCGTCTCAAACGCCACCACAAACTCCTGGTCGTCAATCCCGAAAGAGTACGTCGTATTCAGCTTCACCCGCGGATACAGCAGCCCCACGCGAATATGCTCATCCATCAACCGCTTCCGCTCCGCCATCGGCAGCAGATACCACGGCCGCGTCTTCCAGAACGGATAAATAAAGATGTACTTCTGCCCACCCGGACGAATCGCCCCACGCCCCTCGCCCTCACTCTCATCCGGCCTGTCAATCTGGTACTGCGACCGCTTCGTCATCGCCAGAAAATTATGCGGCGACTCCAGATACCCACCGAGCGGAGTTCGCATCAACTCACTCCGCATCTCATTCAGTTCATCCACTGCATACCCAATCGACCACACGCACATATCCACATCTCCGCGCGTCCCAACCGTCGAGTAAGTCAGCGACAAAAACTCCCCCGGCTTATTCCACTTCGCCAGCACCGCCGCAAACGCAGCTTTATGCGCGGCCTTCTCCTCCGCCGGCAGCCTCCGCCACTCCGGCATCACTTTATAAAAACTGAAACAAACAATCTGCCGCTTCACCGGCGGCTTCGAAGGATCATGTGGATGCGCCTGCGGCTGACTACCAGCCCCATAGCTCGTAGCCGGTCGCCCCGTCTCAGCGGGAGTTGGTGCAGTGGTACTCGTGGGTGTGGCATCAGTTTTTTGCGTGGTAACAGTATTCGACATGGAAATTCTCCTGACTCTTCCATGCTAGCTCATCCTCACCCCGTATACTGCACATGCATGTCTGAGCGAATCATCACCCTCCTAGCCAGCTTCATCATTGCGGTCATCTCGGCCGGCGGATACGCCGGTATCGCCCTGCTCATGGGCATCGAGTCCGCCTGCATCCCGCTGCCCTCCGAGATCATCATGCCCTTCGCCGGATATCTCGTGCACACCGGCCAGCTCAATCTCTTCTGGGTCGCCACCGCCGGAGCCATCGGCTGCAACCTCGGCTCCATCCCCGCCTACTGGCTCGGTGCCTGGGGAGGCCGGCCCGCCGTCGAGCGCTTCGGCAAATACATCCTCCTCAGCCGTCACGACCTCGACCGCACCGAGCACTTCTTCCAGAAGTTCGGCGGCATCACCGTTCTTCTCGGCCGACTCCTACCCGTCGTCCGCACCTTCATCGCCCTACCCGCCGGCATAGCGAAGATGAACCAGGCCCGCTTCCACCTCTACACCTTCATCGGCTCCTGGCCCTGGTGCTACATCCTCGCCTACGTCGGCATGAAGCTCGGCGCAGGCTGGGACACCGATCCTCGCTTCAAAGCCATCTTCCACCGCTTCCATCTCGCCGTCGAACTCGTTCTCCTCGCAGGCATCGCCTGGTTCATCTGGAGCCACTGGAAGAACCGCATCCACACCGAAGAGGCATAACCCGCAGCCCACTCGGGCAACAGTACGCAAGCCATCATGCGACTCGCGTACTGTCAGCTCATACCACTACTTACCCTTCATCACCTGACCGCGAATCTCCCCACCCGGATTTGCCGCCGTATGGATGTTGAAGTACCACTTCCCAGCCAGAAGGTCCTTCGCCTGTTCCGGAGTCAGCGTCGCCGTTCCGTCAATCGGGCTGGCAATCGGACTCATCTTCACCGCAACCTGCGGCCCGGCATTCGCCCCAGGCGCGGCTGGCCCATGAAAATGCGCCGCCGTAGCTGCACCGGTCAGTCCATCAAATGTCACATGGTACGTCAGCTCATTGGTGGTGGTATCTAGCGTTGCGGTTAGCATGCCGGTCCCACTGCCGGTCTTTGGCGGAACTTCAGAAGACGCCTTCAGGTTCGCCATCAAATTAACGGTTGCCGCCTGCGCGACTATCGATGCAAACGCGAGGGCGGATACCACGACCACACTCCGAAAACGACGATTTATAGCAAACATGTTGTTCTCCTTTTGAATCGTCATGGGCCCAACTTTGTTGGATGCTCAAAATGAGCCCGACAAAAGTCCGCTACACTAACTTGCCCCGAAGAAGACATAGCTCTAGAACCGCCAGCTTCGCGATCTTAGACCTTAGCCGGTCTCTTTTTACCCTTCGCCAGCTTCGCCCGCCGCTTCATCTCGTCCTCGCTTAACATCGTCCCCCGGCACTTCACCGCGCCGCAGTAGCAAATCCCTTCTTCGTCCTCGTCGGAGTCGTGCAAGTTGTACTCGTACGTCAGCTCCTCGCCCGCCGCGATGTCTCGTATCGCCACCACAAAGATCCGCCCATCTTCATCTTGCGTCTCGCAGTTCGGATCGCAGGAGTGGTTGATGAACATCGCCATCCCAAAGCCATCAATGACCTCATCCGTCCCACAGCTGAAGAGATACGTGACGAATCGGTCCTTATATCGTTCATCCGCAACTCTTTTGTAAATCGCGGCCCGTCATACTCACACACCCGAGCTCCCTTTTTTATCCTCCGAGTCGTATAGCAGCCCGCTGCATGGATCGAAGAAGAACGAATCACCAAAGCGTCACGCATAGATATCCAAACCACCCCAAATCAAATTGAGTGCCTGCAAAGAAATTGAAAGAAGAGCGGTTAGCAAAAACTCACCGCCCATTTCGCAGACTATAACAAACCCGCATCGCAAACCGTCAAACCCCGTAGAACTCTACCTCTGGCCCGAGTAAACTAATCCTATGGCAGTTCGATGCACAGCCCGATCCACAGCCCAGATCGCGATCACCGCCATCCTGCTGGCAGCCTCCCAGACTCTCCCGGCCCAAAACTCCACTCCGCCGCCGCCCTGTCCCGCCAACACAAAATCGACCGCGCAAAAGCCCTGCACTCCCGCCGCCAATCCACCCTCCACGGCAGATCAGTTTCCGTTCCCCGGCGAACCCCAGGCACCCCCAGCTTCAACCACCTCCGCCCCCGACGCTCCAGCCCCAGCCGCCGGCAAAGCAGCCCCAATCCCAACAGCGACAAATTCCCGTTCCCCGGCGAAAACGACTCCGCAGCTCCGGCAGCTATCCCCATCCGCCTCCACCGCAGCGACAAATTCCCATTCCCCGGCGAAGTAGTTCCAGCAGCAGTTCTTCGTCATCCAGCTCCAGCAGCATCGTCCTCCTCCGATCCCGACCACCCCAGTGCCGACCAGCCAGCCAACCCCGACAACCCGCCTCTCAAAGACGCCGGCAGCCACGGCATCGACACACGCCGCAAACTTCCCAAGGTCAAAGATCCCCAGACTCCCGACGAACGCTTCGAGGAAGATCTAAAAGTAGCCCGCTTCTACCGTGACAAGGGCGACTTCAACGCCGCCTACCTGCGCAGCAAAGACGCCGTCAAGACCATCCCCGACGACCCCGAAGCCCATCTCCTCCTCGCCCAGATGGCGCAGCGCCTCAACAAGAAAGACGAGGCCGTCACCGAGTACAACGCTGTCCTCAAATTCGATCCCACCGACGACCAGAAAAAAGCCGCCATCCAAAGCCCTGCGCGAACTACATTAGCCATGTAAGTATTCGCTCTCGATGAACCCCACCATCCAGCAGCTTCACCGCAAACTCTCCGCCGCGCTGCACAACCTCGACGCCGCGCAGACCCAACTCCACCCCATCGCCAACCCGGAAAAGTGGAGCATCCAGCAGATTGCCGACCACCTGCTCCTCACCTACGCCTCCACTGCCGCCGTCCTCGAGAACGCGAATCGCCAAAGGCGTGCCCACCCAGTCCCGTCCAACCCCATCCCAGCGCCTCAAAAGCTTCGTCGTCCTTCGGCTCGGCCATATGCCCGATGGCCGCAAAGCTCCCGAAGCAGTCTGCCCCGGCCACGCAGCCCCACTCTCCGGCGAAGAACTCACCCACCTCGCAACCGAAAAACTCCTCCGCATGGACGCTAACCTCGACCGGGCCGAATCTCTCTTCGGCTCAACTCGCGCTATCACCCACGCGATCCTCGGCCCCATGTGCGCCCGGGACTGGCGCCGCTTCCATTGCGTCCACGGAGACCATCACATCCAGCAGATCCTCGCCATCCGTCGCGAACACCGCATCTAATCCTTGCGGCTCGCCTTGCCCTTCTTCACCTCAACCGCCGGCTCGTCCTCGTCGGTCATCTCCTCTTCCACTCGCAGGTAGCGCCGCATATAGCGCAGCGGCTCCTCCGACATCGCCAGCAGCCGCAGATGGTACCGCCACGCATCGTTCCGCGCACTCCGTCGCGTGTAGCCCTTGCGCTTCACCGTACCGATCGATCCATCCGCCATCTTCCGCTGAAAGCTCTGCATCGGCACCAGGAACGTCATCGGTTCGCCGGCCTTCCAGAAGTTCATCGCAAATTCATGCGAGAACAGCAGCGCGTAGTACCGCCGCTCCGCCGCCAGCGTCTCAATCGCCGCCCGCGCATTCGTCCACGGCAGCCCCAGCTTGCCCACGTACCAGCGGCGAAACTCGAACCCGTTGGCCTTCGCCTGTGCTACCAGCAACTGAAGCAACTCAAACCTTGTCATTAGAGTTCCGTCCAAGAGTGAGACTAGCGCGCTCTGCAGAATTTCCGGAGCCCAAAGGTATAGTTTACGTTGACAGCCTCCATCAAAGTGAGGCCATCTGTCCAGTGCAGGGAGTTGAATGAGGATTCGCATCGCCGCAACAGCACAAACCCGGCCGCGCATCGCACGCTGGTCTTCCCGTCTTCATGCCGCAGCCGTAACGGTCTTCGCCACCATCATCCTCCTCGCGTCCGCCTGCAACGCCCAGCAGCCGGACTCCAGCCTCCACACCTACCCCCTCAACCTCGACCCCATCGTCCACGAAGGCTTCCAGCACTTCTACATCCTCGACTACGAAGGCTCCATCTCCCGGTTCGAGACCGTCCTCAAGGCCCATCCGCAGGATCCCATGGCCTCCGGTTACCTCCTCATGATCCTCGTCTTCCGCGAGCTCTACCATCAGGACCTCCTCGACACCACCTACTACGCGCACAACTCCTTCCTCTCCTCCAAACGCGAAGTCCCCGTCCCCCAGGCCACCCGCGACCGCATCGAGTCCCTCACCAACACCATCGTCTCCATCTGCGATCAGCGCATCAAGGACAACCCCCGCGACAAGAACGCCTACTTCGCCCGTGGCTACGGCCGCGGCATGCACGCCGTCTTCATCACCCTCGTCGACCACAGCTTCGTCTCCGCCGCCCGCCAGGGCCTAGCCTCCCGCAACGACAGCGAACAGGTCCTCAAAATCGATCCCGACTACACCGACGCCAAGATGGCCATCGGCATCCAGCAGTTCGCCGTAGCCAGCCTCCCGCGCTTCGTCCGCATGGTCGTCGGCATCGCCGGAGTAGGCGGCAACCGCGAGGCCGGCCTCAAACTCCTGCGCGAGTGCGCCGCCCACGGCACCATCACCGCCGTCGAATCCCGCACCGTCCTCTCCCTCTTCCTGCGCCACGACGCCCGCTACGCAGGAGGCCATCGTCGTCCAGCACGGCCTCGCCGCCGAGTACCCCCGCGACTATCTCTTCCGCCTCGAAGAGGCCAACCTCACCAAAGACTCCGGAAACGGCCCCGGCGCCATCGCCATCTACAAAGCCGTCCTCGCCGACGCCGAAAAACCCGGCTACTTCATCGATCCCCGCCTTCAGATGGCCTGGTTCGGCCTCGCCGACACCGAGCGCGGCCAGAACGACATCAAAGCCGCCGCCCAGCACTACCTCGAAGCCGCCGCCCAGCCCAACTGCAGCGAATGGCTCCGCCGCCGCGCCCAGCTCAACGCCGGCGAAATGTTCGACCTCCTCCACGACCGCCCCGCCGCCATCCACAACTACCAACTGGCCGCAGCCGGCGGAGGAGACCAATCCCAGGCCGAAACCGCCCGCAAATACCTGAAAACCCCCTACACCGGCAAATAACGCTCATCACCTTCGATCCCCCAAAGTCCGTCCTCTTCGACCGCCCCAAGCTCCCCCGAAAACCACGCTCATCTGAGTTGCGGAGCGGAGAGACCCCCGTATTTCGCCTTTGCCGTTGCCCGTTCATTTCCGATCCCCAACAACTCACGGTTTCATCGTCGAGTCTCACGCGAGGGCGGGAAGTAAAACTCCTCGTATTTCGCTTTTGCCGTTGCCTGTTCTTCCTTCTCCACGGAACCAACCCCCAACCCCCTGCGTATACCTCTCCGATTGTGTCAAAATAAACATTCCCGGAGCGTTACCATGTTCTGCTCAAATTGCGGTAAATCCATCGACCCCACCGCCCGTTTCTGCCCCGCCTGCGGCACTGCCGTAGCCTCAACCGGCGCAGCCTACGCACCCCCGCCGCCCCCCGCGCAACCACTCTTCCGCCCCCGCTACGGACGTGCCATCGGCGGAGTCTGCGCAGCCTTCGCCATCCACTACGGCTGGGATCTCTCTGTAGTCCGCATCCTCACCGTCCTCGCCACTCTTGTCTGCGGAATCCCGCTGTTCGTCTACATCGCAGCCTGGATCATCATCCCGGAAGAAGCCCCTTACACCGTCCCTTACACGCCACCGGCGCATGAAAGTTCATCGAATCTTGCCTAAAACTTCGTCAAAAAAATACGCCCGAGCATTCGTCAGCAACCAACCTCCCCACGCCGTCCCTTCACCTATCGCAACCACTCCCTCCACTGCGACGGAGTCGATCTCGCCGCCCTCGCCATCGACCACGCCACCCCCCTCTACGTCTACTCCGCCCGGCAGATCTCCCACCGCTTCCAACTCTTCGAATCCGCCTTCAGCCACCGCCCCCACACCATCTGCTACGCCGTCAAAGCCAACTCCTCCCTCGCCATCCTCCGCCTCCTCGCCCGGCAGGGAGCCGGCTTCGACATCGTCTCCGGCGGCGAACTCGAGCGCGTCCGCCGCGCCCACAAGCCCGCCCTCAAAAAAGTCGTCTTCTCCGGCGTAGGTAAACAAATCTGGGAGATCGACGCCGCCCTCCGCGCCGACATCCTCCTCTTCAACGTCGAGTCCGAGGCCGAACTCCACCTCCTCGCCGCCCGCGCCGAAGTCCCTCAAGCTCCGCGCCCGCTTCGCCCTCCGCGTCAACCCCGACGTCTTCGCCGACACCCACCCCTACATCTCCACCGGCCTCCGCGAGCACAAGTTCGGCATCGACATCAACGCCGCCCGCGCCATCTACCGCGCCGCCGCAAAATCCAAATGGCTCGACCCCGCCGGCGTCAGCGTCCACATCGGCTCGCAGATCCGCAACGTCCAGCCCTTCGCCGCCGCCACCGCCCGCGTCATCAGCCTCATCGCCGACCTCAAAAAAGACGGCCACAACATCCGCTACATCGACGCCGGCGGCGGCCTCGGCATCGACTACCACGACTCGCCTCTCGACCTCCACCTTCCATCCCGACCAGCAGGTCCACAAGTACGCCACCGCCCTCACCAGTTCACTCGCCGGCATCGAAGCGCACCTCCTCATCGAACCCGGCCGCTTCATCATCGCCCAGGCCGGAGCCCTCCTCACCCGCGTCCTCTTCGTCAAACAAAACGGCGCCAAGACCTTCGTCATCACCGACGCCGGCATGAACGATCTCATCCGCCCCTCGCTCTACCAGGCCCACCACGAGATCATCCCCGTCAAGCAGCCCCGCGCCACCACCGCCTCCATCACCGCCGACATCGTAGGCCCCGTCTGCGAGTCAGGCGACTTCTTCGCCCGCGACCGCACCCTCCCCAACCTAAAACCCGGCGACCTCGTCCTCCTCCTCGACGCCGGAGCCTACGGCATGAGCCTCAGCTCCAACTACAACAGCCGCCCCCGCCCCGCCGAAGTCCTCATCGAAGACACCACCGCCACCCTCATCCGCCGCCGCGAAACCCTCCGCGACCTGCTCGCCCCCGAGATCCTGCCCTAACCCAAACTCAGAAGTAGTCGTTCTACTCAAGACCCACCCAAAACGCATTCTCAAGACCCACCCAAAATTCACGTCATCTCGACCGAAGCAGCTCACAGTCTCATCGTGAGCTGCGCAGTGGAGAGACCCCTGTATTTCGCCTTTGTCTTTGCCGTTGCTTTTGCTTTTGCCGTCAGCCGTGTCTACAGCATCAGTTCTCATCCGGAATCAATATCCGGCTGGTACTCCCAAACAACCGGTACTCCGAATACTTATGCAACTCCGCCCCCGCCTGATTATCCATCTCCCAGCTAATCTCAACCCTGCTCGGCATCCAAAGCGTCAAATTACGCGCCGGTATCCTGATCTCGCCGAAGTCAATCTCCGAGCGAAGTTTCTGCTCATGGATCCCCGTCAGCGGAGACAGCAAATCCGTCTGCAGCCGCAAAATCTGAAATAACGTCGGATCGATCCACACCACACCCTGCATCAGGTAAGAGCACGTAGTCCCGCCCATCGAAATCCGCGGCGACACCGTAGCTCGCTCCGGAATCTGCGCGAACGCCAGCACAACCGTATCGTGCTTACCCAGCTTCTCCCGCCCCAGATACCGGAATTGAAACTGATTCAGCCTCGTCGGCTCAAACATCAGCCACAAGCTGCCGAACCCCACGCCACGCGGATTGCCCGGGTTCGTGCTCGCCGTAAAATCGCCTCATTCTGCGCATTCATCCTGAACTCTCTCAATCCGACCTTCGACGCCTCATCGGGATTGGACTGGATCCGGTAGCTGAACTGGATGACTGTTCTTCGGCTCATTCAGCATCGTCTGTAACTTGCCCCCACCTCCTTGCTGTCCGCCGCACGCATCACTGGTTCGGATACAGTAGGTACCGGTGCGCCGCGGCCCATCCTGCCTAAGCTGTAGCTGCTGTTGCTGGTCTGGCTGCCGTTGCTCACCATGTACGGAAGCGCCATGCTCGCCTGCGACACCTCTTCCTTCGCAATCAGATTCGGCACCCTCGGCAGCATGGCGGTAATCGTCGTGCCGGTCTTGTTCAAAAGCTCCTCGCTCTCAGCCGCAGACTGCTCCTCGACCCTCAGCCCTCGCAACGCCGGCACAGCCTCCTTCAACTGCGGCAAAGAATCCTCAATATAAGAAGGAAAGCTCGTATTGCTCGTACTCACCGCGCACGCAGGAACGTTTGCAATCTCAATATCCCCAGCATCTCCAGCCGATTCAGCCGTCTGCGCCAGAGCTCCAACCACCGCAGACGCAACAACTGCAGTCACCACAGCAGCCGCGAATAACCGATCAAAACGCATGCCAAGCACTATAGTCTTCGCCACATCTTTTTTCGCCACATCTTTGCTACATCTTTAAAGACAACTTCGCCCCCACCTGATCTACACTCTTCTCACCACCAGGAGACCACTATGTCGCGTCCTGCCGCAGTCCTCCTCCTCTCCGCTCTCATCTCTCCCGTCCTCGCGCAATCCCCATCGAATCAGCAAACGCCGCCATCCGGGTCCGGTCCCGTCACCACGCTGCGCGCCAACACAAAACTCGTCGTCGTCGACGTCATCGTCACCGACAAGAACCAGCAGCCCGTCCACGACCTCAAAGCGCCCGACTTCACCCTGCTCGAAAACCGCACCCCTCAGACCTTCCGCGCCTTCGAGGAGCACACCGCCTCCGCCGACTCCGATCATCGTCCGGCTCGCACCCACCCGCCCGCTGCCTCCCGGCACCTTCACCAACTCCTCGCCCTTCGCCAACACCGGCGCGCTCAACATCCTGCTCATCGATCGCCTCAACACCGAGTTCACCGACCAGATGAACCTGACGAAACAAGTCAATCTCTATCTCAGAAACATGAAGCCGGGAACTCGCCTGGCCGTCTTCGGCCTCAACACCAAACTCGTCCTGCTGCAGGGCTTCACCGACAACTCCGAGGTCCTCCAATCCCGCATCAACAAAGATGGCAGCTATCGGGTCTCGCCTCTCCTCGGCGATCCCGTCGGCGGCAACGGTACCCAGAACAGGACATCAGACATTATGGAATCCGCCGGACCTCCAGCAGGGGCAAGCCCCGAACAGGCATCTTTGGCAGCAATCACAATCGCGAACATGGAACAATTTCAGCGCGACAACGACTCCGTACAATCGCAGCTCCGCGCCAAATACACCCTCGATGCCATGAATGCCCTGGCGCACTACCTCGTCGGCTTTCACGGCCGCAAAAACCTCATCTGGTTCTCCGGCTCCTTCCCAATCAATATCCTTCCCTACCAGTACGACGATAAGTCCCTGACACCCTGTAGGCGCTGACTTTCATGCCGTCGCATCATCCGAAAAGGAGTTTCGCGACACCACAGCGCTGCTCTCCCGGTCCCAGGTCGCCGTCTACCCCATCGATGTTCATGGCCTGGCCAATGCTCCCATGTACAACGCCGCCTCCGAAGATCTCGGAGGGAACAACGTCCACAATGGAGCCGCGCAACTCGTCTCCGATAAGCGCGCCTTCGATCAAAAGACCTTCGACGATAACGCCACCATGTACCAAATGGCAGTCGACACCGGTGGCCACGCCTATGTCAATACCAACGACATCGCCAAATCCATCGACAGCGCCCTCTCCCACGGCGCCAACTACTACACCATCGCCTACACCCCCACCGATCCCAACTGGAACGGCAACTTCCGCACCATCCAGGTCAAGCTGGCTCAACAGGGCTACACCCTCGCCTACCGCCGCGGCTACTTCGCCGACGACCCCGACACCCTGCCCAAAAACAGCACCGTAGCCGGCTCGACGGCCCCCACCTCCGATGCCATGCGTCTCGCGCTCCTCCGCGGCGGCCCCAGCGCCAGCCAGATCGTCTTCCAGGCCCGCGTCCTTCCCGTCAGCACTGCCACCGAAGACGCTGTAGCTCCCGGCAACAACCCCGGCAAAACCCTCCAGGGCCCTTACCGCCGCTACAGCATTTCCATCTCCGCCGACCCGCGCCCCATGGCCTTCGTTGACACCCCTGAAGGCACCCACCACGACAACATCGAGTTCGTCTCTTTCCTCTACGACTCCCAGAACAAACTCGTCAACACCACTAGCACCACCATCAGCGCCAACCTCAAGTACACCCCCGCCGAAATCGCCGCGCACGGCGGCATCCCCTGCCAGCAGCAGATCAGCGTCCCAGCCAAAGGCCAATACTTCCTCCGCATCGGCGTCCACGACATCCAGGGCGACCGCGTAGGCTCCCTCGAACTACCCATCGCCGCCGTAGCCCATCTTCCCCCGCCCCGCCCACCACAGCACCGCCCGCAAAGTAATCCGCAGCGACTCATGCGAAGTTTGTAATAGTATGGTCACAATCTAACTAAAACTAGCCGCCTGAGCACTTTAGAAAGTAAGGTGTCACCGGTAGAAGTCAATGTCTGCTCGCTCGCGAAGTAAATAAATAGGAGCCACGTACATGTCAAAGCATTCGAACGACCGCCGCGCCTTTGTCAAAGGGATGGCCGCCACTCCTCTACTCGCTTCACTGGCGGAAGGCTTCTTCACAAAGTCCGCCGCCGCTACTCCGACGACCCACGCTGCTCCTGCGGCAGGTGTTACCCCGGAGGTCTACGCCCGTATCGGCGCACGCACCATCATCAATGGACGCGGCACGTATACCTACCTCAGCGGCTCTGTAGAGCTGCCCGTAGTGCGCGAGGCCATGCACGCCGCCTCCTTCAACTTCGTCAATCTGTATGATCTGCAGGCAGCCGCCGGAGCTTATCTTGCAAAGATCGCCGGCGCGGAGTCCGCCATGGTCACCTCCGGCTCCGCGGGCGCCATGTCCGCCGCCACCGCCGCCTGTCTGGCCGGCAGCGATCCGGTCAAGATTTATCAGCTGCCCGACCTGACCGGCATGAAGAGCGAAGTCATTATGATTGGTGGCCGCAGCGCCTTTGACAGTGCGATTCGCCTCTGCGGTGTAAAGCTCGTCGTGGTACCGACGGTCGACGGCCTGAAGGCCGCCATCAACTCGAACACGGCCATGATCTATAACGCCACCCAACGCGACGATGAAACCATTACGAAGATCCTGGCTATTTCCAAGCCTGCCGGCGTCCCCATGCTCGTGGACGCTGCCGCCGGAATCCCCCCCTTTGAGAATTTCTCCCGCTTCGCCAAGCTCGGCGTCGACCTTTACTGCTTCAGCGGCGGCAAAGGCATGTGCGGCCCACAGGACTCCGGCATTCTGCTCGGCCGCAAGGACCTGATCGAGTCTGCCCGCTACAACTGCGCTCCGTGGGAAGGCTCCATCTGCCGTCCCATGAAGGTGGGCAAGGAAGAGATCATGGGTTTGATTGCCGCCGTCGACTATTGGTCCAAGGCAGATCCTAATGCACAGTGGAAGGAATGGCAGCAACGCGCTGAGCGCATGAAGGACGCGGTCAAGGACATTCCTGGCCTCACTGCCGAGATCATCATTCCCCCCAACAGCAATAGCTTTCCCACCCTTGCCATGACATGGGACGAGAAGAAGTTTGGTCTCAGCGTCATGGAGTGCGCAGCGCAGCTGCGTGAGGGCAATCCGAGTATTGAGACACTCACCCCGGTCAATCCCAGCACCGTGATGAGCCGCCTCAACGATCTCAATCACCCGCCGCGCAAGGGGAATGCTCCGCTGCGCCTCCAGGTTGCCTCGCTGACTCTGCAGCCCGGAGAAGACGTCATCGTCGGCCGCCGTCTGCACGAGGTGCTCACGGGCGCTCTCAAGAAGGCCGGCGCGTAAAACACGCCTGAGCATTCAATACCAATAAGAGAGGCCGCGCGAGATGCGGCCTTTCTTATTGCGGTAAGGTCGCTGATCCCCTGCCAGCAGCAAATCAGCGTTTCAGCCAAAGGCCAATAGTTCCTCCGCATCGGCGTCCACGACATCCAGAGCCAACCGCGTAGGCTCTCTCTCGAACTACCCATCTCCGCCGTAGCCCACCTTCCACCCGCCCCATCAACCACAGCAGCGCCCACAAAGTAATTCAGCGATTCTCGATCCGGCAGATGGCAGGCCATGGAAGAAAATCGCTATCGACGACGAGCCACTCGACTTTGACTTCCTCATCAAGCCCCGGTCTCCCGGCACAAAACATGCGGTTACTGGTAGACCTGCGCACTGGGTGACGCTGCGTACGATGAACCTCTGCCACCCACGAGAAGGACACTTCCGTCAGGCATCAGGGTCGCGGTATGCGCCTCTTGCGGTTGTCTCATCGTTGGCCCCCGACTGAAGACGCCGGTCACGGGGTTATATATTTCGGAATCGGCAACCACGGGTCTGAGATTCCCATTCACCAATTCTCCACCGGCAATTAGAACCGTACCGTCGGACAACAGCGTGGCGCTGTATGAGAAACGCAACGTTGCCATCGTCCCGGTGGGTGTGAATTTTCCGGTAGCGGGGTCGTACATCTCGACGGGAGCTGGCGCTGAAGAGTCAGAGTTCGCGTTCCCCGAGATGAGAACCCTCCCATCGGCAAGCAGCGTTGCCGCGCCGACCTGCGCCGAGGACGTGCTGCCGGCTGGCGTAAAGGTGTTTGTTGACGGGTCAAAGAGCTCAATATCGGCGACGCCACCTCCGGTGATAAGCACTTTGCCGTTCGCTAGCAGGGTCGCGAAGTGGTCGGCCCTCGGCTTTCCCATATCGCCAACCCGCGTGAATATGCCCGAAATCGGATCGTATATTTCGGCTATTTGCAGCTTCTGCGAGTTGACGCCGCCTGTGATGAGAACCCCGCCTGTGATTAGAACCTTGCCATCTTGCAAGGGTGTGGCTACATGATGGTAGCGTGCGATGGACATGCTTCCGTTAGGCTGGAGCGTTCCACTTCCAGCTTTCAGCAACTCGGCGCTTGCCGACAGGGTGATCTGAGTTTCATCGTCTGCGGACATGCCTCCTGTGAATAAGACATCACCATTCTGGAGAAGAGTCGCGGTGTGCCAGGCTCGCTGCAGTTTTCCTGCCGGTTGGAATGTCCCTGTCGCCGGATCGAAGAGCTCGTCATGGTCTGCGAGGACGGTCACAAAGTCATCTGTGGTCGAGTCGGCGCCTCCCCCTCCGATATAGACCTTTCCATCCGCCAGTAAAGTGGCCGTATGACCATACCGTGCGTTCATCAAACTTGCCGTCGAGATGAATCCGGTAGTTCCGACGCTGACCGTGGCCGTTGCACTCTTGGAAGGGTCAGTCTTTGAGGTTGCGATTACGTGGTACACGCCCACAGCGGGCGGCGCGGTATAGGTTCCGGTGTCACTGACCGATCCGCCTGTTGCGCCCTCCTCCACACTCCAAATCACGGTTTGATCGCTCGTCACCTTTGAGTCGGTCGGGTTGGCGACGGAGGCGTCAAATCTCCAGCTATCGCCGCGTTTGATGGTTAAAGAATCCGGGGAGATCATGACCGACAAAGGCTTTGGAGCTGCGGGTGGGGCTGCGCTCGAGAGTTGGGGTAGGACCCGTGACGGGTCGCAACCGGTTACAAACAAGGTAAGTTGCAGGGCGAAGCATGAAATTGCAACGGTCAGAAAGCGTCGCTTCATAAGAATCCTTTAGAAATTCTCCATTCACTGGTTAGCAAAGTACACTGCTCAGCGACTCAATTTTGCAATTCCCAACGCCTCACCAAAAGGTGAAACAAATGTCCCCTTGTGTTTCTTTGAACTTAGCGGGATGATTGTGTGTCCAATGGTTTATCCCGGGGTTTGGCGTCGCTAAGGAGATGCCATGATTTCGAGTTCAGAAGCAGTGAAAGCGCAGTTTGCCGACTTCGAGCTCGACTTCTCTTCGGGGGAGTTGATCCGGAACGGTCGGCGCTTCCGGCTTCAGGGGCAACCTTGCCTTGTCCTTCGCGTCCTGCTCGAACGCGCAGGTAAAGTGGTGACTCGTGAAGAGTTGCAACGCCAACTCTGGTCAGGCGATACCTTTGTCGACTTCGACCACGGGTTGAACAAGGCGATTGCGAAGTTGCGGGATGCGCTTGAAGATCCCAAATCGGACTCAA
Source organism: uncultured Acidobacteriaceae bacterium (assembly GCA_963797415.1). Classification (GTDB taxonomy): domain Bacteria; phylum Acidobacteriota; class Terriglobia; order Terriglobales; family Acidobacteriaceae; genus Edaphobacter. Next base: position 186,771 of record CAWCPB010000024.1, read on the forward strand.
AGTTGATTGAGACGCTTCCGCGCCGAGGCTATCGATTTACGGCGGAGGTGAATTGGACAGGGCCGCCCCTTGTCGTCCAGGTTCCTATAGAGACATCTCCCTCACGTCCCCCGGTCCCGCTCCGATACTGGCTATATGGAAGTCTGGTGCTTGGGCTCCTTCTGGCAACTGCCTCATGGCTGAACCACGACGCTCTTAGGCAGTCGTTTACCCCCCGCCCAGTCATTGAATCCATCGCAGTTCTACCTCTTGTGAACCTGTCCAATGATCCCGAGCAGGAATACTATTGCGGACGGAATGACCGAACAACTCATCACCGATCTCTCATATGCAAAGCCGTTGCGGGTGCTCTCCCGCTCTTCGACGATAGGATTCAAGGGTTCGCATCTTTCTGTCCCGCAGATTGCAGAGCAGTTGCACGTTGACGCTCTCATCGAAGGAACCGTCCTTCGTGCGAACGACACGATCCGCGTCACGGTTCGCCTCATCGCGGCCAAACCTGAGCGGCAACTATGGGCAGCGTCGTATGAGCGCAAGGTGAGTGATGCAATCACACTCCAGAACCAACTTGCCGCGGATGCCGTGAGCCAGATGCGGGCGCAACTGACGCCGGAGGGACGAACGCAGCTGAATCTGGAGAGCAGGATCAACCCAGAGGCGTACGACGAATATCTGCGGGGCCGCTTTTTCATTGCACAGGAGACAGGACAAAAAGAAAAAGCCATCCCGCACTTGGAACGGGCGATTCAGCTCGATCCCAGCTTTGCAGCGAGCATATGCCGCACTGGGTGAGGCCTGGGCGATGGAAGGAATATATGGAGGAAGGGGGATTGGGAGGAATAACGAATATCGAGAGCAGTATGCAAAGGCTCTGGAATATTCGCAAAAGGCAGTGAGCCTCGACCCGACCTCATCGGAGGCCTATTCGTCACTCGGACATTCGCTGATGCTTGAATCACCGATGGAACAGGCGGAGGTTGCATTCGTCGCGCCATCGAGTTAGACCCAAATAACCCTATGCTGCTCGATTATCTTGCTTTGCTGCTAGCCCAAAAGGGTCGAAGCGAGGAGAGTATGCAGGTTAGCAGGGAGTTGGCACAGGCCAATCCAGTAGCCATCTATTTCCGGCGTGTCTATGTCAGTGACATTGTACGAGGCACACAGCTACGATGAGGCTATTGTTGAAAGCGAACGCCTTATCGAGTTGGAACCCAACCACCTCTCAACCTACATAACGTATGCCACATCGCTGGTGCAGAAGGGGCGTTTTCAAGAAGCTGAGGCCGCATTCCGTCGCAGTCACGTTGGGGACAGATCCGGGTGTCGAGGCGTGGTTGTACGTCCTGCAGGGCAATGCACTGCCGCTGCGCGCCAGGTCCTGAAGGAGAATGCTTCTTCTCCGATCAATCCGTTTACTGCCGTCGCTCACTACCTTCTGGGAGAGCAGGAGCGGGGACTGGCGCAGCTGGACTATCTCGCAAACGTGGCGTGGGCGAATAAGACCTACTTTCTGAGAAGTGACCCGTATTTGACCCCATGCGCGGCGACCCCGCTTCAATGAAATTCTGAAGAAGACAGGATTGCTCGATAACTGAGAAATCTTGGCGTACCAGTTACCCTCAACCAGCTATACTTAAATAAGAGAACAAAAGGCGGCTGCGAGAGAAATCTCGCAGCCATCTCCATTTGCACAAGGGCAACGCTTTAGCAACCTGTAACTTTATATGATGGAATACTTTAGCAGTAACCCAAACAGATGGAATACTTTAGCAGGATCAATCTCCGCAAGTCCAATCTGTTGAAGACTTTACGGGAAACAGGGGGGAGGGGGAGGGGTATCCCAAGTACCCCTCGAACATGCTAAACTCACAAGATTGTGCAGTCTTACCTGCACCGAACGCATCGCAACTCCGCTATAGAGGTACTCCATGTCCGGCCATTCAAAATGGGCGACAATTAAGCACAAGAAGGGCGCCACAGACGCCAAGCGCGGCAAAATCTTCACCCGCCTCATCAAGGAAATCACCATCGCTGCCAAGGGTGGCGGTGGCGACCCCGACGGCAACCCCCGCCTACGCACCGCAATAGCCGCCGCGAAAGCGGAAAACATGCCTGCCGACAACATCAAGCGAGCAATCCAGCGTGGCACCGGAGAGCTTGAAGGCGTCAGCTACGAAGAGATCACCTACGAGGGCTACGGCCCAGGCGGGGTAGCCGTCATCGTCGACGTCCTCACCGACAATAAGAACCGCGCCGTCAGTGAGATACGCCACGCCTTCTCGAAAAACGGAGGCAACCTCGGTGCCGAAGGTGCGGTCGCCTGGATGTTCACCAAGAAGGGCGTCATCGTCATCGCCAAGAACGCCGCCAGCGAAGAGAAGATCACCGAGGTTGTCCTCGACGCCGGAGCCGAAGACCTCTCCGACGAAGGCGACACCTGGGAGGTTCTCTGCGCTCCCGCTGACTACGAAGCCGTCACTAACGCCCTCAAAGCCGCCAACATCAAGCCCGAACACGCCGAAGTGACCCTCATCGCCTCCACCTACACCAAGCTCGAAGGCAGTCAGGCCAACGCGATGATGCGCCTCCTCGAGGTCCTCGAAGACCTCGACGACGCTCAGAACGTCTACTCCAACTTCGACATGGACGAAGCCCCCGTCGCCCACTAACAAAAGCGGTAATCTAAAAAGGATGCCGCCGACATCGGCGGTTTTCTTTTGTCACCTTAGGCCTGGCCACACAGAAACATGGAGCGTGATCTTGATCCACTGCACGAAACGAATAGTAGATGCCTGCGCCGTGGTTCTCGGTCTCATTCTCAGCGCCTCATTCCTCTCGGCCCAAACCTCCATCCAGCCCGATACATCCCCGTTCTCCCCAACTAACGGCCGCCTCCCCTGGAACATCGGCGCCATCTTCCAGGGTGGCAAAGGCGTCACCGACGACAGAGACGACTTCAAGTTCCTCATGGCCGGCGTCCACGCCGGCAAGGTCCTCACCCGCAACGTAGGCCCCGGAATCCTCCACGGCAACTTCGAGTACGCCGTCGAACTCTTCCCCTTCTGGCAGTCCTACACCCCCACCTTCCAGCGCCAGAGCTGCACCACAGCCCCCGGCTCCCCCATCATCACCTGCTCCCCCCCCTACACCGTAGGCGGAACCTTCACCGGCATCACCCTCACACCAGTCATCTTCCGTTGGAACTTCATCCATAGTCAGAAATGGGTACCCTGGGTCCAGGCCGCCGGAGGTGTACTCTGGACCAATCACAAATACCCGGCCTTCGGTGGGCCACCCTACAACATCCAGAACGACGGCCCCAACGCCGATGCCAGCGTCTGGAACTTCACCCCCCAGGGCGGCGTCGGCCTCCACTACCTCGTCAACCGCCGCCACTCCATCGACCTGGGCGCCAACGGCGTCCACATCTCCAGCGCCTCCCTCGGAGATCGAAATCCAGGCGTCAATGCCAGCGTACAATTTTCCGTCGGCTATAGCTGGTGGAAGTAGTCCTGCGAGATTGAATATGAACCCAGACGCCATCATCGAATGTGTGCCCAATTTCTCGGAAGGAACCAGCGCGGACATTGTCACGCAGATCATCGCGGCGATGCACGTTGAAGGGGTTCGTCTTCTGGATTGGTCCCTCGATTCTGCCCACAACCGCTCCGTCGTCACGATCGCTGGAACTCCGGAAGCAGTCGTCGAGGCGGCCATTCGAGCGGCTGGCAAGGCCGCACACCTGATAGATCTGACTCGTCAGAAGGGCGTCCATCCCCGTATCGGCGCAGCCGACGTTATTCCATTCGTTCCCGTCAGCGGCATCTCACTTGCCGAGTGTGCCATGCTCGCACGACAGGCTGGCCTCCAGATCTGGCGGCGCTATGGAGTTCCTGTCTACTTTTACGGTGCCGCTGCCGCTCGCCCCGACCGTGTCCTGCTCGAGAACGTTCGCCGCGGACAGTTTGAAGGCCTGCGCGACGCAGCGCTGCGCGATACCTCCCGGCACCCAGACGTAGGCGGCCCCGAACTGCACCAGACCGCTGGAGCCAGCGCAGTCGGCGCACGCAGCTTCCTCATCGCCTACAACATTCATCTCAATAACGCCGACATAGCCGTCGCCCGAGCCATCGCTCGCGCCATCCGGGCCTCCAGTAGTGGCATGCACGGCGTCAAGGCGCTCGGACTCATCACCAACGGCCGCGCGCAGATCAGCATGAACATCACCGATTTCCGTGCCACCCCCGTTCGAAAAGTACATGCGGCTGTCCAGGAGTTGGCAGGTCATCACGGCGCCGAGGTTGCCGATGGGGAACTGATAGGCCTTATTCCGGAGGAGGCTTACGAGCCCAATTCGGATTGGATACGTCAAATCATTGGCTTTGATCCAGTAGACAAGGTACTTGAGCGTAAACTCAGTTCGCCTATCAGCTGGCCACGAGCCACCTGGGAAGTAACTACTAGCAGCAGGCGTAACACTAAATGGTTACAGAGAAAGAGCCTCAAGGCTTGCACCTCACGCTTTATTCACGAAAAATAGAAACGTCGTTGCCGCGACGGCTTATAGAATTAGGAGTCAACTAATGATCAACTACAAACAGAGTCTTATCGCCGCAGCCCTTGCAACAACGGCCATCTTCTGCCCAGTCTCAGCCTCTGCGGCACAGCTCACCAGCGACGGTAAGTCTGCCATCCCGAAGGACGTCCAACAGATCATCGTTGTGGATTATCGTGCCATGCAGAACTCCAATGCAGCAATGGAACTCAAAGATCGAGTTCTTCCTCCCGAACTCAAGCGACTTGAGACCGCTATGAAGAACTCAGGCCTCAAGGTGGATCATGACGCTGATACCCTCGCCTTCGCCGCCTTCCGCGCTCCAGGCAGCGACGGTACCAGGATCATAGGTGTCGCCCAGGGTCAATTCCACACACGCGAGGTCCTGGCGAATTTCGCCAAGAACAAAACCAAGCCGATTGCCCTGCGCAATAACAGTATCTATCCGATGGGCTCGGCCGGGATGAGCGTCGTCTTTATCAATCCGACCACCATGATCTTCGGCGATAGAGAGGCCGTGAAGTCAGCCCTCGACGCACGAGACGGCCTCATTCCGAACTTCCTTTCCAACGGTGACATGGTCAATGAGATGATAGCCGTGGATTCGAAGGCGGTCTGGAGCCTGCTCGATCAGAAGGGCACGCAGACGATGATGAAAAGCGTTCTCGGCGAAGCTGCACAGCTGGCCGACTACGACACTGTTCGCAATCGGATGAAGAGCTCCCGCTACACGATGGACTTTCAGAATGGAGTCAAATTCGACATGGCGGTCGTCATGTCGGACACCATCACCGCGGCAACCTGCGCCACCCTCCTGAAGGGCGTAGCGATCCTGAGACAGACCTCGGGGAGCCCGATGGAGAAAAGTGCGCTCGATCAAACCACTATCGATTCAGGCGCAGGTACGCTGACAGTGTCTTATTCGTCGACTGATAGTCAGTTCGCCAGCCTTTTGACCTCGCCGCTCTTTCAGTCCGTCGTCAAATAGCCAAGTAGCAGCAAAATAAAATTCGCTATCAACCACAAAGGCAGCTCCTCGGAGCTGCCTTTGTGTATCTTGAAAACGTCTTAAACTGGCCTTCCAATGCTCTCGCCGCATACCCATTTCTGAGGATATTCTAAGCCGCCATCCTCCCGGTTCGGCCACTCATTTGCATTGGCCTATGCATGGACAGTGGTCTATACGCGGCGTACACGGGCTTGATGGCCCGCACCCAGGCACTCGATACGGCGGCAAATAATCTTGCCAACGTCGGGACCAACGGCTTCCGTGCGCAACGTGACCACTTTGCTGGAGTCATAGCCGCCAGCCTCGATCAACAGGTCGAATCCGGCTCCCAGGTCGGGCAGTCCGTCAACGGTTTCAGCGTTCTTGGCGGCACGACGCTCGACCTCGGTCAAGGACAGTTGACGTCTACCGGCAACCCCCTTGATCTGGCCATTCACGGATCAGGCTTCTTTGCAGTACATACGGCGAACGGTATTCGTTACACCAGAGACGGCCAATTCACGCGCTCCAACACCGGAGTACTCCAGAACAATCGGGGCGAGTCCGTTCTCGACACCAACTTCAAGTCCATTACGATCCCCACAGGTGACGTCCATATAGCGGCAGACGGTAACATATCGGTCGCCATGCCGGACGGAAGCGCCATCGTCGGCAAACTCGGCGTCTTCGACTTCGCAGACAAGTCCGTTCTGACTGCAGAAGGATCAAACCAGTTTGGTACAGGAGCCAACATCAAGCCGACTCCATCGACCGCAACCCTGCAACAGGGAGCGATCGAAGCCGGAAACGAAGATGCTGTCCACGGCACCATGCAACTGGTCCTGGTACAGCGCCAGGCCGAGATGATGCAAAAGGCGCTCAGCGTCTTCAACAACGACTTCGACAAAACCGCGACGGAAGATCTGCCGCGAGTTTGACACGCAACACTGAACCAGGGGGACACGATGATTCGAGCACTGTATACGGCAGCAAGCGGCATGAGCGCACAGCAGGCAAATCTGGACACCATCGCCAACAATCTTGCCAACTCTGCAACTGCCGGCTTCCGCCAACGCAGCCTGCAGTTTGAAGACATGATCTACCAGAACATGATCACTCCCGGTTCCGCCGAGAGTCAGCAAACGGTCTCGGCCGGTCTGCAGATCGGTCTTGGAACTCGCTCGTCGGCAAGTGAAATGATCATGACCCAGGGAGAATTCAACCAGACAAATAACTCTCTCGATCTGGCCATTCAGGGGGCCGGCTTCTTTCAGGTCTCCAAACCGGACGGAACAATCGCCTACACCCGCGCGGGAAGCTTTCATCTCAATAATCAAGGGACGATAGTCACCGCAGAAGGGGACACGGTTCTGCCTGCGATCACCATCCCCTCCAACGCCACAGCTATAACGATCTCTCAATACGGTGTCGTTACCGCAACCATTCCCGGACAGACTAACTCTGCCCAGTTGGGCACCTTTCAACTGGCAACCTTCGCAAATCCGGGAGGTCTCAGCTCTATCGGAGGCAATCTCCTGCAACAAACGCCGTCTTCCGGAAATGCGATCACTGACGTTCCCGGCGGCACGAGTGGAATCGGAACACTCCAGCAGGGCTACGTCGAAAACTCAAATGTAGATGTAGTCGCATCCTTCGTGCAGATGATCATGGCTCAGCGTGCCTACGAGAGTAACTCCAAAGTAGTTCACGTCGCGGACGATATGTACTCCCAGATCAACGGGATGATCCGGTAAGAATATGAAGCTACGTCATAACCGTCGAACATCTTCCGTAAAGTATCTACTCGCCGCGATGGCTGGGCTTACGTTGCTGCGTGCTCCTTCCGTCTTCGCAGCCTGTTCCAACATTTCGCCTATGCCAGAGAGCCTTCATTATCAGATAACCTCCGAGCGATGGGATCCAATTCTGCATCAGCATTGGATCTCTGTATCCGATTGCAATCATCCAGAGCGACCGTCCCTGTCCAGACTAGCCAGCCCAACATCCATGAAGGCTGACTTGCTCCCAGCGTCTGGAAACCATCTGTGGAACAGTCCAGCAGCCTCTGGACAGCCCCTATTAGTGCGTGCCGGCGAGAACGTCAGAGTCTTGCGACGGGAGGACACTCTACTCATCGAAATCCGCGGAGTAGCCGAGCAGAATGCTGGTCTGGGCAAACCGGTACGCGTCCGCCTGTCGAAGGTGGGTGCTGATGTCGAGCAAGCGCAGAAAGAGATCGTAGCAGTAGTAAGCGGGCCGGCGGTCGTGGAGATGCAGCCATGAATGGCCATTACTCAGCGCTTTGTCAAAATACTCCTGCTCCTGATAGCAATGATCTCCGTCAAAGCGAACGCAGAAACGCTAACCCAGAAAATCCTTCCTCCAAAGACGAATCTAGCTGCCTCTTCGTTACAGTCATATCTCGATCGAGTAAGAGCAGACAACTCAAACTTGCAATCCGCGCTGGGATCCATCTGGACCGACAATGGACGTCTCACGAGGATGGCGACCGACGTACGCGCAATGCGTCCGCATGACCTGATCTCCGTTGTAGTCTCTGAGAGCCTCGCGGCCTCGACCGACGGCTCGGTGAAGAACTCGCGTGCGTCCAATGCCAGCTCCCAGATATCCGCTCTCTTCGGTCTGCTGCATGCCGGCAATGCCCTGCAAAATCTGGTCAATCAAACCTCCGCCGCGGGTCTCACTGCGCAGGGAACAACGGCCACCAACTCAAGTCTAAGCACGACCTTCGGCGGCCAGGTCGTCGATGTCCTCCCCAACGGAACGCTGGTGATTGAAGCTGCAAGACAGGTCGAGTTCAGCCAGCAAACTCAGACGATCGTGCTACGTGGTCTGGTCCGCCCCGAGGACATCTCACAGCAGAATCAAATTCTATCGACCGCAATCTCAAGCCTGGAACTCGAAGTCCGCGGCAAAGGCATTGTCTCCGACTACACGCACCGTCAGAACCCAGTCGTCCGGTTGCTCGAGAAAATATTGATCTTCTAGTGAGGAAATAGATGCCTCGGAAAACAATTTACGGCGCTGGAATCGTCATTCTGAAACCAACGGCACGATGGGCGGTGTTGCTTCTAGCCACTGTTATTCCAGCGGTCGCATCGGATGGTCCACAGTCCAACGCAAGACAAGCCCGCATCAAAGACATCTCCACCATAGAAGGCATACGTGACAACCAACTCGTCGGCTACGGGATAGTCGTCGGTTTGCAAGGAACAGGAGACAGCCAGCAAACAACCTTCCCAACCCAGACGCTTGCCGCCACACTCCTGCGCATGGGCGTCAGCGTTCCTGCATCGTCCATTCGCGTTCAGAATCTGGCCGCCGTATTCGTCTCCGCCACACTTCCACCCTTCGCTCGCCCGGGCACCAAATTGGATATCATCGCTTCCTCAGCCGGTGACGCAAGGAGTCTAGAAGGCGGATTGCTCCTGCTGACGCCGCTCTACGGAGCGGATGGAAAAATCTACGCCCAGGCCCAGGGACCTCTGGTCGTCGGCGGGTACTCCGTAAGCGTCAATGGAAACATAAAGCAACTAAATCATCCAAACACCGCCCGCATCCCCTTCGGAGCCATGGTGGAGCGCGGCGTACCGCTCGATCTCACCGGCAGGGACAAGTTTTCGATCCTGCTCGATGACGAGGATTTTCATAGTGCGGAATCCATGGCTCAGATCATCAATCGCGATTTGGGGCGTGACGCAGCGCATGTGGTGGATAGCCGCAGAATCGATCTCACCGTGCTCAAAGGAGAGGAAGCACCAGCGCTCCTCGCCCGTGTCGAAGCTCTCGAGGTTCCCATCTACCCGCGCGCCAAGGTCATAGTCAACGAACGCACTGGAACGGTTGTCATCGGAGGAACGGTTGCCTTGCAACCAGTCTCAATCCTCCACGGAGGCCTCGCAGTAAATGTCGTCAGCGAATTCCAAGTCTCACAGCCAAACCCCGAGGCGGCCGGAACAACTCAGGTTGTGCAACAAACGCGCGTAGACGCCCAGGACAAGCCCGTAAATCGCATCGAACTCAAACAAGGTGCGACTGTCGACGATCTAGTCCGGAGCCTGCAGGCGATCGGCGCTTCTGCGCGGGATGTCATCTCGATACTCCAGGCCATGAAAGCTGCCGGCGCACTCCAGGCCGAGATTGAAGTTCTATGAGAATTACCGCAGAGGCAACAGAATCTCTAAACCCTGCCGCTTCAGCGCAGCAGCACGCAAAGCTGGTCGACGCGGCGCAACAGTTCGAGGCCATGCTCCTTCAGGAGATGCTCAAACCCATGCAATCCAAAGAGGGAAGCTGGGGTGGTGACGACGCCGACAAACCAGGTGGAGACGGAGACACCCTGAGCAGTTACGGCACCGAAGCAGTAGCAACGGCAATAGCCAAGGGAGGCGGGCTGGGCATCGCCAAACAAGTGGTCCAGAAGGTCTGGCACGAAAAAACTAGGAACTCCTGAGAAATATCCGTGGGGTACTAAAGTGCCGCAATCGTGTGCCGATAACTAAAGTTAGATGGAGGCAGGCAATGAGCTACACGAACGGCATCGGCGGCGCACAGCAACTCTCAACCCTAATGACCACGGCCGCAACCGCTCCTCGGTCGCAGGCAAACGCCACGGCCCAAAGCGCAGTCTCAGCGCCCGACACCAACGGCCGCTCTGACGATCAAACCAACTTTAGTGCGGCCGCCAGCCTGGTCGCACAGCCTTCTGGGGACTCGGATGTCAGGTCGGAGCGCGTCAGCGCTCTGCAACAGGCCATCTCCGCCGGCACATACAACGTCTCGTCCTCCGACGTTGCGGCCAAGCTCATTCAAACCCTGGTGCGCTAAGAATGACCACAATCATCACAATCCTGGATGAGACGACACAAGCTCTCGCAGTAATGGATCTGCCAAAACTCCTGGAATTAGAGGAACGGGTCAAACTCTGGGCATGCTCCGCAACCTCGTTCGAGACGCTAGCTACAAGATCATTCCAACAAAAACATCGTCAGTTAAGTCTGACGTTGGACGCCACCCGTTCAAACCTAAACCTCCTCCGCCGTGTCTGCGGCAAAGAGACGGAAAACAAATGGGTACTCTGAGCTCCTTCCTCAGCGTGTCGCTCAGCGCGCTCCAGGCGGATGAAGTTGCCCTGAACGTCACAGCAAACAACGTGGCAAATCAGAATACCGTCGGCTACGCCCGCGAGACCGTCGACTTTTCAATCCCAGGATTCCGTAAGCATCAACGGCGTCTTGGAAGATGGTGTGACAACTGGCGCCGGTCCCGTCTCCCAGCGAGACAGAATCCTCGAGCAGAGCGTGCAGCAACAGACCCAGCAACAGGCGCAAAGTAGCACACTCCAATCCGCGTTGGAACAGGTCCAGAATATCTTCGGTCTCACCTCAACATCAACCTCCGCAAGCTCCACCGCGCTCGGCTCCGCAATGGACGGCTTTTTCAACTCTTTGTCGTCCTTGAGCGCCAATCCCTCCGATACTGCGATTCGACAGAACGTGCTGAGCACGGCAAACACGCTGGCTCAAACCTTCAATTCGGCATCAAGCCAACTCCAGCAAATCTCATCAGGGTTAGACCAGCAGGTAACCAGCATCGTGGGACAGATCAATTCGCTCACCACTACCATCGCCTCGCTGAATCAGCAAATTGCCAGCGTCAGCCCGAATGCGGATGCAGGCACTCTGGAAGATCAGCGACAGTCTGCCATCGCGCAACTATCGAAATACATCGGTCTGGACCAGATCAGTACCCAGCAGAACGGTATCACACTCACGACAAGCTCCGGAGAGCCCCTCGTCGCCGGCAACCAGGCCGTCCCCCTCAGCACAACAGTGATCGGTGGAACGACACACATCCTCGCCGGACCAAATCACGACGACATCACCGCCAGCACCACCGGCGGTCAATTAGGCGGTGTCCTGCAGGCCCGCGATCAGCAGATCCCCACATTCGCCGCCGCGCTCGACAATCTTGCCTATGGTATTGCTACGCAGGTCAACACGCAGAATCAGCAGGGAATCGACGCCAACGGCAACCCCGGGCAGGCGATCTTCGCTATCGGGAGCAGTGCCAGTGGAGCGGCGGCAGCGATCTCGGTATCCACCAGCGATCCCAACGCAGTTGCAGCTGCTGCCGTCGGAGAAGGATCCGTCGGCAATGACAACGCTCAGGCGCTGGCCAATCTCTCGACCGCAAATATCGCCGGAGGACAGACGGCCACCAGCTTCGTCGCTTCCTTGCTCGACCAGATCGGGACCGCCACCGCAACGGCCACAAACGACAGCACAAGCCAACAAGCCTCGTTGACCCAGCTTACAACGCAACGGGATTCGCTCTCCGGCGTGTCTCTCGACCAGGAGGCATCGAATCTGACGCAGTATCAGCGATCATACGAGGCTGCATCGAAGGTATTTACCATCGCCGATTCGATCATGGCCAGCGCGCTGAATCTTGGCGAACAAACAACCGTGTCGTAGTGCGATAACCCTCCTGTTAGAGACGACTTATAGGAGCAAGCCTTTTGAGAGCAGATCCGTTCTACATCAGTAATCTGGCGACAGCATTGGATCAATCCAGCACCAGCGAAGCCACGCTAACGAACGAGCTGTCGAGCGGCTTGCGTGTCTCCTCGCTTCAGGACGATCCAGTCGCGGTCTCGCAGAACACGCTTCTCAGTAGCTCCATTGCCGCCGACGACAACTATGTGCAAATCGCCTCCAGCGAGCAATCCCTAATGCAAGTCTCGGACTCTGCCTTGGGAGAGGTCGTCACGCAACTTACGTCAGCTTTATCGCTCGCCGTTCAAGGCAGCAACGGAACACTCAACGCGAGCAATCTCGCCACCATAAGCCAGCAGCTAAGTGGGATCCGCGATCAGGTGCTATCACTGGCAAACACCAGCTACCAGGGCCAATACATTTTTGGCGGTAGCCAGGGATCGGTACAGCCATTCACCTTGGACACCTCCACAACTCCGGCAACAACCAACTACGCCGGCGATTCCAATCTGCAATACGTCACCACACCCAGCGGACAGAAGCTGCAGGTAAATCTGCCAGGCTCGTCCGTCTTCGGCTCGGCGACCTCAGGCGTCTTTCAATCTCTCAATCAGCTAATCGCTGACTTCTCAGGCTCCACGGTACCGACCTACAGTCACAGCCGACACCGCCGCGCTCACCGCCGCGCTCGGACAAGTCTCTCAACAGCGGAGCATTCTTGACAGTTCCCTCAGCCGTCTCGAATCCACAAGCACCTACGTTCAAACTGAAGCGACTCAACTGACTGCGGCACAGAGCACTCTAATGGCCGCCGATCCCGCCACGGTCGCGACGCAACTGCAAGCTGCTGAAACCCAGCATCAGGCATTGCTCAGCGTAATAAGCGGTTTAGGCAAAACCGACCTCTTCAGCCTCATGAATTGATAAGCATCTGTAACTCTCGTCTCATGCAACCTGCCGACTCCACACATATACTTGGAGGTGAGGCTTGGCATGTCTGGAGCAATTCGATTCTTATGGAATGCGACCCGCGGTCATAGACTGACCCCGTGGCGCAGCCCCTATCTTCGCTGGCGACTCGAAACTTACACAGGTAAGCGTGCGGATACCATTCAGGCAAAGGACTTCCTGACCCTGATCCTCACCGAAAAAAAACAGTTTCTCAGGTTCTTGTGGTGGACCGGCGAAATTCGCGAATTTGCGTCTGAGCAGCAGAAGCGCTAATTCCGGACGCATCTAACCAATCGATATGACCATCTAACGATTCGCAATTCAAAAAAAACACAAAGCAGGGAGAACTTAAGCAAATGGGTAACTGGGTTAAATTGGAAGCGAGCGATGGACATAAACTGAGCGGATACGTTGCTGAACCCAAAGGCGAGCCGATCGGCGCCGTGGTCATTGTGCAGGAAATATTTGGGGTCAATCAGTCAATTCGCGACGTCGCCGACAGTTACGCTGCCGACGGCTTCCTCGCCATAGCTCCCGCCATCTTCGATCGCTTCGAGCCCAACCTCGAACTCGGTTACGGTGAAGCCGACATGAAGAAGGCCTTCTCCCTTTATCCCCAGCTCGATCCCAATGTCACTCTGCTCGACATCGCCGCTGCCTTCCACTATGCAAAACAGTCCGGCAAACCAACGGGAGTGCTCGGCTTCTGCTATGGCGGCCTCGTCTCCTGGCTTTCTGCAACTCGCGGCGAAAAGTTCAAGATGAAACCTGACTGCTCCGTTTGCTACTATCCCGGCGGTATCGGCAAGGTCGCCGCCGAAGAGCCCGTCTGCCCCGTCCTGATCCACCTCGGCGCTGCAGACACCCACATTGGCCCCGATCAGGTTGAAGCTGTTCGCTCCGCCCATCATCCTGAAGTTGAGATATTTCTCTATGATGGAGTCGAGCACGCCTTTGCCAACCACATGCGCCCCCCCTATAACGCTCCAGCAGCGGCTTTGGCCCGGGAACGGTCCCTCGCCTTCCTCAAAGCTAATCTCGCCTGATACATGTCGGCGGCGGCGAATTCGGTCCGGTACCGTCGTTGCCGCCTCGTACAAGCGGTGCTATCCTAATAGGCAGACACTAAGAGAGTGGACTAGAAGAATTAGGAGCAGGAACAGCTGTGTTGGCATCCGCTAAAAAGACAGACATTATTGAAAAGTTTCGTACCCACGACTCAGACACCGGGAGTCCAGAGGTTCAGATTGCGATCTTGAGCGAGCGCATCGGAGAGTTGACCGAGCACTTCAAGACGCACAAGAAGGACCATGGATCTCGCCGGGGCCTCCTCATGCTTGTGAGCAAGCGCAGGCGCCTTCTTGACTACTTGAAAAAGTGCGATGCCGACCGCTATCGCGAGGTCATTGGCAAGCTTGGGATCCGCAAGTAATCGCACGATCTTCGGAGAAACCATTCAAACTATGAAGCACGCACGGCCAGGTCTCAACCGGCTGCAAACTTCGTGCAAAGTCAATCAAGACTTTGCCCTCGACACGTTGCCTGCGATAGGCGATGTGCTCTCCACACGAAACATCTACCCCGGTGCAGCTCTGCCGGCGGCCTGGTAAGGGTCAGCCTGGCATAGCTGCACCTTTTTCGCGCTCCAGACGCAGACGCTGCGGAACAGACCCGATTTTATTGAATGAAGACAAGAGAAGAGGCACAGATGAAACAAGATGTGACAGTGGAGCTTGCCGGCGGCAAGCAAATTAAATTTGAGACCGGACGCATGGCCAAGCAGGCCTCCGGTGCGGCGCTTACCTCCAGCGGCGATAACGTAATCCTTGCGACGGCAGTCGCCTCGCCCGACCCCAAAGAAGGCATCGACTTCTTCCCCCTCACCGTCGAGTACCGTGAGTTCACCTATGCCGGCGGACGCATCCCCGGCGGCTTCATCAAGCGTGAAGGCCGTCCCAGCGAGAAGGAGATTCTCACCAGCCGTCAGATCGACCGGCCTATCCGTCCGCTGTTCCCCGAAACCTTCCGGAACGAGACCCAGGTCGTCGCCTTCGTCTACTCGGCCGACAAGGAAAACGATCCCGACGTCCTGGGCATCAACGGCGCAAGCTGCGCCCTTGCCCTCTCCGACATCCCCTTCCACGGCCCGGTTGGCGCAGTTCGCATCGGCATCATCGACGGTCAGTTCGTCGTAAACCCCACCTACGCGGAGCGCGCCAAGAGCACCTTGAACATCATGGTCGTCGGCACCAAAGACGGCATCGTCATGGTGGAGTCCGGAGCAAGGGAGTGCTCCGAGGAAGATGTCGTCGGAGCCATCGAATTCGCCCATGAGCGAGATAAAGAAGATCTGCGCCGCAATCGAAGACCTCGTGTCGCCGCGCCGGCAAGACCAAGCGCGTCGCGGCTGCCGGTCGAAATCGACCAGCAGTACCTCGATGAGCTCTGACCGCGAAGGTTGGCGACCGCTTGCAAGGATGCCCTCGACACCCAGAAGCACCCCAAGTTCGAGAGCTACGCCCTGGTCAAGGACATCAAGGACGAACTCAAGAAGGATCTTCCCGAAGGCGATGCCGCGGCAGCGAAGAAGCTCAGCAAGTACTACGAGCTGCTTCGCGAAAAGATCTTCCGCGATCAGGTTCTCAAAGCTCGTATCCGTCCTGATCACCGCGCTTTCGACCAGATCCGTGAAGTCACGGTTGAAGTCGGCGTTCTCCCCCGCGTTCACGGCTCCGCCCTCTTCACCCGCGGCGAAACCCAGGCCCTCGTTACTGCAACTCTCGGCATCACCGACGACGCACAGCGCATGGAGACCTACGAAGGCGAGCAGAAGCGGCGCTTCATGCTCCACTACAACTTCCCGCCGTTTTCTGTCGGCGAAGTCGGTCGCATGAGCGGCGTAGGCCGTCGCGAGATCGGCCACGGCGCACTCGCATCGCGCGCCATCGAGGCAGTCCTCCCCGGCGAAGACGAATCGCCATACACGCTGCGCGTCGTATCGGACATCCTCGAATCGAACGGTTCCTCCTCCATGGCCACCGTCTGCGGAGCATCGCTCGCGCTCATGCAGGCCGGCATCGCCATCAAGGGCTCGGTCGCCGGCGTGGCCATGGGCCTCGTCAAGGAAGGCGACAACTACGCCGTCCTCTCCGACATCGCCGGAGCCGAAGATCACTACGGCGACATGGACTTCAAGGTAGCCGGAACCCGCAAGGGCATCACCGCCCTCCAGATGGACATCAAGATCATGGGAATCACCCCCCAGATCATGCGCGAGGCCTTGGAGCAGGCGCGTCACGGCCGTCTCCATCTGCTCGACATCATGGACGCCACCATCGCCACTGCCCGTGAAGAGAAGTCGCAGTTCGCTCCTCGCATCCACACCATCCAGATTCCCACCGACAAGATCCGCGACCTCATCGGACCGGGCGGCAAGGTCATCCGCGGCATCGTCGACGCCACCGGCGTAAAGATCGATGTGGACGACTCCGGCCGCGTCAACGTGGCCTCCAGCGACGCCGACGGTCTCGCCCGCGCCATTCAGATGATCAGCGATATCACCGCTGTCCCCGAGATCGGAAAGATCTACCTCGGCAAGGTCGTCCGTCTGGCTGAGTTCGGAGCCTTCGTCGAGATCTTCCCCGGCACCGACGGTCTCCTCCACGTCTCCGAGATCGCGGAACACCGCGTCAAAGAGGTCAAGGATGAGCTCCGCGAAGGCGATCAGATCCTCGTCAAGGTCCTCTCCATCGAAGGCAACCGCATCAAGCTCTCCCGCAAGGCAGTTCTGCGCGAACAGCGTGCGAAGCTCGGCTTGCCGGAAGTTGGTCAGGTCGGACTGGACGCGTCTGCCGCTGTGCCAGCCGCACCCCGCCCTCAGGCAGAGGCCAGCGATGACCTCGACCCCGAAGACGGCGACGACTCAGACGACGAGGGCGAAGAGGGAGCAGATGAGCCAAACTTCAACCGCGCAGACGGTTCCGCGCCACCTCAGAGAGTGCCTGCCGGTAGCGCTGTAGGCGGCAATGGCCCCGGCGGACAGCGCCGTCCCGGTGGCGGTCGCCGCCGTCGTGGGGGACGCAGGCCCGGCTCAGGTGGCGGAGCGCCTCAGGGCGGAGGCAATCAATAAAGCCGTTTAGCATTGCAACCACGAAGGGACCGCCACCGCGCGGTCCCTTCTTATTTGCCACAGAACTGCACTTCGAAAGATAGCCAGACCGATAGACCAATAGACCGACTGTCATGAAACGAACCGCGTGGCTGACCTTCATAGCGTTCTGTATCCTCTCCTCAGGAGCATGGCTCATACCCGCTCCCACGGAGCCCGACACTGCGCTCGAGCAGCACGCCCTCCTGTACCTAATCACAGCCCTCATTCTGCTGGCCCTCCGATCCCGCCCGCGCTGGCTAGTGGATCACTGGCACCAGTGGCTCTGGCTGAGCGTCTTAGGAATAGCCCTGCTCGGTCTACCGGCGATTCTGGCGGAGTTAGTGGCCGGGAGCATCTCCCCCTTCACTGTCTCCGCAATCTTCTCCTTACTTCCTGTCTCAGTGATCTTGGTATTAGCCCAGCAGGACTCCAACTCCGATCAAGCCGGTGACGTCCGGCGATTCTTTGCCCCAGCTCTGATCGCCATAACCGGCCTTCTCTTCCTGATTCCAACCGATCTTCCGCATTCCACGCGCGGGATATATCTACTGCCCCTCACCTGCGGCTGCCTCATCGTCGTGGCCATTGCCAGTGTGCGCATCTACGACCCACTGCAGAAAGCCACCATCCCGCAGGCGCTCTCAATCATCCTGTTTACTAATGGCTGTTTCCTTCTAGCCGCGGCAGCCATCACAGGTCATCTCTCGCGGGATAACCTTCATCCGTCTGCGCTCCTCTCGCCCTCAAACGCACTGTATCTTGCTGTCAATGTCCTGCTGATCGTGCTTTTTCGCAACCTCGCTCCGCTTCTGCTGTCGACCCGGTATCTTCTGATTCCACTCCTTACCATCCTGCAGGGACTCGTACTGCTCCGTCCGCAGCTCACACTGCCAATGGGCTGCGGCCTGCTACTGATGATTTGGGGCCTCGCCTGGTTCTTTGCCACCGCAAAGGTCGAAGAAACCCGCTAACCGAGATAATCCTTCAGCCACGGATCGGTCGAGTGAACCAGTTCCAACGTCGTGCCGTCAAACACGACATGGCCTTCATTCATCACCAGAAACTTCGTGCTGTCATTGATACCGTCATTCGGGATTCGCTCGATCTCGCCCGTCTCCCGATTGAAGTGATTCATAGCCAGTCGAAACGCATCCTGCAGCCGATGCGTAATCAGCAGGGAAGTAGTATGGGACACGTCTCGCTGCTTGATAATCAGGTCGACGATCGTCGTCGAAGTAATCGGGTCCAGCCCACCCGTAGGCGAGTCGTACAGAATCAGGTCAGGCTTGCTAATAATCGCCCGCGCAATCGAGACCCGCCGCCGCATACCGCCCGAAAGCTCTGACGGAAACTTGGCGATCGCGTGTCTCCAACTCGACGAACTTCAACGCTTCTTCCACACTCGCATGCGCTTCATCCTCCGGCACACGCTCTTCGTGCAGCCGGTACGCGACGTTATCTTCCACAGACAACGAATCGAACAGCGCCGACTCCTGAAACACCATGCCGATCCGCGCCCGCAACTTGAAGAGATCTGATCTTCGCGACATCGTCATAATCTCTTCGCCAAAGATGCTTGAATCGATGCCTGAATCCGGCCTCAGCAAGCCATTCGCCAGCTTCATCAAAACCGACTTCCCGCAACCCGCCGGCCCAAGAATGATGCGCGTCTCTCCGGGATTCACCGAAAATGAAATATTCTGCAGCACCGGCTTCAGGTCAAACTTGATCGAGACATCCTTGCAGACCCACCACCGGCGTCTGATCATCCAGATCGATCGTCTCGGCACCGTGCTGAGCAGCTTCGGGCCATAGGTTGGCTCATCGTCCGAAAATGCCGATCATCAGCACGGCTCACCAGGAAGTCGACAATGATGATGAACACCGAAGAGACAACCACGGCCTGCGTCGTGGAGCGCCCACGCCCTGCGTGCCACCCTGTCGTATTCATGCCGAAGTAGCAGCCGACCGTCGCGATAATGAACGCCGAAAACAGTGGCTTGGTCAGCCCCTGCACAACATCCCCATACAGCCAGCGCCCGGTACGAGCTATGGAAGTAGTCGAACTGGCATTCAGACCCAGCATGTGTCACAGCTGACCAGCGCGCCACCTGCAATGCCCACGCATCGGCCAGAATCGTCAGGAAGAACAGCATGAAGACGGTCGCATACAGCCGCGGCAGTAACCAGTTTGCGTATCGGATCCGTCCCCAGCGCCCGCATCGCGTCGATCTGCTCGGTCACCTTCATCGAGCCGATCTCGGACGCCATTCCCGAAGCATTCCGCCCCGAGACCATCAGCCCGGTCAGCACCGGTCCCAACTCCTTCACCATCGACAGCGCAACCAGGTTTCCCGTCATGCTCGACCGCGCCAAACTCCTTCAGCGACGTCGCTGACTGCAACGCCAGCACGCACCCGTAAAGAATCCCGTCAGGACGATGATCGGCATGGATCCGACGCCAATCGAGTCCATCTGCGTGAAAATATCGGCCACAGTAGCGAGGCCGCGAAAAGATGTTCGTAATTGCCGCGCCACGACAGGATGCGAGTAGTCCTGCACGGCGGCGATCTTCTGTTTAGAGAAATACATCTGGGGACGGCAAAGGGCATAGTCTATCTCTAGGCTCAGAGTATCAGATGCCAGGAACCAGCCGACTCGACCGTAGCATCTTAGTTGACCTCCCAGCCTATCTGGCATCAGTACCCTCGCGGATCTCAGATGCGCTGTCCCCCGTCAGGAATGAGAAGATAGAAGAGATGATGAAACTCGCGAAATATGTTGGCGGCGGTGCTGCTACGGCAAGGAAGACCTGCGCTTGGAGCAGATCCCTGTCCCGCAGGCCTGCGCACGGCGAACTGGTGGTCCGGGTCGGCGCAGCCCTCACCTGCGGCACCGATCTCAAGGTCTATCGCCGCGGCTACCACGCCATGATGCTGCAGCCGCCCATCCCCTTCGGCCACGAAGCTCGCCGGCACCGTCGTCGAAGTCGGCCCGGAGTAACGCCATTCACAAGCGGCGACCGCATCGTCGCCCTCAACTCCGCTCCCTGCGACGTCTGCTTCTTCTGCCGCCACGGCCAGCAGAATCTCTGCGAAGACCTCCTCTTCAACAACGGCGCTTACGCCGAGTACATCCGCATCCCCGCCCGCATCGTCGAAAAGAACACCCTGCTGGTTCCCGCCGCACATCCCGCTCGAACACGCCGCCCTCACCGAACCTCTCGCCTGCGTCGTCCGCGGACTCGAAGAGAGCGGCGCCCAGGCCGGCGACACCATGGTCGTCATCGGCGCCGGCCCCATCGGCCTGATGTTCATGCATGTCTGCTCGAGCTCTCCGGCGTCCACGTCATCGCCGTCGTCAAGCGCGACGACCAGATCGCCGCCGCCAAACTCTTCGGCGCAAAATCCGTAGTCGTACAGATCGGCGAGTAAGTCGATCCCGTCGCCGCCGTCCGCAGCCCTCACCCCCGACTCCCGCGGAGCCGACATCGTCATCGAAGCCGTCGCCACCCCCGCCACCTGGGAGTGGGCCGTCGCTATGGTCCGCAAAGGCGGCGTAGTCAACTTCTTCGGCGGCCCGCCCAGCGGCACACCGTCGCCGCTCGACACCAACCGCCTCCACTATGGCGACATCACCCTCAAGGCCAGCTTCCACCACACCCCCGCCACCTGTCGCACGGCCTTCGACCTCATCACCAGCGGCACGATTCAAGTGCTGCGAATACATCACCGGCCGCGCCACCCTCGCAGACGTCCCTGCCCTCTTCGCCGCATGATGACCCGCAGCGCCGACACCGCGCCGACATCAAGACCGCCGTCTTCCCCAGCACAGCCTTCCCGGAGAGGACCTCCGGTGAGCGACATCTCTCACAACATCGAAATCGCACGTCCGTGGCAAGCCAACAGCCTCCACGGCGCCGCCACCCCGAATACCTCACGCCCGAAGACCGCCCCACCCTCGCCGAAGCCCGCAGCCTGGTGCCGTCAACTCACCACCTCCCACTACGAAAACTTCCACGTAGCCACCTTCTTCCTCCCCAGGCGCAGTCCGCCCCCACTTCGAGAGCATCTACGCCTACTGCCGCGTCTCCGACGATCTCGGCGACGAGGTCGCCGACCCCGCCACCGCCCTTCGTCTCCTCGATACCTGGGGCAACATGCTCGACGAGTGCTACGACGCACCCGAACGCTCCCTCCATCCCGTCTTCGTCGCCCTCCACGAGACCATCGTCGCCTGCGATCTGCCCCGCCAGCTCTTCGCCGATCTCCTCCACGCCTTTCGCATGGACCAGGTCAAGACCGACCTACGACACCTGGGACGAGCTCCTCGAATACTCCCACTACTCCGCCAATCCCGTCGGCCGCCTCGTCCTCTTGGTCTGCGGCTACCGCGAAGAGAAATCTCGCACTCCTCTCCGACAAGGTCTGCACCGCCCTCCAACTCGCCAACTTCTGGCAGGACGTCGTCGAAGACGCCGAGCCGTGGCCGCCGCTACCTCCCCGCCGAATACATGCGCCACTTCAACGTCGACGAGGGCCAGATCGCAGGCCGCGTCTTCACCCCCGAGTTCCGCGCCATGATGCAGGACCTCGTCGCCCGCACCCGCACCATGCTCCGCGAGGGCGGCACCATCAGCGCTCACGTCGATAGGGAACTGGCCGTGACCCTCGACCTCTTCCGCAAAGGCGGCGAAGCCATTCTCGACGGCATCGCCGCCGCAGGACTACGACGTCCTGCGTGGCCGCCCCGTAGTCACCAAAGCAAAGAAGCTCATGCGCTCCTCGCCAGGCGCACTCTTCGAGCAAAGCTGGGGTTCACGCGGAGAAGCAACGTGACCATCTCCCGAAGCCTATCATGCGAGTGCCGTCGCCATCGCCAGACGCGAGGCCAAGAACTTTTACTGTGCCTTCCGCGTTCTTCCGCAGCACAAGAGCGACGCCATGTGCGCCGTCTACGCCTTCATGCGCCGCGCCGACGACATCGCCGACGACG
This sequence comes from uncultured Acidobacteriaceae bacterium, assembly GCA_963797415.1. Lineage (GTDB taxonomy): Bacteria > Acidobacteriota > Terriglobia > Terriglobales > Acidobacteriaceae > Edaphobacter. Next base: position 208,928 of record CAWCPB010000024.1, read on the forward strand.
AATCCATGCCCATCGAAGCCCGCCGCACCGTCATGTCCTCCTGGCTCGACGCCTGGCGCGCCGCTCCACAACCGGAGGCGCCACCGACGACCCCGTCTTCATCGCCCTCCGCGACACCCAGCAACGCTTCTAGCATCCCAGACGCACTCCTCGAAGAGCTAGTCCAGGGCACCACCATGGACCTCGAACCCCACGAGTTCCGCAGCGAAGCCAATCCAGACCTTCGCCACCTTCGAACGACCTCTACCGCTACTGCTACCTCGTAGCCTCGGTCGTCGGCCTCGTCTGCATCCGCATCTTCGGCTACACCGACCCCCGCGCCGAAAAGCTCGCCGAAGAGACCGGCATAGCCTTCCAACTCACCAACATCCTCCGCGACGTCAAAGAGGACGCAGAACGTAACCGCATCTATCTCCCCCTCGATCTGCTTGCATGAGTTCGGCAGTCCAGCTCGACCAGCTTCACGCCCTCGCAACGCGGTGCCCGCTCCAGCCAAATCGAGCGCGCCATGCTCGCGCACCCTAGCTGCATCCGGCCGAGAACTACTACGCCGCCGCCAATCGACTTCTTCCCCTGCATCGACCGCGACAGCCGCGCCGCACTCTGGGTTCTCGTCACCATCTACCACGACGCCTGCTCCGCATAGGTCAAGCGCAAGACTACGACGTCTTCACCCATCGCGTCAGCGTCTCCACCACCTCCGAAAGCTCTCAATCCTGGCCCGCGGCGCAGCCATGGCTGCGTAACCGGGCAAGCAGGAACTGAGCATCCCGGTGACCGCCATCCACAGCGACGTCATCGTCGTAGGCGCAGGCGTAGCCGGACTCTCCGCCGCTGTCGCCCTCTCCGCCGCAGGCGCCAAAGGTCACCCTGCTCGAACGCCGCCCCTACATCGGAGGCCGCGCCTACTCCTACGACCACCCCGCCCTCGAAGAGACCATCGACTCCCAGCACGTCAGTCCTCGGCTGCTGCACCAACCTCATCGACCTCTGCACATCAGGCCGGCATCGCCGACACCATTCCGCTGGTACGACGATCTCACATTCCTCGAGCCCAGCGGCCGTCGCAGCACCATCCCAATCACCGGCCGCACCTACCCGCGCCCTGCCACAAGTCCCTCAGCTTCCTCCGCGCCCCCATGCTCAACCTGCGCGACAAAGCCGCCATCGCCACCGGCCTCATGCACTTCCTACGCGGCTACCCCGCCGACGACTCCGAAAGCTTCGCCAACTGGCTCCAGCGCACCGGCCAGACCGAACGCGCCATCCGCCACTTCTGGGAGCCCATCGTCGTCGGCGCGCTCAACGACGGCTTCGACCAACTGCTCTATCAAGTACGCCGGCAAGGTCTTCCACGAGTCCTTCCTGCGCTCCCCCGAAGCCGGACGCCTCGGCATCCCCGCCGCCCCGCTCAGCGAGTTCTTCGCCCCCGTCGCCGAACTACGCCCGCCGCCACGGACGTCGATCCAGCTTCAATCCGGCGTCGACAGCCATCGCACCCGACTCCAGACAAGCGCTGGCAGCTCCAGATCCGGCGACACCGTCTACGAACCGCCGACCGTCATCCTCGCCACCGACTTCCGCCAGACCCAGGACCTGCTCAACCGCTCTCCAGCACATCCGATGCGCCCGACTAGCCACGCCTTCGACAAGTTCGTCCCCGCGCCCATCACCACCATCCACCTCTGGTACGACCGCGAAGTCACCGACCTCGACCACGCCGTCCTGCTCGACACCCGCATCCAGTGGATGTTCGCCAAGTCCCGCATCCGCCGCTGGCCCGCCGAACGAGGCAGCTACCTCGAACTCGTTATCAGTGCCTCCTGGCCCGAGCTCGAGATGAGCAGGGAAGAGATCCTCGCCTCCGCCCTGCGCGAGGCCGAAATCTTCTTCCCCGCGCATCAAGCAAGCCACGCTCCTCAAAACCGGCGTCCTCAAGGAAGCCCGCGCCACCTTCTCCGTCACTCCCGGCCTCGACCGCTTCCGCCCCCAGCGCAAACCCCAATTGGCCCGGCCTCTACCTCGCCGGCGACTGGACCGCCACCGAATGGCCCTCCACCATGGAGGGCGCCGTCCGCAGCGGCCGTCTCGCCGCAGGAGCAGTCACCGGCGACCTCACCCGCTTCCTCTCCCCCGAAACCCCAGCCACCGGCCTCATGCGTTGGCTCAGTCAGTCTGACAACCCACGACGTAAGCCCAAATAAAAAGTCTTAACCTTCGCAACTAAAATTTGCGCCCTGAGTTTGAGTGTGTGACTAGCTCGCATTCATCGCAGGTTCATGCTGCGATCGCGGCCAGAGTCCGTTCAGTCGGCGGAGGCCACTATGCTCACCCGCACCATGCAGCGATCTCGTTCCCGGTCCCGAACGACACCGGCCCTTATCATCGCAGCATCTCTAGTGACTCTCGCAGGATGTAGCGGCAGCTCCAGCGGCACCGGTACCGGCGGCACTCCTGCGGTTATGATCAGTGGCGCCAGCCAGGCCCATATCGGCACCCCGGTTCAACTCATTGCCACGGTCACCAACACCTCGAACACCGCCGTCACCTGGCAGGTAAATAACGTCACCGGCGGAGCGGCCGCCACTGGCACTATCTCCCCGCCGGCCTCTACACCCCGCCAGCCACCCTCCCCTCAACCAATACCGTCACCATCACAGCAGTCAGCGCCGCAACAGCCACTCCCGGCACTCTCACCGAAACAATTCTCAATCCCATCGCCACCGTCACCACCGCGACCGCCACCCAGAGCGGCATCACCACCACCTACGCCCTCGACGTCATCGGCTCCAGCTTCATCAACGGAGCCCAGATCCAGGTCGGTGGCACCTCCATCACCACCACCTTCGTCTCATCGACCGAGCTCCAGGCCACCACCACCGCTCCCGCTGGAGCCACCTCTCTCGCTATCGACGTCCTCAACCCGAACTCCGGGACCACCGGCTCCCCAACCGTCAATGCCGCGCTTAGCAATTACGCGGCTACCCTCCCTGCCGCCGCGCGCCTCCTCGACCAGGCCACCTTCGGCCCCACCCTCACCGACATCCAACACGTCCAGCAGGTCGGCATCGACGCCTACATCACAGAACAGTTCGCCGTCCCCGCAACCTTGTTGCCTGACATCGCCACCCCGCCTCCAGCCAACTGCACCAACAGCACCCTGCCCTGCGAGCAATCCGAGTGGTGGCAGACCGTCCTTACCGGCCCCGATCAGCTCCGCCAGCGCGTAGCCTTTGCCCTCAGCGAGATGTTCGTCGTCTCCACCAACACCATCAATCCCCGTGCCGTCACGCCTTACCAGAACATCCTTGCGAAAGACGCTTTCGCCAACTTCGCCACCATCATGAAGGACGTCACCCTCTCCCCGGCCATGGGCGGCTACCTCGACATGCTCAACAGCAACAAACCCGGCACGGTGAATGGTGTCGTCCAGATCGCCAACGAGAACTACGCCCGCGAATTCATGCAGCTCTTCACTACCGGCATCGACCTCCTCAACCCCGACGGCAGCCTCCAACTCGACTCGAGCGGCAACCCCATCCCCGTCTATACCGAAGCCCAGGTACAGGCCTTCGCCCGCGCCTATACCGGCTGGACCAACGCCACCTCGACAGGAGGTTCACCGTCCAAATTTCCCAACAACACAGCTAGCTACGATTTCCCCATGGCCGCAGTCGAGAGCGCTCATGACATGTCCTCGAAGACCCTACTCAACGGCACCGTCCTGCCAGCCGGCCAGTCTGCAGAGCAGGACCTCGCCGGAGCAATTGCCAACATCTTCGCCCACCCCAATGTCGGTCCCTTCGTCTGCCGTCAGCTCATCCAGCACCTGGTCGCCAGCAATCCCAGCCCGGCCTACGTCGCCCGCGTCGCCGCCGTCTTCGCCAACAACGGCAACGGCGTCCGCGGTGACATGCAGGCCGTCGTCGCGCGCCATCCTCGAAGACGTAGATGCCCGCGCCGGAGACACCAGCCCAACTTCGACGGCGGCCACCTCCGCGAAGCCATGCTCTACATGACCAACGTCCTGCGCGGACTCAGCTTCACCAACAACTCCACCGTCGGCGACTACAGCACACTCGGCAACTACACCACCGCCCTCGGTGAAAAACCCTACACCTCCGGCAGCGTCTTCAACTTCTTCCCGCCCAACTACATCATCCCCGGAACCACCTTCAACGCCCCCGAGTTCGGCCAAGAAAACACCGCCAGTACCATCCTCCGTCTCACCCTCGCCGACAACATCGTCTACAACCGGATCACCGGCTTCACCGGCGATCTCAGCGCCACCAGCGCACTCGGCATCATGGCATCGAAGACCGGCAACGCCGCAACCGATAGCGGAAATCTCGTCGACGCCCTCGGCACCATCTTCATGCACGGCCAGATGCCCACCCAGATGCGTACCGCCATCGTCAATCACGTCCAGACCCTCACCAACATTTCACAGCGCGTACGCGTAGCCACCTACCTCGTCATCACCGCGTCGCAGTACAAGATCGAACACTAAGCAAGTCGTGCAGAAATTGCAGTCGTGAATGAAGGAGCAACTCCATGAGCGTGAACCGTCGCAGCTTTATCAAGTACGCATCGCTCGCCGCCGCTGGCAACGCCGTCGGACTTCGTCCCTTCGGCGCGCTCAACGCCCTCTCACAGTCCACCACCGGCTACAAGGCGCTCGTCTGCGTCTTCCTCTTTGGCGGCAACGATGCCAACAACACCCTCATCCAGTTCGACACCGCGGGCTACAACAACTACTCCACCATCCGCGGCCCGTTAGCCATTCCGCAGAACCAGCTCCTCCAGCTCAGCTCCGCCCCCAACTTCGCCCTGAACCCCAACCTTCCCGACATCCAGGCTCTCTTCAACACCAACGCCGCCGCCATCGTCACCAACGTCGGCACGCTCGTCGAGCCCACCAACCGTACGCCAGTACCTAGCCGGCCAGCCTGTCCCCACCAACCTCTTCTCCCACCCCGATCAGCAACTCGAATGGCAGAACGCCGCCCAGAGCGGCAGCACCCAGACCGGCTGGGCCGGCCGCATCGCCGACACCATCAACAGCAGCTACAACCCGACCGCCTCCATCCCCATGATCACCTCCGTCGCCGGCGACACCCTCTTCTGCAACGGAGCCACCAGCACGCCCGTCTCCGTCAGCCCCGGCAACCTCGGCCCCGGCCAATGCTCCGAGGGCACCACCGAGTGCAACGCCCAGCAAGCCACCGCACAAGCCCTGCTCGGCTTCAGCTCCGGCCTCACCCTCGTGCAGGCCGACAACTCCATCACCACCAACGCCTACGCCTACGCCAAGACCCTCTCCGACGCAGTCCAGTCCATCACTCCGCTGAAGACCGTCTTTCCCACCGGCAATGGCCTCGCCGCGCAGCTTCAGCAGATCGCGCAAATCATCCAGGTCCGCGCCGCACTCGGCGTCAACCGGCAGATATTCTTCGCCGGCATCGGCAACTTCGACACACACTCCGGCCAGCTCAATCTTGCAAAACGGTCTGCTTGCCTCCATCAGCTCCGCCCTCGCCGCCTTCTACCAGGCCACACAGGAGCTCGGCGTCCAGAACAACGTCACTACCTTCACCATGTCCGACTTCAGCCGCACCTTCCAGCCCAACTCCAACTCCGGCACCGATCACGCCTGGGGCTCGCATCACATCGTCATCGGTGGCGCCGTCAAAGGCGGCCAGATGTACGGCACCTTCCCCACACTCGCCCTCGGAGGTCCCGACGACTCCGGCTCAAACGGCCGCTGGGTCCCCTCCACCGGAAGCGTCCAGTACGCCTCCACCCTCGCCCAATGGTTCGGTGTCAGCCCAGCCCAGCTACCCACCATCTTCCCCAACATCGGCAGCTTCGCAACCAACAATCTCGGCTTCGTATAAGTCTCGAATTACCGGCTAAGCAGCACGACACCCACACACACGAATGCCGCCGCCATCCATCGTCGCCGGTCGACATTCTCGTGCAGAAAAATCTTCGCCGCGGCCGCATTGCCAATAAAAGTAAGAGAAGCGCTCGCAGGCGCGGCCAGCGAAACATCTACCTTGCTCAGCGTAAACAGCAGCGTGAAGAAGCTTAGCGCCATGCAGCATACGCCAGCGAGAAACATCCCACTCCCCACGACCGCCTTGATCGCGCCGGCCATCCCCGACTTCGCCCGGATGTCATCCAGATCGCCGATCCGCCGCATCGCTCCCGCAGTCAGTACATCGCCCGCAATCGCCGTTACCGCCACACCCACAATCGTCGCCCACGTCTCAAACGTACTCGCCACCGTCATTCGGTCACACCCGCCGAATCTACAGGCGTCAGCGAAGGCCCATTTGCCACAAAACCCACACCGCACACAATCAGGATGATTCCCATCCAGCGCGAAACTGAAATATGCTCATGCTGCCAGAAGTGAGCCAGCAACGCGACAACGATGTACCCGAACGCCGTCGAAGGCAGCACAAACGTAAGGTCCGCCCAGCTCAGCGCCGTAAGGTAGCTCGCAAAAAATCCAATCAGCAGCAGAATCCCGCTAACCACCCACGGATTCTTCAAAGCCACCACCAACAGCTCAAGATGATGGATCGATACCGGTCCCACCTGCTCCATTCCATGCGACAGCAGCGTATCGCCCACCGAAGCCGTAAGCATCACAGCCAGCAGAACCATATAGCGCTGAAAGGTGAGGGTATGTTTCATAGAAGCGACCAGCCGTGCAGAAGAGTTCACCACGATTAGATGTCAAACAAAAAGCGGTCAGCACAAAAGTATGCTGACCGCTTCAAACCAACAGAACTTACGCGTTCATGCTGACGGATTCCTGCGCCTTTGCCGCGTTCGCTTCCTTCACCGCGCGAACTGCCTTGTTCCGTTGCGAGCGAAGCTTCATGAAGCTCTTCGCCTCATCGTAAAGCCGCGGAACGTCCCGGTTCACGATCGCCTGCCACACTACGCGGAACGCTGCCTTGGGCCGGAAATAATACTCGTCATAAAACTTGTGGACCATCTCCATCACATACTCGACCGGCAGGCCGGGGTACTCGATGTGCGCCATCTGGTGTCCACCGTCGTCCGACATCGCCTCATTCGTGATAAAGCCATTCTCCTTCGCAAAGTCGAAGAACTCCGTCCCGGGGAATGCATGCGCAATCGATACCTGAATCGTCTCGCAGTCCAACTGCTTGGCAAAGTCGATGGTGTTGCGGATCGACTCCCGCGTCTCACCCGGCAACCCCAAAATGAAGTCGCCATGGATCACCAGGCCCAGCTTGTGGCAGTCGCGTGTAAAGTCCAGCGCGCGCTGTACCGTGGCGCCTTTCTTGATGTTCTTCAGAATCTGCGGATCGCCCGACTCATACCCGACGATTAGCAAGCGGCAACCGGCCTCTTTCATCGCCTTCAGCGTGTCGTAGTCCGTCGTGACACGCGAAGTGCACGACCACGTCAGTCCCAGTGGCTTCAGCTTCTCGCACAGTTCAATCGTGCGCCCCTTCTGGATGTTGAACGTATCGTCGTCGAAGAAGAACTCCTTCACATGTGGAAAGAGCTCCTTCGCCTGCTTCATCTCTGCAGCCACGTCATCGGTCGAGCGCTTGCGCCATGCATGGCCGGAGAGCGTCTGCGGCCACAGGCAGAACGTGCACTGCGCCGGACAGCCGCGCGTCGAGTACAGCGCCACATACGGATGCAGCAGGAACGGCACGTTGTACTTCGTCACATCCAGGTCGCGATGGTAGATCTCCGTCGCCCACGGCATCTCGTCCAACTGCTCTGGCGTTACCTGCGGACGGTCCGGGTTATGCAGAATCGCACCCGTCTGCTTGTCCTTGTAGCTCACTCCGAGAATCTCATTCAGCGGCTTGCCATTGGCAAACTCGACCACCGAAAAATCGAACTCACGCCGGCAGATAAAGTCGATCGCAGGGCACTCGTTCAGCGCCTTGTCCGGGGAGGTCGTCACCGGCGGCCCCACAAACGCAATCTTGATCGACGGATAGGTCTGCTTGATCACCTCGGCCATCTTCTGGTCGCCGTCCCAGCCCATCGTGCTGGTAAACAGCACCAGGAACTCATAGTCCTTCAAAATCTCGACCACTTCCTGCCATTTGATGTGGTGTGGCGGAGCGTCCAGCAGCCGCGATCCCTCCAGCATGCCGGCCGGATACGTCAGCCAGACCGGATACCAGTAGGACTCAATCTCGCGGGTAGCGGGCCAGCGGGAACTGGCGCCGCCGTCAAATTTCTCAAAGGAGGGCGGGTTTAGAAACAGTGTCTTTAGGGGCTTCATCGCTACCAAGTAGTTTACCACCCTAAGGATCGAAAGGGGGTAACCAAAAGGTATTCACCCGTTCCATCTCCTGCAACAACATCTCAAGCCAAACACTAATGTTTTGTTTGAACTACCGGGGCAGAGATATCCAACCGAAACCGCCTTCAACCATTGTTCCAGCTCACCCGTCTGCCGCAGAAGATTAATCTGGGTCTGCATCAGCTTCACCTTTGCATCCAGTACGTCCAGATACCTCTGCCGTTCCGTGATGCGAGCGTTCTGCTCGTCCTTCGGAGTCATCGGGGTGCCCGCCCCCCGCAGTTCCCATCTGCAACTGGATCCTCGTCACATCCAGGTCCTCCTGCGCGATCTGTTGATCGATCGCCGCCAGGTCGCCCTGCGCGACTAGCTCTGTCGCCGCATGCTGCAGTTTTAGTCGCCCCTCGAGTCTGCTGATCCCGCAGATAATTCGCCTCATGCTCCGCATGCGCCGCGTCGGCCGACGATGCGCGAGCCTTGGCCGCTGCGCCCCGCGTCGAACACAGGCAGTTGGATCTGGACACCAATACCTACAGCGTTGTAATTGAATGGCTGATTGGTGTTTCTCGGCCCGTAGTACGTTTCAACATTATTGAATGGACTGATATAGGCGTACTGCGCGGCAAACTCCACCTGCGGCCTCCACGAATACCGCGCATCGCCAAAGGCCTGCTCGCGTTTGGCATGAGCGCTCGCGAATGCAGCCTCCACTCCGGGCGTGTCCGGATAGCTCGATGCGGACGCCATCAGTGGAGAACTGCGTGGTCGGCGGAATGCTCTCCGGCACAGTCTTCACGTTATCCATGGACATGCCTGTGATCCGAGCCAGATGATCCCGCAAAGTAGCAGCCTGATCGTCCATCTGAAGTTGTTGCAGTCGAACCTGTGCGGCGGTCCGCTTCGACTTCAGCAGCTCCATACGCGTGTCCTGCCCCGCATCCAGCCGTTCCTGAACGATGGCGATCAGTTTATTCGCAGCCCCATACTCTTCCGCTATCGCCACCTGGCACTGCTGCGCCTGGTCGTAGGAGATGTACGTAATGGCCGCGTCCTCGGCCACTTGCTCCCGGACGTTCTTCAGCGCAAGATTCGCAGCCGTCAGCCCGGACCGCGCACTGCGAATATAGTCGTGCTGCGAGTCGCTGAACACCAGCGACGACGCCGTGAAACTGAACACCGTAGGCACGCTCAACGGAACGCTCCACGAAGCCCCCAGCGCCGATCCACCGACTACCGCGGGAATATACACGTCCCTCGTTTGCTGAAACGTCGCCAACGCCTTTGCCGCATCCGCCTCCGCCATCTTTACCTGCGGACTATTCCGCAGCGCCAGGTCGATCACCGTCGTAAACGACAGTTGCGCCACCGCCGGAACTGTCATGGCAGCGATCAAAAACAATCCAGGCAATAGGCGAAGCAGACGAATCATAAGATTTCGGTTGAGACTCCTGCGAGATTGGCAGAGACTTTATGGTATCGCGTTCTCTCCCCTTCATCCTCGCCTCACTGGCCCTGCAACGCTTTCTTTGCCGGCGCATAGCCGGACGCCATCGCCACCGCCGCCGCATACTCGCGATGCGCCCCCGCCGTATCTCCCTGCTCGGCCAGTCGCTGCCCCAGTTGCACATGCACTTTGAAAGCCGGTGCCTCGTCGGTCTTCGCAGGACGAGGCAAGATACTCCCGCAAAACCCGCACCGCAACATCCGGAGACCGGTGCATCGACGTCAGCAGACTCGACACATCCACCAGAAACGCATCGTTCCTATGTCGTGCCCCCAACGCCGCCTGCAAAGCCGTCACCGCCTGCTCCGGCCTGCCATGTTCCGCATGAAACCTGCCCAGATCGACATAAGCCTCCGCCGTCTTGCCTGCTGCAACAGCGGCCTCGAACTCTCTCTCCGCCGTCCCTTTGTCACCCTGTCTTCTGTGCGATCAACGCGCGCAACCGGTGCGCCTTCTCCGCGGACAGCGGTTGCATCCTGTCGGCCAGAGCCGCGGCCTTATCCAATCCGCCGCCCACAATGCCCGGCGCTCCCACGTAGAACTCTCCCAGGTCGCTCATCGCCTCGATGTCAGACCCATTCAACTGCACCGCCTTCTCAAACGAGATCCGTACCTTCTTCGCCAGTGGCAGCGCCGTGAGCAGTACGCGCGAAGCCTTCATGCCATAAGCACGGCCCAGCCACATCTGGTTGGCGCTGCTCGACGGCGCATTCGCGACCGCCGCTCGCACTCTTCAATCGCCTCGTCCGCCCTCTCCTCGGCATAGTAGACCCGGCATAGCAACTGGTGTGCCTCCGCGTCGTCCGGCTGTGTCGCCAGCCTCGCATGCAGCAGAGCGATCGCATCGTCTGCTCGGCCCTGCTGCAAAGCTGCATTGCGCCTGCGAATTCTGCGCATGCAGCCTCTGCCCGCAGAACAGCAACGTCACCACCATCAGTACTGGAAGCAATCTCACGAAGCGTAGTGTCCGGCAGGCAGCAAAATCCATTGGCTATTCGACAATCTTGACCGCAAGGCCATTCGAGAGGTCGCGGCTGTTCATCGCGTTCAGCGCCACCGTGTCCTTCTCCGAAATCCCACTGATAATCTCCACCCGGGTCAGATTCACCACGCCCACCTGCACCGGCGTACGTACCAGTTTCCCGTCGATCACCCGGTACACAAAATCAACTCGCCCCCTCCGTATGCAATGCCTCGCGCGGCAGGCTCAGCACGTTGAAGCGCTGCAATATCGTCACCGTCACCGTTACATTTGTATTCGGCAGCAGGTCGCCGTTGGCATCGTCCACCGTGATAAGGCACTCTCCCACGCTGCGCGTCCCATAAGTAATCACCGTCGTCGGAGCAATCTCAACATGACCATGCCATACCCGCCCCGGCTTGGCGTCCCAGACAATCTTCACCGCCTGTCCCGCAGCCAGATTTCCGATCTCCGGCTCATCGAAGTACGCCCGCACACGGATCCGATCCAGATTGGCCACATCCAGCAGGTCTTCTCCGGCCTGAACAAAGTCGTAGTCCGACACCGGAATCGAGTAAACCGTCCCCGCTATCGGAGATCGCTTGATGAAATTTCCATAGCCCGCCTGCGCAGCCGACAGCGCTGCCTGCGCATTCTCCAACTGTGCCTTGCTGCGCGCCCGGTCCGCGTCGTTGTATCGATGGCTGCTCCGTTCCTGGATGCTCTGCAGGCTGCTGTTCGCACTCGCCAGCCGCTGTTGTGCAGCCGCCACCTCTGCCGCCGACGCCGCACCCTTCTGCTGCAGCTTCTGCAATACCGCAAGATTGCTCGCCGCCTGGCTCTGCTGCATCTGCGCTTTGCTCAGATCACTGGCAAAGTTCAGCCGTTCCTCCTGCGTCCCACCCTGTTTCAACGCCTGCGCGTCAGCCTCACTGCTTATCAGTGCCGAATTCGCTGCGGCCACCTTCGAATCCACCTCGGTGTCCTTCATCTTCACCAGCAAATCGCCCGCCTTAACCTTCTGCCCCACATCCACATACACCTTCTCCACGGTCCCCGCGAAGTCTGCATGTGCCTGGTACTCGTCAATCGGTTCCACCTTGCCGTTGGTCGACTCAACCTTTTCCATATTCTGCCGTGTTGCGGACGTGGCTCGGATCTCCGTCACATCTTGCGTGCAGGACCGCACCACAAAAAAAATCAATAAAATCGCGCCTGCAACGGCGCCACATCGTAACAACAGAACTCCTGCGGCTTGTATTGGTATTTATCATCCGTGCGAACGCCAGTATATAGGACGCAATTGCCCTAAAAACGAAGCAGAATCTTTCTCATAAAAGGGGACCCGAACAATAATCACGCAGTCCCTCGTACATCACTCACAGCCACTCCGCGCCGCACATCCACCAACTCCAGCTCTACTCCACCATACTGCGTATCGGTCTTCACCTTCAGCCGATAGGCCACATCAATGCGCGATCCCTGCTGCAACCCAAGTTCGGTGCAGCGAGCCGGCCAGTCGATTCCGGTTCCGCGGCTCCATCCCAGCGCACTAACCCAGTCCGTCGCTCCGTCCTGCTGCAGTTGCAAACACACATGCCGGCTCTTGATCAGCCGCACCGGAGCCCTCAGCGTCACTCCGCGCGTCACCAGCACCGGCTCTCGATTCCCAATGCCAAACGGCCCACACCGCGTCATCCAGTCACAAAACTCCGGCGTCAGCCCATCCAGTCCGACCTCGGCATCACACTCCAGCTCCGGCTCCAGCATCTCCCCCGTCAACTGCGCCGCGCCATACCGCTCCATCCGCTCCCGCAGCAACCCCACCTTGCTCGACGGCAGCGAAAATCCCACCGCATGAGCATGCCCGCCAAACCGCGTAAACAGCAGATCATCTGCGACCGCCTCATGCACCGCCGTCAAAGCATCCAGCAGATGAAATCCCGCAATCGACCGCCCCGACCCATGCGCCTGCCCATCCTCATGCGTCAGCACCAGCGCCGGCCGGCCCGTCCGGTCCACCACCCGCGAAGCCAGAATCCCCAGCACCCCCCGATGCCACTCCGGATCATCCAGCACAATGCACTGCGCCGCATGCTCCGTCGCCTCACCCAGCATCTCCGCCAGCCGCTCCTCAATCGCCTCCAGCGCCTTCAGCTCCGTGGCTCTGCGGTCGTTATTCAGCGCATCCAGCTTCTCCGCCAGTTCCTTGCCCCGCGCCGCGTCCTGCGTCAGAAACAGCTCCACCACATCGCTCGCAACATCCATCCGCCCCGCAGCATTGATCCTCGGAGCCAGCCGAAACCCCACCTCCGTCGCGCTCGGCGGACGATTCAGCGGCAACTGCGCCACCTCCATCAAAGCCCGCAGCCCCGGCTGCACCGGATTCCGCAGCGCCGCCAGCCCCAGCGCCGCAATCACCCGGTTCTCCCCCTCCAGCGGCACCGAATCCGCAATCGTCGCAATCGCCACCAGCTTCAGAAAAGAGGGAAGTGTCCCTCGCCGCAACTTGTCCCGCTGCTTGTCATCCTCCGCTGCAGCCATCAAGATCGCCTGCGCCAGCTTGAACGCCACCCCCGCCCCGCACAGCGACTTGAACGGATACCCGCACCCAGCCTGCGCCGGATTCAGCACCGCCACCGCCTCCGGAACCCCCTGCATATCGTCCGGCAGATGATGGTCCGTCACAATCAGATCCATCCCCCGAGCCTTCGCCTCCGCCGCCGCCGCAAACGCCCGAATCCCCGTATCCACGCTGATCACCAGCCGCACGCCCGACTCCGCCGCCAGCCCCAGCACCCCCGTCTGCATCCCGTACCCTTCACGAATCCGGTGCGGCACATGGTACGTCACCTTAGCCGGCCTGTCCTTCGCCGCTGTCCGCTCAATCGCCGTCTTCAGCAGCACCGTCGCCGTCGTCCCATCCACGTCATAGTCCCCGTAGATCAGGATCGGCTCACCCTCCCGCACCGCCCGCTGCACCCGCGCAACCGCAGCCTCCATGCCCAGCATCAGCATCGGATCGTGCAGGTCATCGATCGAAGGATGAAAGAATCGCTGCGCCCCGGCAGCATCCGTAATGCCCCGCGCCACCAGCAACCCGGCAATCACCGCCGGACAACCCACCTCAGCCGCCAGCCGCTCCACCGCAGCCGCATCAGCCGTCCCAACCGCCCACCCGTGCTGCCTGCTCTGCTCCTCCACCGCCAGGGCCATCCGCGCTACTCGTCGCGGTCGCGGTCGTCGACCACAATGCCGCCCAGGTCCGTCACAGTCTCCAACAAAATCTGGAAACGGTCATACCAGTCCGTAGCCGTCTCGAACAGAAACATCACGCCCTGGTGCGCAAATCCAAGCTGCAGATACCCCACCTTGCCCACATGGTTCACCAGGTACTCCGCATCCTCAATCTCCCCGGCCTCGTCATCCGGAAACGGCTGGTCCCGAAGCTGCTCCAGCAGAATCGCAATATCCGTCTTCTCCAGAATCACCTCGCTCATCGTCACGAACGGCGCACCCAGCCGCCTTCGCATGCTCCACGAAGTCCTTCCATCCGTCGGCATTTTCCTCTTCGAAGATCACCGTCGGCACTTCTTCGGTAACGTAGCAGTTCATCCGGCGCATCCCATGCCCGGCGATGAACGCCACCATGTCGTCTTTCAGCGAGATAAGATTGTCAGGTTGCATCAAGCATCTATTGTCTCAGAAAGCCCCACCCCGCACGTCACCTTTCCGCACTCCCAAAGGACCCCGTCGCATGGCCAAGTTTGACCACCACATCTTCATCTGCACCAACGAGCGCGACGACTCCGCCTCCCGCCCCAGCTGCCGTCCCAACGGCGGCAAAAAGCTCAAAGACGCCTTCAAGGACGCCCTCAAAGACGCCGGCCTCAAGCACACCGTCCGCGCCAACGAGTCCGGCTGCCTCGACCAGTGCGAGCACGGCCCCACCGTCGTCGTCTACCCGAGGCCGTCTGGTACGGCTTCGTCACGCTCAAAGACGTAAACGAGATCGTCACCGAGCACATCCTCCACGGCCGCCCCGTCGAGCGCCTCCGCCTCCCCGAAACCTGCCTCAATACCGACCACTGCCCCCACCGCAAACCCTGACCCGCCAGCCCGCCCTTAACCAGCCGATTCAGCATGATATATTCAAGGAAAGTCAATGATTTTTTCTAAAGATTACGTAGGATACCTGGCGCGCCAGACCGTGAAACACCTCACCGCGCAGAAGATGATCCACACCGACAAACCGGCCATCGTCAACGAGCGCGTCACCGCCGCCATGATCGACGAGCTCGCCCTCGAAGACCGCATCAACGACGAGGTCCGCGTCATCCTCGAGGCCTTCCAGGACGACATGCGCAAGACCGGCGCCAGCTACCCCGAGATGTTCAAAAAGGTGAAGCAGGAGCTGGCCCGCAAGTACAAGGCGGTCCTGTGAGAATCACTCGCCGACAAACTCAACAAGCTCGCCCACACCGTAGCCGACACCCTCGCCGAGATCGACGAAGTGGACTTCCTCGAAGACCGCAACACCATCCGTCAGGAGGCCCGCAAAGCCCTCGAAAAGCTCCTCACCGAAGAGACCCGCATCGACGCCGCCGCCCGCCAGAAGATCGCCTCCCAGCGCAAGATCATCGTCGAAGGCAGCCAGGAGTGGGACATCCTCTACCGCAAGTACTACAACGACGAAGTCAAGAAACTCGGCCTCTAAGCCGACAAAAATCCGCGTCCCAAGCGAAGCAAGGGACGCCCCAAAGCTGCTATAATCAGACACATCGCAACGGAGAAGCCTTCTCCTGTTCTGGCGTTATGGTGTAACTGGTTAACACGTCGCCCTCTCAAGGCGAAGAGTCCGGGTTCGAGCCCCGGTAACGCTACCAAAATCAATCACTTACAAGTACTCTATGTAGAGAAAATAGTGCTGGTGGCTGTTGGCACTGTCACTCTGGACATCTCTGTGCAACGCATTGCAAAACGTCGTCATGGAAACCCCAATGTCTATAGGGTTCTCGACTCAATGGTGTCACCCGCCAACATGCAAATAGGTTGAAATCGCCTATCAAGACGATGAGTCAGGATTTGAGCATTTTCCGCACACTTCTGCGGGGTAAGGAAGCCGGTCAGCGTAGTTTCCGATAACCCCGTTACTGGTCCACTTGGACGGCGAATTCTGGGTCCAGCGGCTATCCATGCCTCGGAAAGCGAGACGTGCGGCGCTGGCTCGACTGGTTTCCGGCTCCCAAGAACTGTTTCTACGGCTGCGAGATCATCTCAGTTGCTAAAACCACGACCGGAAACTCCTAATCGCTTGGACTATCCGGAGGTGGCGGCTCAGAAGCAAGCAGACGGCTGCGTACTTCGTTATCATCGGTGTGACTTCCGTTTGTAAGCAGATTGTCCAACAGTGGTATGGTTGCACGCTGCGTTTCGATGAAGTCCACACCTTCAACCGTCAGGGTAAAATCCGAGTTATCCGCCCGGGTGATATACCTCTTTTTCGCCAGATACCAAGTCGTAAAGTCAAGATAATCGCGTGGGAACCCCATTCGCTGTTCGATTTCGGCGAGAGACACTTCCGGGCTATTGGGATATATACGTCGACGGTAATAGAGGATCGCAAGTACCGCGAGTCGGCGGTTCAGGTCACCCTCCCCCTGGTCCATGAAATCAACCGTGCTCGACATCGGATTTCGAATCGCAGGTTGACGCGTCGCTCGCTGAGCATCGTATTCAGATCTTCTATTAGGTTCCGAGAGAACCTTGTAGGCCGACGTTAGTTGGGTGAACTTTTCCAGATTCCCCGTTCCCAAATTGTCAGGATGATACCGAGCCGCCATATAGCGGTAGACACGATGAATTGTGTCCTGAGTAGCCTGAGGGCTAATCTCCAGAAGTTCGTAGTAGTCAGGGATTTCCATTTCAGGCATCCGTAGGTTGAACCTCTGTGGGAATCATATGGGTCTTGCCCCTTGAAGTCGTACAGATTTGATGTGGCGACAATATTCAGTGCGGTCGGTAGATTAATCACAGACCGTACGAAGATAAACGACGGTGCCGATCATGGCATGCCCTGAAAATAATTGTCATTGCTCATGCGCAATGACGATCCTCTTTACGCATGAGCAAATCTAAGAAGATGCCTGAGGCCGCTTCGCCCGGGACGGCTACGGTTTCACCGCCAGATACGACTTGACGATGAGGGTATTGCCTACGCGGTTCATACGCAATAATTACTTCCTTAGAGGTTGTCGGACGAGGCAAGACGCACCTGCGGACGGCCAATCGTGTTACCGGCTCGAGTTGCATATTCCCGCGAAACTTCGCTCATGAAAGCCCGCGAGCCAGCCCGATCTCTTTGCAAAGTTAGAACGCGATCAAGCAACTCGCCCATCCCGGGGAGGCTCGCCAAGCAAAGAAGTGCCCTGTCTATAGAGGGGGTCAATCCTGCGCAAACTTCCCCTAATACACAGCAAATAACGGTCACTTGCACTTTTTTACAGGATGACTAGTAGTTCTCTAGTTGCGTAACGAAGACGACAAGTGGACGCTAAGACATCACCTTCGAACGAGATATCAGGAATCCCCTGATACCCCGAGCTTTCCGCAACAGCGGTACTAGTACTAAGAACAGTTCGGGAGCTTCTTAGGTTCTGAGAATGCTTTACAGTTTTGAGTTTCAAATCCAACGCTGAAGCAAGTGCAGCAGTCGCTCGCGCGAACCAGAGAAGCCTTCGCGCCATAGTGCAAACGGCGCTTTACCAATGCCAGATGGAGAGTTCATGACCCACCGAAAGTTACGCACCCTGCTATTCGGGATCATCTTGTTTGCCAGCTTTTCAGCCGCGTCCTATCTGCATGCTCAGGAACCCGAAGATTTGGGCGCCTACAAGCTGCGCATCGACGCAGGCTGGTATTACGTATCCCCTTCAGGTAACTTTCATGGCTCGAACGACGCCAGCACCATCGATATTAATAAAGATCTGGGATTCGGCAGCTACTCCACCTTTGCTGGCAAGGCGGACTGGAAGTTCACCAGGAAGAACCACCTCTACCTTACCGCCACTCCGCTCTATTTCTCGCGTCAGACGGTGCTCAATCGGACTTTCACCTTCGAGGGAAAGACCTTCAATGCCGGGTTGACCGCCAATAGCTCGCTCGACACCATTCTCATCGCCCCTGGGTACCAGTACGACTTTATCCGCCGTAAGCGCGGTCATCTTGGCGTCGCAGTGCAGATGAATCTGCTCGACACGAAGGCAAGCATCAACGCGGCAGCCCAGGTTACGGGCAATGGCGTCCACTACAACGCAGTGTCGGCGTCTAGTTCGCTCTTTGGTGTGATCCCTGTCGCGGGACCAGAGGTCCGTTACTACTTCACTCCGAGGGTATTCGTTAATGCGAATGTCCTGGGCATGTATTTCTTTGGATATGGGGACTATGTGTCCTCAACGGGCTTCATCGGTGTCAACCTCGCAAAGCATATTGCCGCGACCGGCGGCTATCAGTTGGGATCGGCCCTGAGCATTAACGGCACCAACAATCGCCTCGCCTTTCGCTTCGTTCAGAAGGGCGCGATCGCCGGCCTCGAAGCCTCATTCTAAGCCGCTCAACAGCGCTCGAAGCAATAACGGCCGTCTATCGAACGGAGATCCCTTGTTGACGATGGAATCGCTACTGACGAAGGTCCAAAAGCTGACGGTAATGGCGCTCGCCATAATGCTAGTCGTCGTAATGGTTCTCTCGACGGCTCACCTGGGTGTGATGATCGGCGAGGAGATCATGAAGCCTCCCCGCTTCCTGATCCCAGTCCAGGGATTGCTGGGAATCTTCGGCTACTTCTTGCTGGTGCTCATCGGCGTAGAGTTGGTCGAAACCCTCAAAGCGTACGTTAGAAAAGATGCCATTCACGTTCGTGTCGTTCTCGAAGTGGCACTCATCGCCATGGCGCGAAAGGTCATCATCGAAGAACCAAACGAAGTCCCCGCCCTGGCGCTCTTCGGCATCGCGGCCCTCATCCTTGCCCTGGGCATCGCCTTCTACTTTGAGCGGCTCGCAAAATATGAACCGCACTCCTGATAGAAGTCACGAACACCTACCCACGTCCAACCTGAGCTTTGCACCCACCACGCAAACCCATGTAAACTAGATCAGTCCGCCCTCTCAAGCCGAAGAGAGGGTTCGAGCCCCGGCAAAGCCTCCAACCTTTCCAAAAGCTCCCACACGGCGCCATGGTGTAACTGGTTAACACGCGGCCCTTTCAAGGCTGAGAGTACGGGTTCGATCCCCGTTGGCGCTACCAAATCCTCGCAACAACCTCGCGACAACTTAGACATCCGCAGGCTGCCTTCGCACAGAAGGCAGCCCGCACCATTACTTCTCCGTCGGAGTTATCTGCGCTGGCAACAGAACACGAGGCGGATGAACCGTCCAATGCGCTGCCACATTAGGATTGCTCGAGATCGGCTTATTCCAGTCATCCGTCGCCATTCCGTTCAGATCGTAGACGACTTTTCCAGCCCGCACCGTCATCTCGCAGATCAACCGCGTATCTCCCGGCCCCCTGCGATTGTCCGAGTCCATAAAGCCGAAGCTGCCATGCTCAACGTTCAGCACCGTAACGTCCGCCGGCGCTCCGACCGAGAGATTCCCCAACTGTTCCTGCTTGATCTCGCGCGCAGGATGCCACGTCGAATCCGCAACCACCTCCTGCAGCGTCAACCCCGAAGCCATGAACTCGCCCATCACATTCAGCATGTCCTTGGTGCCGCCGTTCATGCTGCCCGTGTGCAGATCCGTCGAGAGGGAATCAGGCTTGAACCCACCTTGGATCAGCGGAATCGCCACGGCAAACCGAAAACTGCCGCTGCCCGTCCCGGCGTCGAAAAATATCCCGCGGCTCCGGCCAACCACCACCGCCTTACTCGCCTTCAGCGTCCTCGTATCCTGCTCACCCCGGAATCCCGAGTATGTATGTGTGTAAATATCACCCGGACGAAGATACGTCGAAAGCAATTCAGACAGCGGCCGCTCAATCCGGTTCGCGCCGTAGTCGATCATCACCGGAATATTCGCAATCGTGCCCGCCTTCACCGCCTGGACATAAGGCTCCCATTCCGGTCCAACGTAGTGCGCGCTCTTGATCCCCACCACGATCCCCGGATACCGCTTCGCCATCGCTCCGGTAGCCTCGCCGTCCATATCCGCGAGATTGTCCTCAAACCGAACCCCGCGCATACCCGCGCCGACGATGTTAAGCGAAGCGAGCACACGCGTCTCCGACCGATCGATGATGTGCTCCTTGAAGTCCTCAAAGTTGCGCCACCCCGAGCTGCCCGCATCGACAATAGTCGTGACACCTGTGCGGAACGTAAACCCATCCGGCCAAACGCTCTCATCACCAGCCAGCGATAACTTCTCTCCAGTACTCGCATACACATGCGTATGGATGTCGACCAGCCCCGGCGTCACGACCAACCCCTTCACATCGATCGCCTTCGCCGCATCCGCCGCATTCAGATTGTCGCCCACCGCCGCGATCTTGCCGTCCTTGATCGCCACATCCGTCACCCGGTCAATATTGTTCTTCGCATCGATCACATGCCCATTACGCAGCAACAAATCATAGGGCAGGGGATTCGGCTGATTCATCGGCGGCCCCACACGCTGCTGGGCATAGGTGGCCGGCGGCGACCCCGGCAAGCTCAAATTTCCACCCTGCGGCGGCGGCTGCTGAGAAACAGATCCCTGCGCCTGCGGACCTCCTGCTGCAACATCCACCGCGCACCCCACGCAACCGGTCGGACCAGAGTTCTGATTCGCCGGCGGCACCTGATCATGCGGCGTTACCTGCTGCGCCCCCAGGGCCGGCCCAACCCCACTCGTAGCGACAAACCCCGCAACCATCACTGCATTGCAGAGCAACTTATTCATTTTCATCATTCTCTCCTCGTCTTCACTGCATCAGAAATCACATCTGACGTTATGGCGTAACAGGTTAACATGCCCTCTCCACGCGGGCCTGTCATTCGAAGAAATGCCCGAGAAAAGTCGAAGCCCCGAACACTGTTTTTTCCGCCCAATTCTCACAAACCTTTGCAACCCTCCATCGAAAACCCCCATCCGAGCATCCGTTACACCCGGCTCCAGACCTTCAATCGCAACTCAGGCGCGGCAAGCGCGTTCCTGCGACAGTCGCGTCTCCCAGACGAAAAGGAGATCTCCAATGTCGTCTAGCCAAATTCCCACCATCCTCAATCCTATCTCCCGCCGAACCTTCGTACAGGGCGCAGCGGCAGCGACGATAATAGCGAACACAACCATGGCCAAGGCAATTGACTTCAACTGGGTCCCACCCGTTTCGCCTATCTAGGCACCTACAGCACCCAATGGGCAGGGAATCTACCTCTATCAAGCCAACTCTTCCACCGGAGCACTCGAACTCGTCAAGGTCGCCGCCACTCCCAACCCATCTTTCCTCTCCGCCTCGGCCTCAGGAAGGTTCCTCTACGCCACCAACGAAGTCTCCAACTTCACAGTGGTACCAACGGTTCTGTTACCTCTTTCTCCGTCGATCAACAAACGGGCGACCTCACCCTCCTCAACATCGTCAGCTCCGTCGGCGGCGGCCCGTCTTTCTTAGCATCGACGGTACCGGCAAGTATCTCTTCGTCGCCAACTACGGAGGAGGCAGCATCGCAGTCCTCCCCATCCACACCGATGGCTCGCTCGGCACCGCCGTCGATTCGCATGTCGACATTGGGAACGTCGGCCCGACCAAAGCCACCAACGCACCTCCCGGCAGCTTCGCCTTCAGCGGACACGACGCCCCCCACGCCCACTGCATTCTCCCCGATCGCAACAGCAAATTCATCCTTCAGACAGACCTCGGCCAGGATCGAATTTACGTCTACAGCTTCGACCCCAACACTGGAGTTCTCACCCCTGCCGATACCCCGTTCGTCTCCATCCCGCCCGGCGACGGCCCCCGTCACATCTTCTTCCACCCCAACGGCCGCTGGCTGTACTGCATCACCGAAGAGGCCTCCACCTTGATGGTGTTCAGTTACAACGACTTCAACGGCGCGCTCACCCAGGTGCAATTTATCTCCTCACTGCCGCCGGGCTTCAAAGGCTCCAGCTTCGGCTCCGAGGTGCGCGTCTCCCCCGACGGAAAATTCGTCTACGCAGCCAACCGTCTCCACGACAGCATCGCCGTCTTCGATATCAACTTCAACGGAGAACTGAAATTTGTCGGTGAAGCCGCCACCCGCGGTGACTACCCAAGGCAGTTCATCATCGATCCTACCGGCAACTTCCTCTACTCCTGCAACCAGCGCAGCGACAACCTCACCTCCTATCGCATCAACCGGGGAACAGGCGTGCCGAAATTCATCGGTCAATACGTAGCCGCAGGCAGTCCCAGCTGCATCATCTTCCTACCCCAAGGAAGACCCTAACTCGGGGCGGCGTTCTCTCAATCTCGAGAAAACGCCGCTTTTTCTTGCAGAAGATCAGTCAGCCAAAAATGCCGCATCTGTTCGCGGTGCAGCTATACTACGGCCAAGCCAAAATCTATCGTCGCAAGAAGGAATTCTTCCTCTATGATGCGCTCGGCACTCAGCATTCTCTGGATGACTGTCGTCTGTCTCAGCGCTCCAACTCATGCCCAGAGAGCTTCTGGAAATCTGAGCGCAGGTGCAAATCGCGACCTGATAACCAGCTCGCAGATACCCCTCCAGACCGAACTCATCGCACCTCTGAATCTGGCCAAGCTCACCCGTGGGGCCTCCGTTCTTGCCAAAGCAAAGGTCGACTGGAATGATCCTGCCTGTCATCTCCGCGTCGGCTCTGTCATCGTCGGTCACGTCATAGACTTCGAGCTGCGATCGAATCAGAACAAGGGATCCAGCCTCACTCTCGCCTTCGATCACGCTGAATGTGACGATCACAACACTCCCTTTCCATTCATCTTGTTCGCTATTCAGATCCAGGAATGGAGTCCCACAAACCAGCCCATCGATCTCTTCGGCTCTGGCTCCCGCCCAGTCGGCGGTATGGGCGGGACTACGACGGCGCCCTCGGTAGCCGGCGGAGCAAGGATAGATATGCGCCAGGAGAGCGGCTTGAGGAACAATCAGTCCAACGGGAAAACTCCGTCAGTCATCACCTCTGGACAGGTCATCGGATCAAATAAGATCACGCTCAGCGTCGGCACCGGCCCCGACGGAGCCTCCGTTCTTTCCTCCTCGAAAGACAACATCCGCCTTGAAAAAGCGACCCAACTCATTCTCATCCCCGGCCGCATTCCCACTCGCGCTCCGGAACCGGTTCTCACAGCGAGCACGGCCCAGCCCACTCTCCCCGCCACCGCACCCGCCCCCGCACCCCGGCTCACGCCGCCTCCGACCCCGCAGCCCCTGCCCTTACCTGAGGTAGATGAGACTAGTGTCTGCACCGCACCCTGTTCTCTCGTACCAACCGACGTCGATCTCACCCCATCGAAAGCGTCCCTCACGCTCGCGACCCGATCCCTCGGATACACCCCCCACGAACTCGGCGATCGCGCCGTCTTCGGCTTCGAATCCACTCTCTCCTACCTCGACGCAAACAACATCCTCTTCACCTACGATCCTCATCACCTGCGCCTGCGCGTTCCCAGCGGCTTCCGTACCGAAACCATGCGTACCATCCGCGCCGTTCTCCTCGATCCCGCTACCCTTCACGTCAAGCGCATCCTCGATTGGCAGATTCAGGGAGAGGGCCAGTACATCTGGCATGTGGGCTCCGGCAAAATCCTCGTCCACCTCGGCCACAACCTCCGCCTTCTCGGTCCCGATCTCGCAGTCCTTCGACAGATTCCTCTTCCAGGTCAGCTCGCATTCGTCTCCACCTCTCCCTCCGGAAATCGCGTCGTCGTCGGAGTCCTGCATGAGCGCCACACCCGTCCCATGCACAACGACCTCGTAGAAGCTACGAGCACCGAGCCCGAGGAAGACGTCGATGTTCAACTCTTCGACCAGGACCTCTCTCCCCTGCTCACCTCCCGCCAAAGCTCACGGTCAACCCCGCCCGTCCTCTCCGAAGCGGGCGAAATTCGTGTCAACTCAGCCGGTACAAATCGCTGGCGCCTCCGTGAAATCCGCTGGGACCGCACCGAGCACACCATAGCCACCCTCACCTCCGGGTGCAGTCCAAAACTCGCCACACCAATGCCGAACTCAGTCTTTGTCATCGGTTGCGCATCGCCTCTTGAGAGCTGGTACCGCATGATTCGTCTCGACGGACATCTCATCCTCAACGGCCCCAGCTCCTCCCACGATATGGAGCTCGCCTCCAGCAGCAATCAGAACGAATTCGCCGTGCGAGTGGTCCGTGCCCAGAAAACGAAATCACGCGGGCAACACTTTCGAAAGCGGACCTCAAAGAGCAGGAGATCAGCATCTACCGCCCAACCGACGGCAAGCGTCTCTTCGTCACCGCGAACCCCGCCGTCTCCCTCGCCCAGCAATCCTTCTCCATATCCCCCACCGGCAATCAGATAGCCATCCTCTCCGACACCGCCATCTCCCTCTACCAGGTGCAAGCCCACCCCATAGTCCCCCACGCATTGTCATCCTTGACCCTGAGCGTAGCGAAGGGAAGGATCCCACCTACAACTCATTGTCATCTCGACCGAAGCGACGGATCAGCTTTTGCTTTTGCGGTTGCTTGCCCTTTCATTTTTTTCCATCAGTCCCCGATTGCAGAAAACGCGGCTTCTGTCAAGCCCCAACCCGACCCATCTCCCTGTCCCATAAAGACTTACACGTGGCGTACTTACCCCGTCCCGTCCACTAAAATAGAAGCAGGAGGGAAAAGGGCGGAGACTCCACAGAACAAAAAAGTCGAACAAAATCAAGACTTTAGCGGTAACCCACTAAAAATCCCGGCATATCCGGACCAAGTCCAGACTTAAGTCACTTTTATGAAGACTTTAGACTTTAAGTAGGGGGTGGGGGAGGGTATCCAAGTGGCAGAATTCACAAACGATATACTACCCCTGTGAGCAAGACCTTCTACATCGAAACCTTCGGCTGCCAGATGAACGCCCATGACTCCGAAAAGGTCATCGGCACCCTGGAGCACGAGGGCTACACCCGCGTCTACGACGAAGCCGACGCCGGCCTCATCCTCTACAACACCTGCTCCATCCGCGACAAAGCCGAGCAGAAAGTCTTCCACCGCCTCAACGAGTACAAGCGCCTCCAGGGCGAAGGCAAAAAGTTCGCCGTCATCGGCTGCGTCGCCCAGCAGGAAGGCGAGAACATCTTCGACAAGGCCCCCTACGTCTCGATCGTCGCCGGCTCCGCCTCCTATCGCAACCTGCCCGACATGCTCGCCCGCCTCGAAGCCGGCGAAACCCGCATCACCGGCCTCGACGACCGCCAGACCGACCTCACCTTCGAGACCGAGTTCACCGCCCGCTCCAACCCCCACCGCGGCTACATCACCATCATCGAAGGCTGCGACAAGTTCTGCGCCTACTGCGTCGTCCCCTACACCCGCGGCAAAGAGCGCTCCCGCACCTCCGCCTCCGTCCTCGTCGAAGCCCGCAAGATGGCCGACCCGGCTTCACCGAGATCCAGCTCCTCGGCCAGAACGTCAACTCCTGGCGCGACCCATCCGGCAGCTCTCCTTCGCCGAACTCCTCACCGCCGTCGGCAACATCACCGGCATCAAGCGCGTCCGCTTCACCACCTCTCACCCCCGCGACTTCACCCGCGACATCGTCCAGGCGATCGACGCCACCCCCACCCTCTGCGACCACATCCACCTTCCCGTCCAGTCCGGCTCCACCGCCGTCCTCAAGGCCATGTCCCGCGAGTACACCCGCGACTGGTACCTCGAGCGCATGAGCTGGATCCACGCCGCCACAGCGCGACATCTCCATCACCAGCGACATGATCGTAGGCTTCCCCGGCGAGACCGACGCCGACTTCGAACAGACCATCACCCTCCTCGACGAGGTCCGCTACGACGCCGTCTTCGCCTTCAAGTTCTCCCCCGCCCCAACACCCCGCAGTCACAATGCCCGACAGCATCCCCGACGAGGTCAAGACCGAGCGCCTCCGCATCCTCAAGGACCGCCAGCGCGAGATCCAGCGCGAGCACTACGCCCGCCACCTCGACCAGACCGTCGAAGTCATGGTCGAAAGCCACAACCCCGCCCGCAACCAGGTCAGTAGGCCGCAGCTCCCAGAACAAGACCGTCAACTTCACCACCGCGCGGCCACGACACCCCGACCCACCCATCGGCAGCTACCTCGACGTCCGCATCACCAAGACGCTGCCCAACTGCCTCGTCGGCGAAGCCCTGCCCGACGCGTCCCTTCATCGCCCCGGCAATCCGCCAGCCCCAATTCGTCGTCCTAAATTAGACATCGCCCCAGACCGCGACCCAATCCCGTCACCGACAAGCCCGACGAAGTCGAGATGCAGATTCGCGGCCTCATGATGGACCCCGTCACCAACATGCCCATCATCGTCCTCAAGGACATCGCCAGCGACCAGGTCCTGCCCATCTGGGTCGGCATCTTCGAAGCCAACGCCATCGCCCTCGAGCTCGAGAAGACCACCACGCCCCGCCCCATGACCCACGATCTCCTGCAAAATATCGCCCGCGGCCTCAACGCCCAGGTCTCGCAAGGTCGTCGTCTCCGAGCTCCGCGACGACACCTTCTACGCCGTCATCTGGATGGACCACGCCGGCGAAACCGTAGCTATGGACGCCCGCCCCTCCGACGCCATCGCCCTCGCCCTGCGCTGGGACTGCCCCATCTACGTCAACCGCAAGGTCCTCGAAAACTCCAAACAATCCTCCGCCGGCCCCCAGAACATCAACTCCGACGAGATGCGCCGCTGGCTCGAAAATCTCAACGACGACGAGATGGGCCGCTATAAGATGTAATCTCGCATATGCCTCGAGGCTCCATCGATGCCGCTCATGAAATCGCTGCTGCAACACACCGCAGGCGCACTCATGTCGGCAGAACGCCTCCTCCGCAGAACACGCAACATCGATCCCGCATCCGTCACCAGCGTCCTCATCCTCGAGTACTACTTCCCCTCGGCTGCTGCGTCCATCTCACCCCGCTCTACGCCGCCATCAAGCACTGCCGTCCCGACGATCACCATCACCGTCGCCACCCACGGCCTCGCCTGCGATCTCCTCCGCCACAACCCACACATCGATCACCTCATCCGCATCCCCGATCCCATCCCGATCTCTCCAGCCGCCGCCCGCACCCTCTCCGCCGAACTCTCCCGCCGCAACCTCCACCCCGACTGCACCCTCACCGGCGTCTCCGACCAGCGCACCCGCGGCCGCGCTCCTCGCCCTGCTCTGCGGCACCGGATGGCGCGGAGGCTTCACCCAATCGCCCGCCCTCTACCACCGTCCCCTCACCAACAACCACGACATCAGCCTCCTCGCCAACAACCTCCGCCTCCTGCCCCTCCTCGGCTGCAGCGTCACTCACTTCGAACCCCGCGTCTTCTTCTCCCCTGCCGACGTCGCCGCAGCGACCCAACTAGCCCGCACCGCCGGCCCGCAGGACAAACCCCTCCTAACCGTAGTCACCCAGAACAGCGGCGGCCAACGCACCGGTTGGCACACCGACCGCTTCGCCCAGGTCATCCGCCACGCCCACAACAACCTCGGCTGCAACATCCTCTACGTCGGCACCGCCGCCGATACCGCCGCCGTCGAATCCATCCGCACCGCCGCCGACAACATCGGTACCTCCATCACCGGCAAAACCTCCGTCACCCAGCTAGCCGCACTCCTCGCCCTCAGCGACCACGTCCTCACCCTCGACACCGGCACCATGCACATCAGCCGCGCCGTCGAAGTCCCCATGGTCGTCATCGCCCCCTCCTGGCAAGGCCCATCACTGGCTTCCCCTCGACCGCCCCAACGTCACCATCCTCCGCGGACCCGACACGACCGCGCCAGCATCCCCGCCAACTACCAGCTCGACGAAGTCCGGGCCGACGAAGTCATCAGCCGCGCTCAACCGACTCTTCGCCGCCTACCCACCCGACCCCGCCAGCCGCGCAGCCCGTCTCTCCCGCAGCACCTCCTCAACCGACCACGCCGCCGGCCCGATATACTCAACTCATTGATGAAGATCGTTCAAGCCAGCTTCGGAGTCTTCCACCACTTCGAACTTGCCCGGGAACTCCACCGCCGCGGTCATCTCGATCGCATCTACTCCACCTTCCCTGGCGCAGACTGAACGTGAGGGCATCCCACGCAATCTCGTCGAGACCTTTCCCTGGGTCCACACCGCGCAGATCCTTCTCTGGACAAAAAATCTGCTTTCACCATCCCTCAATTCCTTCCTGGCCTCCCGCAACGCAACGCTGTTCGACCGTTGGACGTACAACCGAATCCCCACCTGCGATGCCCTCATCGCGCTCTCCGGAGCGGCCTCGAAACCGGAGAAAGGTCCAGCAGCGAGGCGGCAAATTCATCTGCGATCGGGGCTCGACCAACCGCCAACTTTCAGACCCGCCTCTGCGCGAA
The DNA here is from genome assembly GCA_963797415.1 of uncultured Acidobacteriaceae bacterium. Lineage (GTDB taxonomy): Bacteria > Acidobacteriota > Terriglobia > Terriglobales > Acidobacteriaceae > Edaphobacter. The sequence continues at coordinate 237,279 of CAWCPB010000024.1, forward strand.
GAGTACCAGCGCTGGAAGCAGGAGTACACCCTCGGAAGAAGTCCGCGAGATGGTCCGCGAGAGCTCATCTACCAACAAGCCGACGCCATCGTCGTTCCCTCCCAAGTAGCCCGCCGCAGCTTTCTCGCCGAAGGTTACGCCCGCGAGAAAATTCACGTCATCCCCTACGGCGTCCGGCTCGAAAGCTTCCGCAAAATCGGACGATCCCCCCTCCGGCCCCGACGCTCCCTTCGAAGTCCTCTTCGTCGGCGGAATCTCCCTTCGCAAGGGCATCCCATATCTGCTCCAGGCCTTCGCCCGTCTGCAGCATCCACGCAAGCGCCTCCGCATCATCGGCGGCGTCCCAACGCCTTCAAACCCTTCCTCGCCACCCTCCCGCAGGATCACGTCGAGTTCCTCGGCCCGCTCCCCCAGTCCGAGCTCGCGCCTACATGAGCACCAGCCACGTCATGGTCCTGCCCAGCATCGAAGAAGGTCTTGCGCTCGTCCAGGGACAGGCTCTGGCCTGTGGCTGTCCCATCATCGCCTCCACCGCCACCGGCTCTGAAGATCTCTTTACCGACAACGTCGAAGGTTTCATCCTGCCCATACGCGATCTCGACGGCCTCGTCGACCGCATGCAGCACATCGCCGACGAGCCCGGCCTCCGCGACCGAATGTCCGCCGCCGCCCTCGCTCGCGTCCAGCAGATCGGCGGCTGGACCCAGTACGGCGACCAATGGGAAAGCCTCCTGCACCGGCTCACCGGCACCTAATCCCGGCTAGCCTCGTTCGAAGATCTTAGCAATCGACTTGCAACTACCCTGATTGAACCGGCTTCAGTCCACGCTTCGAGCGACTTTTCGCTTTCTGAGCGACAGGTTCACTCTTGGCTTGCATCGATTTCACGAGATCGGCCGACGACGCTCCTTCGAGCGACAGCCCATAGCCAACTTCTCGCACGATGCGCTCCTTCAAGGGCTGGATGAAATGCACGCGCGTGTTGCGGCGCGTCACTTCCGGAGCCTTCAAGTACAGCTCGGCCAATTCCCGCGCCCGGCTGAGCGCCTTGCCGTTCGGCACAACTTCGGCAACCACTCCCCATTCGTGTGCGGTACGCGCTGGCAGCGGCTGTGGGTTCAGCAGGAACGCCTCGGCTCGTCCTGCTCCAGCGCGATAACTCCAAGTGGTAAAGATTCCATCACCGGGCGCAACGCCAGCGGCATAATGGGCCACATCCTGGAAGGTCGCCCCCTCGGCCGCCACAATCACATTGGCGAGCAGCGCATAGTCGGAGTGAATATGCGCGCGTCCCTCGATAGCCGCGATGACCGGCACACGTATGTTGGCTATGTTTTCCAAAACCTGAACGCCTTCGTCATGAATCTGGCTCCAGACGCCGGGATCGGCGACGTCGCCAAAAGATGACCAATCGACATCAGTAATGAAATCCCCGCCTGCTCCGGTCAGGATTACGATCTTGTTCGCTCGATCTTGCGAAATGCGGTAGAAGGCCTCGACAAACTCCGTGTGAGATTGTGCGGTCATAAGGCACGGCCCGCCGTTGGTGTGAAGCTGAACTGTCAGCACGCCGTTGGCGTCTCGAGTCAGCTTCACATAGTGATAAGCAGTGAAGTAGTCAGCTTGAAGTTGCATCGGATTCTCCTCTGGGTGTTGTCCTGACTGCGTTGTTATTGAGAGGTCAGCACTTTGGCCTCAGGTGGCCACGAAGAGACCGCCTGCGGCACGAATGACTTCTCCCGTGATCCAGGCTGATTCGTCTGATGCGAGGAACACCGCCAGCGGAGCGATATCCGTGACGCGGCCGATCCGGCCGCGCGGCGTCTTCTCAGCCAGAGCGGCTGCGGCCCCACCTCAAAGGGTTCCCGCGGCTACGTTGCCTTCAGTTTCTGTATGACCCGGGCGCGATGGCGTTGACGCGTATCTTGCGCGGCGCCAGTTCGAGCGCCAATCCCTTCGTCAGCGTTTCGATGGCGCCTTTTGTGGACGCGTACAGCAGGGCTCCCGCCACCGGATGCGAGCCGACGATAGAGCTGAGGTTGTGTGGAATCTGCCTCCGCATTCATCGACGCGAAGATCAACGAACTTGGAGACTCGCGCGGGAAGACGCTTGCGAAGGTGCGCGAGGTCATCCACAAGACAGACCCTGAGATCGTCGAAGAGTGGAAGTGGATGGGGGACTCCCGTCTTCTCCCACGGCGGCGTCGTCTGCACGGGAGAGACGTACAAGAACGTCGTGAAGATGACATTTGCCAAGGGAGCTGCGTGGGAGGCCCTTCAGGCCTCTTCAACTCCAGTCTCAACGGGAATGTCAGGCGCGCCATCGACATCCACGAAGGTGACAAGGTGATGAGGCGGCGTTGAAGGATCTCGTCCGCGCTGCCGTAGCGCTCAATCTCAAGGCCATGAGCCAACAAAAGTCCAAACCGAAGCCCGGCCAACGAGCAGCAAGCGGGCCGGCTAACCTCCATTACCTTGTCAACCCCCACAAACGCTCAAGTCTTTTACCATCAGAAACATAAACGTGGCGTACTTGCCCCCACCAAACAGGTATCATAGTAGAGAGGGACAAAACAGCCAACCACAGCCGGGAACAGTCGAAGACAGCGAAGAATAGTTATAACGGCAAGAACTATTCCCCCTGCTTTTTGCAGTTCTGTGCTGTGTTCTGCGGCTAAGCTATTCTGATTCAATACTTTGAGCGTAAAGTATCTGCAATCAATACTTTACGAGAACTGTTCAACTCTAACCTAAGCTGAATCAAGACTTTAGCTCCCAAGTACCCCCCAACGGGGGTACTTACCGTTTACCCAGCTCGTCAAGATAAGTAAAGAACTCAGGAAAGGAGATAGCGGCAGCCTCAGCTCCATGAATCTCGGTCTCACCGCTGGCCCGCAGCGCTGCGACCGAGAACGCCATCGCAATCCGGTGGTCCGTCCCCGAATCGATCTGCGCGCCATGTAGCCGCTGCCCGCCCGGGATGGTCAATCCATCCTCATGCTCGGTCAGCTCGGCGCCCATCGCCTTCAGGTTCTTCGCCACCAGCGCGATCCGGTCGGACTCCTTCACCCGCAGCTCCTTCGCGTCGCGGATCGTCACCCCCTCCGCGCGTATAAGGAGCGATCGCCGCAATCACAGGAAGCTCATCGATCAACTGCGCCGAGAGCGCCCCGGCAATCTCAACGCCCTTGAAGCCCCCCGGCACCGTAGTCACCTGGATCGTGCCGATCAACTCGCCATGGTGCTCCTCAACATTCAGCACCTTGATCCTGCCGCCCAGCGCCGTGATCACATCCAGCAACGCAGCACGAGTCGGATTCATGCCAATCGAATCCAGAATCAGGTTCGAATCAGGAAACAGCAGCGCAGCACAAAGGAAGAACGCAGCCGAAGACAGATCGCCCGGAACCGTAGCATCGATCGCCTTGAGCCTCTGTCCGCCCGGGATGCTGAGCTTCTCGCCTTCCCGCGTAAGCGTAGCGCCAAACGCCCTCAGCGCATGCTCGGAGTGATCGCGGGTCCGAACAGACTCAGTGAGACTGGTAGTCCCCTCAGCCTGAAGACCAGCAAACAGCACAGCAGTCTTCACCTGAGCCGAAGGAATCGGAGTATCGAAGTCGATAGCTTTCGAGGGGCCGCCATGGATCGTGATCGGAGCATGACCGTCGACCAGCTCGATCTTCGCGCCCATCTGCCCAGCGGCTTGCGGATGCGCTCCATCGGCCGCATCGTCAGCGAGTGGTCGCCAATCATGGTGAACGTGTGAGGATGCGGAGCAATCAGTCCCGCAAGCATCCGCATCGTCGAGCCGGAGTTGCCGCAGTCCAGCTCCTTCGCCGGCTGAAAAATGCCCCGCCGGCGCCCGTAACTTCGATCACCCGCTTAGCCCCGCACTTATGCACAACATTCGCGCCAAGCGCCTCCATGCAAGCGAGCGACGAATGAGGATCGGCGCCAGTGGAGAAGTTGGACAGCCGGGTAGTGCCTTCGGCGAGGCCGGCCAGCATGGCATAGCGGTGCGAGATGGACTTGTCGCCGGGAACAGTGAGCGAACCCTGCAGCGTCCGGGCAGGGCGGATAACTTGAATGTGACATGTGATGACATCTATCTTTTAGTAGTGATTTGCGCGGATACGAAGCTCAGAGCACGCAAGACGACGACCGTCTCATCGTCGAAGTGGTCCGTCCCGGCGTGAAACTCGCTCACCGCCTCGAAAATCGCAGCAACGCAGCCTTGGCGTCTGCCGGCCGTCGGATGGCGCTGCAGCAGCATGGAAAGCCGTTCATTGCCGAACATCTCGCCCTGCAGAGTTATCAGCATCCACAATGCCGTCGGAGAAGAAGACGATCAGGTCGCCCGGGCTGGTCGAAAGAGTAAATTCCTCATACTCGGCATCCGCGAACAAGCCGAGCGGAAAACCTTCCGCCTGAATGGTCTTAACCTATCGCGTCGGTCAGACTGGCCGCGAGTTGCCGTGACAAACAGAGGCTGCACCGATCCGGCATTAGCGATCTCAATGTCTGGTTGGCGTCGTCCCAGAGCGCCATCAGCATCGTTACATACTGCGCATCGAGTTTGCGTTCCTGGAGTTGGTCGTTCAGCGCAGCAAGCATCGCCGCAGGCGAGCAGATGCTGCGCTGCAAGCGAGCGCAGAATCCCGCTCACCAGCGCGGCATAGAGTGCAGCCGGAGCGGCCTTTCCGCTGACGTCGCCGACAGCGAGAGCGATGCGTCCCGGGCCGTAGTCGAGGAAGTCGTAGACATCTCCCCCGATAGAGCGGGCCGGCAGAAAGCGCGGCAGCGATCTCGGCACGCTCCAGCTTCGGCGGCTGCGGCGGCATCAGCCGAAGCTGGACCTTGCGCGCCATCTCGAGGTCGCGCTCCATGCGCTGCTCTTCCTCGTGGATGCGCTGGTAGAGCCGCGCATTTGCGATGGAGATCGCAACCTGAGCGGCAAGCGTAGAGAGCGTGCGCTGGTGGTCTTCGTTGTAGTAGTTCACGCGCGTGTGTTCGAGGTCGATGACGCCGATGACCTGGCCTTTGTAGATGAGCGGAACAGAAAGCTCCGAGCGGGTCTCGGGGTTTTCGGAGACGTAGCGCGGATCCTTGCGGACATCGGGGGCGAGGACGGGTTCGCGCAGTTGTGCTGCGGTTCCGATGAGCCCTGCGCCGAGCGAGACAGTGCGCTCGCGGGTGACACGTTCGCCGTAGCGGGAAGAGAAGCGGTGCTCGAACTGCTCGGTGCGCTCGTTCCAGAGCAGGATGGTGAACATCTGGAAGTCGATGACGCGCTTAAGCAGCATGGCCGATGCGCTCGAGCAGATCGTCGAGGTCGAGGATGCTGGTGATCTCACGGGAGATCTCGTTGAGCACGGTGAGGGTCTGCGCCTGGCGGGAGACGCGGGTGTAGAGGCGGGCGTTCTCGACGGCGATCGACATGCGCGAGGCGACGAGTTCCAGCAGTCGCTGATGTTCTGCGGTGAAGAAGGCGGGGATCTCGGACTCGATGTCGAGGACGCCGATTACTTTGTTTTTCACGATGAGCGGGACGGCCAGCTCGGAGCGGACGTTGGGGTTGGCGTCGATGTAGTGTTCGCGTTGCGTGACATCTTCGATCCGGAGGGATCTGCGCTGAAGGGCGGCTTGTCCGACGATGCCGCGGCCCATCTTGACGCGAGTGCGCTCGATCTCGGGCGTGTGGCCGATCTGGAAGCGCATCCAGAGCTCCTGGGTGCGATCGTTGAGGAGGAGGATGGCAAAGATGCGGTAGTCGATGACGGCGCGGACGAGGTCGGCGACCCGGTGCATCAGGGTGTTGAGGTCGAGCGTGGTGTTGAGGGCGTCGGCGAGCGAGTGCAGGAAGTCGACCTGCGGACGGGTTCGACGCGGATGTTCGCGGGCTGAGTCGGCGTCCTGCGCGCGGGGCCGGTAGTCTCCCTCGAAGTGTGTCGTGTGCTCTCCGGGGAGAGGGCCGGGGTTGGCGGCGGCGTTGTTTGTCGGCCGTAGACATCGGAAGAGCCGATGATACTACTGCGGGCTGTGGGCAGTTTAGTGTTTCTGGAGCGATTTCAGGTCAGTAGCCTGATGCCGGGGTAGATGCGGTGTTCGTAGCCGGCCAGCTCGGCAGACGATCTTGACGCTGGCGCTGGCGCCGATGCGGGTGGCCCCGGCGTGGAGCATGGCGGTGGCGTCGGCGAGGGAGCGGATGCCTCCGGAGGCTTTGACTCCTGCGCGGGTTCCGGCTACTCCGCGGAGGAGGGCGATGTCGTCGGCGGTGGCTCCGCCGGTGGAGAAGCCGGTGGAGGTCTTGAGGAAGTCGGCTCCGGCGGCGAGGGCGAGCTCGGAGGCGCGGAGTTTTTCTTCGAAGGTGAGGAGGCAGGTTTCGAGGATGACTTTGACGATGGCTCCGGCGCCGTGGGCGAGCTCGACTACTCCGCGGATGTCCTGCTTGACGGCCTCGTAGTCGGCGGGAGTGGCCGGATTTGAGGAGGCCGATGTTGAGGACCATGTCGACGTCGTGGGCGCCGTGCTTGAGGACGCGGGCGGTCTCGTCGCGCTTGGAGGCGGAGAGGGTGGCTCCGAGGGGGAAGCCGATGACGACGCCGACGGGGATGCCGGTGCCGTTGAGGGCGGAGGCGGCGAGGTGAGACCCAGGTGGGGTTGACCATGGCGCAGGCGAAGCGGTGGTGGCGGCCTCGTGGCAGAGCTGGAGGACCTGGGCGCGGGTGGCGTCGGGCTTGAGGAGGGTGTGGTCGAGGACTGCGGCGAGGTTCTGCGGGGGAGGAGAGAGCGTGGGCGGCGAATGCTGCTGCGTCGAATGCGGTCATGTCTGGGAGCAGGGTGTTCGGTACGGTGATGCTGTTCAAGAAGACTCCTTCAACGTTGGGGAGTAACGCCGGGTACTTTCTATCATATCGAGGTCAACGCCGGCATAGTAGTCCGGTAGGGGGTTCCCCCCTCCCCGGGGTACTTCGTAAAGTATCTATTTTGTTGCAGATAGCGTGAAGCATCCTTCTAAAGTATTCCAAATCCATGGGTTACGGGTAAAGTATTCATTCTGGATACTTTAGGTGTAACTCTGGCGGCCAATTCTTTTTCCTCCTTCTTCTATTTTAGTCGTTGGGAGGGAACTGGTACGCCAGCTCCATATCATTGAACAGCAAGGAGATAGTCCGATTGGGGGCTTGACAGGGCTCTAACGCAAAACAGGGTTCTTCCTTTCGGCTGGCTCGCGGTCAGGATGACGGCCTAGACAAAGACAAGAACAGGCAACGGCAAAGGCAGAAGCAGGTCCTTCGCTTCGCTCAGGATGACAATGTTTGGGGTGGCACAAGGATGACAATACAGAGAGCACCAGGTCGAATCTCCGCCGCGGCCCCTCCCGATTATGGGGCAGTGTCGCCGGCCTCCTGGTAGAAGGTGACCGCGCCTACGGAAGCGGATTTTGGGGGAGGTTGAAGCTTGCAACGGTGCCGGCAACCCCGATCTGCACTGTAGCAGACGTGGCTGTCACGGTAAGGGTGATCTGGATTGGGAAGGGCTGATCGCGTGGGAATGTGCAGCCCGTGGGTTGGGTGAGGCCGTGGACGTGGTTGTCCGCGAAAAGCAGATTCAGGAATTCCTGACCGCGCTTGAATTGAAACTGATGTAGGCGTCAGCGCTCTTGGAACTCATGAAGATCATCGCGGATAGAGTGTAGACGCCGAGGCCGGTGGGAGCATTGATGAAAGTGCCATTGAACTGTCCCCCGGCTTGCGAGAGCGGGCCAATTTGCAACCAATTGCCGGTGTGCGGAAATGTTGGAGAGATGACGAGGTTCGGCCCGTTGAATGTGGCTGTTCCCACGGCCTGTACTGGTGAAGGCGGCTGATTTGCGGCCGTGCTCTCAAAGTTCGATTCGAACAAGATGACTGGAGTTTTTGTGAAGACGATCCGTCCCCGCAGCGTGATGTTGTAGCCAAGACTTAGAATCCATGCGTCTGTGTCGCGAACGCCCACATCGACATTGACGCCGGTGAAGATGTTTCCGACCTGAGCGTTGCTGAAGGCATCGATGCCGGTGGCAAAGTGATTGGGTCGCCACACATTAACTGCGTAACCGGCATCGATCGATTGAGCCTGATCGTAGATCGCACTGAGTGAGACGAACGGCGCCCATTCGTCCAGCGCGAATCCGATGGCGTAGTTCTGGCCTGCCGGCTTCGGGATTGCATATTGGCCGATCGCCCAGTTCAAGGGCCCGGAGTTGTTGGGGCCGGCCATGTCCGGAAGGAACGACAAGTTTGCGTTAAGCCAGTGAGACGTACTGTTTCCCTGCAGGTTTGCAGTGACGACACCCGTTAACACCAGCAGCCACTTCTGATCGTGGATGCTCGCAGGTGGGTGTTCTCCGAAGGCAAGGGCGGCAGGGGTGATGAGCCAGTTCTGGCCCGCAAAGTTTGTGAGATTCATTCGTGTCTCCTTCGCTGCTAGTTGGTGGGGAGAACCAAACCCGGAGAACGTTCTATTGAGGCCCTTGTCGCGCGGCGTGAGGATTAACCGCGCCAGACGTCGAGATTCGAGATTATAGCCGAAACAGATTGGCCCGAGTCGCGGGTTGCGCGGATGGGTCGTCACGGTTGAGGGAGACATCTAACGTTTATGAGTGGAATTTGGAAGAGGTAATGGGTTGCGGTTGTCGGTTCTGGATCAGTCTCCGGTGCCGGCGGGGAGTACGCCGGGGCAGGCTTTGCAGAACTCGATTGCGCTGGCGCGGCGGGTGGATGAGCTGGGGTACAGGCGGTACTGGATGTCGGAGCACCATGCGATGGACCTGCTGGCGTGTACGGCTCCGGAGATTATGCTGGCGCGGATTGGGGCGGAGACGAAGCGGATACGGATCGGGTCGGGTGGGATTATGCTGCCGCACTATACGTCGCTGAAGGTGGCAGAGGTGTTTCGGACGCTGCATGCGCTGTATCCGGGGCGGGTGGATCTGGGGATTGGGCGTGCTCCGGGGGGTGGGCCGGTGGAGGCGCTGGCGCTGCGGAGGAATCGGAAGGTGCAGCCGGCGGATGATTTTCCGGAGCAGGTGAGTGAGCTGCTGGCGTTTTTGGGGCATCAATTTCCGGAGCAGCATCCGTTTGCCGGGATACGGGTTGCTCCGGAGATGCCGGGCGGGCCGGATGTGTGGATGCTGGGGTCGAGTATGTGGAGCTCGGCGGCGGCGGTGGAGTTTGGGCTGCCGTATTCGTTTGCGCACTTCTTCAGCCCGGTGCATACGCGGGCGGCGATTGAGACGTACCGGCGGAATTTTGTTGTCGGCGGGAGCGCGGGTACGCGGAAGGAGCCGGAGGCTACGGTGGCGGTGGGGGTGGTTTGCGCGGAGACGAAGGAGGAGGCGGATTATCTGGCTTCGAGTGTGAGGTTGTTGCAGCGGCGGATTCGGGTGAACGACCGGCGGCCGGTGGCTGCGCCGGAGGATGCGCTGCGAGAGCTGCGGGTGTTTGGGGATATGGCGGTGGAGGAAGGGGAGTGGCCGCGGTATTTTGTGGGGACTCCGGCGCGGGGTGGGGGAGCAGCTGGAGCGATGGCGGGGGAGTTGGGGATTGGCGAGGTGATCGTGAATACGATTGTCTGGGATCAGGGAAGCGGCTGCGGAGTTATGAGTTGCTGGCTGGGGAGTTTGGGTTACAGGTTTGAACGAACAACTGTAAAGGCAACAGCAGATCCTCCGCTTCGCGAAGGATGACAACTAGAGACAGAGAATAGACGCGAACAAACAAATGGCAAAGACGAAATACAGGGGTCTCCCCACTGCGCCACGGACGATAAAGCTGTCCGTGGCTTCGGTCGAGATGACGTTGGAGTCGAATTGTGCTGGTGGGGCGAGGTCAGAGGCTTAGTGGCCTGAGGGGGTCGTTGGGGAAGAGGCGGATGTCGTCTACGTTGCGGTATTTTTCGGCGTAGTCCATGCCGTAGCCGATGACGAACTGGTTGGGGATCTTGAAGCCTACGTAGTCGGCCTCGATGGGGACGAGGCGGCGCTCGGGCTTGTCGAGGCAGGTGGCGATTTTGAGCGAGGCGGGCTTGTGCTGGAGCATGAGGCCGCGGAGGTAGCTGAGGGTGAGGCCGGTGTCGAGGATGTCTTCGACGAGGATGACGTGCTGGCCTTCGATGGGGTTGTCGATGTCCTTGATGAGCTTGACGGCGCCGGAGGAGACGCGGGCGCGGCCGTAACTGGAGACGGCGACGAAGTCGAAGGTGGCGTCGACGGTGATGGCGCGGGCGATGTCGGAGAGGAAGATGGCGGCGCCTTTGAGGACGCCGATGAGGACGATGGACTCGCCGGCGTAGTCGGCGGAGATTTGCTGGCCGATGGCGTGGACGCGGTCGGCGATCTGTTGTTTGGTGACGAGGACCTGCATGGTCGGAGGCCAGGGGAAAGCGAGGGCTTGCTGGTGGGCATGAATTTCAGGGTAGCGCGAATGGCGGGTGAAGGGGAAGCGGCTGGGGGCGGTTGCCCGTATACTTTAAAGAGCGAGGCGTATGTATCCGTATATCGATATTGGTGCGATCCATCTGGGAACGTTTGGATTGATGTTGTGGCTGGCGGCGGTGGCGGGGACGTTTGTGCTGCACTGGAACTTTCAGCGGAATGGGGTGGATGGGGATGCGCTGAGTGTGGTGGCGCTGGTGGGATCGCGGGGGTGCTGGGGCGAAGACGTGGCATGAGCTGCAGAATGTGCCTGATCTGGTGGCGTCGATGAGGGCGGTCGGCAGCCGGGATGGGGGCATCCGGTGGATGTGCTGGTGCGGTTTCTGCACTGGTTTCAGGCAGGGTTTGCGTGGTTCGGCGGGATGCTGGCCGGGATTGCGATGCTGATGTGGCAGGGGCGGGTGACGCGGTTCAAGGGAGCGCGGGGCAGCCGGGTCAGGGTGGCGGTGCGGATGCTGGATCTGGCGGCTCCGGCGGCGGCGATTGGGTATGGGGTGGGGCGGATTGGGTGTCTGACCAGCGGCGATGGGGACTATGGGCGGAAAACGACGAGCCACTCCGTGGGGCGTGCATATGCGGCATGATGCGCTGGTGCCGACGAATCCGGCGGATGCGCTGGTGCTGCCGACTCCGCTGTGGGAGTTTTGTTTTGCGATGTTTTTGGGGTGGGTGCTTTGGCGGTTGGGGCGGAGGGCGTGGCCGGTGGGTTGGTTGACGGGCTTTATTTGGTGGTGAGTGGGTTGGCTCGGTTTGTGGTGGAGTTCTGGAGGATCAATCCGCGGCTTTACTGGGGGATGAGCAATGCTCAGGTGGCGGCGCTGGGGAGTGTCGTGGTGGGGGCGGTGGTGATGGGTGCGGCTGGGCTAAGAAAGTGCAGTGGGCTCCGGAGCTGGCGGTGGAGTCGCGGAGTTAGTTGGAGTTGTGGTGTAAAGAGCGGTCAGCCTTTGATGGCTGACCGCTTCGTTTTGAGGGTTACTTCGACATGGCTTCGCGGATGGGTTCCTGGGGTGCGCGGAAGAAGGTGTCGGAGATGAGGCCGCCGATGATGGCTCCGAGGATGGGGGCTACCCAGAAGAGCCATAGCTGGCCGATGGCCCAGCCTCCGACGAAGAGGGCGGGGCCGGTGCTGCGGGCCGGGTTGACGGAGGTGTTGGTGACCGGGATGCTGATGAGGTGAATGAGGGTGAGGCAGAGGCCGATGGCGATGGGGGCGAAGCCCTTGGGGGCGCGCTCGTCGGTGGAGCCGAGGATGACGAGGAGGAAGAAGGCGGTGAGGACGACCTCTGCGACGAAGCAGGCGAGGAGGGAGTAGCCGCCGGGGGAGTGGTCGGCGTAGCCGTTGGATGCGAAGCCGCCGGCGAGGGAGAAGCCGGGCTTGCCGCTTGGCGATGACGTAGAGGACGCCTGAGGCGCAGATGGCTCCGGCTACCTGGGCGATGACGTAGGCGGGAAGATCGGAGATAGGGAAGCGTTTGCCGACGACGAGGCCGATGGAGACGGCGGGGTTGAGATGGCAGCCGGAGATGTGGCCGATGGCGAAGGCCATGGTGAGGACGGTGAGACCGAAGGCGAAAGCGACACCGACGAAGCCGATGTTGAAGTTGACACCGGGTATGGAGGAGGGAAAGGCGGCGGCGAGGACTGCTGAGCCGCAGCCTCCGAAGACGAGCCAGAAGGTGCCGAAGAACTCGGCCAGTGCGCGTTTGGAGAGATGCATGGATATCCTTTCATGCTGCGTAAGTTGGTCACACCTTTACGGCTAAAAGTTCAGTCCTCAATACATCATCCGGGTTTCGTGTAGGCCGAAAGTTTAGCATGACTATCCGGCGTGCCGGTGAAAAACTGGCGGTTGCGGCGTCGATGGTTAGGTGGACTGGCCTGCTCTTGTGGTACCCCCCTCCCCCCTAAAGTGCTAAAGTCTTCAAACGATGATGCTTAAAGTCTGGACTTCGGTAGTGTCAATCTGTTGATTGTAGTTTTGGGCGGACAGCGCCGGGATGCCCCGTCCGAGCCTGAAGGCGTAAATCTTCGCTGGAGACTGACATGACGACCGCCATTTTTGTATCCATTTTTGTATTCATTTTCGTAGCTATTGCTCTAGCCCTCTCTGGATCGAAGGCTGCGGAGGAAAGAGCACGTGCGCGCCGTACCGCTGACGCCAAGATGAATGCAAGACTCCTGAGACTCAACATCTGATGCGTTCCTAAATCCTTTCCTCAAGATCTCGCAAACGGTTTGCCGGAAGCTGCGCGGTTGAAGCCGCGCCCATGAAAACAGAACCTTATTCCGTTGGACTTGTCCCAATGAAACGAAAGGCCCCGGATGAAGATCCGGGGCCTTTGTTATTACTTCTAATTCAATTATAGCTGTTTGAGTGGAACTGCTACGCCAACTTATTTGCAATGAAAAGCCCGTCGGGAATACTTATCGTGTCCAGTATCCCAGGACCTCCAAGACGGCGTTGTGTCCCATCTTTTCCGCCCACGCTTTCGGTCGCGCCCATGGCTCGGCATCCGCCTCCACGGGATCTGCGCCTCGTTCCAGAAGCACCCGGGCGACACCCGCGCGACCCCAGCGGCATGCCCAGCCCAACGGCGTGCTTTTCAGGATGTCATCCCGGATGTCAGTCCTCGCACCAGCATCCATGAGCGCCTTTGCAAACATCACGGTTTCTTCTTCGGTTACGTGGTCACGCATCGCGGCGACTTCATGCAGCGCTGTCCGCGAGAAGGCGCCGATCACGTTTGAGTCGCAACGGTCCAGAATGAGACGGAAACTGGAGAGATAGGTTTCGCGATCGACCTCTCGATTTCCTGCGTACAACCATGGAATGTGGTGCCAAAAGTAGAGTTGACCGGTCAGGATCCCGAACCAGCGTGGATCGTCTCGCGGCCAGTCGATCCGTTCCAGAGCCATGCGAACAATCTCCGGATTGCTGGAGCGGAACAGTTCCTCGGCCAGCGGCCTATCGGTAACCACTCCTTCCGCGAGCCCCCGCGATCATCATCGGCCAGCATCTGCCGCACCAGATCCGTCTGATGATAGGTCGCCGCGATATCCGCGCTCACCACGCCGCCATGCTGACGCAGCAGTTCGACCATCTCCCATTGCTTGTGGCTGTACGCGCTGTATACGGCCGAGCCGCTCGAATCACGTGCACATTTGGATTGGCTCCGCGCTCGAGGAGCATCTCAGCCAGTTCGAGTCGGCCCAGCGCGGCGCTATGCCAGAGCGGATAGCCTTGCGAGTAGGCTACCCAGTCACCTTCGCCGTACGAGACACGCTCATCCGGATCGAAGCCGTAGTCCAACAACTGGCGGAGCACGTCCGGCTTGTTGTGGTCTATCGCAACGGTCAACAAGCCTCCGTCATTCCAACGGATGAGGTTCACCAAGGTTCCCTCTGAGTGCCGGGCGCGCAGCCACTCGATGTCGCCTGACGCCACTGCTGCACGGGCGGTCTCGTCACCGAGCAACTCTGGTTTGGGAGGCTCGTTTTCTGCTTTGCTTTGTCGCCGCTGTTCCTCCTCCTCGATGATGGCGACGATCTCCTCGTATCCTCGTTCGCTGGCGATCGTCCAGGCGGTTGTAGCATCGCGATGGGATCGATGCCCTGACGCGATTTGCGCCGTGGCGCATGAGCAGCCGCACCATCTTCGGCGAACGCCGCGATACGGCGTAGTGGATTGGCCGGTGCTCGTCACCGTACGACATGGCCAGATTGGCAATCTCCGGTCGCGCGTGGAGCATTGCCTCCACCTGAGTAGATCGTCGGCGCGGATGGCGTCGGCTAATCGCCTGACGGTCACTCCATCCACATAGGCTTTGAGTTTGGGCCAGCTATCGAAGCCGTAGCTTCGAGCGATGACAAGCTGTGCATCGTGCAGAGCAAACTTCGATGGTTCGCACCGCGGTAGTGCGTGCCGACTCTGCAATAGCCGCGGCTTCGCCTGCGAGGAAGGCTTGCTGGAGTTCCTTCGCTTGACGCTTGAGTTGTTCGAGATTGGGATGCTGGCGCATCCGGCGGGTGGGCAATTTCTGCTTCATATGAGCTCCTTTCGATTGCCCGGTGTCCGCTTGCTCGGGCCGAAAAGAGTTCATCGAAAGCAAAGACAGGAGAATATCTCTTTCAGGAGGACGCAGTCCTTTCCGCGGACACGGTGGCGCCCTGAACGCCCGGAAGAATCATAGCATCCGGAGTGGACCACCGAAGATCGGCACTAGAACGGCAGATTCTTTTTCGCTTCCAAACGAGACTCCACCCACGCCGAATGAGACTGGCGTGACGTTGAGCCTATGCGGGAAACTCGAACTTGCTCAAAACCCCGTTTTCAGGGAAGTTCACGATCTTGGGCAGTACAGGGCATGACGACCTTCCCAGTTCGGCGCGTCCGTGAGTGAGATATGTTTATCAACATGACAGCCTTTATGAACGTGTGCCTAAGAATTGTGAGGGGCACCACAATGACCATAGGGTTTCTCTCGATATTCCTGCAGCCATCTACTGTAGCCCACGCAAGATTGGCCAAAGCGAGTCCCCAGGAATCTTTTTCTCAGGTTCCATTCGTAGGTTGCAGGTCTGATGGCCAAGCTGGTCCGCTGGAGGCGCCAACGGGTAAGAGTAAAGTCGTGCCGATCACGGCAGACCTAGCTGGACGACTGGCTTACTACAAGGCGGAGCAAGGTCGCTGCTTTCTCGCTCCTCGTGGTTGGTATTGCTTCAGAGACCTACGGCTCTAGTGGGGGCAACCTGTATGTAGCTCCACAACCCATCGACCCGAAGGCTGTCTTTTCGGATGTTTGGCCGGGGTTTGCAGGCCCTGCTGTTCAATTGAGTGGGATAGATGGAGGCACTTCTGGCAGGTTCGGGGCGTGTTGACCCCACATAATTGCACGCGTATTTCCTGCGCACAGAGCTTTCGTTCGGAGCGTCATGAACGAAGGAATCGACCCCTCAAGCTCGATTCACTTTGGTCCTTATCCACAAGACCATCTGACCTAAAAGAGCAAAGAAATTGTTGAGTATCAAACTCCGGCGAATGCTGAAGGGCTGGGAACAAACTCTCGCCTGAAAAAGAAATGATAGCCCAATCCGGGGTGTCGCAATCCTCGACCATGTCTTTCCTTGCCACAAATCTAACCAACCAATCCAGCAGCTTGCACTGTACTCGCAGTGGATCGGCCGTTATTAATCCCCGAAACCGGTGCTCCTGCA
>CAWCPB010000025.1:0-80435 GCA_963797415.1 uncultured Acidobacteriaceae bacterium
CCTACCTTGCGGATGGCGTCGTCTACTACGGCGTAGAGGAGTTGCTCGGCGATCTTTCATGAGCTTCTGGGCTTTGATGTACTCGCCGGTCTGGTACTTCCTGCTGCTTCGGTCTCTGGGTAGGGTGAGGTCGCGGTTTTTGGCGGAGATGACGGCTAGCTGCTGGACGATGTCGAAGAAGTTGTCCTCGTTTTTACCGGAGAGCTGCCAGCACTGGGAGACGGAGCAGGTGAGGATCTGGCTCTTTCGGTCCAGTTGTTGTGGGAGCATGGCCGCGGGAGTGATGGTGACGGGGGATTTGGCCTCGGCGGTGGCGGGTGGGTTGCCGGGCGCGGTGGCGGGGGTGTTGGCGGGGGGGGTAGGGTGGCCTGTCGATGCGGGGTTGGCTTCGCAGCCGATGGTGAAGAGTAGTGATGCGGCGAGGGTGCAGGTGGCGAGGCCGAGGGTGGGGATGGTCTTGATGGTGGCCGACTTGGAGGATATGTACGAGATCATGGGTTCGGTTCCCTTTCTTTGTAGGGGCTCTATCTGGATGTGCGGTTTCGCGGTGATGTTAGTGGCGGTAGTAGTCGTTGCGTTTGCTGTTCTGGTTGGCCTGGCCGGCGATGGCTCCGATGCCTGCGCCGGCTGCTCCGCCGACGATGGTTCCTTTGAGGCCGCCGCCGAAATGAGCTCCGAGGGCTCCGCCGGCTGCTCCGCCGATCAGGGCGCCTTTGCCGGGGCCGATGCCTCCTTTGGGCGGGGCTGATTGTAGTGTGGTCGTATCGGTCGTCGTGATGATTGTCGTAGTACTGGCCGCCGCGGGCTCCTTGCCGGACGCCCTGGTAGTAGTTGTCGTCATGGTGCTGGGCGGCGGCGGGGAGGACGAGTGCGAACAGCGGCGGAATGGGGAGAAAGCTGTTGCGGATCGTGTTCATAACTAGTTTAGATGCGGGTTTCGCGGAGTGAGCGAGGGGGGGATTGAAACTGCGATTATGGAAAGGTTGCTTTCGGTGGCGGATTTTTGCCGCATCGAATGATGGCTTCGCCCGGGAGATTTAGTTGGTGGTGTTTGCGGTGCCGGGGGCGCGGAAGAGGGCGTAGAAGTGTGTCCTCGCCTATGACGCGGCGGAGTTCGCGGAAGGCGAAGAGAGGGATGAAGACACGCGAGGACGATGAGGCTTCTGGCAGACCAGCTCGTCCCAGTGGGTGTTGCGCAAGACGGTTCCGGAAGGCTCGTGATGGATGACGCGCTTGACGAACTCCTCGAGGAAGTGGAAGGCGACGACGAACAGGGTGAACAGGAATGACTTGTAGAGGATGGTCAGGTAGAGCGGTTTTGGTTTCGGCCTTGCGGCCGAGGTGGGCCATGGTCTCCGATGAGGAGGACTTTGGCGATGACGAGAGCGTTGATGATCGCGAAGGAGTAGTTGAGGTAGATAATCGTACTTTTTCAGCAGCACCATGGGAGTAGGTGGCGAGGGCGCAGAAGAAGAAGGCGAGGTAGATGGAGATGGCGACGAGATCTTTGAATTCGTGCACGGTCTTCTGTTTGCGGCTTTGGGCTGGGTGGGGGCTGCCGGGGCGGTCGGGGCGGTCGGGGATGTTGGAGGCCATTCAGTCTTCCTTTGCTTCGGGGCCGGGGGGCTTGCGTGGGGAGAGAATGAGCGAAGGATAGCAGGGTTGGGGTGGGATTGGAGCTAGCAGTTTTGGTGGTATACCCCCTCCCCCTTATGTTTTGGGTAAAGTATCTGGAATGAATACTTTGTCCTGGACTTTGGCGGTAAAGTCTTCAGGGGATTGGGGTTATGGGTAAAGTCTTGATTGCTAAACGGAGAAAGCCTCGGTGGCCCGGGGCTTTCCCGTTTGTAACTACTTCTATTATATAGGTTGGGTGGGGGTGGTTGCGCCAGAGGTATGTGGCTTGTTTTGTGGCGGGTAGGGGTGGATTGGGGTTGACAGGGGTGGGGTAGTGGGAGAGAGTGGGTAGATTTCTATTTTGGTTTGACGGGGGATGGAGATGGCGGCTGGTTCTGGGGAAGAGATTCGATTAGGGCAGTTGTCGATTCGGTTTCTGGTGGAGGGGAAGGATTCGGGCGGGTCGGTGTCGATGTTCGAGTTCCGTTCCGGCTGGGGCTTTTGTGCCGATCGCGCATAGCCATGATGGGTATGAGGAGACGGTGTACGGGTTCGAAGGGGTGCTGACTTTTACGGTGGATGGGCAGAGGGTCGAGATTGGGCCGGGGGACTCGTTTTGTATTCCGCGGGGGGCGGTGCACCGGTTCGATAATGTTCATCCGGCGGGTGCGAAGGTGCTGGCGATTGTCTCGCCGGGGATACTGGGGCCGGGGTACTTCAAGGAGATTCGGGAGGTGGTTAAGGCCGGTGCGGGTGGGCCCCTGATCCGAGGGCGATCGGTGAGGTGATGCTGCGGCATGGGCTTACTCCGGCTCCGTAATGCATGGACTATTCGGATTCAGAGTTTGGTGAGCACCTGGGCGGCGAGGGCCTTTTCGGCGGCCTGGGTCTGTTCCCGTGGTGAAGCGTGCGGCCTGGACGGCGATGAGCATGGTGTGGGAGTCCTTGAGGGTGACGGAGCCCTTGAGGACGTCGAGCAAGGAAGCTTTGGGGTCGGCGAAGAAGAAGGCGCCGTCTCCGAGGCCGGTGACGGGCGTCATCCAGCCGTGGAACTGGGCCTCGGACTTCATGGGGGCGTAGATGTTGGCGCTGCGGACGGCGATAGAGACGTTGCTGGAGGCCTTTTCGGGCTCACCAAGTACAGTTGGTGGGGCCGGGTGTGCCTGCCTGCATGGGAGTTCCCATGGCGGCGGTGACCTGAGCGGTGGTGAGGAGGCTGCAAGGGTTTACGACGTCGGCGAGGGCGGCGAGGGGAGCTGCGGCGAAGAGAATAGAGACGGCGAGCGAGAGATGACTGCGCATCATGTGGCTCCGTGGAGGGATGTGCGACGCTCGGTGTGAATATGGGCCGAAGGAGAGCGCGGCTTAATGTGCGGGATTATAAGTGCGGGGTTGGCTGGGCCAGCAATGGATGGGGTGGTGCGTGGTCGGGAGTCCGAGTGTGCTCGGGAGTGCTTAAAGGAGATTCGGGAGTGGTCAAGGCCGGTGCGGGTGGGCCGCCTGATCCGAGGGCGATCGGTGAGGTGATGCTGCAGCATGGGCTTACTCCGGCGCCGTGATGCTGTATGGACTTCTTTCGGGTTCGCGCGTGGCATGAATGCCCACTCATCGCATAAGACAAAGACGCGATGAATGGGGCACCCGATTGTAGTGGTAGGGTCAGATGTGGGCCACCCGCCCATCGATTGGCTGGCTGGGTAAGCCTGAGAGAGCGTAGCGAGGAATTCTTCTGCATTCCAGTTAAAATCTTGGGCTTCGATTAATGCCACCTTATTAGCCGCCGGGTCGTTCGCAAATTCGAGGGCGCGAGCTTTGATGCTTGGGATGGTCGCGTACTGGCCCGCTCAAAGGTCCCGGGAGCTGTATGTCGCCATTGCTGGCACCCCGATCAATTGCCAGAAGCAGTTCATATGCCCGAGCGGGAGATATGGATGCGCCCACAACTTCGTCGAGCTCGCTAAGCCTGCTTGCAAGCAGATTTGCTGTGTCGAAGGTGCTAGAACCCGCATTGTCTGTGATTAGGGTCAACCACCGCTCAAATAATGTCGAGTGGTCCTTCAAGCTATTTACGAGGGAGGGCGTGTAGGTGAATTTATTTATTAGGAGCTCAAACCACTCAGAGAGAGAGCTCTCGAAAATAGAATAGCCTTGAACCTGCAGAATGGCTGCCAAAAGGAAGACGGGATGTCGAGGTTGAGAGACTGCGTAAGTCTTATCGATTTCTGTAAGCGTTTTTGTTAGGAGTTTCTTACGCGAGCTTCTACAACCGGCTCGATCTGTAGCATAGTCAGAAGTTCGAGCGATAATGACCGCAATCGGATGGGCGTAGAGCTCATCATCAGATTTCAGTGTGATGAGATGCTTACGAATCGCAACTTCGTCCTCTGCAAGCTTCCGAACGCCCCAACCATAAAGCAGAAATTTCGAGTTCCTGGAAACGGCCGCGTTCGCATCCCCGCATTTTGGTGTGAGTTTCGCTATCAACTGAGTCATCGCGAGGGGATGAATAGAAGAGGTTTCATAGGTTGTCACTGCCGCAATATCTATGATGTTAGCGCTAGGAAAAAGATTTGCGTTATCCAAGCGGGAAATTAGAGCGTCAACAGCTTGGGTAGTGCTAAGCGCTTTCTTGGATAAAAACTTGTCGATGACTTCGAAAAATACGAAACGGGCTTCTTCCGCTGAAGCGTGAACTCCTGAGGGGTGAGCGGCTTTGTTGCGGCGAGTACGAAGGAGTTCCAACACATCTTTGTCGGTGGCACTGAGCAGCCCAGCACTGCTCAACTGATCCGTCATATAGGTTTCAAAAATGCTTTGCGAATTTGCACGCAATTCAACATCTTCTGATATCTGTTTTGCGAGCTGTTACTTTGTCCTAGCTGCCTAACCTTAGTCCGCAAATCGTCGAATAGTGCGATGTAACTTAGCACTATGCATCCGCGGGTTGCTCCGGAGCTGTAGCAAGCTAGAGCTTCGCGCATATAGTCATTCGCATCCTTGGTGCGATTCTATAGAGCAACTCCTCCATATCGTTCAGGCCGGCCAATTGATCCTCACAATGCGTATTGCAGTAGTGTTCCTTCTTCGGGTTGGGCTTTGGCTTCTACTTGGGGGACGAGAAGGCATACCCCAGGGGGCTAAAGCTCGGTTTGTGGCGGGTCGAGATGCCAAAGCTAAAGCCTTGGCTTACCTAGAAGCGACGAATCACTCATATGAGAAGTGAGGAGGAGCGGATTGATGCCCGCGCCTCCGATATTATAGGGTACGTTTTCCGCCCGGCGGGACGACAAGGCATATCCCGGGGGAGACCCAAAGCTGAAGCATTGGGCTAAAGCCCGTTTGGTGGCTAGGCGGGTTGCTTGGGCTAAAAGCCCAGGCCTATCGAAGAACTCAGAAGCAAGAGCAACGACGGAGTTATTCGGCCGTCCAGCCTGTTGACGCGAGATATCAATTGTGCTTGCCTGGTGAGGGCGAGATATCGTGTGGTTTCCGGTAGTTGAAGAACCATCCTATCGAGGCGGTCGAGAGGAAACCAAAGGCGATGAGAAGAATTACTGAATCAGGATTCCCAGAGTGAACGTAATCATGCTGCCCCCTTGGTCTTAGCTGTTCTGTGTCCGGCTGCCGATGCCGGATACCACAGAGGAATGACCCATCAAAACTGAACTCTCAGGAGACACATTACGCTTATCGCTTCGAGAATTAAGATCCCCATTGGGGGTAGGTGATCGAGCGTTGGTGCAAGGACGGGGCAAGCATCCGGGAAGATGGGGCGCCCGTCTGTAGTGGTGGGTTACGTAGAACAATGCTCACATGAAAAGGGCGGGGTGAAGGCTGCTTGTCGTATGGGTGGGTTTGAGTCCCTCGGGTTCGCTTCGCGAATGCCCACCTTAGCGACGATGAAACTGTCGCGAAGATGGGGTACCCGGTTTTGTGGCGCTTGGATAAACTACTGCAGCAGTGTTCCGTCTTCGGGTTGGGTTTTGGCTTCTTCCGGGGGGATGACTACGGCGGCGGCTACTTTGTCCTCGGGGTCGAGGTCGAGGAGTTTTACGCCGCTGGTGGAGCGGCCGGCGGCGCGGATGGACTTGGTGTCGATGCGGATGATCTTGCCGAACTGGCTGATGACCATGAGCTCGGTGGTGTCGTCGACGAGGTTGATGCTGGCGACCTTGCCGATCTTGGGGGTGGTCTTCATGCTGATGACGCCTTTGCCGCCGCGGGACTGGAGGCGGTACTGGTCGACGTCGGTGCGCTTGCCGTAGCCGTTCTCGGAGACGGAGAGGATGAGGCAGGGGGTGAGGCCGAGCTTCTCGTCGAGCTTGGCGAGTTTGGCCGGCGACCTCGTCGGAGACGGCGGGTGCGGCGAGTTCGCCGGGTTCGGCGAGCTCGAGGGGCTGCGGCGGCGGTGGAGTCGGCGGCCTCGTCGATGACGGCTTCGACCTGGTCGGTGAGGCCCTTTTCGGCGGCGCGCTCGAGGCGGGTCTTGTTGCGGGCCTCGTTGGATGGGGTTACGGCGGCGCCGATGACGTAGTCGCCCTTGCGGAGGGTGATGCCGCGGTTGCCGGAGGCGGGGCGGCCCATGGGGCGGAGGTCCTGCTCGTCGAAGCGGATGGCCATGCCGTCGTGGGTGGCGAGGAAGATGACCTGCTGGCCGTCGGTGATGCGGGCGGTGATGAGCTCGTCGTCCTTGTCGATGCCGATGGCGATGATGCCGCGGGCCATGACGTTGGAGAAGTCCTTGAGGGCGGTCTTTTTGACGGTGCCGTTGCGGGTGGCGAAGAGGATGTACTTGCCGTCTTCTTCGAGGTCGCGGACGGGGAGGATGGTGACGACTTTTTCGCCGGGCTGGAGGGCGATGAGCGAGGCCATGGCCTTGCCCTTGCCGGCGGCGCCGACGTCGGGGATCTCGTAGACCTTGAGCCAGTAGACGCGGCCGGTGTTGGTGAAGCAGAGGAGGTAGGCGTGGGTGGAGTCGATGATGAGCTGGGCGACGAAGTCCTCTTCGCGGGTCTTCATGCCGATGCGGCCGGTGCCTCCGCGGCGCTGCTGGCGGTAGGTGGAGATGGGCGTGCGCTTGAGGTAGCCGGTGTTGGAGACGGTGACGGCGACCTGCTCGTCGGCGATGAGGTCTTCGAGGGTGGAGGTCGGTGGTCTCGTCGATGATCTGGGTGCGGCGTGCGTCGCCGTACTTGGTCGCGGACCTCTTCGAGCTCCTTGACGATGACTTTGCGGAGCTTTTGCGTCGGAGGCGAGGATGGACTCGAACTCGGTGATGTTGTCGCGGACCTCGGCGAGCTCTTTGAGGAGCTCGTCGATGGAGAGCTGGGTGAGGCGGTAGAGCTGCAGCTCGAGGATGGCGTCGATCTGGCGGTAGCTGAGGATCAGCGTGCCGGTGGTGGAGAACGTCATGTCGACGCCGTACTTCTTGGGGTCGAGGGTGACGCCTTTGAGCTCGGTGCCGCGGAGGTTGATGGTCTTGCCGGAGAAGTACTGGAAGAGATTTTCGCGGGCTTCGGCGCGGCTGCCGGACTGACGGATGGTCGTGATGACGTTGTCGAGGTGGTCGAGCGCGATCTGGTAGCCGAGGAGGATGTGCTCGCGGTCGCGGGCCTTGCCGAGGAGGAAGGCGGTGCGGCGGCGGACGACTTCGATGCGGTGATCGAGGAAGGCGTGGATGGCGTTGTCGAGCGGGAGTTCCTTCGGCTGGCCGTTGTGGACGGCCAGGAAGATCATGGAGAAGGACTCCTGCATCTGGGTGTGCTTGTGGAGCTGGTTGAGGACGATCTGGTGCTCGGCGCCGCGCTTGAGGCCGATGACGATGCGCATGCCGTCGCGGTCGGACTCGTCGCGGAACTCGTCGCGGGCGATGTCGTTGATGATGCCCTCGTTGACGAGCTCGGCGATGCGCTCGATGAGCTTGGACTTGTTGACCTGGTAGGGGATCTCGGTGACGATGATGGCCTGGCGTCCGCCGGAGATGTTTTCGATGGCGCACTTGGCGCGCATGATGAAGCGGCCGCGGCCGGTGCGGTAGGCGTTGGGGATGGTGGTCTTGCCGAAGAGGAAGCCGCCGGTGGGGAAGTCGGGGCCGAGGACGTGCTCGAGGCAGAGGTCGAGGTCGGACTTCGTCTCCTGCGGGGACTTCGTCAGGAGCGCGATGCAGGCGTTGACGACCTCGGTGAGGTTGTGGGGCGGGATGTTGGTGGCCATGCCGACGGCGATGCCGCCGGAGCCGTTGACGAGGAGGTTGGGGATGCGGGCGGGCAGGACGGTGGGCTCGACGGAGGACTCGTCGTAGTTGGGGGCGAAGTCGACGGTGTCGTAGTCGATGTCGGCGAGCATCTCGCTGGCGATGCGGGTGAGACGGGACTCGGTGTAACGCATGGCGGCGGGTGGGTCGCCGTCGACGGAGCCGAAGTTGCCCTGGCCGTCTACGAGGGGGTAGCGGAGGGAGAAGGGCTGGGCGATGCGGACCATGGTGTCGTAGATGGCGGAGTCGCCGTGGGGATGGTAGTTGCCCATGACGTGGCCGACGACCTTGGCGGACTTGGTGTACTTCTTGTTGAACTGGAGGCCCATCTCCTGCATGCCGTAGAGGATGCGGCGGTGTACGGGCTTGAGGCCGTCGCGGACGTCGGGCAGGGCACGGCCGATGATGACGGACATGGAGTAGTCGAGGTACGAGCGGCGCATCTCCTCTTCGATATTGATGGGGTAGAGGAATGCGGCTCCGCGGCCCTGGACGGTGTTGCCGGGAGGGCCGTCTGGAGGGGTGCCAGCGGGCGGTGGGGCGTTCGAGGCGGCGTCTTGCGGGGAGGGGATTTTGATTGGGTCTTCGGGGAAGAGATCGTCAGCCATGATTTATCTCTCCATTATAAGGGTTAAATGGCTGTTGGCGGGGTGTTGGAGGGATTCGGGACGGTCTTCTTTTGAGCCGCTTAGCAGCCCTTTTTGTTCCTTGGGAGAGAGTGCATTGAATGTATGGGGAGATTGATATCAGACTAAAATTGTCTGATATTATATTGATATAAGACTGATCATGTCGTATATTCGGGAGGTCGCTGAAAATAACAGTGGTTTGAAGAGCTGTTTAGGCTGTTTTGTGAGGCGCGGGTTTGAGTGGCGGGTAAGGCTGGAGTAAACGACAGACCCCGCGGGTTATCTCTTGGCGGAGACCGCGAGGATCTGGGGTCCACAGACTAAGATGCGGATGTTTCGCATTATAGGGTCACGTCTGAGGTTCGTTCCAACTCCCAAACAATTGATTTGCCCTTTCTGCGGGCCTTCGGGATTTGGCTGATTGCTGGTTTCGTGGACTCTGTGGGCTGCCGGTCTGCTGTGGCTTCGACGTTTTGGTCGAGGCGGCGGCGGATTGGTCCTAACTGCAGCCGGGCGGCTTCGTGTCTTAAAGCGGAGCCGCGTCGATCGGGTGCTGCACGATTTGACTCTTCAGGAGAGAGCGCGATGAGCAGGCGGATGACGAAAAAGAACAATAAAAGTGAGGAGAGACTGCTGGGTGGGCGGCGGGGTTGGCTGGCGATGGGGACGCTGGCGGCTTATGCGGTGGTGGGATCGAGCAAGCTGGCGCTGGCTGCGGTGCGAAGGATGTCGCGGCGCGTGCCGAGTGCGCCGGCGAGCGAATCTGCCGGTGAAGCGGTTCAATATTGCGGCGGGGCCGCTGGATGCGGCGATTAAGGAGTATGAAGCGGCGACGGGTTTGAAGGTGACGACGACGCTGCCGGCGGGGACGCTGGCGGGGTTCGAGACGAAGGGCGTGAAGGGGCTGTATCCGGAGGAGGAGGGGCTGCGGCTGCTGCTGGAGGGGACGGGGTTGGAGTATACGCAGAAGGACTCGCAGACGCTGGTGGTGGGGCTGCGGCACTCGGAGTCGGTGGATGTAACTACCGGGGTGCAAGTTCGGTGGCGATGACGAAGTTTACCGAGCCGCTGCTGGAGACGCCGCAGACGGTGGCGGTGGTGCCGCAGTTTGTGCTGCATGACGAGCAGAATACGTCGTTGCGGGATGCGCTGCGGAATGTGCCGGGTATCAGCATTGCGGCGGGAGAGAGCGGGGCGCAGGGAGACAACCTGACGATTCGGGGCTTCACGGCGCGCAACGATATTTTTCTGGATGGGATTCGCGACTTCGGCAGCTACTACCGGGACAGCTTCAACTTTGAGCAGGTCGAGGTGCTGGAGGGGCCGGCGGGCGTGCAGTTTGGGCGCGGGTCGACGGGCGGCGTGGTCAACCAGGAGAGCAAGGTTCCGGCGGTGCAGATCAGTTTGTGAATGTGCAGGCGCAGTTTGGCACGGACCTGACGCGGCGGGTGACGGCGGATATCAATGAGCCGCTGAATGATCTTGCGCAGGGGTCTGCGGTGCGGGTGAATGCGCTGGCGATGGATGGGTGGAGTGGCGGGACGTCCGTTTGCGCAGAACCGGCGGTTTGGAGTTGCGCCTTCGCTGGCGTTTGGGATGAATTCGCCGACGCGGTACACGATCAGCTACTTCCACTTTACGGAGAGCGATACGCCGGACTATGGGCTGCCGTGGTTCTTCAACAATGCTGGCACCGGGGCCGATCCGGCATAACTACTACGGGTTTCCGGATCAGAATTATCTGCAAGACGAATGATGACATTGTGACGGGCAAGGTGGATCACGACTTCAGCCCGGATGTGAGCCTGCACAGCATTGCGCGGTGGGCGAATTATCCGCGGCAGGCGCAGATTACGGAGCCGCAGATTTGTTCGAATGCTGCGGCGAGCGTGCCGGTGGGTGGATTTGTGTCGGCGCTGCCGACGAGCTGCGATTAATGCGGCGCTGCCGTGCGCTTATACGCCGGCGACGAATCCGGCGGCGATTGCGGTGAATCGGAATCAGATACAGATCAAGAGCGTTGAGGGCGATCTTTGGGACCAGACGGAGGTGACGGCGCGCTTCAAGACGCTGGGGTTGCGGAATAATCTTGTGGCTGGTGTGGAGGGCGGGCAGGAGATCTCGAATCCGATCCGGACCAGTTACACGATTAATAAGATCAATACGGTGCCGTCGACGAATCTGGTGAATCCGAATCCGCCGGCTTCGTTTGGCGGGACAGGGGTATGTCGACTTCGATCGTGCATACGAAGTCGGAGAGTGTTGGGCTGTATTTCGTGGACACGATTCAAGCTGGGCGACTGTTTGAGCTGAGCGGCGGCGTGCGATGGGACCGGTTCGATACGGGCTTCAACTCGTACTCGCCGGCTCCGCCGACGGGTGGGACGGTGACTGTGAATGTTGCGCCGATCAGCCAGGTAGTGGCGCAGCCGACGTTACCGTGCGGCGTTTGTCTACAAGCCGAACGCGCATGGGAGCGTGTACTTCGACTATGGGACGAGCTTCAATCCTTCGGCGGAGTCGCTGAGCCTGTCGGTGTCGACGAGCATTCTGCCGCCGGAGGAGAACGAGACGTATGAGTTGGGCAGCGAAGTAGAGCCTGCTGCGCGAACGGTTGAATGCTGGAGCGGGCGTTGTTCCGCACGGAGAAGGACAATGCGCGCGAGACGGATCCGACGAACTCGAACAATATCGTGCTGGCGGGCAATCAGCTGGTGCGCGGCGTGCAGATCGAGCGCGGTGGGACGACTGCCGGAGGGGATGGACCTGGTGCTGGGTATGCGTACCTGAACAGCGAGGTGATCTGCTCGCAGTTCTATCCCGACTTCGGTTGGGTATCCGCTGGCGAATGTGCCGAAGCAGACGTTCAACTTCTTTGTGACGCACAGGCTGTTTGCGCGAATGATTAGGGTGGACTTGGCGGCAACTATGTGGCGAGCGCGGACGGCGAGTTCGACGGTGCCGTTTGTACCGCTGACGTTTGGACCGGCGCAGTCGTTTGCGGCTGGGAGCGGCGCCGTGCGGTGCGACGGTGACGACTTGTTACAGGTGCTGTCGACTGGCGATGAAGCAGGTGCCGGGGTATGGGTGTTCAACGCGATGGTGCGGCGGCCGGTGACGGATCGGATTGAGTTGCAGGCGAATATGTACAACCTGGCGAACCGGTTCTATATCGATCAGCCGCATCCGAGCCACCTGATTCCGGGAGCGGGCTGAACGCGCAGTTCGGAGTGAACTTCAAGTTTTAGACGAAGTGCAGTTGGGTGCGGGGATGAACTCCTGCACCTTATTTTTGAGGGAGAAGAACGATGCTGATTACGATTGCGAGATGTGTTGACGGCGGAACAGGTGGCAGAGGCGCGCAAGATGCTGGCCGAGGCGGATTGGGTGGATGGACGCGTGACGGCGGGCTACCAGGCGCAGGAGGTGAAGCGGAATATGCAGATTCCGGAGGGCAGTCCGGTGGCGGTGGCGCTGGGAGAGATGGTGCTGGGGGGGCTGGCGCGGTCTCCGCTGTTTATGTCGGCGGCGCTGCCGCTGCGGGTGTTTCCGCCGATGTTCAACAGCTATAGCGGAGGGCAGACGTTCGGGACGCATGTGGATACGGCAATTCGGCAGGTGGCATCGACGGGGCAGCGGATTCGCACGGATCTTTCGGCGACGCTGTTTCTGACGGCTCCGGAGGAGTATGACGGGGGCGAGCTGGTGGTGGAGGACTCGTATGGCACGCATAGCGTGAAGCTGCCTGCGGGGCATATGGTGCTGTATCCGGCGACGAGTCTGCATCGGGTGAGCCGGTGACGCGCGGGGCGCGGGTGTCGAGCTTCTTCTGGATACAGAGCATGGTGCGGGAGGATCGCAGCGGACGCTGCTGTTCGATCTGGATACTGTCGATTCAGCGGCTGGCTGGCGAGTAGCGGGGAAGGAGTCGATCGAAGGAGAAGGCGGGTGTGCAGTTGACCGGGGTTTATCACAACCTGCTGCGGCAGTGGGCGGAGATGTAAGTTTTCAGACGCAGCGGCGCTGGGTCAGTCGATGGGGATTTCGGCGGGGAGGAAGAGGGAGAAGATGGTTCCGTGGTGGTCGGGGTGCTGGGTGCTGCGGACGGAGAGGTGGCCGAAGTGGCGTTTGACGATGCTCGTCGGAGATCCAGAGGCCGAGGCCGGTGCCGTTGAGGTCTTTGGTGGTGTAGAAGGGCTCGAAGATGCGGGCGGGACCTCTGGGGCTCATGCCGTGGCCG
This sequence comes from uncultured Acidobacteriaceae bacterium, assembly GCA_963797415.1. Classification (GTDB taxonomy): domain Bacteria; phylum Acidobacteriota; class Terriglobia; order Terriglobales; family Acidobacteriaceae; genus Edaphobacter. The sequence goes on from CAWCPB010000025.1 coordinate 12,740, forward strand.
GTGTCGGCGATGCTGATGCGGACGCCTTTGCGTGGCTCGGGATGTGACGAGGGGGTGCTGAGGGTGGTGTCGTGGGCGCGGACGATGAGGCGGCCGCCGTTCGGGCGCATGGCGTCGATGGCGTTGGCGATGAGGTTGTTGAGGACCTGGCGGATGTCGTTTTCGAAGCAGACGATGGTGGAGGTAGCGGCGTAGGTGGCTTCGACGCGGATGCCGGAGTTGGCGAGGCGTCCCTGATAGAGGGTGAGGACGGCGTTGACGAGATCGTGGGGGGCGACACGCGTGGCTTTGACGGACTGACGATGGAAGCGGAGGGTCTGGGTGGCGATCTGGCAGACGCGGGCGAGCTCGGATTGGGCGAGCTGGACGTAGGTCTTCGCTTCGACGGCGAAGGGGACTGGCTCGACGAGATAGAGGAGATTGGTGATGGCCTCGAGGGGGTTGTTGATCTCGTGGGAGATGGAGCTGGCGAGGCGGCCGACGGCGGCGAGCTTTTCGCTCTGGATGAGGGCGGCTTCGGCGCTTTTTTGGTGGGTGATCTCAAGACGAGGCGGCGCTGATTGCTTGAACGTGCCGTCGGTGTTGTAGACGGGGAAGTAGTTGACGGTCCAGTACCGATGGACGCCGAGGGCAGGTGGCGAGCTCGCCTTCGAGAAGATGGTTGAGGACCGGGTGGCCGGTGGTGGCCACCTGCTCGAAGAGTTCGCGCAGTCCGGGAATGGGAGCCATCTCCGTTAAGGTGCGGCCGACAATCTGATCGGGGGAGAGGCCGAAGAAGGCAGCCTGACGATCGTTGAGGCGGAGGTAGCGGAACTCGATGGGGTCGAAGAGGGCGAGGCCGATGGGTGCGGTGGAGTAGATGGTTTCGAGCTCGGCGCGCTGGCGATCGGTTTCGTGCTGCTTCTCGGCGCGGAGCTGGTCGGCGTGCGGTTTTGCGGTCGTGGATGTCCATCGCGACGCCGAGCCAGTGGAGGATGTTTCCGGCGTCGTCGCGGACGGGCAGGGCGCTGAGCCACCACCAGCGGATGGCGCCATCGCGGGCGCGGATCATGCGGGCTTCGATGTCGTACTCGTCGCCGGTGGCGACGGCGTGGGTCCAGGTTTCGAGGACGCGTTCGCGCTCGTCTTCGGCGAAGGCGTTGAGCCAGGCGAGGCCGTCGAGGTCGTCGAGGGTGAGGCCGATGTAGTCGAGGAAGCCTTGGTTGGCGTAGGTGATGGCTCCGTCGGCCGAGCCCATCCAGATGGCCTGTGGGTTGAGTTCGGCGAGGACGCGGTAACGCTCTTCGCTCGTGGCGAGCTCTTCTTCGTTTCTGCTTGCGCTCGGTGATGTCGGTGGTCATGCCGCGGAGATGAGTGGCGACTCCTGCGCTGTTGTAGACGGGGACGCGGCGGCATTCGACCCAGAGGGTTCGCGCCCTGGGGAGTAGCGACCTGATAGTCGACGATGCTGATGGTTCCTGTGTCGATTGCGCGTTTGGCATCCTCTTGGACGTGGAGGAGATCGGCAGGCCGGATGATTCTGTCCAGATCGTCGATGGTAGTGATTTCGGAGAAGGGACGTCCGTAGACGGGATAGGAGCCCTCGCTGAATTTGACCGTGCGCTTGACGAGATCCATATCCCATGTGGCGACTCGGGCCGTCTGCTGGACGAAGGCGAGTGTCTCTTGCTGATCGAGGAGAATCTCTCGGGAGGTGTGCTCGGCGGTGACATCGCGGAAGAAGACGACGATGCCGTCGTCGGAAGGGCGGCATTGGACGTTGAGCCAGAGATTGAGAGGCTCGGGGTAGTAGTCTTCGAATTCGGTGGGGATACGATCATCCATGGCGCGGTGGATGAATTTGAAGAAGCTGCCAGTTTCTGCTGCAGGAAATTCCTCCCATAGGTTTCGGCCGATGAGATCGCCTTTGATGGAGAGGAGTTCCTGGGCGCGCGGATTCAAGAAGGTAAAGGTGTAATCGAAGGCCAGGATGACGACGGCATCGGTGGTGGCCTCAAAGACCTGTGTGAGCTCACGTGACGGTGGCATCGCGTCGGGCCTCAGCCTTTTTTCTGGCGGTGATGTCGTTGGAGAAGATGATGATGCCGTCTTCGTAGGGACGGGCAGAGACTTTGAACCAGATGTCGAGCGGCTCGGGGTAGTAAGCCTCGAACTCGGTGGGGATGCGCTGGTCCATGGTGGCGCGGTAGTTGGAGGCGAAGGGTTCCTTATGGTTGTGAGGGAAGCGGGTCCAGAGGTTGGCGCCGATGAGGTCGTCTGCCTGCAGGATGCGTCGCGCTGCGGGATTGGCGAAGGTGCAGTTCCAGTTACGGTCGATGCAGACGATGGAGTCGGCGGCGGCATCGAGGACCTGGCGGAGCTGCGCGACGGAGGATTCGCGAAGGCTTTCGGCGCGTTTGCGGTCGGAGATGTCGCGATAGTAGAGGGTGATGCCGTCCGCGGTGGGATGGACGTGGACTTCGACCCAGATTTTGAAGGGCGCATAGTAGAACTCGACGTGCGCGGGTTCGCCGGTCTGCATGACATGGTGGTATTTTTGTTCGACCTCGGTGCCGATGGTCTCGGGAAAGAGATCCCAGTGCGTCTTGCTATTGATGTCCTCGTCTGTGATGTGGCTGATGCGGCGAGCCTCGGCGTTGGCATAGGTGATGCGCCAGTCGCGGTCAAGTGCTAGAACCGATTGTGGGATATGGGTGAGAAGGGAGTCGAGGAACTCGGCATCGTATCCGTTTTTTACTGAAGACGCAGTTTGGGGTGCGGATTTTACGGCGTGGATCGCGGTGGAGCGTGATTCAGACATAAGTGGGCGAGAACCTGCATCCGGCTTGCTTCATACTGTACTGGACGAACCCCTTCCCCCGCTGATTATTTCGATTCCAGAGCGGTGAGACGGGTTGCCAAATCCTGGACAAGTGATTGAAGAGAAGTGACTTCCTCTTCAAGCTCGGTGAGCCGCTGGGTTGTGGTTGAGGTAATGGACTGTGAGGGCAGCGAGTCCGAGGAAAAGGTGGCCGTTGGGTCTCCGAGGAGATGGGCGTAGCGGGCCTCGCGGGATCCGGGTTGGCGAGGGAGGACAGTGGTGAGTGGGCCGGTGGCGGTGGTATCGGAATCTGAGGCGGGTGGACGCGCGGCAAGACGGTCGAGAGTGGCGGTGACCGAGGAGAGGTCGTCAAAGGTGTACATGCGGTCGGCGCGGGTGCGGAGTTCTCCGGGGGTTTGCGGGCCGCGGAGGAGAAGAAGGCAGAGGAGAGCGGTCTCGTCGCGGCGGAGGTTGAGGACGGTGCGGATGCGGTGTTCGTACTTCGGGACGCGGGAGCCGTGGTTGGGCGCGATGAGGCTGAGATCTTCGAGGGTGTGGAGGGCCTGCCGGACTTCGTCCTCTTCGAGGTCGAGGACGGGATCGCGGCTGGATCGCTGGTTACAGGCATTGAGGAGTGCATTGAGAGTTAAGGGGTAATTCTCGGGGGTGGTGATCTCTTTTTCCATGAGAGCGCCGAGGACGCGAAGCTGTATCTGATCTAACTGCATATATATAAGCGTGCCACAGAAGGGTTGGGAGTGGAGGCAGAGGAGAACTACGGACCACCGTATAACACAAAAGTTACAGAAGATTGAATTGGTAATTTTGATAGGGTCGGGTAAACTGTCGAAGGCGAATTGGGTACGGCGAATCGCATTTGGGATTCGATATTCGCGAGAATTTATCAATCGAGGGTTGCGGATGCAGATATTGCGCGGGCGTGGTGTTATTGCGGGGGCAGCGGCCGCGACGGCTGTTTTGTTTGGGATTAGCGGATTTTCGTGGGCGAAGACGGTGCGAACTCGGGTGCATGCAGGGCTGCATAGCTCCATGAAGACGAAGTTGCACCCGGTGGTCATGACCGGTGAGTCTGTGGTGCCTGGGGTGATGCCGGAGGAAGTGATGCCGAGCGAGACTCCTGACTCGAATTTAACGGCGGACACTGCGGCGGTGGAAAGCGCGACGCCAGAGATTGATCCGGTCGCCGAGGGTAAACCATACAAACTGCGTATGTTGAATCTGCATACGGGCGAGAGTCTGGATATCGTTTATCGGATCGGGAATGTGTATATTCCCGCGGCGCTGGACAAGCTGAACTATTTTCTGCGGGATCACTATACGCAGGATGTGAGCCAGTACGATCCGAAAGAGTTCGATGTGCTGCATGCGATGATGTCGCGGCTGGGACAGTTGAACAACGGGGTGATTGATATCGTCTGTGGGTACCGTACTCCGGAGACGAATGCCGCGTTGCGGCGGAACTCCCCGTGGACCGGCGTGGCCGAGCATAGCCAGCATATGGAAGGACATGCGATCGATATCCGGGTGCCGGGGGTGTCGACTGCTCAGCTACGGAATGCGGCACTCTCGTCTGCATGCAGGCGGCGTGGGCTACTACCCTGTGTCACAGTTCGTGCATGTGGATGTGGGGCCGGTGCGGGAGTGGGTGTTTGGAAGTTCGCAGTCGCGACGTCGAAGCCGCCGGACAAGGGTCAGCGCCGGAATGTAAAATTCCAACTAATTGAGCCTGAGTCACTCGGGCCGAGTGTCTATCGTCTTGATAGAGCATAATGTTCCGGTCCGCACTGGAATCGTTGGAATATGGTTTGCAGGCTCCCGTCCATTCGAATCTGTTCACCTGCGCATAGTGCTAATGAAGTGTATCCGTTGAAGCATATAGACTGAGGCCATGGGATTCGTTCTGACATTGCTCTATACCGCGATCACACTGTTATCTCCTGCGGTGCTGCCGGAAGCGATCTGGAGCTTGCATGTCAATTTGATCCTTGGGTTGCTTGCCATAGTGGTGATGATACCCAGCCTTTCGCAGGCTAAAGTCGGATCTTTTGTAGAGACCTACAGCGCCTTGGGCTTACTTGTCGCAACCACCTTTTCGATTGTTATGACTGGTTGGATGGGAGGAGCGCTCCAAGCCTTTTTAGGTTTTTGCCCTATTTTGTTTGTTTTCTATTTCATATCCATTTCCTGCCAAAGCTTGAAAAGGCTGAAGATACTGGTTGGAGTTTTAACTGCTGTAGCCCTTTTTATTCTTTTTCAAGGCCTATTTGCCTATTTTACCGGAAGATTTGACAGCTTCTATCTGGAACCTGAAGGAGTCTCCGGATCAATTCTTTACCGGTTTCGCGGTTTAGGAGTCATCTCTGATCCGAACGATCTAGCACAGTTTTTTGTGATGCTTATCCCGTTGCTTTGGCTCCGATGGAAGCCGGGACATATTACGAGTAATTTTTTATTTACGATCGTACCCGTCGGAATTTTGGCTTCGGGGATTTATTTTACTCACTCGCGTGGCGGTTCCATTGCATTGATTTCAGTGTTGCTATTTGGGTTTAAGGACAAGCTGGGAGTAATAAAATCCTCCCTTTTGGCGGGTCTTTTACTGCTAGGCATGTTGGCTATCGATATCGGGGGGGGAAGAGCAATCAATGAGGATGACGGCGACCGTGTGGGGCTCTGGTCGCAGAGTTTGACAGTATTCAAGAGCCATCCAATATTCGGCGTAGGCATCGACCGCCTCTCGGACTACACGGATACAGGGCACACCGCACATAATTCCTTTGTACTATGTATGGCGGAGACAGGGGTATTTGGCTACTTCTTCTGGATGGGAATGATTGTCGCCAGTTGGGGCGGGTTAACCCACATCATTGGGCGGGAAGGAACAAAGACGTCTGAAATCGAAGCATCTGCCGAGGGCAGTTGGGACAACTCGAAAGAAAGACAGGCCACCTTTGTCAATCCATATCTTCAACTATCCGCTACAGATCAAATTGCTGTTGCGATACGGCCTAGCGCAATGAATTTTTCTGGTCTATCCACGCGCCCCACTCGACCCGTGGATGCCGACCCGCGGTTATTTTCTATGGGGAAGAACGAGGAAGACGATTTTGCTGATCAACCTCCTTCAGACGACAGCTTGATCCGAGCGGCGAAGTTGTTGCGTGTTTCGTTTGTAGGCTTGCTGGCAAGCTCCTTCTTTCTGTCTAGAAGCTACTCGGTGCTGGTGTATGTACTGCTTGGCATGTCACTTGCGCTGAAAATAATTTGCAACGAACGGCGACCCGATCTAGCCATGAAGGTAACTTCTTTCGTGAAATGGACAGGAGTTCTTATGTTTTGCTCAGTTGTCTTTCTCTATTTATTTGTGCGATTCCAGGGCACGCACCACTAGGAGCCGCGCCTAGTGGAAGGCTAATGCCAATAGGAGAGGGGCTGAGAAGCCTAGACTAAGCTGGTCAGATACCTAGGGGTTCTACCAGTATCAAAACCCAGTCAGAAGTAGTATGTTGCACCGCATAGACTTGAAACGGGGTCCCCGATGCAGGGGGCCAGAGTAATTTCTTTCCGGGCCAGATTCGCGCAAGGACGGTTTCAATGACCGTACAGGCGATACCCCCGAAAGCCCGTGTAGTCCGTTCGGTGGAACGGATCCTGTTGATCACAGGAGTGATCCTTCTCAGTGCCTACGTCGGCGTGCGTCTGTATGGACTGATTGCTTCGCGCTATGTCGTTGCAGCATTTCAGCAAAAGGTCGCTGCCGGGGCGCTTTCGTCGCACGCAGATTCCGGCTCAACGACGAGGCCGGCAGGCGTGGATACGCAGCCTGTGGAGCGATAAGCGGGTACGCGCTTACAACGATAGCCTGAGCCATGCGTTTGGAGCGCCGCTGGCGGTGCTGTCCATTCCTAAGATTCATCTTGAAGTTCCGGTGTTTGAAGGTACCGATGACGTGACGCTGGACCGCGGGGCAGGGCGGATTACGGGAACGGCGCGTCCCGGCCAGGCGGGGAACTTCGGAATTGCGGGCCATCGGGATGGATTTTTTCGCGGACTCAAGGATGTGAGAACTGGTGATGAGATCAAGCTTTCTTTACCTGAAGGACAGGCAACATATGTTGTCGATCAAATAACTATAGTGACCCCGCAGGATGTTTCGGTTCTTCAACCCAGGCCTATCCCCTCGATCACGCTGGTGACTTGTTTCCCCTTCTATTTTGTGGGGAGTGCGCCGGAGCGATATATCGTTTCTGCGTCTTTGCGAGCAGATGCACAACCCGCCGTAAGCCGAAATGCGCGGCCAAACCCATAGGAGGAAAACATGGCAAATGCATATTTCAACAGCAGACAGAGATCCATTTTCGGCGCAGCGTTGTGCACGTTGGCCTGCGCGCTGATAACACCAGGTGTCTGGGCACAGGACGTCAGTACGACGGCAACCCATCACGGAGCGTCGACGTACGATACAGCGGTGAGGAACGGCACAGTTATTTACGTGTCGGGCAATGAACTTGTCGTGAGACTAAGCGACGGCGTGGTGGAACACTTCGTTGTTCCTTCAAATGAGATGTTTACGGTCGACGGCAAGCAGGTGACGATACACGACCTGAAGCCGGGAACACACCTTACGCAGACGATTACGACCAAGACCACTCCGAAAACGGTCATGACCGTACGCACGATCGATGGAAAGGTCTGGCATGTGAATCCGCCGAGCATAGTGATCCTCACACTGCCTGATGGAACGAACAAGCAGTACAACGTTCCGAAGGATCAGAAGTTCAAGGTCAACGGCAGGGATGAGACGGTCTTTGAACTGAGGAAGGGGATGATGGTGAGCGCGACAGTGGTGACGGAATCGCCTGTGACCGAGGTTTCGCAGAACAAGTCAGTGACGGGCGTTGCGCCTAGGGCTCAGGCTAAGGCACCGGTTCCGGACACGGTGGATGTGCTGCTGGTGGAGAGCTCGCACCAACCCGCTCAACCGACGGAGACGACACAGACTGCATCGGCTGAGCCTGCTCCAAAGGCATTGCCCAAGACTGGAAGCGAGTGGCCGCTGGTTGGGCTGCTCGGGCTTGGCAGCTTAGGTGCGGGGATGTTGACACGGCGGTTGCGGTTGGGTTGGAAGTAAGCTGATTGAGTTGTGCATGCAGGCCTCGCCGTCAGGCGAGGTCTGTTGTTTTTAAATGGATCGAAACGAGGCCGTGACCTCAATCGAAAATATTTTAGTCAGTTAGATGCTAAATAAGTCTTGTCTTAACAATGGATTGCGGTATTCTTTCCGGCATGATGCTTCCCTATTTGTTGGGTATCGCGCTGTTCTGCTTCGTTCTGGAGAGAGTGACTCCGGGTTGGCCCCTGCCTAAGGTGAAGACGTGGCCGTTTCGCGTCATCGTAGTGAATCTCGTGCAGCTTGGGGTTGTGCTACTAGCCGGGTTGAGTTGGGAACGTTGGCTTTCGTCCGCCTCTCTATTCCATCTACAACGGTGTGTTTCACCTTCGGTGGGCGGATGTATCGCTTACTTCATTGCTACCTTTATCTTTTATTGGTGGCATCGCTGGCGGCATCGTGTGGACCGACTCTGGTTGATGTTTCACCAGATACACCACAGTCCGCAGCGTATTGAGGTCATAACCTCGTTTTATAAGCATCCCCTCGAGATGATAGTGAATTCCCTCATTGGAAGCGTGTTGGTCTATTCGATCTTGGGACTGAGCTTGAAGGGCGGGGCGATTTATACGTTCTGCACGGCAGTCGGGGAGTTTTTCTATCATACGAACATTAAGACGCCGCAGTGGGTTGGCTATATCTTCCAGCGACCGGAGATGCATCGCATTCATCACGAGTATGCCCGGCATCAGAACAACTATGGCGATATCGTTTGGTGGGACATGATGTTCGGGACTTATGAGAACCCCAAGGATTTCAAGACTTCATGCGGGTTCGATGACGAGAAGGAACAGAGCCTCATACCAATGCTCCAATTCAAGGACGTTCACAAATAACGCGGCATAAAAGAGAAAGGCCGCCATTGCTGGCGGCCCCTTTATTTTCTGCTTGTTGATTGAACGGTATTAGTCGCCGGCGACGGTCTCTTCGGTTTCGACCTTGGCGACGGGGGCGGCTGGCTTGATCTCGCCGAGGGAGATGAAGCCGGGCTGCTCCTGCTCGCCGAGCACTTCCTTGCGGTAGAGCTTGGCCATGCGGGCGTTTTCGGCGTCCTGCTTGATCTTCGCATCGCGTGCGCGGATCTTTTCTTCGCGGGAGTTCTTCGCGATTCCGGACTTGTCGAAGGTGTCGTTGGCTGCGGCGTTGACGTGCTCGTCGTTGAGGACGAGATCGTACTTCGACTCCTTCTCGAGGCCGACCTTCTTGCCGCCGGCGAAGATCTCGTGACGGCCATGCTCCTCGTACCACTTGGTGAGGGTGGAGGTCATGTGCATCTTCTCGATGATGTTGCGCCAGCCGACGCCCGTGTTGTAGGCGCAGAAGCTGATCTCGCCTTCCTGTGTCGCGTAAGGAATAATGCACTGCTCGGTGCGGCGGAAGTCGTAGTTGAAGAGGTCCTGGAACCACATGCCGGCGATGAAGAGGAAGTTCCAGCGGTCGGCGCGGCGCTTCTCGATGTCGGCCATGGTGCGGTCGGCGGTGACTTTGCCGTAGCTCTTGCCCGTGGCGCCGAAGCTCTTGTCGAACTTCTGCAGCAGGTCCTTGATCTTGAAGTGGGTGGGAGCAGCCTCGGGCTTGTAGTTGCGGAGCAGCGCGAGGGTGACGCCGATGATCGAGAGCCACTTGCCGCGGGCGGCGTCGTTGATGCGGGCGACGTCCTTGGCGAGGCGGTCGGCGTTGATGAACGCGGTGACCGGAACGGCTTCCTTGGTCTCCTTGTCGATCATCAGCGCCATGGAGATACCGCAGTTGGGGTGGCAGCCGCAGGAGAGCTGGCCCCAGTCGCGGTCAGGTCCGTGGACGAGGTCGGCCCAGTCGGAGAAGGTGGACATGAAGGAGATGGGGAACCAGTCGCGGGTCGGTTCGCCGAGGCCGGTCTGGTTCTTCACGTCGTGCGCGAGGTGCGACAGAGTGTAGCGCTGTGCCTTGCGACGCTCGTCGGAGATGTCTTCGTCGCGGCCGGTGAAGCTGACCGGCTGGAAGGAGAGGAAGTTGATCTTCTTCGGGTTGTCGAGGGCGAACTCGATGATGCGGCCGACCTGCTCGTTATTGATGCCGTTGACGATGGTCGTTACGGGGACGATGTCGACGCCGGCCTCGTGCAGGTTGTGGATGGCCTGGAGCTTCACGTCGAACGCATTGCCGACCTTGCGGTGCGAGTTGGCTGCGTTGCCGATGCCGTCGAACTGCAGGTAGGCGTAGCGGAGACCGGCTTCAGCGGCAGCCTTCGAGAACTCCTTGGACTTGGCGAACTCGATGCCGTTGGTCGCGGCCTGAACGGAGGTGTAACCCACTTTGCGGGCGTAGGCTACGGCGTCGAGGAAGTAGGGCGAGAGCGTGGGCTCGCCGCCGGAGAACTGGACAGACATCTGACGACGCGGCTTGATGGTGACGGCGTTGTCGAGCATGGTCTTGATCTCGTCCCACGTGAGCTCGTGGACGAAGCCTACCTGGTTGGCGTCCATGAAGCAGGGGTCGCACATCATGTTGCAGCGATTGGTGAGGTCGATGGTGAGGACCGAGCCGCGGCCGTGGGTGACGGTGGACGTGCCGTGGTTGTGGAGCTTCTCGTCGTTGTGGGCGCGGATGTCGCGGCCAGGGAAGACCTCTTCGAGATGCTTGAAGAAGGCGGTGTCGATGGACATCAGGTCTTCAAAGTGGCCGTGGATGGGGCAGTCCTTGACCATGAGGATCTCGCCGTCGCGCTCGATGATCTGAGCCTTGATCTCGCCGACCTTCTCGTTGAGGAGGATCTCGTGGGGGAGCTTGCCGTCGACGATCTGCTGGCGGATGGCAGGAATGCACTTGGGGCAGAGAGAGTCAGTGGTGCGGGGCCAGCCGAGGGGCGGCTTCTCTTTCTGATAGCTCTTGAGGAGGGGCTTGTCGCTCCACTTGGGGGTAAAGCTGGCGTTGGGGCTGATGGAGTTCAGCTTGTTGAAGACCGACCAACCGCCCTTCGCCGCTACGACGAGAGCCTTCTCGAAAATTTTATTTGCCATGTGACTTCTGTCTCCTGGTGTCCACTGCTGCTGGGATCACCTATTGGATCGTTGTGTCGTAAACATTGACGCACGAAAGTTGTACTCAGTTTCTTTTTCTGTATATCTATCTTCGCGCTAAACGCCTGATATGTCTTTGGTTAAGAGTACGCAGTTGGACCGGCACTTCGAAGCTTTGAGTGCTGAACTGCGAGATTCTGCATTGAACGGGGAATGGGTGAGACGAATGGTATTCAGGGGCTCGTGGGGGAACGCACCCGGGGTACTCGAAATCTGGTTGAGGATGCGCTGGATGACGACGATGCGTATGTGGACGCGCTTTGCAAGATCAGGGAGGAACTCTGCGACGAGGTTGCCGGTTGGATCGAGGGCGTAACCGGTTACGATGCGAAGGGCGGTAGAACGACCGTCGCTCTCGATGCCCGGGACGTAGAGATTCGAGAGCTCTGTGTTGATGGGGTAGGTGAGGAGGGTGGAATAGTTTGGCATGTTGTTGCCGCTGTCGCTTTGAGCGATGACGGTGCGAGAGATGGCGTGGAGGATGCGGCGGGGAACGGTGCCATGAGGCATGCGGTGGTAGTGGGGATCTTCGTGGACGATGGAGGGGATGGCGAAGGTGCCGAAGAATTCGCCGGTGGCGGCCTGGAGGAGGCTGACCCCGAAGTTCTTGCCGAAGCCTTTCAGGCCTGGACCATAGGCGGTATCGGGGTCTGCGGCGATGGCGACGCCGGAGACGAGCGCAATAGTAGCTACGTTGAAAACGTCGGTGGCGTTATGGACTGCGAGCAGCCCCTTCTGTTTGGGAGTGAGGGGGACGGGGATGTAGATAGTGAGGAAATGCTGGTAAGGACTGTAGAGTTCGTTGCAGGGCTGAGGAGCGGACTCGATCGCGTCGCTGCCGACACTGTTGGAGTCACCGCTGATATTGAAGATGTGTATGGCGCGGATGAGGTTGCAGGGTTCGTAGCTGCTGCCGGTGGCCTTCCATGCGGCTTCTGCGATGACGACGACGTTGTCTGGATCGATGGCGGTTCGCCGGGAGCATTGGGAAGGTCGGGCGCTGTGGTGCTCAGGCGGAGGAGCAGGAGTTTCGGGAGTTGTTGGAGGACCCGTCTGCGCGAATACCGTCATCGCAGACAGCAGCAGCCCCGTTGTCAGCAACCGACGCATCGGACAGCTCCTCACGTTTTCTCATACTACGCGGAGAGATTCAGGGCTACTTTTTCTTGATATGCAGATCGACCATTGCATCGATGATGAACTCGTCGACGACGAAGCCAATCGCGGAACTGCCAATAGAGCCACTGAAGGTCTCTGCTACCTCTTTGAAGCTGGTGTTTTGACTCGGATAGTAGGTGATGGTGAGGGCGGAGCCTGCGGCGTTTCCCGCAAGGAGCGAGAAGTTGGGGGTTGTTCTGCCACTGTCAGTACGGGTGATAATGGAACGCGTGCCGGCATAGATACCTCGCTTGAAGATAGAGTGGCCCTTGCCCATCACGTAGTAGCGCGGGTCTTCGTGAAACAGCGGTGCAAACAGGGAATTGCTGAAGACGCCCTCGGAGATACCTCGTATTGTGGCAGCGCCTAGCCGCTGGCCAAAGGCCCCGGCATCGGTTCCGTAGTTGGGGCTGCCATTTGTCAGTTGCTCCCATCCAGCGGCTGCGAGCCATCCAGTGGCAGAGAAGAGGCTTACCGAGTTTCTAAGCCGCTCACAATTTTATTGCTGTACTGTCATTGGCGCTCGCTATGTCGCCCGGCTGGACAAGTGTTTCGAGGTGAAGCAAAGCCTGCGGTGGTCGAGTCGGCCGACGCTGCGGCAGGGCTATCGGCATCTGAGGCGCTGTCTGCAACATTCGTCGAGCTGCTTGAGCTGCTGGGGAGAGCGCCTGGCGCATCAGGCAGTTCCAGACGAGCATGGTCGGTGCTTGCATCGGCTATGGGCTTTGTGATGAGAGTTATCTGGGCCGTTGCAAAAGGCGCCATTGCGATCAGCAGGGTAAGTGAGGCAGTGAGGGTATAAGACAATGGCCGCGTGGGGACAGAATGTAGATTGCATGCACTATCCAAAATAATCACCTCTAATGAAGTTCCGGTTGCGTACCTGTCACGGCAACGGCAGAGGCGAATCCCTCAGCGCTACGCGCCTTGGGGAAATTGAGAATAAGTACATCCCCTTATAGTTCGGACGCACATGATCCGTATACAAGATGCCTGCTTGTTGATTCCGCGATGATATATGTTTTGACCCGCTCGCGTTTGTTTATCGCGAACTGATTGATCGTTACCACACGGGCACTGCGGGGCAGATAGCGGGCGATGAGCGTTGACCGGGCGTTTTCCTCGTCATCATACTTAAGGGTGGAGAGGTGTCTCGATGGCCGTCGGGGAGTCGCAGCGGTGGTGGGAAGAGTATTTGCGCGAGACGGGAGAGCGGCAGCGGTGATGCTTCGGCGGAGCATCGTGGCGTCCGGGGTGATGGCGCTGACTCTGCTGGCTGCGGGCTGCCACAAGAAGACGCAGCAGAGTTATCGTCCGCCTCCACCTCCGGGTATATCGCATGCTTCGAATGAGAGTGGAAGAAAGAGTGCGGGTGTGCCTCCGGCTTCGGCGGGAGTTGCGAAGCCGCTGCCGGTTCCTGATAATGTGCGGGGCAAGCCGATCTCGACGGAGGTTGGGCTGGCGAGCTGGTACGGGCCTCCGTATGCCGGGCGCAAAGGGTGCGGACGGAGCCGTCTATGACCAGAACGCGATGACCGCGGCGCACCTGACGCTGCCGATGGGGACGCTGGTGCGGGTGACGAATCTGGCGAACAACCAGAGCGTAGTGGTGCGGATCACAGACCGCGGGCCGTTTGTGCATGGGCGGATCATCGACCTGTCGCTGGCGGCGGCGAAGGCTACGGGTGTGTATCGGGCAGGAGTGGCGAAGGTGCGGATCGAGGCGTATGCGCCTGCCGCTCCGGTGAAGCCGAATGCGATTCCGGGTGGGCGATGGTGCGTGCAGATTGGGGCGTTCCTCAATCAGGAGGATGCGATCTCGCTGAAGAACGATCTGCTGCGGCGATATACGACCGCGAAGGTGATTGAGTTTGCCGGACCGACGGGGCACTGGGTGACGGATCAATCCGAAGTTTCCGGATAGAGCGCATGCGGAGAGTATTGCGGACAGCATCCATATTCCGGATGCGGAGCCTTATTTGATTCGGATGGATTAGTTTCGGGACCAGGGAATTAGTCTTCCCAGTGCAGGGCGGTGGCTTCGGCTTTGGTGCGGGCGATGAGTTCGTCTTCGAAGAGGGTGCGGTCGGAGTGGAACTGGGTGTGGACTGATCTTCTCGCCGGTCCTGGAGATGATGAGGATGTTGAGCTGGCGCCAGCGGATCTCGGCAACCTCATCGTAGGGGATGTACTTGCCGGCGGGGAGAAGGGTGGTCTGACGGAGGCCGCGCTCTTCCAGGATCACGGCTCCGGGCCAGGTGAGGATCGGGATGAAGAGCCATGCGATTCCGTTGATGATCCAGAGCCAGGTGAAGGCGTCGAATGAGTGCAGGCCGAGAGGCGCGACGAAGCGCTGATGCGCGAGCAGCAGGCCCATGGGGACGAAGAAGAGGCTGAGCAGAATCTGCTGCGACAGAGCTGGGAAGGTAACGAGCGAGTCAGTCTGGCGGACCTTGCGGGCGGTCAGCTTCCAGCCACGTGAGGTGGAGATGGCCGCGATGATGTTCAGCAGCAGGGCAACGGCGATGATGGCCAGCAAGACGCGGTCGATGACGCGAGGAGATATGGCGACGTGGATCGACATGAGAAGAGCGAATGCGCCGGCGAGGCGTGTGTACGGATCGACCCAGTGAAGCATGGCTCTCCTTCCCTTGAAGACTTCGGGCCCGGGGACGATCGAACTGATGTGGAGCTCGACGTCCTGGTGGTACCGATTCAGCGGGGAGGAGCTGAGTTATAGCCAATCATAACGGATCGCGCAGTATGGGACAGCGCAATCATGGCGAAGCATTGATATAGGCTTACTTACTCTCCTGTGGGGGAGGCGCGTAGTAGGGGAGTTTCTGCTGCTCGTCGTTGGCGCGCTTGACGCCGATGTCGCCGAAGAGAAGGCTGGGAGAGATGGTGGTCTGGGGGATCGTTCCGAGGGTGTCGGAGACGTAGGGCTCGCCGCCGGCGGCGATGATATCGGAGCGGAGGCTGCGGGTGTCGAGCTCGTCGAAGACGGCGCCGCGGACCAGGGTGCGGGTTCCGTCGGGCGTGACCCGGTAGAGGAGGCGCGGGGAGAGTTCGCTGCCGAGGGTTTCGACGGCGTAGACGTCGTGGCCCTGCTCCTTGGCGAGCGAGAGGAGGCGTTGGTTCATGGCGGATGCGGAGAGCGGCTGCAGCGATTTGACGAGGAGGACGCCGGAGTGCGAGTGGGCGGGCTGCGCGATCGCGGCGCGGCCGTGGCCGTTGGAGGCGGGGAAGTCCTTGACGGGTTCGCGGCCGATGAGGAAGTTGTCGAGTTTGCCGTTAGAGACGAGTTCGACGGACTGGGCGGGGACGCCTTCATCATCGACGTCGTAGGAGCCGATGAGGTCGTGGCCGGCGAAGGTCTTGAGCTTGGGATCGTCGGTGACGTCGAGGAAGTCCGGCAGGACCGGAGCGTGAAGGCTGGAGGTATAGGCGCCCTGGGTGCGGGCGGTGGTGCCCATTTCGGGGCGGTCGGCTTCGACGTTGGGGACGAAGAGGCGGTTGAAGACGTCGGCGGAGGCGTCGCCGCTGAAGAGGACGGGGCCGTGGTAGTCGTCAGCCGAGACGACGGGAGCGTTGCGGAGGGCCTCGAGGCTCTTGAGATCGTCGAGGGTGCGCTTGCGGAAGGCGTCCCAGGATTCGAGCTGCTTCGCGACGGCGGCGGTGGTGCCGTTGCTGCGGGTGAGACGCATGCCGTCGGGAGCCTGGCCGCCGACGCTGATGGTGGCGTTGTATGCGGAGTAGGCGTTGCGGACGACTGGTGCCTTCGGTGTTGACGATGTAGCGATTGACGGCGACACCGCGGACGTTGGCGACGGAGTACTGGACGTGTTCGGCGAAGGCCTTGACGGAGGGATCGGAGGCGTAGAGGCCGCTGGCGTCGACGATGCGGCGCTTCCATTCCTTGCGGTCGATATCGAGAGCTAACGAGCGGTTCGATGTGGACGGGGCTTGACTTTGGCGAAGTCTTCATGGTTGGGTGTGGCTTGGAACTGCTTGAGCGCGGCCTGCTTGGCGGTGTAGGAGCGCAGGGCGTTCTTGTAGGCGTCGTCGGTGGCGATCCAGAGAGCGTAACGGAGGGCCTGGGGGTTGTTGTCCTTAGGGCCGAGTGGACGGCGCCGTCGCCGCGGCTGGTGCTGCTGTCGGCTGCGTAGTCGCCGATGCGGACGGTGACGCGCACGAAGCGCTGGTGATTGTCTTCTTCGCGAGAGAGGGCGCCGTAGTTGGCGACGGCCTCGTAGGTGGCGATGTCGTCGAGACGGTACTCGATGAAGTAGGGCCGCTGCATGCCGGGGAGGACGAGCAGGGTCTTTTCGCGGTCGAGCTCGGCTTGCATGGCCTTGAGCATGGGGTCGTCGATGGGCTTGGAGTCTGCAAGCGCTCTATTTGTAATAGATACTGTTGCTAATGCGGCAGCCAAAACGCAAAGGCCAGAAGTCGTGCGCCTAATTGTGACTTGATTGGTTTCATGTTCCGCATTGTAGAAAACATGGTTCATTTTGCCTCCTTGCCGGTGGCATTATCTGCGCCGGGTGGAGGCAGGATGGGCGGGCGGGCGGTGCCCTGGGCCTGGCGCTGGGTTTCGATCTCGCTGACGAGCATGGCGGGGGCGACGGCGCTGACGGGGATCTGGCCGGACTCGGCGCCGCAGATGCCGTTGAAGATGTCCTGCTTGTCGTTGGTGGCGAGGATGCGGTTGAGCGCGGCCTGCGGGGTGCCGACGATGCTGACGCCGCGGACGAGCTCGTCGGGACGGCCGTCGACGTAGATGCGGTAGACGACGAGGGGGATGACCGAGAAGGCCTGCGGGCTGCGGCGGGTGGTGACGGCGAAGCCGGAGGAGATGTCTTCAAAGTAGAGGCCGTAGGGCTTGCCCTGCTTTTTGGCTTCGTCGATAAGCATCTGGCGCAACTGGGCGTCGGTGACGGACTTCGAGGAGGTGACGATGAGGTTGCCCTGGCGGCCGGTGGGCATGTGGCCGGACTCGGCGCGGCCGTGGCCGTTGGAGTTGGAGAAGCTGGCGATGGGCAGGCGCGACATGAGGAAGGTCTCGAGCACGCCGTCCTTGATGAGATCGACTCGCCGGGCGGCCTGGCCCTCGTCGTCGAAGCTATAGTGGCCGCTGAGCGGATGGCCGTCGAAGTTGGCCAGGGTGGGGTCGTCGGCGACGGAGAGAAAGCTGGGGACGATCGGCTTGCCGAGCAGCTTGGTGAAGGTCTGGCCCTCCTCGTCGCCGCGCTGGCGCTGGCCTTCGAGACGGTGGCCGAGGACCTCGTGGAAGAAGACGGCGGAGGCGCGTCCGCTGAGGATGGCGGGGCCGTTGAAGGGCTCGGTGATGGGCGCGGTGCGGAGGGCGACGAGGTTCTTCGCCATGGCGAGTGCTTTGTCTTCGAGGGACTTCTGGTCGGGGAGGTGGGCCAGCTCGTCGGCTTCAAAGGTCTCGACGCGGAAGAGGTCCATACCGTCGGCGGCGCGGGTGCGGGCGACGATGACGAGGCGGGCGACGTGGCTGGGGGTCGAGACGCGGGCGCCCTCGGAGGAGACGAAGTAGTCGGTCTCGGTGGAGGCTGAGAGGCTGACGGTGTTGTAGAAGACGTCCGGGAACTGCTGGAAGAGGCCGGAGAGCTCGCGGAGGCGGGCCTCCCAGGCGGCGTTGTCGACGATCGAGCGGGGGCGAGGGCGGCAGGATTTCGGTCTTCGGCTGTCTCTACGCTGAAGTCGGCGGAGGCGTCCTCTTCCTTGGCGCGGACCTGCTGGTCGGTCTTGACCTTGAGGTAGGCGTCGAGGGCCTTGCCGTAGCCGCGGTTAGTGGCGAACCAGAGGGTGCGGGCGATGGCGGCGCGGTCGTCGGTGAGGGGCAGGGGGATGGTGGTGAGGGCGGAGTTGCGATGGTCGCCGTGCGTGTTGTCCTCGGCGGGGGTGCCGACGCGGACCTGGATATCGGCGATGCGGCGGTGGCTGCGGGTGGAACCGGTGATCGCTCCGTACTGAGCGGACATGCTGAAGAGGTCGGCGTCGGAGACGTCGTAGCTGAGGAAGTAGGGCTTGGGCTGCTGGCGGTCGCGGCGTCGGTAGCGGGGGTGCCGAGGGAGGACATGGCACGGTGAAGCTCGGCGTCCATGGAATCGACCAGGACGGGAGTGGCAGAGGGTCCGGTGGCGGCGAGGAGGGATGGTGCGGAGAAGAGGATCGTCAGGAGGGTAAGGCTGGCCAGGAGGGCGCCGCCCGAGGATGCTGGTTGTCGATTCATGAGGTGGAACCTGCTTCGGTGCGAAATTCAACTGATGCCGAGTGTATCGGAAGAGAGCGTCGCGTGTAGCCGTGAATTGGACGGAACCGGGCGAAGTTTGTCAGTCGAACCGGGACAAAGGCCGTTCAATGGAATTGGTTAGACGGCGCCAGTTAATCGAAGTTTGATCTCTCTGCAGCGCGAAATTGGTGGAACTTCCACCTGCTTCCTGACGTAGGTGTATAACAGCAGATTCCTTTGGATAGGAGTTGTATGTCCATGCATATCACGTCTCTTATCGGCCGGACGGCAGTTTTCTTTGTGTATCCAGTGCGTTAGGAGGCTGCGCGTCATCGCTTGCTCAGAATTCGGGCATCAATCTCGCGATCCATGCCAACTCCAAGGTGAGTGCGGCGGACATTGGCCTGCCCGCGTATCCGGGCGCTGCTCCGTACAAAGATAAGGACAACGACTCCGCGGTCGACCTCGGATTTACCCTCGGCAGCTTTCACTTCAGCGTGGTAGCGGCCAACTACGTCACCAGCGACACCCCGGCGCAGATCCTGACCTTTTATCGCAAAGCTCTGTCCCACTACGGGGAGGTGCTAGAGTGCGACCATGGCAAGCCGGTCGGCTCTGTCACCGTCACGGGCAGCGGCCTCACCTGCTCCGATGAGCATCATGGCACTGGCAGCGGCGGTTCTTCCTCGGCCACTGAGCTGCGCGCCGGTCTTCCCAACAGATACCGGCTCGTGGGGATCGACAAGTCCCAGCCCGGGTCCACCCGATTTGGGCTCGTCTATCTCGACCTGCCAAAGGACAGCGATAAGGGCAAAAGCGCAAAGTAGCTCCCGAAGAACAGATTTCGGAAACTTTAGACTCGGACGGTATTCCGGTGGAAGTTGCCGGAAAGAGAGACTCGGCGGTTTCTTGGCTATACTCCCAACCATGCTCCGTATCCTGACCGCCACCCTTCTTGCCTTTGCTATCTCTGCCCATGCTCAGCAGTACGATCTCGTTCTTCGCAACGGCCACGTCATCGACCCTAAGAACAACGTCGACATGAAGGCTGACGTTGCCATTCGCGATGGCAAGATCGCCGCCATCGAGCCATCCATCCCCGCCAGCGCCGCCAAAAAATCCGTCGACATCTCCGGTCTCTACCTCACTCCCGGCCTCGTCGACATCCACGTTCACGTCTTCATCGGACTTCGCCACAACGCCTGGGGCAACGGCGACCTCGGCGTCCAGGCCGACCCCATGTCCATTCCCTACGGCGTCACCACCGTCGCCGACTGCGGCTCCTCCGGCTGGCGAGACTTCCCCGAGTTCCGCGACCGCATCATCAACAACTCCAAGACCCGCATCTTCGCCTTCATCAACATCGTCGGCGCCGGCATGGAAAATCAGCGGCGATGTCGCCGAGCAGAACGAGCACGACATGGACATCGATGCCATCTCGAAGATGATCGAACAGAACCGCGACATCATCGTCGGCATCAAGACCGCGCACTGGCAGCAGCCCAACTTCATCTCCGTGCAGAAGGCCGTCGAGGCGGGCAACTCGCAACCACGTCCCCGTCATGGTCGACTTCGGCTGGTTCGACAACAAGTCCTACAAGAAGATGATCGACACCATCCTGCGCCCCGGTGACATCAGCACCCACGTCTTCCGCATGCCCGCGCCGCTGCTCGGCCCCGATGGCAAACCCGCTCCCTACATGCTCGACGCTCGCAAGCGCGGCATCAAGTTCGACGTCGGCCACGGCGGCGGCTCCTTCACCTTCGCGCTCGCCGAGCCCATGGTCAAAGCCGGCTTCTTCCCCGACTCCATCTCAACCGACCTCCACGTCGGCTCCGCCACCGGCGTCATGCTCAACCTGCCTAACGTCATGAACAAGATCCTCGCGCTCGGCGTTCCTCTCAACGAGGTCATTCGCGAATCCACCACCAACCCAGCCACCGAAATCGGCCACCCTGAACTCGGACAGATCGCCGTCGGCTCGGTCGCCGACATCGCCGTCCTCCGCGTCGATCACGGCAACTTCGGCTTCGCCGACCTCGCCGGCGGAAAGGTCGACGGCACCGAACGCATCGTGCCCGAGATGACCGTCCGCGCAGGCCGCGTCGTCTTCGATCTCAACGCACGCACCGCGGTACCATGGCGCGAAGGCCATCTCAAATACGCAACCCGCTAGACTGGACCCAGTGGTCGAACTGGCCAGAGGTGTTTCCAGAGGTGTTTGTAAATGCGTTTTTTTCGGATGCTGCCATTGTTGTTGGTGTTGATCTTTTGCGTCTGCCCGCCGGCAGCGAGAGCGCAGACTGACGCAGAGGATACCGTTCAGCAGCAGGGCGGCCGGAGTAAGCCTGCCTATACGCTGCCGCCGGAGAAGTTGAAGCAGGCAATTGCGTACACGCGCAAGACTACAGCGCTGGAGTTTGTCTTTACCGGGTGGGGGATCCTCCAACTCGCATTGCTGCTGTGGCTGGGGATTGCAGCGAAGATTCGTGACGTTGCCGTGAGGCTGAGCGGGAGCCGCTGGGTTCAGTGTTTTGCTTTTGTGTTTTTGCTGATGCTGGTGACCAGTCTGCTGAATTTGCCGCTGCAGGTGATCGGGCATCGTCTGGCGGTGGAGTATGGGCAATCGGTGCAGCACTGGGGTAGCTGGCTGGGGGACAAGGCGAAGGAGTTTGGCCTGACGCTGGTGGTGGGCGGCTTGCTGGTGATGCTGCTGTTCTGGGTGATCAGGAAGTCCCCGCAGAGATGGTGGTTCTGGTTCTGGGTGCCGACCATGGCAGCGGTGGTCTTCGGGGTGTTTATCACGCCGATCTTTATCGATCCGATGTTCAACAAGTTTGAGCCGCTGGAAAAATCGAACCCGGCACTGGTGGAGCGGCTGGAGCGGGTAGTGGCGAGGGGTCGGATCGAGATTCCGCCGGATCGGATGTATCTGATGAACGCCAGCGCAAAATATACAGGACTGAATGCCTATGTGACCGGCTTCGGGGCGTCGAAGCGGGTGGTGGTGTGGGATACGTCGGTGACGAAGGCGTCGCCGGACGAGATCTCGTTTATCTTCGCCCATGAGATGGGGCACTACGTGATGAACCACATCTACAAGGGAATGGCGTTTACGGCGGTAGTGCTGCTGGTGCTGTTCTGGATGGGATACCACGGGGTACAGTGGCTGCTGGCACGGTATGGGACGGCTTGGGGAATTCCAGACCAGCGGGACTGGGCGGCGCTGGTGAGTGTTGCTGCTGGTGCTGTCGGTGCTGTCGTTCCTGTCCGACCCGATCACCAACGGCTTCAGCCGCGGGATTGAGCACGAGGCTGACGTCTATGGGCAGGAGGCGATCCACGGGATCGTGGCCGATCCGCAGGCTACGGCGGTGCACTCGTTCCAGACACTGGGCGAGGCCTCGCTGGATGATCCGAACCCGAACCGGTTCGTGGAGTTCTGGACCTTCAACCACCCATCGGTGAGCAGTCGCGCGGCGTTTGCGGCGGCATATAATCCGTGGGCTCCGGGGCAGACGCCGAGATATTTCAAGAAGTAAGTGCGGGGTAGAATCGCGTTATGGCTGCCAACTGTCTTTTCTGCAAGATCGTTGCCGGGGATATTCCGGCGAAGCGAGTGTTCGAGGATGAGTTCTGCCTGGCGTTTCCAGATATCAATCCGCAGGCCCCAACGCATCTGCTGGTGATCCCGAAGGAACACATCCCCTCGCAGGCTCAGACGACCGCCGAGCACAAGGCGCTGATGGGTCATCTGATGGCTGCTGCAGCTGACCTGGCCCGGACGTACGGACTGGACGGAGGCTACCGCGTCGTAGTGAACACTGGAGACGATGGCGGCCAGACGGTGCGTCATCTGCACATGCACCTCTTAGGCGGCCGACACATGAAATGGCCGCCGGGTTAGGGCCCAGCGAACAAAAAATGGCCCGCAGATAGAACTGCGGGCCATTCATTTTGATCGTGATTGCCGTGCAAATTACCGCAATCTGTCCAGCAATTTTGCACGAAATTACTGGTTAAAGTTCTGTTCTTCCTCTTCTTCGAAGCCGTAGCGACGAAGCAAATTGGGCAGATTCTGGGAGAAAGCAGCGCGCGGCATCACCGTATCGCAGCCCGCTTCAACCGCTTTAGCCTTCAAATCTCCCTGCAAATGCGAGAGAAAACCAATAATCGACGTATGTTTCTTCAGCTTGGTCTTGAGTTTTGGAATCAGCGTCAGCGGTTTGGCATTGGCATTATTGAGGTCAAAAACGATAAGACCAGGAAGATCATCCTCTTCTCCCCCAACTAACTCAGCGATCGCTTCCTTCTCGTTTTTGACAAAAGCGATCTTGACGCCAAGTTTACGGGCAGTCTCCTGGATCTTAGCGATGAAGAAAAGGTCTTCGATGAAGAAAAAGATCTTAGTAGGTGCGTTCTCGGGAATGGGAATGGTACGGCCCTGCGAGTAGTCGATGGGCTGAGAGTCGCTCTGGTAGCCGCCGCGACTGCCGCCGTTGCTGCGGCCATAGTTGCCGTTTCCATGAGTCTCGATGGTGGAGGGCGGAGTGTCGGCGAAGTTGCCGTTGACGGCGCGATAGCTGTGATCCATGGGACCGACGAAGCTGCGGGGTCCGCGCTGCTGCTGCTTGCCGCCCTTGCGCTTGAAGCCGCCGCCGGCGTTGTTGCCGAACTGATGAGTGTCACGGTCGCGGTAGCCGCCACCGTTGTTTCGAGCCATTCCCAGACGGCGAGGCTACGTTGCCGGGGTTCTCCGGGGAGCGTTGACGGTCACGATCGCGAAACTTTTTCTTCCAGCGTTTTCCGGAGCCGGAGTTGTTCTGCTGCTGGCCAGAGTTTGAGAAGTTTTGCGGCTGCGCGGCGCCGGCCTGCATGGAAGGAATGGATTGGCCGGGAGACTGAGGCTGGTCGTGACTGGACTGACTGGCTTGCGCGCCGGGTACTCCTGCTGCCTCAGTGCCCTTTCCCTTCCGCTTGCGACGGCGGCGGCGGCTGCTCTTGGACTGACCCATGCCGTGGGGGATGTTTGATCCAGTGAACTGGCCATCCTGATCCTGATTGGTTGGAGGCGCTTGCTGACCCTGGTACTCATGCACCTCGGGTGCGTTTTGCTCTGAACTCATGCTTCCACTTCCTATTTACGTGCGTAAGGATTTGCAGTTTACGCCCACGCGAATAACGGATTGACTCCCGCAGGGGACACGATAAGCGAACCAAACCGGTATTTCTGCGTCGGAGGAAACGATTTCAAGTTTTACTCGAACGGACGTTTTCAATTACAATTTGCTGCGACCAGCCGACCTTAGCCAGCTACGCGCAGTCCAGATCGCCTGGTTTATTGGCGATCCCTGCACCCCTCTACCTGTTTGCGACAGAGTCCGAAAAATCGGCCTGCTGTTCCTGTGCTGTATTCGTAACTATGACCCGAAGACGGCGGCACAAGGATCGGCACCCACAGCCGGTTCACGAGGCAAGTATCAGACTACGCGCAAAGCCTCCGCTTGGCAAGTAAAGATTTTGCTGTTTTATTATTACGGAGTTCTTGGTCTGGACAGTGCGTCGGAGCAAGTCAGGCGTCTTGAATAAGATGGAATCGATGGACCTGAACAAAAAGCCGTCGGGGATACGGCTTCTGTGATGATGGCCAGTCGCTGGCCTCCTAAAATGCTTCCGGAGGGAAGCTCAACCTTTGTCGATCTCGACATCATCGGTGGATGGCGATTATTCCGGCAAAGGCGTTACAGTCTGCAGATCAATAGATTTCGACCTGATCGGTTATATGCAAATATTAGAGCAATTCGGACGCCAAATAGAAAATCAGAAAATTGGCGGATTTTCGAGCGCTCTCTCTGCCAGGTGATCTAAAAATTGGAGATGAGGATGAAGTGGTTCCAGAATTCTGGATATTTGCCCGAAGTGAGGGGGAAGAAGGGCGAGATTACAAGTTTGACCGGGCTGGGGCGGGGTCCTATAATTTGGGGTGTGTCAGAGTAGCCCTTATTAAAGCTGTTATGTAATTTCGTCGCAACAGGACGAAGAGATATACAGTGGCCGCGTTTCAAGTGGCGTTGGGTGGATGCAGGGCATGGGCACGGTCGCGATTGCGACTGGGGCTCGCTGATGGAACGATCTCCGAAGGAGTACCACACAAATATGAAGCGCAATTTTGTTCTTGTCTCCGCCCTTGCTGCGGGATTGACGACCGCAGCCGGAATGGCGCAGACCGCCGCAACGCCGGCCTCACCTACACCCGCAGCCTCCGCAGCGGTTGCGCCGCAGGCCGTGCCGGCAAAGATCGCTCTGATTGAATATGAGCAGGCTGCCGCCGCGACGAACGAAGGGCAGAAGGCGTTGCAGGATCTGCAAACGAAGTATCTGCCCAAGAAGAACCAGCTGGCCGCGTTGCAGACCGAGATTGAATCGCTGACGAAGCAGTTGCAGAGTGCGCCGGCGACGATGAGCCAGGAAGAGAAGGATTCGCGCGCCCGTACGATCGACACGAAGCAGAAGCAGCTTCAGCGGGATGGTGAGGACGCCACCGCAGCATTCAATTCCGATATGCAAGATTCGCTCGGCAAGGTTGCCCAGAAGATGGGCCCAATCGTGCTGAAGTATGTGCAGCAGAACGGCTACACTTTGCTGCTGGATAGCACCGGCCAGCAAGGTGGTCTGTCAGTGATGTGGGCCGCACAGGGAACGGACATTTCGCAGGCCGTGGTCGATGCGTACAACACATCGTCGGGAGTGGCAGCACCGCCTCCTGCGGCACCATCCGCAAGCCGCACCCCTCATCCGGCTACGACTGCGCCGAAGCCAAGCACTACGGCGAAGCCAAGCACCGCGCCGAAGCAGTAATCTTTTGATGGCGAACGTCTCGTCGCTGCGGCGGCGAGACGTCGTTGTTTCTGTCCACATCATTCTGGAGCAGTTTCGTTAGGAGCGTCATGCATCGGATGAAGCGGGGTTTTCAATTGGTCTGCGCGCTCAGCGCGGGAATGATGACTATCGCTGGAGTGGCGCAGGCTCCTCCGGCTACCATCGCCTACCCCAGTGGCAGCAAGCGTGGCGCCGCAGGCGATGGTTGCAAAGATTGCATTGATTTCGTTTGAGGAGGCTGTGCTTGCTACCAATGAAGGGCAGCGAGCAATACAAGAGATACAGAAGAAGTATCAGCCAAAGAAAGCGGAGATCGATTCACTTTCGAAGGAAGTGGATACTCTGAAGCAGCAGTATCAAAGTGCGGTGGCTACGTTGTCTGATGCGGACAAGGCAGCACGTCTGAAGGCGATCGATACCGAAAGAAAAGGCGTTGAATCGCGAACAGATGATGCGCAGTCGGCCTACACAGCGGAGGCGCAGGATGCGATTAACAAAATCGCACAGAAGATGGGTCCTACCGTAGTGAAGTACGTACAGCAGAATGGTTACACATTACTGCTGGATAGCACCGGACAGCAGGCGCAAGGGGGAGGCCTGTCGGTAATGTGGGCAGCGCCAGGAACGGATATTTCACAGGCGGTGGTCGATGCGTACAACATGTCTTCAGGTGTGGCAGCTCCGACTCCATCAGCGCCCGCACCCGCGGTCAGACAGCCAGGGGGACCTGCTCCCAAGCAATAATGATTTGTACCAATCTCAGTTGGTGGAACGGGAGATCTAATAGCTCGTCCATTTCCACCAAGAGGATGTTTAGCAACATGGCATTGTGCAAAAAACTGTGGATCGAAAATTTCGGCAAGAACACGGAAACCAGAGCGCCGGATATGAGCCCTGAGTTGTGTGTCTGCCGATAAGGTGCTTTATATGTTCTGCTTGCAAAACAGAATTGCAACATACAAGCGAATTCTAAGGATAGATTTGGAACCCTCCCGATTTCAGTGCTTTCCACAGACCAAGGTTACGGGATGGTTACAGATTTAAAGTGGTCAATCAATCAGAATTGACAAATTACTGGACTGGCAAACGAACAAATTTATTGCGCTTATTTTTTCAGGCCGCTCGAAGTCCTATTTATTTGTATCTTATTTGGTCACAAATGCAGAAAAATGCGGGCGTTATTCCTCGCCAACTTTGAGGACAGCAAGGAAGGCTTCCTGGGGGATATCGACCTTGCCAATGCGCTTCATACGCTTTTTGCCTTCCTTCTGCTTCTCGAGAAGTTTACGTTTGCGGCTGATGTCGCCACCGTAGCACTTGGCAATGACGTTTTTGCGAATAGCGGTGACGGTCTCTCGGGCGATGACCTTGGAGCCGATGGCAGCCTGGATGGCGACCTCAAACATCTGGCGCGGGATGAGTTCGCGCATCTTCGAGACGAGTGCGCGCCCTCGATCATATGCGAAGTCGCGATGGACGATGACAGAGAGCGCATCGACAGGGTCGCCGCCGATGAGAATATCCATCTTGACCATCGGCGAGATCCAGTGTCCGGCGAGATTGTAGTCAAGTGAGGCATAACCACGGGAAACGGACTTGAGGCGATCGTAGAAGTCGAGGACGATCTCGTTCAGGGGAAGTTCGTAGGTGAGCATGACGCGGGTCTCGCTGACGTACTCGATGTTTTGCTGGCGGCCGCGCTTTTCTTCGACGAGTTTGAGGATGTTGCCGACGTACTCTTCGTTGGTGAGGATCTTAGCGATGATGAAGGGTTCTTCGATGCTGACGATCTCGGAGGGGTCGGGCCAGCGGGAAGGGTTGTCGACTTCGATGATGGAGTTATCGGTGAGGGTGATTCTGTAGCGGACGCCAGGGGCGGTGGTGATAAGGTCGAGCGAATACTCGCGCTCGAGACGCTCCTGAATAATTTCGAGGTGGAGCAGGCCGAGGAAGCCGCAGCGAAAGCCAAAGCCGAGGGCGACAGAGGATTCGGGCTCGAAGGTGAAGCTGGAGTCGTTGAGGCGGAGTTTTTCGAGGGCGTCGCGGAGCATGGCGTGCTCGTGCGAGTCGACGGTGTAGAGGCCAGCGAAGACCATGGACTTGATGTCTTCGAAGCCGGGGAGGGGTTCGGCGCAGGGGCGCTCGACGGAGGTGATGGTGTCGCCGACTTTGGTGTCGGCTACGTTTTTGATGGTGGCGACGAAGAAGCCGACTTCGCCGGCGGTGAGTTCGGCGATCTCGACGGGCTTGGGGGTCATGACGCCCATGGAGTCGACTTCGAAGCGGCGATCGTTGGACATGACTTTGATCTTCATGCCCTTACTGAGCTTGCCGTTGATGATGCGGGCGAGGACGATGACGCCTTTGTAGGGGTCGAACCAGCTGTCGAAGATGAGGGCCTGGAGCGGGGCGTCGGGGTCGCCTTGCGGAGGCGGTAGGAGGGTGACGACGGCTTCGAGGATGCTCTCGACGTTGAGGCCGGTCTTGGCGGAGACGGCGATGGCGTCGTCGGCGGGGAGGCCGACGGATTTTTCGATCATGGCCTTGGTGCGCTCGATGTCGGCGGAGGGGAGATCGATCTTGTTGATGATGGGGATGATTTCGAGGCCGTTGGAGATGGCGAGGTAGGCGTTGGCGAGCGTCTGGGCTTCGACGCCTTGTGATGCGTCGACGACGAGGAGGGCGCCTTCGCAGGAGGCGAGGGATCGGGAGACTTCGTAGCTGAAGTCGACGTGGCCGGGGGTGTCGATAAGGTTGAGCTGGTAGGTTTCGCCGTCGTGTGCTTTGTACATCATGCGGACGGTATGGGCCTTGATGGTGATGCCGCGCTCGCGCTCGAGGTCCATGGCATCAAGGACCTGGGCCTGCATCTCGCGGGAGGTCAGCGAGCCGGTGAGCTCGAGGAGCCGGTCGGAGAGGGTGGACTTACCGTGGTCGATGTGCGCGATGATCGCGAAGTTGCGGATGTGGCTTGGATCCATACTTTGTGCGGAGATGCCTCAGTATTCCATGTTAACACCGGTTGGAGGTCGTGGCGTCGGGTGCTTAGAGGAAGGTCGGCCGAATTAGAAGCGGTGGATGCGACCGCGGAGCTTATTGATCGCGCGGCGATCTTTTTTGGATGGTCGACCTTCGGTGATGACTCCAAGTTGAAGCATTGCTTTGCGTTCCTCGACGGCTTTCTGGCGCAGCACTTTGCTTTCCTCGGTCTCGCGATAGAGCGTCTGTGCGACTGCCGCAGGACCCCGGACTTCGCTGAGAAGGAGGACCTCTATGTGAAAGATGCCCGTCTCGTTGGTTATGCGCAGCATGTCGCCGATTCGTACATCGCGCGAGGGCTTGGCTGGCTTCTCGTTCGATTCGATCCTGCCTATATCGCATGCGTCAGAGGCCAAGGCACGCGTCTTGAAGAATCTTGCGGCCCAGAGCCATTTGTCGATTCGTACGGACTCCATGATTCATTCTCTTACATGACATGACTTTTATACGTGAGAGGAGAATTTGAGAAGGATGAGTTCGGAGACGCATTTGTCGGGTGCACGTCTTACAATGAGCAAGGACGAATGGCGAGGACGACTCTAGGGAAGTGGACGGAGCGGTGGGCACTGGTGGCGGCATGCGTGCCGCTGGCGTTGTTGACGGGTTGTCCGCAGAATCAGAGCGGGGCGCCGGGCAAGATATCGCCACAGGCTACAGCTCCGGCGGTTGCTCCAGCGACTACGCAGCCTGCGGTATCTACGGCACAGTCGATAGAAAGTGCGGCGAATGCGTACAAGGCGCAGCAACTGATCAATGATGCTGAAAAGGCATACCGGAGCGGCGTCGATAACTATCGCGCGGGACATCTGGATGCGGCGCGAATCGACTTCGACTTTGCCGTCGACGTGATGCTGACTAGCGGCATGGATCTGAAGAGCGATCCAGCAGCTATCGGATGAGTTCGAGCATTTGCTCGATGCGGTGAACTCGCTGGAGATGGCGGCGCTGAAGCAGGGCAATGGATTCTCTCAGCCATTGGAAGCCGCGCCCCTCGATGCGGCGAACGAGGTGACGTTTCCTGCGAACGCGGCGTTGACGGCGCAGGTGTCGGCGGAGTTGAAGAATACGAAGTCGGACTTTCCGCTCGTAGTGAATGACTACGTAGCTGGGTTCATCAGCTATTTTTCGAATTCGCAGGTGGGGCATGCGCATCTGCTGCGCTCGCTGGAGCGAGCCGGTAAGTACAAGGACATGATCTCGAAGGACCTGCGGGACGCAGGGGTGCCACAAGATTTGATCTATCTGGCGGTCGCGGAGTCTGGGTTTCAGCCGCAGGCGATGAATGCGAAGTCGGGTGCGGGAGGGATGTGGCAATTCATGCCATATCAGGGGGCGTATGGGCTGGAACGGAACGGCTGGTTCGACGAGCGGTTCGATCCCGAGAAGTCTTCTAAAGCCTATGCGAAGTATATGAAGTCGCTCTATGACCAGTTCGGTGACTGGTATCTGGCGATGGCGGCGTATAACTGGGGTCCGGGGAACGTGCAGAAGGCAGTGATGCGGACTGGTTATGCGGATTTCTGGGAGCTGTATCGCCGCAATGTGCTGCCTGCGGAGACGAAGAACTATGTGCCGGGCATCATCGCAGCGATCATCATGGCGAAGAATCCGTCGCAATATGGGCTGGACAAACTGGTGCCGGAGGCAGCCGTGGTGTCGGATACGGTGACGGTGGACTATGCGATCGACTTGAGGCTGGTAGCGGATGTGACGAACGCTTCCGTGCAGGAGATCGTGGCGCTGAATCCGAGCCTTTTGCGAATGGTGACGCCGCGCGATATGTCCTTCGACCTGCATGTGCCGGTTGGGACACAGGCGGCGTTTGAGTCGCGAATCAAGAGTATTCCTGAGGAGAAGCGGGCCAGTTGGCGTTTTCATGTCGTGCGGCAAGGCGAAACGCTGGATGGAATCGCGACTGCGTTGCATGCGAAGCCGAACGAGATTGTTGCGGCAAATGGAATGCAGGCAGGAGCGAGCGTAGACGTCGGAGACGAGTTGGTGATTCCGGTGGCCAGCGTGACGAGTGGAGTGCATCCGCAACGCTATACGGTACGGCGCGGCGATACGTTGGTGACGGTCGCGGACCGATTCGATGTTTCTGTCGACGAGTTGCGTCGATGGAACCATCTCTCCAGCAATACGGTTACAGCGGGACGTTCCCTGCATGTTGCGGAGCCGGTGAAACTGGCGCCGACGACGCACGTCCACGCCAAGCATGTGCGTAGCGGCGGAAAAGGTTCGGAGTCGAAGGGACCAAGCGCGAAGAAGAGCGCGCAGCAGTTCGGGTGAGAAGGGACTGCGGCAAAGACGGGTGCATCTACGAAGAAGGCGATAACGAAATAGGATGGTGACGTAGTTCCAATGAAGCGGAAAGCTGCACGAGGAGCTACCTGCTCAAAAAGATTACTTGCCATTGGTGGCGGACAGATGCACTCTATTGCTAGAATCCGTGGCGTTGTGTGAAATGTATTTCGGCTCACCGCAACGATGCAAGGTGAGGCTATCTAGTGAGCAAAGCAGCGAGAGGAAAAACGATGAACTTCGAAGAACCGATTAAGCTGTATGCGGCCGCAGATGACGATAACGATATGAGCAATGAGCTCGACGACGAAGATTCGCTGGGCCACCACTTCGATGACGAGGATGACGAAGAAGAGCTGACGATGACCTCCGACGACGACGAAGAGTTGGCGGATGACGACGAGGACTCTCTCGAACAGCACGGTACGACGCATCGGGAAGACGTGACGATTTATACGCCGCCTCCGTCGCCAGTCGCAGGGTATGAGCCGGCGACGAAGTTGTCAGAGGCTCCGGTAGAGAGCGTGCCTGTGGCCGCTGCTGCAGAAGAAGGTAGCCGCGAAGAAGGTTGCTCCTGCAAAGAAGGCGCCGGCGAAAAAGGCGGCTGCCGAAGAAAGTAGCCGCAAAGAAAGCTGCACCTGCAAAGAAAGCGGCGGCAAAGAAAGTCGCTGCCAAGAAGGTGAGCGGCGAAGAAGGCGGTCGTGAAGAAGACGAAGCCGGTCGCCGGCAAATCGAAATTGAAATCTGCCGCGAAGAAGTCCAGTGCTCAACGCGGCGGTAAGGCTGCTCCTAAGAAAGCAGCCGGCAACAAGGGCACTGCCAGCAGTAAAAAACTAACGAAGAGAGGTATCACCTTGGCAACTAAGAAAGCAGTAAAGAAGGCAATCGTCAAGAAGGCCGTCAAGAAGGCAGCCGTCAAGAAGGCCGTCAAGAAGGCCATCGTCAAGAAGGCCATCAAGAGGGCCATCGTCAAGAAGGCCATCAAGAAGGCCATCGTCAAGAAGGCCATCGCCGCAAAGAAGAGCGTTTAAGAGTAGTTCCAACCCAGGCAAGCAAATAGGCCCGGAGTTCTCAGTTGAGAGCCCGGGCCTTTTTGCGTCTGGAGGGTGGTGTTTATTTCTTTTGGGCTGTGATTTCGGCGAGGACTTCTTCGCTGTGGTTGTCGGGCTTCACTTCGGGCCAGTACTTGACGACCTTGCCGGAGGGCGAGATGAGGAAGGTCTGGCGGCTGGCGAACTTTAATCGGGCCACGGCGCCTCTCAGAGGCACTGCCGTACTCGTCGACGACCTTGTGGTCGGGGTCGGCGAGGAGCTTGAAGCTGAAGGTGTCCTTCGCGCACCAGGTCCTATGGCTTTCCACCGTATCGAGGCTGACGCCGAGGACGACTGCGTTCAGTGCGTTGTACTTGTCCATGTCACGCTGGAAGTTGTGAGCCTCGATGGTGCAGCCGGTGGTCTGGTCCTTGGGGTAGAAGTAGAGGACGACCCACTTGCCCTTGAAGTCACTGAGGCTGATGGGTTTGTCTTCCTGCGAGGGCAGGGTGAAGCTGGGGGCGGTTGCGCCGACGGCAACGGGATCGGCGGCGATGGCACGCAGGCCGAAGCTGCCCGCGGTGGCCAGAGTCAGGATTGCTGCGAGTGAGATTGCTTTGCGCATGGTTGGTCCTCTTGGTGAGACTTGTGATGAGTATACGAACGCGAAGTGAGATAAGCCTCGCCGGTCGAGCGGCGTGACGCAATTTTACGCCGCAGAGACAAGACGATGACAAGGTTGTGACAATTGCGGCTACGGCACGGTGATCGCGATGCCGGCGGCGTCGGCTGCGGCTACGATGGCGTCGCGATCGAAGAGCAGGGTTTTTTCGGCTTCGAGTGCGAGGCAGGTGGCGCCGGCCTGCTGCATGGTCTGGATGGTGGCGACGCCGATGACGGGGACGTCGAAGCGCAGGTCCTGATTTGGCTTGGCGACTTTTACGACGGTGAGGGAGCGGCGGAGGGTGGAGGCTTCGCCGTCGGCCTCGAGGGTGCGGAAGAGGTCTCCGGCGCGTGCGATGGTGGCGTCGGTGCCTTCCATGGCTTCGACGGCGACGCAGGCCTGGGCGGCGATGACGACGGTCTGGCCGAGGTCGTAGGCGGCGATGGCGCGGGCTACGGTGCGGCCGTAGGCGATGTCCTTCAGCTCCTCTGCGTCGGGCTGGCGGGCGGTGAGGACGCCGGGTTTGGCCAGGAGGGGTTCGAGATAGTGGGTAGAGGAGATGAGTTCGATGCCTTCGTCGCCGAGGACTTTGGCGATGGCTCCGAGGAGCATGTCGGTGTTGCGGGTGCGGAGATTGAGGAGGAGCTTGGCGAGGCGCCAGTCGGGGCGAATGCTGGAGAAGATCTGCTTGTGTTTGACCTGGCCGGCCATGACGGCGCGGGTGACGCCTTCGCGCTGGAAGGTTTCGATGAGCTTGGAGAGCTCGCCGAGGGAGAGCCAGTGGACGTGGATGTTGGGGTCGGCGGCGGCGCGTGCGTCGATCTCGGGGTCGGTCTCTTCCTTGATGGCGGCTACGACTACGGTGAGCGAGTGGGCGCGGGCGGCTTCGAGGAGCAGGAAGGGGAAGCGGCCGTTGCCGGCGATGAGTCCGAGTTTTTCCATGAGCGGTTACAGGACTCCGTTCCAGAGTTCGAGTTCGGCGTCGAAGGGGTTTTCTTCGATGTGGGGTTGGACGGAGAGGAGCATGGTGGCGCGGGTGTCGGTTTTGTACTCGGGCCATGCCGGGAGGTTGGGGGCGGCGGGGGCTTTGCCCTGAATGAAGGCGACCCAGGCCTGGTGCATGAGGAGGGAGAGCGGGGCGGCGGCGGGATCGGCTTTCTCGTCGCGGTCGAGCTGCTCCCAGATGAGGCTGAGGTCGAGGGAGTGGTAGGCTTCGCCGGCGTAGCGGCCGGTGGGCTTGGTGTAGTCGAGGCGGTACATCCAGGTGGGGCCGCCGGCTTTGGTGTTGGCTTCGGCGAGGCGGACGCTGGGGATCCAGTACTCTTCGGCGGTGACGGCGCGTATGCGGCGTTCGGCGTCGGTCATGCCGGGGTAGATGGTTTTGTATTGTTCGAAGACCTCGTTGAAGCGGTCGATGCTGAGGTTGCCGAGGTCGCGGCCGGTGGGGTCGGAGGTGGGGTGGGGGCCGAGGAAGGCGGCGCTCTCGTCGCGGTTGGTGCCGATGAGGAGACGTTTGCCGGTACCGGAGCTTGCGGCGATCATGTCAACTGGACGCTGGGGCAGGAGGGCGCCGCCGACCTGGGAGCGGAAGGGGAAGTGGAAGCTGGTGGTGTCTACGAGGCGGGTCTGGGTCTTGATGAGATCGGCGGCGGGTGCGGTGAGCAGGTCGTTGTAGCTGGTAGCGGAGGATGGGTGGTTGCTGCGCCAGAGGGTGCCGTAGTCTTGCGAGAACTGGGTGGCCTGGGCGTGGGTGAGGACGCGCTCTCCGCCGCCGCTCTCGGAGATGGCGGACTGGAAGAGCTTGTTGGACTTGTGGGATGGCCATGAGGGCGGCGGTGGCTTTGGCTCCGGCGGACTCTCCGCCTACGGTGACGCGGTTGGGATCGCCTCCGAAGGCTGCGATGTTCTGGTTGATCCACTGGAGTGCGGCGATGAGGTCGCGGAGGGCGTTATTGCCGCTGTCGGCGTAGTCGGGGCCGAGGAGCGGGGATAGGTCCATGAAGCCGAAGACTCCGAGGCGGTAGGCGAGGGTGACGTGGACGATGTCCTGCTGGGCGAAGAGGGTGCCGTCAGAGATGGGAGTGGAGGAGCGGCCGCCGGTGAAGCTTCCGCCGTGGATCCAGACGAAGACGGGGTAGGGGCCTTTGCCGGCGGGGGCCCAGACGTTGAGGTAAAGGCAGTCTTCGCTCATGTTTGGGCTTACGGAGAGGTCGGTAGACTGCATGGCTGCTGGTGCGAAGGCGGTGGCTTCGCGGATGTTTTTCCAGGGCTTGATGGGGACGGTCGGGCGGAAGCGTAGGGGGCCGATGGGCGGCTCGGCGAAGGGGATGCCGCGGAAGATGCGGACGCCGTTGGCGGTTTCGCCGCGGAGCTTGCCGGAGGGAGTGGTGAGGAGGGTTTCGGACGGGGCGGCGGATAGAGCGGCGGGTGAGAGGGCGAGGGTGGCGATGGCTGCGGTGCTTTGCTGGAGGAAGTGCCTGCGGGTGGTGGGGTCTCGGGGAGTTGCTGGCCATGGCTTGCCCTTTCTGGCGCGTGTGTTGGTGCTTTGAGAGTAAAGCCTTGGGGTGTTACGGGTGCATACTTTTCCTGGGTACCCCCACCCCCTATGTAGGGGGTACTTGGTGGCTAAAGATATTGATTCTATGGATCTTTAGTCGATGATGTTGGATGTAAAGTATTGATTGTAAGTACTTTATATGCAAAGTATTGATTTTGCTTTAGTTACGGGTATCGGTTTATCAAAGAGCTGTGTGGGATTTTACTTCCCTGCTTCTATTGTATGGGTTCTGAGGTAACTCGTACGCCATCTATATCTGGTTTTGTTTCATGGATTTGGGTAATTTGGGCGCTTGACAGCGCTCCTTGTCGGTTGTCGCAGGCCGTTTCGTGGCGTGTGACGAATCGGTTAGGCTTTTGGATTGGGCTGATCGCGCTAGAAGATGCCAAGACGTTTTCGTTTCCGAAAAAGGTCACCTAAGGCGGAACACAAAGACAGGGTTGATGCTACAACGGCTACTCTAACTGTGCTGAATCATCAAAGAACCTGTTTCGGGCCAGTGTTTCCGAACCGGTGCGGCCCGTAAAAGACAGGCGAATTGAGAGAGCGTAAGAAATCCTCCGTATCGGAGAATGTCTTTCATGGTCACGAAGATTATGAAGAGAATTCGGAGACTGAAGGTGTTGCTTGGATCAAAATCGATCTCATCTACGCTTACATAAACGGGCAAACGCCATGACAAAAACGAAATACAGGGGTCTCTCCACTGCGCTACCGCATCGGTCGAGATGTCGTGTCTTGATGGTGGATATTGTGGGAGGACAAAGCCATGGCGAAGACTAGTGGTCATGTTTTACGATTCTTGCCCATCGCACTGAAAGGCTGGGACGGGGCACCCGATCGTTTGTGCGCTGATGAGTGGAGACCAGGTAACGGCAACGACAGAAGGAGAACGATCGCACTTCGGCATGCGCTCATGGTCAAGCGATGAAGCCGCATGAATGGGGCACGTCGGTCGCCGGTGGTGGCGTTAGTGGCTGTGGTGGGGGACAGGGTGATGGTGCGGTGGGTGCGGGCGGACTCGCGGGCGGCGCTTAGGATTTTTACTACGGCTACGTTGGTGTCGAGCGAGGTGAGGTCGTGGTCGGGGTCTAGCTGGTGGTTGAGGACGGCGGTGAGGTAGCTGAGGGAGTCGGCTTGCGGGCCTTGGAGGGCTGGGGCGGTTTCGGGGTGTTCGGCGTGTTCGCCGGGGAGGCGGACGCGTAGCTGGTCGGTGTGGGTGGTGTCGATGTAGACGGTGTCGGCGTAGCCGGTGGCTCCGTAGACCTCCATGTCCTTGCGGTCGAAGGGCCAGTTCCAGGAGCCTTGCAGGATGGCCTGCGAGTGAGGGTAGGTGAGGACGATGGTGCTGTCGTCGTCGACCTTGGGGTAGGTCTGGGGCTTGATCTGGAGGGTGACGGCGGTGACGGTGAGGGGGAGCTCGCCGTGGTTGATCCAGGTGGCGAGGTCGGCTCCGTAGCAGCCGAAGTCGAAGAGGGCTCCGGCGCCGTTGAGGACGGGGTCGGTGAGGAAGTTGAGGAACTCGGGGCCTACGCCGATCTCTTTGGGGCCGCGGTGGCCGTCGTGGACGACGAGTTTGCGGAGGTCGCCTAGTTTGCCGGCGGCGAGCATGTTGGCGGCGGCGATGTTGTTGGCGTACCAGGTGGTCTCGTAGTTGGTGAGGACGGGGACGTTGTACTGCTTTGCGAGGCGCTGGATGGCGAGGGCGTCTTCTACGGTGGTGGCGAGGGGTTTCTCGACCATCGCGGCGATGTGGAGGGGCGCGGCCTCGGCGATGGCGGCTCGGTGGCCGCTAGGGGCGGTGTAGACGAGGATCGCCTGAGGGTGGGTGGCCTTGAGCATTGCGGCTTCGGTGGGGAAGAAGAGGCTGGCGGGGAGGTGGAAACGCTGCTGGTACTGCGTGCGGAGGGTGGCGTCGGGCTCGGAGATGCCTACTAGGGTGACGTTGGGGTGGGCGGGGAGATTGTGGAGGAAGCCCTGGATGTGGCCGTGGACGAGGCCTACTACGGCTACTCGGATGGGTTGGGATGTTTGGGCGGGGGCGGTGAAGGGAGTGAGGAGGAGTGCGGCTAGGAAGAGTTTGGAGAGGTTCATGACGATCAATCTTTTTGTCGACGAGGGTTGGGATTTGAGTGAAGCGCTGCTGGGCTTTTTTTCGCGCGCTCCCATGGGAGATGATGTTGATGGAGAGGCCCAGATGGCGGGCGAAGACGGCCTGGCTAACCTGCTCGCGCTTGCGGATGTTGGCGATCTGACGTGGGGTGAGGGGTTTGACCGGGGTCAGGCATAGCTCGCCCAAGTCGAGGAGGGTCTTCTTGCGGAGCATGCCGACAGAGGCGAGGTCAGTCGCCAGCGTGTGAGCTGCTTCCATTTGCTTGCTACGGTATTTCTTTTTCATCGCACATGACCTCGATTAGCTTTACTTCGTCGATGGCTGCCTGCATAGCGGCGGGAATGAGAGAAGTATTTTGCGATACTGCCGCCATACCTTGAGTTCTTCCGGCGTAATGTTTCCGCGCTCATTTTTCGCGAAGCCGAATGCAAAGATGGCGATCGATTTCCAGCGCAGGAGGATGATCGTTCTGAAGCCGCCGGATTTTCCTTCACCGGTCCGTCGCAGTCTTTGCTTGTAGACGCCTCCTCCAAGTTCTGCGTCGATGGTTCCGGTGTGTATCTCGGCGATTGCACGGCAGAGGGCTGCATCGGCGATCCGATTTTTGCGAGCAAAGCGGGCGAATTCTTTACTTTTGAAGGCCTGCAATTCGATCCGGCTCACAGCGAAACTATAACACTTAGTGTTATGGAAGAGAAGTTTTACTTGATGATGCCGCGTTGGCTGTTGGCGATGAAGTCGAGCGAGGTAGGTTACGTGTTCGGCTTCGGGGGTGCCGGCGAGGGGGGCGATGGTTTCGCGGATGGCGGCGAGGGCGTCGGTGGTGTTGAGTTTGCTGGATTGGAGGAGGCGGTAGGCGTGGCGGAGTTGTTTGATCTGGGCGGGGGTGAAGCCGCGGCGCTCGAGGCCTACTTTGTTGATGCTGTAGGCGTGGTTGTTGCGCTCGGCGGAGGTGATGGAGTAGGGGAGGACGTCGAGGGTGGCCATGGTGCCTCCGCCGAGGTAGGCGTGTTTGCCGACGCGGCAGAACTGGTGGACGGCAGAGAAGGCTCCGATGACGGCGTAGTCTTCGACGATGACGTGGCCGGCGAGGGTGCCGGCGTTGGCGAGGATGCAGTGGTTGCCGATGTGGGAGTCGTGGCCGACGTGGGCGTTGGCCATGAGGAGGCAGTCGCTGCCGAGGGAGGTGAGTCCGCCGCCGCCGGTGGTTCCGCGGGAGATGGTGACGTACTCGCGGATGGTGTTGTTGTCGCCGATGGTGACGCGGGTGGCTTCGCCGGCGTACTTGAGGTCCTGCGGGGCGATGCCGAGGCAGGCGAAGGAGGAGATGCGGTTGCCGCGGCCGAGGGTGATGTGGCCTTCGAGGACTACGTGGGAGGTGAGGGTGCAGTCTTCGCCGAGGGTGGCTTCGGGGCCGATGGTGCAGTAGGGGCCGATGGTGCAGGAGGCGGGGATGTGGGCGCCTTCGGCGATGATCGCGGTGGGGTGGATGCTCACTCGGCTGGGCTCTCGGAGACTGGTGCTCCGGGTGCATGTGGGGAGCTGCTGGCGCGGGGGACGACCATGCAGGATGACGGTGGCTTCGCAGACGATCTTGCCGTCGACGGTGATGATGCCCTGCATCTTTACGGCGCGGGTGCGCCAGTTGATGACGGTGACCTCGATGCGGAGCTGGTCGCCGGGGGTGACGGGGCGCTTGAATTTGGCGTTTTCGATGCCGGTGAAGACCATGAGTTGTGAGTCGCGGTCGGGGATCTCGGTGAGGAGCATGGCGCCGCCGGTCTGGGCGATGGCTTCGACCATGAGGACGCCGGGCATGATGGGGTAGCCGGGGAAGTGGCCCTGGAAGAACTCTTCGTTGATGGTGACGTTCTTGATGGCGACGATGCGGTGGCGGGGTTCCATCTCGACGACGCGGTCGATGAGGAGGAAGGGGTAGCGGTGGGGGAGGAGGGACATGATCTTGGCCGATGTCCATGGTTTGGGTGGGGGAGGGTGATTGTGGGGTTTCTTCGCTCATGGCATGGATGAGTATAAATGGCGGGGTGCGAAGGATCGTGGCTGCATAACAGCAGATCCTTCGCTGCCGCTTCAGGATGACAATTCTAAAAAGGGCTTAGGTGGTGGGTTGGAGTTGGGCGGTGGGGGTGGAGAGGGAGATTTCCAGTTCTTCGGGGGTCATGTCTACGGGGACTTCGGCGAAGAGGGGGGTGCTCAGGTAGCGCTCGCCGGTGTCGGGGAGCATGGCGAGGATGGTGGAGCCTTTGGGGGCTTCGGCGGCTACGCGGAGTGCTCCGGCGAAGGTGGCTCCGGAGCTGATGCCTACGAAGATGCCCTCTTTGATGGCGAGCTGTTGGCTGTGGCTCATGGCTTCGGGGTTGGTGATGCGGAGGACGCGGTCGATTTTGTAGGCGTCGACGGCGTCCTGGGCGAGCTTGGGGATGAAGTCGGGGCTCCAGCCCTGCTGGGGGTGCGGGGTCCAGGCGGGGTGGCTGGCGGTGGGGGTGCCGTCGGGGTTGCGGGGCTGGGGCTGGCCGCTGGAGAGCATGGGGGCGGGGTCGGGCTCGCAGACGACGATTTTGGTGTCGGGGCGCTTTTCGGCGAGGACGCGGGCTACGCCTTTGAGGGTTCCGCCGGTGCCGAAGCCGGTGACCCAGTAGTCGAGGGGGTCGCCTTCGAAGTCGCGGAGGATCTCCTGCGCGGTGGTCTTTGGAGTGGAAGTCGGCGTTGGCTTCGTTCTCGAACTGGCGGGTGAGGAACCAGCCGTTCTTCTCGGCGAGCTCGACGGCTTTTTTGACCATGCCGAGTGCCGCGTAGCGGGAGCGGGGGTGAGGATGACTTTGGCTCCGAGGAAGCGCATGAGCTTGCGGCGCTCGATGGAGAAGGACTCGGCCATGGTGACGACGAGGGGGTAGCCTTTCTGGGCGCAGACCATGGCGAGGCCGATGCCGGTGTTGCCGCTGGTGGCTTCGACGACGGTCTGGCCGGGCTTGAGCTTGCCGGTGCGTTCGGCGTCCTCGATGACGCCGAGGGCGAGGCGGTCTTTGACGGAGCCGAGCGGGTTGAAGGCTTCGATCTTGACGAAGAGGTTGATGCCCGCGGGGGCGAGCTTGTTGATGCGGACGACGGGGGTGTTGCCGACGGTGCCGAGGATGTTTTCAAACTTCATCGAGGGATGCTCCTTTGCGCTAGGCCATCATCTTGGTTTGTGGCGATTGGTGCAAGGGTCGCCGTTTGCGTGGTTCTTTTCTGGAGGTATACCCCTCCCCCGACGCTCTGCGCAAAATCTTCAAGACAAATGGTTTAGCTTTGGACTTTGCTTTTTCCTGCCGGTAAAGTAAACCTGGGGCGTTGCCCCAGACTGGTATTGCGGCGGGCCTTTGGCCCTCAAAACCAAATCTGTACGCCTATAGCGATTTGGGCGGGTGGCCCACCCTAAAAATTGAGGGTTCCCCATTCTTCGCGGCACTTGGCGAAGGGTGGGAATGTAAACTGTTCACACCGCGGAGCCAGCGTTCGGATGGACGTCCCAATCACCCGTCCTATGTTGGGCTAGACGGTAACAGGCTGCATCCTCATCTTTAGGACTCTTCCGCCATCGCGCAGTTCGATGGCTGATCTGCATCAGCGAGCGCACCAAGGCGTAGTACTCCCATAAGGAGGAACTAATGCATCGCATGAGGGTTTTATCGCGTCGCCTTAAGTCCTGGGCGTTCTTCTTCTCAATGGTAACGGCAATCCCCTTGGTGTTCGCCGTGCTTGCCACTATCTCCGATGGCATTACTCAGCGCAGTCTTCTGCTGGCTGCTGCTGCGTTGTTGTGCCTGTTCGCCGCTGGCGTGCTCTGGCTGGTGTACGGCTTCGCATGGGCGATGGTCCCGGAGGAGGCTTCGCGGGAGAAGGAGATTAGACCGCCTCTCGTGTCACTGTCTGAGGAGAAGGAGACTAGATCGCCTCTCCTGTCGCCGCCCGTAGAGAAGGAGGATAGGTCACCGCTCTTGTCGCTGCACATAGAGAAGGAGAATAGGCCACCACTCCCGTCGCCACCTGTAGAGAAGGAGGATAGGTCACCGCTCTTGTCGCTGCATCTAGAGAAGGAGAATAGGCCACCGCTCCCGTCGCCACCTTTGGAGAAGGAGGAGAAGGAGAGTAGGCCGTCGCCGCCGTCGCCTCCTGCGGAGGAGAAGAAGGAAAAGAAGAAGAAGGAGAAGGAGGAGGAGCCGATCTACACCATCACCGGAAGGCGTATCAACTGACCTCCGGACGAGCGGGTATGAAGACTCTAGCCGTCGGAGAGAAGGGCGGCTACGGCAAGAGCTACTCCGTCCTCAATGCTTGTGATGGGTTGGTTGAGGCTGCGCGCTGGGCGGGGATGAGTCCTGCTGCTGCTGCTGCGGCGGTGAGGGTCAGGGTGGCGATGGCGAGGACGGTGAGGTTCATGCCCTTGGTTTCGTAGAGCTGGGACTGGATGTAGCGGACGCAGAACCAGGCTACGGGGATGCCGATGGCGGCGAGGCCGATTGCGGTTTGGAGTCATGGCTCCGCGCATGATCATGGCGACTACGGAGCTGCGGTTTGCGCCGAGGGCCATGCGGATGCCGATCTCGGAGGTGCGGCGGGCTACGGTGTAGGCGGTGACTCCGTAGAGGCCGAGGGTGGCGAGCAGAAGAGCCAGGATGCTGAAGAGAGTCATGAGGCGGGTGATCATGCGGTCCTGGGTGAAGCGGTCGGCGATCTGCTCGTCGAAGGTCTGGAATTTGACGACGGAGAGGTTGGGATTGATGGCAGCGAGGGTCTGGCGGGCGAGGGACTGCATGTTGTCCATGGGGCGGTCGGTCTGGATGACGATGGCGCCGGCGTAGAGGCCGGTATCCTGCTCGATCGGGCGTCGGCGTGCGGACTCTGGTATGCGCCGGGTCATGGGGATGAAGTACATCCTGTGGTTCTTCCAGGTCGCGGAGTTGTAGGCGGTGTCCTCGACTACGCCGACGATCTCAAAGTCTCCGGAGGATTGCTGGCCCGGGTGAGCCGAAGCGGCGACCGATGGGGTTCTCGCCGGGCTTGAAGAATCTTTTGACGAAGGACTGATTGACGACGGCGACGGCTGGAGAGGTTGAGGTGTCCTGGGTGGTGAAGCCTCGTCCCATGAGGACGTGGGTGCCTACGGAGTCGAAGTATTCGGCGTTGCCCCTGACCCAGGAGGCCCCGTCGTTGAGGTAGGGCTGGCCTTGTATCTGGACGCCTTCGCCCCAGTTATTGGCCTCCATTGGGGTGTAGGTGGAGATGCCGACCTTTTGGACGCCGGGGATGGCGTGGAATCGTTCTTCGATGGTTCGATAGAGGGCTTCAACCTGGGCGGGGGAGTAGCCGGCTGCCTGCGGGTTGAAATGGACGATGTACCGGTTCGTCGAGTTGAGCTTGAGATCGATGTTCCTGAGCTTATTCAGGCTTTGGATGAACATGCCTGCTCCGACCAGCAGCACCAGGGCGAGAGCCGACTGCAGCACGATGAGGCTGCGCTGCAGGAGTGAGGCTCCGGAGGTGGTGGTGCGGGTTCCGCTGCGGAGGGCGTCGGCTGGGTTTGCGTTGGATGTGATCCATGCAGGGGCTACGCCGAAGAGGATGCCGGTGAGGAGCGAGATTCCGAAGGCAAAGGCGAGCACCACGCCGGAGGGGCTGGCGTCGATGGGGACGTTTTGCGCGCCGGGGAAGGCCATGGCGAGGAGCATGCGAGTGCCGGCGTAGGCGACGATAAGGCCGGCCATTCCGCTGATGATCGAGAGGACGATACTTTCGGTGAGGAGCTGGCGGACGATTCTTGTTCGCATCGCGCCTAGAGCGGTACGGATGGACATTTCGGCGCGGCGGTTCATTCCGCGGACGAGCAGAAGGTTGGCGATGTTGGCGCAGGCGATGAGGAGTACGAGGCCGGAGATCCACATCAGAAGCTTAAGCTTGGAGGCGTAGTTGTCCTGCATGTCCTGGATGCCGGCGCCGCCGGGGGACAGGACTACGTGGGCTTTGGCCAGAGCGCGCTTGCCTTCGTTCGTCTGAGAAGGTCGTTGTGGCTGCGAATGATTGCCGGACCAATTCGGTGATTTTGGCCTGTAGCGGGGCCATGGCGACGCCGGGTTTTACGCGACCGATGATGTAGAGCCAACGGCTGGTCGGGAACGTGTACGTGCTGAGCATTTGCCAGAACCGG
This sequence comes from uncultured Acidobacteriaceae bacterium, assembly GCA_963797415.1. Classification (GTDB taxonomy): domain Bacteria; phylum Acidobacteriota; class Terriglobia; order Terriglobales; family Acidobacteriaceae; genus Edaphobacter. The sequence goes on from CAWCPB010000025.1 coordinate 56,004, forward strand.
CATGGATTCGATAGGGAGATAAAAGTCGGGCGGGGCGCTGGAGAGGCGATCGCCGTAGAAGCCTTTGGGAGCGATACCTGTGATGGTGACGGCTTTCGTATTGATCCAGAATGTGCTGCCGACGACGGATGGGTCGCCGGCGTAGTTGTTCTGCCACATGTCATAGCTCATGACGGCGACGAACGGTGCGCCTTCCACGTTGTCCGCGTCCGTGAAGAGACGTCCGATCTGCGGCTGAAGGCCGAAGGTGCGGAAGTAGTTGCCGGAGACGAATTCGCCGGTGACGGAGCGGGCGCTCTCCTGGGTCTTGTCGCGTCGAGCGATGATTTGACCGATGCCAGACTGCATGGCGGCTAATTCTTCAAACTCCGGGGCGTTCTTCTGTAGCTGGTGCCAGGTGTCGGTGGCGAACAAGGCGTAGCTGCCGTCGTCCGCCGTCCGGAGTCTTCCGCCGTTCCGGAGTTGACGCAGCACTCGTTGGTGTTGCCTATGCGGATGAGGGTGGAGGGGTCAACGACGGGGAGGTTTTTGAGCAGGACGGCGTTGACGAGGGTGAAGATGGCGGCGTTGGCTCCGATGCCGAGGGCGAGGGTCAGGACGGCGGTGATGGTGAAGCCGGGGGTCTTTCGGAGCTGCCGGATGGCGTAGCTGATGTCCTGGGTCAGAGTCGTTGCATTGCTTTCTCCTCGTGCTGTCTTATTTCGCTATTCGGTTCTCAGGGCCTGGGAGGGGTTGGTTGAGGCTGCTCGCTGGGCGGGGATGAGTCCTGCGGCTGCTGCTGCGGCGGTGAGGGTGAGGGTGGCGATGGCGAGGACGGTGATGTCCATGCCCTTGGTTTCGTAGAGCTGGGACTGGATGTAGCGGACGCAGAACCAGGCTACGGGGATGCCGATGACGCACGAGGCCGATGGCGGTTTGGAGCATGGCTCCGCGCATGATCATGCCGACTACGGAGCTGCGGTTGGCTCCGAGGGCCATGCGGATGCCGATCTCGGAGGTGCGGCGGGCTACGGTGTAGGCGGTGACGCCGTAGAGGCCGAGGGTGGCGAGCAGAAGAGCGCAAGAGCGCTGAAGAGGGTCATGAGCTGGGCGATCATGCGGTCCTGGGTGAAGCGGTCGGCGATCTGCTCGTCGAAGGTCTGGAACTTGACTACGGTGAGGTTGGGGTTGATGGCGGCGAGGGTCTGGCGGGCGAGGGACTGCATGTTATCCATGGGGCGGTCGGTCTGGATGACGAGTGCGCCGGCGTAGAGGGATTCGTCCTTGTCGATTGGGGATTTCCTGCTGGGTGGCCGCTGCAGGAGCGGCACGAAGTACATGGTGTGGTCTTTCCAGCGTGCGCTGGTGTAGGCGGTGTTCTCGACTACGCCGACGATCTCAAAGTCGCCGGACGAGACTGGTCCCGGGTCTCCGAAGTGGTGCCCGATGGGGTTTTCGCCTGGCTTGAAGAACTTTTTGACGAAGAAGTCGTTGACGACGGCCACGGTGGGAGCGGTGGGGGTGTCCTGGACGCCGACTCCGCGTCCCATGATGACGTGGGTGCCTACGGAGTCGAAGTATTCGGGGCTGACCATGACGTCGGAGGCGCCGGCGTGGATGTCGGGCTGGCCCTGTATCTGGATGCCTTCGCCCCAGTTGTTGTCTTCCATCGGGGTGTAGGTGCTGAGGCCGACGTTTTTGACGCCGGGGATAGCGTGGAAGCGCTGCCTCGATGGTGCGGTAGAGGGGCTCAAGCTGTGTGGCGGAGTAACCGGCGGCCTGCGGGTTGATGTGGACGATGTAGCGGTTGGTGGAGTCGAGCTTGAGGTCGATGTGCTGGAGCTTGTCGAGGCTGCGGATGAACATTCCTGCGCCTACGAGCAGAACGAGCGAGAGCGCGGCCTGAAGGACGACGAGTCCGCGCTGCAGCAGGGAGGCGCCGGTTGCGGTGGTGCGGGAGCCGGTGCGGAGAGCATCGGCTGGGTTTGCGTTGGCGGTGATCCATGCGGGGGCTACGCCGAAGAGGATGCCGGTGAGAAGCGAGAGTGCGAAGGCAAAGGCGAGCACCATGCCGGAGGGGCTAGCTTCGATGGGGACGTTTTGTGCGCCGGGGAAGGCCATGGCGAGGAGCATGCGGGTTCCGGCGTAGGCGACGACGAGGCCTGCGGCACCGCTGATGACGGCGAGGACGATGCTCTCGGTGAGGAGTTGGCGGACGATTCTTGTGCGCATCGCGCCTAATGCGGTGCGGATAGACATCTCGGCACGGCGGCTCATGCCGCGGACGAGCAGGAGGTTGGCGATGTTGGCGCAGGCGATGAGAAGGACGAGGCCGGAGATCCACATGAGCAGTTTGAGGTTTGTTGCATATGCGTCCTGGAGGTCCTGGATGCCTGCGCCGCCGGGAGTGAGGACCACGTGGGCTTTGGCGAGCTTCAGTTTGTTTTGTTCCGATGAAAAGGTCTCAGTCTGTGCGAATGCCTGGCGCATGAGAGCGCTCATTTTTTCCTGGAGCTGTGGAGTCATGGCTACGCCGGGCTTCAGACGTCCGACGATGTAGAGCCACCGCGAGCCGTTGGGATCGTCCACATAGGGGGCGTTGGCAGGACTGGCATGGATTCGATGGGGAGATAGAAGTCCGGCGGCGAGCTGGCCAGCCGGTCGCCGAAGTATCCCTTGGGGGCGATTCCGGCGATGGTGACTGGTTTGGTGTTGACCCAGAAGGTGCTGCCGACGACGGTGGGATCGCCGCCGTAGTGCTGTTGCCAGGTCTCGTAGCTCATGACGGCGACGATGGGTGCGCCGGTGACGTCGTCTGCGTCGGTGAAGAGGCGGCCTGCGGCCGGCTGAAGGCCGAAGGTGCGGAAGTAGTTTCCGGAGACGAATTCGCCCATGACGGAGCGGGCGGTCTCCTGAGTGCCGTCGCGACGGGTGACGATGGGGCGGTAGGCGAAGCCGGCCTGCATGGCGGCGAGCTCCTGAAATTCAGGGGCGTTCTTTTTTATGTAGTTGTAGGTGGCGGTGGGGAAGAGGGAGTAGTTGGGGTGATCGTCGTCCTGCGCTCCTCCGTTGACGCAGCAGTTGTTGGTGTCGCCGAAGCGGACGAGGGTGGCGGGATCGACTACGGGGAGGTTCTTGAGCAGGACGGCGTTGACGAGGGTGAAGATGGCGGCGTTGGCTCCGATGCCGAGGGCGAGCGTGAGGACGGCGGTGATGGTGAAGCCGGGGGTCTTTCTGAGCTGGCGGATGGCGTAGCTGATGTCCTGGATCAGAGTCGATTGCATTGCTTTCTCCTCGGGCTGGTATCGGGATGTCTACGCGGTACGTTCCACGCGGGTTCAACATCAAGTGGCGGGAGACGAGGATCATCCCTGCCTTTTCGGTAGGCATGTGATTGTCCAAAGATGTGTGGGGATATTTCTTTATTTATGTGTGGCTTATCGGAGGAGTGCTGAGGATTCGGAGTGTCCGGTTTCCGATCTGCGTGTTCGAAATTGGACACGAAGTCTCAGTGAATAGCGGCAGCGGGGGCGAGGCTTTGAGGGCCGAGTGTACACGCGGATCGTGGGGCGTCGAGAAACTTGCGGATCAGGGCCACGGTGTACTCGGGGCGTTCTTCCATGAGCCAGTGTCCGGAGCCGATGACGACCTCTTCCTGGACGTTGGTGGCTACGTTTCGCATGATGGTGTGCTTGTAGGGGGCCGAAGGATTTTTCTCCTCCGACGGCCATGACCGGCATGGTGAGCTTGACCTGGGCGAAGAGCTTATTGTCTTTGGCGTCCTGAGAGAAGGCGGTGAACTGGGCGAATCCGGCGCGCATGCCTCCGGGTTGAGCGTAGGTGGCGGCGAAGAAGTTTCTGGTTGCTTCGTCGGGCTTGGTGGGGTCGGCGGTGAAGTCGTTCCAGATGCGATCGAAGTAGATGCGCTCGCGGCCTGCGACGAGGCGTTCGGCGTCGGGGCCGTGGAAGTTGAAGTGCCAGACGCCGGGGTTGAGGAGAATTTCGTTCCATGGATCGATGCCGGGGATGGGGGCGTCCATGACGACGAGGCGCTCGGACCTTGTCGGGGAATGTTGCGGCGTAGGCATAGGCGACCATGTTGCCGATGTCGTGCGCGACGACGGATGTCTTGTCGTATCCGAGCGCGGTGACGACGGCGCGGATGTCGTGGGCCTGGGTCTTCTTGTCGTAGCCGCCGGCGGGTTTGGAGGAGCGGCCAATGCCGCGGAGGTCGGGCACGACGACGGTGTGGTCCTTCATGAGATCGGCGGCGAGGGGAGCCCATGAATCGCTGTTCTCTGCGTATCCGTGGAGGAGGACGACGACGGGGCCGGTTCCGCCCCAGCGTACGAAGATGTCGGCGCCTGTCGGGACTGTGAACGGTCTGCGCGTGGAAGGTGGAAGGGAGCGATGGGATTTCTCCGCGGCGGGAAGACCTTGCATTGTGATTCCTCCGTGCAGATGAATGAGGTGCTTCCGATCGGATACTGGCGTATTTTAGAGCGCGGGCCGGGGTGGGTTACTTTTTCTTTTCGAGGAGCTTGTCGGGGTTGAAGAGGTCGGGGGAGAGGTTCTGGTTGTAGTCAACTTTGGTGAAGAAGCGCTGGCTGATGAGATCGCCGTCGAGGTATCGGGTGATGGTGAAGGCGGTGGGGAGGCCCTGGATGGTGTGGTAGTCGTCGTACTCTTCGGCGTCTTCGTCGAGGTCCTTGAATGTTTCGTTGCGCCACTTGAAGGTGCGGCGGAGGGGCAGGTGGGTGTTGGAGTCGATGCGGATGGTGACGGCGTCGTTGTCGGGGCTGAGGATGGTGACCTGATCGGCCTGGCGGCGTTCGACCATGGCGGTGCCTTCGGAGAGGATCATGACGCCGGGAATCTTGAGCCAGACACGGATGACGTTTTCGATGGAGTGGTTGCGGCGGCGGATGTAGTCCTCGACCTGGTCCTTGGGGAGCAAGGTACGGCCTTTGTAGGTGACCTCGTAGCCGTCGTCGGCGGTCCAGACCTGGACGACGTCGATTTTTTTGCCGGGAAGGATCATGCTTTTGTCGGTGATGAAGCCGATGCGCTCGGCCTCGGGGATGGTGGCGGTGGGGAAGCGTTGGGAGGCGGTGTATTCGACGAGCATGCCGTTGGGGGCTCCGCGGAAGAAGGCGGCGACGCGGCCGCGCTCGGTCTTGTCGACGCGGTTGAGCCAGGCTTCGCCGCCGAGGGCGGTGACCATCTCGTCGAGGAGCTGGCGGCCGTGCTTCTCCTGGTCGCCGCTGTCGCGTGAGGGAAGGGAGGCGCTGGGGATTTCGCTGGCTTGCGCGCGGGCGTAGAGGGGGGTGAGAGCGGTGGTGAGGAGGAGAGCTAGGGCAGCGAGCTTCATTGGTACTCCGGGTGGATACGTGACAGTGGCCGGGAGGCGAACGACGATTTCTGATTGGTTGGACGCTTTGGGCCGGTTGCGGTCAGCGAGGCTGCATAGGAGTGACGCTAACGAAAGATGGCGCTGGAAGCAACTGGCAAGGGTCAACAATTGCTTAGAGGCGTTTTTTCTTTACGGTGGGTTTTTGCTGGAGGGTTTTGCGCTGGGCGGCGATGAGGCGTTTTTGCTGGGCTGCGGGCAGGGCGAGGATTTTTAGGACTTTGGGTGGGAGCTTGGCGAGGGTGAGGTCGTAGGCGGCGCGGAGTTCCTGCTCCCACTCGGGGTTGCGAAATACCTGCCAGTGCTCGGCGGCGATCCAGTGGGCTCGGGCGAGGTAGGGGGCGGGACGGAGGCCTTCGAGCTCGAGGAGTTCGGAGTAGCGCTCGGGGCCGGCGGCGAACATGATGACGTTCTGGCGGCGGCCGATGCGGCTTTCGGGGTTGAGGCTGATGAGGGCGAACATTTTGCCGCCGATGGCTTTGTCGCCGACCCAGAGGACGAGGTTTTCGCCGAACTGGACGGTCTCGACGACGTGGGGGAGCTGGTGGAGGAAGGTGCGGGTGCGCTCGACGTCCATGGGGCTAGGGTACTGCTCTATCGGGGATCGCGGTGAGATTAGCCGGTGAATTCTTCTTCTGCGGTTTCGGCTATGGCTGCGCTTACAACTGATTGCTGAGCGATGCGGTGGCCGATGGCTACGGCGGCGAGACAGAGGGCTACGGAGAGGAAGATGTTTGCAAGGGCGCGGCCCCAGTTGCCTGTGCGTAGAAGCTCGAAAGTCTGGAGGCTGAAGGAGGAGAAGGTGGTGAAGCCTCCGCAGATGCCGACCATGACGAAGAGGCGAAGGTTATCGGAGACGGCATAGCGGCCGCTCTGGAGGGTGAGGGTTCCGAAGTAGCCGATGACGAAGCTGCCGATGATGTTGATGAGGATTGTGCCGTAGGGGAAGCCGGCGCTGAGGTTGAGTGTGAGTTTGGTGAGTGCGTAGCGCAGAAGGCCGCCGAGTGCGCTGCCGATTGTGACCCAGAGATAGGACATCGTCTGCCTTTCCATTTCTTTTGAATTGGCAGACGTCATCAGCCGGGTATTCCGGGCGGTTTATGGGAGACGTCATTCCCATCACTAATGTACAGAGTAACGCGTGTTTCCTTCGCCGGGCAATATAGGGAGATTAATTAACGGGCGACCATGACTGAGCAGGTGGACTCGCGCAGTACGGTTTCGGAGGTGGATGCTCCGAACCATTTGTGGGCTCCGGGCGGGTGGCGTTGGCCGACGATGATGAGATCGACCTGGTCCATCTTTGCGCGCTTTTGAATCTGTTCGGCGGGCCGACCTTCAACGATTTCGAGCATCATCTCAACGCCGAGTGATTTTCCCAAATTGAGGAAGCGCTCGAAGCGGGCTTCCATAGTGCGGCGGCAGATGGAGGGATCTTCGAGGGGCAAACCTTCGCCGGCGGCTTGTATGTTCGGAGGTGCCACGACGCCGAGGAGGATGACCTCTGCCTTCAATTTTGCGCCGAGCTTCACGGCGATAAAGGCGGCGTGCTCTCCGCTTTGAGAGCCGTCGTCGGCGGCGAGGATTCTTTGGAATGCGTCCTTTGACATAGAAGTAGGGCTCCCTGTCTGGACTCGTGATGAACTGCGATTCGATGATAGTCCTTCCGGTCGGTAAAGATTTGCTAACGGATGCGGCCCGGTTTGGCGGTTAGATCCAGCCGCCGTCGATGATGTAGCTCTGGTTGGTGATGGCGCTGCTGTCGTCGGCGGCAAGGAAGAGGGCAAGGCGGGCTACTTCTTCGGGTTGTAGTTGTCGTTTGAGGGCCTGTCTGGAGAGCATCTGGGCTGTGTAGGTCTCGTTGAACCAGAGTCGTTTCTGTCGCTCGGTAAATATGCATCCGGGAAGGATGGCATTGACGCGAATGTTGTCAGGGCCGAACTCGTGGGCGAAGGAGCGGGTGAGGCCGACGATGGCGGCCTTGGCGGCGACGTAGATGGGCAGGTTGGTGGAGGGGATGAGCCAGGCGATGGAGCTCATATTGATGATCGAGCCGCGCTGACGCTGGCGCATGCCGGGGACGATGGCCTGGGTGAGGAAGAACTGGTGTTTGAGGTTGACGGCGAGGAGAGCGTCCCAGAGTTCGGGGGTGACGTCCTGGTGTCATGGCGGGTGTCGTTGGCGGCGTTGTTGATGAGGACGTCGATGGGAGGGAGTGTGGCGAGGAGGGTTTGGAGGGTGAGGGGTATCGGTGAGGTCGCAGTGGTAGTAGGTGGGGGGATTGGGTTGGAGGCGGGTGATGAGGGCTTGGGCGGGTTCGTCCTGGATGTCGAGGAAGAGGACACTGGAGCCTTGCTGGGCGAATGCTTCTACGAGGAACTCGCCTATGCCGGAGGCTCCGCCGGTGATGAGGACGGTGCGGTCGCGGAGGCTGGGGTAGGTGGCGTAGAGGCTCGACATAGGCTTAGATGAAGTTATCGCATGCGGGTAGGAACTTCGAGGGGGAATCCATCGTAAGTGTATTCTGGCTGCAATCTTTGCGAGCTTGCGTTAGCGGCATCAACGGCTCCGAGTAACGAAAAGGACTATGCTCCATGATGAAATATACCGCTAGTTCGTTGAGTTTCAGCAGGAGATTGCTGCTGATGATGGCCGTCGCTATGCCGGTGGTGGTTGGGGCGATGAGTGCTGCCTGCTGGCTTGAGCACAGTCACAGGCTGCTCCGGTTGACCTGCTGCTCCTGCCGTTGCAGCGCCGGCTACCAACTCACAGGATCTGACGGGGACGTGGCAGGGGACGCTGCAGACTGACAAGACGCTCAGGATTGTCGTCAAGATGTCGAAGGCGAACGGCGGCTGGCAGACCGGTATGTTCAGCATCGATGAAGGGCCGGGAGCGCGGGGCAACGGGATGACCACGTTGCAGGGTTCCAGTGTGAAGTATTTGATTCCCGCGAACGGCGGGGTCTACGAGGGCAAGCTGAGTGCGGATGGTGGTTCTATCGCAGGGACCTGGACCATGAATGGGAAGACGCTGGCGTTGACCCTTCATCCGCGTTGCGGACGCGGCGGCATGGGAGATTCCGGCGCCTCCACCTCCTCCGAAGCTGATGGCGGCGGATGCGGATCCTTCGTTTGACGTGGTGACGATCAAGCCGAATGACTCGGGAGCGACGAGCATGCAGGGGCTGAATGTGCGAGGGCGCAATTTTACGACGCGTGCTTCGTCGCTGGACGATCTGATTAAGTTTGCCTATGGGGTGCATGCAAGGCAGATCGTGGGCGGACCGGAGTGGATAGATAAGGACCGGTATGACATCAATGGAGTGCCGGATAAGGATGGGGTCCCCAACGTTATCCAGTTACAAGGCGATGATGAAGAAGCTGCTGGCGGACCGGTTCAAGTTGACGTTTCATCATGAGAAGCGGGATCTTTCGGCGTTTGTGTTGACGGTTGCAAAAGATGGACAGAAGCTGACGCCGACCGAAAGGACTGGGCCGTTGCCCGGCCTTGGTTTTGGACCGGCGCCCGGTGGGATACGGTTGAATGTCGTCAATGGGACGATGGAGGACTTTACCGAATTTCTGCAGATGCTGGTGCTGGACCGGCCGGTGGTGGACAGGACTGGAATTACCGGGAGGTACGATTTTCATTTCGCGTTTACGCCGGATGATTCGCTGTTCAACGGGCATCCGCCGCGGATGCCGGCGCAGGCTGACAGTACCGCCGACGCCGCGCCAGGGTTCTTCGAGGCGATTCAGAAGGATATTGGGTTGAAGCTGGATGCGCAGAAGACTGCGGTGGATGTGATCGTGATCGATCATGTGGAGAAGCCTTCGGCGAATTAGCGGAGGTGGAACCTTTAAGGATGACAGCTGGCTGTCTTTATACTTGAAGGATATGGCTACGTTTGCTTCGCTGGAAGAACAGCTTGATTTGATTACGAAGGGTGCTGCGGAGATTATTCCGCTGGAGGCGCTGAAGGAGCGCATTGCGCGGTCGATTGCTTCGGGTGTGCCGATGCGGATCAAGGCGGGGTTTGATCCTACGGCTCCGGATCTGCATCTGGGGCATACGGTGCTGATTCGGAAGCTGCGGCACTTTCAGCAGCTTGGGCATACGGTGATTTTTTTGATTGGAGATTCGACGGCGCTGATCGGCGATCCGACGGGGCGGAATGTGACGCGGAAGCCGCTGACGCCGGAGCAGATTGCAGCGAATGCGGAGACATATAAGGAGCAGGTGTTCAAGATACTGGACCCGGAGAAGACGGAGATTCGGTACAACTCGGAGTGGCTGGACAAGCTGGGCTTCTACGACATGGTGAAGCTGATGGCACAGTTTACGGTGTCGCAGATGCTGGAGCGCGAGGACTTCAACAAGCGGTTCGACGCGAGAGCAGCCGATCTCGCTGCACGAGATGATGTATCCGGTTGTGCAGGGGTATGACTCAGTGGCGCTGGAGCGCGGATGTGGAGCTGGGAGGGACGGACCAGAAGTTCAACCTGATGCGTGGGCGCGATCTGCAGCGGCACTTTGGGCAGCCGCAGCAGAGCGTGCTGATGATGCCGATCATCGAGGGGCTGGATGGCGTGCAGAAGATGTCGAAGTCGCTGGGGAATGCGATTGGGATCAATGAGCCGGCGGGGGAGATGTACGGGAAGCTGATGTCGATCTCGGATGAGCTGATGTGGAAGTACTGGGTGTTTTTGACGGATCTGCGGGGGAGCGAGATCGACGCGATGAAGGCCGAGGTTGCGAGTGGGGCGCTGCATCCGATGCAGGCGAAGAAGAATCTGGCGCGGACGATTACGGCGGGGTTTCATGGCGAGGAGCTGGCGGAGGTTGCGGCGGAGAGTTGGGCGACGCAGTTTCAGCAGCGGGGCGTGAGCGAGGATCTGCCGGTGGTGCAGGTGGCGGTGGGGGCTGAGGGGTTGATGTCGCGCGGAGGGTGAGGTGAAGATGGCGAAGTTGCTGGTGCTGGCGGGGCTTGCGGCTTCGACGGGTGAGGCTACGCGGAAGCTGGCGGAGAATGCCGTAAGCGTGAATGGGGAGAAGTTTGCCGGCAAAGTATTGAGCGCGAGAGGCTTTGGGGGGCGGGACTGGCTTTGCGGCTGGGAAAGAAAAGTGTTCGAGTGGAGTGAGTTGGTTGGAGTGATGAGTCTGATTGGTCGAAGGGGTAACGTATTATTGTGCACAGACGCGTCTCAACTGCAATGAGGAGTACTTGTACTGAGGACCGCTCGATGTTGGCTGGGTTGGTGTTCTGGCGTTGGCCTTGTGGTGTGGTGGGGGTGCGGGCGCAGCAACAGGATGTGAAGGCGCAGGAGATCGTGCGGTCGGCGATGCAGACGGAGTTGGCGGCGGACGCGGATGATCACTCGCATTGGCAGTATCGGGATGTGGACAGGGGTGTTGAGGGGGAGTCGGTCTACTCGGGTGGTGGAGACGGGTCACGGGTCGGTGAAGAAGAAGATTGTGGCGGGGGGCCGGCCGCTTTCGCAGTGAGGAGTTGAAGACAGAAGACGCAAGGGTGCAGGCGTTCATCAATGATCCGGCGCAGATTGCGAAGCAGCGGAAGGAAGGGCAGCTGGATGACAAGCGCGCGGAGGAGCATGTTGAGGATGCTGCCGGATGCGTTTCTGTGGACGCGTGAAGCAGGATAGTGCGGATGACGGTGACGCTGGGGTTTGTGCCGGATCCGGCGTTTGAGCCGCCGACGATGGAGTCGCGAGTGTTTGCGGCGATGGCGGGAGAGATCGTGGTGAACAAGACGCAGAACCGGATTCAGACGATCAAAGGGAAGCTGATCGGGGATGTGAAGTTTGGCTGGGGGCTGCTGGGGAAGATGGATGAGGGTGGGACGTTCGATGTGGAACGGCGGGAGCTGGGGCCGGGGGTATGGGAGATTACGGAGTCGCATGTGCACATTCACGGACATGCGCTGCTGTTTAAGAACATTGGCGAGCAGAATGATGAGGTGAAGAGCGAGTTCCGGCAGACGCCCCCGTCGACCACGCTGGAGCAGGCGGCAGTGATGTTGAAAGGCGAGCCCGCACCGATGACTGCAGAGCGATAGGAAACGCGGGATGCGGAGTTGGTGGGGCCGCGATATGCTCGTTGATAGATGGCGCATACACCTTATCCCCAAACGGATCGTGAGATTTTGCGGCTGATTGAACGCTCGGCGGGGCATCGGGCTGGATATAAGCAGTTGGTGCGGGAACTGGGACTGGGTGGCGGCCGCGAGCGGCGGTTGTTGCTGGAGCAACTGGCGCGAATTACGGCTCGTGGGGAGCTGGTGAGGACGGCGGATGAGCAGTGGGGTCTGCCGGCGGCTACTCCGGAGAAGACAGCGCGGGCGGCGAAGAAGATGTTTGACCGGCGCGGGGTGGAGATGACGGATGGACCGGGTGGGAGGGAGTACAGGGCTACTCGGGAGCGGCTGCTGGCGGGGCGGCTGGATCTGCATCGGGATGGGTATGGGTTTGTGCGGCCGAATGGGAGTGTCGGACCGCAGCGACGATCTGTTTATTCCGCCGAATGAGTTGAATGGCGCGATGCAGGGGGATGAGGTGCTGGTGGATGAGGCTCCGCCGGGACGGGATGGGCGACGGAGTGGGCGGGTGGCGCGGATTTTGACGCGACGGAATCCTACGGTGGTGGGGATCTTTCACTATGCGCGGGGACGGCGGCGGAGTGCGTGGGAGCGCGAGGCTTTGATTGCGGGGGAATTATGTGACTCCGCTGGATGAGCGGATGACGCAGCCAATTTTGATTGCGGAGGGGATGGAGGTTGCGGCTACGTCTGCTGCGACTGGCGAATCGAGTGGTGGGGGAAGAGGCGAAGGTGTCGGAGGTGGATTGGAATCTGCCGCAGCCGCTGGAGGGGTTGGCGGTGGATGTGGAGATTACGGATTTTCCGGGGGTGGGGCGGCCGGCGAAGGGACGCGTGATCGAGGTGCTGGGCGATCCGGATGGGTTTGGGGTGGATGTGGAGATCATTATCCGCAAGCATCATCTGCCGCATGTGTTTCCGGCGAATGTGCTGGCGGAGGCTACGGCTTCGGCCTCGCAGACGGTGGATACGTTGACGAAGGAAGAGACGGCGCTGCGGAGGGATTTTCGCGGGTTGCCGATTGTGACGATCGATGGGGAGACGGCGCGGGATTTTGACGATGCGGTGATGGTGCGGGAGCTGGAGAACGGGAACTGGGAGCTGCAGGTTCATATCGCGGATGTGAGCCACGTATGTGCGGCCGGGGACTGCGCTGGATCTGGAGGCGCGGCTGAGGGGGACGAGTGTTTATTTTCCGGATCGCGCGATTCCGATGCTGCCGCCGCAGTTGTCGAGTGGGATGTGTTCGCTGCGGCCGGATGAGGATCGGCTGGTGCTGAGTTGCGTGATGGAGATTGATGGGCGCGGCGAGGTGCTGGGGTACGAGGTGTGCGAGGGGATCATTCGCAGTGCGAAGCGGATGACGTATACGCAGGTGCAGGCCGTGATCGATGGGAATGCGGAGACGCGCAAGGAGTTTGCGGCGCTGGTGCCGGAGTTCGAGCGGATGCTGGAGCTGGCGCTGAAGTTGAATGCGAAGCGGCAGCGGCGAGGGTCGATCGATTTCGATCTGCCGGAGCCGGTGATTCAGTTTGATCCGCAGGGAAATATGGAGAGCATTGTGCGGAGCGAGCGGGGATGGTCGCACCGGCTGATTGAAGAGTTCATGCTGAGTGCGAATGAGTGCGTGGCGCATTGGATTGAGGCGCAGGGGGTCGCGAGCATCTATCGGATTCATGAGACGCCGGACCCGAAGCGGATCGTGGACTTTGAGGAGACGGCGGCGGGGTTTGGGTATTCGCTGGGGATTGGGAATCTGCCGGTGAAGCGGATGACGATGAAGAGTGATCGGCGGGATGTGCGGCGTGGCGGGAGCGGCGGCGGGCGCGGGGGGCAGGTGAAGCAGCATGAGGTTCCGGATTCGATTCCGGTGACTCCGCAGATGTATCAGCGGCTGACGGCGAAGATTGCGGGGAAGCCGGAGGAGCGGATACTGGCGTTCCTGATGCTGCGGAGTTTGAAGCAGGCGCGGTATAGCGAGAAGAATGTGGGGCACTTTGCGCTGGCTTCGCCGAGCTATACGCACTTTACTTCGCCGATTCGGCGGTATCCGGATCTGATTGTGCATCGGCTGCTGCGGGATTTGATTCAGGCGGGGAATGATACGAGGGGCGGGGCGATCTCTGAGCGAGGGATCCGCAGCCGTGGCAGATGGCGCTGGATGAGAAGGATGGTAGCGGCGGGCGCGGGGCTCGGCGGGTGGAGAGGACGGAGTTGAGTGGGCCGATTCCGGAGGAGGAGCTGGCGGCGATTGCGCTGGAGAGCAGCCAGGCGGAGCGGCGCGCGGATGATGCCGAGCGGGAGTTGATGGAGTGGAAGAAGATCAAGTTCATGCAGGATCGCGTGGGCGAGGACTTCCAGGGGATCGTGCTGAGTTGTACGAAGTATGGATTCTTTGTGGAACTGGATGAGCTGTTTATCGAGGGGCTGGTGCCGCTGAGTTCGCTGTTGGATGACCGGTACTATGTTTCGGGATACGGACCGGACGATTGTGGGGGCGCGGTCGGGGCGGGTGTTCAGGATGGGGCAGCGGGTGCATGTGCTGCTGGACAGGATCGACAGGCAACAGCGGCGGTTGCAGTTTGCTTTGATGCCGAGCGAGCAGGGTGGTGAGGTTGGGCTTGAGCGGGCGAAGGGGATGGGGTCGCTGCGGTCGGGTAAGAAGAAGGTTGCGGTGGGTGAGGATGGGCGGGTGGTGCATTCTTCGCCGGATCGGTCGGGTAAGACGCGGAAGGCGAAGGGTGGGAAGACGAAGGCCAAGGCGCGGCTGCGGGATAAGAAGAGTAAGGGGAAGCGGAAGAAGTAGAGGGTGGATTGGTTGATTGCGTGGTATGCGATAGACTTGCGCCCATGCGTAAGCCGGCTATTTTCCTTCTGCTCCTCGTGTCCCCCACATTTTCCCTTGCTGCTGCCGCCCAGAACCCTACTGCTCGGCCGCTTGATCCGCAGGACGCATCGCGCGTAAACCTAGGCACTCGTGCAACACGGGCGCCGAGCTATGTCTCACCCGAGGTACATCCGGATGGCACGGTGACGTTCCGGATCAGCGCGCCGAATGCGAAGCAGGTTCTGGTCGGCATTGAAGGCACAAATCTGCCTATGACACAGGACGAGACGGGCTTGTGGACGGTGACCAGCCCCCAGCCCTATACGCCGAATATTTACTCGTATCGCTTCCGGGTCGACGGTAGTTACGTCCTGGATACGAAGAATCCGACTGTGCAGACGAATCTGCAGGAGCTGGTGAATACGTTCACGATTCCGGGGACGCCTCCGATGCCCTGGGAGCCGCAGCCTATTCCGCATGGGGAGGTGACGCACCACGTCTTCACGTCGAGCGTTGTGCTGGGGCTTACCGGCGATCAGGATGAGTTCTATGTCTACACTCCTCCTGGCTACGATCCGAAGGCGAAGACTGCGTATCCGGTGCTGTATCTGCTGCATGGCTTCTCGGACGGGGCTGATGGATGGCTTTCGGCGGGCAAGGCCAACTACATTCTCGATAGCCTGATCGACTCGGGCAAAGCGAAGCCCATGATCGTCGTGATGACGCTCGGCTACGGCAATATGGCGGTTGTGCTCAAGCCCGGTCGCACTCCCGGTTTGAGCGCGCAGAGTGTCGAGCTCTACGAAAAGATGCTGGTGACGGAGGTCATGCCTAAAGTCGAAGCGGAGTACCACGTTGACAAAGACCGCGAACATCGCGCCATCGCGGGTCTCTCGATGGGAGGCCAGGAGAGCTTGATCATCGGCTTGAACCACACGGATCTCTTCGCGTGGATTGGCACGTTCTCGGCGGGTATCAACGCCACGACGCAGGAGAAGCTTCCTACGCTCACGCCAGAGAAGGCGAAGCTTCGTCTGCTTTGGATGGCATGCGGAGTGGACGATGCGCTGCTGAAGCCTAACCAGACGATCATCACCGCACTGAAGGCCGAAAACCTGCCCGTGACTGCGATTGAGACGCCCGGCCACCATCAGTGGCCTGTGTGGCGTGACAACCTTATCCACTTCGCGCCGTTGTTGTTCCAGAAGTAGCTGCGGCGGGGACAAACTCAAGTGAGCTAGAACGTCTCGCGTATCGGACCTGCCAAATTGCGACTTTCACTGATACCATCGTCGGGATAAACCGACAGGAGCGCCATGTCTCATAAACCTGATCGTCGCAGCTTCATCATAGGAAGTGGACTCACTGCTCTGGCCTCAACAAAAGTGTTTGGTGCGAACAACACTCTACGCGTAGGCGTGATAGGGGCTGGAGGGCGGATGAGAGATCTCCTCAATTCTGCCGATGCGACTGGCTCCTATGAGATCGTCGCGGTAAGCGACGTGTATGCGCCACATTGCGATGCTGTGAAGGCACGATCGAACGCCGGCGTCGCGACGACGCATGTGGATTATCGCGAGGTGCTTGCGAAGAAGGACATCGACGCCGTGTTCATCGCGACGCCTGACCACTGGCATGTCCGGGTCGCTACGGATGCGATCGCCGCGGGCAAGGATGTTTATCTGGAAAAGCCGGTCACGCACACGCTTGAGGAAGGTGCACCGCTCGTTCATGCGGTTCGCTCGAGCAAGCAGATTTTGCAATGCGGCATGCAGCAGCGGAGCTGGAGTCATTTTCGCAACGCAGTCGACCTGATCCAGGGAGGCAGTCTTGGGCGAGTCACGCAGGTGAGAACTTACTGGTGGCAGAACTACAACGTGAGCTGGGTGCCTAAACCGATGGACGTGAGCTTGCTCGATTGGAAGGTTTGGCTTGGATCGGCGCCGGATCAGCCGTTCAGTCTTGAGAAATATACGCGCTGGCGTTGGTACTGGAACTTTGGCGGCGGAGCTATGACCGATCTGTTTACGCATTGGATCGACGTGGTTCAGTGGGCGATGAAGTCCGATCAGCCGGCGAAGGCTCAGATGCTGGGAGATAAATACATCTTTGAGCAGTGGGATTGCCCGGACACTATTCAGGCCGCGTTCCGCTATCCCGGCTTCGATGTGGTGTACGAGGGCATGATGGCTTCATCAATCGACGATGGAGGTCTTGGAGTTCCGCGGGACAGAGGCAACGCTGAAACTTAACCGCAGCGGCTTCAGCCTTTATCACGAGGGTGTGAAGGGCGACCAGAATCCGGTGTTGACAGAACACAGCTTCCGCGATGGAACGATCTCCCACATGGAGAACTTCTTCGAATGCATCAAGAGCCGCAAGGAACCCAATGCGCCGGTCGAGACGGGAGTCGCCGCTGCGCGTGCCGGGCACATTGGCAATCTGGCATATCATCGCGGTGGTCAGGTTGTGTGGCCGCTAAAGTCATAAGCAGAGCTTTTATCCACGGCCCTCTGTCGCAATCTTCGTATGCTGCAATTACATGCTGCCTGGGGGCAGGCGCGGTTTTCTTTCTCTGTCGTGAAAGTTGATAATGGAGATAGAACCCGCTTTGGATGCGGGTGAAGGGATACACGGCTTTGATGGCACCGAAGGTATTTATTGACGGGGAGGCTGGGACGACTGGTCTGCAGATTCGTGACCGGTTGCGTGGACGGACTGATCTGGAGTTGATCTCGATCGATCCGGCGTTGCGCAAGGATCCTGAAGGCGCGGGCGGCTGCGCTCAACAGCGCGGATGCGGTGATTCTTTGCCTGCCGGACGAGGCGGCGAAGGAGGCGATGTCGCTGATTACGAATGACGCTGTGCGAGTGATCGATGCGTCGACGGCGCACCGTGTGGCGCCGGACTGGGTGTATGGGTTTGCGGAGATGGACAGCGGTCAGCGTGAGGCGATTGCAGGGGCGAAGCGGGTTGCGAATCCGGGGTGCTTTGCTACGGGTGCGATTGCTTTGCTGCGGCCGATTATCAAGGCTAAGTTGGTGCCGGCGAAGTTTCCGGTGACGGTGAATGCGGTGTCTGGGTATAGCGGAGGCGGCAAGGGACTGATTGCGGAGTTTGAGCAGACCCCACGCAATGGGACGAGCGATGCGTTTCGTGGATATGGGCTGTCGCTGGCCCATAAGCATATGCCGGAGGTGCAGAAGTACTCGGGCCTGGAGCATGCGCCGGTGTTTTCGCCTTCGGTAGGGAGATTTGCGCAGGGCATGATTGTCGACGTCCCGCTGCAGTTGTGGGCGCTTGCGAGCGACGCTACGCCGGCAGATCTTCGCAATGCGCTGGCTGAGACGTACGGGGGGGCGAAGTTTGTCGATGTGGTGTCGGAGGAGGAGACGGCCGAGCTGCAGACGGCTCGGACAAACGCCGGCGGGTATGTCGCGGCGCTCGACCCAGAGAGCTTGAATAATACGAACCGGATGAGGCTGTTTGTGTTTGGCAATAAGGACCGGCAGCAGGCGAGGCTGATTGCTGTGCTGGATAATCTGGGCAAGGGAGCTTCAGGAGCGGCGGTCCAGAATTTGAATTTGATGCTGGGGCTGGATGAGGGCGCGGGTTTGTAGCGGAGCTGGTGGCGGTGGCTTCGGCCGAAACGGCTACAATTTGGATAGGAGAATACTGGAATGGCGCACATGGTTTTCGATACTCGATTCAAGGCTGAGATGGAAGGGCTGGATGAGCCGCCGTTCGACTCGGACTTTGGGCAGAAGATTTTTAAGAATGTCTCGAAGAAGAGCTGGGGCGAGTGGGTGGAGCGGCAGAAGATGTTGCTGAATGAGTATCGGTTGCAGCCGTGGACGCGAGAGGCGCAGGAGTTTCTGGTGGAGCAGATGAATGAGTTTTTCTTCGGCGAAGGTGGTTCGCTGCCGAAGGAGTATGTGGCGCCGACGCATTAGAGACGCGCGGCGGGCGGGAAGGGTGCCTGGTCGTGTACACTTAGGTCTGCAAGATACCCCGCCGTCGCCCGCCCGGGCAGACGGGCAACAAAGTCGGGACGTGGCTCAGCCTGGTAGAGCGCACCCTTGGGGTGGGTGAGGTCGCTAGTTCGAATCTAGTCGTCCCGACCATTTTTTCCAATTGTTTAGCTCGGGTTTTCGATAGATAGCTGAAACTCATCTCGCTGTCAAGCTCATTTCCCCATAACTGATTGAAAATAAACTGATTATAGGTGGCGTAGGAGTTTGTGCCCTTTCGCTATAATTGAACTAGAGAACAAAACAAAAGACCGCGGCCAGGGGTCTTGCCATTTAATCTCCGATCTCCTGCCTGCAAAGTAAAGGAACCTTTCCGGGCATCCGGTAACTCACGCTGGATCAATATTTTGGACCCAACTATCATAAGAATCAATGTCTTACAAGTAGCTACCACCCGTAGCTAGAACTAGATAAATAGCTTAGCTCCAAAATACCCGCTACATAGGGGTGGGGGTAACCCCCTGTTGGATCTAATGCGAATGGAAGAGTGGGTCCACGGCAGGAGGGATTATTTTTTCCCGCCACCAGCGCCACTGGCTGGTGCACCACCACCGGCTGATGTGCCAGCGCCGCTACCGCCACCGTGACTCATGCCGCCTCCGCCGTTACCGCCACCGTGATCCATGCCACCTCCTCCGCTGCTGTATGAACCGCTACCGCCGGTTGGATGGGAACCGCCCTGGGAGCCTCCGGAATGAGAACCGCCCTGGGAGTCTCCTGCATGGGAACCGCCTGACTGGGAGCCTCCGGCATGGGAACCGCCTGACTGGGAGCCTCCGGCATGGGAACCGCCTGACTGGGAGCCTCCGGCAGAGGAGCGATTGAGTGAAGATTCGTTGTTTGAGTAGGCGCCGCGTTCGCCACCGTTCGGCGTGCCGGGACGAAGCCTTACGGGACCTTCATGAGCCGCGAAGCCTGAGCCATGGGGGGCCTGCGAGGCAGTGCCGGCAGGCTCCATGTAGGCCGGGCGGGAGACGACCCCGTGCTGTTCTACGTGGCTTGAGATTTTGTCGAGTTTTTCGAATGAACCGCGTGGAACGCCGAGGCCAGCCGAGTTGTTGTGAAACTCAAAGTTTCCTTCCGGGCCCATCTTCGAAGTGACGAAGGAAGATTTGTTCATCACTACGGCCAGGGTGCTGGAGTGGGGCCTGACGGGAGGTGCCGGCGGTTGTGGCGGACGGAGGTGCTGTGGACCGCCGCCGGTATTTGTATTTTGAATGGCCATCCATCTGTTACTTGGAACCCATCCCCAGCCGCGCGTCGGGCAAAACGTCCAGTCTCCGGAGTGATAGGGCAGCCAGCCCCAAGGGTAAGGCGAGACCCACGAGTAGCCTGATCCTGGATAGTAAGCCCATAGTCCGCTGGAGTAAGGATTCCAGGACGCGTTGACGAAGTACGGCTGCCACATCATTCCGCATCCGCCGACGTTGGAGAAGCTGCCGTAGTAGTTGAGGTCGCTTACACCGTAAGTGTAAGGAGAAGAACTCGTGAGAGCGTTTCCTTTGGAGTACTGGTCATGATAGTGGACGGCATCTTCGTCCCAGCCGTCATATTGCTGCTTCTCTACATTCTTGGCCAGCTGGCTCTGGTTTGCGTCCAGGGTTAGTGTCTGTTTCTTGGCGACCAGGGTTGATCCGGAAGGCCCCTGCACCTGAGCGGTGCCGGAGAACACCGCCACAATCACCTTCGGTCCGTTGACCTCTAGACGGAGATGACTCGAAGGCGCGGGTGTGATGCTGACGGATGCGGTCTTGACGGTGAACTCGTTCCCCTTCGTGCTCGCCAGATTCACGTACATCGTCCCCTTCAACAAAGCTACCGTCGAAGCGGTTGCGCCCGAGTGCAGCCGCACCAGCTGCGGAAAGTCGATCATCGTGTCGGGAGTTACCCGGAGAGTGCTGTTGTCCTCGAACTCAACCTCAGCGTATCCCGTGGCGGCCTGAAGCCTTGCGCCTTCGACGATGGGCATATTCTGCATGGTCGGCTCGAAGCCGTTGCCGGTATTGCGATCGAGCAAGATACCTCCGTGCTCGATACTGCTCAGTCGAACGATGCGGACGTGGGAGTCGTCGGACAGCGCTTTTGCGTCCTGAGCCTGGTGGGAGTCTGCGGTTACTGCAGGAGCTGACTCTTTTAGTGTCGTATCAGTTGTACTGAGCGCGGCGCCTGGAGTCGAGGTGATTTCCGGAAATGTAGAGGAGGTGGTTTCCTGCGCTGTAACGGACCCACTTACCGTTGCGAGCGACATCACCAAGAATAGATTGATCGCAGAAGTGGTCTTCACGGCTGCCTCCCGGTACCGTCCAAACGAGTTCCAACGGTGGCAGAAGTATACGCCTGCGGTGACGGGTGTGGTCTTGGTCTGAAGCGATCGGGTTGAAGGTTTGGTAGAGTCATTTGCAAATGACTCGTCCGATTTTTTCCCTCCTTGTGTTGATGCTTTCTGCATCGTCTGCTCTGGCCAGTGCTTCTTACTACCCGTTGCGACCAGCGGATGCGCAGGCGGTTTATGTTTTGCCAGAGCAGTTTGGGGTTCGTGGCGATGGGGTCGCGGACGATACGACTGGGATACAGAAGGCTATAGATC
Source organism: uncultured Acidobacteriaceae bacterium (assembly GCA_963797415.1). Classification (GTDB taxonomy): domain Bacteria; phylum Acidobacteriota; class Terriglobia; order Terriglobales; family Acidobacteriaceae; genus Edaphobacter. The sequence continues at coordinate 76,957 of CAWCPB010000025.1, forward strand.
AACTCCAGGAGAAGTATCGGCAGGGCGTGGTGTTTCTACCGGCGGGTCGCTACCGGATTACTCACACGATCTATATATGGCCAGGAGTGCGGGTGATGGGGTACGGCAGCACTCGCCCGGTGCTGGTGCTAGGGGTGAATACGCCAGGTTTTCAAGGCGATGGGACGAATATGGTGATGTTTACGGGGAATCGTCCGCCGGCGGTGCAGACGAACCATGGGATGGAAACTCCAGTGGCGAAGATTTCAGATGGGACTCCGGGGACTTTCTACTCGGCGTTGAGCAATGTGGACTTCGAGATACAGGATGGGAATCCAGGGGCGATAGGAGTGCGAGGGCGGTATGCGCAGCATTGTTATCTGGCTCATATTGATTTTCATATTGGATCGGGATTGGCTGGGATTCATGACAGCGGGAATGTCGCGGAAGATGTCCATTTTTATGGTGGAAAATATGGGATCTGGACGCGGAAGCCTTCGCCGGGATGGCAGTTTACGGTGATCGATGCAACATTCGAAGGACAGAGATCGGCGGCGATCCTGGAGCATGAGGCGGGGCTTACGCTGATTCGGCCGCAGTTCAAGGATGTGCCAACGGCCGTGGAGATTGAGCCGAAGTTTTCAGATGAGCTGTGGGTGAAGGATGCTCGGATGGAGAACATATCGGGACCGGCCATAGTGATCAGCAACGAGGACAATGCGCACACGGAGATCAACGCGGAGAACGTAATCTGCATAAAGGTGCCGAAGTTTGTTCATTATCGGGAAAGCGGGCGGGATGTTGCTGGAGCGGGCGCGATCTATGCTGTTAAGACGTTCTCGCACGGGCTCCATTTTGACGATATTGGGGCTACACCGTCGATTCGGGATGTCTTTGAGACGACGTTTCTGAGCAGGGCACCGCCTCCGGTGGAGTCTGACATTGCAACGCTGCCGCCGATGGATAGCTGGGTTAACGTGAGGGACCTGGGTGTCCGGGGCGACGGAGTTTACGGATGACACCGATGCGCTGCGCAAAGCAATTGCGGGGCATAAGACGTTGTACTTCCCGACGGGACTTTATCTTGTGACGAATACGTTGACGCTGCGGCCGGATACGGTGCTGATCGGACTGCATCCGAGCACACACGCATTTTTATCGCGGATACGACGCCGGCATTTCAGGGGCCGGGATGCCGGTGCCGCTGATTGAGACGCCAAAGGGCGGGACGAATATTGTGACTGGCATCGGGCTGTATACGAACGGGATCAACCGCGGGCGGTGGGGGCGAAGTGGATGGCGGGCGTAACTCGATGACGCACGATGTGCGGTTTCTCGGCGGCCATGGGACGGACGAGTTGCCGGCGGTGCGCGTTCGACGGGAATTTATAACAATACGCATACGGCGGATACGGACATGAATCGGCGATGGGATGGCCAGTATCCGAGTCTGTGGGTGACGAATGGGGGCGGTGGAACGTTTGAGAATATCTGGACGCCGAGCACGTTTGCGCAGGCGGGTATGTATGATTTCGAACACGACGACTTCGGGGCGGGTATACGAGCTTTCAAGCGAGCACCATGTGCGGAATGAGGTGATGTCTGGATCGAGTTGCGAACTGGCAGATCTATGCGCTGCAGACGGAGGAGGAGCGCGGTGAAGGGGCGTTCTGTTTGCCGTTGAGGATTGAGGACTCGAGAACATGACATTGGCGAACTATCCACGGTATCGCGTGGTGAGCAGCTACCAGCCGTTTCCGAATGCGATGAATGTGGCGGACTCGAAGGAGATACGTTTTCGCAATGTGCATGACTATAGGGATAACAAGGTTTCGTTCGACAACTCGATGGTGATCGATCGGACGCAACGACGTGATGATTCGCAATCGCGAGTTTGCGGCGCTGACGGTGGATATTTCGGGGAATGGCCTGCTGCTGAGAAGGCGAAACGTTCGCCTGTGTTGGCGGATGGTGCGAAGGTGGAGCGTTGAGCGGACGGGCTTTTACAACATCTCGGGTGCGGCGGTGGATGTGCTGGGAGGTCTGTACTTCGTCGATGCGCACTGGCAGAAGATCTATCGGTGAGTTGCCGGAGGAGCCAGGGCGGAGATTGTGCGGGATAATCCGCTTGATCCGGTGCAACTGGCGTTTGATAAGGCCGGGAATCTGATGGTGGTGTCGTATGCGGGGAAGGGGACGGTGTACTGGTTCAAGCCGGATGCGAAGGATGCTTCGGTGACGGTGTTGAAGCCGACTCCAATGGTGGCGATGCCCGATGCGACTGCTGTTCTGCCGTTGAATTTCTGGCGGACGGAGAGCAATTTTCTGGACATGATCGAATCGCGGAATACTTATCAGTTCGTTTCGCCGGACAAGAGTACGTACATCCCGGTGGGCGATGACTTTGTGACGGGGAAGCTGTACTACGGGATACGGATGCATGACAGTATTCGTGCGTTCGGGCTGCTGCCGGCACAGGCCGGGAAGCCGTTCTACTTCTCCGATGAATCGCAGGAGAAGACGTATGTGGCGAACGTGCTGCCGACTGGAAACCTCACGGACGTCAAGCTCTTTGCGGAGCAGGGCGGCGAGGGCGTGGCGGTTGATCCCCACGGAAACGTTTACGTGGCGGCCGGGCAGGTGTATGTCTACGATCCGTCGGGGAAGTGGATCGATACGATCGATACTCCGCAGCGGCCTATCCAGATTGTGTTTGGCGGTAAAGACGGCCGGACACTGTTCGTTCTGTCGCGAGACTCGCTTTACAGCATTGCCACCCGATAAGGGGTACCCCCCCCGGGGGGTGGGTATCGCTAAGTGCCATTTATTGAATGATTTACGATTTCAACAGACTGTAAAATAGTCATTCTAAATTGGTTATAGCTAAATTTGTCCAGTCAAAAGACTTACGGTTTTTTTCTCCTTTTCTGTTGGATTAATGGAAAAAGCCCCGGCGGTTCCCGGGGCTTGTCTGATCTCTATATCCAGTATATCGATTGGGATGGAACTGGCACGCCAGCTCTATTTTTCTTTATTTCAATGAGTTAGATGTTTTTGGGGGTTGACAGGTTTTTGGAGGAGGTCCACCTCCAAGCTGGCCGACTGCTACGGGGCTTTTTAGTGACTACAAGCGCGTTCACCGTTACTAATCCTCTCGGAAGTCCTAGACCGAAGCTTGATGAGTGCTAAGGCCTGTTAGCACCAAATGAGAATCGAAGTTGCCGAAAATGTGACTTTTCAGGCGCAACGAAGATCACTTCCGATAAGCCGACCTTCTAAGAGCAGGTCACTGCCGTCAAGTTTTTTTCTTTAGAGGGCTTTTGTCTTTGTTGTTGGTTTGGTAGCAACCCATGTTGCTCTCCAGCGTGTTTCTATACGCACTCCGTGTGAGTGTCTTGATACAAGCTCGGTGGCGAATAAGAAGCAACTCAACGAGGATCCTCCATTGCACCCGGCACTGATTGTTGTTTGTTCAGTAAAGATTTGACCCGCCTCCTCAA
>CAWCPB010000026.1:0-15954 GCA_963797415.1 uncultured Acidobacteriaceae bacterium
AGTGACAATTCATGCTTGAGCGAAGATGACAATGATTATGCGGTGACGGCTACCGACTTTGGTTTTAGCCAGGGTTCGGTGTCGTGTTTGGTTTCGAAGGCGTCGAGTTCGGATTCGTGGCGCAGGGTCAGGCCTATGTCGTCGAGGCCGTTCAGCAGGCAGTACTTGCGGAAGGGGTCGATGTCGAAGTGGGCGCTGAAGCCCTGGTCGTCGGTGACGGTCTGGGCTTCGAGGTTGATGGTGATCTTGTGCTCGGGATTTTTTGTGGAGCGGTCCATTAGTGTTTGCACGTCGGCTTCGGGGAGCGTGACGAGGACCATGCCGTTTTTGCCGGCGTTGGAGAAGAAGATGTCGGCGAAGCTGGGGGCGATGACTGCGAGGAAGCCGAAGTCGGTGAGCGCCCAGGCGGCGTGCTCGCGGGAGCTGCCGCAGCCGAAGTTCTTTTCGGCGATGAGGATCTTGCGGCCCTTGTGGTCGGCGCTTGTTGAGGACGAAGTCGGGGTCGGGCTGGCCGGCTTCGGGGCCTTCCTGGATGCGGCGCCAGTCGTAGAAGAGGAAGTCGCCGTAGCCGGTGCGCTCGATGCGCTTGAGGAACTGCTTGGGGATGATCTGGTCGGTGTCGATGTTGGGCAGCGGCAGGGGGACGGCGTGGTGGTGAGGACGTTGATGGCGATCATTAGCGGGATGTCTCCGTTCTGGTTCCAGGTGCGGATGTCGGTGAAGTGGCCGGTGATGGCGGCTGCTGCGGCCATTTGCGGGCTGACGAGGTGGGTGCGGCCTCCGCGGCCCTGGCGGCCTTCGAAGTTGCGGTTGCTGGTGGAGGCGCAGCGCTCGCCGGGCTGGAGGATGTCGGGGTTCATGCCGAGGCACATGGAGCAGCCGGGCTCGCGCCATTCGAAGCCTGCGGACTTGAAGATGGCGTCGAGGCCTTCGGCTTCGGCCTGGCGCTTGACGGCCTGCGAGCCGGGGACGACCATGGCGCGGATCTTGGTGGCGATGTGGTGGCCTTTGACGATCTGCGGCGGCGGCGCGGAGGTCTTCGATGCGGCCGTTGGTGCAGGAGCCGAGGAAGACGGTGTCGATCTTGATCTCTGCGATGGGCGTGCCGGGCTTGAGGCCCATGTACTCGTAGGCGCGGGCGAAGGATTTTTGGTCGGCTTCGTCGGTGGCGTCGTCGAGCGTGGGGACGGTGCCGTCGATGGAGGTGACCATGCCGGGGCTGGTGCCCCAGGTGACGGTGGGGGTGATGGTGGCGGCGTCGATGTGGAGCTCGCGGTCGTAGGTGGCGCCGGGGTCGGTGGGGAGGGTGCGCCAGTGGGCGACGGCTTCGTCCCATGCTGCGCCTTGGGGCGAGAAGCGGCGGCCCTTGAGGTAGGCGAAGGTGGTCTCGTCGGGGGCGATCATGCCGGCGCGGGCACCGGCTTCGATGCTCATGTTGCAGATGGTCATGCGGCCTTCCATGGAGAGGGCGCGGATGGCGGAGCCGGCGTACTCGATGACGTAGCCGGTGGCTCCGGCGGTGCCGATCTTGCCGATGATGTCGAGGATGATGTCCTTGGCGGTGACGCCGAAGGGGAGCTCGCCGTCGACGTGGATGCGGAAGGTTTTGGGTTTGCCCTGCGGGAGGGTCTGCGTGGCCATGACGTGCTCGACTTCGCTGGTGCCGATGCCGAATGCGAGTGCGCCGAAGGCTCCGTGGGTGGCTGGTGTGGGAGTCGCCGCAGACGATGGTCATGCCGGGCTTGGTGGCGCCGAGCTCGGGTCCGATCATGTGGACGATGCCCTGGTCGCGGTCCTGCACGTCGAAGAACTCGATGCCGAAGTCGGCGCAGTTTTTGCGGAGGGCGTTGACCTGTTTGGCGGAGATCTGGTCGACGATGTCGAGGCGGTCTGCGGCGCTGGTGGTGGGGACGTTGTGGTCGACGGTGGCGATGTGGCGGTCGGGACGGCGGAGCTTGCGGCCGGTCATGCGGAGGCCGTCGAATGCCTGCGGGGAGGTGACCTCATGGACGAGGTGGAGGTCGATGTAGAGGATGGAGGGCTCGCCGGCGGGCTCGGCTACGAGGTGGTGGTTCCAGACTTTTTCGAAGAGAGTTTTAGGTGTTGTGGTCATGGTTTTTCTTTCGTCTCGGTTGAGGAGATCTGAGTCTGTTGATTTTGGCTGTGAGGCCGAGGGTAGCGGGTGGAACCTGATGCGGCGTGCCGTCGGGATCGACGAGGATGGCGTGGGTGATGTTCTGCGATGAATTTGGCGCCGGGGAGGGGTTCTGCGGTCCAGCGGGCGATGGCTGTGGGTGAGGGCCGGCGGGCATCTTGTTGGGTGCGTCGGGGGTGAGGCCGAAGGCGTGGTTGGAGAAGATCCAGAGGGTGTATTCGGCGTCGGGCTGGTTGGGGGTTTTGCTCTCGCTTGATCCAGTCGATGGCGGCGAAGACGACGAGGGGATGGGGCGCGTTGAGGTCGACCCAGAGCAGGCCGCGCGCGGGACAGAAGTGGAAGACGCAGCCGGTAGATGGTGATGTAACGGTTATCGTCGGCGATGACTTTGCCGGGGACGGAGAGGTAGTCGTAGGCGGTGTCGGCGAGGGACTTCGGCTTGGGCGTGCCCCAGAAGGTCTGAGGAGCGGTGAGGTTCTGGTTGAGGAATGGGACGGAAGCGGGGATCGCGGACGAGGTCGTTCTCGCGGCCGTCGGCGGGCGGCGGGCTGTACTGCCAGAGCCATTCGTTGATGGAGGGCTTCTGCTTCTTGTCGCGCTTGATTTGTGGGGAGTGGATGGTTTGCGCGTACGGGCCGTGGTGGTGATGGTGAGGAGTACGGCGGCGAGTTGGAGTGTGCGGCGCATGTTTTTTGAAGCAAAAGCAACGGCAAAAGCGAAATAGCAGGATCCTTCGACTCGCGCTTGCGCGCTCAGGATGACGGCGTTAAGTGCGGGTTAGACGGCGTGCATGGACTGGCGGCGGTCGATGCTTTCGACGAGGGCCTGGTGGACGCGTTTGCCCATCTCCTGCGTGGTGACGAGTTGCATGGTTGGGGTGGTTGCCGCGGGCGATGTCTCCGGTGCGGTAGCCGGCGTCGAGGACTTGGTGGACGGCTGCTTCGACGGCTGCGGCGTCCTGCTCGAGGTTGGCGGAGTGGCGCAGGACCATGGCGGCGGTGAGGATGGCGCCGAGCGGGTTGGCCTTGCCGGTGCCGGCGATGTCGGGCGCGGAGCCGTGGACGGGCTCGTAGAGGTTGACGGCTCCGCCGATGGTGGCCGAGGGGAGCATGCCGAGCGAGCCGGTGATGACGCCGGCCTCGTCGGAGAGGATGTCGCCGAAGAGGTTCTCGGTGAGGACGACGTCGAAGTTGCGGGGGATGTTCATGATGTGCATGGCCATGGAGTCGACGAGCTGGTGCTCGAGGGTGACGTCGGGGTAGTCCTTGGCGACTTCGGTGACGGCGGCGCGCCAGAGCTGCGAGACTTCGAGTACGTTGGCCTTGTCGACGGAGGTGACTTTCTTGCGGCGCTTGCTGGCGAGTTCGAAGGCGACGCGCGCGACGCGGGCGACCTCGGCGCTGGTGTAGCGCATGGTGTTGATGGCTTCGTCGGTGTCCTTGTTCCACCAGCGCGGGGCGCCGAAGTAGAGGCCGCCGAGCAGTTCGCGGACGAAGAGGATGTCGACATCTTTGGTGACTTCGGGGCGGAGTGGGGAATTCTCGCTGAGGGCGGCGATAGGCGATGGAGGGGCGCAGGTTGGCGAAGCCGCCGAGGGCCTGGCGGATCTGCAGGAGGCCGGCTTCGGGGCGCTTGTCCGGGGTGAGGGCGTTGAACTTGTTGTCGCCGACGGCGCCGATCAGGACGGCGTCGGAGTCGAGCGCGGCGTCGAGGGTGGCGGTGGGGAGCGGCGAGCCGGTGGCGGTCGATGGCGACTCCGCCGATGAGGGCTTCGGTGAAGGTGAAGTCGTGGCCGCCGAATTCGGCTACGGCTTTGAGGATGTTGACGGCTTCGTTGGTGACTTCGGGGCCGATGCCGTCGCCGGCGAGGATGGCGATCTTGAGCTTCATTCATTTCTCTCTTAGCATCTTGCGAAGGCGAAAGACCAAACGATTGCACGTAGACAACGATGATCAGGCAATCGCGCATTGATGCTTCGTCTTCGGCGTAAGACCATCCAGAAAAGACCTATCCGGCAAGGACTGCCATGGCAGTTGAACGGTGCTGCATGCGACGTTCGCATCCTGGGCTGCCGGTTTAAGCAGGCCGAGGAGGTCCTGGTCGTAGATGGTTTTCTTGCGGTCGGCTAGTTCGGTGAAGCGGTGGTAGACCGCGTCGAGCTCGGCGCGGGTGAGCTGGTGGCCGAGTTCGACGAGGCGGTGTTCGAGGGCGCGGCGGCCGCTGTGCTTGCCGAGGACGAGCGAGTTGTGGGGACGCCGACGGATTCGGGGGTCATGATCTCGTAGGTGAGCGGGTTGACCATGACGCCGTGCTGGTGGATGCCGGCGGCGTGGGCGAAGGCGTTGGCGCCGACGATGGCCTTGTTGGGCGCGGCGCCGAAGCTGATGCACTCGGCGAGCATCTGGCTGGTGGGGTAGAGCTCGTTCATGACGATGTTGTGCGGGTAGGGCAGCTTGTCGCTGGCGGACGGTGAAGATGGCGGCGAGCTCTTCGAGGGAGGCGTTGCCGGCGCGCTCGCCGATGCCGTTGATGGCGCACTCGACCTGGCGGACTCCGGCCTCGACGGCGGCGAGGGTGTTGGCTACGGCGAGGCCGAGGTCGTCGTGGCAGTGCGCGGAGAGGATGATGTTTTCTGATCGCCGGGGACGCGGGCGCGGACGATGCGGAACATCTCGGCGTAGTCCTGCGGGATGCAGTAGCCGACGGTGTCGGGCAGGTTGAGGGTGGTGGCTCCGGCCTGGATGGCGACCTCGCAGACTTTGACGAGGAAGTCGGGGTCGGTGCGGGTGGCGTCTTCGGGGGAGAACTCGACGTTGTCGCAGTAGCTGCGGGCGAGGGCGACCATCTCGGCGATCTGGTCGAGGGCCTGCTCGCGGGTGATCTTGAGCTTGGCGGCGAGGTGCAGGTCGGAGGTGGAGAGGAAGGTGTGGATGCGGGCGCTGGCGGCGGGCTCGATGCTGCGGGCGGCGGCTTCGATGTCCTCGCGCTTGCAGCGGGCGAGGGAGGCGATGACGGGGCCGCGCGACTTCGCGGGCGATGGTGCGGATGGATTCGGAGTCGCCATCGGAGGCGATGGCGAAGCCGGCCTCGAGGATGTCGACGCCGAGGGCCGCGAGCTGGTGGGCCATGCGGAGCTTTTCGTGCGTGGTGCATGGTGCATCCGGGGGACTGCTCCCCGTCGCGGAGGGTGGTGTCGAAGAAGACGATCTGCTCAGGCGCGCTCATTGAGTATATTCTGGCACTTTCGATCTTTCGATCTTTAGATATCATAACGCAGAGCTTATGGTGCATCTGACGAGTATTATAAAAACTAATCGAGCTATTCAAAGTATTGAAACGAGGGTCGAAGGCGGGAGGTGCGGCGTGGATCTGGTTCAGATGGAGACGTTTCTGGCGGTGGCGGAGGAGCGGAGTTTTTCGCGGGCGGCGGCGCGGCTGCACCGGACGCAGCCGGCGGTGAGCCAGGCGATTGCGAAGCTGGAGGGTGAGCTGGGTGAGGTGCTGTTTGAGCGGTCGTCGCGGGATGGAACGCTGACGGATGCGGGCGAGGTACTGCGGGAGTATGCTCTGAAGCTGCTGAATCTGCGGACGGAGGCGACGGGAGCGCTGACGGAGCTGCGGGAGCTGCATCGGGGCCGGCTGAACCTGGCGGCGAATGAGTACACGTGCCTGTATCTGTTGCCGCTGCTGGATGAGTTCCGGCGGCAGAATCCGCGGATCAAGGTGACGGTGCAGCGGGCGCTGGCCAGCCGGATCTCGGATGAGGTGCTGATGCATTCGGTGGAGATTGGGGTGCTGAGTTCCGGCCGGACGATCCGCAGGTCCGGTCGATGGTGGTGTATCGGGACGAACTGGATTTGGTGGTGAATCCGAAGCATCCGCTGGCGGCGGAGGGAGAGGTGTCGATCCGGCAGCTGGGGGCGCAGAATTTTATTGCGCACAATATTCCTTCGCCGCAGACGGCAGAAGGTGATCCAGGCGTTCAAGCGGCACAAGACTCCGCTGCAGATGGGAGTGGAGCTGCCGTCGCTGGAGGCGATCAAGCGATTTGTCGAGATGGGAAATGGAGTGGCACTGGTGCCGGGTTTGACGGTGCGGACGGAGCTGGCGAGCGGCGCGCTGGTGCGGGTGCGGGTGCGAGGAGTTGCAGATTGAACGGAAGCTGCGGCTGGTGTATCGGCGGCAGGCGAGCTTGTCGCATGCGGCGATTGCGTTTCTGAAGGTGGTGGAGGCGTATGCGGCGGCGCATGGCGATCCGTACTCGTTTCATGAAGAGCGAGTGGTGTAGCAGCGCTGAAGTAGATTGTGTCGGTCATTGGGCGAGAGTCGCGTAACTCTGCGGAAAGCTGCGATTATAGCGGCGATGGCATGCCTGTGCGGGAAGACTGTCTCTTTAGAGAGTGAGGAAGGAGAGGCCGGATGGAAGAGTATCGTTCAGTCTTGTTGCGTGCGGACGATACCGATAAGCGCTGGTGCGGGTACAATAAGAGACACCGACTGTGGTGCATACGACTGCGGCAGTGGCTGTGTCCCGAGGTGAGTTTGCGGGAGGCAAATAGAGTTTTGAACGAATCCGAAGGGGTCAGCGAAGAATGAAGAAGATGATGTTGTTGGGGGCTCTGCTGCTGTCAGCGACGGCAGGATTTGCTCAGGAGAGCCGGCAGGACGTGAGCATCAGCGCGATGGGTTTTTTTGCCCCTAATATCACGGGGAATGCGGTTCACATGAGCACCACGAGTACGCTGGGCGTTCTGGCCAGTTACCGCTTTATGCTGACGCCGCGCAGTGCATTGGAGTTGAACTATTCGTTCGCACAGTTCTCGGAGAAGTATGTGACGAGCTTCGCTCCGAACGTGAGGATTCATACCCGGGCGCAGGAGATGTCCGGAGCGTATGTATTCAACATGAACTTCCGGAAGTTCAATCCATTCATTGAGGCCGGTCCAGGCGCGATTATATTTACGCCGATCCAGGATGCGGGAACGAACCAGTTAGACGCGAAGCAGAACACCAACATCGGAGCTTTGTTCGGCGGCGGTCTGGCTTACGAGTTGAGCCCAAGTTTCGACATTCGTGTTCAGTATCGCGGGTTCTTAGTCAAGACTCCGGACTTCAGCCTTCCCGGTAACATCATCAGGACGAACCGATACGAGGTGATTTCGACGCCCGCGATCGGTGTTGCTTACCACTTCTGATGGTAGGTTGATGATTCGAACTATTCGACAGAAATCCCCGGCATATGGCCGGGGATTTCTGTTTTAACTGTTGGGTTCGTCAGGAGAGCAAGGCAGACCGAAATGAACGATGGCGACTGCTGGATGAGTAATGGGATCTGAGGAGGTGTTGCAGACCGGATAGAACCACGAAATGGAAGTCCCTATAACTATTCCTTCGCACCTGGCCGCACTGCGAGGAATTTTTCGACCAGATGCCGTTTGTGGGTCTGACGGTTACCGGATGAAGGCGACGCCGAAGGTGTACACATACGGGCTTAGCGTATGCGGGGTGAAACTGAGCCACTTCTGCGCTTCGAAGTCGAAGGCGCGGACGTTGATATGTTTGTGAACGCGAACATCAACGCCGCCGCCCATGGCGATTGCTGAATAGGTCATATCGGACTGAGGAATGTAGATATTGCCAGCCTGATGCTGGAAATGGCCGATGCCACCCAGGAACTTTGCGTAAGCTTGGATGCGTTTTCGCTGGACCATGTAACGAGGTCCGATGAGGTAGGTGGTCTCTCCGAGGTCAGTTGGCGTGTGGAGGGTGATGAAGTGGATATCTCCCTCTGCGCCGATACCGTGCCAAAGATCGAGGGTTGAGTAGACCGTACCGCCGCCAATGTTGGTAGTCGCATAATCTGGGCTGGCGAAGGTATAGCCACCGCCGACCTGAAAATGGTGTGCATTTCCGGTAGCAGTAGGAGTAGCCTGAGCATGCGCGGCGATCGACAATCCAAGCACGGAAACGAACAGGCCGAGCATTTTAAGTCGCTTCAATTTACGTGCCTCCTAAAGGTTTCGTCAAAGGGGTTACCTGAGATCAGGTTCCCGAAATTGACACAGGGAGAGGGTGCGAGCGAAGAATCGCCCCCTCTCCCACAAAAAGAATTAAGGCTGTGGCGCCGCTGGTAGCTTGAGGAGCGGCAGCCGCCGGGGTTCCTGTATCAGCCGCAGGTGGTGCGGCAGGCGCGGCTGTTGCTGGAGCTGCCGCCGGATCTGCCGGTGCTTTGTAATAACTAAGTTTGAGATAGACGGGCTCGACCTCGAACGGCATCTTGTCGGCCGCAGTGAGAAGGGGCTCGTAGGAGGTGTGCAGAGTGATGAGTTGGTCGGTCCAGGGATCGAAGCGCAGGAAGCTGGAGAGCGGCATGGCGGCCTGCTGTTTGAGGTTGGCCATGTCGAGCTTGGGTCCCTTAGGCATGAGCGCGGCCAGCCAGAAGGTCTGATCTGTATCGCTCTTGGTGAGACCGTCACCGATCAGGGGTTCGTTGAGTGCTTTGAGCGCCTTTACACGCTGTTGCAACTGCTGGAGGTAAAGACCGAAGTACTGCTGACCGTCGGCGAGTTCCTTGGCGCTGAGCAGTTCCAGTGCTTTCTTGGCGGCCGCGGCGTTGTCTGCGTCAGTGTGGTGCATCGGAATGCGGTTGAAGACCGCATTGGTCGGGAAGAGCAGGCGATCGTTGAAGGCGTACTTGGTATCGAGGCGGTGCGCCAAGATGATGTGGGCGATCTGGAAGGCGAGGATGGCATTGAGGTTGCCCATCTGTTGTGCGCCGTCCTGCGTCAAGATGGCGGTTGTATCGATGAGGCTCTTGGAGATGACGATTGTGTTGCCGATGGCAACCGACTCGAGCGGCACGGTGAGGAGAGTGCGGACGCGGATCGGCCGAGAGAGGGTGATGTTGTTGTAAGCGAGGATGTTGCCGGCGAGGGCTTCGAGGGTCTTATCGAATTCGCTTGGTGCATCGAGGAGCCCGGCCTGGAAGAGGCGCTCGATGACGTTATCCTCAGCCTGCTGAACCCAGGCGCGTTGTGAGCCGAGTGGGCTTACGTCCTGCGCGTCATTACTGACGTCGGTGGCACCGACGACGTCCATGGAGGTGTTCGCCGAATCCGGCGGCGGAACCTTGAGGACATAACCCCAGACATGGTTGATAGCCTTGAATGCGAGGGTTCTGGAGACGCTCTTGGGATCGCTTTCCTCAACGTAGAAAGAGGTGGGAAGCCAGAGATCAGGCTGGATGTTCGTGCGCCAGCTATCGAAGTGGTAGAACTCCTTGACGTCTTTTTCGCTGCCAGAGAAATCACCGTTGAAGCGGACGACGTTGCCGTTGCGGCTTTCGACCCAGATTCGGCCAAAGAAGCGGCCGTACACACGCTTGCCGGAGATTGGCGTTACGTCGAAGACGGCGGTGGGAGTGTTGCCGAGAAAGTCATTGCGGACGAAGCCGAAGGTGTAGTGCTCCTTGTCAAAGCCGTTGGAGTCCATGAGGAGCATCTGGGCGAATCCAGATTCATGGAAGGTGAGACCTCCACCGCCAGCCAGGCTCGAGAAGAAGGAGCCAGAGTGTTTAAGGAAGCCGAACTTGCCATCGTTATTGGTGCCCTTGGAGGTAGCCTCGTTGACCTCATAGGCGTTGTCACCAATGATCTTGCTGAACTCGATCCGTCCGAGAAAGTGCTGATCGGATTCGGGGACCTGGCCGAGGACGGGATCAGGCTGCATCTTCTGTATGTATGTTTCGAAGATGGGAGCGCGATCCTTGACCGTCTTGATGACTACCTTTTCGCGAGCGATCGCCTTGTCGATAAGAGCGTTCTGCGCGGGCGTGAGTTTGCGGGAGGGCAGGAGATCCTGATCGGTCTTTTTCTTGCCGATGTGTGGCAGGCCGCTCGCCGCCGAGGCGGAGAGAGTTGATGCGGCGAGCAGTGCCAGTAAGAGACTGGCGACGGGTTGTTTCCGAAAGATCATGTTCAGTACTCCTGCGGCGACCCTACTGGTCAACCAAGTTTCAGATGGTGCTACCGATGAGATTACACGCGAGTAACGCACAAATCAGCCCGCGAGTTGGAAAGCGACGTTGACGATACCTTCCCAGTCAACAGGGCGACCGGAGTCGTCGAGTGCGGGCTGGAAGCGAGTTCCTTTTACAGCATTGACTGCAGCCTCGCCAAGACCATGGCCTAGATCGCTCGTAACTCCTATGACCTGTACGCTCCCCGAGGAAGAGACGTGAATGCGTACCGAGACAACACCTTCAATATGAAGGCGAGTGGCTTCGGCGGTGTACTCCGGCTTGGGCTTATAGAGCACCTTGGGGCCGCTTCGGCTTGTCGTTGCGGCTGGAGCATTGGGATGGGGCATCGGGGGAGGAACGACCTGTCCGAGGTTGACTGGGCCAGCGACTTTGCCGGTTGAGTTGAGAGGACCGGTACCGCCGGCGACTCCGAGTTTGACTCCTTGGACGGCGACAGCGCCGTTGCCATGCATGTTCTGGCTGGTGGGCGAACCGGAGCCGAGGTGGACGGCGGTGGCCTGGGCGCCCATGCCGGTGTTGGAAGCAGGCATACCGGCTAGGCCGCGGTTGCCGAGGTTGACAGCGGAGGTGGCCGGTCGATTGGAAGGCGCAATGGGATTATTCTGCTGGCCGAGTGAGACGGGCGCAGGGTGAGGAGAGTTATTGACCACGGCGGCCGGCGCGGCAGCGAGACTCACGGCCTTCGGGGCCGGGGGTGGCTGGACGAGCTTGGGCGGGGCAGGCGCGATGACGGGAGCCGGTTGGGTCATCTTGACTACTACTGGCTTAGGAGGGTCGGGGAGTTTCACATCCGGGAGCTTGATCTTGGGCGGCTCAATTTTGACGACCGGAGGCTTCGGGAGTTTGGGGATGATCTTCGGCTTGATGGGCTCCGGTTCCACCTTCTTTATCGGGATGGGCTCGATCAAAGAGGTGAGCTTGTGGCTTCTGTCGATGGTCTTCTTCGCGGCTGCGCTGATGATGACGGCGACGAGCGCGATGACGATATTGAGCGTTACGGAGGTAAAGAGCGAACCCTTGCTCTGGTTTCCGTCGTTCAGAACGCCGAAGTGAGCGAACTGCATATTCTTCGGTGCGGGATCTTCACTGCGAAGTGGCTTTACCATAAAAACGAATCCTTCGAAGGACCTCGTCTTAGGAGGAAGGTTAGGAAGGAACGGGATCAGGACATAGCCAGAACCAGTTCGGTGAACAATAGCTCCCACGTATTTGCGGGAACAAGGCCAGAGATAGTATCGCCTATTGGTTGGATGCGATAAAGTGCTGTAAATCGCACCCCGGTAGTATGCAGATAGACGAAAAAAACTGGAACAAGGAACACAGGCAGAATCGGGGAAGGGGAGTGCTCTCATCAACGTTCAGGTCTACCCCGACTTTGCTATAGAGAGTCTGCCGGAACTATACGCGAATCACACTCATACTTTGGTGGTAGACGTGCATAAAGAGGAAAAGGGGTAGTGATGAAGATACTAGTTACCGGTGGCGCCGGGTATATTGGCGGCACCGTGACGAGGCTGCTTTTAGCCAATGGACATGCGGTAACGGTATTCGACAACCTGTGTCATAGCAAGCTCTCAGGAGTGGCTGAAGGTGCGAATTTTGTGCGAGGAGATTTGGAAGACCGTGCGCTGCTGGAGAGGACGTTCGAGAGCGAGCATTTCGATGGTGTAATGCACTTCGCGGCGCTGATCGAAGCGGGAGAAAGTATGCAGCGTCCCGAGATCTATTTCAGAAACAATACGATGGGGACGCTGACGCTTTTGGAGGCGATGTTGGCTACTGGGCATGACCGTCTGGTGTTCAGTTCGACGGCTGCATGCTATGGTGAGCCGGAACATACGCCGATTGAAGAGGATGCGAAGTTACAGCCGACGAATGCCTACGGCGAGAGCAAGCTGCTGGTGGAGCAGATGCTGGTATGGATGCATCGCATCCATGGATTGAGGTACGCGAGTTTGCGGTATTTCAATGTGGCGGGGGCGATGGAAGGCTACGGGGAGGCTCACGAGCCGGAATCACACTTGATACCCCTGGTGCTGGATGTAGCGCTGGGGCGGCGGAAGAATATCAAGATATTCGGGCAGGATTATCCGACGAAGGACGGGACGTGTGTGCGGGATTACATCCATGTGCTTGATTTAGCGAGAGCGCATCTGCTGGCGCTTGGCGCACTGGAAGAGCGGAGCCGGGTGATTTATAACATCGGCAACGGCCAGGGGTTCACGGTGCTGGAGGTAATCGAGTCGGTTCGCCGGGTGACGGGACGGCCGATTGCGGTGGAGGAGTGGGAGCGGCGCGCGGGCGATCCCGCTGTGCTGGTGGCGAGCGCGAAGAAGATCAAGGCGGAACTGGGTTGGAAGCCACAGTTTGCGGAGCTCGATACGATCGTGGCGAGCGCATGGGAGTGGCATCAGAGGAGATATGCCTGAAATGGCTGATGGATTTTTTGTTTTGAGGAGACGAACTTGATCGAGAGTATGTTTCATCTGCATCAGCCGATTCTGGAGAAGATCCTGCGGCCTGTGATCGTATATATCTTTCTTGTTCTGCTGCTGAGGTTGTTCGGGAAGCGGGAGTTGGCGCAACTGAATCCGTTCGATTTGGTGGTGCTGCTGAGCCTGTCGAATACGGTGCAGAATGCGATCATCGGCGACGATAATTCTGTGTCGGGTGGCATCATCGGAGCGTTTGCTCTGCTGGCGATCAACTGGGCGCTGGCGCACCTTTTGTTTCGCATGCCGAAATTGAACCGTGCCCTGGAAGGTGGCGAGACGGTGCTGATCCGGCAACGGAAGAGTGAACCGAAAGGCGCTGCAGCAGGAGACGCTGACGGAACTGGAACTGCTGTCCGTACTGCACAAGCAGGGGGTGAACGACCTTTCACGAGGTGGAGAAGTGCGTGCTGGAGCCGAATGGGACGTTCTACATTGAGCAGGTGCCGATTACTGGCGCTGATCATCAGCGCGCGGCGTTGATGAAAGCGATGGAGACTTTGACGAAGGAAGTGAAAGAGATGCGGGCGCAACTGGCGGCGCGGTGAGTGGGGAAGACGGTATGCGGGCCCTAGATAGGGCAGAGACGCCGGGAGTGGTGGAGGGCCGACCTACCAAGAGCCGGATCGCGGCGTCGCTAGGGCTGTTTCTGCTGGGCTTTGGTCTGGTCGCGGCATTATTGCATGGCTTTATGCGAGATTCTTTGTCGCTGCATGCGGATCTTCGCAGCGAAAAATTATTGCTTATGGAGCAATGGCAGGGCAGAGCTGTGTCAAGCAGCTTTGGCTCAAGCCACATGCTTGATGGATTCGACCCCAGGGCGTTCGATACTGCGTTGCAGGGGACTCCGTTGGCGACACGGAGCATCAATGAAGCGGTTGGGGGTGGGAGCCAAGCGGAACAGCGGGTGATGGCAATCGAGTTCATGCGGGGGTTGCGATGGCCGCCGGTGAGCACGGATGGGTTGGCTCCGCAGAGTTGTTTTGTGCTGCTGGAGATGAATGCCGGAGCTAACTTTGCGAACCGGCATCTGGTGCACCCTCGAGCGATCAACATCTATGACTGGCGGACTGTACGATTTATGGCGGGATTGACGGATGTCAGCATGAACTGGCCGAGGCGATTGGGCAGGGTGGGGTTTGCAGCAATTGCGGCGGGATTGCATTACATGAATGTGGGGATGGTGAGCAGCAGGATATTTCCTGCACCCGTGGATCGCGACGAACTTTTGAATGATACCCAGAACGACGACGAGGATTGACGGTGAACGTGATGACCCCAGTCATCGTGGATCGCGTCAAGACGGAGTTTGCGAAGCAGCCGAAGGTGGGTCGTGCTGCGATGCAGACCATGATGCCTGGGAAATATCGAGCTGCTGCGGGAGTTGAATGATGCAAGCCCGGTACGGAATGTGCAGTTTCTTTATGTGGTGATGCCTACGGTGGACGATCTTGGTGAGCATCCGGTGTATCCGGCTACGATTCCTGGGCCAGAAGGGCCACAGCCGATTTTGAACCTGGCGCAGCCGGATGTGTATCCGGAGTTGTACCAGGTCAAGTACTGGCATGATGGTGCGCACCTGAACGAGGCTGGGGCGGCACTGGCGAGCAGGTTGCTGGCGGAACAGATCAAGGCGTGGTACGCAAAGAATCCGCCAGCAGCGCGGTGCGGAGGCTAGATTGCTTTTTGTCGAACTGCGATTCTTTGTGTTTTTTGCGGTGGTGTTGCTGGTCTACTGGTCGCTTAAGAAAAATGATGCGCGGAAATGGTTTTTGCTTGCGTGCAGCTACTACTTTTACGGGTCGTGGGATTGGCGCTTTGCAGTGATGCTGGGGGTGCTGTCTGCGGCGGATTATTACTTTGCGCTGAGGATCGTAGGTACGGAGAGTCGGCGGGCGCGGAAAATGTTTGTCAGTGCCAGTGTTGCCATGAATCTGTCCGTGCTGGCGTTCTTCAAGTACTTCCACTTTTTTGTGGACAGCGCGATAGGGATGGCGGCGAAGTTCGGTGCGCATCTGGATGAGCCGACGATCCATATCATCCTGCCGGTGGGCGTAAGCTTCTTTACGTTTCAGTCGCTGAGCTACACAATCGATGTCTATCGCAACGAAATTCCCGCGGTGCACAGCCTGCGGGACTACATGATGTTCGCTTCGTTCTTTCCGCAGCTGGTGGCGGGGCCAATTGTGAGACCGAAGTATTTTGTGCCGCAGATGGCGACCGCGCGGACGGTGTCGCTGGCGGACGTGAAGGCGATGATGTACCTGTTTTTGCTGGGGTTCATCAAGAAGTCGTGCATTGCGGACAATATCTCACCCTATGTGGATCGGGTTTTTAGTCATCCCAGGGATAAGCGCGCTGGCGTCGATCTCGGCGACGTGGCTGTATACGATCCAGATATTCTGCGATTTTTCTGGTTACTCGGATATGGCGATCGCAGTGGCTGGATTGCTGGGGTACAAGCTGGTGCTGAACTTCAATGCACCTTACCTTTCGGTTTCGATCCAGGATTTCTGGCGGCGGTGGCATATTTCGCTTTCTACGTGGATTCGGGACTACATCTACATCTCGCTGGGCGGACGGAGTAAATATCTGCTGCTGACGTATCGCAACCTGATGTTGACGATGCTGGCTGGCGGGTTGTGGCACGGGGCGGCATGGACGTTTGTGGCCTGGGGAGGAGCGCATGGTGCCGGGTAGATGGTGAATGCCGAGGTAAAGCGGATATTTCCACCAAAGCCAGAGCACGAGCCGTGGCGTAAGGCGATCAGTTGGTTTATTACGCTGAACTTTGTTTGTTTGTGCTGGATATTATTCCGATCGCAGACGTTTGGGGTTGCGTGGATCATGATCAAGCGGTATCTGCTGCTGGATCGTGGTGGCGCTGAGACGCTGCCGCGGTGGCTGCTGCTGCTGGGGCCAGCGTTGCTGTTGGGGCAATGGGTGATGCGGCGGACCCAGATTGGAGAGTGGATAAGCGGGTTGCGGCTGGAGCAATTCTGTCTGTTATATGGATGCGTGTGGGCGGTTGCGCTGGCGTTTCTGCCGCTGGGGTACCGGCCGTTTATTTATTTCCAGTTTTAGCTACTGTGCTGGCGAGTTTTCGAGGGCCTTGCGGTAGCGCTCGGGCGGATCGGCCAAGCGTGAGTCCTTGATTGCCGCGCGATATCCGCCCAGGTAGATGGAGTACATGACGGCGAGTGCGCAGCCTACACCGAAGCCGAAGCCAAATAAGAAGCCGAGGATGGCAGGCCAGTAAAAGGTC